>NZ_JAILYJ010000012.1 GCF_019793465.1 Rhizobium croatiense | reverse complement strand
CTCTCGTCGAAGATCAGGAAATCATTCTCGAAAATCTCCACCCCGTCGAAGCCGGCCTTGGCGATCGCCTCCAGCTTGTCGCTGAGGTCGCCGCTCAATGAAACGGTCGCAATCGAGGTCTTCATCGAAGTGATCCTTGCGATAGTTGTTAGGTCGTCATGGTCTTGGCGACGAGCCGCGAGGCCGCCTCGAGTGCCAACTCATAACCATCCGGCCCAAGGCCGCAGATCACACCGGTCGCTGCGAAGGAAATGTAGGAGTGGTGACGAAAACTCTCGCGCCGATGAACATTGGTGATGTGCAGCTCGATGATCGGGCCTTCGAAGGTTTTCAGCGCGTCATGGATCGCAAGAGATGTATGAGTATAGGCGCCGGCATTGATGACGATCGCGTCAGCGGAACTGCGGGCCTCGTGGATCCACTCGATCAGCTCGCCCTCGTGGTTGGATTGCCGGAAGACGACTCCATGCTTTCGGCCTGCAGAGCTCGCATGGCAGATGGTTTCGATATCGGCGAGCGTCGTGCTGCCGTAGATATGCGGTTCGCGTTGGCCCAGCAGATTGAGGTTGGAACCGTTCAAAACGAAGATCGGCTTCATGTCAGGATGCTTTCTTTGGATTTGTGTGTTGCGACGTCGGCGGGAATTTTGCGGCAGCGAGCGCCTCGTAACGATCTTGGAGATCGATGCGAGTTCCCGATACCGCTGCCTCCGCCACCGCAAGCGTCGCAA
This sequence comes from Rhizobium croatiense, assembly GCF_019793465.1. Classification (GTDB taxonomy): domain Bacteria; phylum Pseudomonadota; class Alphaproteobacteria; order Rhizobiales; family Rhizobiaceae; genus Rhizobium; species Rhizobium croatiense. The sequence continues at coordinate 233,731 of NZ_JAILYJ010000012.1, read as the reverse complement.
TCAGCGTACGCGCGCCGTCCTCGACTGTGAGCAGAGACTCCGCCTCGCCGCGAACGACATCACGAAAATGATCGAGCTGCGCGCGATAGGGATCGATGAAGCTTGCGAAAAGCCGCTGGGACCGGACCGGCTCGTTCCAGTTCTGGCCGCCTTCTGCCTGCTCCCAATGGACCAGGCTCGGAAATTCCAGCGAGCCGCGACTGCCGACAAAGCGGTAGCTGCTCTCTCCGCTGAACGGAAATTCGACCGCTTCGCCGACGCCCTGCTCGGTCGTCCAGGGCGAAACCGCGCTGTCGCTCGCAAAGAACGTGCCGATGCATCCTCCATCGAACTCGAACAGGGCGCCGGCGGTATCCTCGACGGGAAATTGTCTTTGGCGGCTTGAGGAGATGGCGCTGACACCGCGGATCTCACCTGCCGTGTAACGCAGGAAATCGATCTCGTGAATGAGGTTGATCAGGATCGGTCCGCCGCCAGGCTGAGTGCGCCAGGGCGCGATCCGGAAGTAATCATCGGGCTTGTAAGCGGCCCAGATGGCCGAGACGCCGACAAGGTTGCCGATCAACCCTTCACTCAGAAGGCGTCTCAGCGTCTTAACCTGGTCATGATGGCGGCGATGGTGACCGACAAGTGTCCGGACATTGTTTGCGCGAATTTCCAGGAGCAGATCGGCTGCACTTGCGAGCGTATCTGTGACCGGTTTTTCGATCAGTATATCGATGCCGAGGCGCGCACATTCGATGCCGATGGCCGCATGGCTCTGATTGGGCGAAGCAATGATGACGGCCTGCGGGCGCGCCTCGTCGAGCAACGACTTGTAATCCTTGAACACCGCAATATCCGGATATTGCGCGGAGACGCTGTCGCGGTTGACGTCAGCGATGCCGGCAAGGTCGAAATCGGGATGTTCGATGATCTGCTTGATATGCTTACGGCCGATCAGGCCTGCGCCGATGATGCCGATGGAAATATTTGCCATGCTTTCAACTATTCCGTTTCAGTCACAAGAGGGTTTGCAGGCGGGTGCGAGAGGCGACCGCGTCCGCCAACGGATTTTCCGAGATGATTTCGATGACCACGTCGCCGTCGAAGCGAAGATCTTCGATGGTCTTCAGGATCGGCCGGAAGTCGATCTGTCCCGAGCCGATCGGCGCGTGCTGCCATTTGCCGTGGTCGGCATCCGAGAGGTGGACGACGCGAACCCGGTCCTTCAGCATTTCCAGGCCGGCGGACGGATCCTCGCCGATCGCCCGGGCATTGGCGACGTCATAGACGACGTCGACATTGTCCCGGCCGCAGCGGTCGAGCACCGATCGGATCGAGGCCGCATCCGGGAAGACACCGATCGGGTGGTTTTCGAAGAGAAGACGGATTCCGCAGGCGGCGGCGTGGTCGGCCAGCCGGACGAGGCAGTCAGCGACGATATCTTCCAGCACGCCCGGTGTCGCGGCGATGAGCGCGTGTTTGCGCCCTGAACTCACCGTGACATAGCGGCTGCCGAGAAAGGCGGCTGCTTCGATTGCTCTACCATAGGCGCCGACAGCAAACTCCGTCACATCGGGCAAAGGGCTGGCGAGATTATAGTCGCCGACCGGCAGGTCGAGCGCGACCAGCTTTCCGCCAGTAGCGGCGATGCCGTTCCTGAGCGCGATCCAGTCCGTCGAACCGTGATGACGGATATTGAAATGCGGATCACTGGCAAGCAGCTGGAATTTCCTAAAACCCTGATCCGCCAGCCTGGCGATGGCATCGACCGCCGTCGCGTCCCAGACGAAGCCGAAGGTGTGAACACCGTAATCGATTGGCATTATTCTCTTCCCGCTTTCAGTGCCCGAGAATCTGTCCGAGAAAAGCACGCGTGCGCTCGTTCCTAGGTGCGGTGAAGAATTCCTCGGGTGGCGCCTCCTCGATGATCTCGCCATTCGCCATGAAGATCACGCGATCGGCGACGGCGCGGGCAAAACCCATTTCGTGGGTAACGCAGATCATCGTTCGCCCTTCGCCGGCGAGTGAGATCATGGTGTCGAGCACCTCCTTGACCATTTCGGGATCGAGCGCCGAGGTCGGCTCGTCGAAGAGCATCACCTTTGGATCCATGCAGAGCGCGCGGGCGATCGCCACGCGCTGCTGCTGGCCGCCGGAAAGCTGCGCCGGATATTTGTGCACCTGATCCGAGATGCGCACGCGCTCCAGATAGGCGCGCGCGATCTCTTCTGCTTGCGGCGCTTTCATTCCGCGCACTTTCATCGGCGCAAGCATGCAGTTCCTCAATACCGTCATATGGGGGAAGAGATTGAACTGCTGGAAGACCATGCCGACCTCACGACGGATGGCGTCGATCGAGGCGCCTGACTTTAACTCGATGCCGTCGACGACGACCCGTCCGCTGGCGAAGTTCTCGAGATAGTTGATGCAACGGATGAGAGTCGATTTGCCCGACCCAGACGGCCCGCAGAGAACGACTTTCTCGCCCTGCTTCACCGTCAGGTTGATACTTTTGAGAGCATGGAAGGCGCCGTAATACTTGTCCACCTCTTCCATGACGATCATCGGATCGGCAATGGCATTCTCCGAAATTTTCGCCATCGTATTCACGGCGTCTTCCTCCGTCGGCTTTGTTATTGAACGGTGAAGGGAATATCAGGCAGCGAGTCCGGGAAGTCGGGCACGTCCTGGCCAAGCCATTTTTGGTAGATTTTCTCGAGGCGGCCGTCGGCGCGCACCTTGTCGATGAAGGCGTTCAGCTCCTCGACGAACTGCTTTTGGCCGGGACGCACGGAGATACCGTTATATTGCCGGTTGAACTGCAGTTTCTTTTCGAATTTGAAGTCCGGCGCGATTTTGGCGATGCTGAGGAAGTACGTGTTGTTGGCACCGAGCGCATCGACCTGACCGGAAAGAAAGGCCTGGATGGCGGTAGCATCGTCATCGAAGCGTTGGATCGTCGCGCCTTCGGGAGCGTTCTTGGTCACTTGCGTATCCTGTGCGGAAGAGCGGGCAACGGCTATCCGCAAGCCCTTGAGGTCGGCCGGCGCCTTGATGTTTGTCTCCGGCTTGGCGAGCAGCATGATGTCGATCGCCGAATAGGGCTTGGTGAACTGCACCACCTTGGCGCGATCGGGATACATGCCCATCACGGCAATCAGCGCATCGACCTTGTTGGTCATCAATGTCGGGATGCGGTTGGCGACGGCGACGCGATTGAACTCGACCGGCACTCCGATCTCCTCACCGAGAAGCTTGGCGAAATCGGCATCGAAGCCAGCGCTCTGATTGCTTTCGTCGACGAACCCCCATGGCGGGTTCTCACCCTGAATGCCGATCACGATCTTGCCGTTGGCCTTCAGTTCCGCAAAGCTCTGCGCATCGGCGCTGCCCCCACCGAATGCGACGAAAAAGCCGAAACCGACTGCCCCCACAGCCCCCCAGGCTTTCCTCAACAGATTGGACTTCTTCATCATTAGGCTTCCTCCTTGCCCTTTAGCGTTGTTCCCTGCGCGCGCTAGCGAGCGCTCGCAAAGCGTTTTTCCAGTTGGAAACTGAAGTGCGACAGCGGCCAACACAGCGCGAAGTAGAGCGCGCCGACGAGACCGAAGACGATGAGCGGCTGATAGGTCGCGTTGGACACGATCTGCCCGGCACGAGTCAGCTCGGTAAAGCCGATGATGGCGGCAAGAGACGTGCCTTTGACCAGTTGCACCAGGAAACCGACCGTGCTCGGCAGCGAAATCCGCAGCGCCTGCGGCAGGATGACGTAGACGATGCGGGTTCGATATCCGAGCCCAAGCGCCTTGGCCGCCTCCTCCTGTCCCTTCGGCAGCGCCATGATGGTGCTGCGCCAGATCTCGCCCAGATAGGCGCTCGCATGCAGCGTCAGGCCGGCGGCAACGGCGATCCAGGCGTTCACCGTGATGCCGACCAATGGCAGGCCGTAATAGATCACGAAGAGCTGCATCAGCAGTGGTGTGCCCTGAAAGATGATGATGAACGCCGCCGCCGTGCCTCGCAGTGGCGGGAACGGTGCGGTGCGGATCAGGGCAATGCAGAGCCCTCCGATGGCGCCGCAGACGAAGGCGATGGCTGCGAGCAGGATCGTCCAGTGGAACGCTTCGAGCAAGATGACGATCTGGTTGAGGCCGAGTGTCTGAACCATGGCCGTCACCGCGTCGGATAGGAGAGAAGGCCGCGCTCGATCACGGAGAACAGTCCCGTCAGCATGGCGGACATCCCGAGATAAAGACCGGTCAGGGTCAGGTAGACTTCGAAACTGCGAAAGGTCGCCGATTCCAGCTCTTGACCGATGCTGGCCAGCTCCATCGCCGATATCGAGGCGACGACGCTGGAGGTGAGCATCAACAGGATGAACTGGCTCGCAAGTGCAGGAAAGCTGACGCGCAGCGCCGGCCTGAGGATGATGTGGCGGAACACCTGGAAACCGTTCAGGCCGAGTGCGCGACCGGCCTCGACCTGGCCCTTATGAATCGATTCCACCCCGCCGCGGATGATCTCAGCCGCATAGGCGCCGCCGTTGAGACCGAGGGCGACGACAGCGGCCGTGTCGGGCGCCAGCCTGATGCCGATCGACGGCAGGCCGAGATAGATGAAGAAGGCCTGCACCGGAAAGGGGGTATTGCGGATGATCTCGATGAAACCCTTCACCAGCCAGACGAACGGCCCGAACCCGGTCCGGCGCAAGGTTGCGCAGACAAGGCCGATGGCAAAGCCCATCGCCATCGCCTTGGTGGAGATCGCAAGCGTCAACCAGCATCCATAGAGAAGCCGGGGCCAGGCGTCGAAAATCACGCTGAAATCGAATTGATAGCTCACTGTGAGCCCCTCCCCGCAGCCGTAGGCGCCTTCTCCGTTCCAAGCGCCTCCGACAAATGTTCATATTGGTGCAAAGATAGCCAAATGATCGAATATCTGTCAACTCCTCCGATTTATTCCCATCTCCAATCTATATAATGTGCAAATTCATCCATTTAACATAAAAGCGGCTGCAGCCATGGAAATTCAACTCTCATATTTTTTCTATTTTTCTACCAATATTGTCGCTTCAAAAATGTTCGAACTAGTACATATTTTCCCAAACGCAAAGGGAAGGAAGTCCCAGTGTCGACCGGCGATACGGCTGTTGAAGGGTTGTGAGAATGTTCGAGAACGACCATGCTTGCAAAGCAGGCCAAAGGTCGCGATAAGGGCGATTACATGTGGCTGGTCAGTGAGGAACCATGGCTGAAAGTGGAGCTAAATCCGCCAAGTCGCAAGCGACGCAAAAATATCAGCGGCAGCAGCGCACCAACGATCCCGACCAGACCCGCGCCGACATTCTCGAAGCGGCGGAGGATCAATTTGCCCGGCGGGGTTACGCCGGTACGACGATCGACAGCATTGCGCAGAAGACCCGCCGCAGCAAGCGGATGATCTACTACTACTTCAATTCGAAGGCGAAGCTCTACGTCGCCGTGCTCGAAAATGCCTATGCGCGCATCCGCGTCGCGGAGGCGAAGGTCAATCTCGGCGAGGACGATCCCCGCCAGTCGCTGAAGAACCTCGTGGATTTCTGCTTCGATTTTCACTTCGATCACCCCACATATGTCAAGTTGATTGTCAGTGAAAACCTCAACGAGGCGAAATACTTAACGGCCTCGTCGCTGGTCGGGGAGCTGCACCGGCCGATCCTGCAACGCATCGATCAATGCCTGCGCCTCGGATACCAGAAGGAGCTCTTCCATCAGGTCGTCACGCCGATGGAAATCCATATGACGTTGAGCGGCCTCTGCTTCTTCAATGTTTCCAACCGCGCCACCTTCTCGGCGATCTTCGATGCCGACATGACCTCTGCTGCGGCGCGGCGCGCCCGCAAGCAGCAGATTCTGCTGACGATCCTCGGGCGGCTGAACACGACAATGGACGGTTTCGTGTCGGATTTCTCGTAGCGTTCGAGCCCTTACAACCGCAGCGCCGCAGAGAAGCCTTGGGGTTTGCCTCACGAAGACACGCCGAAGGCCGGCTGCGACTTTTGGCGGGCGAGAGGCGGGAAGGCAAGGGCGATTGCCGCCGCTCCGAGACCGACCATCGCCGAGCCGATGAACAGCCAGGAATAATTGGCAAAAGTATCGAAGATCCAGCCGCCGATAAGAGGACCGAAGGCCATGCCGAGGCTGGAAAGCATCGTCGCCGCGCCAAGCACGGTACCGATGATGCGCTGGCCGAAATACTCCCGCGCCAACACCGCATAGAGCGGCATCACCCCGCCATAGGCGCTGCCGAAGACGATGGCGAGCGCGTAGAATTCGGTCAATTCGCTGACGAAGAGATAGGTCGCAAGCGCTGCCGCCTGCACCGTGAGGCCGGCGACCAAGACCGGCTTTACCCCGAGCCTGTCGGCGAGGCTGCCATAGAGCAGCCGACCGCCCAGCCCCGCCAGGCCTTCGACGCTATAGATGCTGACGGCAGCCATCGGTGCGACGCCGCAGATCGTCGCATAGTTCACCATGTGGAAGATCGGGCCGGAATGGGCCGCACAGCAGGCAAAGAAGGTGAGGCCGAGCACGATGAATTGCGGCGAGCGGAAGACTTTCGACAGCTGTGGCCGGGCGCCTTCGGCGGCAAATTCGCTTCCCGCATCGACGCTCTCGACAGGCGGACGCCTGACCAGCATAGCCGCCGGCACCAGCAGCACCCAGGTCGCGATGCCGATGATCAACATGGCCGGCCGCCAGTCATAGGCCGAGATCAGCCAGCGCGCGAAAGGCGAGATCGTCATCGGCGCGACGCCCATGCCGGCGGAGACCAGCGACACGGCAAGGCCGCGGTTCTCGTCGAACCAAGCGGTCGTCGCCGCGATCATCGGCGCGAAGAAGGCGCTGGCGGCCAATCCGACCAGGAGTCCGTAGGTCAGCTGGAATTGAATGAGCGTTTCGGCGCGGCTCGCCAGTACCAGCGCCAGACCGAGCAGCACGGATCCGATCATCACCACGATGCGCGGCCCGAAGCGGTCACTGGCCGCGCCCCAGAGGAAACCGCCGAAGCCCATGACGATGAAATTCAGCGTCATCGCGCTGGCAATGCCGACATGCGACCAGCCGGTCGCGCTCGCGATCGGCTCCTGGAAAATCGCCAGCGAGAACATTGCGCCGATTGCCACACAGGACATCAAAGCGCCGACGGCGACGATGACCCAACGATAGGGAACACTCATGCTTCCAACCTCCATGCCGACAGTGATCGCGAAGCTGCGGCCGGCTTGCCGCATCTCGCCTACGATCAATGACGTTTGAAGCGCTGCGATTTCGACACCGCCCTCACATGTTTTTTCCGTACAATTCTACAGGGTGCGGAACATCACCAGTGCGTCGACATAACCGTCGGTCGGATGGAGGAAGACGCCGGGAAGCCGGCCGACGATGTCGAAGCCGAGAGATTGCCACAGCTCGACGGCGCGGCGATTACTGCTGACGACGAAATTGAACTGCATGGCCCGAAAGCCGCGGACGCGGGCATGCTCCAGCGAATGCTCGTGCATGCGGCGGGCGACGCCACGGCCAGCCGCCGCGGCATCGGTCATATAGCCGCAATTGCAGACATGGCGCCCGCCGCCGGCCTGATTGGCCTTGATATAATAGGTGCCGAGGATGACGCCATCCTCTTCGGCGACGAAGGTCTCGCGGTCCGGTCCCATCCAGTAGGCCAGCGCATCACCTTCGGAGAGATCTCGATCCAGCGCATAGGTCTCACCGGCGCGGATTGTCGGGCCGATGATCCTCCAGATGGCGCTTCGGTCGTCGTTATTTGCGGGTCGGATCAGCATGCCCGATTTCTACAGAAGCCTGATCTGGCGCGCAACCGACCCGGATCTGCCGGCACGTGCCGGAAGCCCCACGCGTAACCAGCCTCAGACCTTTTTCGAGTCCGCGAGTGCAATTGCTATCGCCTGCCTGGCGCAGATCCACAGCGCCGCCTGCGACTTTCTCGCGGCTCCCGAAAGCTCCGGTGCCGTGATGCCGCGATGCTCGCCTGAGATGCACCGCGGGCGGACGAACCAGCGCTCAAATCTCCGCAACGCGGATCAAACACCCGATTGAACGCTGTGGCAGAACAGGCGAACCGGCATCTGGCCCCGCAGGAGGTTGTAATATGAATGTCAAAATCCTTTCCAACCATTGCGAGCACAACGACCGCGCTCAGCATCGCAAGCTTCAACATTATACGAAGCATTCACTCTTCAGCTCGCCCGGGCGCCATTCCGCACTCCTCGAAATGCTGCCGTCCGATCCATCGGGGGTCGCCCGCACGGTGCAGGCTCTGCTGATCTACGAACACGCCGCAGAACCACTCTATGGTTACAAGGTTCCCGACGCCCGCCGCGCCGAAAGCCATATCCGCCCGATCGAGAAGATGGTTGATGCGTTGCTGGCGCTTGACGATCGTCCGCTCTCCTGTGCCCGGGCGCCCGGGAAGCGCCTGGTCGGCATTTGCCGCCACTACATGTTACTGTCCATCGCAATCCTTCGCCACCACGGCGTTCCCGCTCGAGGCCGGGGAGGCTTCGGCGCCTACTTTAACCCCGGCAAATTCGAAGATCACTGGGTCGGCGAATACTGGAAAGCAAGTGATGGACGCTGGGCGCTGTTGGACAGCCAGCTCGACCAGGTTTTCATCCGCAAGCTCGGAATTGGCTTCGACATCCATGACGTTCCACGCGACCAGTTCTTGACCGCGTCCGACGCCTGGCGCAGATGCCGGCGCGGAGAACTCGATCCGAACTTGTTCGGCATCGAGTTCGCGCAGCTTCGTGGTCTGTGGTTCGTCGCCGGTAACCTGATCCGCGACCTCGCCACCCTCAACGGTCGCGAAGTCCTGCCCTGGGACGTGTGGGGTGCACAACCCGCACCAAATTCAACGCTTTCGGACTCCGAACTGGATTTCTTTGACGAGATCGCCTTGCTTACGGCCGATCCGGATGCAGACTTCGACGCGTTGAACCGGCGTTTTTTCGAAGATGCGAAACTAAGGCTGCCCGGAAGCGTCTTCAACTCATTACGCGAGCGTCATGAAAGAGTGTTAGAGGGCTGAGACGCCGCGCGGAGTGTCATACGCGGCCCCGGCGAGTACCCTGGCTCTCCTGCTACCATTCTGCCCTGATGCATCGGCCAAATGGGACATCCGGTCCCAGGATCTGCGCCTGTGATAAGGTGGGTATGGCGCTGGAGCGCCGGGAGTTGGGGATGTGGCGGTCTCTCGGGATCTGACGTACCGCGCCCTCAAACCCTTTCCAGTGCGATGGCGATCCCTTGCCCGACGCCGATGCACATCGTCGACAGCGAGTATTTTCCGCGGGCTTCCGCAAGCTCCAGCGCCGCTGTGCCGGTAATGCGGGCGCCCGACATGCCCAAGGGATGACCGAGCGCAATGGCGCCACCATTGCGGTTGACCCGCTCGTCGTCATCAGCAATGCCGAGCGTGCGCAGCACCGCCAGGCCCTGGCTGGCAAAGGCTTCATTGAGTTCGATGACGTCGAACTGTTCCTGGCTCATTCTAAGCCGGGCCATCAGCTTGCGCGAGGCCGGGATCGGCCCGACGCCCATGACACGTGGCGGAACGGCGGCGGAGGCGCCGCCGAGGATGCGGGCGATCGGCGTCAGGCCGTATTTTCGCGCCGCCGCTTCCGAAGCGACGATCAGTGCCGCCGCGCCATCATTGACGCCGGAGGCATTGCCTGCGGTGACCGTGCCCCCCTCTTTCTTGAAGGGCGTCGCGAGTTTCGCCAGCGCTTCCATCGTCGTCGCGCGCGGATGCTCGTCCTTGTCGACGACGACGGGATCGCCCTTACGCTGCGGGATGGTCACCGGGGCGATCTCCTTCGCCAGCCGGCCGCTCGCCTGGGCGGCGGCGGCCTTGGCCTGGCTGCGCACCGCAAAGGCATCCTGGTCCTCGCGGCTGACATGATAGTCCGCGGCGACGTTCTCGCCGGTCTCCGGCATGGAATCAACGCCGTATTGTTTCTTCATCACAGGGTTGACGAAACGCCAGCCGATCGTGGTGTCGTGAATTTCCGCCGCCCGTGAAAAGGCCGTCTCGGCCTTCGGCATGACGAAAGGCGCGCGCGACATGCTTTCGACGCCGCCGGCGATCATCAGTTCGGCCTCGCCGGCGCGGATGGCGCGTGCGGCCGTGATCACCGCATCCATGCCGGAGCCGCACAGCCGGTTGATCGTCGTGCCCGGCACGGCGATCGGCAGGCCGGCCAGGAGCGCCGACATGCGCGCGACATTGCGGTTGTCCTCACCCGCCTGGTTGGCGCAGCCGAAGATCACGTCGTCGACGGCTTCCCAGTCGACGTCGTCGTTGCGCTGCATCAGCGCCTTCAGCGGGATGGCGCCGAGATCGTCGGCGCGCACCTGCGAGAGCGAGCCGGCGAAGCGGCCGATCGGCGTCCTGATATAGTCGCAGATAAAGGCTTCGGTCATGGCTTTTCCTTTAGAGTTTCGGAACGACGAGATCGGTAACCGGTCCGTCGACATAGAGCGGCGCACCGGTCATCGCCTGCAATTCCTCCTCAGACATCGCGGCCAGCTTCTCGCGCAGGACAAAACGCCCTTCGACGATGTCGATGACGGCGTGGCTTGTGTAAACGCGGGTAATGCAGGCGACACCGGTCAGCGGGAAGGTGCATTTCTCCACCAGCTTCGGCTCGCCCGTCTTGGTGACATGCTCAGTGATGACGCAGACCTGCTTGGCGCCGTGCACGAGATCCATGGCGCCGCCGACAGCAGGCACGCCCTTGCTGCCCACCCGCCAGTTGGCGAGATCACCGTTCTGCGCGACCTGATAGGCGCCGAGGATGGCGACGTCGAGATGGCCGCCGCGCACCATGGCGAAACTGTCGGCGTGGTGGAAGAAGGCCGCACCCGGCTTCAGCGTCACCGCCTTCTTGCCGGCATTGATCAGGTCCCAGTCTTCTTCACCGTCCGCCGGCGGCTCGCCGAAATTCAGGATGCCGTTTTCGGTGTGGAAGATCGCTTCACGGCCGGGCGGCTGATAGCGGGCGACCATTTCGGGAAAGCCGATTCCGAGGTTCACATAGGCGCCGTCGGCGATATCCTGCGCAGCGCGCCAGGCGATCTGCGCATTGGAAAGCTTGATGTCTTCCCGGGTATTGATGGGACTGTTATCGACGGTCATACGTAGGCCACTCCGGCTCGAATGAGCTCTTCTTCCTGCTGGGGATTGGCAACGGCAACGACGCGGTCGACGAAGATGCCGGGGGTCACCACATGTTCGGGATCGATGCCGCCGGCCGGCACGATCGATGAGACCTGGACGATGGTCTTCGCTGCCGCCATGCACATTAGCGGATTGAAGTTGCGGCCGGCCTTGTTGTAGGTGAGGTTGCCGTGTATGTCGCCGACCGCAGCCTTGACGATGGCGAAATCGGCCTTCAGCCAGCGTTCCTGCACATAGTGGCGGCCGTCGAATTCGGCGATAACCTTGCCCTCGGCGAGTTCGGTGCCATAGGCCGTCGGCGTGTAAAAGGCCGGAATGCCGGCCCCGCCAGCGCGGATGCGCTCGGCCAGCGTTCCCTGCGGCACCAGTTCGAGCTCGATTTCGCCGGCCAGATATTTGTCCGTAAAGGCGCGCGGATCCGACGAGCGCGGGAACGAGCAGATCATCTTTCTGACCATGCCGGCATCGATCATCGCCGCGATGCCGATGCGGCCGTTGCCGGCATTGTTGTTGATGACGGTCAGACCCTTGCAGCCCTTGTCGATCAGGGCGTGGATCAATTCAATCGGCGCGCCCGAACCGCCGAAACCGCCGATCATGACGGTCGCGCCGTCACCGATCTCGGAGACGGCCTCCGCCGCGCTCCCGACTGACTTGTCCATGCCGGATTCTCCTTGGCTCGATCGGGTGGGCAGCTCGCCATCCCGTCTCCTGTTCAGAGATAAAGCGCGGCAGGGGCATACCGCAAGATATTTTGTGCGTTATTTGACATTTGTTCATATATCGCACAATGAGGGGCGGTCAGGCGTTGCCCGAGCAATCGATCCAGTGAATCGATTGCAGCGACGAATGCCCGAAGCGCAAGCGAAGGGCGGAGCGATACAAATTTACTTAGCCAAGCCCCAACCACAGGAGCCCCCACATGCGCGAAACGGATTTCGTCAGCGGCTTTGCCCGCGGTCTGAAAGTCATCGAAGCCTTCGGCGAGACGCGGCAGCGGCTTTCGATCGCCGAGGCCTCGAAGCTGACGGCGCTCGACCGCGCCACCGTGCGCCGCTCGCTGCTGACGCTCGCCGAACTCGGCTATGCCGATTATGACGGCAAGTTCTTCACACTGACGCCGAAGATCCTGCGGCTCGGCCATGCCTATCTCTCAGCGACGCCGCTGCCGGCGCTCTTGCAGCCGCACCTCGATCATCTCTCGGAACGCGCCGGCCAGAGCGCTTCGGCCTCCGTGCTCGACGGCATCGAAATCGTCTATGTCGCCCGGGCCTCGCAGCGCCGGGTCATGTCGATCAATCTCACCCCGGGCAGCCGCCTGCCGGCCTATTGCGCCTCGATGGGTCGCGTGCTGCTCGCAGCCCTTCCCGAAAGCGAGGCCCGCGCCATCCTTGCCCGCAGCGAGCTGAGGCAAAATACTGCGAATACCAAGACCGATCCTGAGGAACTCATTGCCGAATTCCGGCGCGTGCGCGCGGACGGCTATGCCGTCATCGATCAGGAGCTGGAGATCGGCCTCTGCTCGATCGCCGTTCCTGTGGAGAACGACCGCGGCGAAACGGTCGCGGCAATCAATATCGGCGCGCCGGCCGCCCTCGTCCCGGCGGCGGAGATGAAGGACCGCTATCTCAAGCTGCTGAAGGAAACACAGGCCGCATTGCGGCCGCTCTTGCACCGGTGACGGTGCAAGCGAGGACGCGGCCCCGGTCGGAGGGCATTGACCCGCGCCCTGCCCTTTCTGCGGGGCTGACCGCCTGAGAACGGAAACGCATCCGCTGGCCGTTGAACCTGCAATCACTGATTTATATGCTGTCATTGATGAATGGAGGCATGGCCAGCATGACGATCCGCAATCTCGATGAGGGATTGAAGCAGCGGCTGCGCGTCCGCGCCGCGACGCATGGCCGTTCAATGGAAGGCGAAGCACGCGATATTCTGCGTACGGCACTTGCGACCACCGAGCCGGTGGCACGCAATCTCGCCGATACTATCCGCGCCCGCCTGCAATCGGTCGGCGGAATTGAGCTCGAAATTCCGCCCCGGCAGCCGATCCGGGACGCGCCGGACTTTGACGCGTGACCATTCTCGATACCAACGTCATTTCGGAGTGCTCACACCCGCACCGCAGTGCTTCACTAGCAACGCGCAACCTGTCCGATTTCGAGGGAATTGGCTTGCAAATCATTAATCCGTGAGAAAACCGCTAACCCTCCGCGCGTAGAGTTGCAGACCTACACGGGTAATCACTGTCGGCGCCGCCGTTCCCACTTGATGTATCATAATTTCCGATATACATCATTTCATCGGAATCATTGGGGGAATGATGGAACGTTCGTTTTTGACGATTGCCGCCGGCGAGAACAGTGAGGCGATCCGCGCACTTTCTGCCCCGGCGCGGATCGAGATTCTCAAGCTGCTCTGCGCCAAGGGGCCGATGAATATCAACGATATCGCGCGCGCTTTGTCCCTCCCCCAATCTACGGTCGCCACCGGGATTCAGATTTTGGAAGACGCACGGCTTGTCGACTCGCAATTGGCAAAAGCGCGGAAGGGGAACCAGAAGATCTGCTCGGCGATCTACAGCGAGATCCTGATCAGCTTCGAGGAAAGCGCGGCGCAACGGGCAAACAATATTATCGAAGTCGAGATGCCGGTCGGCTTGTATACCAGTTGCGACGTCCATGCGCCATGCGGCCTTTGTTCCACCGAGAGCGTCATAGGCCCCCTCGACGTGCCCGACTATTTCCTTGACCCACAGCGGATGCAGGCCGGGCTCGTCTGGTTCGGCCGGGGCTATGTCGAGTATAAATTCCCCAACAATGCCAAGGTGTTGAACAAGGATATCCGTGCCATCGAGTTCTCCTTGGAATTATCCTCGGAAGTGCCTGGCACCAATCCGGACTGGCCCTCGGATATCACTCTCTGGGTCAACGGCATGGCGATCGGCACCTGGACCTCGCCCGGCGATTACGGCGACAAGCGCGGCGCCTTCACGCCCGCCTGGTGGAAGCTGGAAGGCTCGCAATATGGGATGATGAAGACCTGGCGCATATCGACGCGCGGCACCTTCATCGACGGTGTCGCCGCATCGAATGTCACGCTCGGCGATCTGGCGCTCGGCCAGCATTCCTCGATCCGGCTGCGCGTCGGCATCGCCGAGAATGCCGGCCATACCGGCGGCGTCAACATTTTCGGCCGCGGCTTCGGAAATCACGGCCGCGACATCATCATGCGGCTCCATGTGTAATCAATCAATATCGGAAATTTTGATTTAAAAACGTTGGCTACTTTGCGATTTCGTGGTTGATGAAATACGATAACATTTTGTAATTACGCTGTTTTTGCCGAAAAATGAATTAGTATGACAAAAGATTCAACTCGGTTGACAGAACGACATTCCTGATATCAAGTTACAGGCAAGAAAACAAAATTCCTGATACATAAACGGGAGGATCCGTTGAAGACGAATGTCGTTGCCCACCGCGATTTCCGCATCGCGACCATTGACGCCAGGCTCTACAGTTCATTCCTCGAGCATCTCGGCAGAGCGATCTACGGGGGCATCTACGAGCCCGGACATCCGACAGCCGATGAAGACGGCTTTCGCCGCGATGTTCTCGATCTCGTCCGTGATCTCGACACGCCCTACTGCCGTTATCCCGGCGGCAACTTCGTCTCGGCCTATAATTGGGAAGACGGCGTCGGCCCGCGTTCGGAGCGCCCTGTTCGTCTCGACCTTGCCTGGCGCACCCGCGAAGCCAATCAGATCGGCGTCAACGAATTCGTCGACTGGTGCAAGAAGGCGAACACCAAACCGATGCTTGCCGTCAACCTCGGCTCCCGCGGCCTCGATGCCGCCCGCAATTTCCTCGAATATTGCAATCATCCCGGCGGCACCTACTGGTCGGATCTGCGCCGCAAGCACGGCTGGTCCAATCCGCACGATGTCAAATTGTGGTGCCTCGGCAACGAGATGGACGGCCCTTGGCAGGTCGGTCACAAATCGGCCTATGAATATGGCCGGCTGGCGGACGAGACGGCCAAGGCGATGCGCGGCTTCGACAAGTCGCTCGAACTCGTGGTCTGCGGCTCGTCCAATTCCGATATGAAAACCTATCCCGATTGGGAGGCCCAAGTCCTTGAGCAGTGCTACGACAGCGCCGACTATATCTCGCTGCATATGTATTTCGCCAACCGCGAGAAGAACACGCTGAACTATCTCGCCCGCGCGACCAAGCTCGATCGCTACATCACCACGATCGGCGGCGTGATCGACTACATCAAGGCGAAAAAGCGCTCGAAGAAGACGATCGGCATTTCCTTCGATGAATGGAACGTCTGGTATCATTCCAACCAGCAGGACAAGGAGATCCTGGCGCGTGACGAGTGGCCGAATGCGCCGCATCTGCTCGAAGACGTCTATAATTTCGAGGACGTGCTGCAGGTCGGTGGCATTCTGAACACCTTCATCCGCCGCTCCGACCGGGTGCGTATCGCCTGCATCGCCCAGCTCGTCAACGTCATCGCCCCTATCATGACTGAGGACGGCGGGGCTGCCTGGCGCCAGACGATCTATTACCCCTTCTACTACGCCTCCCGCTATGGCCGCGGCTCGGCGCTGCAGCTGGTCGTCGATGGCCCGACCTATGACAGCGACGAGGAGAACGAGGTTCCCTATCTCGACGTCTCGGCCGTCCATTCCGAGGATGGCAGGAGCCTGACCTTCTTTGCCGTCAACCGCCATCCGGACACAGTGCTCGATCTCGACGTGCGGCTGGAAGGCTTTGGCGGCGCCCGGCTGATCGAGCAGGTGGAAATGAGCCATGGCGATCTCGAAGCCGTCAATACGGCGCGGCGGCCGGAAACGGTCGTGCCCGCCAAGGTCGAGAGCGCAAGGGTTGAAGACGGACGGGTGCGGGCGGCGCTGAAACCGCTGTCCTATAACGTCATCCGGCTGTCGGTGTGACAGTCGCCGGGCAGGCCAATCGGCCCGGCTGAGAATTCGGCTCGACTGCGAGGAGGCAGACGAGCCGGAGGGATGGTTCGCCGAAGACATGGAAGTTCCGAGGCTTCTGCGAACCGACAACCGCGACATGCCCATGCGTGCCCAGCGGCCGCGGCATGATCGCTTTCAAGGGAGGAGTTCATGCAAAAGTGGAAGAGGTTTGCATTCGGCTTCGTGCTGGCCACGTTCGGCCTGACCGCAGTGGCCGGAGCCCAGGAATACACCTCCTTGCCGCGCAAGGAGACGCTCATCGTCGAAAATCCGGAAGGGACGATCAAGAATCCCGGCTGGTTCAACATCTGGGTCAATGGCGGCGGCGGTGTTTCCACAGGCCTGCAGCAGCTGACCATGGATACGCTCTGGTATATCGACCCGGAACAAGGGCTTGGCGGCGCGAGCTGGGACAATTCGCTCGCCGCCGACAAGCCGCAATATAATGCCGACTTCACCGAAATGACCGTGAAACTGCGCAAGGGGCTCTTCTGGAGCGACGGCGTCGAATTCACGGCAGACGACGTGGTCTATACCGTCAAGACGCAGATGGACCACCCCGGCATGGTCTGGAGCGCGGCCTTCACGGTGCAGGTGGCAAGCGTCGAGGCGACCGATCCCCAGACCGTCGTGTTCAAGCTGAAGAAGCCGAATTCGCGTTTCCATTCGATCTTCACGGTGCGCTGGAACGGCGCCTGGATCATGCCCAAGCATGTCTTCGAAAAGGTGGAGGATCCGCTCCGCTATGATTTCGCTAATCCGGTCTCGCTCGGCGCCTACAAGCTCAAGGGCTATGATCCCCAGGGCCAATGGTATACCTGGGAGAAGCGTGAGGACTGGCAACGGACCTCGCTTGCCCGCTTCGGCGAGCCGGGCCCGAAATACGTGACCTATGTCGATCCCGGCCCGCCGGATAAACGCACCATCGCTCAGCTTGAGCACAATCTCGATATCATTCACGACAATACGCCGGAGGGCATGTTCACCCTCAAGGAGAAGTCGAAGACAATCGAAACCTGGTTCCCGGGCTTCCCCTTCGCCCATCCGGATCCGACGCTGCCGGCCGTCATCTTCAACACCCAGAATCCGCCCTTCGACAAGGCCGATGTGCGCTGGGCGCTTGCCCTGTTGATCGACATCAAGGCCGTCGACATGGCGAGCTACCGTGGGGCGGCGACGCTTTCCGCGCTCGGCGTGCCGCCGACGGCGGCAACGATGAAGGACTATCAGGCGCCGATGCAGGATTGGCTGAAGGATTTCGAAATCGATACCGGCAAGCGCAAGATCAAGCCTTATGATCCGACCATCGGACAACAGATTGCCGATATCCTGCGCAAGCAGCCGAAGTTCAAGGATCAGATCCCGAGCGACCCGCAGGCGATCAGCAACGCCTTTGGCTATGGCTGGTGGAAACCGGATCCGCAGGCAGCGACCGAGCTTCTTGAAAAGGCCGGATTCAAGAAAACCGGCGGCAAGTGGATGACGCCTGACGGTCAGCCGTTCCGGATCCGTATGTCTGTCGAAGGCGATACCCGCTCCGTCTTCACCCGGGCCGGAACCCTGATCGCCCAGCAATGGGCCACATTCGGCATCGACGCCAAAGCCGTGCCGGTCGCGAAACTTTGGCAGACGGCGCTGCAGCCCGGCGATTTCGATGTGGCGATCGCCTGGAGCGTCGAGACCTGGGGCGGCGATCCCGACCTGTCCTTCTTCCTCGAAAGCTGGCACTCGCAGTTCGTGGCGAAGAAGGGTGAAAACCAGCCGCCGCGCAACTGGCAGCGCTGGTCCAATCCGGAGCTCGACAAGATCATCGAGAGCATCCGAGCCATCGGTCCCGACGATCCGAAGGGCATGGAGCTCGGCAAGGATTATCTGAAGCTGGTCGCCCGTGAAATGCCGACGATACCGCTGATGTCCTATAACGTCTTCACCTCGATGGATACGACCTATTGGACCGGTTATCCGACGATCAAGGACCCCTATACGGATCCCGTGCCGAACTGGGCGAATTCGAGGCTGATGATGGTCAAGCTGAAGCCGGCTCAACCGCAATAA
Organism: Rhizobium croatiense; assembly: GCF_019793465.1. Classification (GTDB taxonomy): domain Bacteria; phylum Pseudomonadota; class Alphaproteobacteria; order Rhizobiales; family Rhizobiaceae; genus Rhizobium; species Rhizobium croatiense. The sequence continues at coordinate 215,451 of NZ_JAILYJ010000012.1, read as the reverse complement.
CCCTCCCAACGCCGGCGCGTGAGCCATCGCGCCGGCCCCCTCATCGACGGGCATGAGCCCCGCTGCCATGCTCGTCGATCCTTTCCAGAAAGGAATTAGAGAGGAACCTCCGCCTTATGACGTCCTATCTGCTCTTTGTGCTGAAGCGGTTCGGCCAGTTTCTGCTCGTCGTCTTTCTCGGCGTGACGATCACCTTCTTCGTCACCCACCTGACCCCGATCGATCCGGTCGAAGAAAGCATAGGCGCCATCACGCAGATGGGTCAGTCCGACCCGAACGCGATCGAGCTGATGCGCCAGTCGCTTCGCGAGCTTTACGGCATGGAAGGCACGATCTGGCAGCAATATCTGAAATTCTGGCTGCGGCTTGCGACAGGCGATCTCGGCCCCTCGCTCTCGGCCTTCCCCACGCCCGTTTCGACAATCATCCTGCGCTCGCTGCCCTGGACGATCGGGCTGATGACGGTCTCGACGCTGATCACCTTCGTGCTCGGCAATGCGATCGGCGCGCTCGCCGGCTATTACAGGAAGAACATGGTGCTGAAGGGCGTCAGCCTCATCTTCATCGCGCTGCTTCCCATTCCCTATTATATCCTTGCCTTCGTGCTTCTCATCATCTTCGGCTATCTCTGGCCGGTGCTGCCGATCACCGGCGGCTACGAGATGAACGCCAATCTGGACCTCTCCTTCGCGCTGGTCCTCGACATCCTCGAACATTCCATCCTGCCCGCCCTGTCGCTGATCCTTGTCGGAGCCGGCAGCTGGCTGATCGGCATGCGGGCGCTTGTCTCCAACATCATCACCGATGATTACGTCACCTTCGCCGAGCTCGGCGGAGTGCCGAAGAACAAGATTCTCCGCTCCTATATCGCCCGCAACGCCATGGTGCCGCAGTTCACCGGGCTTGCCATGTCGCTCGGCGCGATCTTCAACGGCACTGTCATCACCGAAATCGTCTTCGGTTATCCCGGCATCGGCAACCTGCTGATCTCGGCCGTGCATGCCGGCGACTACAGCCTGGTGCTCGGCCTCAGCGCCCTGTCGATCGTCGGCGTTGCGGCCGCCGTCTTCATCATCGACATTCTGAGCCCGCTGATCGATCCGCGCATCAAGGTGGAATAGAGCATGTTTACGATCATCCGCGACCTCTCACGCCACAATATGGAATTCCTCTGCGGCCTGCTGCTCTTTGCGGTCATCGTCGGGCTGGTCATCCTGTCCTATTTCTCGCCCTATGGCGCGACGGACATCTACCTCCTGCCGCCCGACATGCCGCCGGACGGCGAATACTGGCTGGGCACGACCTCGCGCGGCCAGGACGTTTTCTGGCAGCTGACGACGGCTCTCCGCAACACGCTCTATTTCGGCATCGGCGTCGCCATTCTCTCGCGCATTATCTCGCTGGTCGTCGGCCTCGTCGCCGGTTATGCCGGCGGCGCGGTCGACCGGCTGCTGATGGCGATCAACGACAGCGTCATGGTCATCCCGCAATTTCCGCTGCTGATCCTTTTCTACTTCGTGCTGAAGGACAGCATGACCTGGACGGCGCTGATCGTCATCATGGCCATGCTCGGCTGGTCCTATGACGCCCGCCTCATCCGTTCGGTAGCGATCGGCCTGAAGACCAGGCCCTTTACCACCCAGAGCGTTTATTCCGGCATGACCATGCGCAAGATCCTCATCGAGGAGCACCTGCCCTATGTGCTGCCGATCGTCTTCGCCACGACGATGAACAACATGATCTGGTCTATCGGCATGGAGATCACGCTCTCGGTGCTGGGGTTCACCGACATCGAGACGCCGACCATGGGCATGATGATCTACTGGGCCAACGCGCATTCGGCGCTGATCTCGGGCATATGGTGGTGGGTGGCCGCCCCCGTTGCCGTCATCGTCATTCTCTTCCTGGCGCTCTTCCTGCTGTCGATGTCGATGAACGAATACAATGATCCGCGCAGCCGGCTCAACCGGATGGGAAGTTAGTATGGATCCTTTGGTCGAAATCGAGAATCTGAAAGCCTATTACCGCGCCTTCCTCTTTGGTGTCGATCGTGAGGTGCGGGCCGTCGACGACATCAGCCTGACGATCGGCCGCGGCGAGGTCTATGGCGTTGCCGGCGAATCGAGCAGCGGCAAGACGACGCTGATCAAGACGATTGCCGGCGCGATCCGCCCGCCGCTCCGAGTCGTTTCGGGCAGTGTCAAATTCCACTTTGGCGGCGGCAGCCAGGATCTCTATGCGATGACGCCGGAGGAGCGCATAGCGCTGCGCTGGCGCCATCTCTCCTATATCATGCAGGGCTCGATGAACGTGCTCAATCCGGTGCGCCGGATCCGCCACTCCTTCACCGATTTCGCCTTCCGCCACATGACGGTGAGCAAGAGCATCTTCTTCGAGAAGGTCGCCGCCCACCTGCAAAGGCTGAAGCTCGATCCGCAGCTGCTCGACGCCTATCCGCACGAACTCTCGGGCGGCATGCGCCAGCGCATGACCATTGCGCTCGCCACCATCCTGACGCCGGAGTTCATCATCGCCGATGAGCCGACGACCGCGCTCGACGTCATCGTTCAGCGCGACGTGCTGACGATGATCCGCGAGATCCAGCGCGAGATGGGCTCATCCTTCCTGTTCGTCACCCATGATATGGGCGTGCATGCGACGGTCTCCGACCGCATCGGCATCGTCTATGCCGGGCGGCTTGTCGAGGAGGCGCCGACGCCCAAGCTCTTCAGCCTGCCGCTCCACCCCTATACGCAGCACCTGGTCGGCAGCCTGCCGAAGATTGGCGACCCCACGACGCGGCCGTCGCTGGAGGGGCGCCCGCCGAACCTCGCCATGCCGCCGGAAGGCTGCCGGTTTCACCCGCGCTGCCCGAAGCGCATGGATATCTGCTCGCAGAAGGTGCCGCCACTCGTCACCGTCGAGCCTGGGCGGCGCGTGGCCTGTTTTGCAGTTACGGGAGATCCGGTTTGAGTGCTCTGCTTCGCCTCTCGCATGTCACCAAGGTTTACCGCCAGGGCGGCCTGCTCGGCCGGCGGCTGATCACCGCGGTCAGGGATGTCAGCTTCGAACTCGGCGACGAGCCGGAGATCCTCTCGATCGTCGGCGAATCCGGCTCGGGCAAATCGACGGTGGCGGCGATGATCCTCGGCCAGACCGAGCCGACGGAAGGCGAGTTGCAATTTGCCGGCAAGACCGTCGCGATCCACAGCCGAGCCGAACGCACGGCTTTCATGAAGGAGGTGCAGCCGGTTCTCCAGAACCCCTTCGAAGCCTTCAACCCGCTGAAGCGGGTCGACCGCTATCTCTTCGAGACCGCCCGCAATTTCTCCGCCGGCGGAAAACGGCCGGATCGGCGCGAGGTGGAGAAGATGGCCGACGCCGCCCTCCATCATGTCGGCCTCACCCTTGAAGAGGTGAAGGGCCGCTTTCCCCACGAACTCTCCGGCGGCCAGCTTCAGCGCGTCGCCATTGCCCGCGCGCTGATCCCGCAGCCCCGCCTGCTGGTCGCCGACGAGCCGGTCTCCATGGTCGACGCCTCGCTGCGCATGGCGATTGTCAACCTGTTCGGCCGCCTGAAAAACGAGCTTGGCCTTTCGATCATCTACATCACCCACGATCTCGCCACCGCCTATTACATCAGCGACAACATCATCATCATGCGCAAGGGCGAAATCGTCGAACGCGGCCAGGCGCGGACGGTGCTCGACAATCCGCAGCATCCCTATTCGCGCGCGCTGAAGGATGCAGTGCTGGCGGCGGATTTTAGTGTGGCGGTGTGAGTGGTGGGAGGTGAGTGCGAGGAAATGGTGCCAAGAAAGCGCTTTCGTTTCTGCCACAGCAATTCCAGGAAAAGTGTGAAGCGGTTTTCCGTCCGGAATTGCGTAAAAACAAAAACTTAGAGCGGTCCTGCGCTTCCATGAAAGCTGAAGCGTTTTAGCTTTGAAGCGGAAATTTCGGTGGCGGTCGCCGCTGCAGCTGAAGCAGCTGCTAGGTAGCCTACATGCCGACGGCGTGCTATTCTGTCGGTAAATATTAAGGTGAAGCTATGCGCCGGTTTCTTACATCGGTAGCGTTGTTTTTTTCAGCGACCGCGGCGGCCGCGGGTGATCTATTGTTCGATGCCGTTTCAGCAGGAAACACCGTTGCCGTGGAGCAATTTCTGGCCTCGGGTGCCGATGTCAACAGCCGCACTCCCGACCAGGCAACACCACTCATCAACGCCGCGCTTGCCAAGCAGCTTGCCGTTGCCGAGTTGTTAATAAAAAGAAATGCCGATGTTATGGCAAGGAATTCAGGCGGCTTTACGCCCCTTCACGCTGCGGCATTTTCGGGTAGCGTACCCATCAGCAAACTGCTCCTAGATCACGGAGCAATTCTCGATGATGCGTCCAACAAAGCAGGCGTTACGCCGCTCATGGTTGCTGGCGAAGAGAACCATGTCCTCCTCGCGGAGTTTTTCCTCGCCAACGGGGCCGATGTCACCCACGCCGAGGTTCACGGCTACGCGCCAATCACGAGGGCCATGTGGAAAGGCAATTTCGATATCGTCCGTCTCTTCAAGCGACATGGTGTGTCGTGCCCTCCGGCCAGCGTTCTCGGCGCAGGTAATTACGCTAAGTGCATGGAAATACACGAATAAAACAGGAGGCGCAAATGCATTTTGGAAACGGGACACAATGCATTGGTCGATCTTTGGCAGTGATCGGCCTAGCTGTCGCAGACGCTGTCAGCGGATCGCCAGCCATGGCCGACGACTCGGTAAACACGGGGTACTTCGGCGGCGTCGCTATCATGGGATACGACACTGTCGCCTACTTTACCGAAGGCAAAGCGACGAAAGGTTCGGAAAACATCTCCTACGAATGGATGGGGACGCCTTGGCATTTCGCAAATGCCAAACATCGCGAGATGTTTATGAGCGAACCGCTTAGATACGCGCCGCAATACGGCGGCTACTGCACGGGCGAGGTGAGTGGCGGGTCTGTCACGGTCAACATCGATCCGGAAGCCTTCAAGATCATCGAAGGCAAGCTTTACCTGATGTATGACAAAGCGGATGCGGAGGACTTTGCCGCGCATCCGGCAGACACTGTGGCCAAGGCCGATGCCAAATGGCCGAAGGTCTCGGCCGATCTCGAACTCGATCAGTATCACTGACCGATTAACAAGACTCTATTGGGCAGGCGAAAAATAAAAAACCTTGGTCGAATTTACGTAAGCATAGCTGGTTTCGTCGGCCGGGTTTGGGTGTCTATAGACCGGGCCGCAGTCGGGTCGGCCAAATGCGTTTTCACTTTGCTCGCAAAGCAGGTCTCCTTTGACAGAAACCTTCTCGGTCATCATCTGGGATGCCGAGCGGAATGCGGCCTTACCGTCCAGTTGGACCTGCATTAGCGCAGGGCTTTCGGACGGCTCGGTCTTTCCTCGCAGAAGTTTGCCCATAACTATGGCCGTGATCTCGGCACCCTTCAACCGGTTTTGCTCATTCCCCTGAAAACCAAACGGCCATTCCGGCAGTCCAGCCTCGCGCAACGCGTCTAGGATAAATGCCAAATCCTCGTCCCTGAAATGGGCATTGCCGAGCCGCCAGGACGCGAGGCAGTCACGCCCCCCGAGAAGACGTTCAGCCTCAGCGACAGTCGCTCGAGCCTCATCAATGCGACCGACACGGACATAGGCCATGGCGAGGGCGGTAACGAACTCGCCGTTGCCTTGGGAGCCATAGCCCGCGCGTTTGAAACTGTCTATCGCCCTCTCGTAGTCGCGTTGCAGATAAAAAATCATGCCAGCCGTATATCGGTCGACAGCGGAGGGGTTCGGATCGATCCTGAGCGCCTTCTCGACGGCCGCAGCGGCATCGGCGTGATTGCCCGATATCAATTGAACATATGCAGCCGCCATATGGGCCTCGGCGTCGGCGGGGCCGACTGACAGGGCCTTCTGCGCGGAGGCGATCGCCTGCTCGTAGCGTCGGTCCACGACCTGCATGATAGCGAGCACCGCATAAGGCGACGGCAGTTCGGGATCGAGGGCGAGTGCGCGACTTGCCTTATCGTAGGTTCTTTTTCGCGCCAGGGCACTCTGGAGGACGTCATCATACGCGCTTCGCCAGACATAGGCCGTCGCGTGCGCATCGGACGCGAAGGCTTCGGCAAAGCCGCCGTCGAGTTCCTCGGCCTTGTCAAATAGCGCCAATGCCTCCAGCATCCGAGAACGGCGTCCGGTACGGGCCGCCTGCTCGGCACGCAGATAATAGTCATATGCCTCGAGATTGGCGGTCGGCGGACGGGCAATTCGCTCTGCCTCGGACGGGGAGAGTTCCAGACCGAGCGCATTAGCGATTTGACGGCTCATCGAATCCTGCACAGCAAACACATCGGCGCCACTGCGATCAAACCGATTGGCCCACAGATGGTCGCCGCTCTCGGTGTCGACCAGTTGCGCGTTGACGCGCATCAGGTCGCCCATTCGCTGCACACTGCCCTCCACGAGATAACGCACGCCGAGATCGCGGCGTATGTCCGCCAGCACGTGAGGTTTATCCTTGTAGGCAAAGACGGAATTTTGGGAAATGACATCAAATTTCGACAACCTGGTGAGATCCGTAATCAAGTTGTCGGTGATGCCATCGGCAAAATAATCCTGGGTTTGGTCACTCAAATTGGCGAAGGGTAGTACCGCGATCGATGGGCGTTGTTTATGCGGCCATTGCCAGGCGAAGACTGTCGCACCGGCGGCGATCAATAGTCCTACCAGCGCTAACAGCGCCATACCCCGGGGCCTTGCCCGGGTGGAGAAGATGACTTTGCCGGTGTGGGCTGGATCAAGCAGGACGCAATAGACGCGAACCGGATCCGCTATGTTTTTCAATCGATGTTCGCCGAGCGCCGAGAAACCGACATCGACCTTGTGCGCGACGTGGTCGAATGCGGTACCGGAGATGAAAATTCCGCCGGGTTCAGCAATCCCCTGCAGACGGGCGGCAATGTTGACGCCGTCGCCATAGATGTCATCGCCTTCAACAATAATGTCGCCGAGATTGATCCCGATGCGAAACCGAATGCGCTGTTCCGCGGGAAGTCCCGGGTCTCTGCCGGACATTCCCCGCTGGATTACGGCAGCGCATTGAACCGCGTCCACAACGCTAGCAAACTCGACCAGTGCCCCGTCACCCATGAGTTTGATAATCCGGCCATGGTGCTCTTCGATGGCGGAATCGACCAGCTCCCGACGGCAGGCCTTCAACCGCTCAAGCGTGCCGCCTTCATCCACTCCCATGAGACGACTATAGCCTACCACGTCAGCGGAAAGTATCGCGGCGAGACGCCTCTCCATTTCTCAGCCCACCCTTTCGATACAGGGAGCTGGACATCTTACCACGACCGAGGGCGCGCTGGCTCGGGTTCTTAGCTCAATTGGAGCCGCGCTTCCTCTCTTCCGAGACGACGCAACGCTTGGCGATATCGATCGAGGCTCGGATTGGCACAATGGTGCTTGCGACCACACCGGGGATCGGCTCGTTGGCCTTTGCATACCTCGCACTGTCAAGCGATGCAGCAAGCGGGGAGCGGCCCTCTAATTGTAACAGCGGAGGCTGCATATGCCGAGCTGGCCACGCGGCTTTACCGAAATCGTGGGCTTTCAGGAACGGGCTCGGCATAGTCTCCGGCCGAGTTCGGCATAACGGCACAAACATGTCACTCGCCCGGATCCCGGGCTGCACTTTTGCACGGCTCCGGACTTTCCCGAGAGCCCTTGGCGAATTCATCGCCGCCGCCGGTCAGCGGATGGACCGCGCCGTCACGCCGGCCAGGCCTAACAGATCGACGGAAAGATCGAAGACCTGCTTGGCGACCACGTGAACCCCTCGCCTTCTCGTTGTATTCTGCCGTTGATCGCGCATCGTTTTTCTGTTCACATTCTTATGGCAGGCATTGCGGCTCTTTGAGACAGGAGGCGTTCGTCGGCAACTCCTCAGGAGGCGGATGCGATCTTCACGTTCCCGCCATGTCCGCCTCCCCCAAAGACCCGGCGTTCGCCGAAGGAGGAGCGGATCTGCCCATGGGGGCCGGGCAGGCCGATTTCGGGGAAGAGCAACTCGGAAACCCGGTAGGCTTCTTCCAGATGCGGATAGCCGGAGGCGATGACGGTATCGATCCCGAGCTCCTGATATTCCCTCAGACGTTCTGCGATCGTCTTCGGCGATCCGACCAGCGCGGTTCCCGCGCCCGTGCGGACGAGACCAATCCCCGCCCAGAGATTGGGAGAGACTTCGAGCTTGTCGCGGCGTCCCTGATGCAGGGCGACCATGCGCGCCTGGCCGACCGAATCCGAACTCTTCGCGAACACCTCCTGCGCTGCGGCAATCGTTTCGTCAGAAAGCTTGGAAATCAGCCGGTCGGCCGCAGCCCAGGCCTCTTCATCGGTCTCGCGAACGATGAAGTGAAGACGGATGCCGAAGGTGACGTGCTTGCCCTGCGCCGCAGCGGCCTTGCGGACCTTGGCGATCTTCTCTGCCACCTGCGCCGGCGGTTCGCCCCAGGTCAAGTACTTGTCGGTGATGCCGCCGGAAAACGCGATCGCAGCGTCGGACGATCCGCCGAAATAAAGCGGAGGGCGCGGTTCCTGTACGGGTGGCAGACCAAGTCTCGCATCGAGGGCCTTGATATACTTGCCGTCGAGGTTGGCCTTACCGGTCTCGACCAACGAGTTGAACACCTGGAAGAACTCGCCGGCATGATCGTAGCGTTCGTCATGCGGCAGGAAAATGCCGTCACCGGCGAGTTCCTGGGCACTGCCTCCGACCACGATGTTAATCAGCAGGCGGCCGTTGGAAACGCGGTCGAGCGTCGCGGCGAGGCGCGCATAATAGGCCGGCGATGCCGTGCCAGGTCGAATGGCCACCAGAAATTTCAGTCGCTCGGTGTGGGCGGCGAGATCCGCGGCCAGAATGAAGGATTCCTCGCACGCCGCACCCGTCGGAATAAGCACGCCGGAATATCCCAGCCGGTCGGCAGCCTTCGCGATCTCGCGGAAATAGCCGGGATCCGCCGGGCGGCTGAGATCGTCCGATCCCAGATACGCACCATCACCAGACGAAGGGATGAACCAGAGAAAGTCGAGAGGCTTGTCGGTTGCCATCATTCAAATCCTGTCGAAACGCGGGAGCCGTTACAGATTTCACCCGACATTATGAATTTCTATAGTTTTTATAAGGAATTTTCTTCCAACTATCGGACAGCTTCGAAAAGATCAGTTCTCTCGCGGCAGTCGCCAGGATGCGCCGCCCCGCGGGATCGTCTCTCATCGCCTGGCAGCGAGATGTTTGTCATCAGTGCGATCGAGGGAGCGTTCCAGCAGTAGGTCCCGTCTGCGGGGCAGATCGACCGGCACAACCTCAAGGATGCGACCCGGCCACGGCCGCATCACAATGATCCGATCAGCGAGTGCGGCCGCCTCCTCGATATCATGCGTGACGAGCAGCATGGTGCTGCCATTCTCGTACCAGAGATCCGAGAGATGATCCTGCAGGTCAGTCCGGGTCATCGCGTCAAGGGCTGAGAAGGGCTCGTCGAGCAGGAGCACCGAGGGCCGTGTGACCAGGCCGCGAGCGAGCGCAACGCGCTGCGCCTGACCGCCGGAGAGTTCGCGAATCCAGCGGCCGCCATATCCCGACAGGCCGATTCGTGACAACACGGCCTCTACCCGTGCCGATCGCTCTCCCTTGTCGAGGTGCCGCAGACCAAAGGCGATGTTGTCCGCGACTGACAGCCATGGGAAGAGTCGCGGCTCCTGGAAAACGATGTTGACCCGCTCGTCCGGCTCGACGAGACGGCGGCCGCCCAGGCGGATTTCGCCGCGCGTCGGTGGTTCAAGGCCGGCGACCAGCCGCAGAAGGGTGCTCTTGCCGCAGCCGGAGCCGCCGATAATGGCCACGACCTCGCCCTCACCGACCTGCAGCGTGAAGTCCTCGAGCGCATGCGCCCCATTCGGATAGATCTTTCCGAGGTGGCTGATCTCCAGCATGTCAGTGTTCCCGGGCATGGTTGTCCTGCCAGCGCACGAAAGGTGCGGAAAGAACGAGCAGGCAGGTGTCGGTGAACTTGCCGACCACGGCAAAGACCAGGATCGTCGCGAGAATCTGGTCGGGCTTTCCGAGCTGTTGGCCATCGACCAGGAGATAGCCGAGCCCTTGCGAAGCGCCCATGAATTCGGCGGCGACGACGAACATCCAGCCGAGGCCGAGGCCCGCCCGCAGTGCCAGCACATATCCCGGCAGCACCGAGGGCAGCAGGATGCGTCGCACAAGATCCAGGCCGGAAAGGCGGAAGACCCGGCCGACCTCGACACTCTTCCGGTCGACCCCCTGCACCGCGCCATAAACACCGAGATAGACGGGGAAGAACACGCCGACCGCGATCAAGGCGATCTTCGAGGCTTCGAAAATGCCGAACCAGAGGATGAACAGCGGAACCCAGGCGATGGAGGGAATGGCGCGCAAGGCTTGCAGCGTCGGATCGAGCAATCGTCGGAGGATGGTCGAATAGCCTGTCAGCGCCCCCATGACCGTGCCGACCACCGCGCCGGCGAAGAAGCCTGCGAGCACGCGCCACAGGGTAATGGCGACGTGTCCGGCGAGCTCGCCGCCGACTGCCAGCGCAAAGACCGTTTCGAAGATGCGTGAAGGCGCCGGCATAAGACGCCCCTCGATGAGTCCGAGACGAAAGAGCGCTTCCCAGAGGACGAGCAGCGACAGCGGAAAGAGGAGGCCAGCGAGCGGACGATCGAACACCGAAAGGCGGACGGGCCGCCTCTCGATCTCCTGCTTCTCCGGCTGTCGCGCTGCGGTATCGAGCACTGCCATCGGCTTTCTCCCGGAGGTATTGTGCTATTGACCCAGGGAAGCACCGAAGGACGGATCGATCAGGTCGGCGACGGCGGCCTTGACGTCGACCTCGGGCTTCAGCACGCCGGCCTGCTGGAGGGCGAGGCCCGCTGCCTCGATGGTGGCACGCTGTGCATCGCCGATCTTCGAATTGCTGAGGTCCGTGCGCTCGAGCTGGCGGGCGATGACGGTGTCGGGCAACTTGGTAGCGGCGACAAGGGCGGCCTTCAGGGTCTCAGGCTCGGCGATCGCCTTCTTGCGCGCGACCTCGTAGAGGGCGATGACGCGCGACACGATCTCCGGATGCTCCTTGGCGAACTGCTCGCGAACGTTCAGGATGCCCCAGCTATTGTTGTCTGGCTTGCGATAAAACAGAAGGTCGCCGTTTTCGATCTCGGCCGAGGCCATGATCGGATCGAGACCCGCCCAGGCGTCGACATCACCGCGCTGCAGCGCAAGCTTGCCGTCGGCATGCTGGAGGAGGACAAGCGAGACGTCCTTCTCGGAAAGGCCAGCCTCGGCCAGCGCCCGGACGAGAAAGATGTGCGGATCGGTGCCGCGGGTGACGGCGATCGACTTGCCCTTCAGATCCTCGATCTTGGTAATAGCAGTATCCTTGCGGGTGACGAGGGCGGTCCACTCCGGGCGGGAATAAACGTAGATCGACTTGATCGGGTTGCCGTTGACCTTGCCGATCAGCGCGGCGGCGCCGGCCGTTGAGCCGAAATCAAGCGAGGATGCATTGAGAAATTCGAGTGCCTTGTTCGAGCCGGCAGACTGAACCCATGTCACCTTTATGCCGTCCCTTTCGAACTCCTTTTCAAGCAGGCCGTCATCCTTCAGGATGAGGCTGACCGGGTTGTAGGTCGCCCAGTCGATGCGGATTTCGGACAGGTCGGCCGCGAGAGCCTGACCAAGAGCGGTCACCGACATCAGGGCGCTAAGGGCAATGCCGAGCAGCGATTTCATGCGTATCTCTCCATAGAATTCGAGAGGTGATCTAAAAATCAGAGGGCGCCATGCCGCGGGGGCAGGATGCCATTCAGGTAGAAGTTTCCGATATGGTGGTATTTCCAGCGCACCGGATCATGCAGCGAATGCGTCCGGGCATTGCGCCAGAAGCGGTCGAGCCCATAGCTTTCGAGCGTCGAACGTGCACCGCCGAACTCGATAAGCTTGGTGGCGGCAAGCTGCGCCACGTCCGTCCCGAGCGCCTTGACCTCCGCGACAGCGATGGATGCCTCGGCTACGCTCGCCGCGGTCGGTTCTGCGGTGGCGCGGTCGACAATCCGGCCGGCCCTTGCGAGCAGCGCATCAACCGCATGCACTCTGATCGCCACGTCGCCGACGCCGTGTATGGTGTGCGGATCCTCATAGCCGTGCTCGATCGCCAATTCAAAAAATGGCCGCGTATGGGCACGAACATAGGAAATCGTTTCCGCCAGCGCCCCGCGCGCGATGCCGACCTGCACTGCGGCATGGATGATCTGCGCGAAAGGACCCATCGGCGTCGGCTGTTCGAAGCTTCCATCATGGTCGACGATCTGGAACGGCGTCACCTCGACGTCGTCGAAGGTCACGGTGCCGCTGCCCGTCGATCGCTGCCCGAAGGACGACCAGTCGTCGACGAAGCCGAGCCCCGGAGCAGCCCGGTCGATGAAGACCAAATGGACACGGCCGTTCGGTCCCTTCGCCACAGCGACGACGATATGGGCAAACAGTGAGCCGGTCGCGTAAAACTTCTGCCCATTCACGTAGAGCTTTCCGTTGCGATCGGCGAAATGCGTCTTGAAGTCGACCGGCGTCTTCGTGCCGATCTCCGTGAAGGCGTTGCCAAGACGGTCACCCTCCAGCACGCGCCGGAAATAGTGCTGCTTCTGCTCCTCGCTGCCGTTCAGCCGTAGCGCCTCCACCATGTAGAAATGGTTCTGCGGGATCTGCCCGATCGAGGAATCTGCAGCCGAGATGATGGCGGTGACCTCGGCCAGCGTCGCCGCCGAGACGCCGGCGCCGCCATAGGCTTTTGGGATGCCGATCGCCCAGAGACCGCTCTGCGAGAAGCGGTCGATCTCGGCGAGCGGAAGGCGCCGTTCGCGGTCCCGCTGGGCGGCGCCGACCGCGAATTCAAGCGCGAGGTCCTTGGCGATCCGGATGGCCTCCGCATCATCGCGGATGACATGGGCCAGGCTCCGACGCGCGGCGATGTGCGGCGCAGGACGGCCGGCGGTGAGCGCGGCCTCCCGGTGCAGCTTGCGATGATTCGTGCTCATCTGGGCTCAGTTCCAGGCGTGACGCGGCGGATGGACGCCGTTCAGATAGTAATTGCCGACATGGTAGTACTTCCAGCGCACTGGATCATGCAGCGTATGGACGCGGGCATTGCGCCAGTGGCGGTCGAGTCCGTGCTCGGCGAGGGTCGAGCGCGTCCCTGCAAGCTCGAACAGCTTGTTCGTCGACAGGATCGCAATCTCCGTCGTCAGAACCTTGGATTCGCCTGTCTTGATCGTCGCTTCCGAGACCGTCTCCAGCGTCGGATTGGCGCGCGCCGCGTCGATGGCGTGGCCGGCGATCTCGAGCAGTGCTTCGGCCGCATGCAGCTTGATCTTCAGGTCGCCGATCTGGGCGATGGTGAAGAGATCTTCGCCGGCCGTCGCCTTGCCGCTGTCGATCCAAGGACGGCTATATTTGCTGACGAACTCGATCGTATCGTCGATCGTGCCCCGGGCGATGCCGACATCGATCGCCGACTGGATGATCTGCGAGACGGGGCCGCCGACCGTCGGATGGTCGAAAGAGGTGACCTTCAGCGCCCGCGCCTTCGGCACGCGCACGTTTTCAATCTTGACCGAACCGGACGCGGTGGTGCGCTGACCGAAGCTCGACCAGTTGTTGGTGACGGTGAGACCGGAGGCGTCGCGGTCGGCAAAGACGAGATAGCCCTGGCCGGTGTCGTCGACACCGACGATCGGCACGATATGGGCAAGCAGCGCGCCGGTCGTGTAGAATTTCTCTCCGTTGACGACCACGTCGTCGCCGTCATGAACGACCTTGGTCTCGAACTCGGCGACGGTCTTGCTCTTTAGTTCGGAGAAGGCGTTGCCGTATCGGAGCCCTTCCAGCGCCCAGCCGAAGAACAGTTTCTTCTGCTCTTCCGTGCCGTCGAGATCGACGGTCGCGACGATCGCCAGATGGTTCTGGGTGATCTGCGCGATGGCCGGATCGGCTGCAGCGATGATGGCGATCACTTTTGCGAGCGTGGCATAGGAGACTTCCGGACCGCCATAGGCTTTCGGTACGTTGATGCTCCAGAGACCGCTCTGCGAATAGGCGTCGAGCTCGGCGATCGGCAGCAATCCCTCACGGTCACGCAACGCGGCCCCGACCTTGAAGCTCGCGGCCAGCGTCTCGGCGATCTGGATCGCCTCCTCGTCGCTCCTGATCACATGCGCCGGCTTGACCGGGCGCGGACGGGGCGTGAAAGGATCGGTGGAATTGACGCGTGGGTGGACGCTGTAATCGATTTTGGTGTCGGTGATGCTTCCCATGGGAAAACCTCGTCGGGTTGAACTGGAATTTTCAGCTGGCATTGGCGAGCGTAATCGCCTGGTTGCGTTTGAAGGCTTTGATGTCGCGGTAACGGTCGGCCGGATGCGCCTTGGGCAGATAAGGCCCCTCGCCGAACAGCTTCTCCCGCAGCGTGCCCGGGCGATAGCCGGTAGGATAGACGCCGCGCTTCTGCAGTTCCGGCACCAGATAGCCGACGATATCCTCGAAACTCTCGGGTGTTACGGCATAAGCAAGGTTGAAGCCGTCAACGTCGGTCTCCTCGACCCAGGCCTGGAGCTCGTCGGCGACGGTGGAGGGCGATCCCACGACCACCGGCCCCATGCCGCCGATACCGCCCCATTCGGCCAGCTCCCTGATCGTCCAGCGCTTATTCGGATCGCCTTCCGAAAGGCTCTCGATCGCCGAATGGATGGCGTTGGTCTCGACCTTGCGCACGAGGTCATCCGGCGCGTAGCGGGAAAAGTCGACGCCAGTCCAGCCGGACATGAAGACCAGCGAGCCATCATAGGAAACGTAGTCGAGATAGTCGCGGAATTTGGCGCGCGCCTTCTCGTCGGTCTCGTCCACGATAACCGTCATCAGATTGTAGATGCGGAACTTCGACGCATCGCGCCCGACGGTTGCCGCCCGCAGCCGGACATCGTGCACATAGTTCTTCAGGATTGTCCTGGTCTGTGCCGCAACAAAGACGCATTCCGCATGCTCCGCCGCGAAATGCTTGCCCGGCCCGGAAGCGCCGGCCTGGTAGAGCACCGGCGTACGCTGCGGCGACGGCTCGGTCAGTGCGTAGCCCGGCACTTCGAAGAAACGGCCCTTGTGGCCGATCTCGTGCACCTTCGAGGGATCGGTGAAGATGCGCTTCTCGCGGTCGCGCAGCACAGCACCGTCTTCCCAGGAACCCTCAAGGAGCTTGTAGATGACTTCCAAATATTCGCTCGCCACTTCGTAGCGGTTGTCATGCGCACGCAATCCGCCTTGCCCGATGTTCTTGGCGCCGCTCTCCAGATAGGAGGTCACGATATTCCAGCCGACGCGCCCCTTGGTCAGGTGGTCGGCGGTGGCAAGACGCCGGGCGAAGGGATAGGGGTGCTCAAACGAGATCGAGGCGGTGATGCCGATGCCGAGATGTTCGGTGGCAAGCGCAATCGGGGCCGCGAGCTGGATCGGATCGTTGACCGGAATCTGCGCCGCCTGATGGATGGCGTAGTAGCTGTTGGCCTTGTAGACGTCGTAATAGCCGATCACGTCGGCGATAAAGATGCCATCGAAGACTCCCCTTTCGAGCGTCCTGGCAAGATCTTGCCAGTAGTCCAGATCCTTGTATTTCCAGGATTTGTCACGGGGATGCGCCCAAAGACCGGGCGACTGGTGGCCCACGCAGTTCATGTCGAAGGCGTTGAAGTGTATCTGCTTGGTCATTCCGCGATCCCATCCGGATTTCAGGCGTGGTCCCCGAAGCATCCCGATGCCGCATCCATTTAACAGTTATTATATGTTTTTTATGTACTATTTTATGGAATTTTTTTCTGAGTTTTGTCAGTGGGCGGTCACCGGCTCTGGCCCTTAGGTTATCACTCGCTCACCCGCCTCATCTCATCGCACCGGATCGCATTTTCCGCACGGCCTCGCGAAGCAAGAGGTGCGGGTGAATTTGAAAATAAATTCTATAATTTTTGTGTACTTTAAATTCCTGTTGGTTAACGGCAAGAGCTATCTGTCGAATGATCCCCACCAAGGCCGACGCAGCTGCCTCACGGAATACCGCTCCGTGGTCATTCCTGCGGCCGGCGCCGTCGCAACCGAGGATCAATTCATGTCCAAGCCCATCATCAACCAATCCTATCGCCGCCGCACGGTCTTGAAGACCATGCTGGCATCAGGAGCGCTCCCTCTTCTCTCATCGGGCGTCGTCTCCTCCGCCCTCGCCGGGGGCAATCGGTTCGCCGGCCGCACCCTCAATCTCCTGATCATTCAGCCGCATGTCGTCACTGGCAAGAAGATCGCCGAGGATTTCGAAAAGCTGACGGGTGCGAAGGTCAACGTGACCGCCGTTCCCTATGACCAAGTCAGCCTCAAGGCGACCCTCGACTTTCAGTCCGGAGCCGGTGAATTCGACGTCATCGACTATTTCTATACCTACAAAGGCCAGCTCGCCGAGGACGGCGTGATCGAGGACGTGACCGACTTGATCGAGAAAGACAAGGCGGAAATCCAGCCCGACGACTTCATCCAGACGATCTATGACCAGTACACGCTGCATGACGGCCGTCGCTATGGCCTGCCTTATGACGGCGACAGCCACCTTCTGTTCTACAACAAGGAGCTGTTCGATCGTTACGGCCTCAAGCCACCGACGACCTGGGACGAATACAACGAAAACGCCAAGATCATCACCGAGGCGGAATCCAGGAACGGGATCTACGGTGCTGCGGTCCTTGGCGCGAAGATCCCTGTCATCATCCTGTCGACCTATGCCAACCGCCTCACCGGCTTCGGCGGCAACTTCCTGAAGGCAGACGGCACTTCGGCCCTCGACAGCGCCGAAGCCGTGGAAGCGCTGAAGTCGCTGCTCGCATCCGCACCGCATGCATTGCCGACGCCGCTCGAGACGCGCTTCGAGGAAGGTCTGCCCGCCTTCCTCAGCGGTAAGGCCGCCCAGATCGACTTCTGGACCGACCTCGGCGGCTACGCCCAGGATCCCAAGGGCTCGAAGATCGTCGACAAGTGGGGCGTCACCCGAATTCCCGTCGGCGGGGCCAACAAGACGCCACGTCTTGCCTTCAACGCCGGTTTCGGCTTCGCAATCACCAGCGGCTCGAAGAACAAGGACGTCGCCTGGGAACTGATCAAGCTCGCGACCAGCAAGGACTACCACGAACAGCTGCTCACGCTGACCGGCTCCGGCATCGATCCCGACCGTCACTCCGGCCTCAACTCCGAGAAATTCAAGGCCTTCCAGCCGCTCGTCCAGCCGCTGCTTTCAGACGGTGCACTGGAAAACAGCCTCGCCTGGCCCACGGCCGTCTATGCCCCGAAGCTGGAAAACGCGCTGACCGATGAACTCGCCCTCGCCCTTGCCGGGACCAAGAATGCCGAACAGGCGATCGCCGATGCCCACAAGGCCTGGACGACCATCATCGAAGCCAATGGCTGATCATTGAGGCCGGCCCACCTGGCGGACGTGGAACACGAGACCCGAAGGCGTGCCTCGCGGCAGAGCGGGGCACGCCTTTCGAGAGAAGAACAACAGGCGCGATGACATGACTGCGATCGATTTCCCCCTCGCTCGAAGACGAGCCGCCTCAACGACGGCAGATCACGGCATTTCGGCACACCGGGTCGTCCGCTGGCTGTGGATCTCTCCGATCCTGCTCGGGCTCGCCGCGACCCTGGCCTACCCAACACTCTTCCTGGTGGCTCTTGCGCTCAGCAAGAGCACGCTCGGCAAACCCTTCCGCAGCTTTGTCGGATTGCAGCATGTGCGGGAGGTCCTCCAGGATCCCCTGTTTGTGACTTCTGTGACCAAGAGCATCGCCTATGCTTTCGTCACGGCGAGCATCCAGCTGGTTATCGGCTTCCTGATCGCCTTGCTCTTCACCCGGCTCCTGAAGGCCGGACGGTTCCTGGTAAGCCTGATCCTGCTGCCGCTGATGACGCCGCCGGTGATGGTGGGAGTCGCATGGAAGTTGATCCTCGCGCCGGCCGGAGGGCTGCTGAACGGGGTCCTCCTGAACCTTGGCATCGTCGACGCGCCCGTGAGCTTCCTGGGCGATCCTGTCTTTGCCTGGTTCGCGATCGCGGTTGCCGATATCTGGCAATGGACGCCCTTCGTCGTCATCCTCAGCTTCGCCGCCCTTTCGACCATTCCCGAAGGCGTCCACGAGGCTTCGATCATCGATGGGGCATCACCGCTGCAACGCTTCTGGCACATCACGCTTCCGCTCGTGGCGGCGCCGCTCTCCTCGATCTATCTGCTGAAGCTCATCCTCTCCTTCAAGGTTTTCGACCTCGTCTATGTCCTGACGTTCGGCGGTCCGGGCTTTGCCACCACGACGACCGGCTTCTCCATCTATCGCCGTGCATTGGAACAGTTCGATGTCGCCCGCGCCGCCGCCGAGACCCTGATCTACAGCCTGGTGGTTGGCGCGGTGCTCTGGCCGGTCATCCGCCTTCACCAGCATCTCGAGAGGAAAGACGCATGACGATCAACCGCTCCGACATCCCGCTCGTTGCCGCGATCGCACCGGTCTTCGTCTTCTTCACCCTGCCGATCGCCTATCTCGTCTCGGTGTCCTTCAAGACCAAAGACGACGTGCTGAGCGGCCATTTCCTGCCGACAAGCCCGACGCTCGACAATTGGCCGGCCGCTTTCGAGGCCGCCCATCTCTCAGGATTCATCGCCAACTCCGTTGCCGTGTCGCTGCTCGCCGGCGCCCTGACGCTGCTGCTCACCCTGCCCGCCGCCTACGCCGTGCTGCGGCTCGGCATCGGTGGCAAGTGGCTGGGTGATCTGACGCTGTCGAGCTACATGGCGCCACCGATCGTGGCTCTGATTCCCCTGTTCTATCTTCTCAAGGCAGCCGGGCTGCTGAACACCCATGCCGGCCTGGTGATGCTCTACGGCTTTGCCAATATCCCCGTCGCTTTCTGGCTTCTCACGCCTTTTCTCCGGCGCATGCCGCTGGAGATCGAACAGGCGGCGGCGCTCGACGGAGCCGGCCCTCTTCGGATCCTCGTCCATATCGTCGTGCCGATCATCGTACCGGGCATCGTGGCGACGCTGATCATCGTCTCGGTCCTCGCCTATAACGAGTTCCTCTTTGCCTCCGCCTTCACCTTTTCCGACGAGACGCGCACACTTCCTGTCGGAATTTCGCTCTTCCAGGGGGATCGACTGGTCAATTTCGGCCAGATGGCAGCCGCCTCGCTCGCCGGCATCGCACCGGTCTATCTGGTGGCGCTCTTCCTGCAGCGCTATCTCGTGGCAGGTCTCGCCCATGGCGGACTCAAATGATCACCGGACGGCTCGGAACGCTTGCGTTTCCCGCGCGAACAAGCTACATACTGAACCAGATGGTTCAGTATGTAAGTCCTTCCCTCGACCTCTCGTTTGCGGCGCTGTCCGATGCGACACGCCGCGGGATCATCGATCAGCTTGGGCGGGGGGACGCGTCGATCACCAGTCTCGCGGATCAGTTCCAGATGACGCTGACCGGCATGAAGAAGCACGTCCAGGTTCTCGAGCGGGCGGGGCTGGTCGTCACGCATAAGGTCGGACGGGTGAGAAACTGCAAGCTTGGGACACGTGGCCTCAAGGCGGAGGCCGCGTGGATCGAGGCGCATCGCAAGCTCTTCGAGGCCCGCTTCGAAGCCTTGGACGAAATCATCAGCGAGATGCAACAGGAGGGAAGCGATGACTGAGCAAGTTAACGGTGCAGGTGGTGCTGAGAACCGCACGTCGGTCGAGCGCAGAGGCGATCGCGAACTCCTGGTAACCAGGACATTCAATGCGCCACCGGGCACGGTTTACAGGGCGTGGAGCCAGCCCGAACTGTTCCAGCGCTGGTGGGTGCCAAAATCGGTATCCGGCATTTCGCTCGTCTCGTGCGAGATGGACGTGCGTACCGGCGGCAAATATCGGCTGGAATTCGGCGCCGGCGGTTCGGACACCATGGCTTTCTATGGCAAGTATCTCGAGGTGGTGCCGAACCAGCGCATCGTCTGGACCAACGACGAGGGGGAAGAGGGCGCGATCACGACCGTGACCTTCGAGGACCAAGGCGGGAGGACACTCCTGACTTTCCACGAAGTCTATCCGTCCAAGGAGGCGCTTGAGGAAGCCCTACAGGGCTCGGCGGCCGCATTGCCGGAACAGTTGGAGCAGCTCGACGAATTGCTGTCCAGCATAGGCAGGTAGCGCCGGTCGGGAAAATCGCCTCGAGGGAGCGTCTGCTCTTGGGAAGTGACTCCGCCACCCGCCGGAGCGAGGACGCGTTCCCGGACATTCACCCGCTAACCTTGATCAGGGCGAAGCCGCCTTCCCGCGGCCGAGCTCAAAATTGCGCCGCCCCAAGCTTGCGCAGCCGCAAATTACTTGACTGACATTATCAAGGATTATACGCGCTTCGGCCAGTTTTCTGCCATTTGAAGCGCGAGCATGACCCCCGCCGACCTGTTTCCTGAAATCGCTCGCGCCGATCAGCGCCCGGCCCTTATCTTCGCCGACGGACGGACCCTCTCCTATGCCGACCTCAATGCCCGGACGCTGCGCTTTGCCGAGCGGCTGGGACGGGGGGAAAAGCGGCTTGTCGCGATTTCGGCGGATGTTTCGGAACATGTGATCGTCGCCTATCTCGCTGCGCTGCGCGCCGGTCATGCAGTGGCGATGCTGCCGCCCTGCGATGACGGGCTGTGGCAAGAGTTTCTGGCAGCCTTTCAGCCTGATTTCACCTACCGCCCCGCCGGCGGCCGCTGGCGGCTCGTCCGGGAAAGCCGGCCCGGGCAAAGCGACGCGCCGCTGCATCCGGATCTCGCATTGCTGCTGATGACCTCAGGCAGTTCCGGGCTCGCGAAAGCCGTGCGCCTGTCCTATGCCAATCTTGAGGCCAATGCTCGTGCGATTGCCGGTTACCTCGAACTCTCCCCTGCCGACAGAACCGCGCTCGTCCTGCCGCTTCATTATTCGTACGGCCTGTCCGTCATCCATTCCCACCTCGTTGCCGGCGGCAGCATCTTCATTCCAGGCGTCTCCGTGGTGAGCGAGGAATTTGCAAGACTGCTCGGCGAAAGCGGCTGCACCAATCTTTCGGGCGTGCCCTATTCCTATGAGCTGATGGAAAGGACGTGCTTCCGAAGCCACGAGCTGAAGGCGCTGCGCTTCATGACGGTGGCCGGCGGACGGCTGGCACCCGAACTTATCCGCCTCTACCGCGACCATATGCGCGCGAACGGCGGCCGCTTCTTCGTCATGTATGGCCAGACCGAGGCGGCCGCCCGCATCGCCTTCGTGCCGCCGGAAAGCCTGGCCGACAATGAGGAGCGGATCGGCATCGCCATTCCCGGCGGCAGCCTCAGCCTCGTCGGCGATGATGGGCATTCGCTCGACCGACCTGACGTTGCCGGAGAACTCGTCTATGCCGGCCCGAACGTGATGATGGGCTACGGCGCCGATCGCGCCGATCTTCAGCGGGGCGCCGAGGTCGCGGCATTGAAGACCGGCGATATCGCCATGCGCGACGAGGACGGTTTCTTCCGGATTGTTGGCCGCAAGAGCCGTTTCGCCAAGGTCGCGGGGCTCCGGATCGGCTTCGACATCATGGAGCAGGTTCTGGCCGAGGAGGGAATCGCGGCTGCCGTTGTCGGTGACGATCACGGTCTGCAGGCCTATGTGACCGATGCCGCTTCCGCCGACCGGGCGCTGGGAATGCTCGTCGAGGCGAGCCATCTTCCGGCGAGCCTGGTCTCCGTCAGGGCGCGACGAGAGCTCCCGAGGCTTGCCTCCGGCAAGATCGACTATGCCGGCCTTAGCGAGGAGATGCTGGCGACGCGCGAGACGAGACGAGCCACGGCGGTCAGCGTGCTCGATGCCTATGTCAGGGTCTTCTACCCCCACAATGTGAGCTGCAGCCACAGCTTCGTCTCGCTCGGCGGCGACTCCCTCCGCTTCCTGCAATTGACGATGGAACTCGACAGGCTTGGCATCGAGCTGCCGGAAGGCTGGGAGCATACGGCGATCGCCGAGCTCGATATCGACCCGCAGGTTGCACGGACGGATAGCGCAGAGGTCAGGGCGCTGCCGACCGATCTGGTGCTGAGGGCGATCGCCATCCTGCTCGTCGTCACCCATCACGAAATGCTCTGGCCCATTCCCGGCGGATCGGGCGTGATGCTGCTCCTCGTCGGCTTCAGCCTGGCACGTTTCCAGTCGGGCCATTTCCTCGCTGGCAATTTTCGCCAGGCGCTGCGGCCGGCAATCAATGTTCTCATTCCCTATTTTCTCATCGTTGCCGCCTATGGGCTCGCCTGGCGCACCATTCCCTGGGCCTCGGTCACGCTGACCGGCAATTTCGGCTATGCCGAGCCGGAGCGCCACGAAATGCTTCCCTACCTCTACTGGTTCATCGAAGCCTATGCGCAGACGCTTCTCGTCTTCTCGCTGATTTTCGCCGTGCCTACGGTGCGAAGGCTGGCGCGATCGCAACCCTTCGCCTTCTCGCTCGCGCTGCTTGGACTGGCGGTCGCGGCGCGGTTTTCGCTGCCGCTCCTCTTCGATGTCGGCAGGCGGCAGATTTTCACCATCTACTGGGGCCTGCATCTCGGCATGTTCGGCTGGTGCGCGGGCCTTGCCGGCAAGAAGACGCAGCGGATCATCCTGACGGCGCTTGCCGCCGCCGTGCTCGGTTATCTCGCCTTCTGGGAAACGCTCTGGATCGGAACGACGGTCAAATATCTGACGATCTTCGCAGCGCTTCTCGCCCTTCTCCACCTGCCGCGCATTCACTTGCCCGTGCGGCTGGGGCGTCTCGTGACGCTGATCGCCGTCTCGGCCTTTCCCACCTACCTTCTGCACCGTTTCGTGCCGGAACTGCTGATGCCACAGACAGCGGCCGTGCTGCCGGCTCCCCTCTTTCATCTGCTGGCGATATCAGGTGGCCTGGCGCTCGGCGTCATCGCCAACAAAATCGCGGCCGACCTTCGCAATCTGCTTGGCGGGGTCCGCGGTACGGGGGGACGTACGGTGATGGCCAAGACTGTCTGAACCGCAAGCGAACAGCAGAATATATTAGCAGCGCCGCACGAAAAGCTTGCATGCAGGCATTAAATCGGATGTCCTGAGCATGGCTTCAGTGGTGTTGGGCGCCCCGCTATGAAAACCCTCGACGCACGAATTCGGTTTAAAGGTGAGCGGCGACAGGTCACGGCCCTTTTCTATGACATTGTCGGTTCCACCGAGCTCTTGTTGCGCAGCGAGCCGGAGAAATTCTTCCGGTCGGTCTCGGCGTTACATCAGAGCGCCGAAGCGATCATTAGGAAACACGGGGGATTTCTTCACCAGCGGCTCGGCGATGGCGGTTGCTGCTTTTTCGGCTATCCCGAACAGTCCGAGGATGCCGCTGAAAGCGCGGTGCGCGCTTCTCTGGAGCTGTTGCGCGTCGCGGCCGGCGCCGAGACCACGACCAAGACCCAGGCCAAGGCCAAGGCACGCAGGCCGTTTCGGCTGCGGATCGGGGTGGCCACCGGGCTCGTCGTCTTCTCCACGCAAGGAGATGAGATCGTCGGCACGGCGCCGGTTCTGGCGGCCCGGCTACAGGCCGAGGCCGACCCCAATTCCGTCCTTGTCGCCGATTCGACCGTCCAGCTCACCCGGCAGAAATTCGATTACAGCCTGCTGCGGGAGGCAAAGCTCAAAGGCTTCGAACATCCGATTGCGCTCTGGCGCCCGCAGGAGCGCGACCATTCGGCCCCGGAATCATCGCCGTCCCAGCGCCAGGACAGGCCGATCCGCGGCCGGGAAACGGAGCTTGCCGCCCTTTCCAGCGCCTGGAATTCGGCCCTCGGCGGCAAGGGAAGTCTGATCGCCGTGGTCGGCGAGGCCGGCATCGGCAAATCCAGGCTAGTCGGCGAATTCGCCGATAGCCTGCGGCAGAGCACGCATGAGACCGTGGTCTTGCAATGCGGCAGGCGCCTGGAGAGCCAGCCGCTGCATCCATTCGTTTCGTTTCTCGAGAGGCTGGTCACCGAACCCTCGGTCCTGAAGGATGGCGACAACGACGCCTTCATGCGGGCTCTTCAAGCCTCCGGCCGACAGCTCGATGCATCCGTCGCCGACACCATCCTCGCATTCACCGCCGACCGTTCGCCGGCGACGTCGCGCAATATTCGCGTCTCCGATCTCTCCGGGCGCGCCTTCAGGCGGAAGGTCATCGAAGCCGCCGCCGACATTCTGACATGCAAGGCCGCCGATCTCCCGACGCTCCTCATCTTCGAGGATGTGCACTGGGCCGACGACATGACGCTGGAGCTGATCGACAGGCTGGGATCGCTGGCGGCCGGGCTTCCGATCCTGGTCATTCAGACATCGAGAATCCGACGATCTCTCGCGGTTGCCCGCGAGATCGAATTGCCCGGGCTGACCGCCACCGCGGTTCGCGATCTCGTCGCCTCGATCTGGCGGGAGCATCCCCCGCCCGGCCTGTCGGACTTCATACTCGACCAATGCGACGGCATGCCGCTCTATGCGGAAGAACTGGCCAGCTTCTTCCGCGGCAGGCAGCCATTGGGCAAGACACTCTCGGAATGGAAAGGGCTGCTCAGGGAAGGCGGCGTCACCTCGCTCAACGATCTGCTGTCGGCCAGGCTCGCTGCGACCGGTTCGGCACGCCGGGCGGCGCAATTTGCCAGCGTCATCGGCCGCGAATTCAGCATCTCGCTGCTCACCTACCTCCTCGAAGGGGTCAGCCGCCGCAGCGTCGACGTCGATATCGAGCAGCTACTGCGGCAAGGCATCATCGAGCATTCGACCACCTCGCACGGCTCCTATCAGTTCCGGCACGTGCTGGCGCAGGAAGCGGCCTATAGCAGCCTTCTCAAGAGCGACCGGCGCCGCATCCACCGGCGGATCGCCGATCTCCTGATCGGCGAAGGAAAACCCAGCCTGCCGGCGGCAATCGCCGCCTGGCAGTGTGCCGAGGCGGGCCTGCATGACGCTGCCGCCCGATTTGCCCTGGCGGCTGCGGAGGCAAGCGTTCTCCGCTCGGCAATGCAGGAGGCAAATGTCTCGCTCGAACTCTGTGCCGAGGCGGTCGACAGCCTTTCCCGGCGCCACCCCGACCGCACCGAACTCGCGCTCAGCCTGTTCGAACTTCAAGGCGTCGTGGCAAGCGCGCTCGAAGGCGAGGGATCGGAGAGCGCGCGGCGGGTCTATGCCCGCGCCATGCAGCTTCTGCGCAAACAGCCCTCGGCCGTGCGCGTCAAGCATTTCCCGGTCTATTGGGGATGGTGGTTCACCGCCCCCAACATTCTGACCCAGCAGTCACGCGCGCGCATTCTCATCGGCGACATGCAAGCCGTCGAGGATCGGGAGACGCGGCTTCAATCCTATCACTGCGGCTGGGCGACGAGCTTCCACGCCGGCGAGCACGGCTTTTGTCTCGACTGTGTCGCCAAGGGCCTCGCGCTCTACGATCCGGAAAGCGCGGTGCGCAATCGGGCTTTCTTCGGCGGCCATGACGCCAAGGTCTGCGGCCTCGGCGAGAGCGCCCTTTCCTACCTGCTGCTCGACGAAGCCGAGGCGAGTGAACATGCGATCGGACAATGCCTGGAATGGGCAAGCGCGACCGATCACGCCGGCAGCATGGTGCATGCGCTCTATTACGCCATGGTGCTTGCCCGCTGTCAGGGCCGCTATGATGACGTCCATGCGCTCGGCGAACAG
The DNA here is from genome assembly GCF_019793465.1 of Rhizobium croatiense. GTDB lineage: Bacteria > Pseudomonadota > Alphaproteobacteria > Rhizobiales > Rhizobiaceae > Rhizobium > Rhizobium croatiense. The sequence goes on along the minus strand of NZ_JAILYJ010000012.1, from coordinate 189,562 downwards.
ATGCTGTCGCTCGCCGAGCGGCACGGGCTGGCGGCAAGCCAGGCGCGGGCCAACATGTATTGCGGCTGGGCGGAGCTGATGACCTCGTCCGCAGCCGGCGGCGAAGAGCGTTTTGCCGGCGGCCTGGCTCTCCAGCAGCAATTGGGCACCGACGACAATTTTTCCATGCACAGCGACATGCATGCGCAGGTGCTGCGGCAGCGCGGCAGGTCTGCCGAAGCCCTGGCGACCGTCCAGAATGCGATCAATGTCGGGCGCAGCAGCGGCCAATCGTTCTGGCTCGCCGAACTCTACCGCCTCAGCGCCCAACTGAGGGGCGATCTGAACGAGCCGCCCTCATCGATCAGACGAGACCTGGCACGCGCCATCCAGATTGCCGACGGACAGAAGGCCGCTTGGTTGGCGGAAAGAGCAAAGCAAAGCCTGGACGGACTGCCGCGGCCTTAGAACAGGATGTTTTTAGGCCCGGTCGGCCTAAAATCTGAATCCTGTTCTAAATTAAAGAGTTAGAGCATGATGTCGTCCGAAAACCGCTCACACTTTTCGGCATCATGCTCTAGCAGAGATGGAAGGATGTGATGGACGAAGCGACGCTCGATAACATCCTTGATATCATCTTGAAGACCGAACTCCCCTCGCCTCCCGATCCCCGGCAGACGGTGCAGCGCATCCTCGCGCGCAGACAGGATTACGGCATCACCAGGCTCGGTTCGATCACCGGGCTCGATTGGATCGGCGTCCCGGTCGTCCAGGTCGTGCGGCCGCGCTCACGCTCCGTCGCCGTCAGCCAGGGCAAGGGGCTGACCATTCCGCTGGCGGCGATATCGGGCCTGATGGAATCCCTGGAAGGCTGGGCCTCGGAGCGGATTGCGCCGGAGCGCATCGTCACGGCAAGCCTGCGCGCCATGAACGCACGGGGAGACTGGTCGCACCTCGGCATCGGCCGGGACGAGGAGATGCTCGCCTGGATTGCCGGACTGGATCTGCTTTCGGGGAGACAAATGGCCGTTCCGCTTGCCCTCGTCGATACCGCCTACATCGTCCCGTCGCCGCATCCCCATTGGATCGCCCGGGACACGACGGGCCTCGCCGCCGGCACGAGCCTGCAAAGCGCTGTCCTGCATGCCTGCCTGGAGATCCTGGAGCGACAGGCCCGCTGCGCGGCGATGAAGACGCCGCATTTCTTCGACCGCTTCCAGATCGACGCCCGGTCGGTGCAATCGGGAAACGCCGGCGACATCATGCGGCAGCTCGCCAAGGCCGGTTTTGTCGTCGGCATCTGGCAGATCCCGGCGCCGCACGCCCTGCCGATCTACTGGTGTCACGTTATGGAAGATGCCGGCAGAGCCCCCTTTGCGCCGCTACCCGCCGAAGGTTTCGGCTGCGATATCAACCATGATCGCGCGCTGACCAGCGCATTGCTTGAAGCCTGCCAGTCCCGCCTCGGCGTCATTTCGGCAGCGCGCGACGATATCAGGACGGAGCTTTATAACTATGCCGACGCCGAGGAACTGGCCGCCTGGCGCCTGCAACTCACAAAAGCGGGCCGCTCCTTCCCCAAGGACTGTTCTGCGGCCGAAGGGCGATCCGTTGCGCCGGTCATCGAGGCATTGAAGCTCGCCGGCGCGCATGCGACCGGCCTTGTGGTTCTTCATTCGGATGACCGCATTCCGCTTCACGTCGTCCGCGTCGTTGCGCCGCCGCTCGAAACCAATCCGGAGGCCGATCTTGCGCGATGACATCGTGGTTTTTCTCGGCCCCACCCTCTCTGAGCCGCAAGCCCGGACCTATCTGGATGCGATCTATCTTCCTCCCGTCGGCTGCGCGGATGTCGTGCGGGCCGTGGCCAAATATGCGCCCGCGGCGATCGTGCTGATCGACGGCGTCTTCGGGCAGCTGCCGGCTGTTCGCCACCAGGAAATCCTATGGGCGATGGCCTGCGGCGTGCGCATCTACGGCGCCGCCAGCATCGGCGCGCTGCGGGCCGCCGAACTCGCGCCACAGGGCATGATCGGCCACGGGCTGATCTACCGCTGGTACCGAAGGCACCCGCTCGCCGACGATGCCGACGTCACGGTGCCGATGGCCCCCGTTGCACTCGGATCACGCGCCCTCGGCGACGCCCTCATCGACATCAGGCTGACGCTCAAGAAAGCCGAACGCATCGGCATCATTCAAAGGCGGCTGCGATGCGAGCTCGAATCCTTGGCGCGCGCGCTTCACTTCAGCGAAAGATCCTTCCCCAAGCTGCTGGCGGCGGCCGAAAACAATTGTGCCGCCACGGACGAAATCGAAGCACTAAAGGCCTGGATGCAAGCCGGCGACGCAAGCCGGAAGCGGATCGATGCGGTAAATCTGCTGACATATCTCGCCGATCAAAAGATCAACCGGCTGAATGAAGACATTCCTTTTGCATTTGAACTTACGGAATCATTTGCCAACGACATGGAGTACTACAACATGCTCGATACTCTATTGCCGAAAGGCACGTAGTACTGGTATAGTCGACGATCGCTTGACGTTGGACAACGAGCGGTGGGGGCAGCATTGGATGCCATCACGCATAACGAGGGCGCAGGCCACGGGGCAGCTCTAGAGCGGCCGTTTGGGACGCGTTTCCTCGTCTTTCCCCAGCCCTCCTTCATTCCCGGTTACGAGAAACCCGAAGTGGTGTGGATCGGGCCTTCGGCAGGGCCGATCCTGGCGGGGCCGTCCGACGCCCGCATCTATGTGGCAAATCCGATCGAGGCGAAATCGCCCTACGCCGCACCTTATATTCCGCCCTATCCCGGCCTGCTGCAGCCGCCGGCCGAACCCGGCCCCGACGGCCATTTCGATCACATCGGGCCGGGCTCACCGGCCTTCCTTGCAACCCATAGCTATGCCTGCACCCGCCGCGTTCTCGACATCTGCGAGGGCTATCTCGGCCGCTCGATCGTCTGGTTTTTCCAGCCGACGCTGGAACGGCTGGAAATCGTTCCCCGCATCCCGCATTGGCAAAACGCCCAGTCCGGCTTCGGCTTTCTCGAGCTCGGCGAAAGCGAGGCGCAAAGGCCGGCATCCTGTTTCGCGCTGAATTTCGACGCGGTCGCCCACGAAATGGGCCACCTCATTCTGCTCAGCGAACTCGGAATCCTCGAAGGCGACGGATCGGCCTGCGATTTCTTTGCCTACCACGAGGCGATCGCCGATTTCACCTCGCTGCTCGGATTGCTGCACTTCGACACGGCGCTCGACCGGCTGCTGCGCCGCACCAGCGGCAATCTGCTGCTGCACAACGAACTCGACAAGTTTGCCGAGCTCAGCGACGAGAAACAGCTGAGATCGCTCAACAACTCGCTTCGCATCGGCGATGTCAGCCAGGAAGTGCACGACCGCTCCAAACCCTTTGCATCAGGCCTCTTCGACTGCCTCGTCGAGGTCTACCAGTCGCTGCTCTACGAACGCGGCGTGTCGGATATCGATCCGAGGCGGTTCAGCGACCTTCGCCAGCAGATGGCGCCGGCGCTGATCGAAGAAGGACTGCGCGGCCACAGAGCCTCTTACGAGCTGACCCATTTCGCCGCGAAAGCCGCCCTGCAGGAGGCGCGCGACATCATCGGCGAAGCGCTCATTCGTTCCTGGAAATACCTCGATCCCGACAGCCTGACCTTCGAAACGGCGGCCCTGGCCTTCCTCGAGGCGGCCAGCCGCGGGCGCGGGATCTCCTATCTCGACCAGCTTGACGATTGCATGAGGTGGCGCGGCATTCTCTAACCAACGACGGGAGGCATCGATGACAGACGACAGCGTTCCAGCACCTTCTGGACCCCGCTATATCGCGGATGAAATCATACTTTACGGCATTGACTTGAATGACGCCAATGGCGTTGCCCACCTTGATGTCGGGCTGGCGGGAAAGGCGGAACTGCAGGTAAAACTACACAGCGGCGTCGGCATCACCGGATCGACGGTCCTTGCTTATGGTTATGCCTTCGAGGGCCACTGTTACAGGTTGGATTCCAACCGGATTTTTGTCGTCTCGGGACCGCCAGCAGAACCTGCAGTGGGCTGCGGTTTTGACAAAGCGTTGGGATATAAGATGTGGCGGATCACGGCCGCCACGAAAATCCTCGAAATCTCGACAGGCTTCGGGGAGGCAAGAACGCTTATTCTGGACGCCCAATTGCCCGGCAAACGATCTCCGAGTTCCTACGCGATCACACTTAGAATGGCCCATCGCAACGGTCGCCTCAGCAACGATTAGCTCGGCTCCAACGGGGAGAACAATCATGCCATGTGACGTGACAATCAATGTGACGGAAGACTTTACAGCTCTCACGGTAGACGACGGGTACAGCCCCTACATGGACAAGGGAAATCAGAAACTCGAGAACTTGAAAGTCGTCGCGCCGGCGATCTTTTACATATCGGTTCCGCTCGACAGCAACAACGAAGGCATGGTCTTCGTGCGAGCAACGGATGGCAAATCCAAAAATAGGATCTTCAAATACAGCATTCCCGATAACCGCGATGCCGAAGGGAATATCTACGTTCCCAAGATAACGGCCGCGTTGCAAAGCGATCTCGATAACCTTGACGCGCAGGTTAAGAATCTAACGCAGCAAATCGCGGGCAATAAACGCGGGAAGTAGCGCGGTTGAACGCCGATACCCTACGCCGCGCGCACCCTGTCCCGGCCGCTCATCTTGGCGGCATAGAGCGCCTCGTCGGCGCGCCGATAAAGATCCGAGACGCTGTCTGACGGGAGGCAGGCGGCGATCCCGGCGGAGCAGGTGTAGCTGAAATCGGGCGAGTCTGAGAGCGGCCGGGAAAAGCGGATCACCGTCAGCATGCGCTCGATCATGGCGATGGCGTCCTCCTGGCCGGTTGCCGGCATGACGAGAAGGAATTCTTCGCCGCCGACCCGGCCGAAACAATCGTTGCGGCGAACATTCTGATGAATGCGATGGGCGAAATCGCGCAGGACGAGGTCGCCGGCGTGGTGGCCGAGCCGATCGTTGATGCGCTTGAAATTGTCGATATCGAAGACGGCAAGGCAGCCGCTGCCGCCACCCCAGGCGGCGGCCAGCATGTCGTCGACGCGGGCCATGACGAAGCGGCGGTTGGCGACGCCAGTGAGTTCATCGGTGTAGGATGCCTTGATCGCCTGATCGCGATCCTGCCGGACCGTCCGGCCCTGCGCCTTGAGCCGGGTGATGTCGCTGGCGATGCACAACATCCAGCCGTTCTGCTGGACCGCCTCGGTCATCCACAGCCAGCGGCCGTCGCACAAATCGGGCTCGAAGGCGCGATAGCCGATCTTGCCGCGGCGCGACTGGGTCGAGCGCAGCCACGCCTCGAAATCATCGGTCCGAAGGACCGTGCCCCGGTTCAGCTCGAAATTGCGCCGCATGAGATCCGGCCAGAGCGGCGTCTCATCCGGCTCGATGAAATAGGCCGAACGAAAGGCACTGTTGGCATATCGCAGCCGGTCATCCCCATCATAAACCGCAATCAGCGTTTCGGTCTGTGCGGAAAGATTGAGAAGCTGTTCGACGAGCGCGTCCATACCCTACCCTGTCTGGTTGTCCTGGCATGACATGGCGCAGAAATCTTACGAGGAAAGGGCCGGTTGCGGCAAGCAATGGTGCCACCCGTGATTACGGAAACGTCAACGAGAACAGCCCGCCGCGACCGGCTTCACCGCAGCGCGCCATTGAGATTATGCAAGCCGACCATCAGCATCATAGGATCGGATGGCGACGGCAGGAAGCCGACCGCCTCATAGAAGGCTCGCGCGCCGTCGGAAATCGCATGCACCAGCAGACCGCGGATTCCGAGGATTTCTGCGGCGTTGACCAGGCGCAGGCCCGCGTCGCGCACCAATGCCCTGCCGATACCGCGCCCCTGGTGGGATTGATCAATGGCGAGGCGGCCAAGCACGGCAACCGGAATCGGATCGGGCATGTTTCGCCGAAAACGACCAGGCGCTTCCGGCTGCCGCACCGCTCCGGAGGCGAGCGCGTAATAGGCGATGACCCGGCTCCCCTCGCGGACGACGAAGGTGCGCGATGCACCGCCTGCCTGATTGGCGCGGGCGCGGCGACGCAGCCATTCGTCCAGTTCAGCGACGCCGGACCTGAATTCGCCCAGCTCATGATGATCGGCCAGAGGCGTTGGCCGGCTGAGGGTCACGCTTCATCCCACGGCGCTTTGGTGGACATCGTCCGTTTCAAGCGCTCATTGGGCTCAGCCGGTGCATCAAGGCGGGCAAGATATTCGGCATAGATTTCGGGGCTGACCGTGAATACGGTGCGGTCGAGCAGCACTTCCTCAGCGCGGCGCTCCGAAGCCTCCAGCATGAAGTCCGTGCGCGTTTTGCCAAGCAGTTCGGCGGCGCGGTCGATCAAATTGCGGGTCGCAGGCTTGATGCGCATATTCAGCGGCACGCTTGCCTCAGGGCTTTTGTTCGTGGACGAGCCGGGCACGGGAAACTCCTATCCTGGAGCTTCCTATTTAGCGTAACGACAGCATCTTTACAAGCGCCGTAAAGATATCGCCTTTACGCCACTCGTCATGTGCCCATCCGCGCGATGACGACATTCGTCCGTCTTTCCCCGACTGCTGTGCGGCTGCCTTTACCGCGTCTTCAGCAAATCCGCCCCGTCCGCGACAATGGCAGCCGCCTCGTCGAGCAGGACGTCCTTTGCCTTCTTGCGGGCGTTTTCCATGGCGATATCAGCGCTCAGACTGCGCTCGTCCGACTGCAGGCCATCATCCCCGGTCGGATCCTCGCCGTCGCTCGCCTCGGCCCGGTCCTTGAACCGCTTCTCGCGGGCGGCCGCCTCCTGGCGTCGTTCGGCTTCATTCAGCGACACGACGCCTTTTTCGCGCTGCGCCTTCAGCTCGGCAATGTCCTCGATCAGGCGCTGGAAATCCGGATCGCTCTTGACCCGCGCATCATGACGGCTTTGCAGGGCCGGCACCAACGCCGCGACATCGCCTTCCGGCGTATATTTCGCCGGCTTGATCTCTGCCCAAGGCAGGGCATTGTCATAACTCGTCTCGCCGAAGCTCGTCGGATCGGAGAGCCCGGGCAGGCTGATATCGGGGGTGACGCCGCGCAGCTGCGTCGTGCCGCCATTGACCCGGAAGAACTGCGAAATCGTCACCTTCAGCTCGCCGAGCTCGGGCTTGCTGTTGTGAACCACCTCGTCGAGATCGACGACCGTCTGCACCGTGCCCTTGCCGAAACTGGGTTCGCCGATGATGACGCCGCGCCCGTAATCCTGGATGGCCGCGGCAAAGATTTCCGAAGCGGAGGCCGAGCCGCGATTGATCAGCACCCCTATAGGGCCTGTCCAGGCGGGGGCTGAAAAATCCGCGCTCTTCACCACGATCTTGCCATTGCTGGCGCGCTGCTGAACGACCGGGCCCTTGCCGATGAAGAGGCCGGTGAGATCGATCGCCTCGTCCAGCGAGCCGCCGCCATTGTTGCGCAGATCGAGGAGAACGCCGTCGACATTCTCCTGGCTCAGCTCGTCGAGAAGCTTGGCGACGTCGCGGCTTGCGCTCTTATAATCCTTGTCGCCTTTGTTCTTGGCGTCGAAATCCTCATAGAAGACCGGCAGGGTGATGATGCCGATCTTGCGCGTGGCGTCGCCCGCCTTGACCGACAGCACCGTCTTCTTGGCGGCCTGCTTGTCGAGGCTGATCTTATCGCGCACGAGGCTGACGACGCGATGCGTGGCATCGGCGCCGGCATCCGCGGGCAGAATGTCCAGGCGCACGACGGAGCCCTTCTTGCCACGGATCATCTGCACGACCTCGTCGAGGCGCGTGCCCACCACTTCCTTGATCGGCCCGTCCTTGCCCTGGCCGACGCCGGTGATGCGGTCGCCGACGGCAAGCTTGCCGGAGAGCTGCGCCGGCCCGCCGGGCACGAGCTCACGGATCGTCGTGTAATCGTCGCGCTCCTGCAGCACCGCGCCGATGCCGAACAGGGACAGCTTCATCGAGACATTGAAATCGGCCGAGGCGGCCGCGCCGAAATAATCCGTGTGCGGATCGACCGCGTTCGAATAGGCATCCATGAACGACTGGAAAACGTCGTCGCTCTTGAACTTGTAGGCGCGCTCGAGCGTGTTTTCATAACGCTTGTCGAGCGTTTCGCGAATGGCCGCATCGGTCTTGCCGCCGAGCGTCAGCCGCAGCCAGTCGCTCTTGACGCGCTTGCGCCAAAGCTCATTGCTCTCGGCCTCCGACTGCGGCCATGGCGCCTTCTCGCGCAGCACCGCATAATCTTCCTTCACGCTGAAATCGAAACCCTGCTTCAGCAGGCTGCGCGCATAGCTCATGCGGTCGGCAACGCGCCGTTCATAAGCATTGAAGATCGCAAACGGGATCTTCAGATCCTTTCGCTCGATCGCATCGTCGATCTTGCTGCGGTCCGCCATGAACTTGTCGATATCGGCCTGCAGGAAGAGCATGCGATCCGGATCCAGCGACTTAATGAACCCATCCATCACCCTCGCCGACAAGGCGTCATCGAGCGCCACCGGCTTGTAGCTGTAGCGCGACAGAAACTGCGCGCTCAACAAAGCCGCATCCGCCTGCCGCTCCAGCGGCTTCAAAACAGGCGGCGGTGCAACTTCAGCATATGCGGACGGCGCAATTGCAAGAAATGCACCAAGAAAAACGTAGGCTATGCGCATTCAGCGTGGATCCAATTCTTATGCTGCTTTGTCGATGGGTGATTTAGGTGGCGCAATTATGGTATTTTGGCAAGCAGCTGGCAAACGGGATGCGTCTCGGCAGCCATTTTAGTATTCGGCCGGGAGCAGCCACATCTTACCGGCCATGGTGATACCATGCTGCTCCTTGCGTCCCCCCCGTCCGAATCGAGACTGCGCAGCAGTGCGCGCTCCAACAAATGAGCCTAAGGTCGCTGACGTCACAAACTTGACCTTTTGCGGCCGCTCCCCAAATCGGTCGCTCTTGCGTCGGTGATGGAGGCATCGCAATGCGTCCATTTATTCGCCTCCCGTGGAAACAGGTCGCCTTCTTTGGCGAGCTTCAAGCCTCAGCCTGGCACTGGTAGAAATATCGGAAATTGTCGCCTACGGTCCCTCTGCTGCGCTCGAAGGATCCAGAGACAGCGGCCAAACAGGTCGCATTGGCACCACCGCCTCACGACTTCCGGCGCGTCAGCGGATATGCCTCGGCTTCATAGAGTTTGCGCATCTGCAAACCATCGAAGCGCGCCTCCTCGACTTCGAGCACGGATCCGCGAAGGAGCGAGGCCGGCATGTCCTCGATCGCAAAGCGAAGAGCTTCGGCGACGGAATCAAACCTTTTGTAACCGAGGCTGCTTTTTCTCTTGATTGTCTTGCACGGGTAAAGCCCCGCGCCGGCACTATAGTCGAAACGGTCATAACCTGATCCTTGCGATTGGAGCGATTGTCGAGGACAGTTGATCATCACCGTCCTGTCTGCGGTATCAACGGAAAAAAGAAGTCAGGCCAACCGTTCAGCAGACGCTGCTGCATCTTGGCGTATCTCTCGCCTCCGGAGAACTTATCTGCTGAGGAAATCCAGCCAGTATGGCGAAGTTCGCAACGTTCGCAAAATCAGGGTTTGCCAAGCAACCGACGCGGCCGGGAGGATCAGGTAGCCGAAAGGCTGAAAACGTGCAGTGTATATAAGGGTTTGATCAGCCTCATTCAAGGCACCACATGAATAGCAAAACCTTGCTTGCCAAAGGCGGAAATGAAGTCCAGGGTGCGTTGTCGGCTGCAACTGTTCAGGGCGCTGCCGCCTGAGGGACATGCGCGCGCCCTAGCCCCGACAAGAGGAGGACGCGATGACGTCCCGATCCTCACATGCCTGCTTTCTGCTTTATTTCCAGAAAATGCTCCTGAACGCCAACGGCGAAAGCAAGCACAATCCAGGCAATCGGGAAGTCCATAGGGCCTTTCCGATGGTTCGCAAGAGACGGCAACTTCATGGCTCGTCACTTGTCGGTCGTGAGATATGGCCGACGCCCAGTTTTCCTGAGAAAGCTCCCGAGAAAAAGCCAAGGCTCTGGTAGTTCGCACCGTATCTGTCTTTCCCTCTTTAACCATCAGCGTTGTATCTCGGACTCCGGACCTGGAGATCGCAGATGCAGGCCTTTGGAGACAACTCATGCGCCAATCATATTACAGGGCGCTTGCCCTCACGATGACCGTCCTCCTGCAATCTGCATCTGGACTCAGCTCCTCGGCGTTCGGCCAGACCGCAAGGCCGGTGCCTCAAAATGCCCAGGCAAGCCGCTACGGCTCCGGCTGGACATGCAATGGTGGTTTTCGAAGGCAGGATGACACCTGCTTCGAGGTGCAGCTTCCCGACAACGCGTTCCTGACGAACTCCTCCTTTGGCAATGGCTGGGATTGCCATTACGGCTTTCTCGAGAAGGGGGATCGGTGCCTCGCCGTCCAAATCCCGACCAATGCATATCTTGACCCATATTTCGGCGACCGCTGGAGATGTCTGCGTGGATACCGTCGAACCAATGTGGGTTGCGACCTTATCAAAGTCCCGGAGAACGCATTCCTGTCCGATAACACCACAGAATCCGGCTGGGAATGCGAAAGAGGTTATCGCGCGACACAACAAGCATGCCTCGAGCTCGAACTCCCCGCCCACGCCTATCTGACAACCGGCGGAAATGAGTGGAGGTGCGATAGAGGCTTTGAAAAGAAGGGCCAGGCGTGTGTCGCCGTCCAGGTTCCGGAGAATGCCATCTTCGTCGACACGCCCTACGGGCAAAAATGGAAATGCGACCGAGGCTTCGAGACGAGGAGCAATCAATGCCTGCAGGTCAAGCTTCCCGAAAACGCACATCTTAACTCGGCGGGCAACGGCTGGGACTGCAATCGTCCGTACCAGCTTCGCAGTGGTGCCTGCATGAGCGATTAAAGATCAGCGGAAGTCCACTGTCCGGCGCCTCCCTCGCTCTCAAAACGGCTGATGATGTTTTCAGCCTGCACTTTTTTGCCTTTCGGAAAGCAACGACTAAACGCCTAGGACGGAACTACAGACGCAGAGCGTCAGATCCTGAGGCTTATCGCCGGCAAGTTCGATGCAATCATCTCCAGCATGTCGGCGACGGCCAAGCCCGAGGAGATCATCGCCTTCAGCGATTCCTACAGAATTAAGCTTAGGTAGCGCGCTTATTAGCCGGAACCATTGCCACCGCCTCAAGCGCAGACGGCAGATTCAAGCCACCCGGCCCCTCCATTGCAATTCGAATGCCGCGCCCCATATCTCTATAAGAGCGGAACCGCGAAGGTGCGTTCGTAGCACACTGGCAGTTCGACCAGCCCCGCCGCGCCTCAGGCGAGACCGGCTCCTACGTCCCCAACAGCATCTTCTGCTGCAGTCCGAATGGATTAGGCGGGATTACTGACCTCCGGGAGAGAATGCGTGACACTGAGCTTTCCCAATAGAAGCCGTAGTTTTGATGAGAGCCGGAATGCGGTCCGCTTCTCCGGTTATGACGGCATGTTCGAAGTGCGGTTTTTAGTCGAAGCTAACGCCTTGCGGACCGCGAGCCAGCCCGGCCGCTCCGAGGACGAGTGCTTGAGAGCCTTCGACATGGCGCGCGAGATCATTCTGGAAGCGGCCACCCATGCCTACGGCCGCGGCGGCAAAGACCGATATACCCTGACGGCGCAGGATATCCGCCGGTAGACTTTTACACCCGGCAAGGCCGTGCAGGAGCCGAACCCATGTCAGTCGACAGAAAACATCTCAGTGTCGCGGGCCGCGTGGCGACCCGCTGTCCCGACCAGGGCGATCTTGAATCGGCCGTCTACAGCGCGCTCGCCCATGCCGGCGATCTCGACCCCAGCTATATCTTCGTCACCGCGCGGGGCCGCGACATCACGCTGGCCGGATGGGTGCATTTGAAAGCGGAGGTGTCACGGGCTGAGGAGATTACACTGAGAACCAACGGCGTGCGCAAGGTTCACAATGAACTGTCGCCGGATTTATGAGACAAGTCCGTCCGGCACCATTTCCATGGCCCGGCTGCGTCGTATTCCGGCCCGGCCGCTAGCCAAACCCGGGACAGCTTTCGCTAGCGGCAGATTTCCCGATCATAAAGAGGGTTGCCGGGCGATCTCCTGCGTGGCGGCAGGGCTCAAAGCCTCCATGCGCTCCCGCAAGGCTCTCTCATCGAGATCATTTCCGGTCGAGCGCAAATCTGCAAGGATTTTGGCAATCACGGCTTCATCATCAGCCCCTGACATCCTGAGATTGACGATCTCTCCGACATAGGCTTTGACATCGGCAGCGCCTGTCATGCCGCAGACCCAGACCGCCAGTAGACGGTCGCGGCGCGATCGCACCTTGAATGCCATTTCCGAATTCAGGAAATAGATCTGCTCCAGCGCTTTCTCACGGTTTTCGATGGCGTTCATCGGGAAAGCTCCTGCGTCGCATTCGTCGCTGCCAAGAGATCAGCGAGCGCCGTCGGCTCCATCCGGACGATCCTGCGCAAGCGGTTGCCCTGCGCAATCGATGGCAGATGAATGTAGGTTGCGGTGCGGCGGTAGGCAAGCCACGACAGGCCTTCGATCCGCTCCTCATCCTGCGCGATCTTGTAATCGCCGGCCGGATGCATCTCACCGACAAGATCGGGAAGCGCGAACGGGGCGGAGAAGTGAACGATAGTGCCCGTCGTGCGTGTGGATGATAGGTCGGACATGGTGAAGGCTCCAGTTGAAGGCGGTTAGCCAAGGCCTGCTGATACTTCCTAAAGGGCGTTGGCATGGCGATCGGAATTCGGAGCGATGATGGTCTTTAAGTCTCTGACACGGACGAGAGCCACAGGGCCAAACGACGATAGGGACTCCTACGCCCCAATTGCGTCACAACTAGGACAAAATCCCAAAATGAAGGTTTTATTCAGACTCGATTGGTCAAATTTAAAATATTATTGGTGGAATATGTAAATTAAACTAGCCATCCAATAAAGCCGTATTCGCTTTTTTATTGCGCTATTTTCGTGAAATACAAGATACCGCCATTCAAAAGATCGGATTTTGCAGAAATATACACTACCTTCGCCAGCCTGCTCGACAAGCAGGAAGTCGGCCGCGAAAGCGCGTCCCGCGCGAACGGCAGGCTCATGACTTCATGAAAAAAGAGGCATCTAAATGTCGAGACATAACAACGCCAAGCCCCTTACCGCCAGTGACCGCCACGACTTCGGCGCTAACGCAAAGCGTCCGGACGGCAATCCCTCCGCGAAGGAATTGATCGCCCATCCCGTGGCCGCACGCACCGACCTCGCCGTGCCGACCGAGGAAGCGCGCGCAGTTGACGAACTGCGTGAAGCAAAGAACCCGCGGCATCGGTTCACAAAGTGCCGAAGCACCGAGGCCGAAGATAAGAGTCTGGCTGTCCGGGATCTTCCTACAATGGGAGAGCTCGAGAAGGCGCGGACCGATCACAGCAGGAAGATCGCCGCCCGGGAAGCCGAGAAGCGTGCCGAGGAGCGTGACGAAAAAGCCGGGGAGTGAACAAGGATTAGACCCGCCGAACGCCCCGTGGGCGGCCGCTGGCTCAGCGCTCCAATCGGATCGACGCCTGAATCAGATCCTGATGGAAGCAGTGGTTGCGCAAATCCTCTGTCAGCTTGACCAGCCTTTCCCTGGCCAGCCCGGCAGGCTCGCCTCGCGCCAGCATTCCGTCGATCAGGCCCTGCTGCGCGCAAATCATCTGCCGGTCGACAATCACTTGCCGGCGCGCGAGTTCCAGGTCCTTCGGGGAATAGGTCATAAGAGACTATACCACACAGGCGGCGAAAGTGGGATTCATTTCGCGGCTCCCCATATCATCGCGGCCGCCGGCTTGGTTTGTCGTCGCTGAACGAGCTAAGACAGAGCCCACGCCTCTCCTCGCGACCGAGTGGCCCCAGCACGGAAAATTACAGGGGCGCCTGGCACAGCGTTCGTCGCTTTTGCCTTGGATAAAGCGCAATAAAGGCGCATGTTTGCATATCGGCAGCCAATGAAACGGGCGCTGCCGATCAAAGGGTGGCTCCCTTCGCCCCAATCAAAGGAGGACAAGATGTCTTCCACCCTCAAGCGCTCTTTCCATACCGTGGCTTACGGCGACTTCCTGTTCAGGGCTTCCATCTTGGCGAGCTTCGCCGTCATCATTAGTTTAATTTTGAGGGGATGGTTATGGTAGTAATCATCACGACTGGAACTGCTGCGAAACGCCACGAGAACTGGCAGCTGCGGTCCATCCTCAAGCGAGCGGACTACGCGACGACAGATCTCGTTGCTTCAGAAAACGGCGACCATCACGAAGAGGTGATGGTGATAAGACGCATCAGGGCGGCGACGATCCCGGCGCCCGCCTACCCCTCTTCGAGGCGGCGGAAGCTGCATGCCGATCCTGAGGCTTTGGCATCATGGGAAAACGAAGGAGGCGCCACGCGAGCTGTGCACCCGCCTGCGGACAAGAAAAATTGACGCGAGGCGATTCAGCGAGGAACGTCTTTTGGCGCTGGTGACTATCGAACCGGGAAACGATGATTGCGAGAATAACTACATTCAAACGCATAAGCCTGACCGCTTCCTGCTACCCCGGAATATTTAGTTTGCCAGCCGCATTGATTAGGCGCAGGATGCATCTTCAGTAGCTGTTTCTCAGGGCGCTACTGCGTGAAGGTCGGTTGTTGCCTTCGCCCCAAATTGAAGGAGGACAGCATGTCTTCCAATCTCAACATATCTGTGCGGACCTCTGACCTGGCTGTATTGCAAGGCGTCCTCGACGACGCCGGATACGATTCCACAAGTAGTCTCGCAGATCCTAAATATTACAACATCGCGGTCAAATTGCTGTTCAATCTTTATAATGATGGAATGACCTCGCCCGCCGCCCTTTCCATCGAACTCAGCCGGCACTTTGGAAAAACACCACTGCCCTCGAAATCATCCGCGGAGTTCGAGAAAAATCGCAAGTTGATACAGGGGATCCGTTCAGCCGTTGTGGTTAAGTCGCCCACCGGCGCTTGAACAGACACTGGGTGAGTTACCAATTCGACGAAGCCATTGCCACCCGGACGGCGGGTTGCATGGCGGAGCAGTTCGAACAGCTAGACGAGCTTCTCATCGCCCTCGGCGCAAGCGTCGGAGGCGCAGGAAGTCATCGACGCTCCGTGCCCTGAACTAGCTGCAACTCAGTGACACGGCGTCGGAATGCCTCCGGCAGAATCTGCTGCTTTGAACTCAAGCTCCTTTGCTGCACTTGCCGAAACCATAAATCGGCGACAGTGCGCCGGGCGGCACAATAAAGGGCACAATCAGAGGAGGCTGGAATGCCAGAAGTACCAAAAGAATTTGCAGCGAGCGCAAACGGAGACAAATGGTATCTCGGACATAACGGAACTGCGGACCAGCATATCGTGATCCATCGCGCCAACGACGCCTCCGGCGGCACTGAGACGAGGTGGCCGATTTCGAGCTTTCTGGAGCACTTCGGCGATCATCCGCAAGGTCAGGCTCTTCGCGAGGCACTGCGCGATGCTGGGTCTGTTGAACAGGAAGCACCAAGCGAACATACGCCCGTTGCGCAGAAACCGGTGATTTCTTTCCCCTGGTCTCGCAATATGGACCGCCTCAAGGATTAAGGCAGTAATCACTCACCTTAAAGCGTTCTTGGGGCGCGCGAGCTATCGAAGATTGCATGCTGCTATCTCCAGAAACGCTTGCTGTCGAGAACGTCATCGAGAGATGCTTGCGCTCGTTCGATCAGGGCGTCCTTGTCCGCATGGGAAACGACAGAATCTTTCGCCGGATGTCCGGACAGACCGTGCTTGTCCAAAACCTCCGGGCCAGTTACCAGATCGTTCAATGCGCCCAGATCGTCCTGAAGCGCTTCCATGGCCGCAAGAAATTTCTTATGCCGACGGACGCCCCGCGCGTCGTCGAAGAGTGAGGCGAAGAACTCGGCGGCGTATCTGAATCTCTTCGCATCCTTGCGAACCTCGTGTCTGTGGTCGTCGTCAAGCGTCGCCAAAGAGCCGCCGTCCTTCTTCAGCCGCTTCCGCTGCTTGTCCAGCACACGTTCTGCAAAGCCCCGAGCGCTGGGAATCGCCGCTGACGCCGTGCCGTTGCTAGGAAGGTAGTCGCCGCACTCCAGCCAATCGAACAGGTCGAGCATCAAGGTCCGAGACCGCGAAGAATTCAGAGCATCGATCGCGTCGCGGTAAACACTTTCCCGAGCCGACTTCAGCTTGAACACGAGATCAGGGTCCGTCGCTTTCGTCAGAAGGACGTCCACGTTGCGCGCCTCGCCGAGTATGACTGCTAGCCAGCGCAGTTCGTCCTTCAGCCGTAGCGGCTCGTTTCCGGGAATGATTGGCTTGAACAGCGAAAAAGCCGAACGGAGACGACGCAGCGCCACCCGCGCTTGATGAAGCGCCTCCGGGTTGCGCCGATGAAGGAGGACATCTTCATTTAATCGGAAATGGCGGAAACACGAAAGGGAGATGGCTCGAAAGGCCATAGCGGCATCCATATTCCGATCAAGATCGACACGCGCCGACTTGAACATTGTCTTCTGCGCCTCGATTAGGCCGAAGCCTCGCTCTGCCTTCGACCGGACGCCGATCCTGAACCCGGCGACGGCTTCGATTTTCCTGGCGAACACGAACAAGTCGTTGGAGCTGCCGTCCTTCAGCTCGATCTCAGCCTCGAGGAATGGAGAGAGCCGGTCCCCTGAAACAGCTTGTCCAGCATCGACGGCGACCTCGATCCGAGAGCCATTTTCTTCCACTTTCCAGAGCCGACTTTCGCAGACCGCGTCGAAGAGAGGTACAAGCTTCAGCTCGCCACCAAACTCTGCCAAAAGCGGGCTTGTGTGGTCGAGGACGGGTTCGTCGTTTTCGACGGGGGTCTCCCATTCCGATCTCGCAAAAAGAGCACTACTGGGGCCAATAGCCTTTACCGTTTGCGTTCTCGCGGTCTCCACCTTTCGTATGCGAAGGGTGTAGCCATTGTTCCAAAGCGTGCGGTCGGCGGCATCGAAGTAAATAGAGCTTTGCTGGACAACTTCAGCGGGTTCGCCCAGGAGATCGGAACCAATCAAGGCGTCGAAGGCTTCATGTGACAGATCAAGTTTGATTTCGGTTTCTGACGACATGATGAACTCCTCCTGCTTGACGACGGACTTCCAACGTGGATCTGACTGTCATAGTACGGTGTTACTGCGGCCTGATGAAAAATAGGAAGAAATCTAAGACGGCTATGCTCGCAAACCACAATAAGTCCCCGAGCGGCGATCTCGCCCGCGAAATTGCGCAGGCGGGCGCGATCTGTTATCGCAGGACCGACGACGGACGACTTGAAGTGCTCATGGTCGGGAGCCGTCGGAACGGCAGATGGGGCGTGCCGAAGGGACATCTCGGCGCCGGCGAGAGCAGCGACCTCACCGCGAGCCGCGAGTCGTTCGAAGAAGCAGGCGTCATCGGCAGTGTCGACAGAGCGGTATTTGGCTCTTTTACCTACCGGAAAGACAGCACCCCGCATCGCTACCATGTCGCCGTTCACCTTCTCGAGGTGACGGGTATTTCGGACGACTATCCGGAGAAAACGATCCGCAAGAAGGCCTGGTTCCCGCTTGACGCTGCGGTCACCGAAGCGTCTCAGCCGGGACTGAGGGCGCTGATGGTGAAACTTGCCAATTCGAGGAGTGTTCCTTCCTTTTGAAGGGTGCTCTTGCGGGCTCGCTTCCCTTTCGACCATCAGGACGCGTCACGATGAGCCGCGACCAGCTTGCCTATGTAGGTCTGGAGCGAGATCGATCCTCGAATTGGATCCTCGGGATATTCGGGGCCGTCAGCGGTGAGAGCCGTCATCCTTGCATATGATCGAGCCGCCGCGTCGGAGAAGCCCAGGCTGCGGTATGCGTCTTCCCAGGTTTCGCGCGGGATCACGTCTACGCGAACCGCCCGGCCGAGTGCGGCGGCGAAGGCTGCGGCGACATCGTTGGGGGAGTTCCGTTCCGGCCCCTCGACGGGGTATACGCCGATCTGTTCGATCGGCGCCTGCAGGAGCCGCGCGGCCACCCTTCCCAGATCCTCCGGCGCGACCATCGGGAGCTTGAGCTCGGCAGGGAGCATGGTCGATAACACCCCGTCCTTCATGACAGGTTCCAACATCGTATCCCAATTGCTGTAATAGTAGGCTGCGCGGATGACACTGGCAGGAATCGGCTGGTTCCTCAGGCCCACTTCCAGGTCGTAAAGGACGTTGAGATCGCCGCATTCCTTGCCCGGCTGCGCGCCCAGGGTTGATTGCGCCACGACCTTCTCCAGTCCGGACCCTTCGATCGCCTCAAGCAGGCAGCGCACGGTCTCGCGTTCCTCCCGATCCGTATCGCTCGAGATGTCAGCGTTCGGGTTCAGTAGGAAGGCCCGCTTTCCGCGGCGGAACACCTCACGCAGCGAGGCGACGTCGTGGACGTCGGCGACGGCGACCTCCGCGCCCCGCTGTTGCCATGCGCCGGCCTTCTCAGGGTCTCGCGTGACGATGGTAACGGCCTCGCCCTCATCGAGCAGTGTCTGCGCCACGGCGGAACCGACGTGGCCTGTCCCGCCAACAACGATGTACATTAGCCAGTCTCCAGCAATGAGGCGCATAACGTTTCGCCCCCTTCAAAGGTTCCTTGCCGCAGCAGATGCAATTCACCGACGCGGAGCGCTTCTTCGCCTGGAACGGTGCTCCACCTGTTTATGGCGCTGCTGAAGCCGGAACCGCTGAGCCAGCAGCAACCGGTGTCGCTCCCGCGCCATCTGGGTTACGATGCGTGGCTGAGAACGGGCGTAGGCGCCTAGTCGGACCACCTAACTTAGGAGGCCAGTGTGAGCCCAACAGTGAGATTTATGGCCGCGGCCGAGGAAGACCTTGCGGTCGATACGATCTTGTTGTCGTTTGCAGCCGATCCTATGGCGCGATGGACCTGGCCCAATGCACACCAGTACCTTGCGGCCATGCCGCGAATGATCCGGGCGTTCGGGAGCAGCGCCTTCTCCAACGGAAGCGCCTTTTGCACCGACGGTTACGCCGGGACGGCGCTGTGGCTGCCGCCCGGGGTGCATTCTGACGAGGAAGGACTTGGTGCGGTGCTCGAAAGCACCGTTGCGCCCTCTCTTGCCCCGGAAACCACGGTCATATTCGAGCAGATGGCCACGTACCACCCGAAGGAACCACATTGGTACCTGCCGCTGATCGGCGTCGAGCCGGCGCATCAAGGCGAAGGTCACGGGGACGCCTTGATGGTGTATGCACTCGCAAGGTGCGATCGCGATCACGCGCCAGCCTATTTGGAATCCTCGAACCCGCGCAACATTCCGTTCTACCGGCGCTACGGCTTCGAACCGCTCGGGGCGATCCAGGCCGGGTCATCGCCGACGCTCGTCCCGATGCTGCGGCCGCCCCATTAAGCTCGGTTCGATCCGACAGTGCTCGAGCGCCTTGAAAGGAATCGAACCTTAGGCACGCATTACCAGGTGAGCCCGGCTCTGTGAACGAGCATGAAGTGGCGCGAACGTTTCAGTGTGCGTTGCCCGGTTTCTCCTTTGCCCTCACAATGGCGTCCGCCTCCTTGCCGTATAGTTCCTCGAAGTGATCGAAGGTCTTGGAAAAATACCCAATGCCCTGCGTCGCCGAGCGCAGCGATCGCGCCAGATCTTCAAGTGCGCCGCCCGGAACGAGCGCCCGGAAGATATCCCATCCCTTGGCGGTTTCATCACGGTCGAAGCCGAGAACCTGACCGTTGAGAGCGGCGACGATCTGGACAAGGCTGCCTGAATAGACCGACGGGATGTGGAACTCGGTGCGGAAGACCGGCTGCATCAAGACGGGCGATCCTTCGGAAAGCGCCTGTCGCACCCCCATTCTCGACGCAGTCCGGAAGGCGTGTTCCGAACTGTCGACGGCATGGTGCTGACCATCCAACAGCGTTACGCCGACATCGATGACTTCGAAGCCCAGCGGTCCTTTCTCCATCGCTTCGCGCGCGCCCGCTTCGACGGCGGGGAAGTAATTGCGCGGAACGGCGCCGCCCTTGACAGTTTCGCCGAAGGTGAAGCCCTGGCCGCGCTCGTTGGGGTGAATGCTCAACTTCACATCCGCGAATTGCCCGGCACCGCCGGTCTGTTTGCGATGGCGGTAGTGAACCTCCGATGGTTTCGCGATCGTCTCGCGGTAGATTGGGCTGGGCGTTCGGTCGGTCACCGAGATGTGAAAGACTTCCGCCAGCGTTCGGCAGAGATCACGCAGATGCACCGGCCCTTGGGCGCGGACGAGTTGAGCGCCCGTGCCTTCCTCCTGCAAGACTTTCAGGCCGCGATCCGTCTCGGAAAGTTTCGCCAGCGTTTCGGAAAGTTTGTTTTCATCGCGCTCGCTGCCCGGAACCAGGATCCTTTCAAGCATTGGCGTCGGTGGTTCCGTCCACTCAGGCGGGGCGACCACCGCACCGGAGGTCAACAGCGAAGGGACGGGCAGGTGGTCGGACTTGACCGTCGCGAAGACATCTCCCGGCGCAGGCAGAACCGCCGAATTGGACCGCCCGTTTGCGAGATTTTGCACGGCGCCGAGGCCGGAGCCGCCCAGTGATGCGCCTTGCCGCAGTCCCTCGCCAAGTGCGCGCACGAGCACCGTCTTGCCGACATTCTGGCGATGATAGGCATGGAAGCTCACGGCCACCAGCTTGCCGTCATCGACAGTTCCCGTATGGGCGAGACGCTGGCGAAGAACCCCGACCGGCGGCGCCTCGTGGCGCAGCGCCTTCATCAGCCTCATCATGCCGTTGCCGTGACTTGCAGCACCGATCAGCACCGGGATAATTCTGTTTTCCCTGAGAACCCGTGATGAAATGGCATAGAGCGCGTCGCTGGATGGCTCCCGGTCCTCGATCAGCTCCTCGAGAAGCCAGTCATCAAATTCGGACAGGTGTTCCAGGAGCTCGGTGCGCGCTTCGTGCTCGCGTTCGGCAGTACTTTCGGGGATGGCGATCAGCGCCGAAGGCTGGCCTTCCCGGTAGCGCCACGCCCGTTCCGAAATCAGATCGCAACTGCCAATGATCCTGTCCCCCTCGCGGATCGGGATCTGGCGAAGCAAAAGGGTGTGGCTGGCGTAGTCTTGAAGCGCGGCGATCACGTCCCTCAACCGCCCTCTCGGTTCGTCCATCCGGTTGACGAAGAGGATGCAAGGCGTCCCCGAGGCTTCGATTATCCTGAGATAGGGCGCGGCGAGCACAGCCTCCTCGGGTGCCGATGAAACGCACAATATGCAGGCGTCGCTGGCAAGAAGCGCGTGCTGCGCATGCGCCAACGCTTCGTTGGGTCCTGGCGCATCCAGTGCACACCACGCCTCGTTTCCGAAGGTGAACTCTGTGAGGTTCAATCCATAAGGGGAGCTGGATTTTTTCGGCGTCCCCTCCAGGGAGCCGAGCTTTTCCACGACCGTCGATTTTCCGGTCTGCGAGGGTCCAAGCACGGTAAAGCAACGCATCGGCATTCCTCCAACTGCCATAAACACAACTTTCAGCCATCATAGGATGCCCTGAACCGCTGCAAGGCGCCAGAGGTGTTCAGTTTCACAACGGTTTTGGCCTGGACTTGCGTTTACCGTCGTGTGTTCTGGACGGGCCGAAGCATTCTTTCTCGCCCGCTCTATGCAAATCTCGATGATGGAAAAGCGCGGTCATGCGCCAAGCTACTTAACGACAAGGGCGGGTGAAAACTTCTACGATAACCTAGTTGATTGACTTGATGGGATCAGAACGTTGCCCTCGTGGTTTCCCTCGAAGGCAACTACCGCCCGATCTCTTACGGCGGACGTATTGGAGTGGAGAGCCGACCTTCGGAGCCCCCGCTTGAACCGGTCGATTGTCAATGTTAGCACCGCTCAGAGGAAGTAACATATACGTACATATCTGCTAGGTAGCCTGACTAGCTTCTTAGGGGCCATCCAGATCACACTTATGGTCGAAAGCTCATTGTCAGACGACAGATGGCGATTTTGTATTCATGAGGAGTGGCCGTGGCCAGATATAATCCAGAGGCTGACCTTTCACCGCTTTATGAGACGATGGACCGCCTTCGTACCGATTGCCTAATCGGGGATGGTTCGCTCCTTTCACCCGGACGGTCCCTGTGGAGCGCCGAGAACTTCGCCGAGTTGCAGCGAACCTATGTGCAGAACCTTGATGAGGGCGAAGGCAAGTTCTTTGAGAAGCTTAAGGTTCAGCTATCGGATGCCACGGCCGATGGCCACTGTCTGATGGCCGAGCTGATATGGCTGCTTTATGCGTTTCAGCGGGGTGATGTTTCGCCGCAAACGAAGAATCTGAAAGTCAGGGACGTCTGGTCCTGGTCTGGTGAAGAATTGTCACGGGATGTCGCAGCACTGACTGATCCGGTCCTGCATGGTGTCGGGCGGGCTGGGCAGGGATACAACAACAACAAATGGCGCGAACTTGTCTTGCTAATAACCGCCATGCAGGACCTGAAATCCAATCCGGAAGAAGAGCGGCGACGGTTGCTCGCCGACAGCAGCGTATTTTCCGAATGGATCTACGTCCAAGCGAATGGTGAGAACCGGCAGTTGCGCCATATCCTGCCCTTCCTGCTCTTCCCGGATCATTTTGAGCGGATCAGCGCTGGACAGCATAAACGGGATATTCTGACGGGATTTGGAGTCACATCAGCGTCGGAGGCTGGCGCGATGAGTATCACTGACCTTGATGCGGCGCTTCTCAACCTGCGAAAAGATCTGGAAGCCAAGCATGGCTCGCGCGTCGATTTCTATGAGGGCGATTTCAGGACCGTCTGGCAAATGCCGAAGGAGAGGAAGCCACGCTTGATGGCTGAGTCGGACGAGAACGCCGTGGCATCGACACCATCCGGGTACGAGCTGAACACAATTTTCTACGGCCCGCCCGGTACGGGAAAGACGTTCAGCACTGCGAGACGCGCCGTCGAGATCTGCCTCGGAGAGGCCCCGAACGAACCGGCTGCTGTGCGCCAACTCTATGAGCAACTGGTCAAGGACGGCCGTATTGGCTTCGTCACCTTCCACCAGAGCTACACCTACGAGGATTTTGTCGAGGGATTGAGGCCCAGGCCGACGGCGTCGGGTGGGGGGTTCACGCTCGAACCGGAAGCCGGAGTCCTGAAAGTGATTGCAGAGCGCGCAACGAAGCAGCAGCGCAATCACGTGCTCATCATCGACGAAATCAACCGGGCCAACATTTCCAAGGTGCTTGGGGAACTCATCACGCTTCTGGAAGCCGATAAGAGACGAGGAGCGTCGGCGGCCATCACTGTGACACTACCCTATTCAAAGTCGACATTCTCCCTGCCAGCGAACCTCTACATTGTTGGCACGATGAACACGGCCGACCGATCGATATCGCTGCTGGATACTGCATTACGTCGTCGGTTCGTCTTTGAGGAATTGTCGCCAGATCCAACGAAGCTCGTGGATATTGAACTGGATGACAGTGCGCTTGATATGGCTGCCATCCTGGAAAGCCTCAATCTGCGGCTTGCCTACTTCCTGGGAGGGGACGCCCAGATCGGCCATGCGTGGTTCATGGGAGCGAAGACAAAGGCCGATCTTGATCGGATCATGGCTTTCAAGGTCATCCCGCTGTTGCGCGAGTATTTCCATGACGACCTCGAACGGGTCCGTATCGTGCTAGGCGGCGGCGATGGCTTTCTTTCGAGGGCGCACCTCCCGGTGCCCAAAGGGGCGGAGGGCTTCGCGGAGGATCGGTACCGCTACTCCGACATCTATCGAGACGAAGGCGCATACCCAGAAGAGGCCTATATGATGCTTTTGGGTGAAGCGTAATGCCTGCCCGAAAGCCCCATTATACGCGTTCGGAATGGTCTTCCTTGCCGATTGGAACTCACGGCATCAGCGAGGGGCAGGCCGAACAACTGCATCTGGCGGCGATCTCGGCGGCTCGCCGGCTTGGCGTTCCCGAGAATGGCGTATTGGCGCGAGGTTTTCGCAGACTTGAGACGAAACAGGTCTGCGGGATCATCGCCGTTCAAGGGGCAACCCTCGAGATCCTGCCCAAACTGAATGACGACGACGGCGCGTTGCGCGCAACCCTCGTGCGGATGCTCGCGGTGGCCTTCGATGTCGCGATTTCGGAGGGGCAAATCGCGGAGATGGGCGCACAGGAGAACGATCTGCTCGAAGCGTTCATCAACCTGTTCGTCACGCGCCTCACGCACCAAGTCCGTGCAGGACTCACACGAGCCTATGTGGCGGAAGAGGATGTACTGCCGAAATTGCGCGGCAGCCTCGACCTGCGACAACAGATTGTTCGTCGGACCATGGACCCTTCTAGGTTGCATTGCCGGTTCGACGAGTACTCCGAAAACTCCCCTCTCAATCGCCTGTTCAAAACCTGCCTTTCACACACTGCATCCTTTGTACGTTCAGAACCTCTTCGGCGGCGAATTGTCGGTCTGAAACAACGATTCGCGGACATACCAGACAGCCACGATCCGCTGGGCGAGCGGATCGTCTGGAACCGGATGAATGAGCGGTTCCGGCCAGCCCAAACATTGGCTCGCATGTTGCTGGAAGCGGAGTGGCAGAACACGACGTCGGGGCACGTCGCCGGTCTCGCTCTCCTGTTTCCGATGAATCTACTATTTGAGCGCTACGTTTCGCGATGGCTGCAGAAGGTTCTCCCAGCGGGATCTGTGTCGCTACAGCGCCGCCAGCACACATTGTTGCAACACGGTGCCTATCCCCTGATCCCGGACATCGTGATTGAGACTTCACATGGACCGCTGATCGTGGACACCAAGTGGAAGGATCTCGGCGACAAAACCGGATCTCCCCCAAGCGTCAGCCAAGCCGACCTCTATCAGCTTGCGTCTTATGGTGCGGTCTATCACGCCAATCGCGTCATACTGCTCTATCCGGGAACCGGGCAGAGTCGCCCTCCTACTGTCTGGCGCTACACCGCGACGGATCGACAGGTCGAAATCTGGCGCGTCGATCTGCGAACCGCCACGAACAGAAATGAATGGGGAAGCATTGCGCAAAATCTGATCAAGTCCGAGCTCGCAACACAACGCACCTCGTAAAGCGCCTTGCATAGGCTGGCGTGCCCGACAGACGGAGGCTAACACGGCACAGAACGCCGGCCACTTGGCAGCGGGTAATGTCTACGTCTCTTAGCCTTCTGCGCTCACGCAGGGACAACAGAATGATGCCAACCTTGGCGCAGGCCTGTCTGCTCTGCGCCGCACGGTCGCCATCCACAGACAGTCAGCAAGCGGTCCCAGTCCCGACTTTCATCCCCGAGCTCATGCGACGCGTTGTCTTAGGCACGGATCCGGCCAGAGTGTTCCACCGAGCCCCTCTTCGTGGCCGAGGCCGTGTAGGGCGAGAACATCCCGGAATCGCGGGGACGCCATCATCTAGGAACAAAGGGGCGGCTTCATCGGATCGGCGCGTAGACCAGCGCAAACTTGCTCATCCGCAACGACGGGCTGTTTAAGGAGCGGACAAAGCTTGTAAATTTCGGTACGAACATCAAACTTGGCTCTCGAATATTTTAGCTAATGGCCAGCTGATGTCCCCTGTAGAACAAAAATCATTCAGACTTAAGCGGCCGGATTTCGCGGATGTGCCGGAATCCCGACGCCGGAACATGTCAGCCATACGACCGCGGCACACCAAACCAGAACACATCGTGCGCCAATTACTGCACCGGCTTGGCTACCGGTTCCGGCTTCACCGGAAGGATTTGCCCGGGCACCCCGATATCGTTTTTCCGGGCCGGTGGAAGGTGATTTTTGTGCATGGATGCTTTTGGCATCGCCATGGCTGCGGAAATTCAGTACTGCCCCGCACCCGGAGGGAATGGTGGGAAGCCAAGCTGCATCGTAACGTGGAAAGAGACGAAGCTGCGCTTGCCGGGCTCCGAAAGCTGGGATGGTCGCCATTGGTGATATGGGAATGCGAAATTGGGGACAAGGAGGCTCTGGCGCAGGTGTTGCACAAGCATTTGGGGCCGCCGGGCTCCCGCACGGTTTAGATGTGTTACTTGAATTATAATAGTTACGAGTCGCGCGGGCCGCGCCGGGCAAGAGGGTAAGACGACAAGATGAAAAAGGTCACATCCGGCACCGGGACTTCTCCACTCCTCTATAAACTCGACAGACTTCGCCTGGGCGAGCCAGCACGCGTCCTCGATCTCTTTGCAGGTGCAGGCGGCATCAGTCTTGGTTTCCATCGAGCGGGGTTCGAGATAGAGGGAGCCGTTGAGATCGATCCTCTGGCCGCTCTCACCCACGCGAGAAACTTTCATGCACATTTAGAAGCAGACAAGTTTGGCGTGCATGCCCAGCCTCGGGATATGAGGATGGATCCGGCAGCTCTGGCAGAGGAACTCGAATTAGGAGACGTTGAAAGTGCTATCGACGTCCTTGTGGGCGGCCCTCCTTGCCAAGCTTATGCCAGAGTCGGCCGCGCCAAGCTGCGTGAAGTGGCAGATCACCCCGAGGCGTTCCGCGTTGACCCGAGAGGCAACCTTTACCTGCGCTATCTGGCTTACGTCCGCGCGTTCTGCCCTCTCGCCGTTCTAATCGAGAATGTGCCCGACATCCTTCACTACGGCCACCACAATGTGGCAGAGGAGATTGTTGAGGCGCTCGACGACCTCGGCTACACGGCGCGATACTCGCTAATCAACTCGGCGTTTCATGGCGTGCCGCAGATGCGAGACCGCGTCTATCTGATCGCCTACAGGCGCGAGCTGGGCTTAGATGTGCGCTTCCCTAAGGCAACCAATCATCTCAAGCTGCCACTAGGCTATGCCGGCACCCGTGCGGTGGCTCTGCGCTACGTGGATCGCCAGGGAATGTCAGGTTATGTTCCTCCGGACCTAGGCCATGATGGATTGGCTGCCCCGGTATCCGCCGAGGAGGCGATCGGAGACCTGGCACCTATCGGTGGTCGTTCCGTAAAGCGTGGCACCCGACGCTTCGATAAGCTCTCCACCTACCGGGACGACCGCCAGCCGTCACCGTACGCAATCAAGATGCGGAATTGGGCTGGCTTCGCGTCAGAAGAAGGCGTCTGGGACCATGTGATCCGATACCTGCCGCGGGACCACCTCACCTTCGCCGAAATGCGTCCGGGCGCAGAGTATCCTGAGGCTCATGCAACGGCGGCAAAAATCGTTGATCGAATGGCGTCAGAACGTGGCGTAAAGCAGGGAACGCAAGCGTACAACGAGCTATGGAATAGCATCGTCCCCCCGTACGACGTATCCAAATTTCCTAATCGCTGGTGGAAGCTCAGGCCAGAGTTCCCGGTCCGCACCCTGATGGCTCATATCGGCAAGGATACCTACTCACATATCCACTACGACGCTGCCCAGGCGCGGACGATCTCCGTTCGTGAAGCGGCTCGTCTCCAGTCCTTCCCCGACGGGTTCGCCTTCAGCGGAACCATGAACCCGGCTTTCCGCCAGATCGGCAACGCTGTGCCGCCCATGATGTCATTTGCGCTGGCCGAGGTGATCCATGAAGACCTCAGGACGGCGGCCAACACATTAACAGAAATGCAGCGGTTGCACCGCCGGGGCTAACGGAACGCCTGTGAAGCCCTAACCATGCCGATTACCTCGTCCACACCCAACGTCGGAAGATTGGCAAGGCTGACCGTATAGCGCACCGCCAGGACCCCAGAGGGTGGTCGGAAGTCTTCGTTGAGACGCGGAAACTGATCATCAACGTCATAAAGCGCGGCCTCGCGGAGATGAAAGCGGAGGAGCTCCCCGGACTTCCTCATTTCGTCCGACCAGTTGAGACGCGAGAGTTTGACCAGGAAGTCGTCGACCGCGGCGGGGTCATCCCTGATTGAATCGATGACCTCATCAATCAGGGACGCAAGGGTGAGTGTCCCGCCGATAGAGGCCTCAAGTTGCACCGACGCCAGCAAAAGACGACGACCGTCCGGCGCCCACAATTGATCTAGGCGAGAAATGTCGTGCTCGTGCCGGCTGGCGCGGGTGGTTTTCACCTCGAGATGAAGGTTCCCTGAAACAAAGTCATGGCACTCACTCTCTGGCCCGCTCCAGAGCAACACGGCGCGCGCGCCGAGCGCATCGATCATAATTTTGGCAAGGACAATCAGTTCTCCGGCTAGGCCGACCTGGGTTGTCTGACTCATATACTGGCGCGTTGGACGCCAAGCCGACTGCCACTGCCTGATGATGGAAGCGACGGCAGCCCATGGTTCACGATTCTGAACAAGTACGGCCTCTACGACCTCCCTGCATACGGGAGTGAAGACGCGCTCATGAGGGGCTGTCGCTACCAGACCAAGGAACTGTCCTTCACTGGTGACACGATGCCGAACCATCAGACCGTTTAAATCCGGGAACTCCTGGAATGATGGTCCCTCAGAGACTGGGACGAGCAGATGGAGATCGCCTTCAGCGTCCATGCCCATAAGGATGGCCGTCTCTTCACCCCGGTATTGAAGGCCACGCGTCACCAGCCCATCATCCGAAATCGGACGACCAGACCTCAGCTCCGCCCAGGCCTCCGGAGTCGGCTCCTCAGCCATCCGTCACGCCCCGATTGACGATACTGGTGCTTGCGCCGTCAGAAGTTCGAGGCAAGCTTAGGGCCACGGCGATCACTGCGTCTATCTCACCGACGCCGAGGGGGCCTGGGTCAAGCGGATACACGATAAGTAGCCCTTCGGTCGGGGGGCGAGCAGCGCGCATGGACTCCGCGTCGTAATTGCCGTTCCGTCGGCGGTAGGCATCGGGGCCACCCGGCAAGTCGACTCCCTCATGCCGTGGGTCAATCAAAATCCCGATGCTCTCGCAACTTGTACGAGATCTGGTAACCACCCCGGTCAACAGCCCGCCAATCTTTGTATCAGCACCTTCCCGGGAACCAGCGACAAACACCGACCAATTCACTAGCTCCCCTGCCCCGGCACGCTCGCTGATCCAATCCGCCAACTCATGACCGCGAAACGCAATCACCTCGTCATGCGTGCGATACAGGCGCAGGTAATCGCAGATAATTTCAGGAGGGACATCCTGAAGCAGCCAGCCGCCAGCAATTTGCCGACCGCCTCCGATATTGCTTATGAGACGCTCGGTCAGCAGCCGGTTATCGACCAAGCGATCCTGGTTGCCAAGCGGAAGCATAACTGTCTGTGGGTGCTCGCCGGACCAGGAGTCCCGGACTTCCGTTGAGAACCCCGATTTGTTGCGGGCGGTCAGCAACAGACCGCTATGCGCGCGTAGGCGAATTGCCATTTCATCCGGTCGGCGGCCAGCACGCGCCAGAGAGCGAAGAGAATCTCTCAATGATTGTTCGACGAGCGTGAGCTCCGTAAACCACTGAGCGATGCCGTCTGTAGTCCAGACGCGGACCAGATCTTCGTAGCCCGTTCGGAACCCGTACCAGCGCGCCATTTGCAACAAAGTGTCCACCATGTTGGTGGTCCGCAGAAAGTACGAAACCGTCAGCCCTTCAAGGGTGAGTCCACGAGAAAGTCTGTTGCCCCCAACCGCAACGAGATGTCGTCCGGGATGGAGGTCGTACTCCAAATTTTCTCCAGCGACGCTGTTGAGTTCGAGGATTTCCAGTCCGCCCATCACCCGACAGGCACGCGCGATTATTTCTGACTTATCGGCCGGAAGCTCTACGCCTGCGAGATGGCTCGTGATAATTCCGTGAAAGAGTCCGTCCAGGCTCTGCCCTTGCTGAAGCGCACCCTGCCAGATGTCGCGCTGATCCTTCAAAGCGCCTGCGATACGAGCTTGGTCAGCCGTCCGCGAGCTGATATGCACCAGCATTGTGTGCGGTTGACCTACAAGACCGGGGCGGAGTTCCCGGATGGCACCGGCCAAGCAAAACGTGAGCAAGGCATCCGAAAGCGAGGTTGGGATCAAGTTTTCGGCAGGACGAACAACGAGACCCGCGCTCCGGCGCCTGCCGGTGTTGCGCAAACGTTGAACGTCCTCTTCCGGCACCGGCCTTAACACGTCGCGCCCCTGTGCCGCGACGCCAAAGAGCTCCTCGGTTCCTGTGTATCCATCCGGTCTCGGCAGCTGGAGAGCGAAATCGCGCGGGAACAGGTCTTCTCCCGCCTCACTATCAAGCGCTTGAGGATTTATGAATATGTTGGCGAACGGGGTCGCCGTGTACGCGACGTAGCTGACCCGGGGCAAAAGCCTCAGAATAGTCCGGATCAACCTGTTCGTCGGCGAAGGAGCAGAAGCCTTGTCGCTGGCATCGTCCTCATCACTGATTGTCGGGTCACGGTTGCCCCGCGTGTTGATTGATGCTTGATCCGCCTCGTCGTCGATTATGAGCGCCGGAAGGTCCCCGACGCGTACGCCTGCCGCCTGGAGGAACTCGATCAGCTTGGTAAGGATGTGTGTGTTCTTCTTGATGACCGCCAGAAAAGCCCCGCTCCGCTGGAGAATTGCGGGATCAGCACGCGCAAAATCCGCGTCGCGACCGGTCAACAACGTCCAACCCGGTGCCTCCCAGCTCTCTTCGGAGAGTCCGACCAGTTCCCGCTCAAGGCGCACCTGGGTCTGATTTCGCAGAGAATCGTGGATCCCCGATAGCACGATGATAAGGCGATATCCCGCGTCCACAGCCCGCGCCGCTACAGCGGTGTAGTTTGCGGTCTTCCCGCTCTGCACGTATCCCACAACAAGGCCACGCCCACTGAAGAATCCATTCGAAAGTGGATCCCGCAGGTGCCGAAGGACACGGAAGGATTCTGCGTCAAGCGACGCGACCTGATCCGGCTTCCAGCGTCCGTTGCTCTGCAGTAAATTCTCCAGCCGACTCCATGTTGGCCAAGAGGTTCCTGAGAGTCGGTCCACCCAGCTCGGCGCTGATGGAGGTGTCGCGAGTATACGGAGGTTAGCCATCAGCGCTCGCTTGAATCTAGCAGGATTGCCTGTACCCCCTTCTCGTCGAGCACCGCCAGGAACGCCGCGAGCTCGCCCGTCGCGTCCGGATCATTGGCAAGGCGCTTTGCGAGTGCCGCGAGCGCTGGCAGACGATCACTTACCTGCAGATCGCGCCCACCAGTCAAATTCTGCGCCATTTTCCACGCGAAACGATCCGTCGTCACGGGTCTGTAGCTGACTATGGGCGCCGCCGTCACAGTAGACGGCGGAGATGCTGGCCGCGCCAAAATTGCCCCGCTTTGCATGGTTAGAGGCAATCCGCTCGTCGAAGGCCGCTGCGCCGGAACCGATGCAGGAACAAATTGTGCTCCCATCTGCCTTGCTGCTATCGGCGGCGTGGCTTCTTTCTTGTATTTCGCCTTGCTCGCGTTACGGGCTGGGATCGCTAGTTTCTTGATCTCGTCCTGAATAAATGACGGAAGGCTTACGGAACGCTTGGTAATGTTGATTTGCAAGGCATCATCAAGCTTTGTGCCGAAGAACGAGACGATCACCCTGGCGAGCTTGGTCTTCTCGTCAGACGTTGACCACATCTGGTGCCACCCGCCCCACTTGATCAGGCGGTCATTTCTGTAAATGAAAAGACCCTGCGACTCATTGCGTTTTCCATAAAGCCCTACGTGCTGCAGCACCTCATTTACGATCTGAGGCCCCTCGGCCTTATGGTGCTGCTTGATCTGATCTTCCGAGGGAAGGACAAACGGCTGCACAGTAATTGTCTCGTCGCCTGAGCTTGTCGGCATGCGAATTGACTTTACGTCGTAAGGCCCCGCAAGCGGGTGTCCCACCGGGTTATTGGGTCGAACCTCCACTCCGTTGATCCGGATTGTCACCTTCTTCCGGTTCTTTGCATCCCCCTCAAGGAAGCGATGAAAGACCAGACCAAGGTGTCGCTGGAGCTCCATGACCTCGGATGAATATGGGGATACGCCCTGCACGGACGGAGCTGCGGCAGGCGGCGTCATGTCCTTCCAAAGGACCACCGTACCCTGTTCTCCTAAAGTGGTGGCCTCACGTTCCCATTCCTCCACCGGCGCGTCGCTCGGCTCCCAGTCCCCAAGTTTCTCAACATCCCAGCTCAGATGGCTGATGGCACCACCCCGACGACGAGTAACCACCGTAAAGATACGCGCTTGCGACCAGGAGGCGCCTTTAAGACCAAAGCCGAACTTGCCGAGGCTGTTCGTCTCGTATTCGACGTTGCTCCCCAGGGTCATTGCCTCGTCGAGCTCTTGTCCCGACATACCATGACCATTATCCCGAAGCGTCAGCCAACGCCCGTTCCCGCCGTTCGGAGGTTCGAACACAATGTCAATCTCGGTCGCGTCGGCGCTGATTGAATTGTCGACAAGATCGGCGACCGCGCTCGGAAGGGTATGTCCTGTCCTTGCAATAATCTCTGCCAAACGCTTGGGGCGGGGCGGCAACCGCTTCCGACCCGCGACACTTCCACCTGCGTTGTTCATCGGTTCAACTGTTTCCCTGTGTCTCCCGAACATTTCAGGTCGGGCTTCATTCAGTAGGCACTGCACACGGGAACCTTCTTCCCCATGCAGTGCGATCATTCTTGCCCGTGTCAGCTCCGCAGTAGCGCCATCTGACAGCACGCCGGTCGTCACCTCATCATCTGCGGGGAACACCGCCCAGGCGCCGGTCGCCGGCGTGGCGCCCGAGTCGACCTCCATGGCGAATAGGCATCCTGGTTCCACAAAATCGTAAATTTTGTCCCTTGGGCAATTGCCCTCGAATCGCCAGTTCTTTGCTTGGCGGGTGAGCCACTGCGCTTTCACAGCGATACCGGAATCCGTGTCATATCGGAGTTCCAGCGGTATGCGGTCTGTATCAAGTGCTGTCGGGAAAACCCGGTTTACAACCGTGCCATCGAAATTAATCGCGCGCTGCTTCGAGCCTTCTTTGCCCTGACGCCGATATTCATGGAACATGCCGAGTTCACTATGGGTCAGGATCCGCAAGATCAGAAACTTCATGATGTCAAATTTTGAGCAGAGAGCGAGATGCGTCCCTTCATTCGCCCGATCCTTGGTAACAACTTAGACTTTCAGGTAAACATGGCGGTTAACCGCAAAAAACTCAAGCCCTGAGGCATAAGTACACACTGCGATCTGGCCGCTATACACCAGATTTGGCGAGGCTTCGCACCGGGTGACAAGCCTTCGCGGTGGAGATGTTTCTGCCCCCTCAAAGAGTAAAAGGTCGACTTCTCCGACAGACGACGGCACCCGCAAAGTTTGAGTTGACCGCCTTCGATGACGAAGCAACACTTGCACCTGCATCAAAGCAGGGAGGAAAATCAATGGACGACCCAGACCGCTGGCGCAATATGGCAACCGCACCGAGAGACGGCAGCCGGATCCTCGTCACGATCCGGGCGTCCGAGCAGGGGCCGGCGGAGGTTGATCTCGCCTATTGGTCGCATGGCGATCAATTCGCTGGGGAAGGCTGGCGCGCGTCTGATTCCTCGCCCGGGCACATCATCGAATATGCCGAGCCGGAGCTGAAGTGTTGGATGCCGATGCCGTCGGCCAATCGCACCTCGATGCCTTCGCCCTGGGAAGGCGATGATGACGAGCAGCTGGATGGGTCGGGGATTTAGCGTTTCCTGCAATTGATGCCGACAGGCCTCCCCATACAAAAGCCCCGCGGTTGTTGCCACCGCGGGGCTCCTTGATGCCCGACCAGGGAGAGGCGGTCAGGCGGCCTGGACTTTCTTCGATGTACGCGCCCATTCCGGCAGCCAGTCGCCGTGGGTGGCGAGCAGGTCGTCGACCAGCGACCAGATCTGGTCGAGGTCGAGTTCGGCGGCCGTGTGCGGGTCCATCATCGCGGCGTGGTAGATGTGCTCGCGATTTTCCGTCATCAGCGCCTGCACCGTCAGCTCCTGCACGTTGATATTGGTGCGGATCAGCGCGGTCAGCTGCGGCGGCAGGTCGCCGATGAAGGTCGGCTGGATGCCTGAGGCGTCGACCAGGCAGGGCACTTCGGCGGCGCAATTTTCCGGCAGCGAGGTGATGCAGCCATTGTTGCGGACATTGCCGTAGATCACCGAGGGTTCGCCGGTCCAGACCGAGTTGATGATCGAGGAGGCATATTCCTTCGACGGCTGAACCTCGATCTTGTCGGCGCTGCGATAGGCCTCCGCCTGACCCTTCCAGCGCTCGATCTGCTCGATGCAGCGCTTCGGATATTCATCGAGCGGGATGCCGAATTTCTCGATCAGGTCGTCGCGGCCTTCCTTGATGAAATAGGGCGTGTATTCGGCGAAATGCTCCGAGCTTTCGGTGACGAAATAGCCGAGGCGCGTCAGCATCTCGTAGCGCACCTTGTTCGGGCAGCGCGGGTTCCAGCCGGGCTTTGGCGCCCTGCCCTCGCGGTAGGCGCGCAGCAGATCGGGATAGAGGTTGCGGTAGGAGCCGTCGGCCTGGCGATGCTCGAACTTGAGATAGAAGGCCATGTGGTTGATGCCGGCGGCGCGGTAGCGGATTTCCTCGTAGGGAATGTCGAGATCGTGGGCGAGCTCCATCGCCGTGCCCTGCACCGAGTGGCAGAGGCCGACCTGGCGAATGGTCGGGTATTTCTCCGCGATCGCCCAGGTGTTGATCGCCATCGGGTTGACGTATTGCAGCATGATCGCTTGCGGGCAGACGGCGAGCATGTCCTCGCAGACCTTCCAGAGATGCGGCACGGTGCGCAGGCCGCGCATGATGCCGCCGACGCCGAGCGTGTCGGCGATCGTCTGGCGCAGCCCGTATTTCTTCGGCACCTCGAAATCGGTGACGGTGCAGGGTTCATAGCCGCCGATCTGGAAGGCGACGACGACGAAATCGGCGCCGGCCAGCGCCTTGCGCTGGTCGGAATAGGTCTCGGCCTTGGCCTTGACGCCGAGCGTCGAGATCAGCTTGTTGACGACGATGGCGCTTTCTTCCAGCCGCTGCGGGTTGAGGTCCATCAGGGCGATCGTCGCGCCCGAAAGCGCCGGACGCTGCAGCACGTCGCCGATGATGTTCTTCATGAAGACGGTGGAGCCAGCTCCGATGAACGTGATTTTGGGATTTGCAGCCATTATAACCTCCGGCATGCGGGTCAATCATGCTACCTCGAAAGCGGCCTTGACGAGCCGTTCGGTGTAGGCGGTCTTGGGATGGGATAAAACTTCGTTGACGGGACCTTCCTCGACGATCTTGCCATGCTGCATGACGATGACGCGGTGGCAGAGCGCCCTGACGACCTTGAGGTCGTGGGAGATGAAGAGGTAGCTCAAGCCCCGCTCGTCCTGCAGCTTGCGCAAGAGTTCGATGATCTGCGCCTGGACGGAGAGGTCGAGGGCGGATGTCGGCTCGTCGAGCAGGATGAATTCCGGCTCCAGCGCGATGGCGCGGGCAATGGCGATGCGCTGGCGCTGGCCGCCGGAAAATTCATGCGGGAAACGCGAGAGGATATTGCCGGGCATGCCGGCTGATATCAGCGCCTCGCGCACCCGGTCCTGCCGCTCGCCCCTGGTGGCACCCAGTCGGTTGACGACGAGGCCTTCCTCGATGATCTGGCCGATCGTCATGCGCGGGTTGAGCGATGAGAACGGGTCCTGGAACACCACCTGCATGCGGGCGCGCAGCGGCCGCATCTCGGCGCGCGACAGCCCGTGGATCGGCTGGCGGTCGAAATGGATCTCGCCGGCCTGCGGCGTGTTCAGCCGCAGGATCGCCTGGCCGAAGGTCGTCTTGCCGGAGCCGGATTCGCCGACGAGGCCGAGCGTCTCGTGACGGCGCAGCGACAGACCGAGACTGTCGACGGCGACGAGCTCACGCATCTCCGGTTTCAGGAAAGTGCCGTGGCGCATCATGAAGCCGACGCGCACACCCTTGGCGTCGAGGATGATATCCGATCCCTCCGGCAGCGGATTGGCCTGACCGCGCGGCTCGGAGGCAAGCAGATGTTTGGTATAGGCGTGCTGCGGATTGGCAAACAGCGCTTCGGTGACATTGTGCTCGCGCACCTCGCCATGCTGCATGACATAGACATAGTCGGAGAACTGGCGCACCACCGTCAGGTCGTGGGTGATGAGGATGACCGCCATCCCCAGTTCCTTCTGCAGGTTGCGGATCAGGTTGAGGATCTGCGCCTGCACGGTGACGTCGAGCGCCGTGGTCGGCTCATCGGCGATCAGCACGTCGGGATCGTTGGCGAGCGCCATGGCGATCATCACGCGCTGGCGCTGGCCGCCGGAAAGCTGATGCGGATATTGCTTCAGCCGGGCGGCGGGATCGGGGATCTGCACATGTTCGAGCAGTTCCAGCGCCCGCTTTTCCGCTTGCCCGCGGCTCATGCGGCGGTGCACGCGGATCGCCTCGACGATCTGGCTGCCGATCGTATAGATCGGATTCAGCGAGCTCATCGGCTCCTGGAAGATCATCGAGATGCGGTCGCCGCGCAGCTTGCGCCGCGCCCGCTCGGAGAATTTCAAGATATTGCTGCCGTCATAGGAGACCGTCGATTTGTCGGAGACGACGGCGCGCTTCGACAAGAGCCCCATCACCGTGCGCGCCGTTACCGATTTGCCGGAGCCGGATTCGCCGACGATGGCGATGGTCTCGCCGCGATAGAGCTGGAAGGAGACGTCCTTGACGGCTTCGACCATGCCGTCCTCGACCTTGAAATTCACCGCGACATTGCGGGCGTCGATGATCGGCACATCCGAGCGGCCGTCATGATCGTGGCGGACGGGCGGGGCGAAGGAATTGACCAGGGAAAGAGCCATATCGATCACCTCAATAAGGATCGACTGCGTCGCGCAGTCCGTCGCCGAGCGCATTGAAGGCGAAGACGGTGACGAGCACGAAGCCGACGGGAGCGAGAATCCAGGGATAGGAGCCGATGACCGAATAGGTCGCCGTATCCTGCAGCATCAGCCCCCAGGAAATCAGCGGCGGCTTGACGGCAAAGCCAAGGAAACCGAGGAAGGATTCCAGCAGCACGACGCTCGGTATGTGCAGCGTCACGGCGACGATGACGTGGCTCATCACGTTCGGAAGGATATGCTGGATGATGATGCGTGTATCGGTGGCGCCGACGGCCATCGCCGCCCTGACATAATCGATGCGGGCAAGTGCTAAGGTCTTGCCGCGCACCTCGCGCGACATCTGCGCCCAGCCGAGCGCCGACATGACGAAGATGACGAAGGCGAGGAAAACGTTGGTCGGCGCCGTCACCGGGATCAGCGACGTCAAGGCGAGATAAAGCGGCAGCTGCGGGAAGGCGAGCACCAGCTCGACGAAGCGCTGCAGCCAGACATCGAAGGTGCCGCCGAAATAGCCCGACACCATGCCGACCGTCGTGCCGATCAGGGTGACGATGAAGACGACGGTCAGCGCGATCATCAGCGAGATGCGCGAGCCGATGATGGCGCGCGACAGCACGTCGCGGCCGAACTTGTCGGTGCCGAGGAAGTGCACCGGCTGGCCGTCGGTGGAGCCGAAGAAGTGCCGGTTCGCCGGAATGAGGCCGAACAGCTTGTATTCGGCACCCTTGACGAAGAAGCCGAGCAGCCTGGGATTATCGTAATCCATGCCGACGATCGGCTGGAAGGTGACCGGGTCGAGCTCCTCGCTATCCGACAGCGCATAGACGCGCGGCTGGAAGACGAAATTGCCGTCCTTGTCGTGGAAGCTCATCACCTGCGGCGGCGCGAAGCCGACATGGGTCGCCTTCGGATCCATCGGCGCGAAGAAATCGGCAAAGACCGCCATGAGGAGCAGGAGCCCGACGAGGATGAGCCCGGCCATGCCGGTCCAGGAGCGCCTGAGCCGGCGCCAGACGAGCGCCAGATAGCTCTCGCTGCCGTGCGACGGCTTCTTGACCGCAAGTTCGGTGGTCGGGGGCGTGGCGGACGAGTCGAAAGCAAGCATCTCAGGCTCCTCCGTATTGACGGACGCGCGGGTCGAGCAAGGCGAGCAGCATGTCGGCGATGATATTGCCGACGATCAGCGTTGCCGACAGCACCATCATGAAGGTCGCGGTGACATAGACGTCGCCGATCGCCATCGAGCCGACGATCGCCGGGCCGACGGTCGGCAGCGCGAAGATGATCGCCGTTTCGATCTCGCCGGTCAGCATGTAGGGCAGCACGACGCCCTGATACATGACGAGCGGATGCAGGGCGTTCGGCACCGCATGGCGCATCACCACGGCGCCGCCGGAAAGCCCCTTGGCCTTGGCCGTCTCGACATATTGGGCGTTCAGCGTATCGAGCAGATTGCCGCGCATGACGCGCATATTGTAGGCGAGCCCGCCGAAGGTGGCGATCGCCACGACCGGCCAGACATGGCTGAGGAGATCGACGAATTTCGCCCAGGACCAGGGCGCCCCGCCATATTGCGGTGAGAAGAAGCTGCCGATCTCCGTCACGTCGAACTGGAAGACCAGGAGATAGACGATGATCAGCGCCATCAGGAAGCGCGGCACCGTCATGCCGAGGAAGGAAATTCCCGAAAGCAGGCTGTCGATCCAGCTGTATTGCCGCGTCGCCGCCCAGATGCCGAAACCGATGCCGAGCACCGAGGCGAAGATGTGGCAGACGAGCGCCAGAAGCAGGGTCCGCGGCAGGCGTTCGCCAACGACGTCTGCGACCGGCTTGTTGTAGAACATGCTGTAGCCGAAATCGCCGCGGGTGACGATGCCGCCGATCCAGTTGACGTATTGCACGACCATCGGCTTGTCGAGGCCGTGCTCGACCCGGTAGGCCTGCGCCTGCGCCTCGGCCTGGGCGTAGGAGGCGCCGCCCTGGTTGATCAGCTGGGAGCGGATGTAATCGGCGTAGTCGCCGGGCGGAGCCTGGATGATCGCGAAAGTCACCACGCTCAAGATGAAGAGAACGGGGATCGCGGAGGCTATGCGCACGAGCAGGAATCGTAACATCAGACGGTTCGCTTCTCCTTGCCGCCAGTCGCTCCTCGTCAGCGCGGCCGGCTTGTTGGTCATATCAGGCCGCGCGCGGCACGCGCGGCCCGAATTTCACTTCAGCTGGGAGGGAGCTTTTCCCGCGCGTCGCACACTCTGCGACGCGCTTTAGCTTCGTTACCAGGCGACCTCAATCAGTTGATCGGGCCCTTGTCGCCGGGCTTGCCGGGCAGCTGCTCGGGGAACAGCTCGTATTTGCCCTGCTTGTCGGCGGCCACCCACAGGCGTTCGCGGATGACCGAGTCTTCGGCCCAGTTGAACATCATGATCGGGGTTCCCTGCGGCACATTCGAGAAGCGCTTGTTGACGATCAGCGCGCCCGGATATTCCGTCAGACCGACCGTGTTCACGTGTTCGGTCGAGATCTTCTGATACTGCTTCATCAGATCGACACGCTCGTCATTGTTCTGGCTCGTCCTGAACTTGTTGACGACGTCAATGAGCTCCTTCTCGAACGGCATCAGATCGAGCTGGTCATCCTTGCCGGCGCGGTGATGCCAGCTGGTGCGCGGGCCGACCGGGGCAAGCTGCTCGGTATTCTGCACCACCGACGACAGTTCCGTGGTGTTGCGCTGGATCAGCCAGTCGAAGCGGCCGGCATAATGCGCATCGTCACGCTTGGCGCCGTCGAGCGCATTGATGACGATCTTGAGCCCGAGCTTTTCCATCTGGCCGACGACACCTTCGGCAAGGCTCTTGTCGGTCGTGTACTGATTGTTGATCAGCATGACGATTTCGACATCCTTGCCGCCGGCCGTGCCGGCCGGGAAGTTCACGATGCCGTTGCCGTCCGTATCCTTGAGCCCTGCCTTGGCGAGTTCGGCCTTGGCGCCGTTGAGATCGAAGGGATAGTAGACGGTCGAGTTGCGGTCGTAGAAGCTGGTGCCGGAGGACAGCCCGCCCGGATAGATCGCCGTGAACGGCCCCTTGACCAGCGAGTCGCCGATCGCCTTGCGGTCGAGCGCCATGGTGACGGCCTTGCGGAAGTCCTCGTTGCGGTTCAGCTCGCGGATCGCCTGGCCACGCTCATCCGGGTTGCCCCAGCCATTGGCGGAGAAGTTCATGCGCAGGTTATAGCCGATCAGACGCGGCCCGAAGGCGAGACGCGCCGGCGCGGTCTTTTCGGCGGCCCGCTTCAGCGAGGCGACGAAGTTTTCCGGCTGCTCGAGGTTGGAGAAGTCGGCGGAGCCCGCCACCGCCTGCACGTCGCGGTCGGCCCAGGTCGAGAGCTTGTAGTGCAGCTCGTTGAGATAAGGCAGCTGG
This sequence comes from Rhizobium croatiense, assembly GCF_019793465.1. Lineage (GTDB taxonomy): Bacteria > Pseudomonadota > Alphaproteobacteria > Rhizobiales > Rhizobiaceae > Rhizobium > Rhizobium croatiense. Next base: position 149,284 of record NZ_JAILYJ010000012.1, on the reverse strand, counting down.
TTGCCCTTCTCGTCGACCTTCCAGTAATAGGGGTTGCGGCGCAGCACGATGATATCGTCGGAGCGATATTCCACCGGCACCCAGCCGCCCATCACAGGCATGTTCATATATTCCGGCGGGAAGGCGTTCTTGAACTGGTCGTAGGTGTTCTTCGAGTATTTCGGATGCTGCGGCTTCAGGATATGCGACGGACCCGGGCAGAAGTTCGGGTAGGCCATCGTATAGAGATATTGTTTCGGGAAGGCCTCCTTGAAGGTCCATTCGACGGTGTAGTCGTCGATCTTCTTCAGCGTCGTGCCGACACCGAAGGCCTCCGGCGAAGCGCCGCCGCCGAGCGGCGAGACGTTGGGATCGATGACTTCGTCCTCCCAGTAGAACACGATGTCATCGGCGGTGAACGGCGCGCCGTCCGACCACTTGGCGCCTTCGACCAGGTGCATGGTCAGCTTATGGCCGTCTTCGGACCAGTCCCAGCTCTTGGCCAGGTTCGGCAGCGGCTCGGTGTCCTGGGCCTTCACCTGGAACAGCGGCGCGGTGCGCGTCAGGCATTCGGACAGGCCGATATCGATGCCGCCCCAGCCCTGCGTCTGGCCGGCGCCGTAATTCCAGCCTTCCGGCCGGCCGCCGATGACATGGCGCATCGTATCGCCGTAGACGCCGGTGCCGTCGGGCATGTTGCCCGTCTTGAAGACCAGCGGCTCCTTCGGCAGCCGGTCCTTGACCGGCGGCAGCTTGCCGGCGGAAACGAAATTCTTCGCGACCCAGTCCGGCTCGTGATATTCGGGCAGCGCCTTGAACTCCAGAATGGAGTCGCGCGCGACGTAATTGATCTTGCCTTCGGCCGGAAATTCCGGCGGCACCGGCGGAACGGTTGGTTCGGAAGCGTGGGCATGCAGCGCCAAGACCGAGACGCCGAGCGCCAGTCCTGCCAGAATGCCTGCTTTGCGGAAATTCATCATCGTTTCTCCCTCTTGTTCCGGAGCGCGGGGGCAGCCGGCTCCTTTCTCCTCGAACGGCGTGAAAGCGGGCTGATGTCATGGATTCCCCTCCCGGAAACCCATGACGACCCTCTTTCACGAAAATCAGACGGCGTGTTTCAGCGCCGCCTTTTCCGCGCGCAGCTCTTCGATCGAGCGGACGTTGCGGCGTGCGGCCCCCGCCCAGTCGCGGGTCTGCACCTTCGATTTCGATAGCCGCTCCTTGGCGGCCGGCACGGCATCGGCATATTGCGGCAGCCAGCGCGCCTGGGCAACGACCATCTCGTCGACCATCTGCCAGACCTCCTCGGGCGTCGAGACGGCGCCGACCAGCGGATCGTGCAGCACGGCGAGCTTCAGAAGGTCGATGTCACCGGAGATCGCCGCATGCACCGACATGCGCTGGACGTTGATCGAGGCGATGCAGGTGGTGGCACAGGCTTCCGGCAGGGTGAGGCCGGAGACCATGTTGATGCCGAAGCGATCGACGAAACCGGGCGATTCGATGATCGCATCGGCCGGCAGGTTGGTGATGACGCCATTGTTCTTGACGTTGAAATGGCCGCGATAAACCCGGTTCGTCTCCAGCCCTTCCAGAATATGGCTCGCATGTTCGTTCGAGCGCTTGGCCGGATCGATCGGCTTGGAGGCGGATTCCAGGAATTGCGGGAATTCGGTCTCGAACCAGTTGCGCGTTTCGGTGGAGTGGCGGAGGTAACCGCCGGTCTCGCCGTGGATCCAGTCGGACATGTCGATCCAGCGGGTGATTTCCTCCGGCCGCTTACGATACCAGGGCAGGTATTCCGAAAGGTGGCCGTTGCTTTCGGTGGAATAGACGCCGAAACGCTTCAGCACGTCGATGCGCAATTTCTCCTGCTGCGAATAGACAGGATGCGCCTCGAAGGCGGCGATGAGCTCGTCCTTGCCGATCTTGCGGCCGTTGAGGCGCAGGTCGATGAACCAGGTCTGATGGTTGATGCCGGAGCAGACATAGTCGAGTTCGCTGAGCGATTTGGCACCGAGCACCTCGGCGATCTGTTCGGCGCCGTGCTGGACGCCGTGGCAGAGGCCGACGGTATCGACCTTGCCGTATTCGATCGCCGCCCAGGTGTTCATCGCCATCGGATTGGCATAATTCAGGAATTTTGCGCCCGGCTCGGCAACCTCCCGGATATCTCTACAGAAATCGAGAATGACGGGGATGTTGCGCTGGCCGTAGAGAATGCCGCCGGCGCAGATCGTATCGCCGACGCACTGGTCGATGCCGTATTTCAGCGGAATTCTAATATCGTCGGCATAGGCCTCGAGCCCGCCGACCCGCACGCAGCTGATGATGTAGCGCGCCCCTTCCAGCGCCTGGCGCCGGTCGGTTGTCGCCGTCACCTTGGTCGGCAGCCCGTTCGACTCGACGATGCGGTCGAGGATTGCCTTGATCATCTCGAGATTGTGTTCGCTGAGATCGGTCAGCGCGAATTCGACGTCGCGGAACTCCGGCACGCACAATATGTCGGTGAACAGCTTCTTGGTGAAACCGACGCTGCCCGCACCGATGATAGCGATTTTGAAACTCATGATCTTCACCTCGACCCAATGGAATGCTAGAGAAAAGATCGGTTATGGAGGGATCAGGCCGCATGCGGCGCAAGCGGTTGAAAAAGCCGTAAAACCTGCCTGTTTTCCTCCCGGCCGCTTTATCGGCCGTCGTCTCCTCTTCTTGTCGAGCGGGATTATGCCCGAATCCGGCGGGCCGACCAGAGAAGGATTATGCTTTCAGGGGTAATTTTGTGCTGCAGGATTTGATCGCCAACGGACAGTCGATGAGGACGGTTTCGCTGCCCCGCGGCCGCCAGCGTCTGCACGCCATGCCGACCAGCGCCGGCTATGAAGTGCGGGAGAACGAGACCTATGACTGGGACGGCCGAAAACGCGGGCAAACGCCGTTCACCGTGCTGCAGCACACGATCAGCGGCACCGGCCGGCTGCGTTACCAGAACCGCAACTATCGCCTCCACGGCGGCGATACGCTCTTGGTGCTCGTGCCGCACAATCACCGCTACTGGCTGGAGAAGGGCGAGCGCTGGGAATATTTCTGGATTTCCATGAATGGCGAGGAGACGCTGCGCATCCATCAGCTGGTGCTCTCCACCGCCGGCCCGGTGCTGAAGCTGCAGCCGGCCACCATCGATCATCTCGCCGATTGCAGCCTGCGTCTGGTCAAGGGCGCGACCTCGCCGGGGGCGGCCTCGGCTGTCGCCTATGAAGCGGCGATGGCGCTTTATGACGACGTCTTCGGCTCGTCGGCCTTTGCCGCCGAGCTCAGCCTGATGCAGCCGGTGATCGACCATATCAACGCCAATCTCGACAAGCCGCTGCCGGTCAATGAACTTGCCGCCATCGTCGGCCTCAGCCGCGCCCATTTCTCGCGCAGCTTCGCCGAGAGCGAAGGCGTGCCGCCGGCCGAATTCGTGCTGCAGCAGCGGCTGCAGCGCGCCGTCAAGCTGCTGACCAAGGCGGACTTCCTGCCGGTCAAGGAAGTCGCCATCATGTGCGGCTTCGAGGACGCCAATTATTTCTCAAAAGTCTTCCGACGCGTCTACGGCACCAATCCCACCGAATTCCGCACGACCGGCATGTATGCCAGCATCGGCCGGCCGAAATAGCGCCGGCCGCCGCGCAGCCGGTCCTCAGGCGCGGACTTCGAACACCATGTTGAACGGCGTTTCGGTCGCCCGGCGGAAATGCTTGAAGCCGGCGTCGAGCGCCACCTTGCGCAACCTCATTTCTCCCGCCTGGGCGCCAAGCCCAAGCCCCACCTCCTGGGAGAGCGAGGCCGGCGTGCAGATCATCGTCGAGGCGCCGTAATAGACACGCCCGACCGGATTGAGATTGTCCTTCAGATGATCATGGGCAAAGGGCTCGACGATCAGCCAGGTGCCGTTCGGCGCCAGCGTCTCCTTGACATGCCGGCCGGCGCCGACCGGATCGCCCATGTCGTGCAGGCAGTCGAACATGGCGACTATCATAGTCGCGTCCCGGAAATTCCGCCGCCTTGCCCTGCTCGAAGGTGACGCGGTCGGCGACGCCCGCCTCTTTGGCGGCGGCCTTTGCCCTTTCGATCGACGGACCGTGATAGTCGAAGCCGGTAAAACGGGATGCGGGATAGGCCTGCGCCATCAGAATGGTCGAGGCGCCGTGACCGCAACCGACATCGGCGACGCTGGCGCCGGCCTTCAGCTTCTCTTCCATCCCGGCAAGCGCCGGAATCCATTCGTTGACGAGATGGCTGTTATAGCCCGGCCGGAAAAACCGCTCGGTGCCACGGAACAGGCAGGTGCTGTGTTCATGCCAGCCGAGACCCTTGCCGGTGCGGAAGGCTTCGGTGACCTTCGGCTCGTCCATCCACATGGATTGCACCACCTCGAAGGCGCCGACGAAGAAGGCCGGGCTGTTTTCCTCGGCAAAGACCATCGCCTGTTCCGCCGTCAGGCTGAATCGATCGGTCTTTTCATCGTAAACGATATAATCCGCAGCCGCCTGGGCGCTCAGCCATTCCCTGAGATAGCGCTCCTTGATCCCGGTTTTGGCGGCAAGCTGCTCAACGCTCACCGGCTTCCCGTCGGCCATCGCCTTGAACAGCCCCACCTTGTCGCCAAGCACGACCAAGGCCCCTGACATGGCTGCGCCGACATCGCCGACAAGACGGCCGACAAGCGCATCGAGTTTCTGCATATCTGGCTCACGCATCGTTACCTCCCGGGCGCGATAAGGGAGCTCTAAATTAGGCTTTAACGATATGCAGTCAATCGACCCTCTCTATCGCCCAATGAGGCTAGGTATCCAAGGTCGCCGGAATTTCATCGGCTTGCTTTCTTCGGGGCGCGCTCACATCTTCATAGGGCTGCCCCAGAGCCAGATCAGAGTCTCAATGCCAGGTGGATATTCATGCTGTCTCCAGCCCAGTGCCGTGCCGCGCGTGCTCTCATCGCCTGGTCCAAGCGGGATCTGTCCGCAGCCTCTGAGATCGCCAAGGCGACGATTGCCGGTTTCGAGGCCGGAACGCTTTCCCCCGACGTGCGAACCCTGCGGCATATCAAGCGCGCCCTGGAAGACGCCGGCGTGCTTTTCATCGCGGAGAATGGCGGCGGCGCCGGCGTCCGCTTGGCAAAACCGGCATCGGCTTCTATAGACACGAACGAGACCGAGACGGTCCAATATGAAGAATATCTCAAAAACGACGCCCCTCCCGGCGCTGGCGGCTGAATGACGAAGAAGCAGAAGTTTGAGCACTCCGAACTGGCCGGAGAATTCACCGACGACGGCATCACCGTGCTCGTCGATATCTTTCGAACCGCCGGCAGCAACGAGGACTGGACGATGGAAGTCGTCACCCAGTCCGAAGACCTGATCCGCTGGGACGAGCCCTTTGCGACCGACCGGGAGGCTTTCGACGAATTCCTCGCGGTGGTGGCGCGCGACGGCATCCGGTCGCTTCTCGAAGACGAAGAGCCTTCCGTGCATTGAGGGACAGCCCGTGAAAAGCATCAATGATCTCGTCGCCTCGGCGAAAACCGTCTGCGACCGATACCGCGCCGGGCGGATGGAGCGCGAAACCGTACGCGAATGGGTGCTCGGACTGGGCGCCTATCCATCGCCGCATGGCGACCGCGTGCGCGAAGCGGCCGAATGGTTCCGCCTGCACAATCGCGAGCCTGTGTCGGAAGACATCGTGCTCGTGGATATCGACCGGCTCAAGGCGATTTCAGCGCCGTGACGAGGAAGCGCTTTGCGATCCGGACTAGCGCAATTGCGCCGTTACTCGGCGGCGTAGGACCAATGACGATCATGAGCCTTAGGCATAATGCCCTCATCTCAGCTTCCATGCGAAGAGGCTTGGGGGTTTTGCAGCTTCGGTAAAGGTGACACGCTTACGAGGCTGACATGGCGCCTGGATCTCATGCGTGAAGCGCAAACCAAGCGCGGCTAGGTTATTTTAATTCGTGCCATAAGTAGAAGGAACAGCACGTGGCAGCATTTCCGGAAAAGGCAAAGGTCGTCATCATCGGGCTCGGCGGCATCGTCGGCGCCTCCATCGCGCATCATCTCGTCGAGCGCGGATGGGACGATATCGTCGGCATCGACAAGTCGGGCATACCGACCGATATCGGCTCGACAGCCCACGCCTCGGACTTCTGTTACACCACCAGCCACGACTATCTGTCGGTCTGGACCACGCAATATTCGATCGATTTCTACGAGAAGATGGGCCACTACGCCCGCATCGGCGGCCTCGAAGTGGCGCGCACTGGCGACGACGCCTGGATGGAGGAAATCAAGCGCAAGCTGTCCTCGGCCCGCGCTTTCGGCACGCGCGCCCATTATGTCAGCCCTTCCGAGATCAAGGAAAAGTTCCCGCTGATCGAGGAAGATCAGGTGATGGGCGGCCTTTTCGATCCGGATGCCGGCCTCGTCATCCCGCGCTCGCAGACCGTTGCCGGCAAGCTGGTCGATGCCGCCGAAAAGGCCGGCAAGCTGCAGGTGTTCGGCAACACGCCGGCCAAATCGCTGATCGTCGAAGGCGGCCGCATCAAGGGCGTCGTCACCCATCGCGGCACTATTATGGCCGACCACGTCATCGTCTGCGCCGGCCTCTGGGGACGCCTGATTGCCGAGATGGTCGGCGAAGACCTGCCGGTCATGCCGGTCGATCACCCGCTCACCTTCTTCGGCCCCTATAACGAGTTCGAAGGCACCGGCAAGGAAATCGGCTTCCCGCTGCTGCGCGACCAGGGCAACTCCGCCTATATGCGCGATACCGGCGACCCGGCGACGACCGAAGGCGGCCAGATCGAGTGGGGCTATTACGAAGCCACCAATCCGCGCATGTGCCATCCGCGCGAGCTTCTCGAAAAACACGAGGCACGCCTTTCGCCCTCGCAGCGTGACCTCGAGATGGAACAGATCATCGAGCCGCTCGAGCGCGCCATGGAATTGACGCCGATCCTCGGCGAACTCGGTTATAACGAAGGTCACTCCTTCAACGGCCTGCTGCAGGTTTCGGCCGGCGGCGGCGCATCCTGCGGTGAGAGCCAGAAGGTGCGCGGTCTCTGGTACTGCGTTGCCATCTGGGTCAAGGACGGCCCGGGCTACGGCAAGCTGATCGCCGACTGGATGACCGATGGCCGCACCGAAATCGATCACAACAGCATCGATTATGCCCGCTTCTATCCGCATCAGCTGACCGAAGAGTTCATCGAGGGCCGCTGCTACGAAGCCGCTCAGAAGATCTATTTCCCCGCCGTTCACACCCGCGAACCCTATCTATCCGGCCGCAACGCCAAGCGCTCGCCCTTCTACGAGCGCGAAAAGGAGCTGGGTGGCTACTTCATGGAGCTGGGCGGCTGGGAGCGTGCGCACGGCTACGCCGCCAACGAGCACCTGCTGGAGAAATACGGCGACCGCGTTCCCCTTCGCGAGAACGAATGGGACAGCCGCCATTTCTGGCGCGTCTCGAATGCCGAGCATCTGGCGATGAGCGAGGATTGCGGCATCGTCAATCTCAGCCACTTCCACATGGTCGATATCGAGGGACCTGACCATGTCGAGCTGATGGAATGGCTGTGCGCCGCCAAGATCGGCGGCGATGCCAATATCGGCAAGGGCGTTTACACCCACTTCCTCGACGACGAAGGCATGGTGCGCGCCGACTTCACCGTCTTCCGCATGGCCGACCGCTGCCGTCTCGTCAACGGCGCCGATGCGGGCCCGCGCGACCTGCACTATATGAAGCGCGTCGCCCAGGACCGCGGTCTCGACGTCACGATCACCGACGTCTCGGAAAAATTCGTGACGATCGGCATCTGGGGACCGAATGCCCGCGAGACGCTGAAGAAGGTCGTTGCCGATCCGGCCGGGCTCGATCAGGAAAACTTCGCCTTCGCAGCGATCAAGCCGATCGAAATCGCCGGCAAGACGGTCACCGCCTTCCGCATCTCCTATGTCGGCGAGCAGGGCTGGGAGCTGCACATGAAGTACGAAGACGGCCTGGCCGTCTGGGATGCGCTGCGCTCGACCGGCGTGATGGCCTTCGGCGTCGAGACCTATGCAAACTCGCGCCGCATGGAAAAGAGCCTGCGCCTGCAGAACGCCGACCTGCTGACCCAGTACAACCTGATCGAAGCCGATCTTGCCCGCCCGAAGGTCAAGGAAGCCGATTTCCGCGGCAAGGCAAAACATCTCGAATACAAGGCGCGTGAGCACCAGCCGGCCATGCTCTGCACGCTTGTGATGACCGAGAATACCGACAAATTGGGCGTCAAGCGTTATCCGCTCGGCAACCTGCCGGTCGTCGATCCCGCCACCGGCGAGGTCCTGGTCGACGAGCTCGGCCGCCGCTCCTATACGACCTCGATCGCCTACGGCCCGACGGTCGGCAAGAACATTGCGCTCGCCTACCTGCCCTGGTCCTATTGCCAGGTCGGACGCAAGCTGAATGTCGAGTACTTTGCCGAGACCTATCCGGTGGAAGTCGTCGGCATCGGCTACAAGCCGATCTACGACCCGGAAAACCTGAAGCCGCGCACCTAAGCGCTGGAATCCTTGTGGCGCCCCACATGCGGGCGCCACAGTGGTTCAACGCAACATCCTCTAATTACTGTCGCCATTGTCGTTTTCGACGCCATCGTCCGAGGCTCTGCTTGGAACGAAGCGTTTCGAGATCAGCCAGCAGCCGAGCGCCCAGAGCGCGCCCGCACACCATCCGGCGAAGACGTCGGTGGGATAGTGGACGCCGAGATAGATCCGGCTCAAACCGATGATGACGGCGAGGAAAACGCCTGCCGCCATCACGAAAATCCGCGTCGAGCGGTAACGCTGCGTGCGTGCGACGAGCGCGCCGAGCGTCAGATAGGTCACCGCCGAGACCATCGCGTGGCCGGAGGGAAAGCTGAGGTCGCTGACTTCGACGAGATGCGGCACAATATCGGGCCGCGGCCGCGCGATGAGGATCTTCAGCGTCGTGCTCGCCAGCCATCCTGTCAGCACCGAGGAAAAGATGAAGAGCGCGATCGGCCAGCGCCGATCGAGCAGGAGATAGACGGTGATGAGAACCGTCAGCAGCGAGAGAACGGTGACACCGCCGAGGCTGGTAATATCGTCGAAGGCATGCGTCAGCCAGCCGGGGCCGACCGGCACGGCTAGATCGTCCGCCCGTCGCAGCGCCAGCAGGATAGCCTCGTCGAAGCGGAATGTCTCGCCCTCGAGAACCTCGCTCGTCAGCCGCTGCAGCAGGAACAGCCCGCCGGCGATGGATGCCATGGTGATCAATGTCAGCGGCTCATATGCGCTGAGTCTCGCCAAAAATCCGCGTCGTTGAACCTCACTCATACCTGCCGTCGAACTCCCTGCTGATCAAGCCGATACCCGCCAGATCGGCAAGGCGAGCCGCAAATTCAAGACCTTGCAGCATTTGCAGGCATCCCGGTAGCAAAAGCTCAACCTTCTTTTGCTATGGCTGGAGCCGGTTGTCCTGGAGAGGTTTCGGCGATGAAAATTCTGACCGCGATGGTTCTGATGGCAGCCGTCCTGCCGCCGATCTCCGCCTTCGCAGAGACCGAATGGATGGGCGGCGCGAGACAATGGTCGGTCGGCTTTGCCAATGAAAGCCCGCATCCTTATTGCCGGCTGCTGTGGAACAGCGAGATCGGCAAAACCATGGAATTCCGCCAGAGCGCCACCGAAACCTTCTGGCTGGTGACGAAAAACACCTGGGACATTCCGGCCGGCACCAAGACCGAGGTGACGCTGACCGATCGCGACGTGACGAAAGTGATCGCCGCCGAATTCTTCGACAAGACCACGCTTCGCCTCTGGCCGATGGGCAGCAAGGGAAGCGCCGGCCTGAAAAAGATCATCAAGAATTCCTTTGCCGGAACGCCTGACGTGCAGCTGACCTTTGCCGGCGACGAAGGCGACTGGACGCTGCCGCTCTCGCGGGCGGATCAGCTCTATCCCACCTTCGCCCAGTGCCTCAAGCGCCTCGAGGCCGGCGGGCAGGCCAAGCAGGATTCGGCAACGAGTAAACCTTTCTGACAGCCCTCGCCTAGACAGCCGGCGGCGCAGTCTCGCGGATCAGACTGCGCACGGTCTCGATATCGCCGTTCAGCGGCCGCTCGTCGCCATAATGCGAGATACGCTGCCGCACGATCTGATAGACGAGATCCGTGCCTGGCGCCCGCGGCGCCGTCGCCGCCAGGAAATCATGCGCCTGGGCAGCCGCCATCAGTTCGATCGCCAGAATATATTCGGCATTGTCGATGACGCCGTGCAGCTTGCCAGCGGCGGCTGTCGGATGGGCGAGGAAATCCTCCTGCAGGCCGGACGTCAGGCCGCCGTCCAGGGACGCCGGCGCGGCAAGCCGGCGGTTCTCGTTGCTGAGTGCGGCGGCGGTATATTGGGCGATCATCAAGCCGGAATGGCTGCCGGCATCGCTCGCCAGAAACGGCGGCAGGCCGCTGACCAGCGGATTGACGAGCCGATCCATGCGCCGCTCGCTGATCGCGCCGATCTGCGCCACAGCGATGGCGAGGCTGTCAGCCGCCTGCCCGAGCGCAGGCGCCACCGCATGCGCTTCGGAGGAGACGATCGGATGCTCGGGCGTGCCCGAGACGGCAGGATTGTCCGTCACCGAGGCAAGTTCCTGATCGGCGATGCGGGCGGAGTTGTCGAAAACGTCGCGGGCGGCGCCATGGGCATGCGGCACCGAACGCAGGCTCAGCGCATCCTGGGTGCGCCGGCCGAAGGCGGCAGTGACAAGACCGCTGCCCTCAAGCCGTGCGCGCAGTGTGGCGCCGACTTTCGCGATCCCGGCCGACGGACGCAGCGCCAGCACTGCCTCCTCGAAGGCGGCGATCTGGCAGCCTGCCGCTTCCAGCGTCAGCGCCGCGATGGCATCGGCCCAGTCGAGCAGCCGTTCGGCGCGCAAAAGTGCTGCGGCGGTGAGCCCGGTGGCGCAGGCCGTGCCGTTGACGAGGCTCAAGCCCTCCTTGGCGCCGAGCACCAACGGCTGAAGGCCGATCGCCGCCAGCGCCTCACGGCCGTTCATGCGCCGGCCGGTGAGCGTGGCGCTGCCTTCGCCGATCAGCACCAGTGCCGTATGGGCATTGTGGGTGAGATAACCGGCCGAGCCTTTCGACGGAACGTCGGGAATGCAATCATGCTCCAGCAAAGCTGTGAGATGCTGGACGATCTCGCGCCGCACGCCGGAATGGCCATGGGCGAAATTGGCGATCTGCGCGGCGATGATGGCGCGCACCTCGCGGGATCCAAGCAACGGCCCGACGCCGCAGGCATGGCTGAGCACGATGCTGCGCGACAACAGGCTCTGCGAGGCGCGGTCGACGACCGTATCGGCGAGCGCCCCGACGCCGGTATTGACGCCATAGGCGCGCACGCCGGTCTCGACGATACGCTCGACGATGCGGCTTGCCTGCTCAACCCGCGCCCAGGTGGCCGGCGACAGCGCAAGCGCCTCCCCTGCCCCGACGCGCGCGACGTCGCGCCAGGTCAGCACTTGATCGATGGTGATCGTCATTGCCCTGTTCCGAAATGGCCGATGAACTGGCGGAAGGCGGGGGTCGCACCTGTTGTGAACATTTCGTCCGGCTTGCCGCTGCTTTCGATCAGCCCCTCGCGCATGAAGACGACGCGGTTCGAGACGTTGCGGGCAAAGCTCATCTCATGGGTGACGACGAGCATGGTCATGCCTTCCTCGGCAAGCGCCCGCATGACGCGCAGCACCTCACCGACCAGTTCCGGATCGAGCGCCGAGGTCGGCTCGTCGAAAAGCATCACCTTCGGTTTCATCGCCAAAGCGCGGGCGATTGCGGCGCGCTGCTGCTGGCCGCCGGAGAGATGGGCGGGATAGGCGTGACGTTTGTCGGCGATGCCGACCTTTTCGAGCAGCGCTTCGGCCTCGGCGATGCAGTTGGCGCGCGGCCGCTTCAGCACATGGATCGGCCCTTCGATGACGTTCTGCAGGATGGTCATATGGGACCAGAGATTGAAGGACTGGAACACCATGCCGAGTTCGGAGCGGATATGGTCGACCTGCTTTTGGCTGGCCGGCCTTGTCTTGCCGTTCTTGTGAACCATCTCGATGTGCTCGCCATCGACCCAGATCTCGCCGTCGCTCGCGGTTTCGAGCAGGTTGATGCAGCGCAGAAAGGTCGATTTGCCGGAGCCGGAGGCGCCGAGCAGCGAAATCACGTCGCCATCCTCGGCATCGAGGGAAATGCCGCGCAGCACTTCGTGCGTGCCGAAGCTCTTGCGGATATTGCGGACCGAAAGTCGGGTTACGCCTGGCATGGTAGCTCCAATCAGGTCAAATCGCTTACGCCTTCAGCGGCTGCGGGGCCGCGCGGCGGTGTCGGGAGAGCGAATATTCCAGCAGGGCCATGCCCTGCAGGATGATGAAGTTCAAAACGAGATAGATGATCGCGGCGCAGAGGAAGACTTCCATCGTGCGGTAGGTCTGCGAGATCAGCCGCTGGGCGACGCCGGTGACCTCCCAGACGGTGACGAGGCTGGCGAGCGCCGTCGATTTCATCATCAGCACGATCTCGGTGGAATAGGCCGGTAGCGCGTGGCGGAAGGCGATCGGCGCCAGGATGCGCCGCACCATCAGGAAGCCGGACATGCCGATCGAGCGCGCCGCCTCGATCTCCTTCGGCGAAACGGCGCGAATGCCGCCGCGGAAGATCTCCGCCGTGTAGCCGGCCGTGCAGAGCGCCAGCGACAGCACGGCGCAGACCATCGGCTCGCGCAGTAACGGCCAGAGAAAGGAATAGCGGATGACGCCGAACTGGCCGAGGCCGTAGAACACCAGGAACATCTGGATCAAGAGCGGCGAGCCGCGAAAGACGAAGATATAGCCCTTGGCGAAACCGGACAGATAGCGGTTGCCGCTGACCCGCATCGTGACGATGACGAGCGCCAGCAGGCCGCCGAAGAAGATCGACAGCGAAAACAGGATCAGCGTCGTCGGCACGGCTTTCAGCAGCGTTACCATGGTCGAGGCGAGAAAGGTGAAATCCATCATCGCCTCCTTACGCCTGGCCCATGGCGGAGGCCGGCATGCTGCGATTGGCGCGGCGCTCCGCGCCGTTGAAGATGCGGTCGGAAAGGCTGGTCAGGATCAGGTAGAGGCAGCCGCCGGCGATGAAGAACAGAAAATATTGCCGGGTCGAACCCGCCGCCACCTGGCTGGTGCGCATCAGCTCGGCAAGACCGGTGACCGAGATCAGCGCGGAATCCTTGAGGCTGAGCTGCCAGACATTGCCGAGGCCGGGAATGGCGAAGCGAAGCACCTGCGGGATGATGATGCGACGGAAGCGCATGCCACCATGCATGCCGATCGCCGAAGCGGCTTCGAGCTCACCCTTGGAAATGGCGAGGAAAGCGCCGCGGAACACCTCCGCCTGATAGGCGCCGGAGATGATGCCGACGGCAAGCGCGCCGGCGGCAAAGGAAGGCAGGCCGAGAAAACCTTCGTAACCCATCGCCTTGCCGATCGAGGTGACGGCCGAGGAGCCGCCGAAATAGATGAGATAGATTATCAGCAGTTCCGGCACGCCGCGAAACACGGTCGTATAGACATTGCCGAGCGCCACGAAGAGGGGATTGCCGGAGAGCTTCGCACCCGCGACGATCGCGCCCAGCACCGCGCCGATCGCCAGCGCCGTCGCGGTGACGGCGAGCGTCATCAAGGCGGCGAAAATGAGCAGCGCGCCCCATCCCGTCGAGCCGAAGCCAAGCAGTTCCAAACTTGCCATATCGTCCGTTCCCCGTCCGCGGCAGTGTTTTGTGGATTGACACCAGAGCATGATGCCGAAAAGTGTCAGCGGTTTTCGGACGACATCATGCTCTAACTCTGAAATTTAGAACAGGATTCAGATTTTAGGCCGACCCGGCCTAAAATGATCCTGTTCTGGCACGCAGTCCCCGGCGATAAAGCCGGAGACCGGTGTCTGCGGCCGAACGGCCGAAACGCTTACTGCTGGGGGCTGACGTCCATCTTGAACCACTTCATCGAGAGGTTCTTGACCGTGCCGTCGGCAAGCGCCGACTTGATCGCCACGTTGAGCTTGTCACGCAGGTCCGTATCGGCCTTGCGCAGTCCGAGGCCCTCACCCTCGCCCCAGATCGGACCGGCGATCTCCGGACCGGTGAAGGCGAGCGCGCCGTTGGCGGCCTGGAAGGCATTGGCGAAATAGACGGCGTCATCGAAGCCGAGGTCGATGCGGCCGTTCTGCAGGTCGAGGTCACGGTCGGCGCCGGTCTTGTATTCGCGGATCTCGGCAATATCGCCGAAGTTGTCATAGACGAACTTGGCATAGACGGTCGCCGCCTGGATGCCGATCGTCTTGCCCTTGAAGAGTTCCTTCAGCGCATCGATCTCCTTCACGCCGGTCTGGCCGGGTGTCATCTTGATCGTGGCGCCGGTGCCGGCGGCATTGGCCAGCGGGCTGTCCTTGGCGGTGGCGAAGGCAGCGGGCGTGGCGGCATAGGGGATGGTGAAGTCGATGATCTGCTTGCGCTCTTCAGTGATCGACAGCGCATCCATGATAACGTCGAACTTGCCGGCATTGAGCGCCGGGATCATGCCGTCCCAGTCGGAAGCGACGAGCGTGCATTCGATCTTGGCGCGCTCGCAAAGCACCTTGGCAAGCTCCGGCTCGAAGCCGCCGAGCGTGCCGTCGGCATTGGTGAGGTTCCAGGGCGCATAAGCGCCTTCAAGCGTGATGGTCGCCTTCGTCCAGTCCTTGGCAAAGGCGGGCGCGGCAAAGGCGGAAAGAGCGGCAACGCCGCAAAACAGGATGGCGCTAAATTTCATTGATGAATTCTCCTCTGGAGTTGAAACAGACCTTGCGGCACCGCCGATCTCCGCCGGCTTGCCCTTTCCGTCCTATTTTCGTCTTAAGGACCGATTGGGAGGTTGTATATGGTACCATATGAGAAATTTTGTGATATGCAAGAGGAAAGTCGATTATGTGGCAAATTGAATCCGTGCATAAGGAATAGGCAATGAAGCGGTCCGGCGAGATGAAGCGCGACCTGGCGGGAAATGACAGCACGCCGCTCTATGCCGGCGTCAAGCAGGTGATCCTCGATCGCATCCACAGCGGCGAATGGCCGCCGAAATACCGCGTGCCATCGGAAAACGAGCTGGTCGTCGAGCTCGGCGTCAGCAAGATGACCGCCAACCGGGCGCTGCGCGAACTTGCCAATGAGGGCGAGCTCGTGCGCATCCAGGGCGTCGGCTCCTTCGTCGCCGAGCGCAAGGGTTATTCGGCTCTGTTCGAGGTGCGCAACATCGCCGAGGAAATCGCCGAACGCGGCCATGTCCACGAGGCCTCAGTCGTCATTCTGGCCCGGGAAACCGCCTCTCCGGAGATCGCCGACGCCTTGGAGCTGGCAATCGGCGCCGCCGTTTTCCACTCGCTGATCGTGCACAGCGAAAACGGCGTTCCGGTGCAGATCGAGGACCGGTTCGTCCATCCGGAGGCCGCTCCCGAATATCTCGAGCAGGATTTCACGACGCTGACGCCGAACGCCTATCTGACGGCCGCCGCCCCGCTCAGCGGCTCCGAGCACGTCGTCGAGGCGGCGATGCCGCAGGCCTGGGAATGCAAGCTCCTGACCATTCTGAAGAGCGAGCCCTGCCTGACGATCCGCCGGCGCACATGGTCGGCCAAACAGGTGGTTTCGACCGCCCGCCTCGTCTATCCCGGCTATCGCTACCGGCTCGAAGCGCGCAGTGGCAAGATGTTCGACGACTAAAACACCCGTTGCCTTGTATATGGAACCTCGGCTATTGTGACGCCGGCGTGAACCGCGCCACCAGCGCATGACGATCGCCGGGATAGGTGAAGCGCACATGGGTCACCGGGCCGGCGCCGCTCCAGGTGCGGCGCTCGACCACCAGGCAGGCGGCGTTGCGCGCGATGTCGAGGGCCGCCGCCACCTCGGCACTGGCGGAGACGGCGTGGATCCTGTGCTCGGCGGCGCTCCACGGCACCTGATTGAGCAGCCACGGCCCCGGCGCCACCGTCAGGAAATCGGCATCGGCGGCCTCCGGCACGGTCGCAAGGCTGATCAGCCGCTCCTCCAAACAGAAAGGCCGTGCGCCGGCATTGTGGATGCAGACGACCTCGACGACCGAGGAAGCGACCGGCAGTTCCAGCCGGCGGCTGTCTTCCGCCTTGGCCTTGCGGCTCGCCTTCTTCGCAACCGCATAGGAATAGGGCAGGTTCAGCGACTGCACCTCGGCCTTGATGTCGTGGATTTCGAGAACCGCCGATTGCGCCTGCGGCTGGGTGACGAAGCTGCCGGATTTCTTGCGGCGCTCGATCAGGCCGGCCTTGGCGAGCTGGGTCAGCACCTTGTTCACCGTCATCCGCGAGACGTCATATTGGGTGGCGAGATCGACCTCGAAGGGAATGCGGTGACCCGGCGGCCATTCGCCCGAGACGATACGGCCCTCGATGTCGCTCAGGATGCGCTGATGCAAGGTGGGATCCCTGCTTTGATTCATCGCCACGTTCCGATTAGTTTCCCGATCTAGTCCGAATGCCCCGCTCATGAAAAGCGCTTTTTCAGCCGGCCAGCAATTCGCCCATTGCCCCGAGGAAACGCCGCTCGATGGCGTCGCGGTTGAGATGACGGCCGCCTTCCACCTGCTTGCGGCCGCGCGCCCAGACGCAATCGACAGAAACCCCGCCGGCAAACAGCCAGTGATCGAGAATCTGGTCGGCGGAGAGATAGGGAACGGCCGACGTATCGAGCGAAACGAGATCGGCGTGATGGCCGTCGGCGAGACCGGCCGGCGCCTTCAGTGCCGCGCCGCCGCCGGCAAGCGCCTGATTGAACAGGCAGAGCGCCGTCGAACCGCCGGGTGCGGCAATGACATTGCGGGCGCGCAGCGCCAGACGCTGCGAGTATTCGAGCTGGCGTAGCTCCTCCGGCAGGGAGATCCGCACGTTGGAATCCGAACCGATGCCGTACCGCCCGCCTTCTTCGAGGAAAAGCGGCGCGGCAAAAGCGCCGTCGCCGAGATTGGCTTCGGTGATCGGGCAGAGACCGGCGATCGCGCCGCTTTTCGCCATCCGCCGCGTCTCGTCCTCGGTCATATGAGTCGCATGGATCAGGCACCAGCGCTCATCCACAGGCATATGATCCAGCAGCCATTGCACGGGCCGCGCTCCCGACCAGGTGATGCAGTCCTCGACCTCCTTCACCTGCTCGGCGACATGGATATGGATCGGGCCCTCGCCCGCCATCGGCACGAGTGTCGCCAATTCATCGGGCGTCGCGGCGCGCAGGCTGTGCGGCGCAAGCCCGAGCTCGGCGCCGTCGAGCCGGCCGGTCACGCCACGGCACCCTTCCATCAACCTTTCGAAGCTTTCGAGCGAGTTGATGAAGCGCCGTTGGCCGTCGATCGGCGCCGCACCGCCGAAGCCGGAATGGGCATAGAAAACCGGTAGAAGCGTCAGGCCGATGCCGGTCTCCTGGCTCGCCGCACCGACACGTTCGGCAAGCTCGGCGATATTGGCATAGGCCGCTCCGTCCCTGTCGTGATGGAGATAGTGGAATTCGCCGACGCGGGAAAAGCCTGCCTCGAGCATCTCCGCATAGAGCTTGGCCGCAACCGCCTCGACATGCTCCGGCGTCATCGCCAGCGCGAATTTGTACATGACGGTGCGCCAACTCCAGAAGCTGTCGTTGGCCGGACCGCGCACTTCGGCAAGACCGGCCATCGCCCTTTGGAAGGCATGGCTGTGCAGATTGCCCATGGCCGGAACGATCAGAGCGTGGCGCTCATCGCCGGGTGCGGCGGCAACGCCAGCCTCGACCCGCGCGAGGCGCCCGGCTTCCAGCGTCAGCCGCACGTCCTTCTGCCAGCCTTGCGGCGTCAGCGCCGTGCCTGCGTGAAGTATGGTCATGGCCTTTTCTCCCCTTCTGCCGCGCCGCCGATCTTTCTTTTCCAGAAGAGCGCGCAAAATTTCACTTGTCACCTGCTTATTATGTATATACATGTTTCGGCATAAGGAAAGGCGCAAAGCTGATGACCGGGAACAATTTTTCTGAAGGAACCCCATCCGCCGATACCAGGCCGGTGCTGTGGCGCAACGCCCGGCTGGCGACGCTCGCGCCTGATAGTCCGGGGCTCGGCATCGTCGAAAAGGGTGCCGTGCTCACCGAAAACGGCCGCATCGCCTTTGCCGGCGCCGAAAGCGAACTCCCGGCATCAGCCATCGAACGCTCCGACATCGCCGATCTTGAAGGCCGCTGGGTAACGCCCGGCCTCGTCGACTGCCACACCCATATCGTTCACGGCGGCAATCGCGCCCGCGAGTTCGAAATGCGGCTTGAAGGTGCGACCTATGAGGAGATTGCGCGGGCCGGCGGCGGCATCGTCTCCTCGGTTCAAGCGACCAATGCGCTGTCGGTCGAAGAACTTGTCGCCACGGCGCTGCCGCGGCTCGATACGCTGCTTGCCGAAGGCGTGACAACGATCGAGATCAAATCCGGCTATGGCCTCAACCGGAGCGGCGAAGTGAAGATGCTGCAGAGCGCCCGTCTGCTCGGCCATATCAGGCCGGTCCGTGTCGCCACCAGCTATCTCGGCGCCCATGCGACGCCTGTCGACTATAAGGGTCGCAACGGCGACTATCTCGACGATGTCGTGCTGCCCGGCCTCGACGACATGTACAATCTCGGCCTTGCCGATGCCGTCGACGGCTTTTGCGAGGGCATCGCCTTTTCGACAGCCGAGATCGCCCGCGTCTTCGACAAGGCGAAGGCGCTTGGCCTGCCGGTCAAGCTGCATGCCGAACAGCTCTCCAATCTCGGCGGCGCCAAGCTGGCGGCCGCCTATGGCGCGCTCTCGGCCGATCATCTGGAATATCTAGACGAGGACGGCGTCGCCGCAATGGCCGCTGCCGGCACCGTCGCCGTGCTGCTGCCAGGCGCCTTCTACGCCATTCACGAAAAGCAGAAGCCGCCGGTGGAGGCGCTGCGCCGGGCGGGCGTACCGATCGCGATCGCCACCGACTGCAATCCCGGCACCTCGCCGCTCACCTCGATGCTGCTGACGATGAACATGTCGGCGACGCTGTTCGGCCTGACCGTCGAGGAATGCATCGCCGGCGCCACCCGCGAAGGTGCGCGCGCGCTCGGCCTCATCGGCGAGACCGGAACGCTCGAAGCCGGCAAATCCGCCGATCTCGCCGTCTGGAATATCGAGAGCCTTGCCGAGCTCGTCTACCGCATCGGCTTCAACCCGCTTCATACACGTGTCTTCAAGGGCGAAAGGAACGGTCGATGACCATC
Organism: Rhizobium croatiense; assembly: GCF_019793465.1. GTDB lineage: Bacteria > Pseudomonadota > Alphaproteobacteria > Rhizobiales > Rhizobiaceae > Rhizobium > Rhizobium croatiense. Next base: position 129,920 of record NZ_JAILYJ010000012.1, on the reverse strand, counting down.
ACCCTCCACCCGGGCTCCGTCTCGCTCAAGGACCTGGAAATCATCTATTGGACCGGCGAGCCGGCAAGGCTCGATCCCGCCTTCGATGCGGGCATCGCCAAGGCCGCCGGCCGCATCGCCGAGATCGCCGCCGGCAATGCGCCGGTTTACGGCATCAATACCGGCTTCGGCAAACTCGCCTCGATCAAGATCGACAGCGCCGATGTCGCCACGCTGCAGCGCAATCTCATCCTGTCGCATTGCTGCGGTATCGGCGCGCCGCTGCCGGAAAATATCGTGCGGCTGATGATGGCGCTGAAGCTGGTCTCGCTCGGGCGCGGCGCCTCCGGCGTGCGGCTGGAACTGGTGCGGCTGATCGAAGCCATGCTGGATAAGGGCGTCATCCCGCTGATCCCGGAAAAGGGCTCGGTCGGCGCCTCCGGCGATCTCGCGCCGCTCGCCCATATGGCAGCCGTGATGATGGGCGAGGCCGAAGCCTTCTTCGCCGGCGAACGCCTGCCCGGCGCGCAAGCGCTCGAAAGGGCCGGGCTGAAACCTATCGTGCTCGCCGCCAAGGAAGGCCTGGCGCTGATCAACGGCACACAGACCTCGACGGCGCTGGCGCTCGCCGGCCTCTTCCGCGCCCATCGCGCCGCGCAATCGGCGCTGATCACCGGCGCCATGTCGACCGATGCGGCCATGGGGTCCTCGGCGCCTTTCCATGCCGATATCCACACGCTGCGCGGCCATAAGGGCCAGATCGATACCGCAGCCGCCCTTCGCGGCCTGCTCGAAAACTCCGTCATCCGCCAGAGCCATATCGAGGGCGACGAGCGCGTGCAGGATCCCTATTGCATCCGCTGCCAGCCGCAGGTCGACGGCGCCTGCCTCGACCTCTTGCGCTCGGTCGCCCGCACCCTCGAAATTGAGGCCAATGCGGTCACCGACAATCCGCTGGTGCTGTCGGACAACTCGGTTGTATCAGGCGGCAACTTCCACGCCGAACCGGCCGCCTTCGCCGCCGACCAGATCGCCCTTGCCGTCTGCGAGATCGGCGCGATCTCGCAGCGCCGCATCGCGCTGCTGGTCGACCCGGTGCTTTCCTACGGCCTGCCGGCCTTCCTCGCCAAGAAGCCGGGCCTCAACTCCGGCCTGATGATTGCTGAGGTCACCTCGGCGGCGCTGATGTCTGAGAACAAGCAGATGTCGCACCCCGCCTCGGTCGATTCGACCCCGACCTCGGCCAACCAGGAAGACCATGTCTCGATGGCCTGCCACGGCGCCCGCCGCCTTCTGCAGATGACCGAAAACCTGTTCGGTATCATCGGCATCGAGGCGCTGACCGCCGCGCAAGGCGTGGAACTGCGCGCGCCGCTTGCGACCAGCCCGGAGCTTTTGAAGGCGATCGCCGCGATCCGCAGCCAGGTGCCGAGCCTCGAGAGCGACCGTTACATGGCGGGCGATCTCGCCGCTGCGGCTGAACTGGTGGCGACGGGGGCACTGAATGCCTCGGTTTCGTCCGGCATCTTGCCGGTCTTGGAGGGTTGAAATGATAGTGAAGAAGAAAGTCCCCTCCCCAACCCCTCCCCACAAGGGGGAGGGGCTTAACCTCCGGCCCTCGCCGTATTCACTCTTGAGCGTAGCATATGCAGCCGGCTTGTTGTTTTGCGAGCCGGTGCCACAGCTTAGCCCCTCCCCCGTGTGGGGAGGGGTTGGGGAGGGGTTTTTGCCATGAGCACCCCCGTCTTCGAAATCCACCAGGGCACCTCCCCCGTCATCCTCGCCTTCCCCCATACCGGCACCGACGTGCCGCCGGCGATTTACGACCGCCTCAACGACAACGGCCTGATCCTCGCCGATACCGACTGGCACATTCACCGGCTCTATGACGGACTGCTCGATGACGCGACGACGGTACGCGCCACCTTCCACCGCTACGTGATCGACGCCAACCGCGACCCCGCCGGCGTCAGCCTCTATCCCGGCCAGAACACCACCGGCCTTGTTCCGGAAACGGATTTCGACGGCAAGGCGATCTGGAAGGATGGGCAGGCGCCCGATGCTGCCGATATCGCGGCGCGGCTCAGGGATTTTCATGCGCCCTATCACGCGGCCCTTGCCGCCGAGATCGAGCGCGTCAGAGCAATCCATGGCGTCGCCATCCTCTATGATTGCCACTCGATCCGCTCGCAAATTCCCTTCCTCTTCGAAGGCAAGCTGCCCGATTTCAATATCGGCACCGATATGGGCAGGACCTGCGACGGCGCCATCGAGCAGGCAACGCTCACCGTCGTCGAAGCCGCTGAAGGCTATGACAGCGTGCTCAACGGCCGCTTCAAGGGCGGCTGGACGACCCGTCATTATGGCCGGCCGGAAACCGGCGTGCATGCGATCCAGATGGAGCTCGCGCAGTCGACTCATCTCCAGACCGAGGCACCGCCCTTTGCCTATGACACCGCGAAGGCGGACCGGCTTCGCGTCCATCTTAGAGACATTCTGGTGCGCATCGAACAGATCGCGCCGGGCCTGAAACGATAACGATCACTCGACAGGGGAACCGCCATGAGCAATCCACGCCATAACATCCGCGAAATCCGCGCACCCCGCGGCAACGAGCTCAATGCCAAGAGCTGGATGACCGAAGCGCCGCTGCGCATGCTGATGAACAATCTCGATCCCGATGTCGCGGAAAATCCGAACGAACTCGTCGTTTACGGCGGCATCGGCCGCGCCGCCCGCACCTGGGAGGATTTCGACCGCATCGTCGCGACGCTGAAGACGCTCACGGAAGAAGAGACGCTGCTGGTGCAATCCGGCAAGCCGGTCGGCGTCTTCCGCACCCACAAGGATGCGCCGCGGGTACTGATCGCCAACTCCAACCTCGTGCCGCATTGGGCGACCTGGGATCATTTCAACGAGCTGGATAAGAAGGGCCTTGCCATGTACGGCCAGATGACGGCCGGCTCCTGGATCTATATCGGCACGCAGGGCATCGTGCAGGGCACCTACGAGACCTTCGTCGAGGCCGGCCGCCAGCACTATGGCGGCAATCTCAAGGGCAAGTGGATCCTGACCGGCGGCCTCGGCGGCATGGGCGGCGCCCAGCCGCTCGCCGCCGTCATGGCCGGCGCGTGCTGCCTCGCCGTCGAATGCAATCCCGATTCGATCGATTTCCGCCTGCGCACCCGCTATCTCGACGCCAAGGCCGAGACGCTCGATGAGGCGCTCGACATGATCGACCGCTGGACCAAATCAGGCGAAGCGAAATCCGTCGGCCTGCTCGGCAATGCCGCCGAAATCCTGCCGGAAATGGTCCGCCGCGGCATCCGCCCCGATATCGTCACCGACCAGACCTCGGCCCACGACCCGATCAACGGCTACCTGCCGAAGGGCTGGACGATGGCCGAGTGGAAGGCAAAGCGCGAGAGCGATCCGAAGGCTGTCGAAAAGGCGGCGCGCGCCTCGATGCGCGAGCATGTCGAGGCGATGATCGCCTTCTGGGATGCCGGCATTCCGACGCTCGACTACGGCAACAATATCCGCCAGGTCGCCAAGGACGAAGGCCTCGAAAACGCCTTCGCCTTCCCGGGCTTCGTGCCGGCCTATATCCGGCCGCTGTTCTGCCGCGGCATCGGCCCCTTCCGCTGGGCGGCCCTGTCGGGCAATCCCGAGGATATCTACAAGACCGACGCCAAGGTGAAGGAACTGCTGCCCGACAACAAGCACCTGCACAACTGGCTCGATATGGCCAGGGAGCGCATCGCCTTCCAGGGCCTGCCGGCGCGCATCTGCTGGGTCGGCCTCGGCGACCGTCACCGCCTGGCTCTGGCCTTCAATGAAATGGTCAGGAATGGCGAGCTTTCGGCCCCGATCGTCATCGGCCGCGACCACCTCGACTCCGGTTCGGTCGCCTCGCCGAACCGCGAAACCGAAGCGATGAAGGACGGCTCGGACGCCGTCTCCGACTGGCCGCTGCTGAACGCTTTGCTCAACACCGCCTCGGGCGCCACCTGGGTGTCGCTGCATCACGGCGGCGGCGTCGGCATGGGCTTCTCCCAGCATTCGGGCGTCGTCATCTGCGCCGATGGCACCGATGATGCGGCCAAGCGTCTCGAGCGCGTGCTCTGGAACGACCCGGCGACCGGCGTCATGCGTCACGCCGATGCCGGCTACGACATCGCCCTCGACTGCGCGAGGGAAAAGGGCCTGCGCCTGCCCGGCATTCTCGGGAACTGAGCCTCATGCGGATCCTGCGTGCCGGCGATCATAGGCGCATGCCGTGGAAAAACGGTGGCGGCGAAACGGTGGAGATCGCCGTTTCGCCCGAAGAGGCCGGCCTTGCCGGTTTCGACTGGCGCGTCAGCATGGCGACCGTCGCAGCCGACGGACCGTTCTCGAGCTTTCCCGGCATAGACCGCACGCTGGCGATCCTCGACGGCAACGGCATGGTGCTCGACATCGAAGGCAGCACGCCGGTGCTGCTGACGGTGGCGAGCGACCCGCTGGCCTTCCCGGCGGATATCCCGGTCACGGCCAGACTGCAGGACGGCGCGATCACCGATCTCAACGTCATGACCCGCCGCGACGGGCTTGCCCATAGGCTCGTCCGCATCGAAATCGCCGGCGGCAAGACCGTGCCGCTGACGTCATCGACATGCCTGCTGCTCTGCCGCCGCGGCACCCTGTCGTTCCGGCAGGGCGACGAGACCGGCGCGCTCGCGGCCGGCGATGCGCTGCTGATCGAGAATGCGAGGGAAAGCGTGCTTGAAATCGACGGTCAAGCCGAATGTTATCTCGTCTCGATCGCCGCACGCTGATCCTGACGCAACGGCTTGGAAAGATTTGATAATCACGGAATGGTCCAGGCCTTAGCATCGGCTATTTCCATGTCGGGCCATGGACGTCATTCGTGCTTTCGGTCTAAACTTCGCCTTTCTGATGCAGAAGAAGACCTAGACTGCCCGCGAGACCAGGGCAGCAGGGGAGCAGGCGTGACGGATCCATACGATATTCTCGGCGTTGAACGCGATGCGGACGAAGCGCAATTGAAGGCAGCCTATCGCAAGCTCGCGAAGGTCGCCCACCCGGATTCGGGCGGCGATTCGCAAGCCTTCGACAATCTGCAGAAGGCCTATGCGCTGCTTCTCGATCCGGTCCGCCGCAAGGTTTACGACGATACCGGCTACGACGTCGAATTCGCCGACGCCGCCGAATTGCAGGCGCTTGTCATGATCGAGAAGCTTGTCACCGATGCGGTGCTCGACGAGCGGGCGCCGGGAAGTTTCGATCCCGTCGCCGTCATGCATGACAGCCTTTCGGAGGAACTGCGGAAAGCGCGGTTCAGCAAGAGCGAATTGGAACGCCATGCCTCGCGCATCGGGCTGCATCTGGAGCGACTCGCCAAACAGTCCGGCCGCGATGTGCTCGCCCATATGTTCCGCGCCCGTATCGAGGCGATCGGCAAGGCGGTGGCCGAAACCGAAGCGAAGATCAAGGCGACGGAACGCGCCGCCGACATGCTGAGCGGCTACGTCTACGATATCGACCCGACGCCGCTGCCGGAGGCCACGGTCACCAACATCGAATGGGCCGAGGCGTCGAGAAACCGCTCCGCCGGCTGACGGCCTGCAGCCTCAATAGGACAGCTTCGGATACCAGTCCGGCGCCCGGCCTTCGGGCGTGGCATCGAGCACGGTCCAGAGCGGCATCAGATCGGGCGCGCCACGCGGATCCTCGCCCGGATCGGCCGTCACCTCGCCCATCTCCTCGCTCCAGAAATGGCGGATGGTACCGTCGCGCCGCGTGAAGACATTGAAGGCGGCGCCATCGCTGCCATCCCTGCCGATCGCGTGATAATCGCGGCTGTATTCATCGGTCATATCCGAATAGAGCGGCAGGTGGTGCCAGCCGCGCTCCTTCTTGAAAGCGAGCAGCCTTTCGATCGGCGAGCGGGCGACGACGGCAAGCGCCACGCGCTGCTGCATATCGGGTACTTCGCCATCCCAGGCCGACAGCAGCGAGGTGCACATCGGACACGGGCGCTCGCGTTCACGCCCGTACATGTAACTGTAGACGACGAGCGTGTCCTTGTCGGCGAAGAGCTCGCTGAAGCTTATTGGCCCTCCGGCGCCTTCGAAGCGGTAGTCTTTCGTCACCGCGCCGCCCGGCGGCAGTGCCCGGCGCTGTCTCGCCACGCGCTCGATGTGGCGGCGCAATTCGATCTCTTCGGCGAGCAGCGCATCGCGGGCGATGCGATATTCCTCGCTCTCGTTGGGGAAATGGACGCCGTTCCTTGCCGCAAGCACGGCGGCGGGGACGAGATTCTGATTATTCATAGTCATATCTCCTACAATTGCCTGAGAACGTTGCTGACCTGCAGCACATCGTTAAGATGACGATCGGCGGATGCGAAAATCGACAGCACGGCGCAAAAAAGCACCGGAATAAAATATCCCACTTCGGAATCCCGAAATTCGCTCGCTTCGGGATTCCGAAATGCGCGGGCTTTTTTGCCCCGCCGCGGCGGAAAAATATGCAATGATTTCAGTCCAGCAGCCAATTTCGGGATTCCGAAGTGCTATATAGATTTTGGTGGGAGTTCCTCAAGATCGCCCAGCTTCGAAGCGAGGCCTCGTGAATGTCCGAAAGCAAAAAGGGCGCTCGACCCTTGCGGGGAGCGCCCTTATCCTGTCGGACAGCAAAGGGTTCGACGACGTCGATACCCCGGGCATCCGTTTTTCAGGCAGGGCTGGTATATGCGCCCTTTGGGTCGCGGTTTCAAGGGCGGATCTGCATGATAATTTTGCGATCCCCTAAAAGGCGACGCCGGTCACGGGGTTGACCACCGGCCGTTCGCTTTTGTCCCCTTCTCCGGCCGGCTGCACGGCTGGCGGCGCCTTCGATTCGGAGTCGGCGGGCTCAGGTTTCTCGGGAACGGCGGCGACATCCTTGGGACGGCGCTGCTCCGGCTTTACGTTTTCGTCGTTCGTTGACATTGTCTGTCTCCTTTCCAGGAACAAGTCACGGCCGTCGACATGGTTCCGACGGCGGATGGAGGATTGCCGATGTTTGACAGGTTTCTGCTGCAGGGCCCCGAGGATGCGCGCTTCACCATCCTGCTTGCGCATGGCGCCGGCGCGCCGATGGATTCGGCGTCGATGACGGCCGCGGCGGAAGCGCTTGCCGATGTCGGTTTCCGCGTCGCCCGCTTTGAATTCGCCTATATGGCTGCCCGCCGTAGCGGAATCCGCAAGCCGCCGCCGCGCGCCGAAACGCTCAATCCCGAATATGAGGCGGCGATTGCCGGGCTCGGCGCAGAGGGCCCCCTCATCATCGGCGGCAAGTCGATGGGCGGCCGGGTCGCCAGCATGGTCGCCGACGATCTCCATGACAAGGGGAAGATCGCCGGCCTGCTCTGCCTCGGTTATCCCTTCCATCCGCCCGGCCAGCCGGACAAGCTGCGCACCGGCCATCTCAAGGGGTTGGCGACGCCCGCGCTGATCTGCCAGGGAACGCGCGACGAATTCGGCACGCGGGACGAGGTGCCGGGCTACGATCTCTCCGACCGGATCGAAATCCTCTGGCTCGAGGACGGCGACCACGACCTGAAGCCGCGCAAGAAAATCTCCGGCTTCTCGGCTGCCGATCACCTCGCCACGATGGCGCAGGCGGTCAAGGCCTGGGCCGAGCGGTTGCCGGTTTAAGCGCCGGCTTTCGGCTGCCGTCGCCGGCTTGCAAGCTTCCTGACGTCGATGCGCCGGTCGGCCGCGAAAACGGTGATTTCGAAGTGATCGGCCTGCAGCACATCGCGAATGTTGCGTGGCCGATGCGCGGCGATATTCACCCCGCCTCGCAGCCGCACACTGTCATAGAGGATGCCGGCTCCGCCGCTCGAACGCACCTGTTCGCCCAGCAGCTGCGAGACCGCATAGCTCGCGCCGTCATAGACATCGGGCCGCAATGTCTGCTCGCCGCGAATATCGAGATAGTCGCCGATCAGAGCGGCCGCATAGCTTCGGTAGGTGCGCGCCATCGTCGCCACGCCGCGGGCGACAGCCTCGCGCCGGAGGTGATGGCCGACCTCGGCGGCGGCTGTCTTCAGATTGTCGGCGGCATACCAGGCGCCGAGATCGGGGCCGTTGAAACGCATGCCGCCCGGCGCGACATGCAGGAACGCCGCCATCACGATGCTGGCATTCGGACTACCGTAAACCCATTCATCCCTCGCAAGCCGCTGGATGCGGTCGGCGACGAGGCGATCGTTGGTCCAGCCGACCAGTTCCATCACGGCTTCGAGATCAGCCGCCCGCGTCACCGTCTCGAAAAGTCCGATCGGCGGAAATTGCGATGGGATCAGCCGGTAGGACGGCCGCGGCGCCTCGGCAAAACGCTCGCTCACCGGAAGACGATGTCCGCGTCTTCGTACGGCGTGAAGGCCTCGTCGAGCCTGTTCGGCGGCATGTAGAGGCCGCCGCGGGCGCCATCGAGGAACCGGCGCACGGTCATCAACCCGTCCTGGGTCCCGTTGGTGACGATGTCGAGCGGCGGATGGCCGCCGAAAACCGGCGCCTGATGCGGCATGCGCAGCCAGGCGACGCCGGCGCGCTCGTCGGAAAACAGCACGCCGAGCGCCTGATGGATGCCGAGCACGGCGGAGATCCGGGTCAGCGTATCGACATCGAGCGTGAAGGCCCCGTGCTCGCGCGCCTGCTTGGCCCAGCTGTGGTAGGTCGAGCGGGAGGGGTAGCCGAGCACGAGCAGGCGCTGCTCTTCGCTCAAACCCCAGAGATCGGCGATCGCCAGAAAGGTCCGCAAAGCCGGCGGGCTCAGCCGCCGTCGGTTTGCCGGCGCAAACCGCTCCGTTTCCAGCCGTTCCGGCTCCTGCTCCCTGCGTCGCGCCTGCTGCATCGGGTTCTCCTGTCCTGAACTAGATTTAGTCTAGATCTGGGCATTCAGCAAGTGAATTTGGAGAGGGAAGTTCAGGAAAGCTCCCGCGCCGCCTCACGGATCGTTTGCATCAGGATCGATTGCGGTGCGGACGGCACGGCATCGGCGCGCATCGTCAGCCCGACCGGCCCCTTGGTCTCGCCGGTATCGACCGGCAGAAGCGCCAGCCGCCCATCGGCGACATCGCCGGCCACGACGCCGTTGGAAATGATCCAGATCGCATCGCTTGCCCTGAGGAAAGCGCGGCCGAAGGCATCCGATACCGTCTCGATCTGGTTCGGCAGGCTGGAGACGCCGTTGGCGATGAGGAAATTTTCGACAACCGGCCGGATGATCGAACCGCGCGTCGGCATCAGCACCGTATAGTCCGCGAAGGCTGAGAACAGCGACTGCCGGCCGTCAAGCAGCGGATGGCCGGCGCGCACGGCAAACACCACCTGTTCGGAATAAAGATGCTCGAAGGAAAAGCCGGCCATCTTTTCGGCGCCGGCCAGGCGCCCGACGACCAGATCGAGGTCGCCGACGCGAAGCTCTTCCAAGAGCACCGCGTTCTCACCGGTGACGATCTTCACCCCGCTCCACGTCTTCTCCTTGAGAAAAAGTTCCATCGCCCGCGGCATGATGCGCGATGAGACCGTCGGCAGGGCGCCGATGCGGATCGGCGGCGCGTCGGCGAACTGTTCCTGCGACACGGAATCAAGACCCTGGCGCAGCGCGGTCAGCGCCGCCCCGGCATGCCGCAGGAAAACCTCGCCGTAGCGGGTGATCTTGATGCCGCGGCCATCGCGCTCGAAGACGTCGACGCCCAGCACCTGCTCCAGTTCACGGATCGTCTTCGTCACCGCCGGCTGGCTGACATGCAGCAATTCGGCCGCCTTCATCACGCTCTTCTGCCGCGCCACCTCGACAAAGGTCTGGAGATGGCGAAACTTGATGCGGCTGTCGATCATCGATCACATAACTCCTCGGTTATCGAAAAGCCAGAAAATATCATTTTACTTAACCGGATCAACCATCCACTTTCACCGTTAGGAGTATGTGCGATTGGATGGGACGGCGAGTGACTTTGGCGAGACGCTGCCCCACTCTCCGTCATCCTCGGGCTTGACCCGAGGATCCATGGCGCGGTTAATTGGTGGATGCCGTGTGGATGCTCGGCTCAAGCCCGAGCATGACGGAGGGTGGAGAGACCGACGGAGCCATTCTCGGCGTGGGTATTCGTATCGAAACGCCAGCGAAACCAAACGATGCCGGCCCCTCGGCTGAGCTAACTTGATGAGGACGTGACGTGCAATTCGCCCGCATAAACGACGTAACGATCCATTATCAGGTTATCGGCGCGCCTGCCGACCGGCCGGTGATCATCTTCATCAATTCGCTTGGAACGGATTTCCGCATCTGGCGCGACGTCGTGGTGCGGCTTGCCGGCGACTTCGCCATCATTCTTTACGACAAGCGCGGCCACGGTCTTTCCGATATCGGCCAGCTCCCCGCATCGATCGAGGACCATGCGACCGATCTCGCCGGCCTGCTCGATCTGCTCTCGGTGAGAGACGCCGTCATTTACGGCCTCTCCGTCGGCGGCCTCATTGCCCAGTCGCTCTATCAGCGCCGGCCGGATCTCGTGCGCGCCCTCATCCTCAGCGACACCGCCCCCAAGATCGGCACAGCGGAAAGCTGGAATGCCCGCATCGCCGCGGTCGAGAAAAACGGCATCGGCAGCATCGTCGACACCATCATGGAGCGCTGGTTCACGCCCGCCTTCCGCCGGCCCGAAAACACCGCCTATTCGGGCTATTGCAACATGCTGACGCGCCAGCCGGTCGAAGGTTATATCGCCGCCTGCGAAGCGATCCGCGATGCCGATTTCACCGAGGCGGCCAAGAGGATCGCGGTCCCGACCATCTGCATCGTCGGCGACCAGGACGGCTCGACGCCGCCCGATCTCGTGCTTGCGACCGCCAAGCTGATCCCGGGCGCCCGTTACGAGGTCATCCCGGACTGCGCCCACATTCCCTGCGTCGAGCAGCCGGAAGCGCTGACGGCGATCATCCGCGCCTTCCTCACATCGATTTCGCCTGGAGAAAGCAGCCCATGAACGAGACCCCCTCCGAACGATACCGGCAGGGCATGGCGACCCGCCGTGCCGTGCTCGGCGATGCCCATGTCGACCGTGCCGCCGCGATCTCCACGGAGTTCGACCGCCCCTTTCAGGAGCTGATCACCGAAGCGGCCTGGGGCCATGTCTGGTCACGTCCTGTCCTGACCAAGCGCGAGCGCTCGATCGTCACCATCGCGCTGCTGGCGGCGCTCGGCCAGGACGATGAGGTCGCCATGCATGTGCGCGCCACCGCCAATACCGGAGCGACCCGCGAGGATATCTGCGAGGCGCTCCTGCATGTGGCGATCTATGCCGGCGTTCCCGCCGCCAACCATGCGATCAAGATCGCCAAGCAGACCTTTGCACACATGGACGCCGAAAAGGCGGCCTGAGGGGGAAACATGTCCGAATTGGTCAATCGCAAGCCGGAAACCGGCGCCTTCTTCGCCCGCGACCGCGCCTGGCATGCGCCGGCGCTGACGCCCGGCTACAAGACGTCGGTGCTGCGCGCGCCGCAGCGCGCCCTGCTGTCGCTCGACGGCACGATCTCCGAAACGACAGGTCCGGTCTTCGGCCATTCGATGATCGGCGAGCTCGACAACGACCTGATCCTGAATTATGCGCGCCCCGGCGAAAGCGCCATTGGCGAACGCATTATCGTCCACGGCCGCGTGCTCGACGAGCGGGCAAAGCCGGTTGCCGGCGCCCTCGTCGAGTTCTGGCAGGCCAATGCCGGCGGGCGCTATCGCCACAAGAAGGAAAGCTATCTGGCGGCGATCGACCCGAATTTCGGCGGCTGCGGCCGCGCCATCACTGATGAGGAAGGCCGCTACCATTTCCGCACAGTGCGGCCCGGCGCCTATCCCTGGCCGAACGGCGTCAACGACTGGCGTCCCGCCCATATCCACTTCTCGATCTTCGGCCACGGCTTTGCTCAGCGGCTGATCACCCAGATGTATTTCGAGGGCGACCCGATGATCTGGAAATGTCCGATCGTCGGCACCATCCCCGACAAGGCGGCAATCGAGCAGCTGATCGCGCCGCTCGACTGGGGCAACACCATCCCGATGGATTCACGCGCCTATAAATTCGATATCGTGCTGCGCGGCCGCCGCTCGACGATGTTCGAAAACAGGCTGGAGGGCAATTGATGCAGCAACTCGGCTATCTCAAGGAAACCCCGTCACAGACGGCGGGTCCCTACGTCCATATCGGCCTGACGCCGAATTTCTGCGACATAACGGGCGTTTACGACAGCGATCTCGGCGTGGCGATGGTCAACGACAAGACGCTCGGCGAACGCATCACCGTCACCGGCCGCATCTTCGACGGTGCCGGCGCCCTGGTGCGCGACGCCGTCGTCGAGATTTGGCAGGCCGACAGCGCCGGCCTCTACAACAGCCCCTCGGAAATGCGCGGCGCCGCCGACCCGAATTTCACCGGCTGGGGCCGCTGCCCGACCCGCGCCGAGGACGGCGCCTACAGCTTCGAGACCATCAAGCCCGGCCGTGTCCCCTTCAAGGACGGCCGCAGACAAGCCCCGCACATCACCGTCTGGATCGTCGCCCGCGGCATCAATATCGGCCTGCAGACGCGCATGTATTTCCCCGAGGAAGCCGAGGCCAACGCCGCCGATCCGCTGCTTTCGCGCATCGAACATCGCGAACGCGTCGCCACGATGATCGCCACCCGCGACGGTGCGACGTGTCATTTTGACATCCGTTTGCAGGGTCCTGACGAAACGGTGTTTTTGGATATTTGAGAGGCTCGCGAATTGCTTATCCATGAGGTTCGGTGCAAGTAGCCCCCTCACCCTACCCTCTCCCCGTGGGGGAGAGGGGAACAGTGCCCCAAATCCCTTCTCCCCTCGGGGGTCCGAAGGACGGCAGCCGGATGAGGGGGCCACAGCCAAAAACGAGCAGACCATGACCGCATCGCCCTTCGACCACCCCTTCCTCTCCGGCCTCGTCGGCGACGATGAAATCGCATCCTATTTTTCCGCCGAAGCCGATCTCCGCGCCATGGCCGCCTTCGAGGCCGCGCTCGCCAAGGCCGAAGCCGATCGCGCCCTCATTCCCGCAGAAGCGGCAAGAAGGATCGCCGAAACCTGCGCCGGCTTTTCTCCCGATCTCGCCAGTCTTCGCGCGGCAACGGCGCGCGATGGCGTCGTCGTCCCCGATTTCATCAAGCAGCTACGCGCAGCGGTCGGCGAGGAAGCGGCCAAAAACCTGCATCTCGGCGCCACCAGCCAGGATGTCATCGACACCAGCCTGATGATCCGGCTGAAGGCGGTGGTTTTCCTGTTTGCCGGCCGGCTGTCCGCCATCGTCTCCGGCCTCGATGCGCTCGAGCGCCAGTTCGGCGGCAATAGTCTGATGGGCCATACCCGTATGCAGGCGGCGATCCCGATCACCGCCGCCGACCGTCTCGCCGCCTGGCGCGCGCCGCTGACAACCTATCGCGACCGCTTGACCGAGCAGAATTTCCCCATTCAGTTCGGCGGCGCCGCCGGCACCCTCGACAAGCTCGGGCCGCAGGCCGCAGCCGTGCGCGCCTCGCTCGCCCAGGAGCTCGGCCTCGCCGACGTCAGCCAATGGCAAAGCACGCGCCTCGTGATCGCCGATATATCAGGCCTGTTCGCGTCGATCTCGGGCAGCCTCGGCAAGATCGGCCAGGATATCGCCCTGCTCGCCCAGGCGTGCCGCGAGATCGAAATTACAGGCGGCGGCACTTCTTCGGCGATGGCCCACAAACAGAACCCCGTCGCCGCCGAAGTCCTGGTCTCGCTCGCCCGCTTCAACGCCACGGCGCTCTCCGGCATCCACCAGTCGCTCGTCCATGAACAGGAACGCTCGGGTGCCGCCTGGACGCTCGAATGGCTGCTGCTGCCGCAAATGGCCGTGGCAACGGCCGCCTCGCTGCGGCTCGCCGGAGAACTCATAGGAAATATCAAGAGACTCGGAACTGCGTAACGCCGCATCAGCAACAGCCAGCATAGGGCGAGTATTCTGTCGCCCGGCGCGGCAATTGTTTTTGCGATCGCGCGCAACCATCTAATAGGCATGACTTGCGGAAAACGCCCGCCTCGAGCTGCTCATTTACCGAAAACCAACCATACTGGGTTGCTTTCCGACGCGAAAGCCGATTGCTTAGGAAAATCTACTTCTTCTTCCGCTAGCGGTGAGGAGAATGAAAGGGGGCGCAGGCAACCCGTGGAATTCTGCTGCTTCGCATCGGGATAAACTATGAGTACGATGGCGAAGCGGGAAGGCCGGTTTGAAAAACGATGACGACAGAACAGTTTCAGATAAAATTTTGGGGCGTCCGCGGCAGCATTCCCGTATCGGGCCCCGAATTCGACCGCTACGGCGGTAACACGTCCTGCATCGAAATTCGCTGCGGAAACCATCGGATGCTTTTTGACGCAGGCTCCGGCCTACGCGAGGCCGGGCTGTCGTTGCTCGCCGACGGCGTCAGCGACGTCGATCTCTTCTTCAGCCACTGCCATTACGACCACATCATCGGCCTGCCCTTCTTCAAGGCGATCTACTATCCCTCGATCAACGTCAACATCTGGTCGGGCCATCTCGACGGCAAGATGAGCACACGGGAAATGGTCGAGCAGTTCATCAGCCCGCCCTGGTTCCCCGTCAAGACCGACATCTGTCAGGCGACGATGAATTTCCGCGATTTCCATGCCGGTCAGGTTCTGACCCCGCATGACGGCATCGGAATCAGGACCTTCACGCTGAACCATCCGGGCGGCGCCATCGGCTATCGCATCGAGTGGCAGGGCCGTTCGATCGCTCTGATCTACGACATCGAGCATATCCCCGGCGCTTACGATCCGGTCTCGCTGGAAATGATGCGCGACGCCGATCTCGTCGTCTACGACTGCACCTACAATGAAGACGAGATGCAGCGTTTCAAGGGCTTTGGCCATTCGACCTGGCAACACGGCACCGAGCTCGCAAAAATGGCCGGCGCCAAGCGCTTCGCCCTGTTCCACCACGCCCCCTCCCGCACGGACGAGCAGCTGGCGCAGATGGAAGCGCAGGCCGAGGCCGCCTTCCCCGGCGCCTTCGCTGCGCGCGACAATCAGACCGTGGTGATCTGAACCGCTGCCGAACCGCTCCTTTGTCGGCGCGAAGGCAAGGTGAAGACGCCTTGGTCCTTCGCCGCCCGCGCGCCTGCGCTTTCCTGACGGAACAGTAGCCGGGCCCGACCGTTTCCCCGGCAGCGCAAGATCGATGAAGCGGGGATCAGCCATGACCGTGTTATCAGGACAATGCCTTTGCGGGCAGGTGCAGCTTTCTGTTCGAGGCGAACCCTCGCGCGTCGGTATTTGTCATTGCACCGATTGCAGGAAGGAGAGCGGCTCGGCCTTCACCTTCTATGGAATCTGGCCCGCCGCCCAGTTCGAATATTCCGGAGAAACCGGCGAGTTCCACGGCCGGCGTTTTTGCACCGGCTGCGGCTCGCGGCTGTTTTCCGCCGATGACGAAGAGGCGGAAATCAAGCTCGGCATCCTGTCCGAAGCCCCGACGCCGCTCGTGCCGCGTTACGAACTCTGGATCAAGCGCCGCGAACCGTGGCTACGGCCGGTCGAGGGCGCCGAGCAGCACGAGGAAGATCGCAGGTGAACGGCCACGTCGAAAACCCTCCTGTCGCCGCGCTCATCCGGCATCGCCGCATCACAGTTGCCGGCATCGAGACTTTCTATCGCGAGGCCGGTCCGCCGGACGCGCCTGTCCTGCTGCTGCCGCACGGCTATCCCTGCTCGTCCTATGAGTTTCGCAATCTGATGCCGCGCCTTGCCGATCGCTGGCGCCTGATCGCTCCGGATTTCCCGGGCGCAGGCTACAGCGGCACCCCTGATGATTTCGACTACAGTTTCGATGGTCACGCCGCCTGGCTGGAGTCCTTCGTCGGCGCGGTCGATGTCGGCCGCTTCGCCCTCTATCTCCATGATTTCGGCTCGCCGATCGGTGCGCGGCTGGCGATCAGAGCGCCGCGGCGCGTCGTGGCGCTCATCATTCAGAACGGCGACATTCCCTACGAGGATGCGCTCGGGCCGAAATATGCGGATATCGAGGCGACGTGGAGCCTGCCGCCCGCAGAGATGAGGAAGGTGCTGGCGCAAGCGATCAGCGAGAAGACGTTCAAGGAGGAATTCCTCAACGACCTGCCACCGCCTCTTGCCGAGACTATCCCGCCGGACCTCTGGACGCTGCACTGGTCATTGATGACGCCGCAGCGCAAGCAAATCGCCATCGATCTGATCGCCGGCCTCAGGGAAAACCGCGCCTGGTTTCCCGAGCACCGCAAATATCTCAGGGACTTCCAGCCGCCGACCCTGATCGTCTGGGGGCCGAACGATCATTACATGCCGGAAAAGTCGGCACGCGCCTATCTCCGCGATCTGCCGGACGCCGAACTGCATCTGCTCGGCGGCGGACACTGGCTGCTCGAGACCCACCTCGACGAGGTCGCCGCCCTCATGCGGGACTTTCTGGGACGCGTTCACGCCGCCTGATTACGCTTGCAGAAGTGCAGGCGCCGGCGACCAGCGGACGGCGGGGTGTCTGCCCGTCTGCTCGAATAGGGCCGACAGGAAGTCCCAGGCGGCGGCGTCATGCACGAGATGATGGGTGAGAACACCGATCGGCTCGTCGCTGCCGGCAAACCGGTCGCCAAGCTCGGCCACCAGTTCGGCAACCAGTTCCTCTTCGCTGCGGCCGCCGCGTGTGCCATGCCAGTCGATAATGTCGACATGGGTGTTGAGAAGCGGCATCGGCCCGTTCCGCTTTGCCCGCCCGTAGACCGAAAGCGCTGCAAAGCCGAGAGCGGGCAAAGCAGGGATGAGGGCGGCGTCGATCCGGTTCCACGGCGGCACCAGGATCGGCACAAAGCGGGCGGGATGCAGCCGCTGCAGCAGCCGAAACCCGTCGCGCAATTCACCGAGAACGACGTCCGCCGGCCGCTCGCTGCCGAGTTCCTGTTTTTTGCGCTCACGCCCGGCATGATTGGTGTGAGACCAGCCATGCACCGCGATGGCGACGGACGCTTCCTCCGCCAGCCGCGCGGCCAATGTTTCGCCGGTGAGACCGGGAATGACGGCGAGCGTCAACGGAATGTCGTACCGACCGGTCAGCGTCAGCAGCGTCTCCAGATCAGGCGTCGGCTCGACGGCATCGTCATCGCGCAGCCAGAACCGCGCCGCGCGGCCGGCGGCCTGCCAGCGGTCAAGCTCGCGGCGCAGCGGCTCCCAGCTCTTGCCTTCGCTCATTCTCCTGCTCCTGTTCCGACGCTTTCGCGCAAAATCCCGTCCAAGGCGCGCGCAGCCGTCGCAAGCGAACGCTGATCGAACACGAAGCGCCGTGCCGCCTGCCCCATCACCTCACGCTTCTCACCGTCGTCGAGCAGGACGGCCACCGCCGCGGCATAAGCGGCAACGTCTCCATCCGGCGTCAAAAGACCGGTGACGCCTGCCTCGACGACGGCGGGCACGCCTGCCGTTGCCTGCGCGACCACAGGCAGGCCGGCCGCCTGCGCCTCCAGATAGGCAAGCCCGTAAGCCTCGCCGCAACCGGGCCAGACATAGAGACCGCCGCGCCCCAACAATCCGGCAATCTCGGCAGCACCCAGCGCGCCGAACCATTCGACGCGCGGGGAAAAGTCGGCAAACAGCGCCTGCACCTCCTGCCGCATCGGCCCGTCGCCGGCGATGGAAAGGCTCCATGGCCTGTCCTCGATCAGCCGCAATGCTTTTGCAAGCATCGCATAACTCTCCATCTTGTCCCCTGCCCGCATCATCGCCACCGTCACCAGCCGGCGCGGATCCGGCCTGGGTGGCAGCGCTTCGAAGAGCGCCGGATCGATGAAGGGCTTCAGGCTGGCGAGCCGCGCCGCCGGAAAGGCGGCGGAAAGGCCGGCCCGGTCGCGCTCGGTGAAGCAGATATTCACCGCCGCCTGCAGGACCGACTCGCCCACACGCTTCTGATGCGCCGCCCAGCCGATCCCGTCCCGCTTTGCCGCATAGGAGGCCTCGGCTGTGACATAGGGAATGGCGAATTCGGCCGATATCGCAGGCCCGAAGGGATCGGGCGATTTATAATAGGGATGATAGCAGAACCAGAGCTCGGGGCGCGGCGCCGATTGCCATTTCACCCTGAGCCGCTCAACTTCGGCGCGGATGGCGGGTTCGAGCGCGGCTGCCGCCTCCGGCGTTGCGGCATAGCTGCGGAATTCGGAGACGACCTCGACCGCGTGCCCGGCAAGCTCCAGCGCCCGGATCAGCAGCCGCGCCATCAGCCGATCGCCCGACGGTACCGGATGGTTCGGTGATTTCATCGGCGCGTAGAAAGCCACCCGCATGCGGCATCCCTCATAAGACAGACTGTTTCCAAATCGGCGCTCGCGGCCGGGCGAAAAATTCCGCTATTGTCCCTTTCCCTAAAACTTGCGCATAAGCATATGGAATGTGATCGCGCTCGAAGCAATTCCGCCTTTTTCGCAATCTCTATGGGCCTGCGGTTCCATCGACAAGAACGGGAATGAATGACGACGGCCTCAGCCACAGGGATTTTTTCGGAACGCGCGATCAGACGGGCGAGGCTTGGTTCCGGCCTCGTCATTTTCATTTTCGTCCTGCTGCATTTGTCGAACCATGCGCTCGGGCTGGTTTCGCTCGCCGCCGCCGACAAGGCCCGCCACCTTTTCCTCGCCATCTGGCGCAATCCCGCCGGCACCGCGTTGTTTTACGCCTCGGTGCTGATCCATATGGGGCTGGTGCTGCGCGCCATCTACATGCGCCGCAGCCTGGTCATGCCGAAGGGCGAAACGGCGCAGATCGTGCTCGGCCTGCTGATCCCGCTGCTTCTCATCGACCATGTCATCGGCACCCGCATCGCCCATGAACTCTATGGCTATATCGACGATTACGAGACGGTCGTCGAGCAGTTCTGGATCAAGAACCCGGCGAACGGCGCACGCCAGGTGCTGGGCGTTATCGCCGTCTGGTTTCATGGCTGCATCGGCATCCATTTCTGGCTGCGCTACCGACCGTGGTATGCGGGCGCCGCGCCGCTGCTGCTGGCGCTGGCGATCCTCGTGCCGGTGCTCTCGATCCTCGGTTTCGTTGAGATGGGCCGCACCCTTGCCGATCCCTCCTATCAGCTGACGACCAATCCCTACGAGGTAAACCTCAACGCCCACTATCTTCACGACCCCGAGGTTCGCGCCCGGATCGCCGCGGTCCGCGCCGGGCTCTACGGCGCTTTCTCGGCCTCGCTGCTCCTCGTCGTCGTCGCCCGCGCCCGGCGCCGGCTGAAGGAGCGCCTCGACCAGGTGGCGGTGCATTATCCGAGCGGCGAGGTGATCCGCGTGCCGCGCGGCTTCACGGTGCTGGAAGCAAGCCGGCTCGGCGGCCTGCCGCATTACTCCGTCTGCGGCGGCAAGGGACAATGCTCCACCTGCCGCGTGCAGATCCTCGGCGACTATGAAAGCCTGCCCGCGCCTGACAAGATGGAACAGACGACGCTCAAGCGCATCAATGCCGGCCCCGACGTTCGGCTCGCCTGCCAGCTGCGCCCGGACCGCGACGTGGCGGTCGCGCCGCTTCTGGTGCCGGCGGTCGAAACCGCCCTTCCCGCCAACAGCCAGGAGACCAGCCCGGGGCGCGAACGCGAGATCGCCGTGCTCTTCGTCGATATCCGCCATTTCACCACGCTGACGGAAATGCGCCTGCCCTTCGACGTCGTCTTCCTGCTGAACCGCTATTTCGCCATCATCGGCAAGGCGGTGGAGCAGGCGGGCGGGCGGCTCGACAAGTTCATCGGCGACGGCGCCATGGCGCTCTTCGGCCTCGGCACCGCGCCGGAGGAAGCTTGCCGCCAGGCGCTTAACGCCGCTGCGACGATCGTCGGCGAGATCGAGAAACTCGCCGCCGAACTGGCCGAGGAGCTGGCGCTGCCGCTGCGCATCGCGATCGGCATCCACACCGGCCCGGCCGTCGTCGGCACGATGGGCTACGGCCGGGTGCGCAGCATGACGGCGATCGGCGATACCGTGAACGTCGCAAGCCGGCTGGAAAGTGCCGCCAAGGAGTTCGAAGCGGCAATCGTCATCTCCGAGCCGGTGGCGAAGCTCGCCGGCGCCAACCTTTCCGGCATAGAAAGCCGTGAAATCAGCGTGCGCGGCCGGGCGCTACCCTTGAAAGTCTATGTCATTCCGAGAGAGAAAGCGGCAGAACCGCTCGAAGGAAAAGACTGATGCCCGGCAAGCCCTGGCTCACCGCCAAATATTGGAGCCGCCGCCTGCGCAAGGCGCGCAATGCCGCCGCCTCGCGCTTTTTCGACACCCGCTTCGGCCGCCGCCTGCTGATCGAAAATATCGGCCCGCGCGTCGTCTCGATGACGGTCGATGCCGGCGATCATCTGATGACCTTTTCGCCGGCCGACTATATCGGCCGCAAGGTCTTCCGGAAGGGTCATTTCGAGCGCGACGCCGTCGACCGGCTGATCGTCATCCTGCGCGAGCGCGGCCTGCTTCGAAAGGAGGCGACGCTGCTCGAAATCGGCGGCAATATCGGCACCCAGACCGTCTATTTCGCCTTGAGCAAAACTTACGCCCGGATCGTCAGCATCGAGCCCGACCCGCGCAATTTCCCGCTCCTTGCCCTCAACATCCGCCAGAACCGGCTGGAAGAGAAAGTACGGCTGGTCAATTGCGCCGCCGGCGAGCACCAAGGCGAGATCGACTTTTTCCTCAATCGCAACAATCACGGCAAGAGCAGCGCCATCCGCCAAAGTGCGACCGACACGAAGATCAGCGTGCCGGTGAAGCCGGTATCCGGAATCCTTGCCGACCTGGCGATCGACCCGGCCGCCATCGGCCTCGTCTGGATGGATATCGAGGGTTACGAGCCGGTCGCCTGCCGCTCGATGCAGCCGCTGCTTGCCCGCCGCGTGCCGCTCCACATGGAGTTCACGCCGCTGTTCTATGGGCGCGAGGGAACCAAAGCTTTCACGACAATGCTGTCCGGCTTCTACGAGAATTGCCTCGTCCTCTTCGAGGACCGCGAGGAGGAGATGAAGGTACGGGATCTGCCGGGGGACATCGATCAGTACAACGTGCTGTTCCTGCCGTAGAGGTGGGCGGACCTTGTGCCGTGTGGCCCCCTCATCCGAGCCTTCGGGCCACCTTCTCCCCGAGGGAGAAGAGGGAGAATGCCGCTTGGCCATCGACCCTATTGGAATGCCTTTAAAATAGTGGGTTCGTTTGAGCAGTGTCGGCTCGCCTTGTTCCCTCTTCTCCCCAGCGGGGAGAAGGTGGCCCGAAGGGTCGGATGAGGGGCCGCACGGGCACGCCTTCATTATCACGGCAGCGGAACTGCGAGTCCGATAAGGTCGGAGTGTGCCCTTCTTTAGGCCGTTGGCGATCTCTTCGAGGACCGCCCCGTCATTGCCACCACTTGGCTCTTTCAAGAGTGACTTTCCGCATCACCTTGCGGTTGTCGGGAACCCGGATCTCAATGGTTTTACTTTTGTTTCCTTTTATTTCCTCTGCACAAACTGCCAACATCGCCGGAAGCAATGGCTCGCGAAGATCCGACATTCCAAGAGTGGTTACCGCCTTTATTGCCGAGGCTGGCGTCATGTTGAAACCGCAAGCTCCTTTCGTGATCGCACGAAAGGAGCTTGCTATTCCGGCAGTGCGATCGTCGGCCTGAGCTTGACCTGTGGCAGAAAGAACAAGCGCGACAGCGCCTAATATGCGCAGCTTCACTATACTACCTTCCCAAGTCAATTGGCTGCAGCGCAGACCGGCGCCGCGGATTGTTACGCTCTAGGCAAATACCTCTGCGCGCGCTTCGGGACTCAACGGGTCCGGTCCGAACTTGTTAGGCCCTTCGGTGCCCGGAAGCAGGGAAATAACAATCGTCACAGGGGCTGTGAGGAAAATGGCATAGGGAATAAAGCTCAGGGCAAACAGCGCGAGATAGCACCAACCGGAAATGCTGCGATCATGGAAGCGGCGAACCTGCAGGGATATCAGCGGCAAAAGCATTGCGAGCGTGAACAACATCCAGATGACCACGGTATAATGAGCCGGTGACGGGGCTCCGCCGCCGCTGGTTAGGAAGGCGAGCACAGTGGCCACAATTGCAAGCGGAAACAGCGCCAGCACATAGAAGAGTCCGAACCACCAATATTCAGAGCGGGAGGCCCTGCCGGAAAAGGTTGCGTATTTCTGCTTCAGAACTGTTCGAACAGCTTCAGTAAATCCCATTGAAATGCCCCCAAATACCACTCGGTGCAAGCGTCGCAACGTCTTACGCCAGCTTGCCAATATATTCCGATAGAAACAGCTACAATTCAAACGCAAAGATTGCAAGAACTCCGCATTCTTCAAACAACGCTCCCGTCGCGGCCGGAGCCGAGGTGAGGGTACGGGATCTGCCTGGCGCATTTCGGTGAACCGAGGCGCCGCCGTAGCACCTATCCGGCAGACTGCATCACCAGCGACTGATGGCAATGCACGCCGGCGAGCACGCCGGAGGCCGAGGCGAGCGTGCCGCTGTGCATGGAGCTTGCGGCATCGCCGGCGGCGAAGACGCCCTTGACGCTGGTCTCCTTGTTTTCGGCGGTGCGGATGACCGGCCCGAACATACCGTCGTCGAAGGCGCAGCCGAGCTGTTCGGCAATGGGGCTCGCCATCGCCGTCTTCGGCGCGACGAATATGGCGTCGAGCGGCACGATCCGGCCATCGGCGAGGCGCACCGCCTCGATCTTCGGAGTATCGCCCAGCAATTCGACGATCGGGCTGCGTTCGATGCGGACGCCGCGGGCGCTCAGCTTCGCGAGCTGCTCGTCGTCAGGCTCGAACCGCGCCTGGGTGAAAAAGGTGGTCGCGCCCCAGTCCGGGATCATCATGGCCGAATGCGCCGAGTGCGGATGGTTTGCAAGGACGCCAAGCTCGCCGCCGCTTACCTCATAGCCGTGGCAATAGGGGCAGTGCAGCACCGTGCGGCCCCAGCGGTCGCCGAGGCCAGCAATCTCGGGAAGCGTGTCGCTGACGCCGGTTGCGAGAATAAGGCGGCGAGCGCGTTCTTCGCCGCCGCCTTCGATGCCGATGACGATTTCGCCATCCTCCTTCTGCGCGTGGGCGACCTTGCCGTCGCGCAGCGCGATGTTCGGATAAAGCGAAAGCTGTCTCTTCCCCTCCTCCATGATCGCCGCCGGTGCCCGGCCGTCCTGACCGAGAAAACCGTGCGCGGCCTGCGAAAACCGGTTTCGCGGCATGCCCGCATCGACGAGCAGAACCCGCCGCCGCGCCCGGGCAAGCTGCATGGCAGCCGACAGGCCGGCAAAATTGCCGCCGATGACGATGACTTCGTAAGACATGCTGTCACTCCCTCGGTGTTGTGTTTTCATGAATCAACATAAGTTACATGAAATAGCACAGTCAAGCGTCACGTCACTTGTGTTGATACAGATGGCCTGCGATAATCACCCGCTCGCTCGACAGGATGGACAATGCGCAACGACAGCCGCCTTTCCCGCATGCTGCACGTGCTGATCCACATGGATCGGCACGTGCATTCGGCGACCTCCGAAATGATTGCGAAGATGCTGAACACCAATCCCGTCGTCGTCCGCCGCACCATGGCCGGCCTTCGCGAACGGGGTTATGTCAGCTCCGAAAAGGGCCACGGCGGCGGCTGGACCTTGGTGCGTCCCTTGTCTGAGATCACCCTGCTCGACATCTACAACGCCCTTGGCGAGCCGCACCTCTTCGCCATCGGCCCCGCCGACGATCAGCCGCAATGCCTTGTCGAACAGGCGGTGAATAGCGCGCTGGCAGATGCGATGCTGGAGGCCAAGGCGCTGCTGCTGAGGCGGCTGGGCAGTGTGACTCTCAAGCAAATCGCGGACGAGTTCGAGGCAAAACTGGAAGCCCGCTCGGCTGCGGCTAATTCCTGCGCCTCGTGAGGGATTAACTCCTCCAAAAGAGGAATAACTGCCACTGCAAATCGCGACAGCGGCCGATGCCGCAGTCCCCGCCCAATCGCTTACGTCCTCCGATAGAGGAAATACCGCCCTTCCTTGATCCCCTCCGGCAGCGGCAGCGCCACCAACTCCGGATGCTCAAGCGGCAGGCCGCTGACCGCGATGCCGTTATGAGCGAGCACGCCGGCGATCAGCTGCGGCAGCCAGGTCAGTGTCACGGCGTCGATCTCGTCGTGGCCGGTGCCGATATCGGCATGGGCGAGCGCTGCGCCGATGCCGAGGAAGGCCTGGCCGGAGTCGCGGATATTGCCGGTCACCATATCTTGCGGCTCCGGCGTCGAGGCCGAATAGGAGCGGACCTCCCAGTCGAAGGCGATGATGCGGCGGTCGGGGAAATGCTCGCGCAGATGGTCATAGGTGCGGCCGTTGCCGAGGCCGAACTCCAGCACCGGGCCGTCGATTTCGGCGACCGGATCGGTGATCGCGTTCAAAATATCGCGCTGGGCCGTCAACCGGCGAATGAAGCTGTCGAGGCGGCTCATCTAAATCCGTATCCGTCGTGAAATCGTGAGCGCGTGCTAACACCGAAATCTTGCCAAGTCGATTGCCGTAAATGGGAATTGGCGTTGCAGCACCAACATGGGTCTGTGCTAAGGTCGATGACATGGAAACCGTGACCGACGATGAATTCTTTGCCGCCGTGCCGCTCTTCAGCGCCTTCGAGGGTGTGACCGATGCCGCCAACTACCGGCCGCTGCCGGATGGCTGGGTGCTGGCGCTTGCCGATATCGTCGGCTCGACCCAGGCGATCGCCGGCGGCCGTTACAAGGACGTCAACATGGCGGGCGCCAGCGTCATTTCGGCTGTGTTGAACGCCGTCGGCAAGGGCGACTATCCCTTCGTCTTCGGCGGCGACGGCGCGCTGATCGCGCTTCCGGGCGCGCTCGAGACGACGGCCCGCGAAGCGCTTGCCGCCGTGCAGGTCTGGGTCGAGGAGGATCTCGGCCTGATGCTGCGCGTCGCCATCGTTCCGGTTGCCGACATCCGCGGCGAGGGGCTCGATGTGCGCGTCGCGCGTTACTCGGCAAGCCCCTATGTCACCTATGCGATGTTCTGGGGCGGCGGCACCAGCTGGGCGGAGCGGCAGATGAAGCAGGGCCATTACGGTATAGAGCGCGCGCCCCCGGGAACACGGCCCGATCTCGCCGGCCTTTCCTGCCGCTGGAGCCCGATCGACGCGCAGAACGGCGAGATCGTCTCGATCATCGCGGTTCCCGGTGAAGGCCGACCGGGCGAAGAATTCCGCGACCTGGTCAACGGCATCGTCGCCATCACCGGCGAGCAGAACCGCGGCAGCCATCCGGTGCCGGCCGGCGGCCCGGACTTCGCCTTCTCGCTCCACGGCATCAATCGCGAGGCCAAGGCCACAGCGCCGGCCGGCCGGCGACTACGGCAGAAGCTGATCATCTTCCTGCAGCTCGCCATCACCGTCGTCTGCTACAAGCTCGGCATTCCGCTCGGCCGGTTCGATGCGCGCCGCTACAAAAGCGACGTCGCCGGCAATTCCGATTTCCGCAAGTTCGACGACGGGCTGAAGATGACGGTCGATGTCGATGCCGAGCACCTGAAACGCATCGAGACGCTGCTGGAAGCAGCGCGGGCAAAGGGCATTGCCCGCTACGGCCTGCATCGGCAGGCCTCGGCGCTGATGACCTGCTTCGTGCCGACGCCGATTTCGCGCGACCATATGCATTTCATCGACGGCGCGTCAGGTGGTTATGCGGTGGCCGCGAGCCGGATGACCGGCAAGGCGCTTTCTACTGCGCCGTCAGTCATTTGAGGTGAAAGACGGAGTCATAGCAACTTCATCATCTCCCTTGCGAAGCTGTTCGATACTTTCGCGCAGTCGAGCGGAGTTGGCAGGCGTCGAGAGCAGGTGCAGCGTTTCCCGCATACTCTCGTATTCGCCTTCGGCGATTAAGACTATTGCTTCCGATCCTCGACGGGTCACGGTCAGAGGAGCCCGAGAGGAGAGGGCCTGATCAAAATAGGATGCAATGTTCTTCCGGAACTCGCTCAACCGAACGCGTGGCATCGAGATCCCTCTGTTAAGCTATGGCCCTCACGCCTTGATGACGTGATCGGCCGAAAGGCCGAGCCGGTTGAAGACGTTGCGGGTGTCGATGATCAGCGCCGCGCTTTTTGCAAGCGCCGCATAATCCACGCTGTCATGGTCGGTCGCCACCAACACCGCATCGTAGCCGGAAACGGCGTCCGGCGTCAGCGCCACCGATTTGCGGCCCTTCAGGGCCTGGTGTTCTCGCGTTGGCGGGATCTCGGCGACGAAGGGGTCGTGATAGTCGGCCCGGCCGCCGCGCTCTTCGATGATCTCGATCAGCCGCAGCGACGGGCTTTCTCTGATATCGGCGACGTTCTTCTTGTAGGCGAGCCCGAGCACCAGCACCTTGCTGCGGCTCAGCGCCTTGCCGGCGCGGATGTCGAGCGCTTCAGCGAGCTTGCCGACAACATAACGCGGCATTGCCGAATTGATCTCGCCGGCAAGCTCGATGAAGCGGGTCGGCAACTCGTATTCACGCGATTTCCAGGTGAGGTAGAAGGGATCGATTGGGATGCAATGGCCGCCGAGGCCGGGGCCGGGATAGAAGGGCATATAGCCGAAGGGCTTGGTCTTGGCCGCCTCGATCACTTCCCAGACGTCGATGCCCATCGCCGCATAGACGGTCTTCAATTCGTTGACGAGGGCGATGTTGACCGAGCGGAAGATGTTCTCGGTGAGCTTGACCGCCTCGGCCGTCGCATTCGAGGAAACAGGCACGACGGTCGATACCGCCGCACCATAGAACGTCTTCATCAGGGACAGCGCCTCGGGCCCGTCGCCGGCGACGACCTTCGGGATGGTGGCGGTATGATAATGCTGGTTGCCGGGATCCTCGCGCTCCGGCGAGAAGCCGACGAAGAAATCCGCGCCGGATCTCAGCCCGGTGCCTTCGAGGATGACCTTGACGATATCGTCGGTGGTGCCGGGATAGGTGGTCGATTCCAGCACGACGAGCTGACCGGGGCGCAGATACTGGGCGATCGAGCGCGACGTCGCCTCGACGAAGGACAGGTCGGGATCGCGATGTTTGGTGAGCGGCGTCGGCACGCATATGATGATGACGTCGCAGGCGGCCAGACCGGCGAAATCGGTCGTCGCCTGGAAGCGCCCGGCATCGATCTCGGCGGCAAGGGCTGCATCGCTGACGGCATCGATATAGGAGCGGCGGGCATCGAGCGCCACCATCTTGGAAGGGTCGATGTCGAAGCCGGTGACCGCAAACCCGCTGCGCGCCACGGCGATCGCCAGCGGCAGGCCGACATAGCCGAGCCCGATGACGCCGGCGCGCGCCGCGCGGGTTTCGATCTTCTGCAAAAGCGTATCGAAGGTGGGAGTGGCCAAGGCGGGATCTTTCAAACCGAGAAATTCAGAACGCTGATCTAATGCATGATGGCGGCGAATTAAACCCGATGTCAGGTCTTCCTCTTCTCCTCAGGGCAATTACCCGCAGTTGGCGACCTAAAACCCCTCCCCAACCCCTCCCACAAGGGGGAGGGACCAATCCGCGGCGCCGGCCTGCCCTCTTTCGGCATCAGCGTTCTCGGCGATGATTTTTAAGTGAGGCGCTGTCGCAAGTTAAGCACCTCCCCCTTGTGGGGAGGGGTGACCAGCTGCTCAAGTTCCTTTAGCCGGGTGTGGCCGAAATGTCCCGGCTGGGTCATCCGATGCAACTTTGAAGCACAAAAAAATCCCGCTCCCATTGTTTCGCATTTGCAGCATCCCTATTTTGACTTTTGATAATGAACCGCTGTGAAAGGACCACCCGTCCGGTCCCCGCCCGGGGGAACTAAGGGGCGCTGCTGCCGGGCTCTCGGCAGATCGTTGACACAAGAATACCGCTCGTACATCCTGATTTCCCTGTGACCTGCGCATGAAAATGTGCCGGCCGAGGGATTTTTGCCTCTTGGGGATGGCGTGCCTTATGAGGATCATACCGAGAATGAGCACGATCGAATCCAGTGTGTCCTCCATCCTGTTGGACCGGGTCGCCGAATGGCTGACGAATTCCTCGCTGGCGGGCGATGACCTCGAAAACATCGTGCGCGGCTTCTGCGAAAGGCTTGCCTCCGCCGGCCTGCCGATCGCCCGTGTGCATCTGACCTTTTCGATGCTGCATCCGCTCTACGATGCGCTGAGCTTCACCTGGCGGCGCACCAGCGGCGTCACCATCGAGGGCTTCCGCATGCCGGCCGGGCAGAAGCCGGACCGCTTCCTGCAGAGCCCCTATTATTACCTGCTCGACAACAACCTGCAGCACATTCGCCGCCGGCTGTCGCAGGAAGGGCCGGCCGAATTCCCGATCTTCGAGGATCTGCGCAAGGACGCCATCACCGATTACCTTGCCTTCGTGCAGCCCTTCGGCGACGGTTCGGTGCAGGGTATGATGGGCTCGTGGTCGACCGACCACAATAACGGCTTTTCCGACGACATGATCGACGCGCTGCTGAGAATGCAGAACCATCTGGCGGTCGCCGCCAAGATGGCCGTGCTCGGCAAGCTCGCCAACAACATGCTGACCACCTATCTCGGCGGCGACGCCGGCAAGCGGGTGCTGAACGGCCAGATCCGCCGCGGCGACGGCGAGACGATCCGCGCCGCCCTCGTCATGGGCGACATGCGCGAATCCACCATGTATGCCGAAAAGGAGGGCCGACAGGCCTATATCGACACGCTGAACCAGTTCTTCGATGCGATCGCCGCCCCCTTCAACCGTAATGGCGGCGAAATCCTGAGCTTCCTCGGCGACGGCTTTCTGGCCGTCTATCCCTGCGGGCGCCACAAGGACCCGTCGAAAATCGCCTGCGAGGCAGCGCTTTCGGCCGTCCACCAGGCGCAGGCGCGGGTGGCCGAGCTCAACAACGACCGCCAGCAGAAGGGTCTCAGCAAGATCGGCTACGGCATCGGCCTGCATGTCGGCAACGTCATGTTCGGCAATGTCGGCCTCAAGGATCGCCTGACCTTCTCCGCCTTCGGATCGGCGGTCAACGAGGTGCAGCGTCTGCAGATCCTGACCAAGAAATACGGCCGCGAAGTCGTCGCCAGCCAGGCTTTCGCCGGCTATTGCGGCGGCGAGTGGACGCGGCTCGGCGAAGAGAAGCTGCGCGGCATCCGCCAGAAGGTAACGGTGCTGCAGCCGCGCGCGCCGGCCCCGGAGCTCCATGTCGACGAACACTTCCGCGAGGCCGTGCAGAACGGCCTTTCCGAAGCCGAGCAGGTCATCCTGCTGCACCGGGACGCGAAGAAACAGGTCAAGCGCACAAGCATGGAGAAGTTCATCCAGTAAGACGCCAGGCTGGCGCCGATAAATTGCGTGTTTCGTCCGGATGACCACGGCGAAAGGCGGCGATATCCCCTTGATTGTCATCAACTAGACACCCCGTTTGCGGTACGATAGTGTGCCTCAAAGGGAACATAGAAGACTGGGGAATATCATTGGTATGGCGTCCGCTGCCGATTTGTTGCGTATCGAGAACCTCGACGTCTCCTTCTCCGTTTTCGGCGACCGGCTGCGTGTCGTAAAGGAAGCCAATCTCCGCATCCTTCCGGGCAAGGTCACCGCTCTCGTCGGTGAATCCGGCTCGGGCAAATCTGTGATCAGCCAGGCGATCATGGGCATCCTGCCCAATCCGGCCAAGGCATCGGGCAGCATCCTCTTCACCGATCCGCTCGACGGCAGCACGACCGATATCCTCTCCTTGTCGCGCGACAGCGAGGAAATGCGTGACCTGCGCGGCCGGCGCATGGCGACGATCTTCCAGGAGCCGATGACTTCGCTCTCGCCGCTGCACACGGTCGGCAACCAGATCAGCGAAGCGCTTTTGATCCATACCGAAGCCGACAAGCAGGAGGCGCGTGAGAAGACCGAGGAAATGCTCGGTCTCGTCGGCTTTTCCAATCCGCATCGCACCTACGACATGTATCCGTTCGAATTGTCCGGCGGCATGCGCCAGCGCGCGATGATCGCCATGGCGCTGATCTGCAAGCCGGCGCTGCTGATTGCCGACGAGCCGACGACGGCCCTCGACGTGACGATCCAGGCGCAGATCCTCGAATTGCTGCGCGACCTGCAGGCCAAGCTCGGCATGGCGATGCTGCTCATCACCCACGATCTCGGCATCGTCGCCAACATGGCCGACGAGGTGGTCGTCATCTATCACGGCGAGATCATGGAAGCCGGGCCGGTCGAGGCGATCTTCCGCAATCCGCAACACCCCTACCTCAAGGCGCTGATGGCCGCCGTTCCGCATTTCGACATGAAACCCGGCGAGCGGCTGAAGGCGCTGCGCGATGTGCCGGTCAATCTCGAGACGCTGGTCGGCAAGAAGAAGCCGCTGCAGGCGGAGACGCCGGGCACGCTGCTGTCCGTCACCAATCTGTCGAAGACGTACAAGACGCGCAAGCGCAGCTTTCTCGGCAAGCACGAGGCCACCGTCCTGCGCGCCGTCGACGATGTCAGCTTCGACATCCGCCGCGGCGAATGTCTGGGCCTCGTCGGCGAATCCGGCTGCGGCAAGACGACGCTCAGCAAGATCCTGATGCGCGCCATCACACCCGACAGCGGCGCGGTTGTGTTCAACGACGGCAAGGATGTCATCGACGTGCTTGCCGTCAAGGGCGACGAGCTGCAGGACATGCGCACCAAGATCCAGATGGTGTTCCAGGATCCGGTCTCCTCGCTTTCGCCGCGCATGACGGTGCGCAACATCCTCAGCGAACCACTGGAGATCCATGATCGCGGCGACAGTGATGAGCGCAAGCGCAAGGTCGAGGGGCTGATGGCGGCGATCGGCCTCGACAAGCGTTATCTCAGCCGTTACCCGCACAGCTTCTCCGGCGGCCAGCGCCAGCGCATCGGCATTGCCCGCGCGCTTGCCCTCGGCCCGAAACTCATCATCCTCGACGAGCCGGTCTCGGCGCTCGACGTCTCCGTCCAGGCGCAGATCCTCAACCTCCTGAAGGATCTGCAGAAGGAGCTGGGGCTGACCTATCTCTTCATCTCGCACAACCTTGCCGTCGTCGATTACATGGCCGACCGCATCGCCGTCATGTGCAAGGGCCGCATCGTCGAGATCGCGCCGCGCGAGATCATCCTGCGCGATCCGGTGCACCCCTATACGAAATCGCTGCTCGCCGCCGTCCCCTTCCCCGATCTCGACCGGCCGCTCGATTTCAAGGCGCTGCGGGAAAACGGCGCCGCCGACAAGCAGAATTGGGGCGTGACCTTCACCGCCGAGCATGACGATGCTTCCGAACTTGCCTATGCCGATCTCGGCGACGGTCATCTGGTGCGCGCCCGCAAGGGCGCTACGGCCAAGGAGTTGCGCTGATGGTGACGCGTCGCACCTTTCTCGGCGGCCTTGTCGGGGCTGCGATCGCACCGGCAGTGCTTCGCGCCGAGCAGATAGTCGAGCCGGAATTCCTCAAGGAGCGGCTGGCCGCAGGCAGCCTGCCTGCTATGGCCGAGCGCATTCCCGCCCGTCCGCGCATCGTCAATCTGAAGGAGATGGGGCTCGAACCCGGCGCCTATGGCGGCACGGTGCGCACCATCATCGGCAGCCAGCGCGACATCCGCTTCATGACGATCTACGGTTATTCCCGCCTGATCGG
The DNA here is from genome assembly GCF_019793465.1 of Rhizobium croatiense. Classification (GTDB taxonomy): domain Bacteria; phylum Pseudomonadota; class Alphaproteobacteria; order Rhizobiales; family Rhizobiaceae; genus Rhizobium; species Rhizobium croatiense. Next base: position 98,155 of record NZ_JAILYJ010000012.1, on the reverse strand, counting down.
CTACAACAAGCACCTGCAGTTCCAGCCGGACATCCTCGCCGATTTCTACGCCGAGGACGACAAGGTCTTCACCTTCATTCTGCGCGAAGGCCATAAATGGTCCGATGGGCAGCCCTTCACCGCCGACGATTTCCGCTACTGGTGGGAAGACGTCATCCTGAACGACAAGCTGACGCCGGGCGGCGGCGCGCTCGAGCTTCGCCCGCACGGCAGCCTGCCGCGCTTCGAGATGCTCGATCCGCTGACGGTGCGTTACACCTGGGAAAAACCCAATCCGATGTTCCTGCCGACGCTGGCAGGTCCCCAGCCGCTCGTCATCTTCGGACCGGCGCATTACCTCAAGCAATTCCATAAGAAGTTCCAGCCCGACGAGGCGAAGATGGAACAGATGATGAAGACCAGCCGCGTAAAGAAGTGGCAGGATCTGCACATCAAGATGGCCCGTTCCTACCGGCCTGAAAATCCCAACCTGCCGACGCTCGATCCCTGGCGCAACACCACGGCGCTGCCGGCCGACCAATTCGTCTTCGAACGCAACCCGTTCTTCCACCGCGTCGACGAGACCGGCCGGCAGCTGCCCTATCTCGACCGTTTCGTCCTCAACGTCTCCTCCTCGTCGATCATCGCCGCCAAGGCGGGTGCGGGCGAAGCCGACCTGCAGGCGACCGGCATCGATTTCAACGATTACACCTTCCTGAAGGAAGCCGAGAAGCGCTTTCCGGTGAAGGTCAATCTCTGGAAGGTGGCGCGCGGCTCGCGCATCACGCTCTTGCCGAACCTCAACTGCGCCGACGAGGTGTGGCGCGGCCTGTTCCGCGACGTGCGCCTGCGCCGGGCGCTGTCGCTGGCGATCAATCGGCACGAGATCAACATGGTCGCCTTCTACGGCCTGGGCACGCCGAGCGCCGATACCGTGCTGCCCGACAGCCCGCTGTTCAAGCAGGAATATGCCGACGCCTTCGTCAAGTTCGATCCCGATGAGGCCAACCGCCTGCTCGACGAGCTCGGCCTGACCAGGCGCGGCGACGACGGCATAAGGCTGCTGCCGGACGGGCGGCGCGCCGAGATCACCGTCGAGACCGCCGGCGAAAGCAATCTCGACACCGACGTGCTGGAACTGGTGCACGATCACTGGGCCGATATCGGCCTTGCGCTCTATACCCGCACCTCACAGCGCGACGTCTTTCGCAACCGCGCCATGAGCGGCACGATCATGATGTCGATCTGGTACGGCCTCGACAACGGCGTGCCGACGGCCGACATGTCGCCGTCCGGCCTTGCGCCGACGCTCGACGATCAACTGCAGTGGCCGCTCTGGGGCATGCACTATCTCTCCGCCGGTCAGGAGGGTGTGGCGCCCGACCTTCCGGAGGCGGCCGAACTGATCGATCTCCTTAAACAATGGGGTTCGACGGCGAAGTTCGAGGAGCGCCAGGCGATCTGGCACAGGATGCTGTCGCTCTATACGCAGCAGGTGTTTTCGATCGGCCTGATCAACAGCACGCTGCAGCCGATCCTTCGCGCCGCCAAGCTGCAGAACCTGCCGGAAAAAGCCCTCTACGGCTTCGATCCCACCTCCTATCTCGGCATCTACATGCCGGATGCATTCTGGTACAAGGAGGCCTGAGGCGTGCTCAGATACATTCTCTGGCGCATTGCCGCCATGGTACCGACGCTCTTCGTCATTTCGGCGCTGGTTTTCACCATCATCGAACTGCCGCCCGGCGACTTCTTCGAGAGCCAGATCGCCGAACTGCGCGCCTCGGGCGAGACCGCCAATCTCCAGGAAATCGAGGAGATGCGCCAGCAATACGGCTTCGACAAGCCGGAGATCGTGCGCTATTTCTACTGGGTCGGCGGCATGCTGCACGGCGATTTCGGCTATTCCTTCGAATACCAGCTGCCGGTTTCCGACGTGGTCGGCGAGCGCCTGTGGCTGACGATCCTCGTCTCCTTCACGACGATCCTGCTCACCTGGCTCATCGCCTTCCCGATCGGGATCTATTCGGCCACGCACCAGTACAGCTGGAGCGATTACGGGCTGACCTTCCTCGGCCTGCTCGGCATCGCCATTCCGAACTTCATGCTGGCGCTGATCCTGATGTATTTCGCCAATATCTGGTTCGGCATCTCGATCGGCCATCTGATGGACCAGCAATACATCTCGGCGCCGATGAGCTGGGAGAAGGCGCGCTCGATCCTCTCCCACCTGTGGATCCCCGTCATCATCGTCGGCACGGCCGGCACGGCCGGCATGATCCGTCGCTTACGCGCCAACCTGCTCGACGAGATGCAGAAGCAATATGTGACGACGGCGCGCGCCAAGGGCCTGCATCCGATGCGGGCGCTGGTCAAATATCCGCTGCGCATGGCGCTCAACTTCTTTGTCGCCGATATCGGCTCGATCCTGCCGTCGATCATCTCGGGTGCGGAGATCGTCGCCATCGTGCTGTCGCTGGAAACGACCGGGCCGATGCTGATCAAGGCGCTGCAGAGCCAGGACATGTATCTCGCCGGCTCGTTCCTGATGTTCCTCGCCTTCCTCAACGTCATCGGCGTGCTGATTTCCGATATCGCCCTCGGCTTCCTCGATCCCCGCATCCGTCTGCAAGGCAGGAGCACCAAATAATGTCGCCCCTTCCCGCACCCGGCGCGCCGCTGCCGCATTACGTCTCGACCGCACCTTTCGATCCGCATGCGACCGAAACCATGACGGCGGCGCAATCGCGCATCCATCTCGCCTCGCAGAAGAAGCTGATGTGGTGGAAGTTCAAGCAGCACCGGCTGGCCTTGGTCTCCGGCATCTTTCTCGCCGCAATCTACCTGATGATCCTGATCGTCGAGTTCCTGGCGCCCTACGGCCTGCACACCCGCAACGTCGATTTCATCCATGCGCCGCCGCAGCGCGTCCATTTCTTCGACAAGGGAGAATTCGTCGGCCCCTTCGTCTACGGCCGCAGCATGACGCTGGACCTCGATACGCTGCACCGCGTCTATACAGACCGGCCGAACGACGTGCAGCCGATCCGTTTCTTCTGCCGCGGCGATTCCTATAAATTCTGGGGCCTCGTCGCCTCGAACTATCATCTGGTCTGCCCGTCGATCGGCGGCCAGATGTTCCTGCTCGGCACCGACCGGCTCGGCCGCGACGTGCTCTCGCGCATCCTCTACGGCGCGCGGATCTCGCTGACGATCGGCTTGATCGGCATCGCGATCAGTTTCGTGCTCGGCATCGTCATCGGCGGTCTTGCCGGCTATTGGGGCGGCGTTTTCGATCTCATCGTCCAGCGCCTGATCGAGATATTGCAATCGCTGCCGAGCCTGCCGCTGTGGATGGCGCTCGCCGCCATCATGCCGGTGACCTGGAGCCCGATCGTCATCTATTTCGGCATCACCGTCATCCTCGGCATCATCGACTGGACCGGGCTAGCGCGTGCCGTGCGCTCGAAACTTCTGGCGCTGCGCGAGGAGGATTACGTGCAGGCAGCTCAGCTGATGGGTGCCAGCACGCCGCGCATCATCGGCCGCCATCTGGTGCCGGGCTTCATGTCGCATCTCATCGCCTCGGCGACGATTTCGATCCCCGGCATGATCCTCGGTGAGACCGCGCTCTCCTTCCTCGGCCTCGGTCTTCGCCCGCCGATCACCAGCTGGGGCATTCTGCTGACCGAGGCAAAAAGCGTCAGCGTCATCGCCTTCTATCCTTGGCTGCTCTTTCCGATCATTCCTGTTGTTCTTGTCATTTTGGCGTTCAACTTTCTGGGAGACGGCTTGCGCGATGCGGCAGATCCCTACAAATAGCAGGAAACCCGGCGGCGCCGCACGGCACCGCCCCCGCCTCGTGGCCTCCGGACGGTGGGGGTACTAACGCATGTTGTTCACCCCGGAGGGAACACCCTTGGCCAGACGTCTCGAAGATGCACGCATCCTCATGTACAGCCACGACACTTTCGGCCTCGGCCACCTGCGTCGCTGTCGCGCCATCGCCCATGCGCTGGTCGAGGATTATCGCGGCCTCAACATCCTGATCATTTCGGGCGCGACGATCGCCGGCGCCTTCGACTACCGCGCCCGCGTCGACTTCGTGAAAATCCCGAGCGTCATCAAGCTGCGCAACGGCGAATATACCTCGCTCGCCAGCCATATCGACCTGCACGAGACGTTGAAAATGCGCGAATCGAGCATTCGCCACACCGCCGAGACCTTCCAGCCCGATATTTTCATCGTCGACAAGGAGCCGATGGGGCTGAAGGGTGAGGTCGAGGATACGCTCGCCTATCTCAAGGCCCGCGGCACCGTGCTGGTGCTCGGCCTGCGCGAGGTCATGGACGCGCCGCATCTGCTCGAGGCCGAGTGGAAGCGGAACGGCATCATGCAGAAGATCGACCAATATTACGACAGCGTCTGGGTCTACGGCCCGCCGGATTTTTACGACCCGCTGATCGGTCTCGACGTGCCGGTGAGCCTGCGCCGGAAGATGGATTTCGTCGGCTTCCTGCAGCGCAGCGTCTCCAAGGGCAAGACCTCGATCAACGCCCGAAAGGATAATTATCTGCTGGTCACCACAGGCGGCGGCGGCGACGGCTCCGATCTCGTCCACGACGTGATGAATGCGTATGAGGCCGATCCTACGCTGACGCAGAAGGCGCTCGTCGTGCTCGGGCCTTATATGCCGGCCGCCGAGCGCGCCAAGCTGGTGCAGAAGGGCGAAGCCATCCCCTATATCGAGGTGATCGAGTTCGACAACCACATGGAAGAGCTGATCGACGGCGCCACCGGCGTCGTCGCCATGGGCGGTTACAACACCTATTGCGAGATCCTCTCCTTCGACAAGCCGGCCCTCATCGTGCCGCGCGTCAAGCCGCGCGAGGAACAGCTGTTGCGCGCCAAGCGGGCCAGCGAACTCGGCCTCGTCGACATGCTGCTGCCGGAACAATCGGTCGATCCGATTGTGATGGCCGAGGCGCTGAAGCGCCTGCCCTCCCGCCTGCCGCCGTCGAAGAGCGGCAGCAATATGCATCTCGAAGGGCTCGACCACATTTCGCAGACTGTCGGCCGATGGATCGACGGCCGCGGCAGCCACCTTGCCCTCGTCGGCGCGGAATAGGACCAAGCCTTGCCGCCACGCCGCAAGATCCTCGTTGTGCTGAAAGGCTATCCCCGCCTTTCGGAAACCTTCATCGCCCAAGAACTGCTCGGCCTCGAAAAGGCCGGCTTCGACCTGACGCTGATTTCGATGCGCCGGCCGACCGACAAAAAGCGCCATCCCGTGCATGACGAGATCAAAGCGCGCGTCGTCTACCTGCCGGAATATCTGCACGAGGAGCCGATCCGGGTGCTGAAAGGTCTTATCGCCGGTTTCTCCAAACCCGGCTTCAAGGCGCTGATCAAACGTTTTCTGGCCGATCTGCCACGCGACCTCTCGCGCAACCGCTTCCGCCGCCTCGGCCAGGCGCTGGTGCTGGGGCGTGAATGGCCGGATGGAGGCGAGTGGCTGCATGCCCATTTCATCCACACACCGGCCTCGGTGACGGAATATGCAAGCATCCTGACGGGCACGCCCTGGAGCTGCTCGGCGCATGCCAAGGACATATGGACCTCGCCCGACTGGGAGCTCACCGCAAAACTGAACAGCGCCCGCTGGACCGTCACCTGCACCAGGACGGGTTACGAACACATGCGGACGCTGACATCCCGCAAGGACGCGGTGCACCTGAGCTACCACGGTCTCGATCTCGCCCGCTTCGGCCATTTTGCCGGCGAGCACTCGAACCGCACCGGCAGCGACCCTGACGATCCGGCCTTCATCTTGAGCGTCGGCCGCGCCGTCGAGAAGAAGGGCTACGACGTGCTGCTGCGCGCCCTCGCCCTTCTGCCCGCCGACCTGCACTGGCGCATGGAGCATATCGGCGGCGGCGAGGCGCTGGCGACGCTGAAGGCGCTCGCCGCCGAACTCGGCCTCTCCGACCGCATCGTCTGGAAGGGCGCCATGGCGCAGGAAGACGTGCTCGATCATTACCGCCGCGCGGACCTCTTCGCGCTCGCCTGCCGGATCGCCGCCAACGGCGACCGCGACGGCCTGCCGAACGTGCTTGTGGAAGCCTCGAGCCAGCGGCTGGTTTGCATTTCGACCGAAGTCTCCGGCGTGCCGGAACTTCTGAGGGACGGGGAAAACGGCCTCGTCGTGCCGCCGGAAGATCCGGCGCTGTTGGCCAGAGCCCTGGAGGCGGCGATCCGCGACCCGGCGCTGCGCAAGCGCCTCGGCGACGCCGCCGAAAGGCGGGTGCGCGACGATTTCGACTATCACTCCAGCATCAGACAGCTCAGCGGCCTGTTCGAGGCCGAATGGCAGAAGGCGTCATGACGGCACCGCATATCTTCTTCTACGTCCAGCACCTGCTCGGCATCGGCCATATCGCCCGCGCCAGCCGCATCGCCAATGCGCTCGTCAAGGACGGTTTCGACGTCACTGTCGTGACCGGCGGCCTGCCGGTGCCGGGCTTTCCCGGAGAGGGCGTCAAGACCGTGGCGCTGCCGGCGGTCGTCGCCAGCAATGCCGGCTTTTCCGGCCTCGCCGATGCCGATGGCCGCCCGGTGGGCGAGGATTTCCTCCATGCCCGCCGCGACCTGCTGCTCGAGGCCTTTCATGCCGCAAGGCCCGATGTCGTCATCATCGAAGCCTTCCCTTTCGGCCGGCGGCAGATGCGCTTCGAACTGCTGCCCCTGCTTGCGGCGATCGAGACGGCCGAACCGCGCCCGAAGCTGCTGAGCTCGGTGCGCGACATCCTGCAGGAAAACCGCAAGGCCGGCCGCGACGCGGAAACCGCAGCCCTGGTCAGGGATCATTTCGACGCCGTGCTCGTCCACGGCGATCCCGGCTTCGTCAGGCTCGAGGACACCTTCCCGCTGACGGCAGAGATTGCCGACAGGGTACGTTATACCGGCCTCGTCGCCGCGCCGCCGGCGCCGGAACCGGCTGAGACCTTCGACATCATCGCGTCGGTGGGCGGCGGTGCGGTCGGCGCGGCGCTGATCGGCGCGGCCAAAGAGGCGGCGGTGTTATTGCCAACCGATCTTCGCTGGCTGCTGATCGCAGGGCCGAACCTGCCGGAGGCCGATTTCGCCGCGCTGTCGCAGGATGCACCCGCGAATGTGGCGCTGGTACGCTTCCGCAAGGATTTTCCCTCGCTGCTGCGCGGCGCCAAGGTGTCGATCTCGCAGGCCGGTTACAACACGGTCGGCGACCTCCTGCGCAGTCAGTGCCGAGCGATCCTCATCCCCTTCGTCGCCGGCGGCGAGACCGAGCAGACGGTGCGCGCCGAACGGCTGCAGGCACTTGACCTCGCCGATATCCTGCCGGAAGAGGGACTGACGCCGGGCCATGTGAAGGAAGCCGTCGAAAAGGCGCTCGCCGCACCGCGTCGCGGGAGGGTCCTGCTCGATCTCGACGGAGCGGAGAAGACCGCCGGCATCATTCGCTCCATGATTGCCGAATCGCTCGCCTAATTCAAAAATCCTGTGATATAAGCAAAGTTCCGGCGAGAATCGGCCTTTCTGCAGCCGCTCCCTTCGCCTTGTTTTCATTGCGATATCGGCGGTCCGGCTGCATGGTCCTGTTCTCAACAATTCCTCCCGTCCCGCGCCCGGATCGCGCCTTCGGAATTTCCCAGCAAGCTGACGGTTAGCCATGGAAAAAAGCCTCGCCCGCTACATCTGGAAGAACACGCGGCTGCAGCAGCTGTGGATCCTGGCCGTCGTCGCCGCCTCGATGGTGCCCTATTTCCTGTCCTTCGATCTGCCGAAGCAGATCGTCAATGGACCGATTCAAGGCGAAGGGTTCGAAGGGCCTGGGGCAACTCAGAGATTCATGCATATCGCCTACGACATTCCGCTGATCGGCCATGTCGAATTCTTTCAAGGCGTAGAACTCAACCGTTTCCAGATGCTGATGGCGCTCAGCCTGGTGTTCCTGGCCCTGGTGGTGCTGAACGGCCTCTTCAAATTCTACATCAACACCTATAAGGGGCGGCTCGGCGAACGCATGCTGCGGCGAATCCGCTTCGAGCTCATTGACCGGGTGCTGCGTTTTCCACCGGCTCATTTCAAGCGGGTGAAATCGGCCGAGATCGCCACGATGATCAAGGACGAGGTCGAGCCGATGGGCGGCTTCACCGGCGATGCCTTCGTTTCGCCCGCCCTTCTCGGCGGCCAGGCGATCACCGCGCTTGCCTTCATCATCGTGCAGAATTTCTGGCTCGGCATGATCGCCGCCGGCATCGTCGGCGTCCAGGCGGTCGTCATCCCCCGCATGAGGAAACGCCTCTTGGACCTCGGCCGCCAGCGGCAGCTGACGGCGCGCGAGCTTTCCGGCCGCGTCGGCGAAATCGTCGAGGGCATCGGCACGATCCACGGCAACGACACCTCCAACCTCGAACGTGCCGACATCGCCTGGCGGCTCGGCCGCATCTTCTCGATCCGTTACGACCTTTACCAGTGGAAATTCCTGGTGAAGTTCATCAACAACTTCCTCGCCCAGGTCACGCCTTTCCTGTTTTACGCGATCGGCGGCTACCTCGCATTGCAGGGCCGTCTCGACATCGGCCAGCTCGTCGCCGTCATATCGGCCTACAAGGATCTGCCCGGGCCGCTGAAGGAACTGATCGACTGGGACCAGATGCGCCAGGACGTGCAGGTGAAATACCAGCAGGTCTACGAACAGTTCAACGTCGAACCGCTGATCGACAGCCAGATTCAGGAACTCGCGGCTGCCCCGGTCGGGGCGCTGACCAGCGCCCTCGTCGTCACCAATCTCTCGCTTTCCGACGATAGCGGCGCCCGCCTCGTCGACCACGTCTCGGTCGAAATCAAGCCGAATGAGACGATGGCGATCGTCGGCCCGAACGGCAGCGGCGCGGAAGCCTTCGCCGAAGCACTCGGCCGCATGATCTGGCCGGATTCCGGCCGCATCACCATCGATGGGCGCGACCTGCTGGACCTGCCGGAATCGATCACCGGCCGGCGCATCTCCTATGCCTCGGCCGACACTTTCTTCTTCCATGGCTCGCTCGCCAGCAATCTGCTCTACGGCCTCAAGCATGCGCCGATGACCGATCCCGTCTACGACGAGAAGGAAGCGCTCGAATATAAATGGCATTCGGCCGAGGCCGTGAAGGCCGGCAATCCGACCCTCGACCTCAACAGCGACTGGGTGGATTACCAGGCGGCCGGCGCCAGCGGGCCGGAAGACCTTCTGAAAGCGATCCGGCCGGTGCTCGACGCCGTGCTGATCTCGCAGGATATTCTCGATCTGGCGCTGCGCTCGACCGTCAACACCGACGTGCATGTGGCCGTCAGCGACCATGTCGTCGCGCTGCGCGCTTCGCTCCGGGACCGGCTGCGTGACGAGGGGCTCGACGGCATCGTCGTACCTTTCGATTTCGACGCCTACAACGCCCAGGCGACGGTCGGCGAAAACCTGCTCTTCGGCACGATGAAGCGGCCGCTGATGACCAACCGCAGACTGGCTGCGCACCCTTATTTCCAGCAGCTCTTCCGCGAGACGGGCCTCAGCACCGATCTCTACGCCATGGGCCTCGAGATCGCCGAAAACGCCGTCGAGCTCTTCCATGACCTGCCGCCCGACCATCCTTTCTTCCAGCAGCTGACCTTCATGACGGCGGACGACATTCCGACCTATCAGGCGCTGCTGCAGAAGCTGCAAAGCCGCCGCTTCGAGGACGCCACGCCGGAGGAGCGCTCAGCGATCATCCGGCTGAGTTTCGCCTATATCGAGCCGCGCCACCGCTTCGGCCTGTTGACGACCGAACTGATGGACAAGATCGTCAGCGCCCGAAAACAGTTCCACGCGCATATTCCGGATGATCTCGCCGAGTTGATCGAGCGTTACGACGCCGAGCGTTTCACCCCGTCGGCCAGCCTGATGGACAATGTGCTGTTCGGCCGCATCGCCTATCAGCAGGCCGACGCCTCCGACCGTATCCGCGCCGTCATGGGCGAACTCTTCGACGCGCTCGACCTTTATGACGACGTGCTGTCGATCGGGCTGGAATTCGACGTCGGCTCGGGCGGCAAGCGGTTGACCATGGTGCAACGGCAGAAGCTGAACCTTGCCCGCGCGCTTCTGAAGCGTTCGGACTATTTCATCTTCAACCGGCCGCTGTCGGCACTCGATCAGCGCGTCCAGGACCAGATCACCCGCAACATCATCGAAGACCTTCATAAGGAAGGCGAGCGGCCGGCGATCATCTGGGTGCTTTCCAATGCACGGCTCGCCGAGATGTTCGATCGGATCCTGCTCTTCGACCGCGGCGGCTTGGCCGAAGCCGGGAACTATCCGGAACTTTCCGAGAAAAACGGTATGTTCAAGGAACTGTTATCGTAATATTCTATTGGGGCGGCGATGGTGGGCGTTCCCCGGGGGAACGCTCGGAATTGAAGGCGCCTGGTTCCAAGAACCCTGCGCCCAGGGGATTGAAACGCTCATGCTGTTGAGAGACGAAGTCGAAATGCTGCGCCGGGTGCCGATCTTTTCAAGGATTGCGCCAGCCAAACTCAAGCTTTTGGCCTTCACCTCCGACCGCATGACCTACAAGGCCGGTCAGGATCTCTTCCATCAGGGTGATGTCGGCGACGCCGCCTATGTCATTCTCTCCGGCAGCGCCGATATCATCGTCTCTTCGCCGGCCGGCGAGATCAAGGTCGCCGATGTCGAGCTCAATTCCATCGTCGGCGAAATCGCCATTCTCTGCGACGTCTCGCGCACGGCAACGGTGCGCGCCACCTCGCCGCTCGAAGTGCTGCGCATCAGCAAGGAACACTTCCTGAAGCTGCTCAGCGACTTCCCCGAAATGGCCGTCGAAATCATGCGCGTGCTCGCCGACCGCCTAAACCACACCACCGCGGAACTGACCGCGGCGCGGGCGGCGAAGCAGCCGCAGATGGCCCAATAAGATTTCAGATCAAGATTTCAGCGGTCATCGCATTGCGGCTGCAGAAGGTGCAGTGCGATAGATCAGCAAGAATGGCTGCGAGAAAATCGCCAGTTCATATCCTTCTCCCCGTCAGAGCGGGGAGAAGTCTCGGCGGGCGCACGAGGGACAACCCACCTATTCCCGCTGTTCCAGCGCCTTGCTGAAGGCGAGCGCCGCCAGGGTGCAGATGGCGCCGGAGAGCAGGTAGTAGCCGACGAAGGTCAGGCCGAAGCGGCTGGAGAGGCTGAGCGCCACCAACGGTGCGAAGCCGGCGCCGATCAGCCAGGCGAGGTCCGAGGTGAAGGCAGCACCGGTATAGCGATAGCCGCGGCCGAAACGCGACGAGATCGAACCGGTCGCCTGGCCGAAGGACAGGCCGAGCACGCCGAAGCCGATGATGACGAAAGCGTCGTGGCCGTTATTGCCGGATGCGATCAGGGTCGGCCCGATAAAACTGAAGACGGCGATGATGACGGCGCAGATGGCAAGCTGGGCGCGCCGGCCGATGCGGTCGGCGATCAGGCCCGAGGCGATGATCGCGACGACGCCGACCATGGCGCCGACCACCTGCACGACCATGAAGGTGCCGATCGGCTGGTTGCCGTAAAGGCTCATCCAGCCGAGCGGGAAGATGGTCACCAGGTGAAACATGGCGAAGCTCGCGAGCGGCACGAAGGCGCCGATCAGGATGTCGCGGCCGTGAACGCGCAGCACCTCGAGGATCGGTGCTGCCTCCAGCTCATGTTGCTCGAGCAGCGTGCCGAATTCCTTGGTCATGACCAGGCGCAGACGCGCAAAGAGCGCCACGACATTGATCGCGAAGGCGACGAAGAAGGGATAGCGCCAGCCCCAGGAGAGGAAATCCTCGCTGGAAAGATTGGCGACGAAATAACCGAACAGCGTGCTTGCCAGCGCAAAACCGATCGGCGCGCCGAGCTGCGGGATCATCGCGTACCAGCCACGGTGATTGGGCGGCGCGTTGAGTGCGAGCAGCGATGCCAGGCCGTCCCAGGCGCCGCCGAGCGCAAAGCCCTGGCCGAGACGGAAGAGTGCCAAGAGCGCGATCGACCAGACGCCGATCACCTCGTAACCCGGCAGGAAGGCGATCGAGGCGGTCGAGCCGCCGAGCAGGAAGAGCGCGATCGTCAGCTTGGTGCCACGCCCATACATCCGGTCGATGGTCATGAAAACGACAGAGCCGACGGGACGGGCGAGGAAAGCGAGCGAGAAGATGGCGAAGGAATAGAGCGTGCCGGTCAGCCTGTCGGGCGCGAAAGGAAAGACGAGCTGCGGAAAGACCAGGACCGAGGCGAGGCCGTAGACGAAGAAATCGAAGAATTCCGACATGCGGCCGATCACCACGCCGATGGCGATGCTGCCCGGTGACACCGGCTTGTCGTCGTGAATGCGCCGCGCGTCGCGTTCCAGCGACGACGACGACGGTCCGTAATGCGATGTTGTTGCCATAAACGCCTCCTCGTTAAGGCGCTTCCGGCAAGGCGCCCCAAGCGTGATCTTGATCAAACCCGCAGGCTTATCAAGTCCGTAAGACGGAAATAGTTCATCATCACGGCCCAAATGAAGCGGGGACCGAAAAATTTGCGTGATCCGGACGGAGATTTTCCCCTGCAAATGCTGGCCTGACCGGCTGTTGTGGATATATTGGCTTGAGACATGCGCACGCCTAAAATCCTTCTAATTTCGTCAGGATTTCGAGGCACTAGCGCCCAATGATTTTTGCCGCAGTGCGGCATGTTTGCTGCACTGCGACCTTCCGCCTCATGTCGCGATCCGTTTCAGTGCTTTAGTCGCGGACCAAACGAAACAACAAGAGCTTAGAGACGTGCCAAAACTCATGAAGTTTTCCCGCCTTCTATCCGTCTTGCCGCTGCTTTTCCTGGCAGGATGCAACATGGTGGTCATGGCGCCCTCCGGCGACATCGCCGCGCAACAGCGCGATCTGATCGTCGTCTCGACGGTGCTGATGCTTCTGATCATCGTTCCGGTGATCTTCCTGACGCTGCTCTTCGCCTGGCGCTACCGCCGCTCCAACACGGCCGCGACCTACGCGCCGGAATGGCACCATTCGACCCGCCTCGAAATCGTCATCTGGGCAGCGCCGCTGGCAATCATCATTGCGCTCGGCGCCGTCACCTGGATTTCCACGCACAAGCTCGATCCCTACCGCCCGCTCGACCGCCTCGATGCCGAGCGCGCCATTCCGGCCGATACCAAGCCGCTGACCGTCGAAGTCGTGGCGCTCGACTGGAAATGGCTGTTCTTCTATCCCGAACTCGGCATTGCCACCGTCAACGAGATGGCCGCCCCGGTGGACCAGCCGATCAATTTCAAGATCACCGCTTCCTCGGTGATGAACTCCTTCTACATCCCTGCCCTTGCCGGGCAGATCTACGCAATGCCCGGCATGGAGACGAAGCTGCACGCCGTCATCAACAAAGAAGGCGAGTATGAGGGCTTCTCGGCCAATTACAGCGGCGCCGGCTTCTCGCACATGCGCTTCAAATTCCATGGCCTCAATCGCGAAGGCTTCGACGCCTGGGTGGCCAAGGTCAAGCAGCAGGGCACGATGCTCAACCGCGACGCCTATCTGAAGCTCGAGAAGCCGAGCGAGAAGGAGCCGGTGCGTTATTATGCCGGCGCCGACGGCGATCTTTACACCGCCATCCTCAACATGTGCGCCACGCCCGGCAAGATGTGCATGAACGAGATGATGCACATCGACATGATGGGCGGCGGCGGCAAGGAAAGTGCCGAGAATCGCGAGAAGCTGCAATACGACAACCGCCATGCCGACGAAGGCGTCGTGGCGCCGGGCGCAACCGTGCCGGCGACGGGCGTTCCGGCAAGGGCCGAGCCGCCGCGCAATTCCGGTGGCAGCAGCATGCAGCACGACGTGCCCGACATGCCCGGCATGCAGCATGAAGGCCATTCCATGCCCGCCACGGGCAACGGCGCCGATCCGGCGCCGGCGCAGCTCAACAACAACAATTAACCTGGCGCTTTGCGTCGCAAGACATAATGAACGGGTTGTTCCATGTTTTCCAATCCTGACCTCCTGAAGTTCGTCTTCGGCCGGTTGACCCTCGATGCCATCCCCTATCACGAGCCGATCCTGGTCGTGACCTTCATCGGCGTCGTCATCGGCGGTCTCGCCGTGCTCGGCACAATCACCTATTTCAAGTTCTGGGGCCCGCTCTGGCACGACTGGATCTGCAGCGTCGATCACAAGAAGATCGGCATCATGTATGTGATCCTGGCCGTGATCATGCTGTTGCGCGGCTTCTCCGATGCGATCCTGATGCGCATCCAGCAGGCGATCGCCTTCAACGGATCCGAAGGCTACCTGCCGCCGCACCATTACGATCAGATCTTCACTGCCCACGGCGTCATCATGATCTTCTTCGTGGCGATGCCCTTCGTCACCGGCCTGATGAACTTCGTGGTGCCGCTGCAGATCGGCGCGCGCGACGTGTCGTTTCCCTTCCTCAACAATTTCTCCTTCTGGATGACCACCGCCGGCGCGATCGTCATCATGCTGTCGCTGTTCATCGGCGAATTCGCCCAGACCGGCTGGCTCGCCTACCCGCCGCTGTCGGGCGCCGCCTATAGTCCGGGCGTCGGCGTCGACTATTATATCTGGGGCCTGCAGGTGGCCGGTGTCGGAACGACGCTCTCGGGCATCAACCTGATCGCCACCATCGTCAAGATGCGCGCGCCGGGCATGACCTTCATGAAGATGCCAGTCTTCACCTGGACGGCGCTCTGCACCAACGTGCTGATCGTCGCCTCCTTCCCGATCCTGACGGCAACGCTCGCCCTGTTGTCGCTCGACCGGTATGCCGGGACGAACTTCTTCACCAACGACCTCGGCGGCAATCCGATGATGTACATCAACCTCATCTGGATCTGGGGCCATCCGGAGGTCTACATCCTCGTGCTGCCGGCCTTCGGCATCTTCTCCGAAGTCGTCGCCACCTTCTCGGGAAAACGCCTCTTCGGTTACGCCTCCATGGTCTACGCCACCTGCGTGATCATGATCCTGTCCTACATCGTCTGGCTGCACCACTTCTTCACCATGGGCTCGGGTGCATCAGTCAACTCCTTCTTCGGCATCACCACGATGATCATCTCGATCCCGACAGGGGCGAAGATCTTCAACTGGCTCTTCACCATGTATCGCGGCCGTATCCGCTACGAGGTGCCGATGCTGTGGACGGTCGGCTTCATGGTGACCTTCGTCATCGGCGGCATGACCGGCGTCATGCTCGCCGTGCCGCCGGCGGACTTCGTGCTGCACAATTCGCTGTTCCTCATCGCCCATTTCCACAACGTCATCATCGGCGGCGTTCTGTTCGGCATGTTCGCCGGCGTGAACTACTGGTTCCCGAAGGCCTTCGGCTTCAAGCTCGATCCCTTCTGGGGCAAGCTGAGCTTCTGGTTCTGGCAGATCGGCTTCTGGTTCGCCTTCATGCCGCTCTATGTGCTCGGCCTGATGGGCGTCACCCGCCGCATGAGCCAGTTCGAGGATCCGTCGCTGCAGATCTGGTTCATCATCGCCGCCTTCGGCGTCGGCCTGATCGCGCTCGGCATCGCCGCCTTCATGATCCAGATCGTCGTCAGCTTCATGAAGCGCGAGGAACTGCGTGACGACAGCGGCGATCCCTGGGACGGACGGACGCTCGAATGGTCGACCGCCTCACCGCCGCCGGACTACAACTTCGCCTTCACGCCTGTCGTGCACGACCATGACAGCTGGTACGACATGAAGAACCGCGGCTACCAGCGCCCGCTCGGAGGCTTCAAGCCGATCCATATGCCGAAGAATACCGGCACCGGCGCGATCCTGTCGGCGATCAGCGTCGCCCTCGCCTTCGGCCTGATCTGGTATATGTGGTGGCTGGTCGTCGTCTCCTTCGTCGCCCTGCTGGTCGTGGCGATCGGCCATACCTTCAACTACAGACGCGATTTCTACATCCCCGCCGACGCGGTGACCGAAACCGAAGGCAAGCGCACCGCGCTGCTGGCCGAACAGGTGTAATGACCATGAGCGATCAGACCATCGACACGGCCGAAAAGCCTGAATTCTATCTGACGGAAGACCATCATCCGGAAAACAGCACCAATCTCGGCTTCTGGCTTTACCTGATGAGCGACTGCCTGATTTTCGCCGTGCTGTTTGCCACGCACGGCGTGCTCGGCCGCAATTATGCCGCCGGTCCGTCGCCGGCCGATCTCTTCGATCTGCCGATCGTCGCCCTCAACACCTCGATGCTGCTCTTCTCCTCGATCACCTATGGCTTTGCCATGCTGCAGATGGAGCGAAACGCCAAGGCGGAGACGCTGTTCTGGCTCGCCGTCACCGGCCTGTTCGGCGCAGCCTTCATCGGGCTGGAACTCTACGAATTCGTCCACCTGATCCACGAAGGCGCCGGGCCGACGCGCAGCGCCTTCCTCTCCTCCTTCTTCACGCTGGTCGGCACGCACGGTCTGCACGTCACCTTCGGCATCATCTGGCTGATCACGCTGATGGTGCAGGTGTCGATGCACGGCCTGGTCGAGGCCAACCGCCGCCGGCTGATGTGCCTGTCGATGTTCTGGCACTTCCTCGACGTCGTCTGGATCGGCGTCTTTTCCTTCGTCTATCTCTTGGGAGTTCTCGGATGAGTTCGCAAGCACCTGCCCATGAGGATGCCCACGAGGCCCATCACGGCCACAGCCACGGCCATCAGGCCGGCCACGGCACCTTCCGCAGCTATATGACGGGCTTCGCGCTCTCCGTCATCCTGACCGCCATTCCCTTCTGGCTCGTCATGGCCGGCGTCTTCGACAGCCCGGCGGTGACGGCGGTGCTGGTGATGGCCATCGGGGCGATCCAGATCGTCGTCCATATGGTCTTCTTCCTGCACATGAACCCCAGGAGCGAAGGCGGATGGACGATGATGGCGCTGATCTTCACCATCATCATCGTCGCCATCGCGCTCTCCGGTTCGCTCTGGGTCATGCATCATCTCAACACCAACATGATGCCGATGAGCCCCGAGATGATGAAGAACATGCCGTGACTGTGTCGAAAGGGCGGCGCCACTGCCGCCCGAAGCGATTCTTGCTATGAGTGGGGCTCCCTCGGAACAAGCGGAAAGACGGCATTCGCGTGCAAAGCGCGCTCTCTTCTGCGTCTGCCTGGCGCTGCTCGCCGCCGCGCTCTTTGCCCTCGGCACCTGGCAGGTGCAGCGTCTCGGCTGGAAGCGTGATCTCATCGCCCGCGTCGACCAGCGTGTGCATGCCGCACCCGTACCGGCCCCGGCGCGTGCCGACTGGGACAAGGTCAATGCCGCCGACGACGAATATCGCCGGGTGACCGTGGCCGGAACGCTGGCGAACGACCAGGAGACGCTGGTCTATGCCTCGACGGCGCTCGGCCCGGGTTATTGGGTGATGACGCCGCTGACGCTCGCCGACGGCACCGATATCCTCATCAATCGCGGCTTCGTGCCGATCGAACGGCGCGATCCGACCACGCGCCGCGAGGGTCAGCCGGCAGGCCCGGTCGAGATCACCGGGCTGGTGCGGATGACAGAGCCGAAAGGATCGCTGCTGCAATCCAACGACGTCGCCGCCGACCGCTGGTATTCGCGCGATGTCGCAGCGATCGCGCAGAAGCGCGGCCTTGATGCGGTCGCGCCCTATTTCATCGATGCCGATGCGACCGCCAATCCGGGCGGCCTGCCCATCGGCGGCCTGACGGCCATCCATTTTCCCAACAACCATCTCGTCTATGCGATCACCTGGTACGGGCTGGCGGCGATGGCGCTGGCATTGCTGGTGTTCATCCTGCGCGGCGAGAGGGGAACAGGCCGCCGCGAATAATACGCGTTCCGGCGAGCAGTTGCGCCGCGCAGTTCAAGCTCAGCGGATTAATATCTTGTAAAGTCATGTCGGCTACTGCTTGCCTGACCAGAATAGATAAAAGCTGCAGATGAGCCGGCCGGATTACATCCCCAGTCTCGATGGCCTGCGCGGTCTCGCCGCGCTGTTGGTCGTTCAAGCGCATATCGGCCTTATCTTTCCAAGCACGGCCTTGTATGTGGTGACCATGGGCAGCGAAGCCGTCGGCTTGTTCTTTGCCCTCAGCGGCTTTCTCATGGCCCATCTCTACGGTTCACGGCCGGTGACCAGGGAAAATGTCCTGGATTTTCTGGTGAGCCGCTTTGCCCGCATCTATCCGGTCTATCTGGCTGCCGTTCTGCTCGTGGCGATCCTGTCCGGCATGCAGGATCTAAACTTCGTTCAGCCGATCAACGGCGGCACGGACTTTGTGCGCCATGTCTTTCTTGTCGGCTCGAGCGGCGTTTTCTGGTCAATTCCGCCCGAAATTCAATTCTATCTGCTCTTCCCGGTTCTATGGCTTTGTTTAGTTCGCCCGCATCGCCATAGCGGCGTGATCGCAGGCTTCGCCATTGTCGTCGTCGTCGATGGCCTGCTCGAATTGCCGGGGCCTGGAATCCTACTCCTGTCCAAGCTCCCCTACTTTCTTTTCGGCGCACTTGCCGGTGCGCTGCATTCTCATCTGGAAAGATGGACGCCATCCGCGCTCACGGGAATTTTCACGCTGGTCCTGCTGGCGGTATTCTTCACCTACAGGCATGTCTTGCCGAATTTCTCCCCTGAATTTTGGGGCTTGCAAAGCGCGGTCGCCGCGGCCGTCATCGTAGCGCTCGTCGCACGACAACCGCCCATCGCAGCACGCGTCCTGGCAGCAGGCCCCGTCAGGTTTTTGGGCACGATCAGCTTCTCGCTCTATCTTTTCCACGTCCCGATCATGTTCCTTGTCCACCGGACTTTTGAAACTCTGCTTCCTGAACCGGCGCTGATTGCGGCAGCGCTTTTCGTTGCGGTCGGCGGAGCATGGTTCCTGCATGAAACGATAGAAGTCCCGAGCCGGCGCCTGCTCGTCACCTTGTGGCAGCGTCATCGGTCGCGCCTGGTCTCGCGCCAAACTTCGGCCGAGGGGATCGAACGGGCGATCCTTGATCTGCAACAGACCGAAAAGCGTCTCCTCGGCGGCACAGCTTCAGCCGCGACGGGTGACCTTCGGGAAGCAGCCGGCAGCGCGGTCATCCGGGATGATGGCGACGAGAAGCTCCGCGCATAGCGCAGGCATTCGGAACGTGGCGAAGCAACGCACGTCAGAATCCAGCCCGCCCTCACGCGCCTTGAGCAGCGACCCGGCTGATCGCATCGGCGAGCTGTGCCTGCGAGAAGGGTTTGCCGAGCCGGGGCAGATTGGCGGCGCCGTCGCCGTCGGGCAGATCGGCGTAACCGGTGGCGAGGATGATCGGCATCTCGGGCCACTCGCTGCGGATCGCCTCGGCGAGCTGCGCCCCGGTCATGCGCGGCATGGCGTGATCGCAGATGACCAGATCGACGAGCTCCTTGCGCAGGATGTCGAGCGCCTCGGGACCGGCCATCGCCTCAAAAACGGTGTGGCCGAGATCCTCCAGCATCAGCGTCGTGTTCATCAGCACCAGGCCGTCGTCATCGACGGCGACGATGCGCAGCCGGCGCTGTGCATCATCGTCCGGCTGCGGCACGTCGGCCGGCGCCGCGGTTCTCTGTTCGACGGTCGCGACCGGGAACCACAATTCCGCCGTCGTCCCTTGGCCCGGGCTGCTCTTCAGCATCAGCCGGCCGCCGGACTGGGTGGCAAGACCCTGCACCATGGAAAGGCCGAGACCGGTGCCCTTGCCGACACCCTTGGTGGTGAAGAACGGCGTGACCGCCTGCTCCAGCGTCTTCGCATCCATGCCCTCGCCTTCATCGATCACCGCGATCCTGATATAGCGGCCGGCGGACAGCGGCCCCTTGCCGGCGGCGATCGATTCTTCGGAGGCGCGCAGCACGATGCGGCCGCCGGCCGGCATGGCGTCGCGGGCGTTGACGACGAGGTTGAGGATCGCCATCTCCAGCTGGTTCGGATCGGTGAGGATGGTCGGTAGCCGGACGGGGAAGTAGGTCTCGATCGTGGTGAGGGGGCCGAGCGAACGGCTCAGAATATCCATCATCCCGCGCACCAGGCCGGAGACGTCGAGCGGCTCCATGTGCAATTCCTGCCGGCGGGAGAAGGCCAGCATGCGCTGGGTCAAGGCCGCTCCCCGCTGGGCGCCCTGCATGGCATTGTCGACCAGCGATGTCAGCGACAGATCCTGCGGCATGCGCTTCTTCAGGATCTCCAGGCTGCCGAGCACGGCCATCAGCAGATTGTTGAAATCATGGGCGATACCGCCGGTCAGCTGACCGATCGCCTCCATCTTCTGCGATTGGAAAAGCTCTTCGCGCGCCTGCTCCAGCGCCCGCTGCGTCTCCATCTTCTCGGTGATATCGCGGGTGATCTTGGCAAAACCGAGCACGTCGCCGTCATCACCGCGGATGACGTCGACGACGATGCTGGCCCAGAAGCGGGTGCCGTCCTTGCGGACACGCCAGCCTTCCCGCTCGAACCGGCCTTCGACGCAGGCGACGCGAAGCGCGGTCTCCGGCAGGCCGGCGGCGCGGTCCTCCGGCGTATAGAAAGTCGAGAAATGCCGGCCGATGATTTCATCCGGCCGATAGCCCTTGATCCGCTCGGCGCCGGAATTCCAGCTGCTGACATTGCCATTGGGATCGAGCATGTAGATCGCGTAGTCCGAGACGCCCTGGACAAGCCGGCGGAACTGTTCCTCACTCTGACGGATCGCGTTTTCGGCTGCCCTGCGTTCGGTCAGATCGCGGGTGATCTTGGCAAAGCCGATAAGCTCGCCGGAGGGGCGGCGGATCGGATCGATGACGACATGCGCCCAGAAGCGGCTGCCGTCCTTGCGCTGGCGCCAGCCCTCCCCCTCGAACCGTCCCTGCTCGAGCGCCGTGGCAAGCGCGCGCTCGGGAATTCCGGCCGCGCGATCCTCTTCGACATAAAAACGGGAAAAATGTTCGCCGAGAATTTCCGAAGGCTTATAGCCCTTGAAGCGCTGAGCGCCGGTATTCCAGCTGGTGACGATGCCTTCGGGGCTCAGCATGTAGATCGCGTAGTCGGTGATGGCATCGACCAGAAGGCGAAAGCGCCCCTCTTCGTGAAGAGACGTATCATGTCGATCCAGCACTTCCATCTGCCCCTCTCGGTCACCAGCGCTTTCAACGCGGCGGGGTGCAGATGGTTCCGAAAAGATCACACTTTTTCAAACCGCCTTGACTTGCGGATAGAAGCGCTCGCCGATCCGCTCGGCCGCGGCATAGGCCTGCGAGACGATCTCGGGCACGAGATCGATATCGGGCAGGCTACCGAGGCCGAGCGGACCGACGGCAAAGAGCCCGGCAACCGTCGAACCGTCATCCAGGAAGGGCTCGCCCCGCGCAGTGACCGCCAGTCCGAGCGAGAGTTCGTCCGGCATGGCAAGGCCGGCGGAAAACAGGCTTTGCATCAGCGGCGCCGAGAGATCCGGCGCCTGGCAGCGGCAATCGATGATGCGCTCGGCATGGATCACCTCCTCGGCAGAGGATCCCGCCGGTGTGAAAAACAGGCCGCTCAGGCCCCTGCGACCGACCCGGCCGCGGCGCAGCACCGTGCGGCCTTCGGCAAGCTCGCGCTGCAGGCGCAGGTGCATGGCCTCCGGCAGGCGGTTGCGATGGCTGTCGTAGATCGCTCGCAAATGCCGGTTGAACTGATGTTTGTCGCGGGCCGGCAGCGAGCGCCAGAGCGAGCGGGCGTGTTTCCGCAGGCCGTTCATCACCGATTGCCAGCTTCGCCCCTCTTCTTCCGCCTCGCGACAGGCCTGCCGGATGAAGCGCACGATATCAGGCAGGCTCTCGGGCAGCGCTTCGGCCGGAAAGACCGGATCGGCGGCGTTCGGCGTGTGGCTCTGCGGCAGAAAACCGTGTCGCGAAAGGATCGTCACCTGGCCAGCATAGCCGGAATCGCGCAGCTGCAGCAGCTGGTCGACGACGCGGATGCCGCTGCCGAGCAGCACCGCATGCGGCCGCGCGACGAGGCGCTGGGCGCGGACCGGCGAAGCATCCGGCGCCTCGGCATGCGGACCGCTGAGACCGTAGCCGGTGGCGAGGATCACCGTATCGAACAGCGGATTGGACGGATTGGTGCTTTCGAGCAGGAAGCGGTTGCCGTGGCTGCGGCGGATCGTCACCACAGGATCGTTGCAGACCTGAACGGTGATGTCCCGGCGCGCCGCCAGCGCTTCGGAAAAGCGCTGGTAGACGTAATCGCTGAAGATTTCCTTCGGCACGAAGATCTGCCGGAAACCCGGAATGGCGGCCGGCACGGCGGCGCGGAAGGCGGCGTTGCTACAGAGCCAGTCGTTGAAATCGTCGCTGTCGCCGACCGAGACCGAGAGATCGCGAACGCGAGTATTGAGGATGGTCGAGGCACGGGCAGAGGCGAGCGCCTGGCCGCCGCTGACCGAGGAATTCGGATCGAACAGCTGCAGGTGGAAGGGTGCGCGCACCGTCCTCATCAGCGCAATGGCCGTCATCATGCCGGAGAAGCCGCGCCCGACGATCGCAATGCGCGGAACGACTGATATCTGCGCCGCCGCATTGGCCCTTGCGGAGAAAAGTCCCTGAACCGTCATCGCAACTCCTTTGCGGCTTCATCAGCACCCTTGGGGTCGATCGAGGTTTCAACGCATGAACATCCGGCCACGCGTTGATGAGGGTCATGCGGCAATCCACGGCTGCCGCAGCATCGGGTCCGATCAGGCGAGCCCGCAAGAAAACGAGGGGCAACTCCCCTCGCTGATAGTCTATCAAACTGGTCGTGTATGAAAGCGCGAAACAGCCCACCTGGCAAGAACTTTGTTGCCAATTTCCATAACTAATTGAATTAATTGTAATTTTAAAAGCGTGACCAGTGACCGAGCCTCAACGGTCCTCGCCCGGATATTGCTTCGCCTTCAATAGGCCCGCCAGATGCGCCGTGTTGCGCGCCAGCATGTCGACGGCTTTCGTCACGACCTTCGGCACCTTGTCGAGATCGACGAAATTGGTGGAACCCATCGCCTCTCCAACCCAATAGGCAACGGCATTGGCCGGGATGGTGAAGCCGACATCGTTCAGCGCCTGATAGAGTTCGGCCGACACGTGATGGGCGCCGTCCTCGTTGCCGGCGACGGCAACGGCCGCGACCCTGCCATAGGAAACCATCCGGCCCTGATCGTCCGTCTCATCGAGGAAGGCGTCCATGCGCTCGAGCGCCCGCTTGCAGACGCTGGACGGCTGGCCGAGCCAGATCGGCGTCGCCAGCAGCAGGATATCGGCGTCGAGCAGCTTTGCGCGAATATCGGGCCAATCGTCGCCTTCGCCCTCATCCGACGCGACGCCCGGCTTGACGTTGAAATCGGCAAGGCGGAGCACTTCGGTCACGACCCCGTATTCCGACATCGCCTTGTCGATGAGACCGATCATCCGGTCGGTGGAAGATGGATCCTCGGCGTCGCTGGTCTTCAGCGTGGCGTTGAGAGCAAGGGCTTTCAGCGGCATCGTATCTCTCCGGTAACGGTTGCCCGACAGGTCCTGCCTGCTGCAACCCACCCGCGCGCCGATTGTTCCCGCAGGGCATGCGAGGCGGCCTCACGCAAAAATAACCAGTTGGTGAATTCTTTACTTGAACCGCCAAATGGAATCGGCAAAAGTGACGGTGCTATCAATCCCTTCATGGATTTGCCGTCTTTTCGGGCCAGCGTCCGAGCACACATCTATTGGAAAAACACCGTGAGCAGCGATGCGTTAACACGTGCGACGAAGCCTTCGGCTTCGATGGCGCTTGCAACTGCGGCAGGCTGGGGCCGAGGCCTCTATACACTGGTGCGCATCACCGTGATGGCCCTCCGCCACCCCTGGCAGGCGGGTTTTGCGATCGGCGCAACTCTTGTCGCCTCGACCTTCCAGCTGATGATCCCCCGGCTTCTCGGCCAGGCCGTCGACCACACGCAGATGGCAATGGGCGGCGGGGCGGCGGGCCAGGCGGCGCAGGACGCGCTGCTGACCACGGCCTTGCTGCTGCTCGGCGCCAGCGTGCTGCGCGGCCTCTTCACCATGGTGCAGAACTATTACAGCGAAGCCGTCGGCCATCACATAGGCTACGAGCTGCGCCTGGCCTGCTACGAAAAGATCCAGCGTCTCTCCTTCAGCTTTCACGACACGGTGCATTCCGGCGACCTGATCACCGTCGGGCTGCTCGATCTCGAAGGCGTGCGCATGTATTTTTCCACCGCCCTGGTGCGCATGATCCTGCTCACGATCCTGATCGGCATCGGCGCCTATCTGCTGCTGTCGACTGATGTCGTGCTCGGGCTGCTGGCGCTCTCCTTCGTGCCCTTCGTCGGCTGGCGTTCCTCGGTGACGCAGCTCAGGCTGCGCGCCACCTGGCTCGATCTGCAGGAGCGGCTGTCGGTGCTGACCCGCATCATGGAGGAGAATCTCGGCGGCATCCGCGTCGTGCGCGCCTTTGCCGCGCAGGAGCACGAGCTCACGAAATTCGATGCGGCCTCGAAGAATGCCCTGGCGCTCGCCCATCAGCGCGTCGGCATCCGCGTCACCAATACCAGCGCCATGACCTTTTCCTTCTTCACCGCCATGGGCCTCGTGCTCTGGATCGGCGGCGGCAAGGTAATGTCGGGCGAGATCACCGTCGGCACGCTCGCCTCGTTCCTGACCTTCATGACCATCCTGCAGATGCCGGTGCGCCAGCTCGGCCTGATGGTCAACGCCTTTGCCCGCGCCTCCACCTGCGGCTCGCGCCTCTTTGCCCTGCTCGACCTCGACATCGCGATCAAGGACGCGCCGGATGCCAGGGAACTGGCGGTGACGGATGGCGTGCTGCGCTTCGAGAATGTCAGCTTCGCCTATCCTGGCTCGGAAAAGCGCACTGTGCTGCAGGATGTCTCCTTCGAAGCCAGGCGCGGCCAGACGATCGGCATCGTCGGGCCGCCCGGCAGCGGCAAATCGACCATCGCCCATCTGATCCCGCGTTTCTACGACGTCAGCGGCGGCAGGATCACCATCGACGGCCAGGATATCCGCAAGGCGACGCTGCAGTCGCTGCGCCGGGCCGTTGCCGTCGTGCAGCAGGATTCCTTCCTGTTCACGACGACGATCGAGAACAACATCGCCTATGGCGACCCCTGGGCCAAGGAAGGCCGCATCGAACGCGCCAGCGAAAGCGCCCAGCTGCACAATTACGTGCTCGGCCTCCCCATCGGCTACGGCACCGTCGTCGGCGAACGCGGCGTATCGCTATCCGGCGGCCAGCGGCAGCGCCTGTCGATCGCCCGCGCGCTGATGCTGAAGCCGGCGGTGATGGTGTTCGACGATTCGACGGCGGCAATCGACGCGGCGACCGAACAGCGCATCCGCAGCGCCATGCGCCGCTATGCTGCCGACCGGGTGACGATCATCGTCGCCCATCGCCTGAGCTCGCTGATGCATGCCGACCTGATCCTGTTCGTCGAAGACGGAAGGATCGTCGAGCGCGGCACGCATCAGGCGCTGCTTGCGCTCGGCGGCCGCTACAAGGCGCTCTACGACCTGCAGGTGCGGCCGGGCGATGAAGTGCTGAGTGCGTAACTCCCCTCTTCTCCCACCGGGGAGAAGTGCCGAGCAAAGCGAGGCGATGAGGGGGCGAGGAGCGATAGCGACGAGTGCGCTGAGCGGAAGCGAAGGGCAAACGGGGGCGTGCCGTGTGGCCCCCTCATCCGCCCTTCGGGCACCTTCTCCCCGCTGGGGAGAAGCGCGGACAAGCAATTGATGTGCGGACCACCCTCAAGTGTTGGCCGCAGGAGGAACGACGATGGCCGAGGAACTGGAAACAGAGCGTCCCGACGTGCGCGAGGATGGGCGCCGGCCGCCGCGGGCGGTGGTCGGTTCGCACCGCGTCGAGGAGGAAATGTTCGGCAAGGCCTTCGACGGCAACATCGTCAAGCGCATCTGGGCTTTCGTCCACCCCTACCGCACCCAGGTGCTCTGGGCGATCGCTGCTGTCCTGACCTTCACGATGATGCAGTTGCTGATCCCGCTGATCATCCGTTACGCCATCGACCACGGCATGTCGCCGGGCGGCAATCCTTCGGCGCTGATTTGGGCGATTGTCGCCTTCGCCATCGCCATCCTTATCAATTATGCGGCAAGCTACGCTCAGGAGACGCTGGTCGGCAATGTCGCGGAAGAGGTGCTCTTCGACATCCGAAAGGCGATGTTCTCGCATCTCCAGCGCGTCTCGCTCTCCTTCATGGACAAGACCGAAGTGGGGCGGCTGATGTCGCGCCTGCAGGGCGACGTCAACTCGATGCAGGAATTCCTCGAAACCTCGGTGCTTTCGGTCGGCGACATCGTGCTGCTCTTCGGCATCGTTTTCGTGATGCTCTATCTCGATTTCAAGCTGGGGCTGCTGACGCTCTCGGTGCTGCCGGTGCTCTTCGTCGTCCGGCTGTTCTGGCTGCCGCTCGCCCGCAAATCCTTCATGGCCGCGCATGAGACCAATTCGGTCGCCAACGGCGCACTTGCCGAAGCGATCCATGGCGTGCGCGCCGTCCAGAGCATGGACCGGCAGGGCGTCAACTTCACGCTCTACGACGACAAGGCGCATGCCAACCTCAAGACGCATCTGACGGCGGCGCGTTATGCGCAGGTGATGGTGCCGATCGTCGACAGCCTGACGGGCGTGGCAATGGCGCTTGTCATCGTCGTCGGCGGCGCCCGCGTTCTCAACCAGGCGCTCGATGTCGGCGTGCTCGTCGCCTTCCTGTTCTACATCCAGCGCTTCTTCGACCCGATCCGGTCGCTGACCCTGCAATATTCGGTGATGCAGCGCGCCATGGCGTCCGGCCAGCGGCTGACCGAAGTGCTCGACGTGCCCGTCGACATCAAGGACGCACCCAACGCCAAGGCGCTGTCGCGCGACATGGACGGTTCGGTCGAATTCAAGGACGTCGTCTTCGGCTACAATCCGAAGCATCCGGTGCTGAAACATGTGAGCTTCAAAGTCAATCCCGGCGAGACGGTGGCACTGGTCGGGCCGACGGGTTCCGGCAAATCAAGCTGCATGTCGCTGATCCATCGTTTCTACGACGTCCAGCAGGGCGAGGTGCTGGTCGGCGGCCACGATGTGCGTGACCTGACGCAGGATTCGCTCGGGGCGCAGATCGCCATGGTGCTGCAGGAGCCCTTCCTCTTCACCGGCACCGTCTTCGAAAACATCCGCTACCACAAGCTGAAGGCGACGCGCGAGCAGGTGATCGAGGCGGCCAAGGCGGTCGGCGCCCATGATTTCATCATGCGCCTGCCCGATGGTTACGACAGCATTCTCGGCGAGCGCGGCGGCAATCTTTCGCTCGGCCAGCGCCAGCTTTTGAGCTTTGCCCGGGCGCTGGTGGCGGACGCGAAGATCCTCGTGCTCGACGAGGCGACCGCCAATATCGACAGTTATACCGAAATGCTGATCCAAAAGGCGCTGGTGAAGCTGCTCGAAAACCGTACCGGCCTGGTCATCGCCCACCGCCTGGCGACGATCCGCGAGGCCGATCGCATCATCGTGCTGCAGAACGGCGAGATCATCGAAAGCGGTGACCATCGCCAGCTGATGAAGAACGGCAAGCTGTACTCCAGGCTCTATAACCTCAATTACGCCTCGTTCGACGATATACCCGAAGATGTGCTGGAGGAGACGACGGCGACGCAATCGGCAACCTGACTGCATTAACGCCTGTCGCAAAGTTTGAACGAACAAACGCCTTGCTGCCGTATTTCCCTATTATCCCCGGCGAGTGCCCACTGAGGAGAATGTTATGAAGAGAATTATTAGCAGCCTGTTGATCGCGACGGCCCTTGTTGGATCGGCTATTCAGCCCGCTGCCGCGCGCGACCGTCATCACGACAATACCGGCCGCATCATCGCCGGCGGTGTAGCCGCAGGTGTCGTCGGCGGCCTGATCGGCGGCGCAATCGCCAATGGTGGCCCGCGCTACGTCGATGAAGGCCCTCGTTATGTGGAGAGCCCCCGCTATATCGAACCCCAGCCGAGATGCTGGTATGAGGACCGCGACGTCCGCAACCGCTATGACGGCGGCTACCACGCCGAAACCGTGCAGGTCTGCGAGTAGACCTGCAGTTTTTTGAAGCGGCGTTGAATTCGTCAGCGTCGCTTGACCCTCAGCCGAGGTTGCGTTCCGCAGCCTCGGCTTTTTTAATTCAATAACAACGGCATGCCGGCCAGGAGAGCAGCCCCTCATCCGGCTGCCGCCACCTTTGTAACTTCCCTTTACCCGCTATTGGCGTAGTACTGCCTGTTGCGGTGGCGGATGGAAGACCGTTGCACCTTTGGGACCCCAAGCCCGGCCACTATGCCGCGACCTCTCCGTTTCTCGTCAACGTCTCGCGAGTGAGGGGCAGCCTTTGGCGTGAGTCCGTCGGTCATGCCAACCACAGGTATCCTTCGCAAAAATTTCCCCGGCCCCACCGGCTGTCATCTGCCTGTCAGAGACGCGCAATAGCTGAGGGCCGATGAATGATGGTCCCGTGAATGCCGGCAAAGCGCCGAAAAAAGAACGCATGCGCTTCGTCAGCGCCGAGCAGGTGGCGCAACTGGCGGGCGTTTCGCGCTCGGCCGTCTCGCGCACCTTCACGCCCGGCGCAAGCGTCGCCCCGGCAACGCGCGAAAAGGTGCTGCGGGCGGCTGAAGAGCTCGGCTACCATGTCAATGATCTGGCGCGCGGCGTCCTCGCCAATCAGAGCCGCCTCGTCGGCATCGTCGCAACGCGGCCGGAGGTCGGCTTTCGCGCGCATCTCGCCGCAGCCCTTGCCAAATCCCTGATCCGGCGCGGCAGCATTCCGATCCTCATCAACACCGGTCAGACGGAAGAGGAACTGCTCGCCGCCCAGAAGATGCTGATCGGCCACCGTGCCGAGGCGATCATCATTCTCTCCGGCTCGCCGCCGGCAAGTTTCCTCGAGCTCGCGCAGCGAAACGGCCAGCCGCTCGTCGTTATCGGCCGGTCGGAGCCCGACGCCGACCACGTGCGCGCCGGCAACTCCGAAGCCTCACGCAAGGCGGCGACGGCGTTTTACGACAGCGGCCGGCGGCGGCTGGCGGTCATCGGCTCCCATACGGGAACGCCTGCGATCGTCGAACGCGAAAGCGCCTTCCTTTCGGCGGCGGAGACGTTTGGCGCATCCGTCACCCTCGTCCGCGGCGGCGATTCCGATTATGACGGCGGCGTCACCGCCGGGCGCGTGCTTCTCGCGGAAAAAACAAGGCCCGACGCCGTCTTCTGCGCCAATGACCAGATCGCCTTCGGGCTGATGGATGTCCTGCGCCTGGAAGCACAGCTGCGCGTCCCCGAGGATGTCGCCGTCATCGGCTTCGACGACGTGCCGGAATCCGCCTGGCTGAGCTATCAGCTGACCACCTTCCGCCAGGACCCGCTGACCATGGCGCAACGCGCCGTCGCGCTGTTGGAGCGGCGGCTGGAAAACCCGGATTCGCCGCCGGCTTACGAACGCGTCATTCCCGAACTCGTCATCCGCCAGAGCTTCAGACCGTAACCTCTTCCCCCATGGCTTTTCGCAGACGCCGTCCTGTGGCAAGAAGGGCGATGACGCGCGGCGCTGCAAGGGAGGAAGATCGCCAGAGATGAAGGGAATTCGCCAGCTCGCCGAGCATCTCGACATTTCGATCGGCACCGTGTCGCGTGCGCTGAACGGCAAGCCCGACGTCAATGACGAAACGCGCCGGCGCGTGCTCGCCGCCGCCGAAGAGCTTGGCTATGTCGCCAACCAGTCGGGCCGCAGCCTGCGCCAGGGCATGACCAATGTCATCGGGCTGATGCTCGAGGTCAGCCGCGAGACGGTCGAAAACAGCGACGACTTCTTCCTCGGCGTCACCGACGGGCTGCAGAGCGTCTTTTCCCGCCACAAGCTCGATCTGGTCATGCTGCCCTGCCCCGATGACGAGGATCCGCACGAATATCTGAAGCGCATGGTGGCGCGCCGCCTCGTCGACGCGCTGATCATCTCGGCGACACGCCGCACCGACCGGCGCATCGAGCTTCTGGAAAAGGCCCGCATCCCTTTCGTGGCGCTCGGCCGCAGCGCGTCGGGCGGCAGCTATACCTGGATGGACCTCGATTTCGAAGGCGTGGCGGCGCGCGGCGTCGACCGGCTCGTCGCCAAGGGCCACCGGCGGATTGCGGTGGCTGCCCCCTCCTCCGACATCAATCTCGGCTACATCTTCCTCGACAGCTATCGCCAGGCGCTGCAACGCCACGGCCTTGCCTTCGACCCGGCGCTGGTCATCCGCGTCAAGTCGAGCGAACAGGGCGGCTACCAGGCCGGCCACGAATTGCTGATGATCGAAGACCGGCCAACCGCGATCATCCTGATCCACGAGCTGATGGCGATCGGGCTTTACCGCAGGCTGGCCGAGGCCGGCATCGTGCCCGGCCGCGACCTTGCCGTCGTCGGTTTCCGCGAGGAGCCGCGCACGCATTTCCTGCAGCCGTCGCTGACCTCCTTCCGCATGTCGCTGCGCGATCTCGGCGCCCAGCTCGGCGAAACCCTGCTCGCCACCATGCCGGCCTATGCCGAGCATTATCCGCAGGGCGCCCGCAACAGGATCTGGCCGATGGAGCTCATTGCGGGCGAAAGCGACGCTTTCACGCTGACGGGCTGAAACCCTCAGATCCGGCTCGGCGCCGCCGCAGCCTCCCGGCTCGACAACTGACGCGTCACGAAGAAGACCAAGAGGGCGCCGGCGGCAAGGCAGGCGGCGAGGAAGAACATCGGCGCGATCGTGCTGCCGCTTTCATCCTTGATCCAGGGCACGACGTTCTGGGCGACGAAGCCGCCGAGATTGCCGACCGAATTGATGGCGGCAAGCCCGGCCGCCGCACCCGCCCCTTTCAGGAACCGCGAGGGCAGGCTCCAGAACACCGGCTGCGGAGCGAAGATGCCGGCGGCGGCGATGCAGAGGAAGGCGAATTGCAGCGTGTGGTTCGGAATCAGCGCCGACAGCAGCAGGCAGGCCGCGCCGATGAACGCCGGAATGACGATATAGGGCGTCTTCGATTGCGCCTTGTCGGCCATGGTTGGAACGGCATAGAGCGAGACGGCGACCAGCAGCCAGGGAATGACGTTGAGAAAACCGTTGACGGTGTTGCTGACGCCGAAGGCCTTGACGATGGTCGGCAGCCAGTAACTGAGACCATAGGCCGACAGCGGAAAGGCTATATAGCAGAGCGCCATCAAAAGGACGCGCGGGTCGACGAGCGCCTTGAAGCCGTCCGACGCATGTTCGTCCATGCCGGCATTTTCCGAGGCGAGCCGCCGTTCGAGCCAGGCCTTCTCCTCGCTGCTCAGGAAGCTCGCATTTTCCGGCCGGCCGGGAAGATAGAAGAAGGTGACGATGCCGGCGATGACGGCGGGAATACCGGTCGCCAGGAACACCCATTCCCAGCCGGCAAAGCCGTAGAGGCCGTCTAGATCGAGCAGCGCGCCGCCGAGCGGTGCGCCGACGGCATTGGCGATCGCGCTGAAGATCATGAACAGGCCGACCATCCGGCCGCGATAGGCCGACGGGAACCACAGCGTCAGCAGATAGAGGACGCCGGGAAAGAAGCCGGCTTCGCAGACGCCGAGCAGGAAGCGCAGGATATAGAACATAGCCGCGTTCTGGGTGAAGGCGAGCCCGATGGTGACGAGGCCCCAGGAGACCAGGATGCGGGCGAACCAGACACGCGCGCCGAGCCTGTCGAGGAAGAGATTGCTCGGCACCTCGAAGAGAAAATAGCCGATGAAGAAGAGCGAAGCGCCAAGGCCATAGGCATATTCGCTCAAGCCGAGAGCACCGACCATTTGCAGCTTGGCGAAGCTGACATTCTGCCGGTCGATGTAGGCGATCAAATAGAGGATGCCGAGAAACGGCATCAGCTTCCAGGTGATTTTCGAGATCAGCCGCTTCTCATCAACCATGCGTATTCTCCGGAATGATCATATTGCATCGGAGGAGCGTAGATAGTGCCGCCTGCCAATATTCAATTGGGCGAGGTATTTTCTCCGATGCCGCAACCCAGATTGGTGGCCGCATCCGGGGATCGGGTGCGGCCAGTCTTTGACTATTCGGCAGCGGCGACGGCGGCGCGGCGGCCGATCGTTGCCTGGGTCAGCACGAAGGCTGCGAAGGCGCAGAGCGCGATGCCGGCGGCCATCGGAACGGCGGTGCCGTCGAAGAACAGGCTCGAGATCACCATGGCGACGGCGGCGATGACGAAATGCAGCGTGCCCATCAGCGACGAGGCGGTACCGGCGATTGCGCCGTGATCCTCAAGCGCCAGCACCGCGCTCGTCGGGATGACGAGCCCGAGGAAGCCGTAACCGATGAACAGGAAGCTCGCCATGACAGGCAGCGCGTTGGAGCCCGAAGCCATCACCACCGCCATGACGACCATGGCCAGCGCAAAGGCGCTGACGGCAATCCGCATGACGCGCACCAGGCCGAAACGCTCGCCGAGCCAGCCCGTCGCCTGCGATACCGCAAAGAAGGACACGGCATTGATCGAGAAGGCGAAGCTGTACTGCGTCGGCGTCAGCCCGTAATGCTCAATCAGCACGAAGGGCGAGTTGGCGAGATAGACGAGGAAGCTCGAAATGCCGAGGCCGCCGATGAAGGTCAGTGTCAGGAAGTTGCGGTCGGAAAGCAGCAGCCGGTAGGCGGCCATGGCGCTCCCGAGGCCGCTGCCGCTGCGTTCGGTGGCCGGGCGCGTCTCGTCAAGCTGGGTGGCAAGCAGGACGAGGCCGATCAAGGCGGCTGCTGTCACGGCCCAGAACACGCCGCGCCAGCCGTAGAACTCGATGACGGCGCTGCCGGTCAGCGGCGCCAGGATCGGCGAGATCGAGAAGACCAGCATCAGCAGCGACATCAGGCGTGCGGCCTGCACGCCGGTATGCATGTCGCGAACGATGGCGCGCGGAATGACCATGCCGGCGGCGCCGCCGAAGCCTTGGACGAAACGGAAGGCGATCAGCGTTTCGATATCTGTCGCAAGCGCGCAGCCGACCGAGGCGAGCGCGAAGAGGCCGATGCCGAGATAGAGCGGCAGCTTGCGGCCCCACATATCGGACAGGGGACCATAGAAGAGCTGGGCGAGCGCGAAGGAGATGAAGAAGGCGAGCAGGGTCAGCTGCGTGACATTATTATTGGCCCGCAGGTCCTGGCCGATCGAAGGCAGCGCCGGCAGATACATGTCGATGGCAAAGGGGCCGATGGCCGACAAAAGGCCGAGAATGAGCGCAATGCGAAAGAAGGAAGCCGTCATAATGGTGATCTTTCATAAAAGCGAAACGAAGCGCCGGATCGTCACTCCGCCGCATTGCTCTTAGGGGTTCAATGATGATCGTTCGCGCGAAGACGAAGTTGGGAGCTCATATCTTCAGCGATTGAACCAAGAGTGTCAATAAATTTGGACACAGATGTAAAACTAGACGCCATTGTCTAAGAGGTCAAGACGTCTTATCTTCGCTCGCATGAAAGATCGCATGACACCGGCAAGCCGGATGACGGGACATACCCAGCGCGGGCAATGCGCCAAGCGCATGTCCATCCTCGATGCCGCCGCCGACGTCTTCTGCCGCCAGGGTTTCGCCGCCGCCAGCATCGACGAGATCGCCGCCGTCGCCTGTGTCTCCCGGCAGACGATCTACAACCATTATCGCGAGAAGGAAACGCTGTTCGTCGCCGTCGTCGAGGACGTCATGAACCGCGCCAACGCCATGCTCTTCTCCGTGCTGTCGGCCTTTCCTGACAATGCCGACAATCTCGAGGACGACCTGACGGTCTTCGTCGTGCGCCTCAACAAGAATTGCCTCTGCAACCATGACGGAAAATTCCTGCGCAAGCTGGTGCAGACGGAGGGCGAGCGTTATCCGCATCTCTTCGAAAGCTGGCGCCAGCACGGGCCCGGCAAGCTGACCACCGCGCTTTCCGCGCTTCTCGCGCGGCTGGCGCAAAAGGGAGCGCTGGTCATCGACGATTTCGACGTCGCCGCCCGGCAGTTCGTCGCGCTCGCCAATGCCGACCTGCAGATGATGACCCTTTTCGGGGGAACTCCTACCGACGCGGAACTGGAAAAGGCGGCCCGCAATGCCGTTCGTACCTTTCTCAGGGCCTATGGCCGACCGCCGGCGGAGAATGCCGGCGCTCAGCCGCAGCTGGCAGCCGTATCCGGCTGATCAGGCGCTTCCCGTCACGCAAAAACCGTCATCTGCGCCGGCACGACCGCGAACATGCCGACGCGGCGCGCGGCAAGATATTTGACCAGCTGTTCGACAACCGAAGGCATGACCGGCTTCTGGACGACGCCGACCGCCCCCTTGACGCCGTCGGCGACGCTCTCGGGATTGCCGGTCATGAAGACGACGGCGATGCCGTGCTCTTCCGCCAGCCGCCTGCCGAGCTCGGGCCCGGTTGGGCCGTCGGCAAGATTGACGTCGACGAAGGCGATATCGGCCGACGGCGCCAGCCGCAACGCCTGTTCGCGATCATTCGCCAGGCCGGCAACCTGCATACCCATGCCTTCCACCGTCGCGCCGAGATCGAGTGCGATGAGGAATTCATCTTCAACGATCAATACCCGCTGTTTCATGAGATCATCCCGTTGCCAGCGCCGCACGACATTGGTGGCCATGATACTTCCCCTTGTTACGCCATACTTCGAAAGAAGGATCCGCTCCGGCAGTCCTGTGCTGCACGAAACTCGTTGTCGTAACGGGCAACTTGACGATATGTTCCGCAGTGGAACGCGATTTCCCGGATTTAAGATATTGTTAACGTTGATAAAATCTTAACCGAAAGCCGGCAAAGAAAACCGGTACTCGATCATGTGCAAACCCAGGCGCGGCACTTCTTGATGCGGGCACAATGATACGATTTGATTATTCCATTGCTTTTGGAGGATCCCCGTTGAGAAGCAAGCTTATCGTCCTGGCCCTCGTGGCGGTCGGCCTTTTCGCCTATACCAAGGTGATGGCCAGGATCGGCTCGGGCTCGCCGCCTCCGGATGCACCGCTGGAGCAACGCGCCGACCTCATCCGTGTTCATAAATACGAACGCCGCATGGTTCTTCTCAGAGCGGACGCTCCCATCGCGACATATCGGATTCCGCTCGGGAGGGCGGCCGATGCCGGCCCCAAGCAGCGCGAAGGCGACGAAAAAACGCCGGAAGGGCGCTATGAAATAGACTGGCGCAATCCGAAATCCATGGCGCATCTGAGCCTGCACATTTCCTATCCGAAGCCGGAAGAGCAGCACGCAGCTCGAGTGAACGGCTTTCCGCCCGGCGGCAACATCATGATCCATGGGCTGCCCAATGGCTGGGGCCTGCTCGGAGACGTTCACCGCCTGTTGGATTGGACGGATGGCTGTATCGCAGTCACCAACGCGGAGATGCGCGATATCTGGGCCCGCGTCCCCGACCATACGCCGATCGACATCATGCCCTGACGATCAATCAGCCCTTGATCTTCCCGACGAGGACCGGCTCGCTGCGGTAGTCGGCCGGAAACAGCGACTTCAGGTTCTCGATTTTCGGCAGGTCGTTGTAAACGATATAGGGATAGGTCGGGTTGAGCGTCAGGAAATCCTGATGATAGTCCTCGGCAGGGTAGAAGCCGGCGGCATCCGATACTTTGGTGACGATCGGTTGCTGGAAGACATGCGCCTTGTCGAGCTGATTGATATAGCGTTCGGCGACCTTGCGCTGCTGCGGATTGGAGACGAACAGCGCCGAGCGATACTGCGTGCCCCGGTCCGGTCCCTGGAAATTCAGCTGCGTCGGATTGTGCGCCACGGAGAAGAAGATCTGCAGCAACCTGCCGTAGCTTATCTTTTTCGGGTCGAACCGCACCTCGACGGCTTCGGCGTGGCCTGTCGAGCCGGTGCTGACAGTTTCGTATTGCGCCGTTTTCGCCTCGCCGCCGGTATAACCGGAGACGGCGCTCTCGACGCCCTTGACGTGCTGGAAGACGCCCTGGACGCCCCAGAAACAGCCGCCGGCGAAGATGGCGGTCTCGGTGCCCGATGTGGCGGTTTCGTCAATATCAGGCGGCGGGATGACGACCACCTCCTCGGCCGCACCCGCTACACTCACACCGAGTAAGACAACAGCGGCGGCAAGGAGCGCGGCAAAGCTCTTGCGGTGGGAAGACATGGACATGGGGCGACCTCCTGCGAGTTGTCCAAATCCTTGCGCATCCTTGCAAAAGCGGCAAATCACAAGGCGATCACTCACGCCGATGTGACAACCAAAAGAAAGTGCCTGTGCGAAGTTGAAACAGCGCTCAAGTTGAGTTGACAATCGCGTGAGGAGTGAGGAGAGTGCCGCCGGTTAGAGCCAGCATCGCCTGTATCCTTGGGGGGAACCTATGTCCGTGCGCTCGTTCTTTGCTTTCGCCAGCATCGCATTTTTGTCCGTGATCACCGTCAGCTTTCCAGCCGCCGCCGCGGAGACGAAGCGTGACATTCAGACGATCAAGGACGCCGATTTCTTCGGCTTCGACCTTCGCACGGAGCAGAACGTCTCGCTCGATCAGTGCAAGACCTCCTGCATCGGCGACAAGAGCTGCAAGGCCTTCACCTACAATCCCAAGGTGAAATGGTGTTTCCTGAAATCCGATTTCAAGACGATGAACGCCTTCCCCGGCGCCATCGCCGGCAAGATCGTCGAGACGGCCGCCCAGAAGGAGCCGGATATCGGCGCGGCGCCGCGCCTGACCTTCCTGACCAACGACCTTATCCAGCAGGCCCACGACTTCAGGGACAATCTTGCCCTGACCGACGCCCAGCAGGGCCAGAGCGTCGACAGCCTGACGGCCAGCGCCCGTCTCGACATGACCGCCAACAATCTGACCGACGCGCTGATCGCGTTCCACGGCGCGCTGTCGATCACCCCCGGTGATGCCGATCTCTGGCTCGAAACCGCCCGCGCCGCCACTTCGCTCGGCAGCGCCCAGACCGGCACGAGCGGCCAGGCCGTGCTCGACGCGCTGAACGGCTACGAGCTGACCCGCACCAAGGCCAAGCGCGCCGAGGCGCTCGCCGTGCTCGCCGACGCCCTGGACCGAAACGCCAATTACCGCCCGGCCCTCCACGCCTACAAGGCGAGCCTGGCGCTGGTTGCCTCCGACGATGTGCAGGCCGCCTACCTGCAGCTGAAGGCGACGCAGGG
This sequence comes from Rhizobium croatiense, assembly GCF_019793465.1. Classification (GTDB taxonomy): domain Bacteria; phylum Pseudomonadota; class Alphaproteobacteria; order Rhizobiales; family Rhizobiaceae; genus Rhizobium; species Rhizobium croatiense. Next base: position 60,888 of record NZ_JAILYJ010000012.1, on the reverse strand, counting down.
CTTCCGCATCACCGAACACACGGTCGACGCCGACAGCGCCACACCGCGGGCCTGCGCCACCTTCTCCGAGTCGCTCGTCAAGACCACCGACTACACGCCCTTCGTGACGCTCAACGGCGCCGCGCCCAAGGCGCTGGAAACCAAGGACAAGCAGATCTGCGTCGAGGGACTGACGCACGGCGAGACCTACAAGATCGCCTTCCGCACCGGCCTGCCGTCGTCGGTCGACGAGACGCTCGAAGCACCCGTCAGCATCGACGTCTACATCAAGGACCGCAGCCAGATGGTGCGGTTTACCGGCGACAGCTTCGTGCTGCCCTCGACGGCGCGCCGCGGCATCCCGATCGTCTCGGTCAACCTGACCTCGGCCAACCTCAAGCTCTACCGCATCGGCGATCGCGCCATCGCACCGCTGTTGGCAAACTCGCAATTCCTGAGCCAGCTCGACGGCTACAGCGCCCAGAACATCCAGGACCAGAACGGCGAACTGGTCTGGCAGGGCTCGATCGACATCGCCAATGATCTCAACAAGGACATCGTCACCAGCTTCCCGGTCGACGAGGCGCTGCCCGAGCGCAAGCCCGGCATCTACGTGATGACCGCGACGGCGCCGAACGGCCCGGCGCAGGAGTGGGATTCGCAGGCGACACAATGGTTCCTCGTCTCCGATATCGGCATCACCACCTATGCCGGCACCGACGGGCTCAACGTCTTCGCCCGCTCGCTCGCCTCGGCCAAGCCGATGTCAGGCGTCGAGCTGCAGCTGCTCGCGAAGAACAATGAGGTGCTCGGCACCGCGACGACCGACGAAAACGGCCGCGCCACCTTCACCGCCGGCCTGATCCGCGGCACGGCGGCGCTGACGCCCGCCGTCATCGCCGCCAAGAACGGCACGTCGGACTATGTCTTCCTCGATATGACCCGGGCCGGCTTCGATCTCTCCGACCGCGGCGTCACCGGCCGCGCCGCACCCGGCGCGATCGATGTGCTGACCTTCACCGAACGCGGCATCTACCGCGCCGGCGAGACGGTGCATGCCCAGGCGCTTGCCCGCGACACCGACGGCAACGCCATCGAGAACCTGCCGCTCACCTTCATCTTCAGCCGCCCGGACGGCGTCGAAGACCGGCGAATCGTCAGCCAGACCAGCAATCTCGGCGGTTATTCCGTCGATTTCGCCACCCAGGAAAACGCCATGCGCGGCACCTGGACGATGAACATCTATACCGATCCCAAGGGCAGCGCGATCGCCAGCAAAAGTTTCCTCGTCGATGATTTCGTGCCCGATCGCACCGACATGGAGATCAAGACCGAGGCCAAGGAAATCGGCCCGGATACGCCGGCGAATATCACCATTTCGGGCAAGTATCTCTACGGCGCCCCGGCCGTCGGCCTGACGCTCGAAGGCGACGTCGTCGTCAAGCCGACGCGTGAGAGCGCCGCCTATAAGGGCTTCCAGTTCGGGCTTGCCGACGAGGAAGCGAGCGAAGATTCCCGCCTGCCGATCGACGGCCTGCCGGAACTCGACGAGAACGGGCAAGCCTCGACCGACCTCACCGTCGGCGATCTGCCGGCAACGACGCAGCTGCTCAACGCCACCGTCTATATCAGGATGCAGGAAGCGGGTGGGCGCGCCATCGAACGCTCGCTTGTCATCCCGGTGAAGAACGAGCGCGCTTCGATCGGCATCAAGCCGGAATTTTCCGACGAGCTGCCCGAGAATTCGATCGCCAACTTCACGGTGATCGGCGTCAGCGCCGACGGCAAGAAGCAGGAGAGCAAGGGGCTGCGCTGGAAATTCTACAGCCTCAACCGGCAATACCAATGGTATCGCGAGGGAACCACGTGGAAATATGAGCCGGTCTATACCGCCGAGCAGATTTCCAACGGCAGCGTCGACGCGACGATGGACGGCGGCAAGATCTCCGTGCCGGTGACATGGGGCCGCTATCGCCTCGAGGTGGAAAGTCCGGATGCCGACGGCCCGACCTCCAGCGTCGAATTCGATGCCGGCTGGTTCGTGAGCTCGACCTCGACCGAAACGCCGGACGGCCTGGAAATCGCCCTCGACAAGGACAGCTACAAGATCGGCGAGACGGCCAAGCTGAAAGTCATCTCGCGCTACGGCGGCGAGCTGATGGTGACATCAGGAACCGAAAAGCTGGTCGCCGTGCAGAATGCGACGATCGGCGAGACCGGCGGCGAGATCGACATCCCCGTCACCGCCGACTGGGGCGCCGGCGCCTATGTGACCGCGACCCTCTTCCGTCCCGGCGACGCCCAGGACAGCCACATGCCGATGCGCTCGATCGGCATCCAATGGCTGAAGGTCGATCCCGAACAGCGCGCCCTGCAGGTCAAACTCGACACACCGGAAAAGATGCTGCCGCGCGGTCCGTTGAACATCGGCCTGCAGGTGGCCGGTGCGGGCGCCAATGAGGATGCCTATGTCACGGTTGCCGCCGTCGATGTCGGCATTCTCAACCTGACGCGCTACGAACCGCCGAATCCGGAGGACTGGTATTTCGGCCAGCGCCAGCTCGGCCTCGAAATCCGCGACCTCTATGGCCGCCTGATCGACGGTTCGCTGGGTGCCACCGGCAAGCTCAGGACCGGCGGTGACGGCGGCGCCATTGCGCTGCAGGCAAGCCCGCCGACGCGGAAGCTCGTCGCCTTCTTCTCCGGTCCGGTGAAGCTCGACGCCGAAGGCAAGGCCAACGTCTCCTTCGACATTCCGCAATTCAACGGCACGGCGCGCGTCATGGCTGTGGCATGGTCGAAGACCGGTGTCGGCCACGGCGTCAAGGATGTCATCATCCGCGATCCGGTCGTCGTGACCGCGAGCCTGCCGAAATTCCTCGCCCCCGGCGACAAGGCCAATCTGCGCCTCGATATCGCCAATACCGATGCGCCGGCCGGCGACTTCAAACTGCAGCTGACCGGCAATGAGGCGGTCGGCATCGAGCAAGCCTCGGCCGCGCAGACGATCCGCCTCGAGGCCGGCGCGAAGACGGAGCTGTCGCTTTCGCTGATCGGCAGGCAGCCGGGCGCCGGCAGCGTCTCGATCAACCTCTCCGACGCCTCCGGCCTGTCGCTCGACCAGATCGTCGACGTGCCGGTGCGCCCGGTATCCCTGCCGATCACTCAGCGCAGGGTGCTGGCGCTGAAGCCGGGGGCAAAACTCACCGTCGACAAGAACTTGCTTGCAGACAGCGTGCTGCCCGGGGCCGCAATCAGCGTCAACGTTACCCGTTCGGCCGCCTTCGACATTCCGGCGCTCTTGATGACGCTCGACCGTTATCCCTTCGGCTGCGCCGAGCAGACCACCAGCCGGGCGCTGCCGCTGCTCTACTTCGCCGAAGTGGCGAAGCAGGCCGGCATCGAAAACGACGCCGACGTGCAGAAGCGCGTGCAGGACGCGATCTACCGCGTCCTCTCCTATCAGGCCTCGGCCGGCAGCTTCGGCCTCTGGGGGCCGGATTCGGGCGACGTCTGGCTCGATTCCTACGTCACCGATTTCCTGACGCGAGCCCGCGAAATGAAATATGACGTGCCGGAAAGGGCCTTCGTGCAGGCGCTCGAAAACCTGCAGAATACCCTCTCCTACACCACCGACATCAAGGGCCAAGGCGACCAGATCGCTTATGCCATCTATGTGCTCGCCCGCAACAAGAAGGCCGCGATCAGCGATCTGCGCTATTACGCCGATACGATGATCAACGACTTCCCGACGCCGCTCGCCAAGGCGCATATCGCCGCCGCATTGGCGCTCTACGGCGACGCCCAGCGCTCGAAGAACATCTTCGTCGACGCACTGCAGATGTCGCAGCAGTCGATGGTGTCGCGTGTGAACCTGTCGCGTACCGATTACGGCACGATCCTGCGCGACGGCGCGGCGATCCTGGCGCTTGCCGCCGAAAGCCGGCCGGTGCCGCCTGTCATCCCAGATCTTGCCAAAGCCGTTGCCAAGGAATGGGGTCGCAGCAAATACAACAGCACCCAGGAAGAAACCTGGATGCTGCTTGCCGCGCGCGCCATCCAGGGCGGCGATGACGGCCTGAAGATCGACGTCAACGGCGCGGCGCACACCGGCGCGTATATGGCCCGGATGGCCGGCGAGGCGCTCGCCGACCATCCGCTGACCTTGACCAACCAGACGAAAGACGCGGTCTCGGCCATCGTTACGACCGTTGCCGCTCCGACCGTGCCGCTGCCGGCCGGCGGCGACGGCTTCCTCATCGAGCGCAGCTATTACACGCTCGACGGCGAGCAGGCGAATGTCAGCGAGGCCAAGCAGAACGAACGCTATGTCGTCGTCATCCACGTGCGCGAGACCAACGACTGGCCGTCGCGCATCGTCATCACCGACCTCCTGCCGGCCGGTTTCGAGATCGACAATCCGAACCTCGTCGACAGCGCCCAGATGACGAATTTCGACTGGATCGGCGAAATCTCCGCCGCCCATACCGAGTTCCGCTACGACCGCTTCATCGCCGCCTTCAACCGTGCGGCCGGTGACAATCGCGAATTCAACGTCGCCTATGTCGTGCGCGCCGTCACCCCCGGCACCTACGACCATCCGGCCGCAAGCGTCGAGGACATGTATCGGCCCGAGCTTTCGGCCCGCACGGCGACCGGCAAGATGGAGGTCGTGGCGGCGCAACAATGAGGCTGTGGCGCAAGTTTGCGATCGGATCCGCCGCCGGCGTCGTTCTTGCCGGCGGGGCCCTCCTTGCGCTCGACGCCGCCGACAAGGCCTTTCCGCCGCCGCTCGACAAGGCGGATATGCTTTCCGCGGAGGTGCTGGATGCCGACGGGCAGTTGCTGCGCGCCTTCGCGACGGCCGAAGGCCGCTGGCGGCTGAAGACTGGAGTCGCCGATGTCGATCCGCAATTCCTGCGCATGCTTGTCGCCTATGAGGATCAGCGTTTCTACGATCACGGCGGCGTCGACGTCTGGGCCCTCGGGCGAGCCAGCCTGCAATTCGTCCGCAATGGCCGCATCGTCTCCGGCGCCTCGACGCTGTCGATGCAGGTGGCGCGGCTGATCGAGCCGCGCGCGGAACGCTCGTTTGCGGCAAAACTGCTGCAGCTCGCCCGCGCCGTGCAGATCGAACGGCGGCTGTCGAAGGACGAGATCCTCGATCTCTATCTCACGCATGCGCCCTATGGCGGCAATCTGGAAGGCGTGCGCGCTGCAAGCCTCGCCTATTTCGGCAAAGAACCGCGCCGCCTGACGGTCGCCGAAGCCGCCCTGCTCGTGGCCCTGCCGCAATTGCCGGAACGGCGCCGGCCGGACCGCAATCTTCAGGCGGCGCAAGAGGCGCGCAAGCGCGTGCTCGAGCGCGCCGCCGTGGCCGAGGTCGTCGGCGACGGCGAGGCGGGGCGGGCCGAAGCTGTCGCGATCCCCATGCGGCGCATGCAGCTGCCGGCATTGGCCGCCCATGTCGCCGAAGCCGCGCTGCGCAAGCAGCCGGCGGTGCTCAAGCATCAGACGACCCTGAAGAAGCCGGTGCAGCAAGGGCTGGAAGCGGTCGCCCGGGCCGCGGCCATGAAGCTCGGGCCGAAGCTTTCGCTCGCCATGGTGATGGCCGATGCCCAGACTGGCGCGATCGTCGGCGAGGTTGGCTCGGCCGATTATTTCGACGCCAGCCGCTCCGGCTGGATCGATATGACACGCGTCAACCGCTCGCCCGGCTCGACGCTGAAGCCCTTCATCTACGGACTTGCCTTCGAGCAGGGCCTCGTCTCTCAGGAGACGATCATCGAAGATCGGCCGGCCGATTTCTTCGGTTACCGGCCGCGCAATTTCGACATGAGCTACCAGGGCGACGTCACCGTGCGCGAGGCCTTGCAGCTCTCCTTGAATGTGCCGGCCGTCAAGCTGCTCGACGCCGTCGGGCCGTCACGGCTGATGGTGCGTTTTCGCCGTGCCGAGGTGCGCCCGGTTCTGCCGCCGAACGAGACGCCCGGTCTTGCGATCGGTCTTGGCGGCGTCGGCATCACGCTCAAGGATCTGGTGCAGCTCTATACGGCGCTCGCCGATCGCGGCCGGCCGGCACGGCTCGGCGACGGCATAACCGGCACACCTGAGAAGCTCGACGGCGAACCGCTGCTGGAGCCGGTCGCAGTCTGGAACGTCGCCGATATTCTTTCCGGCGTCATTCCCCCCGCCGGCGCGCCGCAGCGCGGCATCGCCTACAAGACCGGCACCAGCTACGGCTATCGCGACGCCTGGACGGTCGGCTATGACGGACGTTATGTGCTCGGCGTCTGGGTCGGGCGACCCGACAACAGCGCCGTGCCCGGCCTGACCGGCTATGGCACCGCAGCACCCATCCTGTTCGAGGCTTTTGCCAGGTCAGGCATCGCGACGACGCCCTTGCCGCGACCCCCGGCCGGAGCCGTGCGCATCGCCCTATCGGAGCTTCCGATCAGCCAGCGGCGTTTTGCGCTGAATGCCAGCGGCCTGCTCGTCTGCTCCGGGCGCGAACCCGCACCACAGATTGTCTATCCGCCCGAAGGCGCCCATATCGATCTCGGTGCAAAAGGCGGCGATCTGTCGCCGTTGATGCTGAAGCTGCAGGGCGGCCGTGCGCCCTTCCGCTGGCTTGCAAACGGCAAGCCGCTGCCTGACCTTTCGCGCCGGCGCACCCAGCAATGGCAGCCGGACGGCGGCGGCTATTCGAAGCTTACCGTCATCGACTCGGCCGGACGAGCCGCAAGTGTGGGCGTTTTCATCGACTGAAGGAACCAAAGCCCGGAGGCAACCGTTGGAAGAAATCTCCCTCCAACGTCAGACGGGCTCATGACACTTCCGACAGCGACCTACCGGATACAGTTCCGCAACGGCATGACCTTCGATCGCGCCGGCGCTCTTGTTCCCTATCTCAAGACGCTCGGTATCAGCCACCTCTACGCCTCACCCATCTTCACCGCCGTCAGCGGTTCGACCCATGGTTATGACGTCACCGATGCCAATGACATCGACCCCGCGCTCGGCGGCCGGGCAGGCTTCGAGCGGCTGACGGAACGCCTCGCCGCAGCTGGCATGGGCCTCATCCTCGACATCGTCCCGAACCATATGGCCGCCTCGCCGGAAAACGGCTGGTGGCGCGACCTGCTGACGTTCGGTCGGCAAAGCGCTTATGCCGGCCACTTCGACATCGAATGGAGCGAGCCGCTGACCCTGCCGCAGCTCGGCCGAGACTTCGAAGAGGCGCTGGCTGCGGGCGAATTGCGTCTCGTGCTCGACGAGACGCACGGCAACTTTGCCTTGGCTTACTTCCAGACCTTGTTGCCACTGAACCCCAGCAGCTACGGTGCGCTCGCCAACCGCCTCGACGATCCGGTCGCCATGCGAATGGCGGAGGCGGCAGTGACATCGGGCGAGGATTTTGCCCGCGCGCTGCGCGATATCCTCTTCGAAGGCGGCGATCGGGCGATCCTCCGGCAAAAACTCGAGGACGTCTCGTCCGATCATGATTTTCTCAAAAGCCTGCATGGGGAACAGCATTGGCGCCTGACCCATTGGAAGGAGGCGGCGCGGCATCTGAGCTACCGCCGCTTTTTCGAGGTGACCGGGCTGGTCGGCACCCGCGTCGAAGATCCCCCGGTGTTCGAAGATCTGCATCGGCTGGTGCTCGAGCTGGTGCGCCAAGGCAAGGTGCAGGGGCTGCGCATCGACCATGTCGACGGGCTCGCCGAACCCAAGGCCTATCTCGACAGGCTGAGGGCAGCGGTCGGAGCCGATATCTATATCGTCGTGGAAAAGATCCTCGGGGCAGGCGAGGTGCTGCCGGAGAGCTGGCCGGTCGCCGGTACCACCGGATATGAATTCATCGCCGCGCTGAGCGAGCTCTTCATCGACGCCGGCGGACTGCGCATATTGGATGATGCCTATCGCGGCCTCGCCGGCGAGATGGCTGATCCCGAAGAAGGCCGGCGGCTTGCCAGGCGACAGATGGTGGAGCGCAATTTCGCCGGTGAGTCCGGCAGGCTGGTAACGATCGCGGCAGGCATCTTTCCCGAACTTGACAGAGCGGAGATCGCCAGCGCGCTCGGCGCGCTGCTGGTCGCCTTCCCCGTCTACCGCACCTATGGCGACGGCGGTTCGCTTTCCTGGCAGGATTCGGCCGTCCTTGCCGCGACCGCATCGCACGTCATGGCTGAGCTCGACGACCGGCGCGCGCTCGATCATGTGCTGAAGCTTCTCGAAGGCAGGATCGAAGGCGATGCGGCTCACGAATTCCGGATTCGCTTCCAGCAGTTGAGCGGGCCGGTCATGGCGAAGGCGACGGAGGATACGCTGTTCTATCGCTATAACAGGCTGCTTGCCGCCAACGAGGTCGGCAGCGAACCGGGAAAGCCGCCGGAGGGCCCGGACGGCTTCCATCGCCGCATGGCCGAGCGGGCGCGGCTACAGCCGCATGGGCTTTCGGCTACGGCCACCCACGACACGAAGCGCGGCGAGGATGCGCGCGCGCGGCTTTACGCCTTGAGCGAGGGGGCGGATGTTTTTGCCCAGGCGGTGGCGCGTTGGCGTGACATGAACCGGCCGTGGCTGAAGGATCTCCCGGATGGTGCGGCGCCGGCGCCGAATACCGAATGGATGCTCTATCAGGCGCTTGCCGGCGTCTGGCCGGAGGATTTCGACAGAGGAAAGATGGAAGAGCTTCGCGCCCGCTTTACCGACTACGCGGTCAAGGCGGTGCGCGAGGCGAAATTGCGCACCGCCTGGACCGAACAGAATGACGCTTATGAGGAGGCGGTCACGAGTTATGCCGAGGCGCTGATGTCGCCGGACAATGACGCCTTTCTCGAAGATTTCGAAAGGGTGCTGCAGCCCTTCATCGCGGCCGGCTACGTCAACAGCCTGTCGCAGACACTGCTCAAGCTGACGGCGCCGGGCATTCCCGACATTTACCAGGGCGCGGAAGGCTTCGATTTCAGTCTCGTCGATCCCGACAATCGCCGACCTGTCGACCACGAACAACTGGCTGCCTGGCTTGCTGAAGCCGGACCGATCGCCAAGCTTCAGGCGGCAGCGTTGAAGCAGCGTATCGTCAGCATTGGCCTGCAGCTGCGCCAGCGGCACCCGGCTCTCTTTTCGAAAGGTGATTATCTGCCGTTGAAGGCGACGGGCAGCCGCCGGGATCATCTGCTCGCCTTTGCCCGGGTGCATGAAGGCGATTTCGCAATCGTCGCCGTGCCCAGGATGATGTTCGGCTGGCTCGATCCCGGCGTGCTTTTTGCCGGTCCGGAGTTCTGGGAGGACACGGCGATCGCGGTGCCCTCCCCTCTTCACGGGTTGAAGGCGGATCTGCTGACCGGAAAAACCATCGAGCCCGGCGGCAGCATTTCGGTTGCCGCCTTGCTCGGAAGCCAGCCCCTCGGGCTGATCAGCCCGACCTGAAGGTGGCGCCACGCCGCCCGCTCCGGAAGCGAGCGGCGGCGGCCGTCGAAAAATCGATCTCGCCGAAATTAGCGCTTGACCTTCCAGTTGCTGGAAGGTCGATAAGTCTCTCCAACTGCCCTGCGGGCATAGGAGACAAGCATGAACATAAAACACGACCACCATCACGGCCACGCCCATGGCGATGACGATCATAGCCATTGCAGCCATGATCGGGCGAAGGTCGCCGACGCCATCATTCGTGATCCCGTCTGCGGCATGACCGTCGATCCGGAGGCCGGCAAGCCATCGCTTACCCATGCTGGCCGCATTCATCATTTCTGCTCCGAGAGCTGCCGGACGAAATTTGCGGCCGCACCCCAGTATTACCTGACAGCGAAGGACCCGGTCTGCGGCATGGCCGTCGATCGTTCGATGGCAAAACATTTTCTGAAGGTCGAGGGCGAGAAATTCTACTTCTGCTCGGCCGCTTGCCAGGCGAAATTCGAAGCCGACCCCACGGCCTATCGCGACGGCAACCGCCCGGCTGCAAAGCCGGCGCCGAAGGGTACGCTCTATACCTGCCCGATGCATCCGGAGGTCGTCAGCGACCGTCCCGGCGACTGCCCGAAATGCGGCATGGCGCTGGAACCGGCGGGTATTCCTCCTGATGACGAAGGCCCGAACCCGGAACTTGTCGATTTCACCAGACGGCTCTGGGTCAGCTCCATCCTTGCCCTGCCGCTGCTGGCGCTCGGCATGGGGCCGATGCTCGGCCTGCCGCTCCGCGAAGCGATCGGCGAACCGCAGGCGACCTACATCGAGCTGTTGCTGGCAACGCCGGTGGTGCTGTGGGCGGCCTTGCCCTTCTTCCGCCGCGCTTGGGCGTCTCTCGTCAACCGCAGCCCGAACATGTGGACGCTGATCGGTCTCGGCGTCGGCACCGCCTATCTCTACAGCCTCGTCGCCACGCTTGCGCCCGGGATCTTCCCGATGAGCTTTCGCGGCCATGGCGCCGCCGTGCCGGTCTATTTCGAGGCGGCCGCCGTCATCGTAGCGCTCGTCTTCGTCGGCCAGGTGCTCGAATTGAAAGCGCGTGAACGCACCGGCTCGGCGATCCGCGCCCTACTTGATCTCGCGCCGAAGACGGCGCGGCGCATTGATGCCGACGGCAGCGAAAGCGACGTGCCGGTGGACGACATCCAGGCCGGCGACCGGCTGCGTGTGCGTCCCGGCGAACGCATTCCGGTGGATGGTTCCGTCCTCGAGGGCCAGTCGACCGTCGACGAATCGATGATTACGGGCGAGCCCTTGCCCCTGGAGAAGGCGAAGGGCGATGCTCTGACCGGCGGCACGATCAACAAGAATGGATCGCTCGTCATGGCGGCCGAGAAGGTCGGCGCCGACATGGTGCTGTCGCGCATCATCGACATGGTCGCCGCGGCGCAACGCTCGCGGGCGCCAATCCAGGGCGCGGTCGATCGGGTGTCGGCCGTCTTCGTGCCGGCCGTCGTCGTCGTGGCCATCCTTGCCTTCATCGTCTGGGCCGCGATCGGGCCGGAACCGAGCCTAGCCAATGCGCTGCTGGCCGCCGTCGCCGTTCTGATCATCGCCTGCCCCTGCGCGCTCGGTCTTGCGACGCCGATGTCGATCATGATCGCAACCGGGCGCGGCGCTCAGGAAGGCGTTCTGATCAAGGATGCCGAAGCGCTGGAACGCTTTTCCAAGGTCGACACGCTGATCGTCGACAAAACAGGCACGCTGACCGAAGGCAAACCAGTTCTCACCGACATCGTCGCCTTCGGCGGCATCGAGGAGAACCGGCTGCTGACGCTGGCGGCAAGCCTGGAGCGCGGCTCTGAACATCCGCTGGCCGAAGCGATCGTTTCCGGCGCCGAAGAGCGCGATGCCACCTTCGTCGAGGTCACCGGCTTCGAGGCAAAGACGGGCAAGGGTGTCATGGGCCTTGCCGGCGGCATGACGGTGGCGCTCGGCAATGCGGCGATGCTCGCCGATCTCGGCGTCGATCCCGCGGCGCTGTCGGAAAAGGCCGAAGCCCTGCGCGGCGATGGCAAGACGGTGATGTTCGTCACGCTCGACGGCAAGCTTGCCGGCCTCGTCGCCGTCGCCGACCGGATCAAGCCGACGACTTCAGCCGCCATCAAGGCGCTGCACGACAGCGGGCTGAAGATCATCATGGCGACCGGCGACAACGAGCGCACGGCGCAGGCGGTCGCAAAAAGCCTCGGCATCGATGAGGTCCGCGCCGACGTGCTGCCGGAAGGCAAGAAGGCGCTGATCGAGGAATTGCGCGCCAAGGGCGCCGTCATCGCCATGGCCGGCGATGGCGTCAACGATGCGCCGGCACTTGCTTCGGCTGATGTCGGTATCGCCATGGGCACCGGCGCCGATGTTGCGATGGAAAGTGCCGGCATTACATTGGTGAAGGGCGACCTCAACGGCATCGTCAGGGCGCGGCGGCTGGCGGAGGCGACGATGCGCAATATCCGCCAGAATCTCGGCTTCGCCTTCGGCTATAATGCCCTCGGCGTTCCGGTCGCCGCCGGCGTGCTCTATCCGGTCTTCGGCCTGCTGCTGTCGCCGATGATCGCAGCGGCGGCAATGAGCCTGTCGTCCGTGTCGGTGATTGCCAACGCGTTGAGGCTGCGCTTGGCAAAATTATAGGAGATGGCAATGAATATCGGCGAAGCATCCGAGCGGTCCGGTCTGCCTGCGAAGACGATCCGCTATTACGAGGATATCGGCCTGATCCGCCCCGAAAGGGGCGGAAACGGCTATCGCGACTACGCTGCGAGCGACGTTCACAAGCTGCGTTTCCTGCAGCGCTCGCGCGGTCTCGGCTTTTCGGTCGACGAATGCCGGCAATTGCTGGCGCTCTATGAAGACAAGGCTCGGGCGAGCGCCGACGTCAAGGATATAGCCGAGAGCAAACTCGGTGAGATCGACCGCAAGATCCGTGAGCTGACGGAACTTCGCCGCACGCTGGAGCACCTCGTGCATGCCTGCCACGGCAATGACCGGCCGGACTGTCCGATTCTCGAAGAGCTTTCAGATGGCCGCTGAGCATTTCAGGAAGGTCGAGATGTGTCCTGGATGACCGCGTGAGAGAACGGCGCCGGCTCTGCAGCATCATCCTCGTCGCCGTCATAGAGTACGCCGTCGTCGAGGCGATGCTTGATCGCCAGCGCGTAGATCACGTCGAGAATATTGCGGTCCTTGAGATGCGGATCGGTCAGGGCGAGAAGCGAGGCCCGGACGATCTTCTTGCTGGTGGCCTTCGGACAACGCATCTTGACGAAATCATAGAGCGCCTCACCCGTCAGCCCTTCCATGGCGCCGTCCACGAGAGCTTCGTAGACCCGCTTCTTTTCCTTCATTGTGTATCTTCCCCTCCAAATCAGCGGCGTGATGATCTGTCATGTAATTGTCATAAACAATCGCCGATTTAGGGCGCTCATCGTATCCTGGCCGAATATTCAGCAACGATGTTCCGTCCGGATGACTTTTTTTGTCCCGCCGGGAATAAAATCCGGCGCGCTTGCGTATACTCAATCATGGAACGCAAAGACCGCCCGTTCGACGTCATCGGCCAGCTCGCAGCGCTGAGGCGCTACGCGCGCGCGCTGGTGCGCAATTCGGACGAGGCAGAGGATCTGGTGCATGATGCGCTGGTGCGCGCCTTCGAGAAGCGAAAGAGCTTCCGCAGCGGCGGCAACCTGCGCACCTGGCTGCTTTCGATTCTGCACAATGCCCATATCGATCGCCTTCGCCAGAAGCGGTCGCTGACACGGCGCCACGACGAAGCGGCTGTCGAAGCCGAGCAGTCCTTGCCGGCCGGCCAGGAACATGCCGTGCGCCTGCAGCAGGTGCGCGACGCCTTCTTCGACCTGCCGGAGGAACAGCGCGAGGCGCTGCATCTCGTGGCGATCGAAGACCTTTCCTATCAGGAAGCCGCCAATGCGCTCGGCATTCCGATCGGCACGCTGATGTCGCGCATCTCCCGCGCCCGCACGCAGCTGCGCGAATTCGAGGAGAAGACACCGCGCATTTCGCATCTGAGATTAATCGGAGGGAACGGCCATGAAAGCAGTTGACCCGATCGTCGACGCCGATCTCGACGCCTATGTGGACGGCGAGCTCGATGTCGCCCGCCGCATCCAGGTGGAGTCCTATCTTTCCGAGAACCCGGCGATTGCCGCCAAGGTGATGGCCGATCTCAGCGTGAAAGGTGAGCTGCGCCTGGCGCTTGCCGGCGAAAGCGCCTTCGGCCGTGCCGAGACCCGCGATGCCGCCCGCCGGCTGGAGCGTGGCCTTTCCTATGGCCGCATCTTCCACTCCATGCAGCGCATCGCCGCCGTCGGTATTCTGGTGACCGCCGGCTGGGTGGCGCACAATTCCTTCGGTGCATTCTCGGCGACCGAGGTGGCGGCCTCCGTTCCAGCGCCCGCCTATGTCGAGGATGCCGTCCGCGCCTATCAGACCGCGGTCCTGCGCGAAACCATGCCTTCGCAGCCACCGACCACTTACAGCGCCGACGAAATCCGCGCGGCCACCGCGATCGTGATGCCCGAACTGCCTAGGGATTGGAAGATCGCCGACGTGCAGATATTCCCATCCGAATTCGGCCCGAGCGTCGAGATGGCGATCGAGCAGTCGGATGGAAAGCGGCTGTCGCTTTTCGCCGTCCGTCCGGGCGCTTTCGAGGTCAAGCCGGTCAGCCATCTCACGCTGGAAAAAGCAGAAGCCGCCTATTGGCAGATCGGCGAGGTCGCTTACGCGCTGATCGCCGATGATAGCGGTCTCAATCTCGATCAGGCGGCCGAACGGCTCGCCCGCTCGCTCTATTAGTTCTAACCGAGGAGATCAGCATGAACCCGATCAATCCCCGCTATGGCGCCGTTGCCGGCTCCCAGGCCATCTTCGACGAGGGTCTGCGCCAGCACATGCTGCGCGTCTACAACTATATGGCTCTCGGCCTCGTCATCACCGGCCTCGTCGCCTTCGTCGTCGGTTCGACGCCGGCGCTTTACGTGCCTATCTTCGGCTCGCCGCTGAAGTGGGTGGTGATGCTGGCGCCGCTCGCCTTCGTCTTCTTCTTCTCGTTCCGAATCCAGACGATGTCGGCGAGCACTGCGCAGATCACCTTCTGGGCCTTCTGCGCCGTGATGGGCCTGTCGCTCGCCTCCGTCTTCCTGGTCTTCACCGGGATGAGCATCGCGCGGACCTTCTTCATCACCGCCACGATGTTCGGCGCCACCAGCCTTTACGGCTATGTGACGAAGCGAGACCTGTCGCGCATGGGCTCGTTCCTGATGATGGGCCTCTTCGGCGTCATCATCGCCAGCATCGTCAACATCTTCCTGGGTTCGAGCGCGCTGCAGTTCGCGATCTCGGTGATCGGCATCGTCGTCTTCGTCGGCCTCACCGCCTACGATACGCAGAACATCAAGGAACAGTATTCGGAAAACTACGATCAGGAATCGAACCATAAGCTCGCCGTTTTCGGTGCGCTCTCGCTCTACCTGAACTTCGTCAACATCTTCACGCTTCTGCTCAACTTCACGGGCGAGCGGGAATAGGACCGCGCTTCCGGGGGCAATGGAAGCGCAAGAGCGCCCGGTCTGCAATCTGTGACAGGATGGCAGATCGGGTGCTCGTCTCAAAACGAAGCGGCCGGGTTCACGCCCGGCCGCTTTCATTTCAGATGATACCCCAGGCACGATAGCGACCGCGGCCGGTGATTTCGCGAATGCCGATCTCATTGACGAGGTTCAGCGCGCCGCGCGGCGTAATCCTGAGATGGCGGGCAATCATCGCCGCCGAGACCATCGGCCGCGACAGGATGAAATCGGCAAGGTCCGGCAGGCTGCTGTTCGAGCGTCGGCCGCGGAAGCGCAGCTCCATCTGCGTGCGTGCCAGTGACAACCGGTCGACTTCCTTGAAACCGGCCGCGGCACCCAGATGCATCGCCTCCAGAAAGGCTTGCAGCCGTGTGGCCCGGTCGCGGGCTCGACGCCGCTCATGGCGCACCAGCTTCAGCCCGCCATAGAAGGAGAAGAGATGCGAGGCGACCTTGCCGCGGGCGCGCAGATAACTTGCGACGAGAAGACCACCGAGCCAATGCTGGCGCCGTAGCGGCTCAATCCTGTCCCAGGCTTCGAACAGAATGACGGCGCCGAGAACCGGCGGCAGGCTGTCGGCCAATGGCAAGACGCTTCGCCACTCCGCAAGCCGCTGCTCCTCGTCCCATTCCTCGTCGCCGAGCAGCCCGAGCGGGTCGTCGGTGCGCTTGGCCGGGCTGACAGTCGTCTCGGCAGCCGGCACTTTGCCGGTATGGACGTCGATGAGCTTCTGCGAGCGGGCAAGAAGCGCATCGATCTCCGCCATCTCGGCAGCGAGCGGCCCGTCTTCATCCCCCTCCTCGTCGTCGGTCTCGACCACGACCGCCGGGCTTTTGCTTTCCTGGACCGTGCCCTCCCCTTCCCCCATGGTCGCGGTCAGCGTTGCAAGGCCCGACCCGCTAAGAGCCCAGGAAGGTCCCCCGGTCCAGATGCGCCGACGCGTCCGCAGTACCGAATGGGCGATCGTCAGCTCGTGGCTGGGGGCGCGGCTATCCATATGCGCGTCGTGCAAAACCAGATCCTCGACATGCACGAGTTCGCCGGCGACCCAGAGCGCACCGGCGGCATCGAAGAAATGACTGCGTTCGGCAAATCCCTCGCCGACCGGCGAGCGCAACACCCGCTCGTCCAGCCGCGCCAGTCCGTCCTCTGCGGCAGCAAGAGGTGGAAGCAGGGTTTGCAGCATCGCACCGTCTATATCGTAGCGCATTGTTAAGCTTTACGGTTTTTCACAAATGGAAGCAAAAGACATGTTTTCTTCCGTCACTATGACATAGTTAACGGTGTATTTCAATAAAAGTGGTAGGGGAGAAGGCGGTTAGGGTCTCATCGACAGGCCGCATTTCCTTCTAACGCTCGCAGCTGGTGCGAGGCTTTTTGGCCACCCGGTCACCCGGTTCTCCTCGCCAGCGGACCATTTGCCCGCATTAACGCCATCAGCATCGGCCCGAGCGAGAATTCGCCGCGCTCCGCCCGCCGGGTCAGGTCTCGCAGATAGCCGCCGGCCGAGTTGATATGGCCGCCTCGTTCCAGAATGCAGGCGATCACAGTGGCGGCGTTGTCCGGTCCCATGATATCGCAGGCCAGTTGATAGGCGCTCGGGCTGACGCCCAGCGTCGAGCGGACGATGACGGCCGCGGCCATCAGATCCCGCCAGCTGCCGATCCCGCCGCCCGGCCCATAAGCGGCGATCTCGGGGCAGGCCTGCAACACCATGGCAAGCGGGAAGGACTTTGGCGGCTCCCGCCACGCCCGCGGTTCTTCCTCCGGCTTTGCGCCCTGCTTCGGTTCGAAGCTTGGTTCAAGTTCAGATATTAGGTGTGGGTTTGAATTATGTATGTGCCGACCGTTTTGGCTGTCATTGGCGTCTGTTTTTTCTGTTTTCGTTTTCGATTCCAGCGTCTTGATGATCATTTCGCGGAACGCCTCGAGATCCGTCAGCAGGCTTCTCATCTCCGCCGCCGACGGGCGGCGCGGCAGGCTGGCCGACAGCAGATTGAAATGTTTCTGCATCTCGATCCATTCGCCCGCAATTTCCTCTTCCAGCGCGATCTCGATCAGCTTGGCGATGTCACGTCGGCAGAGCGTCAGGCGCTCCCTCAGGCGCTTCCATTCGAGCCTATCGGCCATCACCTGAGCCGCTTGCGCTTCGATCTCGCCGGCGCGGGCAAGAAGCGGTGCCAGGCTGAAGCCGAAGGCCTCGCCAAGCCCGCCCTCACCGTTGCGGCGGGCAAACCGTTTGCCGTTCGGGCTATCGCGCCGGATGATCAGCCCGGCTTCCACCAGCATCGCCAGGTTCCGCCGCAGCGTCGTGCCGGCCATGCCGTGCGTGCGCAGCGAGAGCTGCTCATTCGAAGGAAAAACGACGAAGCCGTTGGCCTCGGCAATCTCGTTCTTCGGATAGAAGGTCAACAACGCGTTGAGAACGGCAAGCGCACGATCGGATACGCCGATCATGTCCTTTGCCTCGCAGAGCGAGCGAAAGATCTTCCACTTGTCGACCGATGCGTCCGGGTCGACCTTGCTGGCGCTTTCCTGGCTTGCCAGCATGCCAAGCGTCATCGATCGCCGCCCAAAGGGCGTCGATACATATTGAGGCTCCATGTCCCTCACCTTTTTTTCAAGGCAAAAGAAATCTTACCACCCAAAAGGATGCCGAAGACGCTTGACAGTGATTCGAGGAAGTGCGATTCTCAGATTGTCCAGATATGAGAAAGGCTTCCGCGACGGCAACGTTCGGAGGCTTTTTTCTTTTGCGCCTACTCTCCTGCTTGCAACTTGCCGGCCCGATAGGCTTCGTAAAGCTCATCGAGACGGCGTGAAATGTAAGCGCCGAAATCCGGCGCATCGCCTGTTTTCAACGCGATCGTGAATGAATTGCCGGCGCTTCTGATTCGGCCGGCAATCTTGCCGCCGCTCTTCGGCTTCCAGTCATATTTCGTGGGCTCCGGCTTCGCCTCTTTCCGGGCGAGCTCGGCAACCAAAAGCTCGAAACGGCGGTCGCTCTCTTCCGCCATGAACTGTTCCGAGGCGATAAGCTTCACAAGCCGCGCCGCCGTCATCCCGTTCCAGTCCTGGGCAAGCGCCATCCATTTACGCCGTCCAATGCCGGGGGCAGCTCCCACGGAGCGGACGATCTCGGCCGGGATGGCTTTTGCGACCGACAACAGCTTCGACAGCTCCGTCTTGTCGGTCGACAGCGCCTTCATGATGACAGGACGCTCAAACCCCTTGAGCTCGAGATTGAAGGCGAAAACGGCGCGTTCGATATAGGAAAGGTTCCGGCGCGCCGAGTTCTCGATACCTTGCGCGATGACGACATCGGTATCGTCGAGCTGACGGACGATCGCCTGCACTTTGCGTCCGAGCAGCCTGACGGCCTGCAGGCGTCGATGGCCGTAGGCGATCTGGTAGCGGGCCTCGTCATCAGGATGGCGACGAACCAGAACCGGCACTTCCTGGCCGTTCTCGGCAATCGACTGCACCAGCTCGTCTTCCATATCGAGCGGCTGGTCGGCAAGCCGGTCGCGCACGAAGGAGGAATCAATCAGATCGGGATCGAGTTCGACGATGCGCTCGCCGGAGAGCAAGGCCTCCTGCATCGCCCTGCTCTCTTCCTCCATGCGCCCGAGGGTCAGCGCCATCGTCCGGACCGGCCCGGCCGATCCGCGCGAAGAAGATTCTTCGTAGTTGGCCGCGGCCAACTCCTGCGCCGTATCGTCGAAAAGACCTTTGAGGCGATCGCGTCTGCTCATGTCCTGCCCCAGGCTTTGTGAATGCCGGCAAGAACCTCGCTGTTGGCGGCATTGACCGATTCCAACGCCCGATCGTAAGTCGAGCGGCGCACCTGCCCCTTCTCGATTTCGAAGAGCGTCTGCTTGGTCAGGCCGGCATCGGCAATCGCCGTCGATTTGAGAATGGTTGCCGTCAACACGTCATCGCCGAACAGGCTGCGCAACAGCGCAACGATCTGCGACTGCGGTGCATCGAAAGGTTCGTGGCGGGTGACGACATATTTGATGAAGTCGTGCTGCAGGTCGCCGCCGGCCTTGCGAACGACGGAGAGCAGATCCGAGGTCATCAGCAGGAACTGCGACATCGACGCGACGTCGACCATCTGCGGATGGATGGTGATCAGCAGCGATGTGGCGGCGCAGACGGCCCCGAGGGTGAGATAGCCGAGCTGCGGCGGGCAATCGATCACCACCACGTCGTAATCCGCCTCGACCTCGGCAATCGCCACGCCGACCCGGCGGAAGAACAGCTCGGCCGGCTTTTGACGATCGTTGAGCGCCCGCGGCGTCTCATGCTCGAACTCCATCAGCTCGAGATTGCCCGGCACCAGATCGAGCCCGTCGAAATAGGTCTTGCGGACAATCTCCTTCAGCGGCTTGCGTCCGGCATCGTAGCGAATGGCGCCATAGAGCGTATCGCCGTCGGAGAGATCGAATTCGGGCTGCACGCCCAGCATGGAGGAGAGCGAGGCCTGCGGATCGAGATCGATGGCAAGCACCCGGTAACCCGCCAGCGCCAGATACTGCGCCAGATAGAGTGTCGTCGTCGTCTTGGCCGAACCGCCCTTGAAATTGGTCACGGCGACCGTCTGCAGCTTCTCGCCGGGACGCCGCCAGGGAAGATAGCTGAGCGCATCCTTCGGCTTCAGCTTCGCCATATAATGGCGCAATTCATTGATCTGGCCGAGCGTATAGGAGCGCCTGCCATTCGGGGAAAGTTCCGGCTGCGGCCCCTTGCCATCCAGCGAAAGCTGGCGAAGATAGCCGTCGGAAACGCCGATCATCTGAGCGGCCTCGCCGGAGGAGAATGTGCGCAGCGTCTTCTGCGAAAGCGGCGGAAACAGCTTGTCGCGCAACAGCTTCAATTGCCGCGAAAGCTGGTTCGCATGCCGCTCGATCCGCAGATCTGTCGTCGATACGCTAATGTTGTCCAAAACACCCAATCCTTTTCGATGCGCTTTTCTGTCAACATAGCGTCAAAAAGCGTATCGAAAGTGACACGATTCGGGATTTCCGGCAACAATGGGGGCCAGGGCCCCATCAGCGGCCCAGTTGGCCGCGGCCAACTCCCTGCCCTGCCCTTGCGGCGATCCGGCTTTTTCGGCAAGACCGCCAGGAATCATTGGAGTATCGGCGTGAAGCACATCCATATCATCGGCATCGGCACGGGCAACCCGGAGCACGTCACCATACAGGCAATCAATGCGATGAACGCCGCCGACGTGATCTTTCTGCCGCTCAAGGGCGCGACCAAGGAAGAGCTTGCCGAAGTTCGCCGCGAGATCTGCGAGCGATATATCACACGGCCGGGGATCCGGATCTCAGAATTCGCAGTGCCGCAGCGACAGACGGCCGACAGAAGCTACGCGCAAAGCGTCGACGCCTGGCATGGCGAGATCGCCCATATCTATGCAGATCTGATCGCCGGCCTGCCCGAGGATGGCAGCGGCGCCTTTCTGGTCTGGGGTGATCCCAGTCTCTACGACAGCACGATCCGCATCATCGAACGGGTGCGGCAGCAAGCCGACCTGGATTTCGATTACAGTGTCGTTCCCGGCATCACCAGCATCCAGGCCCTGGCGGCCAGCCACAAAATCCCGATCAATCTCGTCGGCAAGCCGATCGAAATTACCACCGGGCGTCGGCTGGCGCGGGAGGGACTCCAGGCGCCCACGACGGTCGTCATGCTCGACGGCGATCAGGCTTTTGCCAAGATCGACGACCGCGATGCCGAGATTTTCTGGGGCGCCTATCTCGGTACCGAGGACGAGATCGTCCGATCAGGACGGCTCGGCGATGTCGCGGCCGATATCCTGACACTCAGGAGCCAGGCCCGGCAACGGCATGGCTGGATCATGGACATCTATCTCCTGCGCAAGGGACGGGATTTCGAGGAATAGCCGGTCGACCGTTTCCATCATGTTTTGCCGCGTCTGCCGCGATCATGTAAGACACGGACAGAGGATTAAGAATGGGCATAGAGACCGCCAAGGCGATCGACAGCAGAGGCGCGACGGACGGCCGTGATCGCGCGGCGGCGAAGAGGCGCGCGCGAGGCGCCTGCCCCGCCCTTGCCGCGCCGATGCCGACCGGTGACGGCCTGCTCGTGCGGCTGCGGCCGGCCGGCGGCGCCTTGACGGTCTCGCAATTCTCCGCCCTTGCTCGCTCAGCTACGGCGCATGGAAATGGTATTCTCGAGATCACTGCGCGCGGCAATCTGCAGATCCGCGGGCTGCGGGCCGAGACGGTCGGACAGCTCGCTTCCGATATTGATGCCGCCGGGATCACCGTGCCGGACGGGCCGGCGATCGAGATCTCGCCGCTGCATGGCATCGACCCGGAAGAGGTGAGCGATCCGGCCGCAATGGAACTGGCCCTGCGCAGCAAGCTTCAGGAACTGCTCGCCTCGCCGCGGCTTGCGCCGAAACTGTCGATCGTCATCGACGGCGGTGGAACCTTCGGCTTGTCGGAACTTTCCGCCGATATTCGTGTCGTCGCACTAGCCCAAGCGCATTGGCTAGTCGCCATCAATGGCGATGGTGCGACCGCAACGCCGGTCGCGGCCGGTCCTGCGGAGGCGGCCGTCTCGGCCGTTGGCGAAATCCTGGTTCAGCTGGCAATGCTCGGGCAGGGCAGTCGGGCACGGGATATCGATCCGGTGCATCTGCAAACGCATTTTCCCGCCATGGCAGCTATCCGATCCATGCAGTCGTGCTCGGCAAGGATGCCGCTACCGGGCCTGCATAGGCTGGCGGACGGCAAAGCCGTGCTCGGCGTGCGGCCGGAATTCGGCCAGACGAGAGCGTCCGACCTGACCGCCCTGCTCGATCTCGCCAAAGCCTCCGGCGCAACGGCCATCCGGCTGGCGCCGGGTCGCGGTTTCTTCTTCCTCGGCCTGCCGGCAGAGAGAGTGCCGGCGATCGAGGCCGCGGCCGCCAAATACGGCTTCAGCGCGCAAGCCGGCGATAAAGCCGAGCATATTGCCGCCTGCGCCGGCGCCGGCGCCTGCGGCTCCGGCTTCTACGAAACACGAACGCTGGCCCGCCGCATCCTGGCCGCGGCACCCGACCTGTTCGACGGGTCGCTGACGCTGCATCTCTCCGGCTGTGCCAAAGGCTGCGCGCATGCGCGCCCGGCGCTGACCCTGACCGGGACGGCTGAAGGTTACGATCTCATCCTCAACGGGTTGGCAATGGATCGGCCGGATGAACGGATCGCTGGCGGACGGATCGATTTCGCTATAGAGAGGCTCGCCCGCTCCATCGAAGATAACAGAGGCGCTGGCGAATCGACCGCCGCCTGCCTTACACGGCTTGGCGCAACCGGCGTTTCGAAGGTGCTGCGACAGGAATAGGAATGCCAGACTACGATTATATCCGCAGCGGCGACGCGATCTACGAGCGCTCCTTTGCGATCATCCGCGCCGAGGCCGATCTTTCGCGCTTCACCGAAGATCAGGCCGAGATCGCCGTGCGCATGATCCATGCCTGCGGGCTGGTCGAAGCGGCGGAGCATTTTGTGTTTTCCGCCGATGTCGTTAGCGCGGCGCGCGAGGCGCTGAAAGGTGGAGCACCGATCTTCTGCGACGCGGAAATGGTCGCTCAGGGCGTTACCCGGGCACGGCTGCCGGCGATGAACGAGGTGATCTGCACGCTGCGCGATCCCGCCACGCCGGAGCTTGCGGTCAAGACCGGCAATACGCGCTCAGCCGCCGCCATGCATCTGTGGCTCGACCGGCTCGGCGGAAGCATTGTCGCGATCGGCAATGCGCCGACGGCGCTGTTCCACCTGCTCGAACTCTTGCGCGACGGCGCCCCGAAACCCGCTGCTATCCTCGGCATGCCCGTCGGTTTTGTCGGCGCGGCGGAATCAAAGGATGCGCTGGCGGAAAATTCCTATGGCGTCCCCTTCGCCATCGTGCGCGGCCGGCTCGGCGGTAGCGCCATGACGGCGGCCGCCATCAATGCGCTGGCGAGGCCGGGCCTATGACAAAACAAGGCCGCCTGATCGGCGTCGGCACGGGTCCCGGCGACCCGGAGCTCCTGACCCTTAAAGCCGTCCGCGCCATCGAAGATGCCGACGTCATTGCTTACTTTGCCAAAGAGGGCAGGGGCGGCAATGGCAAGGCGATCGTCGAGCCACTGCTGAAATCCGGCGTGACGCTGCTGCCGCTCTATTATCCCGTCACCACCGAGATCGACAAGAACGACGAGCGTTACCGGAGCCTGATCACCCAGTTCTATGACCGGTCCGCCGAGGCAATCGCCGGCCATCTCGATGCCGGGCGGACCGTCGCCGTGCTCAGCGAGGGCGATCCGCTGTTCTACGGCTCCTACATGCACCTGCATGTCAGACTTTCCCAGCGCTATCCGACCGAAGTGATCCCCGGCATCAGCGCCATGTCGGGCTGCTGGTCCTTGGCCGGCATGCCGATCGTCCAGGGGGATGACGTGCTTTCCGTACTGCCCGGTACGATGGCCGAGGCCGAGCTGACGCGCCGCCTGGCCGATACGCAAGCCGCCGTCATCATGAAAGTCGGCCGCAATCTGCCGAAAATCCGCCGGGCGCTGGAAACTGCCGGACGACTCGGCCAAGCGGTCTATGTCGAACGCGGCACCATGGCGAATGCAGCCATGGCAAAGCTTGCCGACAGGGCCGACGGCGATGCGCCGTATTTTTCGCTCGTCCTGGTGCCGGGCTGGGAGCGCAGCCGATGAGCGGCGCCCTTTTCGTGATCGGCACCGGCCCCGGCAATCCCGAACAGATGACGCCGGAAGCGTTGGCCGCCGTCGATGCGGCGACGAATTTCTTCGGTTATGGACCCTATCTCGACAGGCTGCAGCTCCGCGACGATCAGCTGCGCCATGCCTCGGACAATCGCGAAGAACTCGACAGGGCAGGGGCGGCACTTTCGATGGCAGCGGATGGTGCCAAGGTCTGCATCGTCTCCGGCGGCGACCCCGGTGTCTTCGCCATGGCTGCTGCCGTCTGCGAGGCGATCGAGAACGGGCCGGCAGCCTGGCGCGCGGTCGATCTCACCATCCTGCCCGGCATCACCGCGATGCTGGCGGTGGCCGCGAGAGCAGGGGCACCGCTTGGCCACGATTTCTGCGCCATCTCGCTGTCGGACAATCTAAAGCCTTGGAATATAATAGAAAACCGTCTCGAATTGGCGGCCAGGGCCGGCTTCGTCATCGCCCTTTATAATCCGATCAGCCGGGCGCGGCCGTGGCAGCTCGGCGAGGCCTTCAAGCTGTTGCGCGACCATCTGCCGGCAACGACACCGGTTATTTTCGGGCGCGCGGCCGGGCGGCCGGACGAACGTATCGCCGTACAGCCGCTGTCCCAGGCGGATGCCTCGATGGCCGATATGGCGACCTGCATCATCATCGGCTCGGCCGAAACGCGGATCATCACGCGGCCCGGCAGGCCGGACCTCGTCTATACGCCGCGTTTCATGGCGGAGGGGAAGAGGTGATCGACCGCCGCCAGCGCCGCCTCGACAGTTTCGACCATCTTGACCGTGGACGCTTGCGCACGCGTGACCATCATCACCTCGATGCCGAGCAGGCGGGCTGCCTCGATCTTCGCATAGGTGGCGCCGCCGCCGCTGTTCTTGGCAATGATGACATCGATATGGTGCTGTCTCAGCAGAGCCAATTCGCCTTCCAGCGTGAACGGACCACGATCGAGGATATAATCGACATTCGCAAGCGCAAGCGGCGGCTCGACGGGGTCGACGCTGCGAACGAGATAGTGATGCTGTGCTGCCGCTTCGGCATAATGCGCACCCTGCCGGCCCGTTGCCAGGAAGACATGGCGGGGGGAGGGGCCAAGCGCCTCAATGGCCGCCGGAATGCTCCGCACGTCCCGCCAGTGATCGCCCGGCAGGCGCTGCCATTCGGGACGACGCAGAGCGATGGCGGTTATGCCGGTGGCCTCGGCAGCACGGGCGGCATTGGCAGAGATGCGCTCGGCGAAGGGATGCGTGGCGTCGATAAGCAGATCATATCCGCCCCCGTTCAGGAAATCGGCGAGCGCCGCAGCGCCGCCGAAACCACCGATTCGAACCGGAACCGGCTGCGCAGCCGGTTTTTCGGTACGCCCGGCCAGCGACAGAAGAATATCGCAATCGTCACGCGCCGCGAGCGCTTCGCCCAGCAGGCGCGCCTCGCTGGTGCCGCCGAGGATCAGAATGCGAGGTCGTCCCATGTCTGATCTCTCTCCTCCCGGCAATCAGCCCTGGCTGACTATTATCGGCATCGGTGAAGATGGTCCAGAAGGGCTGGGCGAGGAGGCGAAAAGGCTGATCGCCAGCGCACCGGCCGTCTTCGGCGGCGCACGGCATCATGCCCTGGCGGCGCAGCTGATATCAGGTGAGAGATTTTCCTGGCAGAGCCCGTTCGCGCGCTCAATCGAGGCGATCCTTGCAAGGCGCGGCACGCCGGTCGTCGTGCTCGCCTCCGGCGATCCGTTCCTCCATGGCGTCGGCGCAACGCTCTCCCGCCATTTGGCGGTGGAAGAGATGCGCACCATCCCGGCGCCTTCGGCCTTCAGCCTTGCCGCCTCGCGGCTCGGCTGGCCACTGCAGGACGTCGCGACGATTTCGCTGCATGGCCGGCCGATCGACCTGATCCGGCCGCATCTGCACCCTGGACGGCGCATCATCGCGCTGACGTCGGACGAGAACGGGCCTCGCGCGCTGGCAAACCTGCTTGCCGCCGATGGTTTCGGTCAGTCACAGCTTACCGTTCTCGAGGCGCTGGGCGGCTCGCGGGACCGGCGCAGAAGCGCGATCTCCGCGGATTTCGATCTTGCGGACATCGATCCCCTCAATGTCTGCGCCCTCCATGTCGCGGCAGGGGAGGGGGCCCGCATTCTGCCTTTCGTCGCCGGGCTCGAGGACGAACTGTTCGAGCATGACGGACAGATCACCAAACGCGAAATCCGGGCAATGACGCTGTCGGCGCTTGCGCCGCGGCACGGCGAACTGCTCTGGGATATCGGCGCCGGTTCGGGATCGATCGGCATCGAATGGATGCTTGCCGATCCGTCGCTGAAGACGATTGCCATCGAGCAATCGCCGGAGCGGGCGGCGCGGATCGCCCGTAACGCATCCGCCTTCGGCGTGCCGCATCTCGCCGTCATCGAAGGCGCAGCACCCGGCGCACTTGTGGGCCTGCCGGAACCGGATGCGATCTTCCTCGGCGGCGGCGGCAGCGAGGCTGGCGTCATCGATGCCGCGATTGCGGCGCTGAAGCGGGGAGGGCGGCTCCTCGCCAATGCCGTGACGCTGGAGATGGAAGCCGTGCTGCTCTGCGAACATGCAAAGCGCGGCGGCTCGCTGACGCGCATCGAAATAGCGCGCGCCGGCGCCATCGGCGGCATGAGCGGCTGGCGGCCGGCCATGCCGGTGACGCAGTGGCGCTGGACGAAAGGATGACGGAATGACGGTGCATTTCATCGGCGCGGGGCCGGGGGCTGCGGATCTGATCACGGTGCGTGGCCGCGGTCTCATCGCCCAGTGCCCGGTCTGTCTCTATGCCGGTTCGATCGTCTCTCCTGAACTGCTGCAATATTGCCCGCCGGGCGCGCGTATCGTCGATACCGCGCCGCTGTCGCTCGACGAGATCGAGGCGGAATATCTCGCCGCCGCGGCTGCCGGGCAGGACGTCGCAAGGCTGCATTCCGGCGATCTTTCGGTCTGGAGTGCGGTGGCCGAGCAGGTGCGCCGGCTGCAAAAACACGGCATCGCTTATACGATGACGCCGGGTGTTCCGGCCTTTGCCGCCGCTGCCTCCGTGCTCGGCCGCGAACTGACGATCCCGGCCGTGGCCCAGAGCCTGGTGCTCACCCGCGTTTCCGGCCGCGCTTCGCCGATGCCGAATGACGAGACGCTGGCGAAATTCGGCGCCACCGGCGCCACGCTGTCGATCCATCTGGCAATCCATGCGCTGAAGCAGGTGGTGGCGGAATTGACGCCGCTCTACGGCGCCGACTGCCCGGTCGCGATCGTCGTCAAGGCCTCCTGGCCGGACGAGAGCGTGCTGCGCGGCACACTCCGCGATATCGAGGCAAAGGTTGCGGCCGAGCCGATCGAACGCACGGCGATCATCTTCGTCGGCCCATCGCTTGCGGCAGAGGATTTTCGCGAGAGCTCGCTCTACGACCCCGCCTATCAGCGCCGGTTCAGGGGCCGCGAATAGAGTGATGCGGTCGGCCGCTCGCCAGCGGCCGACCGTATCGACAATGGTGGCGACGCTTCATGACCGCGCCGCAGGTCTTTGCAGTCTCAAACTCGTGCGGTGAGATGATCCATGCTGGTGCGTAGCGCTGCAGCCGGGTCCTTGACGGCATGCACTTCGGCTGCGAAGGGCTCGAAGGAGAACGGACCCTTGTAGCCCGCCTGCAGCAGCGCCTTGATCTGCCCAGCATTGTCGAGCCGGTCGTCGCCGTCGACGAGCACCCGATGAGAATCGCGCATATCGGCAACCGACACAGAGGGGTCGCTGACGCCGGAGATGTGGACGAGACCGGCAAGCTTCGGGAAGGTCGCCGCTTCGCCGGCAAGGTGATGGTGGAAGGTGTCGTGAACGAGCTTGAAGGTCGATTGCGCGCCGAGTTCCTTGATTGCCTCGGCCGCCTCGGTCTTCGAGCGCAGCGAGCAGATTTCGAAACCGAGCGGCTCGACGAGGCCGATGATGCCGGCTTCATCGAGCATCGGCTTCAACGCCGTCAGGGACTGGCGCAGATTGGCCTGCCGTTCGCCATCGGCGCAGCCGGTGCCGTCGTTCTTCGGAACGAGCACGAGCGCCTTGGCGCCACAGGCGCTGGCATAGTCGATCAGTTCCTGCGCTTCGGCTGCCCGGGTTGCATTCCATTCGTTGAAGCGCTGCAGCGCATTGATCGAGATGATCGTCAGCCCGTGGCTCTCGGCGGCTTGCTTGATCGCTTCGGGTTTGGTTCCGTCGAGAATGGCGTTGCCGGAAAGGTCGTTGCGGATCTCGACCTCTCCGATGCCGAGCGACTTTGCCAGCGCGAAGAAATCATCGATGGCAAGCGACGGCGCGGCCATATGGTTGAGCGCAAAGCGGATGGAAGTCATGACGGATATATCCTCCTCGTCTCCGCATCGCGGCGGAGCAATCCTGTGAATGGGCGTGCGAATCTCTATCGGAATTTGCGCGGCAATCCATCTGCCATCGCCTGCTCCGGCTTTCATTGCTGAAAGAATTTCGAGGGTAATGATGGAATTCCATCACTCCTCAGATGTTCTCTGAAATGTAGATGTCGAACGGCAGGAAGGACTGGCCGGGAATGGCGGCCTCGCCGCGCTCGATGGCGCCGAGCATCAGCGACACCAGCTCCTTGCAAAGGGCGGGCAGGGGGGTTGCGATCACCATCGTGACGATATCGTCGGCAAGCCCGGCCTTGCTGTCCGGCGTCAGTTCGTTGACCACCAGCGCGACCCTGCCGCCGACGCCCTCTTCGCGGAATGCCGAGATCGCCCCCTCCATGCCGCCGCCACAGACATAGAGGCCGACGAGATCGGAATGCTTCTGCAGAAGCGTCAGCGTCACCTCGTGGGTGATTTCGGCGGTTTCGAGATTGATCAGCGTGTCGACGACATCGAATTCCGGCGCATTCTCGCGAAAATAGGAACGGAAGCCGATCTCCCTGAGTTCATGGCCGTGAAAGCGGTGACTGCCGACGAAACAGGCGACCTTGCCGGGTTTGTGCGCCGTGCGGGCGATCGTCCAAGCAGCGGTTCGCCCGACCTTGCGGTTGTTGACGCCGACATAGGCGTCGCGCACGCCCGTGGCGAGATCAGAGAGCACCGAGAACACCGGGATGCCCCGCTCCTTCAACTCCTCGACCGCCGTCGTCACAGCGGGATAATCGGGCCCGACGACGGCAACCGCCTGGTTCCGGGCGGCAAAGCCTTTGATCTTCTCGATGATGGCGGCCGGGGTAGCCGCTGAGGGATAATCGATCTGGATCTGCAGGCGGGCGGTGGTCACGTTGCGCGCCGCCGCTTCGATTTCGCGAGCGAAGGCCTGATAGAAGGGCTGCATCGGCTTCTGCAGCAGGAAGGCCAGCCTATATTGCGGCAGATCCTCGAAGACACGTTGCCGGATGAGGCCGACGGCATGGTAGCCAATCGACTGGGCCGCGTCATAAACGCGCCGCGCCGTTTCCTCCCGCACGCGGTGGCGGCCGTTTAGAACCCGGTCGACGGTGGCAACACTGACGCCCGAGGCGCGGGCGAGATCGGAGATGGTGGGACGGCGCATAAATGTTCCTGATAGATTCAATCACGGATGCAAGCCATTTATGATGGCTTTTGATAGATTGTATCAAGCCTGCATTGAGGGCCCGCCAAAGTCAACCTATTCTGATCGGCAAGGGCAACGGGAGGCAGATGATGGCGACCCAGACAAAAAAACGTGACTACGATCTGCTTGGCGAAAGCAGCCGCACCGCCGTCGAGACGGGGCTGGCGGCAGCGCAATGGTACCACACCGATATTCCGCGCAAGGAGATGAAGGCGCTGATGCAGCGCTCCGATGCGCCTGGTATCCGTGACACGGTCATCTGGCTCGGCAGCATGGCGGTTCTTGCCGGGCTCGGTATCTATTTCTGGGGTTCGTGGATCGCCGTGCCCTTCTTCCTCGCCTATGGCGTGCTCTACGGCTCGGCCTCCGACAGCCGCTGGCACGAATGCGGTCACGGCACCGCTTTCAAGACGCGCTGGATGAACGACGCCGTCTATCAGATCGCCTGCTTCATGATCATGCGCAATCCGGTGACCTGGCGCTGGAGCCATGCGCGCCACCACACCGATACCGTCATCGTCGGCCGCGATCCGGAAATCGCTGTGATGCGGCCGCCGGACCTCCTCCGGCTGGTTCTCAATTTCTTCGGCATCCTCGACGTCTGGCACGCGATGATCGACATGCTGCGCAACGCCTTCGGTGTCGTCAGCGCGGCCGAGAAAACCTTCATTCCCGAAATGGAACAGCCCAAAGCGATCCGCATCGCCCGCATCTGGCTGGCGATCTATCTTGCGACCGTCGCCGTCGCGGTCGCCACGGGCTCCATCCTGCCGCTGATGCTGATCGGCCTGCCGCGTCTCTACGGTGCCTGGCACCATGTGCTGACCGGGCTCCTGCAGCATGGCGGGCTTGCCGACAACGTCATCGATCACCGGCTGAACAGCCGTACCGTCTATATGAACCCCATCAGCCGTTTCATCTACTGGAACATGAATTACCACGTCGAACATCACATGTTCCCGATGGTGCCCTACCACGCGCTGCCGAAGCTGCACGCGATGATCAAGCACGACCTGCCGGCGCCGAACCCGTCGATCCTCTCCGGCTATCGCGAGATGATCCCGGCCTTCCTGCGCCAGCTTCGCAACGAGGATTATTTCCTGAGGCGGGAACTGCCGGCCACCGCGCGGCCCTATCGCGAGGAATTCCACAACGAGCTGGCGCCGGCGGCACAATAATCGAAAATCGAGGAGGACAAAGATGAGCGGAAACTGGATCGAAGTCTGCGGCAAGGACGAGATCGACGAAGAGGATGTCATCCGCTTCGATCATGGCGGGCGCACCTTCGCGGTCTACCGCAGCCCCGACGACGAGTTCTTCGCGACCGACGGGCTCTGCACGCATGAACATATCCATCTCGCCGACGGGCTTGTCATGGATGAGATCATCGAATGTCCGAAACATAACGGCCGCTTCAACTACAAGACCGGCGAAGCCAAGGGCGCCCCGGTCTGCGTCAATCTGAAGACCTATCCGGTCAAGGTCGAAGGCGACACCGTCTTCATCGCTGTATAAGGAGGCCGACGTGGCTCATTTCGTCATCCTCGGTGCGGGCGAATGCGGTGCCCGCGCCGCCTTCGCCTTGCGGGAAAAGGGTTTTGACGGCGAAATAACGCTTGTCGGAGCCGAACCGCTGCCCCCCTATGAGCGGCCGCCTCTTTCGAAGGCGGGGTCCGATGCGAGCGATCCGAAATTCATCGTTGCGGCGGAAAAATACGCCGAAAACCGCATCCGGCTCCTGACCGGCCTGGAAGCTACGGACTTCGATCCCGCCTCCAGGACCGTCACGCTTTCGAATGGCACTGCGCTTCTCTACGACAAGCTGCTGCTGGCGACGGGCGCAGCCGCGCGATCGTTCCCCGGCGCCCCGGAAGACAGTCCGCATATCCGCGCGCTTCGGACCCATGACGATGCGGCGGCGCTGCGCGAGGCCATGAAACCAGGACGGCATATCGCCATCATCGGCGGCGGCTTCATCGGCCTGGAGCTTGCGGCGACGGCGCGCCTCCTCGGCGCCAAGGTCACCGTCATCGAGGGGCTGGAACGGGTGCTGAAGCGCGGCGTGCCGGAGGAGATCGCTCATCTGCTCACCGAGCGCCACCGCGCCGAAGGCGTCGATATCCGCTGCGGCGTTTCCATCGAGGCGCTGACGGCGGAAAGCGGGAAAGCCCGCATCCGATTGTCGAGCGGCGAGGTGATCGAAGCCGATCTTGCTCTCGTCGGCATCGGCGCGCGGCCGAATGTCGAGATCGCGCAAAGGGCCGGGCTGACGATCGAAAACGGCATTGCCGTCGACACCTGCCTTCGGACCTCGGCACCTGACGTTTTTGCGGCCGGCGACTGCTGCTCCTTTCCGCTGCCGATCTATGGCGACC
Organism: Rhizobium croatiense; assembly: GCF_019793465.1. Classification (GTDB taxonomy): domain Bacteria; phylum Pseudomonadota; class Alphaproteobacteria; order Rhizobiales; family Rhizobiaceae; genus Rhizobium; species Rhizobium croatiense. The sequence goes on along the minus strand of NZ_JAILYJ010000012.1, from coordinate 29,128 downwards.
GGCGGGTGCGGCTCGAATCCTGGCGGAGTGCCCAGGAGCAGGGCACATTGGCCGCGGCCAACATGCTCGGCCTCGACGAAGCCGTTTCATCGGTGCCGTGGTTCTGGTCGGATCAATACGACATGACGCTGCAGATTGCTGGCCTTGCCGAAGGGGCGGCCACGCATTACCGCCGCGACCTCGGCACCGGCGCCTTCATTCTTTTCCATGTCGACGCCGACGGACGGCTGATCGCCGCCAGCGGCATCGGCCCGGGCAATACGGTGGCGCGCGATATCAGGCTCGCGGAAATGCTGATCGCCGCACGCGCCCACCCCGCCCCGTCGGCGCTGACAGCCGCCGACGTCAAGCTGAAATCCCTTCTGGCCGCCTGAGCCGTCCGACATTTTCAAAGGAATTGATGATGAAAAAACATAAGCGTGCAACCGTCGCCGATCTGCTTTCGGAAAAAGGCAAGCGCCAGCTGACCATGCTGCGCGTCACCTCGCTGGAAGAGGCGGAAGCGGCCGAAAAGGCGGGGATCGACATCGTCTCTCTGCCGCCGTCGCTGCTCGGTCCGGTCTTTCGCGAGATCGCGCCCACGCCCTTTGCCATTCCGGGGCTCGAATATGGCGAGCATGTTTCGGCCGAAGACTATCTGCGCGCCGCCTTCGCGGCGTTGAAGGCCGGCGGCGACGCGGTCTATTGTGCCGCCAGCCTGCAGATCGTCCGGCGCCTGCGCGATGAGGGCATTCCCGTCTGCGGCCATCTCGGGCTGATCCCGTCGAAGGCGACCTGGACCGGCGGCTTCCGCGCCGTCGGCAAGACGGCGGCGAGTGCGGCCGAAATCTGGCGGCAGACCAAGGCGCTGGAGGAGGCCGGCGCCTTCGCTGCCGAAATCGAAGTCGTGCCGGGCGATGTCGCTGCCGCCATCAGCAGCAATACTTCGATGCTGATGATCTCGATGGGGGCCGGCAGCGGCTGCGACGCCCAATATCTCTTCGCCGACGACGTGCTCGGCGCCAACCGCGACCACTATCCCCGCCATGCCAAGGTCTACCGCAGCTTCGCCACCGAACACGACCGGCTGCAGCGCGAACGCATCGCCGCCTTCACCGAATTCGCCGACGATGTCCGAACCGGCGCCTACCCGGAAAAGCGCCATCTCGTCGGCATCGAGGAAGCGGAGCTGAAGGTCTTCCTGGATCGGCTGGCGAGCGAGACGGGGAATGGCTGAGCGTCTGTTCTTGACTTCGCTTGCGCTCAGCGCATTCGCTCCTGGCGTCGCTCACCCCCTCATCTAGCCTGCCGGCATCTTCTCCCCCGCTGGGGAGAAGGGGGATGTGGCAGCGTCTCGCCCTCCTAAAAGGTTCGCTTGTAGAAAACGAAGCTTGCATCTTGCTCCCCCTTCTCCCCCAGCGGGGAGAAGATGCCCGTAGGGCAGATGAGGGGGTGAGGAGCGCCCGCGACGAACGCCTTGAGCGCAAGCGAAAGGCATCTTCACGAGAGACAGAGAGATGTGGAAGGCCCGCGAAGTGGCTTCCGCTCCATTGGCTTCCGCTCCCGCCTGTGTCAGGAATGACCCATTCGGAACGGAGTATTCGGCCCCCTGTGACGATCGGCTTTGCGCATGCGGAACTGATTGCGGTGCTCGTCGCAGTGACGGGGGATGAACCGCGCGTGATGACCATCCGTTCCGGCGGCGCGCTGCCGTCAGGTCCCTTCGAAATGGGCCATCGCACCCTGCAATCAGGCCTGCGCGAATGGATCCAGGAACAGACGGAGCACCCAGTCGGCTATCTCGAGCAGCTCTATACCTTCGCCGACCGCGACCGGAACAACGACATCCCGGGCGGGCGGACGATTTCGATCAGCTATCTCGGCCTCGTCAACGAGCAGTCGGGCGCCGGCCGGCCGGGATGGCACGGCTGGTACGACTATTTTCCCTGGGAAGACCATCGGCAGGGCCGCCCGGCCGTGCTCGGCGAAATCATGACGCGTCTGAAGAGCTGGGCGGATGCCGATCCGGCCCGGCGTGACCACCGCCATCGCCGCGCCGATTTCACCTTCGGCCTCGATGGCGGCGGCTGGAACGAGGATCTGGCGCTGCAACGCTACGAACTGCTCTATGAAGCCGGACTCGTGGCCGAAGCCGGATGTGCTGGGGAAGCCAATCTCGGCCGGGCGATGTTTGCCGATCACCGCCGCATTCTCGCGACCGGGATCGCCAGGCTGCGCGCCAAGATCAAATACCGCCCCGTCGTCTTCGAGCTGATGCCGGAGAGTTTCACGCTCCTGCGGCTGCAGCGCACCATCGAGGCGCTCGCCGGCCTGACATTGCACAAGCAGAATTTTCGCCGCCTGATCGAACAGCAGGAACTGGTCGAGGAGACCGGCGGCACGGAAAGCGAAACCGGCGGCCGGCCGGCCAAGCTTTTCCGCTTCCGCCACACCGTGCTCGAGGAACGGGCGCTCGCCGGAACGAAATTACCGCTCTCCCGCAATTGACATATGCTCAGAACGAGAATATCTCTTTGCCCGTGATATGCTCAAATAGAGCATAAATAGGAGCCGGCCATGAATCATCCTGTTTCCGCATCCTCGCTCTATGAGCGCGTCAGCCGCGTCATTCCCAAAGCCGAATGGATAACGTTCGAAAATGATGTCGACGCCATCCTCGCGCTCAAGCGCCGCCGCAACGCCGTCATTCTCGCGCATAATTACCAGACGCCGGAGATCTTTCACGGCGTGGCCGATATCGTCGGCGACAGCCTGGCGCTCGCCCGCAAGGCGATCGAGGTCGATGCCGACGTGATCGTGCTCGCCGGCGTGCACTTCATGGCCGAGACCGCCAAGCTGTTGAACCCTGAGAAAACCGTTCTGATCCCGGATCTCGGCGCCGGCTGCTCGCTGGCGGATTCGATCACACCGGAGGATATCGCGCTGTTGCGCCAGGCCCATCCCGGCGTGCCCGTCGTCACCTATGTCAACACCTCGGCCGCGGTGAAGGCCGCCTCCGATATCTGCTGCACCTCGGGCAATGCCAAACAGGTGGTGGAATCGCTCGGCGTGCCGAAGGTGCTGATGATCCCGGATGAATATCTGGCGCGCAATGTCGCCCGCGAGACCGATGTCGAGATCATCGCCTGGCACGGCCATTGCGAAGTGCACGAACTTTTCACCGCCGACGATGTCCGCCAGCTGCGCGAAAACCATCCCGGCGTGACGGTGCTCGCCCATCCGGAGTGCCCGCCCGACGTCGTGGCCGAGGCCGATTTCGCCGGCTCCACCGCCGTGATGTCGGATTATGTCGGCAGGCAGAAGCCGGCGCGTGTGGTGCTGCTGACCGAATGCTCGATGAGCGACAACGTCGCCGTGCACCATCCCGACGTCGAGTTCATTCGTCCCTGCAATCTCTGCCCGCATATGAAGCGCATCACCCTCGCCAATATCCGCGCCGCGCTTGAGGAAAACCGCCATGAAGTGACGGTCGATCCGGCCATCGCCGCAGCGGCGCGGCGCGCCGTCGAAAGGATGCTGGCGATATGAGCGAACGTCTCGATCATCTTGCCGGGCGCACCGTCATCGTCGGCAGCGGCCTGGCCGGGCTGATGACCGCACTGACGCTGGCGCCGGACCCCTCCGTCATCGTCACCCGCGCCGCCCTCGGCACACAGACCTCGAGCGCCTGGGCGCAGGGTGGCATTGCCGCCAGCATCGGCGCCGACGACAGTGCGGCGCTGCATCTGGCCGATACGCTTGCGGCCGGCGACGGGCTCTGCGATCGGACCGTCGCGGCCGGCATCATTGCCGAGGCGCCGGCGGCAATTGCAGCGCTGGAACAGGCCGGCGCGCGCTTCGACCGCAATGCGGCGGGAGAATTCTCGCTCGGACTGGAGGCCGCCCATAATCGCCGCCGCATCGTCCATGCCGAAGGCGACGGATCGGGTGCGGCGATCATCGCGGCATTGGTGCGGGCCGTGGCGCAGACGCCCGCCATATCCGTGCGCGAAGGCTTCGAAGCGCGGCGGATTCTGATGGACGGCGACGAGGTCGCCGGCCTGCTCTGCGCGACCGCGGATGGAGCCGCCATCCTGCCGACCGGAAAGGTGGTGCTCGCCACCGGCGGCATCGGCGGTCTTTATGATGCGACTACCAATCCGCTCGGCAATTTCGGCCAGGGGATCGCGCTCGCGGCACGCGCAGGTGCCGATCTCGCCGACATGGAATTCGTCCAGTTCCATCCGACGGCGCTCGATTCCCGCCGCAGGCCCTTAGCGCTGGTCAGCGAGGCGGTGCGCGGTGAGGGGGCCCTGCTCGTCAACGAACGCGGCGAGCGGTTCATGGCCCGCATCCCGGGCGCCGAGCTTGCGCCGCGCGATGTGGTGGCGCGCGCCATCAGCGCCGAGATCGCCCGCGGCGGCAAGGTCTTCCTCGACGCTCGCGACGCGCTCGGCAGTCGGTTTGCCACACGCTTCCCTGTTATCGCAGCTCTTTGCGGTGAAGCCGGAATCGATCCGGCGAAAGACTTCATTCCGGTGCGCCCGGCCGTTCACTACCACATGGGCGGGGTCGCGACCGATGCCAATGGCCGCAGCTCCGTTCCCGGCCTCTGGGTTACCGGGGAGGCCGCCTCGACCGGCCTGCACGGCGCAAACCGGCTGGCCAGCAACTCGCTGCTGGAGGCGGCGGTGATGGGCATGCGGGCGGCGCGCGACATAGCGGGCATGCCGGCACCCACCGGCAGTCCCTTCCAATCCGAAAGGCTGCCGGCGTCGCCCGACGCATCGCTTGTCCGGCCGATCGTCTCGCGCCATCTCGGCGTGCTGCGCAATCGGGGTGCCGTGCAGGACGCGACCGCCGCCCTGCTGCCGCTTGCCGAAAGTGACGGCCCTGCCGCCGATCCGGCCATCGTCGCGCTGTTGATCGCCGTCTTTGCCGGCCTGCGGATGGAATCGCGCGGCGCCCATGCCCGCACCGATTTTCCGCTGAAGCTCGCCGATGCGCAACGCCGCCGGATGCACCTTTCCCAGGCGTTGGAGATCGCCCGCGCAACACCGCCCTATGCCCTTGCCAGGAGTGCCTGAGATGAGCCTCGTTCCCCTTCCGCGCCTGATCGTCGAGCCGCTGGTGCGGGCGGCCTTGCTCGAAGATCTCGGCCTCGCCGGCGACATCACCTCGGCATCCGTCATTCCAAGCGAGCACCGCTCGACAGTGGTGATGGCCGCCCGTCAGCCGGGTGTGATCGCCGGTCTCGACGCGGCCGAGCTCGCTTTCACGCTCGTCGATCCCGAGATCGTCCTGCGACGCCATGTCCAGGATGGCGACGCGGTCAAACCAGGCGACGTGATCGCCACCATCGAAGGTCCGTCGCGCGGCCTGCTCACCGCCGAGCGCACCGCGCTGAATTTCCTCGGCCATCTCTCCGGCATCGCCACCGTGACGGCCGAGATTGCCGCCGCCATCAGCGGCAGCAAAGCTTCCGTCGCCTGCACGCGCAAAACGACGCCGGGGCTGAGGGCGCTGGAGAAATATGCGGTGCGGGCCGGCGGCGGCACGAACCACCGTTTCGCCCTTTATGACGCGGTGCTGATCAAGGACAATCACGTCGCCATCGCCGGCGGCGTTGCCGAGGCGATCCGCCGGGCCCGGGCAGGCGTCGGCCATCTGGTGAAGGTCGAGGTCGAAGTGGACAGGCTCGATCAGCTGCATGAAGCGGTGGAAACAGGCGTCGATGCCGTCCTGCTCGACAATATGACGCCGGATCAGCTGCGCGAGGCCGTCGCCGTCGTCGCCGGCCGGGCGATCACCGAGGCATCCGGCCGGGTGACGCCGGCAACAGCCGCGGCAATCGCGGCCTCCGGTGTCGACCTTATTTCCGTCGGCTGGCTGACGCACAGCGCGCCGGTGCTGGATATCGGCCTCGACTTCGTCGAGGCGACCGCGACCGAAAAAAGTCCGATACGGGTTGCGCATGTGCTCTAACTATCTAATTTAGAACAGGATTTAGATTTTAGGCCGATCCGGCCTAAAATCATCCTGTTCTACTCTGCCGGCTATGAAGGCCAGCGGCGGCTCAAACAACTCGCCGCCGCAGAATGCCCACAGCACCTCATTGGGCAAGTGTTGGCGAAGCATCTTTCCGGCGAGCGACACGCGAAAATGCAAATATTCGCTGAAACTTCTTCTCTTTATAGCAAAAACCGCTATGCGCGGCGCTCTTATAGCTCTAACATGTTTACGCGACCGCTACGTTTGCGCGCCATGGCTTTCAGGGGTGAGAACCGGGGATGCAACGGACATCCGGACAGATGTCGAAGAACAGGCTGTGCCTGCTCGGACGACCGAGGCTGCTGGCAGCGGGGAGGGAACTCCCCTTGCCGGAGAAGTCTTATTTTCTCCTCGCCATGCTCGCCGCCGAAGCCAATCTCGAACTCGACCGCGAAACCATCAGGCGACAGCTCTGGCAATCGGAACTGCCGGAAAAACGGGCCGGCAGCCTGCGCCAGCTGCTGTCGCGCATCGAGCAGAGTATCCCCGCCGACCTTCCACCGCTGCTTGCCGCGACCCGAACCCATATCGGGCTTGCGGATGGCTGGGAGGTCGACGTTCATATCCTGAAACAGAAAGGGCCGCTCGCCCCCGAAGACAGCGATATGCTGAACGGCGAACTGCTGGAAGGCGCCAAATCACCGACGCAAGGCGCCGAGGACTGGCTGACCTTTGAACGCCAGCGCATCGACGAATGGCGCTCGGTCCATCTGACCCGGCTGATCGAAACATCGGAAGACAGGTCGGATGATGAGCAGGTTGCGCTTGCCAGGCGCCTGTTGGAACTCGACCCCGCCAGCGAGACGGCCTATCGCGCCCTGATGCGCCTCTATGTCAGGATGAACGATCCGGCCGCGGCCCGTCAGGCCTATCTGAAGTGCAAAAGCCAGCTGAAGGACGACTTCGATACCGAGCCGGAGGAAAGCACCACTGCGCTTGCCCGCGAACTCGGCCTGGTCCCGGCAGCACAGGCAGCCGCGGCCGAGCGCCTTTCCGCGCTCGGTGGCTTCGCCGATGCGCTCGGCCAGCCGCGGATCATCATCCTGCCGCCCGAAAGTATTTTTACCGATCCGCTGATGGAGCGAGTCGGCCGGGCCCTTCTCGAAGACGTCACCATCGGCCTCAGCCAGCAGCGCGGCTTCAAGGTGATCGCAGCCCATACGAGTCTCGAGATCCTCAGCCGCTCGGTCGATCCGGCGCGCGCCGTCCTCGGTCCCCTCGACCTCAGCTTCGATTATGCGGTCTACGTGACCATCCAGGGCCGCGACGAGGATGTTTATGCGACCTGCCGGCTGACGCGGACGACGACGTCGGAGGTGATCTGGGCCTTAGAACTGCCGCTGGTCATGCAGAAGATCAGCGAATCCTTCGCGCATCTGACACGGCGGATCGTTTCCTCGCTCGCCGACACGATCGAGCGCCACGAACTGGTGATGCCGATCGGCGATGCGCCGCCATCCGCCTACCGTCTCTATCTGGAAGGCAAGCGGCTGATCGCCCAGACCGACCTGCAGCATCTGCGCCAGGCGCGCAAATGGTTCAAATCCTCGCTCAATCGTTACGAGAATTTCTCGGCCGCCCATGCCGGCGTGTCGCGCGCGCTCGGCATGGAATGGCTGATCCGCGGCATGCAGGACACCGACCTGCTCGACGAGGCGAATGGTGCCGCGCGGCTCGCCCAGCAATCCGACCCGAACAGCGGCCGGGCCTACCGCGAACTCGGCTTCGTGGCGCTGTACCGCCGCCGTTTCGACGAAAGCCTGGAATATTTCCAGCAGGCCCAGGATCTCAATCCCAACGATGCCGACATCCTCGCCGATTATGCCGATGCCCTGTGCCACTACGGTGACTTTGACAAAGCGCTGGATCTGAACAAGGCTGCGTTCAAGCTTAATCCCTTGCCCCCCGATTATTACTACTGGAATCGCGGCGGCATTCATTTCGATCGCGGCGAATACCAACAGACGATCGAAGCGCTTGAGCCGGTGAAGTCCAAACAGGCGACCGCCCGACTGCTCGCCGCCGCCCATGCTATGGCGGGCGACGTGAAAAAGGCCGGCACTTATGCCAAGGTTGTTCTGGAAAATTTCCCGGATTTCCGCAGCGAAGACATTCGCCATTTCGTGCCCGATCGCGATCCCCGGTACACCGAAACGCTGATTCATGGCCTGCATCTGGCTGGACTTCCCTGATTATACGGCCTTTTAACGAAGCCTGTAACGCTTAAATGACGCAGGTAGTGTTCCCCTCCAATGGTTAACGGCAGCCCGGCTGCCTATCCATTGGAGATGGAAAATGAAAGCCACTGTTGAAACCAATGCCGCAATCCCCTCCCATCCGCGTTTCTCGGCTGCAGCCAAGTCAGCGATGAAGCAGGACCACCTCAACATCACTGCGAACGCGCTGGAAAATCTGACACACGCCCTGAAGTTCCGCTGAGGAACAAATAGGTATGTCCGCCTTCGCCGACCTTGAAACGCTAGCCGGTGACCTCGAACGATCATCGGCCGGCATCAGCGACTATCATGACCGGGCGGTCACGCCGGCGCAGACATTGGCCGCCATCAGGCCGCATCTGCGCGAATTCGGCATCACGCGCGTCGGCCTGCTGACCGCCCTCGACGTGCTGAACATCCCTGTCGCCTTCGCGACGAGGCCGAACAGCCATACGCTTTCGGTCTTCCAGGGCAAAGGTATCGACAATGATGCCGCCATGGCATCGGCCGCCATGGAGGCGATCGAGACGCGGATCGCGGAAATTGCGCCAGCCGACCTGACACGGGCGACCGTCGAAAGCATGCGGGCGGAAGGCGCCGCCATGATCGATCTCGACAATGTTGCGCGCTGCGCGCCCGATGACATCGGCGGCGGCCCCATCCCGTGGTGCTCCGGCCTCGACATCCTCTCCGGCAGCAGCGTCTTTGTCCCCTGGTGGCTCGTCGGCCTTGACCATCGCGGCGAGCGGCCGTCGGGCTTCGAGCAGTCGAGCGACGGGCTCGCCTCCGGCAACACGCCGTCCGAAGCGGTCCTGCATGGGCTTTGCGAACTGGTGGAGCGCGACGCCTGGGCCTTGACCCAGCTGAAATCGCCGCAGCGCCTCAAGGAGAGCCGCATCGACCCCGCCTCTTTCGGCGATGCGGTCATCGATGTCATGACCGACCGGATTTCGCGCGCCGGCATGCGTCTGCTGCTGCTCGACATGACCACGGACATCGGTGTCCCGGCTTTTCTGGCCGTCATCATGCCGGGCAATCTGTCCGACCGTGTCGATGCGCGCTGGGCCCATGTCTGCGGCGGCTGCGGCTGCCACCCCGATCCCGTGCGTGCCGCGCTGCGTGCCATCACCGAGGCGGCGCAGAGCCGGCTGACGGCGATCGCCGGCAGCCGCGACGATTTCTCGCCGCGCATCTATCAGCGGCTCGACAAGAGTGCGGCGATGCAGCAGGTGGTCGAACTCTGGGAGGGCGATAGCCGAATGCGCGCCTTCCAGCCCCGCCATCGCCGTCCCGCAACCATCCAGGAGACCATCGGCCATATTGCCGACCGGCTGACGGCGACCGGCATCGAGCAGATCGTCGTGGTGCCGTTTCCGCATTATCAGGCTCTGCCGGTCTCGGTCGTCAGGGTGATCGTGCCGGGCCTGGAGGTCGATATTTCAGGTCAGTACATCCAACTCGGCCTGCGCGCCGTCAACACCATGAGAGGAGCCCAATCATGAAGGTTCTGTTCGTCGGTCCGAGCCTTGGTGGCGGTCTTGCCGCAGCGAGAAACATGTCTCCCTGCATCGATTTCCGGCCGCCTGCCGTCTGCGGCGACATTCTCAAAGCGGTGGAGGATGGCGCCACCGCGATCGGCCTCGTCGACGGCTATTTCGGCGATCTGCCTTCGGTCTGGCATAAGGAAATTCTCTACGCCCTCGAGCGCGATGTCGCCGTTGCCGGCGGCGCCAGCATGGGCGCATTGCGGGCCGCCGAATGCGCTCCTTTCGGCATGGTCGGGCTCGGCTCGATCTTCGAAGATTACCAGTCCGGACGGCTGCTCGACGACGAGGCCGTCGCGCTGATACATGCGCCTGAGGCGCTCGGCTGGCTACCGCTTTCGGTGCCCTGGGTGGATTTCGAGCCGACGATCGATGCGCTTCATGCCGGCGGCGAGATTTCGTCGGCCGAGCGCAAGAAACTGCTGCTCTCCGGCCGCTTCCTGCATTTCTCCGAGCGCACCTATGCCAGGGTGGTGGACGAGTGCCATTTCCGCAAGGCGCGCCGCGACTATCTGCTCGCCGCCCTGCGCAAGAACCGGGTCGAACGCAAGCGGGACGATGCGCGGCTGGTGCTGGAATGGCTGCGCCGTGACGAATTCGTGCCCATCAACCGTGACTGGCACTTTGCCGCAACCTCTCACTGGGAGCTTTTGCACGCTGAAGTCACGCGCAGTGTGACGCCTGTAACGCTTGTATAACGGTAATGGCGAAAAGATGCAGTGGTGATGGAATCTGAGGTCTTCACGGCCAAAGGGGCGGGACAATGTTTGAACAACATAACGACGGTACAGGCAGTGAATACGCAAGGATCTTCCGGCTGCTGTCGGCAGCCAAGGAGGAGGCTGAAAAGCTTCAGCTGCGTAATCTGATGCACCTGACGAACATGGCGCTGCTGCAGGTCGTCATCGATTGGGACGGCATAGATCCGGACAGGGAGCTAGACGTCAACCTCGAGAAACTGCTCGGCAGCAAGGCCAAGATCGCAATGAAGGACGCCAGCGAGAATCTGATCTTGATCGATCGCCATTGACCTTCATGCAGCCCGTTCGGAACGGGTGAAGGAGATCCGGCCTATTCTGCCGCTTCACCGTCCATTTGTTCGGTGTGGGCGATTGCCTGGACGAGCTTCAGGATCTTCTTGCGAAGCGCTTCGTTCTTGATCGAGAAGAACGCGGCGTTGAGAAGGACGCCCTCGCGCGATATAACGAATTCCTCGCTGGGAGCGGGGTTGTCGTTGGCCGTATCAGGAGTGGACAGGTCGTCGAAGAACGTCCTGACGTCGACCTTCAGTGCGCCGGCGATTTCGACCAGCATGCTGGCGGAAACGCGGTTGGAGCCTTTTTCGTATTTTTGGATCTGCTGGAATGTCACGCCGACGCGATCGCCCAATTCGGTCTGCGAGACTTTCCGCAGCAGACGCTGTATGCGGATGGTCTTCCCGACATGAACATCCACTGCGTGCGGTTCTTCTTTCATTTTATTTTCCCTCCTGAGGACACGGAGATGAGGTTATTCGCCATATCCGTGTCTGACAACTTTTACCTGAGTTACACAAAGCTAGCAATTGCCCGGCAGTAGTCGTCCCGAACCGAAACATCACCTCGCTTCATATTAGCAGGAGCAAAAAGCATGCCAAAGTAGTACTTTTGGACGATACATCACCTGATTTCGGGATGTAGCGTCACCTACGGGCGATAGGGCGGGCTACCCTTGATTCCAACCGCCGGCATGTTCCAGGATTACCACGCCCCGCACCCGAGAAGCTGCGCAAAGGAGGCTGCAATATTTTGAATTAATTATCCTTAAATCGATAGCGATTTGGCAGTTATGCCGCCGCAAGCGCGAAGTGTCGATCGAGCCTGCGCCCTTGTCGTCAGAGTGGATATCCGATCCGTGTCGTAGCGGCTTCGAAGGTCGGCAAGCGCCATGGGTTCCGGAGGGCCGATGCAGCGAGCTTGGCAAGTTCTCGAAATATTGTTCGTGCCAAGGTGGAGAAACAGTCATCAGCACGCGCGCCGGCTTTTCGCTGACGGGCTGCTCGAACGCGCCGTCGAACTCGGTGCGGCCTATGCTCGGGCGCATGGCAATGCCGTGATGTGCCATCATTGCCTGTTCCCGCGCGCGGGCTTGCAGGAAGCCAACCGTGCCACTTCGATACACTATGCCCGCCCGGCCATCCTCCACGGGCAGGATGATGCCGCCGCGCTAACCCCTGCAAAAGCCGCGTCAGAGTGACCAGAGCCGTTGGGCATTGGCGAAGAGCAGCTTCGAACGTTCCGCCTCGCTGCTGCCGGAGAGCGCGGCATGGGTCGCAGCGACCCAGGTGGAAAGGCCGCCGCCAAGCGTGCAGACCGGCCAGTCGCTGCCCCAGACGACGCGGTCCCAGCCGAAACTTGCGATGACATGTTCGATATAGGGCCGCAGCGTCTGCGCCGTCCACGTCTCGGCATCGGCATAGGCGACGACGCCCGAAACCTTGCAGATGACGTTCGGCCGCCGGGCGATCTCCGATATGCCGGCCTTCCACGGCTGAAAGGCGTCCGAGCGGATATCGGGCACGCCGCAATGGTCGAGCACGAACTGCACATCCGGCGCAAGGTCGACGAGGGCGACGACGCGTCCGGCCTGATGCGGCAATGTGCAGAGGTCGAAGGTCAGGCCGCTGCCGCCGATGCGCCTGATGTTTTCGCGAAACAGCGCGCCTTCCGAGACGTCGTCGGCCACGACATGCAGCACGCGACGAAACCCCTTGACGAAGGGATCGGCCTTCTGCCGCTCAAGATAGGCGGCAAAGCCGTCATCTTCCGGCCGGCAAGAGACGATGGCGCCGGCTATCAGGCTGCCGGGCTTTCGGGCGATAGCGGCGATGTGGTCGGTCTCGGCCTGCATGGCGGCCGGATCGACATCGACTTCCATATGCAGTGCCGTGGTGATGCCGCAGCGACGCGCTTCGGCTGCATAGGTCTCGTAGAGAAAATCCTGGTCGAGATCAGGCACGCCGGAGAGCCAGGGATAAGGCAGCGCCGACCGATCGATGACATGCAGATGGGTGTCGATGAGCACGGGTTCCTCCAAGGCTGGCTTGCGGCAAGCTATCCCTGGTGAATGAATTGTTCAAATAGAAATCGACAGCTCAGGCCGGGATGGCGACGTCGGCGCCGGCAAGCTGCGAGAGCTCGGCGGCGGTCTTCTGCACCAGCATGATCGTCTGGGTGATGTCGGGTGCCGACGGCGCATTGACGAGCGCGATGAACGGACAGGTGAGGGCGGCAATGCAGCGCCGATCCGGACCGAGAACCGGCGCCGACAGATTGTAGACGCCTGAGGTCTGAGCGCTCGCCATCATCTCGTAGCCGCGCTCGCGGATCTGATCGAGGCGATTGTAGAAATCGGCGCCGAGCTCGATATCGGCGCGATTGCGCACATGTTCCGATATCATCATCTCCCGCTCCTCATCACTGCGGAAGGCGAGCAGCACATGCCCCGAACCGGTGTCGAAGAGGCTGATATGGGCGCCGATGCGGATCGAGAATCCCCAATAATCCGGCGCCTCCTGCTGGGCGATGACAACGGCGGCGCCGCGATCGAAGACGGCCAGGTGATTGGCCTGACGCGCGCGCTGGGCGAAATCGCGCATCAGCGGCGTGGCGTAGGAGGCGAGCCGGCGCACCGGCGCATGCAGCTGCGCAAGCCCGAAAAGCTTAAGCGTCAGCGAATAGCGATCGCCGTCCAGCCGGGTAACGTAGCCGCGACGCACCAGGCGGTCGAGCATGCGATAGAATTCGTTGGGGCTGCGGTCGAGCCGCTTGGCGATTTCCGCCTGCGTAAGGCCGCTGTCGACGCCGGCAAGCAGTTCCAGGATGTCGAGGCCCTTATCGAGGGCAGGAGCGCGGTAGCGGTCTGACTCGTCGGGCTCCATTCCATCCTCCTGTGAATATTATTCTGCATATACGCAGAACCGGGGCCGGAAAAGCAAAACTTCGTGCTTGACCCTTGGCCAATCGTCTGTTTGTCTATAAACAGACAAATTATTGCTGAAGACAGCTGATCGACGGCAACGACGAAGCCGGCATCGTGCCTTGCCTCAGGCGGGCAGCAACGCGCAAAGAGGGAAAATGGCAGGTGCTGACGGACAACCTATTCCATCTCAGCCCGGCCTTCGCCAAGATATGACCGTACGCACCGCCCCGCGCAGACAATTCCAGAAAAGGCCCGTGACATGACAAACAGACTTTCCGGCAAGACCGTTCTCATCACCGCCGCCGGCCAGGGCATCGGCCGGGCGACGGCGGCAGCCTTTGCCGCGACCGGCGCCAAGGTCCACGCCACCGACATCAACACCGACGCGCTGGCGACGCTCGCCGCCGAAACCGGCGTTTCCACCCATAAGCTGAACGTGCTCGACGAAGACGCGGTCAAAGTTCTGGTCGCCGAAATTGGGCGCGTTGACGTGCTGTTCAACTGCGCCGGTTTCGTCCATGCGGGCTCGATCCTGGAGATGAAGGATGCCGATTTCGAATTCGCCCTCGACCTCAACGTCAAGGCGATGATCCGCACCATCCGCGCCGTGCTGCCCGGCATGCTCGAGCGAAAGGACGGGGCGATCATCAACATGGCCTCCGTCGCCTCCAGCATCAAGGGCGTGCCGAACCGCTTCGCCTATGGTGTCACCAAAGCGGCGGTGATCGGCCTGACCAAATCCGTCGCCGCCGATTATGTCGCCGAAGGCATTCGCTGCAATGCCATCTGCCCCGGTACGGTGGAAAGCCCGTCGCTGCAGGACCGCATGCGCGCCGGCGGCGATTACGATGCGGCCCGCGCCGCCTTCATAGCCCGCCAGCCAATGGGCCGGCTCGGTTCGCCGGAAGAGATCGCCGATCTTGCCGTCTATCTCGCCGGCGCCACCTACACCTCAGGCCAGGCGATCGCCATCGACGGCGGCTGGACGATCTGACCAGCGCATGTCGCGCAAAACAGTGCAGCGGTTTGCGATGACGGCATGGGTAAAACAAAGACCTAAAGCGCCACGAGCGAATCGGAAAGATCGCAACGCGCTTCAGCCGATGAGGAGCCGGCAGGCTGCCGGCCGATCCGGCTATCGCAATTGGGAGGAACAACATGACCCGCATCACCGACCTTCGCGTCTTCGATCTCCGCTTTCCCACTTCGCAAAGCCTCGATGGATCCGACGCGATGAATCCCGATCCGGACTATTCGGCCGCCTATGTCATTCTCGACACGGATGCGCCTGATCTTGCCGGTCACGGCCTGACCTTCACCATCGGCCGCGGCAACGACATCTGCTGCATGGCGATCGAGGCGATGCGCCATCTCGTCGTCGGCGCCGAGCTTACCGAGGTGCTCGCCCATCCCGGCAAGTTCTGGCGGCATCTGACCAGCGACAGCCAGCTGCGCTGGATCGGCCCGGAAAAGGGCGCCATCCATCTGGCGACCGGCGCCGTCGTCAATGCCGTCTGGGATCTGCTCGCCAAACAGGCCGGCAAGCCCGTCTGGCGGCTCGTTGCCGAGATGTCGCCGGAAGAGATCGCCGATATCGTCGACTACCGCTATTTGACCGACGTGCTGACGCGTGACGAAGCGGTCGAGATCCTGAAGCGCGCCGAGGCGGGCAAGGCCGAACGCATCGCCCTGCTCGAAAAGGAGGGCTATGCCTGCTACACGACCTCGGCCGGCTGGCTCGGTTACGAGGACGAGAAACTGCGCCGCCTCTGCCAGGAGGCGATCGACGCCGGCTTCAACCATATCAAGATGAAGGTCGGCCGCGATCTGGATGACGATATCCGCCGCCTGCGGATCGCCCGCGAGGTGATCGGTCCCGACCGTTATCTGATGATCGACGCCAACCAGGTCTGGGACGTCGGCCAGGCGATCGACTGGGTCAAGGCGCTCGCCTTTGCCAAGCCCTTCTTCATCGAGGAACCCACCAGCCCAGATGACGTCGCCGGCCACCGCAAGATCCGCCAGGCGATCGCGCCGGTGAAGGTCGCGACCGGCGAGATGTGCCAGAACCGCATCATGTTCAAGCAGTTCATCGCCGAGGGCGCAATCGACATCGTCCAGATCGATTCCTGCCGCATGGGCGGGCTGAACGAGGTCCTGTCGGTGCTGCTGATCGCCGCCAAGTTCGGCCTGCCGGTCTGGCCGCATGCGGGCGGCGTCGGCCTCTGCGAATATGTGCAGCACTTGTCGATGATCGATTACGTCGCGGTGTCAGGTACCAAGGATGGCCGCGTCATCGAATATGTCGATCACCTGCACGAACACTTCCTTGACCCCTGCCGGATCGAGAACGCCGCCTATATGCCGCCCACGCTGCCGGGCTTCTCCATCGAGATGAAACCGGCTTCGATCAGCAGCTATACATTTCGCGGCTGAGGAACCAGCGCCGGCGGTGCGCTCGTCCCCGCCAGAGACTGGACACCGCGGCCCCGGCCCAGCGAGATCTGCAGATGAAGATCGAACGTTCGATCCGACCCCTTTCGCGCAGGGCCTGATTGAGGCGGTTTTGCCGAGGTGATGCTGCCAGCTTCTTGAGGATCACGGACGACTGCACCAGACCGGCGCCGATTCTGGCTTTCAATCCCTTGCCTCGATCAGACGGAAAGCCTAGTTAAGAACGGGTCAGAACAAGGATATGGCATGGCAGAGCAAAATGCCTATCAGGTCGCCGACTGGAATGGCCAAAGCGGGGAGCGCTGGGTCGCCAACCAGGCTCGGCTCGACGCCATGCTGGCGGTGTTCGGCCAGGCCGCGATCGAAGCCGCCGCGCCCGCGACAGGCGAGCGCGTGCTGGACGTCGGCTGCGGCGCGGGCGCGTCGAGTTTGGCTCTGGCCGCCCGCGTCGGCACGGGGGGCCAAGTGTTAGGCGTGGACATATCCGAACCGCTGATCGGCCGAGCGCGCGCGCTTGCGCCACAGAATACTCCGGTCCTGTTCCAGGTGGCCGACGCCAGCAGCGCCGAGCTGCCCGAGGGCGCATTTGACATCCTGTTCTCGCGTTTCGGGGTGATGTTCTTCGACGATCCGACAGGGGCGTTCGCCCACATGCGCCTTGCGCTCAAGCCGGGCGGGCGGGTCGCTTTCGTCTGCTGGCGCGGCATGGCCGAGAACGATTGGGTGCGCTTGCCGATGGGCGCGATCAAGGGCATCGTCCCGCCGACCGCGCCGCCCGATCCCGAAGCGCCCGGCCCATTCTCGTTCGGCGACCGGGGGCGGGTGGCGCGTATCCTGACGGCGGCCGGCTTCACCGATATCGCTATTGCGCCCTTCGATGCTTCCATCCCGTTCGGCGAGGGCGGGACGCGGGACGCGGCGATCGACGACGCGGTGGAGATGGCGATCGAGGTCGGCCCGCTGTCGCGCGCGCTCGCTGATCAGCCCGACGACATCCGCGCCCGCGCCTCGGCCGCGGTTCGTGCCGCTTTCGCGGACCGCCCCGGCGAGCGGTCGGTGATGATCGGCGGCGCGGCGTGGATCGTCACGGCGCGCAATCCGGCAAGCTGACAGGGATTCGTAGGGGGAGGCGCCCCCGCTCAGTGGAGCGGGGTGTCTTTGGCCGGTCAGCGGACCAGATGAGGGCGTATTCGCCGGGCGGTCTCGGAGAGCGTGGCGTAGATCGCAGCGAGGATCAGATTCGAGGACGTCAAGAAGCCCGGATAGGGGCTATGTGCCGGACGTGAACGCCAATCGTCGCTTTCGCTGACGGGCCAAAACATTGGCGGTTGCCGGCACAATTAGCTTTTTTGCGCGCTATCCTTTTCGGCACTTGCCGCCATATGGGCGAGTTCGCCCCAGAGACTTTCGGCGAAGCTGCGCAGAACCGTCAGTTCGAAGCTGTCATTGCCGGTGCGGACGATCTGTACGGAGATATGGCCGAGCATGGTCATCGCCGACTGGCCTTCCGGGAAGACGGTAGGATCCAGATCAACGGCGGTGCCTTTTGACAGCAACAGCCGCGAGGGTCGGCCGGAAATGCCGAAGCGGACGCGTCCGTGGCTCTGGTCCATGACGAAGGCTTTTCCCGCTAACGCTGCTGTAAGTGCGTCGAGACCAGCGGGCGCAAGCGGCACGTTGCCGGCGACGAACCATTGCCGGAAGCCGGCCTTGCGGATCGAGCTGTTCGTAAAGCCGGCTTTAACCAATTCAGCGGCAAGTGCCGCCGGCTCGATCGCGCCGAGCACATGCAGGAGATGGCCCTCGGGCAAGGCTTCCAGCCGGACGCCTGCCTCTGAAATACCGACATAAGCTGCCCCGGCAAGAACCGGTCTGTGCTGCGGGAGATCACGCATGGAGCTTCTCGTTTTGCGGATCGATGAAGACGGGATGGCAGAGCACCGCATCGGTGAATTCATTATGCAGGCCGTTCCAGACCGTCACCTTCTCACCGATACGCTCCCGCCCACGCCTGACGAGCGCCAGAGCGATCCTATGGCCGAGCGTCGGCGAAAAGGCGCTTGAGGTGACGTAGCCCTGGTCGTTTTCGAGCGTCGCCGCAGCGCCTTCGGCAAGAATATGCGAGCCGGTGCGGAAGCCGCTTGCCGGGTTAAGCGGCTTCACGCCGACAAGGCGCGGTCGCTCGGGGTTCTGCAGGCCCTCGCGGGCAAGCATCGCCTTGCCGATGAAATCCGGCTTGGTCGATGACACCATGCGGCCGAAACCGAGATCGCCCGGGGTGACCGTGCCGTTGATCTCTGCATGGGTGACATGGCCCTTTTCGATGCGCAGGACGCCGAGCGCTTCGGCGCCGTAGGCGCAGATGCCGTGTTTTTCGCCGGCCGCCATGATGGCGTCGGCAACGCTCTCGCCGTAGCCGGCCGGCACCGCCAGCTCGTAGGCGAGTTCGCCGGAGAAGGAGATGCGGAAGAGCCGGCCTTCGAGACGGCCGCCGAACAGAGAGACCTTGCGGGCGCTCATGAAGGGGAAGGCGGCATCGGAGACGTCCTCGTCGACGATCTCGGCGAGAATGGCGCGCGATTTCGGCCCGGCAACAGCCATCTGCGCCCATTGATCGGTCGAGGAGGCGAAGCAGACGTTGAGCTCCGGCCAGAGCGTCTGGGCGCAGAATTCGAGGTGGGTCAGCACGCCGGCGGCAAGCGCCGTCGTCGTCGTCATGAAGAAATGCTCGTCGCTGAAGCGGCTGGTGGTGCCGTCGTCATAGATGAAGCCATCCTCACGCAGCATGATGCCGTAACGCGCCTTGCCGACGGCAAGCTTGGCAAAGCCGTTGCAATAGACCCGGTCGAGGAAGGTCGCGGCATCGCGGCCGAAGATTTCGATCTTGCCGAGGGTGGAGACGTCGCAGAGGCCGGCATTTTTGCGGATGTTCAGCACTTCGCGGTCGACGCTGTCGCGCCACGTCGTTTCGCCTGCACGCGGGAACCAGGAGGAGCGATACCAGAGGCCGGTTTCGATGAAGACCGCGCCGTTCTTCTCAGCCCAGCCATGCAGCGGCGATTTGCGCGCCGGCTGGAAATCCTTGCCGCGCGACGCGCCGGTCAAAGCGCCGAAGGAGACCGGCGTGTAGAAAGGCCGGAAGGTCGTCGTTCCCACCTCGGCCGGCGACACGCCGCGCGCCTCTGCGAGAATGCCGATGGCGTTGATGTTGGAAAGCTTGCCCTGATCGGTCGCCATGCCTGATGTGGTATAACGCTTGGCAAGCTCGACATGGCCGTAACCTTCGCGGACGGCGAGGCCAAGGTCTTTGAGATGGACGTCGTTCTGATAATCGACGAAAGCCTTGCCCTTCAAGCCCTTGACGGACCAGAGCGGCTTTGTGGGTGCCGCGGTCTCGGAGGGCGCGGCAAAGGCCGGTTCCGCCGCTGCAAAGCCGATCGCCTTCAGGGCGGCGGCCGCCTTTGCGGCGCCATCACCGAGGCAAGCCGTGGTTTGCGCAAGGCCAGCTGCCGAGCCGGCAACGGCAAAACCGTCCTGCGCGGCCGGCGCCAGAAACGCCGCGGCCTCGTCCGACCATTGCGGCTTGCCGCCGCGGTGGCAGGCAAGATGGATGATCGGGCTCCAGCCGCCCGACATGGCAAGCGCATCGGCTTCGATCCGGCGGATGCCGCCGGTGGTTTCGATGCTGACGCCGCGCAGGCGCTTGCCGCCGAACGCATCCATCACCCGGGCGCCCTTCAGCACTTCGGCGCGACCCTCCCAGGTCTTTCCCCCGTCTGCCCGGCTGTCTACGATCGCCGCAACGGCGAGGCCGGCGGCTTCGAGATCGGCCGCAGTGCGGTAACCGGCATCGTTGGTGGTGAAGACCACCGTGCTTGTGCCAGGTGCCACCGCCTGCCGGTTGAGATAGCTGCGCATGGCGCCAGCCATCATTACGCCGGGAATATCGTTGCCGCCGAAGACGAGCGGCCGCTCCTCGGCCCCTGTCGCCAGGATCGCCCGACGGGCGACGATGCGCCACAGCCGTTCGACGGGCCGATCGGGATCCGGCAGCGCCACATGTTTCTGCACACGTTCGACGGCGCCGAAGACGTTGTCGTCGTACCAGCCGAAGACGGTCATACGCGGCAGCCGCCGGACATTTTCCAGCCCCTCGAGTTCGCTCAGCAGCTCGGCGAGAAGCGTGCCCGCCGGCTTGCCCTCGATCGGGCCGCTCTCGGACAGCAGGCTGCCGCCGAGCTCGGGGCCTTCATCGGCGAGGATGACGCGGGCGCCGGCGCGGCCGGCGGTCAGCGCTGCGGCAAGGCCGGCAGGGCCGGCGCCGATCACCAGCAGATCGCAATGCGCCCAGCATTTCTCATAGCTATCCGGATCGGCCTCGTAGGAGGCTCTGCCGAGGCCCGCCGCCTTGCGGATCATCGGCTCGTAGAGCTTTTCCCAGAGAGCCGCCGGCCACATGAAGGTCTTGTAGTAGAAACCGGCGCTGAGGAAGGGCGAGAGCAGGCCGTTGACCGCACCGATGTCGAAGCCGAGCGAGGGCCAGCGGTTCTGGCTCTTGGCCGTCAGCCCCTGGTAAAGCTCGATCATCGTCGCGCGCGTATTCGGTTCGGTGCGCCCGCCGCTGCCTGTGGTCACCAGCGCGTTCGGTTCGGCGGCACCCGCCGTCAAGATGCCGCGCGGACGGTGATATTTGAAACTGCGGCCGACGAGCTGAACACCGTTGGCAAGCAGCGCCGAGGCGAGCGTATCGCCCGGATGGCCTTCCAGCGCCTTGCCGTCGAAGCTGAAACCGAGTGTCTTGGCGCGGTCGATGCGGCCGCCCGAGGAAAGACGGAAGCTCGTCATGCCTGTTCTCCGCCGAGCTTCGAAAGGGCGGCGTCCCTGACGCCATGGACCTTATGGGTAGTGGTATCGCGCTCGACGATCAGCCAGCGCCGGCATCCGGAGGAATGGTGCCAATATTCGCTGTGCCGGCCGCGCGGATTGTCGCGCAGATAGACATAGTCGAACCAGGCATCCGCACCGGCATCCGGCGCCGGCCGGACAAGGCTCGCATCGCCGCGGATCGAAAATTCCTCTTTCGGCCGAGCGCCGCAATGGGGACAGGAAATCAGGCTCGCCATGTTGAATGTCCTCAGTGCAGATTGGGCTGGGCGCCGACGCCCTTTTCGTCGATCGGATAGCCGCGCGCGAAACGGTCGAGCCGAAAGGCGCGAGCAGTCTGATGCGGCGTGTTGCGGGCGATCAGATGGGCGTAGCAGAAGCCGGAGGCGGGTGTGGCCTTGAAGCCGCCGTAGCACCAGCCGGCGTTGAGATAGAGATTGTCGATATGGGTGCGGTCGATGATCGGCGAGCCGTCCATGCTCATATCCATGACCCCGCCCCAGGAGCGCAGAAAACGCACCCGCGATAGCGACGGGATCATCGCCAGCCCGGCTTCGGCGACATGCTCGACGGTCGCCAGATTGCCGCGTTGCGCGTAGGAGTTATAGCCGTCGATATCGCCGCCAAAGACGAGGCCGCCCTTGTCTGACTGCGACACGTAAAAATGCCCGGCGCCAAAGGTGACGACATTATCGATGAAGGGTTTCAGCCCTTCGGAGACGAAGGCCTGCAGCACGTGGCTTTCGATCGGCAGGCGAAGGCCGGCCATATCGGCAACGACGGTAGAATTGCCGGCCGCCGCCAGTGCCAACTTGCCGCAGCCGATAAAGCCCCTGCTGGTCTCGACGCCGGTCACCTGACCATTTTCGCGGCGGATGCCGGTCACCTCGCATTGGGTGATGATGTCGACGCCGCGGCTGTCGGCGCCGCGCGCATAACCCCAGGCGACCGCATCGTGGCGCACCGTGCCGCCGCGCGGGTGGAACAGGCCCCCCATGATGGGGAAACGCGCATTGTCGAAATCGAGGAAGGGCAATTTCCTGCGCACCGCCTGCCGGTCGAGAAGCTCGGCGTCGACGCCGTGCAGCCGCATGGCGTTGCCGCGGCGCGTATAGGCGTCGCGCTGCGCATCGGAATGGAAGAGGTTGAGCACGCCGCGCTGCGAGACCATGGCGTTGAAGTTGAAGTCCTGCTCCAGCCCTTCCCAAAGCTTCATCGACAGCTCGTAGAAGGGATTGTTGCCGGCAAGCAGATAGTTCGAACGGATGATCGTCGTGTTCCTGCCGATATTGCCGGAGCCGAGATAGCCCTTTTCGAGCACGGCGACATTGGTGATGCCGAATTCCTTGGCAAGATAGTAGGCGGTGGCAAGGCCATGACCGCCGCCGCCGACGATGACGACGTCATAATGCGGCTTCGGCGCCGGGTCACGCCAGGCGGGCGCCCAGCTTTTATTGCCGCGAAGGCCGTTGAGAAAAATCGAAAGAGCGGAATAGCGCATGAGTCAATCCGAATGGAACGTCCGCATGATGCCAGAAAGGAGACGCGCGACTTGCGCAATAAGGACATGAACGGCTAGAAAAGAGACATGTCCTCATCCGATAGCAGAAATCTCCAGGAGATCGGCTTCATTCTGATCCCAGGATTCGCACTGATGTCCTATGCCTCGGCGACCGAGCCGCTCAGGGCGGCAAACCTTCTGGCCGGGCGAGAAATCTATCGCCTGTCGATCTTCTCGCCAGATGGCGCGCCGGTGCTCTCCTCCTCCGGCGTGCCTGTGCCAGCAGAACCTCTTCCCGCCAGGGGCTCCGATCTCGGCATGGCCTTCGTCTGCGCCGGCGGCTCGCCGCGGGACTGGCGTTATCCCGGCGTCCTTGCCTGCCTGCGGCAGTTGGCGCGCGAAGGTGTCAGGATCGGCGGCATTTCAGGCGGTCCCTATCTGATGGCCGCTGCCGGTCTGCTGGCCGGCCGCGACTTCACCATCCATTGGGAACATGCGGCGGCGCTTCTCGAAGCCTTCCCGGATCTTTCGCCGCGCCAGGCGCGCTTCATGATCGACGGCAACCGCATCACGTGCGGCGGCGGCATTGCGCCGCTCGACATGATGCATGTGCTGATCGCCGAGCGCATGGGGCCGGATTTCGCCCGCCGCGTCAGCGACTGGTATCTTCATACCGAGGTCAACGAGCCCGCCGCACCGCAGCGCGCCTCGCTCGCCGAACGCTACGGCGTCCACCATCCCGGCCTGCTCAGCGTTCTCGAACGCATGGAGGAGACGATCGAGATGCCTCTCGACCGCGCCGCCATGGCGCGCATCGCCGGTGTCACTCCCCGTCACCTCGATCGGCTTTTTTCGTGCCATCTCGGCACGACCTTTCTCGACCAATATCATAGGATCAGGCTTCAGCATGCCCATCGCCTGCTGAAGCAGAGCCCGCTTTCCATCTCGGAAATCGCAGTCGCCACCGGTTTTTCCAGTTTGAGCCATTTTTCGCGCATATTCCGAGCCGTTTACGGCACGGCTCCGAGTGAGGCGCGGCGGGTCTGAGTTTTCTTCAAGGTTGAGGAAATTTCACTACCACGATAGGATTGCCTTCGGACAAAAGAGAAGGCGGCAGCGGAAAATCCATGAAATCCAAACATGAAGCGGAAAAGCAACCGGAACCGGCGCATGGCGGACGCGCTCCCTTTTCGCAGGATCCGCATGCTGTTCGAGAACCGAAGGAAAACAACCTCGAAATGGCGATCGGCCATGAGGTCCGCGCCTATCGCAAGAAGCTCGGCATTACCGTCACCGATCTTGCAGCCGCGACGGGGATTTCGCTCGGCATGCTATCGAAGATCGAGAACGGAAACATCTCGCCGTCGCTGACGACGCTGCAATCGCTCTCGCGGGCGCTCGGCGTGCCGCTGACCGCCTTTTTTCGCCGCTACGAGGAGCCGCGCAATGCCGTCTTCGTCAAGGCGGGGCAGGGCGTGGAGCTGGAACGGCGCGGCACCCGCGCCGGCCATCAATATAATCTGCTCGGCCATATCGACAACAATACCAGCGGCGTCATTGTCGAGCCCTACCTCATCACGCTGACGGCCGATTCCGACGTCTTCCCGACCTTCCAGCATGAGGGCATGGAGTTTCTCTACATGCTCGAAGGCGAGGTCATCTACCGCCACGGCGACCAGCTTTTCCAGATGCAGCCGGGCGACAGCCTGTTCTTCGACGCCGATGCGCCGCATGGGCCGGAGCAACTAGTAAATTTGCCCAGCAGGTACCTCTCGATCATCAGCTATCCCCAGCAGAACTCGCGGAGCTGACTTGCCTTAGAAGAAAAGTTTATTCCTGCCAGTTGAAGTCGTTACATAGACCTGCTAGTCCTTTCTCAAACATGAAAGGAGGCACAGGCTATGTGCGGCATTGTTGGATTGTTCCTCAAGGACAAGAGCCTTGAGCCTCAGCTGGGAAACCTGCTCTCGGATATGCTGATCACCATGACGGATCGCGGGCCGGACTCGGCCGGTATAGCGATCTATGGCGGCTCTGCCGAGGGCAAGGCGAAAATCACTATCCAGTCCAGCAATCCTGGCGCGGACTTCGAAGGCCTCGCCGCTGACCTGGAGGAAGCCGGCATCAAGGCCCATGTGTGGATCAAGAGCACGCACGCGGTCATAGAGCTGGAAGCGTCCAAGCTTGGAGCAGTGCGCGAGGCGCTCGAACGGATTCGACCGGCAGTCCGCCTTATGGGCTCGGGTGAAAGCGTCGAAATCTACAAGGAAATCGGTCTCCCAAAAGACGTCGTTGCGCGGTTCGGTGTCCGCGCGATGAGCGGAACCCACGGCATCGGCCATACCCGCATGGCGACGGAATCCGCCGTCACCACCCTCGGCGCTCATCCATTCTCGACCGGCGCCGACCAGTGCCTCGTGCACAATGGCTCGCTGTCCAACCACAACAACCTGCGCCGCGAGTTGGTCCGCGAAGGCATGACCTTCGAGACGCAGAACGATTCCGAAGTCGCCGCCGCCTATCTGACGGCCGAAATGGCCAAGGGCAAGGATCTCGGCCAGGCTCTGACCGGCGCGCTCGACGACCTCGACGGCTTCTTCACCTTTGTCGTCGGCACCAAATCCGGCTTCGGCGTCGTCCGCGATCCGATCGCCTGCAAGCCCGCCGTCATGGCCGAGACGGAGCAATATGTCGCCTTCGGTTCGGAGTACCGCGCGCTGGTCAATCTTCCCGGCATCGAGAATGCCCGCGTCTGGGAGCCGGAGCCGGCAACCGTCTACTTCTGGGATCACGACAAAGCGGCCTGAGGCGCGCCTAAAGCCAAGAGGCGGCGCAGACCGTCTCCCGGACCAATGAGGATTCAATGCCGACATTCGATCTTTCCAACACGCCTCTTCGCGAACTGAACAGCGCGCTGCACGCTCTTTCCAAAGGTGCCAATGACACTGAATTCGAAGTCATCAACCCGCGCGGCAGCCATGCCGTCGCCGTCGGCATCGACAGCCCGGTGACGGTCGCTGTCAGGGGATCTGTTGGCTATTACTGCGCCGGCATGAATGACGGCGGCAAGATTACCGTTCATGGCTCGGCTGGACCGGGTGTTGCCGAAAACATGATGTCCGGTACCGTCGTCATCGAGGGCGACGCCAGCCAATATGCCGGCGCGACCGGCCGGGGTGGCCTGCTCGTCATCAAGGGCAATGCCGCCTCGCGCTGCGGCATTTCGATGAAGGGCATCGACATCGTCGTTCATGGCAGCATCGGCCACATGTCGGCCTTCATGGGCCAGTCCGGCCATCTCGTCGTCCTTGGCGACGCCGGCGACGCGCTCGGGGATTCGCTCTACGAAGCGAAGCTGTTCGTTCGCGGCGAGGTGAAGAGCCTCGGCTCCGACTGCATCGAGAAAGAGATGCGGCCGGAGCATCTGGAGAAGCTTGCCGAACTGCTCGACAAGGCAGGCGTGGCGGACGTCAGACCTGAAGAGTTCAAGCGCTACGGCTCCGCCCGCAAGCTCTACAATTTCAACATCGACAACGCAGATGCGTATTGAGGCGAGGGACACTCATGAGCTATCACAACCCCTATACCCCGCCACGCAAGTCCGCGACTTTCGACGACTATACGCTCGCCGAAATCCGCCGCGCGGCCGCTACCGGCATCTATGACATCCGCGGCGCCGGCACCAAGCGCAAGGTTCCGCATTTCGACGATCTGCTGTTCCTCGGCGCCTCGATCTCACGCTATCCGCTCGAAGGCTATCGGGAGAAGTGCGATACGACAGTGGTGCTCGGCTCCCGCTTCGCCAAGAAGCCGATCACGCTCAAGACACCAATCACCATTGCCGGCATGAGCTTCGGTGCACTTTCCGGCAACGCCAAGGAAGCGCTCGGCCGGGGTGCGACGATCGCAGGCACCTCGACCACGACAGGCGATGGCGGCATGACGGATGAGGAACGCGGTCATTCGCAGACGCTGGTCTATCAATATTTGCCGTCGCGCTATGGCATGAACCCGAAGGACCTGCGGCGCGCCGACGCGATCGAAGTCGTCGTCGGCCAAGGCGCCAAGCCCGGCGGCGGCGGCATGCTGCTCGGCCAGAAGATCTCTGACCGCGTCGCCAATATGCGCAATCTGCCGAAGGGCATCGACCAGCGCTCGGCCTGCCGCCACCCCGATTGGACCGGTCCCGACGATCTGGAAATCAAGATCATGGAACTGCGTGAGATCACTGACTGGGAAAAGCCGATCTACGTCAAGGTCGGCGGCGCGCGTCCGTACTACGACACCGCTCTTGCCGTGAAGGCTGGCGCCGACGTCGTGGTGCTCGACGGCATGCAGGGCGGCACGGCGGCGACCCAGGATGTCTTCATCGAGAATGTCGGCATGCCGACGCTCGCCTGCATTCGTCCGGCCGTCCAGGCGCTGCAGGATCTCGGAATGCACCGAAAGGTTCAGCTGATCATCTCGGGCGGCATCCGCTCGGGCGCTGACGTGGCGAAGGCGCTGGCGCTCGGAGCCGGCGCAGTCGCGATCGGCACGGCGGCGCTCGTCGCCATCGGCGACAACGATCCGCACTGGGAAGAGGAATATCAAAAGCTCGGCACGACGGCCGGCGCCTATGACGATTGGCATGAAGGCAAGGATCCGGCCGGCATCACCACCCAGGATCCGGAACTGGCAAAGCGACTCGACCCAGTTGCGGCCGGCCGCCGCCTTGCCAACTACCTCAAGGTCATGACGCTCGAAGCTCAGACCATCGCGCGCGCCTGCGGCAAGAACCACCTGCACAATCTCGAGCCGGAAGACCTCGTCGCACTGACGATCGAGGCATCGGCCATGGCTCAGGTGCCGCTCGCCGGCACCAACTGGATCCCTGGCAAGGGAGGCTTCTGATTTCTACCGGCCGGGCAAACGTCCCGACCGTCTCATATCCTAACCAAAGTGTCTCGAAGAAATCCAAAGGGGAACGAGAATGACACTGGACCTTGCTGCTTTTGCGAGAGACAAAGGCATCAAATATTTCATGATCAGCTATACCGACCTGTTCGGCGGCCAACGCGCCAAGCTGGTCCCGGCAGAAGCCATCGCCGACATGCAGCAGGATGGCGCCGGTTTTGCAGGCTTTGCAACGTGGCTCGATCTGACGCCGGCCCATCCCGACCTGTTTGCCGTTCCCGATCCTTCCTCCGTCATCCAATTGCCCTGGAAGCGAGACGTCGCATGGGTCGCCGCCGACTGCGTCATGGACGATCGACCTGTCGAACAGGCACCGCGTGTCGTGCTGAAAAGACTGGTGGCTGAAGCTGCGAAGGAAGGGCTCCGGGTGAAGACCGGGGTGGAGCCCGAATTCTTTCTCATCTCTGCTGATGGTTCGGTGATTTCAGACCAGTTCGATACCGCCGAGAAGCCTTGCTACGACCAGCAGGCCGTGATGCGTCGGTACGATGTGATCGCCGAGATCTGCGACTATATGCTGGAGCTGGGCTGGAAGCCCTATCAGAACGACCACGAGGATGCGAACGGCCAGTTCGAGATGAACTGGGAATATGACGATGTCCTGAAGACCGCGGACAAGCACTCTTTCTTCAAGTTCATGGTCAAGTCGGTCGCCGAAAAGCATGGCCTTCGCGCCACCTTCATGCCGAAGCCCTTCAAGGGCCTGACCGGAAACGGGTGCCATGCGCACATCTCGGTCTGGGACGTCGATGGCATGGTAAACGCCTTTGCGGACAAGGAAATGGCCTTCGGGCTGTCGGCTCAAGGTAAAACCTTCCTTGGTGGCATCATGAAGCATGCCTCCGCGCTGGCCGCGATCACCAATCCGACGGTCAATTCCTACAAGCGCATCAACGCGCCGCGCACCACCTCGGGCGCCACATGGTCGCCGAACACCGTGACGTGGACGGGCAACAACCGCACTCACATGGTGCGCGTGCCGGGGCCTGGGCGCTTCGAGCTGCGCCTGCCGGACGGCGCGGTCAATCCATACCTCTTACAGGCGATCATCATCGCGGCCGGCCTCGACGGCATCCGCAGCCAGGCAGACCCCGGCCAGCACTACGATATCGATATGTATGCCGAGGGGCACCTGGTGAAGGACGCGCCGCGCCTGCCGCTCAACCTGCTCGATGCGCTGCGCGCCTTTGATGCCGACGAAGGCTTGAAGGCGGCAATCGGGGCTGAGTTTTCCTCCGCCTATCTCAAGCTCAAGCACCTGGAATGGAATGCCTACTGCTCGCATTTCACCCAGTGGGAACGCGACAGCACGCTCGATATCTGAGCAGCCGGACCGACGTCTTCGCCATGCCGGGTTGGACAGCTCGGCATGACCGGACTCTCTGTACCTAAAAGGGCGAATAGCATGAAGAGCTTCGTACTTACCGTATCCTGCAAATCGACGCGCGGCATCGTGGCGGCGATTTCGAGCTATCTGGCCGAGAAGGGCTGCAACATCATCGACAGCTCGCAGTTCGACGATCTCGATACCGGCAAGTTCTTCATGCGGGTCAGCTTCATTTCGGAAGAGGGTCTGTCGGGCT
>NZ_JAILYJ010000118.1 GCF_019793465.1 Rhizobium croatiense | reverse complement strand
GGGGGATCGGCAAGTCCACCACCTCCCAAAATACGCTCGCAGCGCTTGTCGACCTCGGGCAGAAGATCCTGATCGTCGGATGCGACCCGAAAGCCGACTCCACCCGGCTGATCCTGAACGCCAAAGCGCAGGACACGGTTCTGCATCTGGCAGCGCAGGAAGGTTCGGTGGAAGACCTTGAGCTCGAGGACGTGCTCAAGGCCGGCTACAAAGGCATCAAGTGCGTGGAGTCCGGCGGTCCGGAACCGGGCGTCG
>NZ_JAILYJ010000117.1 GCF_019793465.1 Rhizobium croatiense | reverse complement strand
GCGCTTGCGGTGACGGAGCTGAGCCCGCAACCCCCTCGGGTTTGAAAGCCCGTGGCAGAGCAAGGGATGGCTCCGTCGTTCCATCGAACCCGAACAGTCGCTTGGGCCGCTCGCGAAGGCGAAGCCCGCTTGGACAAGGATGGGATCAGATGGACGTTGTCGTTGGCATTGATGTTTCGAAAGACCAGTTGGATGTGCATGTGCTGCCGTCAGGCGAAAGCTTCGCCGTTGCCAATGATGATGAGAGCCTGGACG
>NZ_JAILYJ010000116.1 GCF_019793465.1 Rhizobium croatiense | reverse complement strand
ATTCCGACTGCACGCTGATGCCGTTGTTGAGGGGGAAAAGCTCCTCGATCTCGTCGATGACCTGTTCAAGCTTCTTGTCGCCGCCGAACACGATGTCCTTTTCCTGGAAGTCTGAGGTGAACTGCAGAGTCACGAACGTGTCGATGCCCGTCAGGCCGACGTAGTAGTTGCGGCGTTGCGACCAGGAATAATGACCGCAACCGACCGGCCCGTGCGAGATGTGGACCATGTCCTTGACCGGCCCCCATACCACGC
>NZ_JAILYJ010000115.1 GCF_019793465.1 Rhizobium croatiense | reverse complement strand
TTTCGATAACTTCAATAGCGTCATCGACCATTTTCGTGCCGGTCTCGGCGAGCTTGCCTAGCGTCTCAAAGCCGAACCGGTGGACATCGCGCAGGGTCTTCGACAGAACGACCAACCGTCCAGTCGTGAAAAGCAAGCGGCCGAAGCCCTCATGGCCGATCGTCATGATCGGCGATGCCAACAGGCCTGTGCACTCTTCGATCACAAGCCCCACGCAACTGTAAAAATTCTGTAGCCTCCACAGCACATCAGGAT
>NZ_JAILYJ010000114.1 GCF_019793465.1 Rhizobium croatiense | reverse complement strand
AAAGGCAAGAGCCTCATCGGCGGCGGTCGGGCAACGGTACGCTCCGTGCTGTTCATGGCCACGCTGGTGGCCTGCCGCCATAACCCGGTTCTGAAAGCCTTCCGCGATCGCCTGGTCGCTTCCGGCACGTCGAAGATCGTCGCAACTGTGGCTGCCATGCGCAAGCTGCTCACCATCCTCAACGCAATCATCCGGGACCAGAAAGCATGGCAAAACGCTTGACTTCCAAGACAGTCGCTCTGCCCTGCCGGGCAT
>NZ_JAILYJ010000113.1 GCF_019793465.1 Rhizobium croatiense | reverse complement strand
TGTCGGGCAAGATCATCAACATCCACCACTCCTTCCTGCCGTCCTTCAAGGGCGCCAACCCCTACAAGCAGGCCTATGAGCGCGGCGTCAAGCTGATCGGCGCGACCGCCCATTACGTCACCGCCGACCTCGACGAAGGCCCGATCATCGAGCAGGACACGGCCCGCATCACCCACGCCCAGAGCGCCGACGACTATGTCTCGATCGGGCGCGACGTCGAAAGCCAGGTGCTGGCCCGGGCCATCCACGCCCATA
>NZ_JAILYJ010000112.1 GCF_019793465.1 Rhizobium croatiense | reverse complement strand
TCCAAGACGAACCGGGCAACGGCGTAGACGAAGTCAGGATCGCCGTAGATCGCGTATTTCTTCCCGTGCAGCCAGGCTTGGCTATCTGCCATAGCGTCGACGAGACGGCCGCGTTCCAGGCCGATTGCCGGAGGAATTTCCTTGCCGGTAATCTCCGAGACCTTCATCAGGAATTCGTCGGTCGCCTGAACACCCAGCGGATAATGGAACGAAGCCGTAACCTGACCGACCTCCTTGCAATATTCCAGCGTTTTG
>NZ_JAILYJ010000111.1 GCF_019793465.1 Rhizobium croatiense | reverse complement strand
ACTTGATGTTCGATTTGACGTCGCATTCGGAAAGGGCCTTCGGCTCATCGCCAGGCTCGTCGCCGCTCGTTGCGACGCTGAGGTGCTTCTTGCGGCGCTTCGCCGCCTTGTCTGGATATTGCGCTAATACTTCCGCAATGAGCTGTTCATGCAAAACGCTGTCATTCTCGTAATCAAGGCTCATGGGCCCCTGCCCCCTTTCAAGGTTCGGGTTAGGTCGTCGTCGCCGAAGCGGCTTTCTTGGAAGGACGCGCT
>NZ_JAILYJ010000110.1 GCF_019793465.1 Rhizobium croatiense | reverse complement strand
ATCGTGGCAGTTCGGCGGCGCGCATGTCCGAGTTGGGATAGGCGACGGCGTAGGCCCACTCTCTGAGGGCGGTCTGGATGAAGCGTTCGGCCTTTCCGTTGGTTTTAGGCGTATATGGTCTGGTGCGGACGTGCTTGAGGCCGTTGTCGCGACAAGCTTGGCCGAATGGCTTTGATGTGTAGCAGGGACCATTGTCGGTCATGACGCGCTCGACCGCGATCCCGAGGCTGGCATAATAGGCCAATGCCGCCTTCA
>NZ_JAILYJ010000109.1 GCF_019793465.1 Rhizobium croatiense | reverse complement strand
ATTGACACGAAGTACGAATGGCCCTGCTGTCAACGAAGATGGGGATCTCGCCACCCCTTTTCTCAGATGCCTGATAAGGCTCATCCGCGCTCAGGATGCCCATGGGGCGTGGGAAGGCAAATCGGACGCTGACCTGCTGGCCGACTTCATCCTCACCAAGGAGCAGCGCCGTAAGATCCCGATCATAGGCGATCCGGATCCTGATGTGCTGTGGAGGCTACAGAATTTTTACAGTTGCGTGGGGCTTGTGATCGA
>NZ_JAILYJ010000011.1 GCF_019793465.1 Rhizobium croatiense | reverse complement strand
ATCGGCAAGCTCGCGTTCGGTATATTCGCCGTCGATGACGCCGTCGGATTCCCCCGATCCGCGGATATCGACTCGTACGCCGGCAATGCCGGCGCCGGCGAACACCGGATAGGTCGACTCGTCCCGGAGGCTGGTGCCGTCGCGCTTGCGATAGGGCAGGAATTCGAAGACGGCTGGAACGGGATCCTGCTCGGCGCCGTCGGGCATCCAGATGCGCGCCGCAAACCGCGTGCCGTCCTTCAGCGTGATCCATTCATTCTCGATGGTGGTGAAGCCGCGCGACGTCATGTCTGTTCCCTCTCAATGACCGGCGCTTTCCATGCGCCGGGTCGCAAGCACACGTTCCAGCCAGCCGATTTCCATTTCCGGTACGGATTTCAGAAGCAGATCGGTGTAGTCGTCGAAGGGCGGCGATAGCGCCGTCGATTTCGGCCCGAACCGCACCAGCTTGCCGCGATGCATCACCGCCACGCTGTCGGCGATCGCCCGGACGATCGCAATGTCATGGGTGATGAAGACATAGGATAGCTGCTCTTCTTCCTGCAGCCGCAGCAGCAGTTTGAGGATGCCCTCCGCGACCAGCGGATCGAGCGCCGAAGTCGGCTCGTCGCAAAGGATGAGTTCGGGCTTGGCGGCAAGGGCTCTGGCGATCGCCACCCGCTGCTTCTGGCCGCCAGAGAGTTCGGCCGGATAACGATCGACGAAGCCGTTGCCCATTTCGATCTGGTCGAGCAGCTCCTTCACCCTGGCGGTCTTCTCCCCACCTCTCAGGCCGTAATAGAAGGTCAGCGGCCGGCCGATGATGTCGCGCACCGTCTGGCGCGGGTTCATCGCCGTATCGGCCATCTGATAGATCAGCTGGATGCGCCTGAGATCGTCGTTCGGCCGCCTCTTGAGACCGGGCATCAGCGCCTTGCCGGCAAAGACGACACGCCCGCTGCTCGGCGGCAACAGGCCGGTGATGACGCGTGCCAGCGTCGATTTACCGGAACCGGATTCACCGACGACGGCGAGTGTCTGCCCCTTCGGCACATGCAGCGAGACATCATGCAGCACCTTGAAGCCGTTGGAATATTCGGCGCTGACATTCTCTACCTTGAGGAGCGCCGCGGACTGGTCGGCGGCTTCCTCGCGATAGGCCTGCCTGACATTGACCAGCGCGCGGGTATAATCTTCCCGCGGCGCTTCGATGATCTGCCGGACGCTGCCATATTCGACCTGCTTGCCGTGGCGCAGGACCATGATGTCGTCGGAGATCTGGGCGACGACGGCAAGGTCATGGGTGATGTAGAGGGCTGCCGTATGGGTTTGCTCGATCGCATGCTTGATCGCCGCCAGCACGTCGATCTGCGTGGTGACGTCAAGCGCCGTGGTCGGCTCGTCGAAGACGATGAGTTCAGGGTTCGAGCAGAGCGCCATCGCCGTCATAGCGCGCTGCAGCTGACCGCCGGAGACTTGGTGGGCGAAGCGCTCGCCGAAGGTCTCAGGATTGGGCAGGCCGAGCACGCGGAACAGATAAAGCGCCCGTTTGCGCGCCTCCTCCCGGCTCATCAATCCATGTTTGACGGAGGCTTCGATCACCTGGTCGCCGAGCCTGTGGGCCGGATTGAAGGCGGCAGCGGCCGATTGCGCGACGTAGCAGACCCGGGCGCCGCGGATTTTCCGGATGCCGCTCTTGCCGAGCGTCAGAATATCGGTGCCGTCGAGCCGCACCTCGCCGCCGGTGATTTCGGCGCCGCCGCGGCCATAGGCGAGCGCGGAGAGGCCGATCGTCGACTTGCCGGCGCCCGATTCTCCGATCAGGCCGAGAACCTTGCCCTTCTCAAGGTCGAAGGACACGCCGTCGACGATCGTTACCCGCCTGGGCGCTTCGCCGGGCGGATAGCTGGTCGCTTCGATCTTGAGATTGCGAACGGAAAGAAGCTCAGGCATCGCCACGCCCTCCCTTGAGGCTGGATGTGCGTTTCAGCAGCCAATCGACGACGAGGTTGACGCAGATGGCGAGCACGGCGATCGCCGTGCCCGGCACCAGCGCGGCTGAAATGCCGAAGATGATGCCGTCCTTATTATCCTTGACCATGCCGCCCCAGTCGGCCGCCGGCGGCTGAATGCCGAGGCCGAGGAAGGACAGGGTGGAGAGGAAGAGGATCGAGAAGGCGAAGCGCAGCCCGAACTCGGCCAGCAGAGGCGACAGCGTGTTCGGCAGGATCTCGCGGAAGATGATCCAGAGCTTGCCTTCGCCGCGCAGCTTGGCCGCCTCGACGAATTCCATCACCGCGACATCGAGCGCCACAGCACGGCCGAGGCGGTAGACGCGGGTGGAATCGAGGATCGCCATGACGAGGATCAGCACGACCAGGTTTTGCGGCAGCACCGCCAGCACCACCAGCGCGAAGATCAGCGTCGGGATCGACATCATCAAATCATTGAAGCGCGAAAACACCGTGTCGATGAGACCGCGTGAGACGGCCGCGGTGAAGCTCAGGATCACACCGAGCGAGAAGGAGATGATCGTGGCGGCGGAGGAAACCAAGAGCGTCGTGCGGGCGCCGTAGATCAGGCGTGAGAGGATGTCGCGGCCGAGATTGTCGAGGCCGAAGATATATTGATCGTCCGGCAGCTGCCAGACGTCGCCGACGACCTGCGTTTCGCCATAGGGAGCGAGCCAGGGAGCGAAGAGCGCAAAGATAAAGGCGATGGCGATGCCTGTCATGCCGATCCAGGCGGTGATGGGGATGTCTCTTGCTCTCATCGCGGATGCCTCAGCCGGGGATTGGCGACGATCGCGAGGATATCGGCAATCATGTTGAGGAAAATATAGACGGCCGCGAAGATCAGGCCGCAGGCCTGCACGACGGGCATATCGCGCACGGTGACCGCATCGACCATATATTGCCCCATGCCGGGATAGACGAAGACCACCTCGACGACGACGACGCCGACGACGAGATAGGCGAGGTTCAATGCGACGACATTGATGATCGGCGCCAGCGCATTGGGGGCGGCGTGCTTGACGATCGCGCGGAAGGCGCTGAGGCCCTTCAACTCGGCGGTCTCCATATAGGCCGAAGACATGACGGAGAGGATCGCCGCCCGCGTCATGCGCATCATATGCGCGAGCACGACGAGGACGAGGGTCGCGGTCGGCAGCGCGATCGCCTTCAACCGCTCGACGAAACCCATACTGTCGTAGACGGTCGCCGGAAAGGTCGCCATGCCGAGCTTCACGGCGAAGAAGAGGATCAGCAGGTAGCCGATGAAGAATTCCGGCAGCGAGATCGCTGCAAGCGAGATCACGTTGATGATCTTATCCGGCATGCGGTTGCGGAAATGCACAGAGAACATGCCGAGGCCGACAGCGAGCGGTACCGAAATCGCCGCGGCAAACCCCGCCAGGAAGAGCGAATTGCCGAGGCGCTTGCCGATCTGTTCGCTCACCGAATTCTTGCTGGCCCAGGAGGTGCCGAAGTCGCCCTGGACAGCATTGCCGAGCCACTCGACGTAACGTGTCGTCACCGGCCGGTCCAGTCCGAGATCCTGGCGGATGTTGGCAACGGCCTGCGGCGTTGCCGACTGGCCGAGATAGGTGGTGGCAAAATCGCCAGGCAGGGCTTCGAGCCCGCCGAAGATCAGGATGGAAACGGCAAAAAGAAGAATAATACTGAGCACGAAGCGCTCGAGGATGAGGGCAAGCAACGGAAAACGCTGCCGGAGCCTCAGGCCCGGCAAGATATTGCTGGGGGCAGGGTTGGTCATGGCAAATGCCTTTGGCTAAAACGTCGGGAGGACCGCGGGTTTTCTTCCCACGGTCCCAGCTTCGTCGGAGATCGGAGGGGCGCTGCGCCCCTTGCCATCAGGCGTCCAGCCAGACGCGGGTTGCGACGTAACCGTTCGACATGTCGTTGCCGATGTCGTGGACATACCCCTTCACCTGCTTGGTGGAGGCGTTCACGAAGTCGTTGAACATCGGCAGGATTACGCCGCCTTCATCGCGCACCATCATCGCCATGGTACGATACATCTCCTTGCGCTTGGCTTCATCAAGCTCGGAGCGGGCCTGCAACAGCAGCTTGTCGAAGTCAGGACGCTTGAACTTGGTGTCGTTCCAGTCCGCCGTCGAGAGATAGGCGGTGGAATACATTTGGTCCTGCGTCGGACGGCCACCCCAATAAGACGTCGAGAAGGGCTGGACGTTCCAGACATTGGTCCAATAGCCGTCGCCCGGTTCGCGCTTGACCTCGATCTCGATGCCGGCCTTCTTGCAGCTTTCCTGATAGAGGACGGCCGCATCGACGCCGCCGGGAAAGGCGACTTCGGAGGTGCGCAGCAGCACCGAGCCGCTATGGCCCGACTTCTTGTAGTGGAAGGCCGCCTTATCGGGATCGTAGACGCGTTGCTCGATGCCCTCGGGGAACAGCGCATAGGTGGAGTTGATCGGGAAGTCGTTGCCGACCTTGCCGTAGCCGCCGAGGATCTTCTCCACCATGGTCTCGCGGTCCATGGCGTATTTGAGCGCCAGGCGCAGATCGTTGTTGTCGAACGGCGCCTTGTCGCAATGCATGATGAAGACGTAATGGCCGCGCCCGGCAGTCGAGAGGATCTCGACGTTGGGGGCGCGTTTCAGCAGGTTGACGGTCTTCGGATCGACGCGGTTGATATAGTGCACCTGGCCGGACGACAGTGCGGCGATACGGGCGGTGGCGTCGTTCATCCCGATGATCTCGATCGAGTCGACATAGCCCCGGTCGCTGCGCCAGTCGTCCTTGTTCTTTTCGAATGTCGCCCGGACGCCGGGCTCGAAGCTCGTCATCTTGTAGGGGCCGGTGCCGATCGAGGCCAGCGGATCGTCGACGCCGCCATTCGGCTGGATGACCAGATGGTAGTCCGACAGCAGCAGCGGCATGTCGGCATTGCCTTCACTGAGCGTCAGCACAAGATTGCCGCCGTCGGCCTTGATCTCCTTGATCGAACCGAGGACACCGAGCGCGCCTGATTCCGACTTCGCATCGGTATGACGCTTCAGCGTCGCGACGACGTCGTCGATCGTCAGTTCCTTGCCATCGTGGAACTTGACGCCCTTGCGGATCTTGAAGGTCCAGGTCACAGCGTCCTTCGATGGCTCCCAGGATTCGGCGAGCGCCGGCACGGCGGCACCCGTCAGCGGATCGGATTCAACCAGCATGTCGCCCCAGCAGCGGCCGATGCAGAACATGACCTGCGACAGGAACTTCGCCGGATCCTTGGAATCGGTGGCGGCACCGCCTTCGAGGCCGAGCTTCAAGTGGCCGCCGCGCTTCGGTTCGGCGGCTTCGGCACTTTCGGTGAAGAGCTTGTCGGCGACAGCAAGTGTGATGCCGGCCGCCATGGCGCGTCCCATGAATTCGCGGCGGCTGAGCCCGCCGGCGGTGACGCGGCTTGTGAGATATTTGCTATAGTCGTTCATTCCCCTGTTCCTTCTTTGTGGTGCGTTGACAGAACTTCCGGGCTGGTCCGTAGGCGGTTTCCTCTCCACCTCCGGTGCCCGCATCATGCGGGAAAATGCTGCGGTTGCCGCCGCCTCTTCATTGTCCTTTCCAAATCGGGTTTCGCTTTTCGGCGAAGGCGCGGGCGCCTTCCAATTGATCTTCGCTCGAATAGAGCCTGTCGACGGTCGCAAACTGCCGCTTGGTGACCTTGTTCATGGCAGTCTGGAACGTCGAACCCTCCGCTTCGCGCACGATTTCCTTGATGGCCGCATAGACGAGGGGCGGCCCGCTTGCGAGCAGGCGGGCAAGCTCCCAGGCTCTTTCCATCAGCCGCCTGGCCGGCAGAACCTCGTTGACGAAGCCCCAGCGATGCGCCTCGTGCACATCGAGCCAGCGTCCGGTCAAAAGCATGTCCATGGCGATATGATAGGGAATGCGCTTCGGCAGCTTGATCGAGGCGGCGTCGGCAACCGTGCCCGAGCGGATTTCCGGCAGGGCGAAAGTCGCATGATCGGCGGCGATGATCAGATCGGCCGAAAGCGCGATCTCCAATCCACCGCCGCAACAGATGCCGTTGACGGCTGCGATGACCGGCTTGTTGAGGTCGCGCAATTCCTGCAGCCCGCCGAAACCGCCGACACCGTAATCCCCGTCGACCGGATCGCCTGATGCCGCCGCCTTGAGATCCCAGCCGGCGCAGAAAAACTTCTCACCCGCGCCCGACACGATGGCGACACGCAGCGTTGGATCATCGCGAAAGTCTCGGAAGAGCAACCCCAGAGCACGACTGGTCGCAAGGTCGATGGCGTTCGCCTTCGGCCGGTCGATGACGACTTCGAGCACTCCGCCGTCATGTCGTGTGCGAATGTGGTCGCTCAACCTATGCTACCTCCTCCGCCGTATCAGGGCATCGACTGCGGCAACGCCGCGCCCTTCGGGAAGAACCATCAATGGATTAATGTCCAGTTCCTCCAGGCATGCCGCGTTCCTTACGACATAATCTGCCGCTGCTGAGACAGCGTCGACAGCGGCTTCGAGATCACCTTTTGGCCGCCCCCGATAGCCATAGATCAATTTTGCAAGTTTGAGACGCGAAATCGCAGCGTGAATCTCGGTTTTCGTCGCCGGAAGTGGCAGGATGGTGGAATCTTCAAGCAATTCAACGAAAATACCGCCCGCTCCAAGCGTGAGCGACAATCCGAAGATAGGGTCGCGGATGGCCCCGACAATGAGCTCGGCCACCGGCGGATCGATCATCTTTTCGACGAGATAACCGGCATTCGGTGGCATTGCCGCCGCTGCATTCGCAACCGCCTCACTATTCCTAAGGTTGAGCGCGACAGCCCCGGCTTCGGTCTTGTGGGCAACGCCGAGAGCCTTCAGCACGACGGGAAAACCAAGCCGCTCGGCCTGTTCGGCGGCTTCGCGGGGAGAAAAAGCCTGCAGCCCCCAGGGAACAGGGAGGCCGCAGGCAGCAAGCTCCGTCTTCGCATCAGCTTCCGTCAGCGTCTCGATCTCGCCGTCCATGCAAGGCACGTCGAGCAGCGGCAGAGGAGGCGGGAGATCCCAGGCCCGGCCGATGCCGGCTGCGACCTCCACCGCGATGATGGTTTCGTCGATGCCCGAGAAAGCAACTATGCCGTTGGCCATCAGCCGATCGGCGACCGGCTCCGGCATGTTTTCCGGAAGTGTCGCCAGAATCCCGGCCCGCGCACCGGTGGCAGAGGCCGCCGCCACCACCGCGTCTGCCGTAATCGACCATTCGGCCGCATCGCAGCGGTCTCCGCGCGGAAAGTCGAGGACGACGAGATTGAGGGCGTAGCCGCCTTCGAACATGGCGCTGAAGGCTTCGCTCTGGCGGGCGACATCGCCCCAGACGAAAGTGTGGTAATCGAGCGGATTGGAAAGCGTCACCATCTCGCCAAGCACCCGCCGCAGTCGCGGCAATTGCTGCGGCTGCAGGGCTGCGAATTCGACATTGCGGCCGACGGCGGCATCCGCCATCAGCGAAGCCTCGCCTCCGGAACAACTCATCGACGAGATCGAATGGCTTACGAGCGGGCCGGCGACATGCAGCAGCTTCAGGGTTTCCAGCAGCGCCGGCAGGCTCTGGACACGGCCGAGGCCGAGACGTGTGAGCACGGCATCCGCGACGGCATCGCTGCCGGCAAGCGAGGCAGTATGCGACACCGCCGCATGCCTTGCCTGCTCAGACTTGCCGACCTTCAGCACGACCACAGGTTTCCTCGACTTCCGGGCGATGGCGGCAAGCCGTTCGAGCGAAGCGAGATCGCCAAAGCCTTCAACGTGGAGGCCGACGGCCGTCACACGCGGATCCTCCATCAGCGCGCAGGCGATATCGGCGAGCGATGTCTGCGCCTGGTTGCCTGCCGTGACCATGTAGGCGATCGGCAGGCCGCGGGTCTGCATGGTCAGGTTGATGGCGATATTGGAGGACTGGGTGAGGATCGCGACACCCCGTTCGGTCCGCTGCATGCCGTGCTGGTCGGGCCATAACAGAGCGCCATCGAGGCCGTTGATCAGCCCGTAGCAGTTCGGCCCGAGGATCGGCATATCGCCGGCCGCTTCCACAAGCGCCTGCTGCAGCTCGGCGCCGTCGGCAAGTTCCGCCGTTGCCTCGCTGAAGCCCGATGCATAGCAGACCGTCCCGCCGGCGCCGGCGCGCGAAAGGCCGCGCACGATCTCGACGGTCAGCGTTCGGTTGACGCCGACGAAGGCGGCATCCGGTGCGGCGGGCAGATCCGAGAGAGAGCGATAGCAGGGCCGTCCGAGCACCTCGTCCAATTTGGGATGAACGGGCCATATCTCGCCGGCAAAGCCCATTCGATCGCACTGCTCGATTACCCTGCGCGCCTCGCGGCCGCCGAAGACGGCGATCGTTTGCGGTCTGAGCAGGCGGTCGAGCGGGCTAGATGTCATCGGCTCATGCTCCCAACGGCCGGAGCAGGTCGCGGCTGATGATATGCCGCTGAATTTCAGAGGTGCCGTCCCAGATGCGCTCGACGCGCGCATCGCGCCAGAAGCGGGCGAGCGGCAGATCGTCCATCAGGCCCATGCCGCCGTAGATCTGGATCGCCTCATCCGTCACGCGGGCCAGCATTTCGGAGGCATAGAGCTTGGCCGAGGCAATCTGCCGGTCGGCGGAAAGGCCGGCATCGAGCCGCCAGGCGGCTGCAAGCGTCAGCCACTCGGCCGCGTCGATCTCGGTGATCATATCGGCGAGCTTGAACGACACGCCCTGATTGGCGCCGATCGGCCTGCCGAACTGCTTGCGTTCGGCGGCATAGGGCAGGGCCATCTCGAAAACGCGCCGCGCCCGGCCGACACAGGTGGCGGCGACCGTCAGCCGCGTGCCGTAGAGCCACTGATTGGCGATATCGAAGCCGCGATGCACCTCGCCCAACACTTGGGCTTCGGGAAGCCGGCAATCGGTAAAGCTGAGGGTAGAGTTATGGTAGCCACGATGCGAAACGGAATCGTAGCCTTTCAGGATATCGAATCCAGGCGTGCCGCGATCGACGAGAAAGGCAGTGATCTTCTTCTTGATGCCCTTCGGCGTTTCCTCCTCGCCGGTGGCGGCAAAGACGATCACGAAATCGGCGACATCGGCATGCGAGATGAAGTGTTTCGTGCCGTTCAGGACGAAGTCGCCGCCGTCACGGCGGGCGGCGCATTTCATGCCGCGCATATCGGAGCCGGCATCCGGTTCGGTGATGGCAAGCGCGTCGATCTTGTCGCCGCGTACCGCCGGCAGCAAATAGCGCTCCCGCTGCTCGCCCTCGCAGGCCATCAGGATGCCGGAAGGCCGGCCGAAGAAAACCGTCAGCCCGAGCGAACCGCGCCCAAGCTCCCGTTCGACCAGCGTTAAAGTGACATGGTCGAGGCCGGCACCGCCGACCTCCTCGGGGAAATTGCAGGCATAGAAGCCGAGATCGATGCATTTGCGCTGGATCTCACGCCCGAGTTCCGGCGGGACGATGCCGCTGCGCTCGACCTCGTTCTCATGCGGATAGATCTCGGTTTCGACGAAGGCGCGAACCGTCTCGACGATCATTTCCTGTTCCTGGCTGAGACCGAAATCCATACCGTCCTCCTACCGCCTCTGGCCGACGTGACGGCCGGCGCCCTCGGGCAGCGCCAGTTCCGCATGGGACGCGGCAATCGCCTTCACCCTGTCGAGCACCCCGGCCGGCGCCGCCATCGCCTTGCCCGCCTTGCTGTCGACATGCAGCAGCATCTGCTCGGCGGTTGCGATGAGCTCGCCCGTCGCCGTGTCGCGCAATGTGTGGAAGACATGCAGCCGCTTCTCGTCGACATCAAGGATCTGGCAGGCCGAATGGATCGCTTGGCCGAGCTTCGCCTCGCCGAGATGGCGGATATGGCTTTCCACCGTGTAATAGCTGTGCCCCGCCTCGACATAGGCAAGGTCGACGCCGACAAGGCGCAGCAGCGCATCGGACGTATCGCCGAACACCTGCAGATAGCGGTGCTCGGTCATATGGCCGTTATAGTCGACCCAGGCCGGGCTCACCTTGGTTTCGACAAGCCGCAACGGCTTCGAAGGATCGGCCGGCATGGTCTCGCCTCCGCCTTGCGCCCAAAGCGATTGCTCGAAATCCTTCAGCAGCTTGCCGGCGCCCCAGCCCTTGCCACCGTCGCCGCCCTTCAGCGCCTGCAGGATGCCGACGAGATTTTCGTCGCGTATGCGCTCAAGCTGGCGGATCGAAAGGCCCGCCGCCTGTTCGTCGGATTGCCGGCCGATCTTTTCGATCAGCGCCTCGTCGAGATCGACGACATCGGTGAGCTTGGTCCATGGCCAGGCGAGGCAGGGACCGAACTGGGCAAGGAAATGGCGCATGCCGGCCTCGCCGCCGGCGATGCGGTAGGTCTGAAACAGGCCCATCTGCGCCCAGCGCAGGCCGAAGGAATAGCGGATGACGTCGTCGAGCGTCTCGACGGTGCAGATATCGTCGTGGATGAGCCAGAGCGCCTCGCGCCAGAGCGCTTCGAGCAGCCGGTCGCCGACGAAGGCCTCGATCTCCTTGGCAATATGGACGCCCTTCATGCCGATTGGCGGCAATCTTTCCATCGCCGCCCGGATGGTTGCCGCCGACGTTTTCTCGCCACCGACGATTTCGACGAGCGGCAGCAGATAGACGGGATTATAGGGATGGGCGACGAAGAGGCGTTCGGGATGCTTCATGTCGCGCTGCAGATCGGTCGGCAACAGGCCCGAGGTGGAGGAACCGATCAGCGCAT
Source organism: Rhizobium croatiense (assembly GCF_019793465.1). GTDB lineage: Bacteria > Pseudomonadota > Alphaproteobacteria > Rhizobiales > Rhizobiaceae > Rhizobium > Rhizobium croatiense. The sequence continues at coordinate 223,848 of NZ_JAILYJ010000011.1, read as the reverse complement.
CCAGCCGCGCAGCCGCATCGATCTCGGTCAGCACGCCACGCTTGAGCTCGAGCCTTTCCGGCACGCTTTCCTGGATCCAGTCGGCGTCAGTGACGGCTTCCACCAGCGTCTGGCAGAAACGGAGCCTGCCGCGCGGCGGCAGCGGCGCGCCGGTCAGCATGGCATAGGCTTTTTCGGCATTGGCGATCACCTCGCCGACGATGCGGCCTGCTTCCGGATGCGGGTCGAACACATCGACGTCGATGCCGGCCAGCAGGAAACGAGCGATCCATCCGCCGCCGATGACGCCGCCGCCGATACAGGCCGCCTTGCTGATCTTGGTCATGATATCCTCAGCGCTTCGTCAGCTTCAGCTTCTTGCGCACATCTTCCGGTCCGATGATCCGCGCCCCCATGCCTTCCACCACCTGCACCGCCTTTTCGACAAGCTGCGCATTGGTGGCGAGCTGGCCCTTGCCGACGAAGAGGTTGTCTTCCAAGCCGACGCGCACATTGCCGCCGGCGAGAACCGCCGCTGCCGGATAGGCCATGGCGTTGCGGCCGATCGAAAAGGCCGAGAAAGTCCAGCTCTGCGGCACGTTGTTGACCATCGCCATGAAGGTGTTGAGGTCGTCGGGCGCGCCCCATGGAATGCCCATGCAGAGCTGGATCAGCACCGGATCTTCGATCAGGCCTTCCTCGGCAAGCTGTTTGGCGAACCAGAGATGGCCGGTGTCGAAGGCTTCGATCTCCGGCCGCACGCCGAGATCCGTCATCTTCCTCGCCATGGCCCGCAGCATGGCCGGCGTGTTGGTCATGACATAGTCGCCGAGGTTGAAGTTCATCGTGCCGCAGTCGAGCGTGCAGATTTCGGGTAGGCATTCGGCGACATGGCTGACGCGTTCGCTGGCGCCCGCCATATCAGTGCCTTTTGGATTGAGGGGGAGGGGGCTTTCGACATCCCCGAAGATCAGGTCCCCGCCCATGCCGGCCGTGAGATTGAGGACGACGTCGATATCGGCCGAGCGGATGCGATCGGTGACCTCCCGGTAGAGCTCGTTGCGGCGGCTCGCGGCCCCCGTTTCCGGATCGCGAACATGGCAGTGAACAACGGCCGCCCCAGCCTTGGCGGCGTCGATCGCGGAATCCGCGATCTGCTTGGGAGTGATGGGAACATGGCTGGATTTGGAAACCGTATCGCCGGCGCCGGTGACGGCACAGGTGATGAAGACATCGCGGTTCATCGCTAGAGGCATGATTTTGTTCTCCCCGTCTTGTCGGGCATTACGCGACAGGTTGGCCCATGATGCTTTGCATGCTCGGAAGTTGCTGATACATTATCGGAACAATTGGGAGGCGACCTTGCTGCAGCGATCGACGGAACGGCTCGATATCGATCTTCTCGTCCTGCCGGAGACGAACCTGATCCTGATTGCGTCGGTCATCGAGCCGCTGCGTGGCGCCAACCGCATCGCCGGCAGCGAACTCTATCGCTGGCGGCTCTTGACGCCGGATGGAGCGCCGGTCCCGACCACCAGCCATATCGCCGTCCCGGCTGAGGGAAGTTTCCGGGCGACGACCGAGGAGACACCGCTGTTCGTGCTGGCCAGTTACAACTGGCGCCGCAGCGCCACGCCGGCGCTGAAGATGCAGCTCTCGCAGGCAGCCCGCTACCGCACCATCATTGCCGGCATTGAGTCCGGCACGTGGCTACTCGCCGAAGCAAGCCTGCTCGACGGACTGCCGGCGACCGTCCACTGGGAGGACTACGAGGATTTCGCCCTGGCCTATCCCGAGGTCAGGGCCGTCAAGGATCGTTTCGTCATCGACGGCAAGCGGCTGACGACATCAGGCTCGCTGCCGACCGTCGACCTGATGCTCGAGGTGATCCGACAGCGACAGGGTTATTCCCTGGCGCTCGAAGTCAGCCGGCTGTTCCGTTACGAGCAGCCTTCCTTCCACGCCGACGAAATGCTTTCCGCCGCGTCGGCAGGACTGCGCCTGCATGACCCCCGCGTGACGCAAGCGGTGCATTTGATGGAGGAGCATATCGAGCAGCCGCTGATTTTGGCGCGGCTCGCCCGCAGGGTGGGCATCAGCGCCCGGCATCTGCAGGACCTCTTCCAGCAGAGCATCGGCGCGCCGCCGCATGTGCATTATCTGGCGCTGCGGCTGAACACGGCGCGCCGCAAGGTGATCGAGACGACGGCCTCCTTTGCCGACATCGCGGCGGCGACAGGCTTCAATTCGGCCTCGGCCTTTGCGAGAAGCTACCGGGCGAGTTTTTCCGAAAGCCCGTCGGAGACGCGGCGCCGCTTGCACCGCCGCGTCATATCATCGGCACCGACATAGGCTGGAATGCGTCCCGCAGCATTTCGGCCAATTCCCGCACGGCCTCGCTGGAGCGGAAACTATTGCGGCGCAGTACGACCTTCGAGGAATCGACCGGCGGAAAACCGTCTTCGGCGGTCAGTTCGCGGCAGCCGGACGGAATGCTGCTGCGGGAAAGCGTCGTGACGGCAAGGCCGGCGGTCACGGCATTCTTCAGCCCCGAACCGGTATCGGCGATGAAAGCGATCCGGTAGCTGCGGCCGATCTGCTCCAGCGAGCGCAGCGCAAAGTCACGTGACCAGGTGGAATTGCGATAGGTCGCAACCGGCAAGGGATCGATGTCGTGCAGCCGATGCATCATCGACGTGACCCAGACGGTCGGATCGACGCAGAGAACCTCGCCCTTGTTCTGATCGCTCCAGTCGAAGACGACGGCGAGATCGAGTTCGTCCCGTTCCAGGGCGGCAAGGTTGCGGACCGTGTAATCGCAGGAGACGGTGACTTCGACTGCCGGATGGCGAACCGCGAAAGCCGCAAGCGCTGCCGGCAGCACCGTCTGGCTGTATTCCTCGGGGATTCCGATGCGCACCGGCCCGTCGAGCGGCTTGCTGCGGATCGTCGCGGCCGCCTCGTTCAGGAGATCGATGACCCTGCGGGCATAGGGCACGAGCTGGATGCCCTGGCGCGTCAGCAGCACGCCGCGGGCGCCGCGCTCAAAAAGGTTTTCGCCGATTGCCGCCTCGAGCCTCTTGATCTGCGTGCTGACCGCAGATTGCGTCCGCCCGATGCGCAGGGCGGCCGCCGAAAAGTTCGACGTCTCGGCCACAACAAGGAAGGTTCTGAGAAGGTCACTTTCGATCGGCTCTTGCATTGGCAGCCATAGATAAAATCGATGATAGCTATCACTACTATTCATTTGTCTAATGTCAATTCCTGGCGCAGAAATGGGCGGCGTTCGACTTCCTTCTTTGAGAATCTCTGCGTGACCATTGAAAATCCGGCTAGACACCTCGCAGGCAGCGAGCACGAGAAGGGTGTGCTTCTCATCGTTGCCGCGACACTTGCCTGGAGCGCGAGCGGCGTTTACTCGCGACTCCTCACCACCGACGTATGGACGGCGATCGCGTGGCGGTCGCTGTTCGGAGGCCTGTTCCTGCTGATCCCCTGCCTTTTCCTCGAAGGGGGCATCTCGCGGCGGCAATGGCGTTCCGTCTTCCATCCGTCCGGTCTTGCGATGATCGCATGCCAGACGTTCAGTCAGGGATGTTTCATCGGGGCGCTCTACATGACCACCGTCGCCAATGTGACGATGATCTATGCGACCACGCCCTTCATCGCGGCTCTGTTCGGCTGGCTCATCCTCAAGGAGAGGGTTGCCAGGCGGACGATGATTGCCGGCGCCGTGTCCCTCTTCGGCGTCGGCGTCATCGTCGCCTCGTCGATCGGCGGCGGCACCGGCTGGGGCGACCTCTTGGCGCTCGGCATGACCGCGTCCTTCGCGCTCGTTATCATCATTCCGCGCATCGATCCCAGCGTGCCGAGCCTGCCGCCGACCGTTGTCAGCGCCTTCCTGACCCTGGTCATCTTCGCGCCGTTCGGTTCAGTCGCCTCGCTCGACCTGCACAACTGGATCGTCCTTGCCGCCTTCGGCGCCACCAATTTCTCGCTGGCGCTGGTGCTCTTCCTCGCCGGGGCAAAGCGGATGCCGCCGGCGGAAGCCGCGCTGATCGGCACGATGGAAATCGTGCTGACGCCCTTCTGGGTCTGGCTGCTGTTTTCAGAACAGCCGCCCGTCGCCACCTATTTCGGCGGCGCGATCATCCTCGGCGCTGTGTTCTGGCATACCGCGGTCGACTTCAACCGAGGCCGGCGGTCTTACGACGGCTAATGCATGTCGCCCGGAAGTGTGCAGCGGTTCCGGGACAACGACTTGCATCAAAGACAAAGGGCTAAAGCGCGTCGCATGAATCAAATTTGATGCGACGCGCTTTAGGGCAATTCCAGCAAAGCGCGTAGCGGTTTTGCCGGGAAAAGCGCGAAGCCCATCCTCCGGTCCACCGGAACAACCGTTTTGCGCTGGTCCTGTTCGCGTTTGCCGAGGCGGGTGACCTGCCAACTGCCGTGGCAGGCCGCTTCGTCGCGGCGAATGCCAGCCTTACAGCGTCATGGCCTTTTAGCCAAAGAACGCACGAAGCTGAGCGAAAAACCCGTTTGGTCTGGGATCTGCGAGCCTTCGCACGCGGCGAGCGACTGCTGCCGCGCTGACGCTTTCACCAAAATGACAGAAGCAGACAAGCTCGTGCAACTGTTCGTCGCTGAGTTCGAAGAACCGTTTGGCTTCTCCATAGCTGTCATTCTCCATTCCGGCCGCCCGCAGAATGGGATCAGCGAACGCAACGGAGATCGGGGTGTCGTCACCCCGCAGGGCAAGCCGATCTGCGATCGGCTGATACTCTGTCTCGTGAAGCGTTTTCAAAAACGGTCTGGGGCTGCGGTCGAGACATTCGGCCCAGCGTTCAATGCGTTCGCGCCGCGTCAGTTCAAGGGGCTTTATGCTCGTGCTGATCTTCGCAACTGTTTTCAGCTGCTCCAGTGCATACTGTTCCATTCCGGCCTCCTATCTTCGGAAAAATAGACGGTCCGCTCCCAAAAACAGCGTGGCTCAGGACGCAGCCGATGTCCAATCACGATTGGAAACGGCATCTGCCGCTGGCCGAACAGATCTGATTACCGCAGGAGATGACGACTTTGCCGATTGTCGTCTTGAGGGGCACCCGTGTCGTTTTTTCGGGCTCTGTTTTTCGTCAGGCATGGTTTTCTTGTCACGTTCACGGCGCTGCCGCGCAAGCGAGCGACATGAAGTATGGCAGGCAGGCCGCCGGCACGCCGCCACGGTGGTAAAGGACTGAAATCCTCAGGAACGACCGGATAGTTATCCGGAAAGATATCCAGAAGGATCGAAAGGAGGTTCTGTAGCCCTAAATCAGCTCTTTTCGCAGCAGATCTACGGATTGCGGCGGGCGATGACGAGAGCAGCACGACAGGCCAGCCCTATCGTACTCACTCTCTCCTCGATCCAGTCTGTCCCCGCCTATCTGCGAAATTCGAACATCGCCCGATGCGGCGTGTGAATACCGGACTGCAGAGGAGGCAGGCCGGAGGAAAGCATTGCCATCGGCTGCATCGGCTGCAGATCGAGGCACTCAACAAATGGGAGGAATCCATGAGCAAGAATAGAGGCGTCGTCTATCTGAGGCCGGGCAAGGTCGAAGTTCGCGACATCGACGACCCGAAGCTGGAAGCGCCCGACGGCCGCCGCATCGAACACGGCGTCATTCTGAAAGTGATCTCGACCAACATCTGCGGCTCCGACCAGCACATGGTCCGCGGCCGCACGACGGCGATGCCGGGCCTGGTCCTCGGTCACGAAATTACCGGCGAGATCATCGAGAAAGGGATCGACGTCGAGATGCTCGACATCGGTGATATCGTCTCGGTACCGTTCAATGTCGCTTGCGGCCGTTGCCGCTGCTGCAAATCCCAGGACACCGGCGTCTGCCTGACCGTGAACCCGGCCCGCGCCGGTGGCGCTTACGGTTATGTCGACATGGGCGGCTGGATCGGCGGCCAGGCACGCTACGTCACGATCCCCTATGCCGATTTCAACTTGCTGAAAATCCCGGATCGCGACAAGGCAATGGCGAAGATCCGCGATCTCACCATGCTCTCCGATATTCTGCCGACCGGCTTTCATGGCGCAGTGCGCGCCGGCGTCGGCGTCGGCTCGACCGTCTACATCGCCGGCGCCGGCCCCGTCGGTCTTGCGGCTGCGGCTTCGGCTCGCATCCTCGGCGCCGCCGTCGTCATGATCGGTGATTTCAACAAGGACCGCCTGGCGCATGCGGCCAAGGTCGGTTTCGAACCGATCGACCTCTCCAAGAGCGATCGTCTCGGCGACATGATCGCTGAGGTCGTCGGCAGCAACGAGGTGGACAGCGCCATCGACGCGGTCGGCTTCGAGGCACGCGGCCATTCGGGCGGCGAACAGCCGGCGATCGTGCTCAACCAGATGATGGAGATCACCCGCGCCGCAGGCTCGATCGGCATTCCCGGCCTCTACGTCACCGAGGATCCCGGCGCCGTCGACAATGCCGCCAAACACGGGAATCTTTCGCTTCGCTTCGGCCTCGGCTGGGCCAAGGCGCAATCCTTCCACACCGGCCAGACGCCGGTGCTCAAATATAATCGCCAGCTCATGCAGGCGATCCTTCACGACCGCTTGCCGATCGCCGACATCGTCAACGCCAAGGTCATCCCGCTCGACGAAGCCGTCCAGGGATATGAGAGCTTCGACCACGGCGCGGCGACGAAATTTGTTCTCGACCCGCATGGAGAGGTCGCGAAAGCCGCCTGACGACAAAGCATCTCGCGCTAAAGTGCGCAGCCGCGCGCTTTAGCTCAAAATGGAGATGGCCGGCAGAACCGGCCATCTCGCTGCAGTCACACGAAAATTCTGTTGCCGGCTACTGGATGCTGAACGGGAAATACTTGGCATTGATCATGTCATAAGTCCCGTCTTCCTTGATCGTCTTCAACGCCTCGTTCAGGCGTGCAAGGCGCTCCTTGTCGTCCAGACGCACCGCAATCCCGGCACCTTCGCCAAAAAAAGTGACGTCGACCAGGTCCGGCCCCTTGAACGCGCAGCAGGTTCCCGCCTTCGTATTGGCGATCCAGTCGTAAATGGCGAGCTTATCCTCCAGGATAATGTCGACGCGCCCATCCGACAGGCCTTTGTACAATTCCGGCGACGACCGGAATACCGTCTTTTTCATGTCGGGATAGAAATGGTTGGCATAGGATTCCTGCGCCGTCGACGACGTCACTCCGAGTTTTTTGTCATTGAGGGCGGCGGGACTGACGTCAGTGATCGGCGAATCCTTCCGCGCGATGAACACTGACGGGCTGTTGTAGTATTTCTCGGTGAAAGCGACCTTCTGGCGCCGCTCCAGGCTCATCGACATCGATGAAATGATCGCGTCGTATTTTTCAGCAACGAGATCGGGGATCATGTCGTCCCACTTCTCGATGATGAATTGGCATTCGAACTTGCCGGTCTCGCAAAGGGCATTGGCGATATCGATGTCGAAACCCTGAAGTTTGTTATTCGCATCGAGATAGTTGAAGGGCGGAAACGCACCTTCGACGGCAACTCTCATCGGCATTCGCTCTTGTGCGGCCACCGGCAGCGGCGAGACCGCCGCCAAAGCGACACCCACCCCGCCCACCATCAGCACGCTGCGCAATAAAATCTGAATGGATATTCGCAACATCGCCGGAACCCCCTGGGCGTGATCGATCTCGTCCTATAGTGCGCCGCAGCCTTTAATTCTACGTGAACGCTTATTTGTTAGCGTTGACGAATGCGCCCGTATCGTGGTGTCCAGGGGTCCAGGCTTGCATATCGTTGTTCCATCCAGCTCCAATACGTTCCAGAAGTCCTGGATCGCCTCGGGAAGAATTCTCTTTCTGATCGCCATCAGCGGGCTCGGAGCGATTGGACTCGTCGTGCTATCGGCGCTCTGGGCCGGAGCCGAAAGCGACGCTGCGGCCCTTGATCGCCAGCGTCAGCTGGTGAATGCGCGTCTGCGCGAACAGGTCGATCAGGTCGCCCATGTCATCGGTCAGTTCGGCAACGGCTATCTCGCCCGCGTTTATCCCGCGTCCCGGTCGGCAGGTGTCTCCTCCAGCCTCGATACGGTTCTGACCGGTGCGGCCGGCAGCGCAATCAGCGAAACCGCAATGTCCGCCTTCGGATATGATCAGGCCTTTGTCGTCGACGAAAAGGCTCAGCTGAGCATGCTGACCGACGCCAAAACGGAAAAACGCTATCGCTGGATGAAGCCTCTGTTTTTGCCGCTCCTCAGGGATAGCCGTCTTACGGCGCGCCACAGTCCGACTTTCAGCGACCGAACGCCATCCTCGCTGGAAAGCCGTCGGGCGAGCGCGGTTCGCCCCAACCATGCGCTGGCCAATCTGATGCGGCTGGAAGGCCGGCCGACGATCGTCGGCATCGTCGCTATCAACGAAGCTCCCGATGGACAGCCGCAGCCGATGCGGCAATTCCTGATCGTCGTGCGGTTTCTCGATGGTGCGGCCCTCGACGAGTTGAGCCGGCAGCAGGGCCTCAACGGCGCGCGTTTTGCCCGCACGGCCGATGCCGACGAAAATGAGGTCGCGTTCCAAATCGACGCGACGGCAAATGGTGAACCGATCGGCTTCATCGTATGGCGACCCGATCTTCCAGGTTCACGGGTGATCGGCCGATTGATGCCGGCGCTTTCGATTGCCGCCCTGGTGATCGCCGTGCTGTTTTCGGTGCTGCTTGTGCGGCTGCGGAGCAGTCTCGGCGAATTGAAGAGAAGCGAGCTGCATGCAAGGCAGCTTGCCTTGCATGACGTGCTGACCGACCTTCCCAACCGCGCCCTGTTCGCCATGCGGTTCGAGGAGTGCCTGACCGATACGCGGCATTCGACCGAGCGCTCGGCCGTCGCACTTCTCGACCTCGACCGCTTCAAAGCGGTGAACGACACGTTCGGCCATGCCGCCGGTGATGAACTCATCAGGATGGCCGCCGAGCGGATCCGTTCCGTCCTTCGTCCTGATGATACGCTCGCCCGGCTCGGAGGCGACGAATTTGCCGTGCTTCTCCGGGACATCAAGGATGACGATCAAATCCTGCTGTCCATATGCGACGCGATCGTTGCCGAACTTGGCAGGCCCTTCCCGCTTCTGAGGGGCGAAGCGGTCGCCCGGGTCGGCGGCTCGATCGGCGTCACCATCGTGCCGGATGCCGGGCGAAATGCCGATGACGTCATGCGTTATGCCGACGTCGCACTTTACGAGGCAAAAATGGGCGGGAGAGGCCAGTGGCGCGTCTATTCCCCGTCCATGGACGGCGGCAGAAATGCGCGCGACATTCTCAAGAACGAATTGCGCGAAGTTCTGGCCAAAGGCACGGCCCCCTCCGCTGGCAATCCCCAACCCGGCCCGGGCGGCAGCAAGCCGGATTTCGGATCGCTCGAGGTCTATTACCAGACGGTGCATCGCGCCGAGGGCGGATATTCGGCTTCCGGCGCGGAGGCTCTCGTGCGCTGGCGTCACAGTCAGCGCGGACTGCTCACCCCTGCGAGCTTCATCCCCGCAGCCGAAGAGGGCGGCCTCATCGACGCCCTCGGTTTCTGGGTCTTGCGCGAAGCCTGCCGGGCCGCCTGCACATGGCCTGAAGACACCTTCGTGGCGGTCAACGTGTCGCCGGCCCAGCTGAGAAGACCACATTTCGCCGAGGAAGTCTTCGCCGTGCTTGAAGAGACCGGCCTGCCGCCATCCCGCCTCGAGCTCGAGCTCACCGAGTCCTCGCTCATCGAGGATAATTCGGATGTCTATACGGTACTGAAATCACTGCGCAGCCGGGGCATTCAGATTTCCCTCGATGATTTCGGGACCGGCTTCTCATGCCTCAGCCATCTGGTGCGTTTCGACATCGACCGCATCAAGATCGATCGTTCCTTCGTCTCGCAGCTCGGCGCAAAAGCCAACGGAGCGGCCATCATCGGCGCGATCGTCACCCTCAGCCGCAATCTCGGCATCTCGACGACGGCAGAAGGGGTTGAAACCGAATATCAACGCGACTTTCTGACCGCCCTCGGCTGCACCGATCTCCAAGGCTATTTCTTCTCCAAACCGGTTCCTCTCCGCGAACTCGTCGGCTTCGCCAAATCGGAGAGCGGCGGCGGATCACGGACGATCACTTCGGGAGCCATTGCCTAAAAGCGCGTCGCGAGCTTTCAGATTCGCTTCCTTAAATTTTGTTTTACGCAAAACCGCTGCCCGGTTTTGCGCGACATCCTTGAGAGTCTTTGATCTTCCATCAGTCGGGAACTTTCGTTGCGGGCAGCGGTTGAGGCCCGAAGATGAAGGGAGGATCTGATGGGCGGGATCGGCGAGTGGCGGCACCTTTGCGTCGACATGCAGCGCATGTTTGCCGAAGACACCCCATGGCACGTGCCCTGGATGGTTCGGATCTCTGCACAGATCGAGGAGCTTGCCGGCCGGCATCCGTCCCGGACGATTTTTACCCGCTTCGTCCCGCCTCAGCATCCGGATGCGATGCCGGGAAAATGGCGCGACTATTACCAGAAATGGTGGATGATGACGGGCGAGCACCTGCCGCCCGAGCTCGTCGATCTGCCGTCTACGCTGGCCTCGCTTGTTCCGCCGGCGCGATACTTCGACAAACGCACCTATTCGCCCTGGATCGACGGCCGCCTCCATGCGAATCTTCAGTCGGAGCGGGTCGATACCCTTGTGATCACCGGCGGGGAAACGGATGTCTGCGTGCTCGCCACGACGCTTGGCGCCATCGATCTTGCCTATCGCGTTATCGTGCTGAAGGACGCCGTCTGCAGCAGCGCCGACGACACTTATGACGCGTCGCTGGAACTGCTGCACGATCGATTTTCCGTCCAGCTGGAACTCATGGAGACGGAAGAGTTCTTGAGCGGCCTCGGCTGAGGAGGTTTCGAGCAGAGGTAAAGAGTAAAGCGCGTCGCATGAATCAAATTTGATGCGACGCGCTTTAGGTCAGCAGCAAGCCGGCAACGCCGGCGAGCGTTGCAATACCACTCACGACGCCCAGCCGAACCACATAGCCCAAGCTTCCCGCGATCCCCGCGAGAACGGTTTTCGCAAGAAGATTGGCGAAGGCGGCGACCGCGATCGCATGCGCGGCCGCATCCGCCGGCACATTTGACGACGGGAGCTTCGCAATCGACAGGGTTATCGCGTCAAGATCGCCCAGGTCCGTGATGAAGGCAACGGCGAGCAGCGACTGCGTTCCGAAGTATGCCAACGTCGCGCGCGTCACGATGGTCACGACGGCGAGCAGAAGAGCAAAGCGCAATACGACCATCACCTCCAACGGATTTTTCGGTGAAAAGTCGGGACCGTCGTCGGAGCGCGGCGAGAAGCCGGCGAGGCCGCCGCCGATGGCGAGCACCGCGGCAGCTGGTCCGAGGAATGCCGCAAGCTCCATCAGCACCGCTGGTGGTGCGATGACGCTGCAGATCAATAGCACCCGGCTCAAGGATACGGCCCCCGCCAGCATCGCTCCGGCCGAAAGCAGCGGCGAGAGCGCCGACATCTGCTTCGATTGACGCGCGAAGGAAAGCGTCAGGGCCGTCGAGGAGACGATACCGCCGCAGGCACCCGTCAGCAGCAGTCCGGCCCTGGCGTCGCTGAGCTTGATCATCACATAGCCCGCAAATGAAACCGCTGCCACGAATATGGTCAGCATCCACAGCTCGAAGGGATTGATCATCTGCCAGGGATCGACGGCCTCATTGGGAAGAATTGGAAGAATGACGACCGTCATCGTCAGCAAGATCAAGGCGGCTCTCAGCTCGAGCCAGGTCAGCTTCCGCAGAAATCCGTGCAGCGGCTCCCGCGCCGCCAAAAGTGCCGTCATGGCGACCGCACTCGCCGCGGTCGTCGTCATGTCCGCGACGACGGCGCCGAAGCCGAGCGCAAAAACCGTTATCGCGGCGATGGCGCCGGTCGCGCTGTAGTCCCGCTCGCGCAGGTGCCTGCACGCCGCTGAAGCCAAGGATCGTGATACAGAAAAATGCGAAGATGGCCGTCGGCAGGATCGGCCCCGTGAATGGGCTGCAGGAAACCGCAAAAGCCGCCGAGGAAGCTTGAGAGGCCATAGGTGCGGATACCGGCCACCCTCTTGCCCGGTGCGGCCTCGCGCCCGCGCCATCCGCGCTCGATACCGACGAGAATGCCGATCGCCAGCGCGAGGCTGAGACGTTGGAATGCATCGGCCATCATGATCGATGTCATCATGCGCGGATCCAGGTACCGCCAGTCGTCTGGCCTCTGAGGAGACTTCTATTCGATATGTCGTGACAACCGTCTATTTCAATCCATCTTCCTGGAACCCACCCACAGGCGGCCCTCTTCATTGTAGGGCGAAGATGAGATGGAGCGGTTGTTTCTAGCGGGTCTTCTGCGGATTTTGGCTACCGGTTCGAACCTCGGCTTCTGCCGCTTCCAGAGCGGCGCTGAACAGCTGGAGCGCGAACTCTTTTGCTGCCCTTTCGTCGTCTGCACAGAGCTTCAACGGCGCGCACTTCTCCTTCAAATTGCGAATGAGCTTTCGGCGAAGCCTGAAAAGCAGATGCGGATCCGTTTTTGCGAGAAGCTCCTGCAGGCAGGTGACGGCAACCACTTCGAACATCAAAAGCCTGCCTTCGACTTCGCCTTGCGAAGGAATGGGAAAACGCTCACCGCCCCGCTTTAAATCTCGCTCTGTCGAAAGCATCTAAGCCTCCAAACCGATGATAGGCCTCCGCTCGCTGAAATTCCATATCGCAAGTCCACGGCCACTCTTATGTGAAGAAGCAGCTTACAAGGTGTAAATCGGTCTCGCTTTGACGAAGGTCAAGCAAGGCCGGGCTGCATTGTCGAGACTGCGGAGACCATGGGCTATTTTACCGCTAGGCCCGCAGATCGACGAGACGCCAAAATTCAATCCCGCCGGAGCGTCTTGCCGGATTCCGCGTCAAACAGATGAAGCTTGCCCGGCCGAGCCGCTATCGTCACGACTTGCCCCGGCTCGAAATCGTGACGTTCGGACAGCACCGCGACAAGCTCGCCGGAGCCGTAGCGCAGAAACACCATCGTCTCGTGGCCGGTGGGTTCGGTGACGTTGACGGTCGTTTCCAGGCCGCCCGGGCTGAGGGACAGATGTTCGGGCCGCACGCCGAGAAGCACGGCCTGTCCATCGGACGCCTCCGGCGTGAAACCGAGCGCAATCTCGTCGCCGGTCTCGGTGACGAACACCGCACCATCGGCCTTGTAGCGGCCTTTCAGCAGATTCATCGACGGCGAGCCGATGAAGGTCGCCACGAACGTGTTGCGCGGACGATCGTAGAGTTCCAGGGGCGTTCCGGTCTGCTCGATCTTGCCGCCCTGCATGACCACGATCTTGTCGGCCATGGTCATCGCTTCGACCTGGTCGTGGGTGACATAGATCGTCGTGGTTTTCAGCCGTTGGTGGAGCTCCTTGATCTCCTTGCGCATCTGCACGCGCAGCTTGGCGTCGAGGTTCGACAGAGGCTCGTCGAACAGGAAGACCTGCGGCGACCTGACAATGGCGCGGCCCATCGCCACGCGTTGCCGCTGGCCGCCGGAAAGCTGGCGTGGATAGCGGTCAAGATAGGGCACGAGGTCGAGGGTTTCGGCCGCCGCCTGCAGCCGTTGTTTGATGACATCGGCCGGCTGCTTCTGCAGGCGTAGCGCAAAGACCATGTTTTCGGCAACGGTCTTGTGCGGATAGAGCGCGTAGCTCTGGAAGACCATCGCAATGTCGCGGTCCTTCGGCGGCAGATTGTTGACGACCTTTCCGCCGATCGAGATGGTGCCGCCGGTGATGCTTTCGAGGCCGGCGACCATGCGCAGCAAAGTCGACTTACCGCAGCCGGACGGGCCGACCAGCACCACGAACTCACCGTCGCGAATTTCGATATCGACGCCGTGCAGGATATTTAAGGCGCCGTAGGCCTTGCGCGCCTCCGAAATATTGACCTCAGCCATATGCCTCCCAATCGCTTTTCGGCCCACCCCAGGGGCAATCCCAAGGGATATGCGTCGCTTGACAATATCCACGGCATCGGGCTCGAGGCAACCGCGTCGCGCCGCGGCCCGAGAGACCGTGAGACCTCCTCCATGAAACGTTTCATTTCTTGTTGACTTTTGCCGCTTGCCGTCTAATGCTCGATGGCGAGACCGAGAGGAGCGGTTTCAAGCAAGAATTATGAAACGTTTCATTTTCTTGCTTACCAGATAGTTCTGCACGAGACCAGTCCAAAAATCGGACCGGAACCAGTTCGGAAAGACCGGCTGGCAGCAGCCTAACGAAGCGTGGAGGAGGAAGACATGAAAGTCGAAATATACGATGCACTGATGCGCCGTCAGGCAAGCCGCCGCGACGTTCTGCGCGGAACGGCGAGTGCAGCAGCACTGCTCGGCCTGTCCGGCGCGGTCGGCGGAATTCCCGGCATGGCGTTCGCTGCCGATGATCTGCGCGCCCAGATCCTGCAGATACCGGGGGTCGGCAAGGGCTCGCCAACGGATGCAGACTGGCAGAAGGTCGGCGAACTCTGCCTCGGCCCGACCAAGGCCAATGTCAAGCAGGGCGAATTCACAGGTGTCGAGCTGACCTTCATGGGGCTCAACAACCAGAATCTGCACAACTTCCTGTTCCGCGGCTTCCTGAAGCCGTGGGAAGCCTATACCGGCGCCAAGATCAACTGGATCGACCTTGCGCAAGCCGACTACAATGCCCGCCTTCAGCAGTCGATCGCGACCGGCACGGTTGATTTCGACATTCTGGAAATGGGCGCACCCTTCGAAGGCGACACAGCCGGACGCGGGCTTCTGGACGAGATGCCCGACTGGGCGGCAAAGCAGATCGAAGCCGACGACCTGGTGAGCTACCTGAAGCCCCCGGTCGGCACCTGGGACGGCAAGACCTATCGCGTGACGATCGACGGCGACTGCCACACCTTCGCCTACCGCAAGGATTACTTCGGCGAAGGCTCGATCAGCGGCATGGCCGAACCGCCGAAGACCTGGCAGGAGGTCAACGCAGCATCCAAGGCGCTGATCGGCAAAACCGATCCGCTGACCGGCCAGCCGGCCTACGGCTATCTCGATCCGCTCAAGGGCTGGGGTGGTTTCGGCTTCTATTTCATCGAGAACCGCGCGACCGCCTATGCCAAATATCCGGGCGACCCGGCCTGGCTGTTCGATCCTGACAACATGAAGCCGCTGGTCAATAATCCCGCATGGGTCCAGGCGATCCAGGACGTGCTGGATCTGATCGCGGCCAAGGCCTATCCGGCCGATCAGATCAATGCCGACCCCGGCACCACCGCCTTCTCGCAGTTCCTGGCCGGCACCGGCGCAATGCTGATGTGGTGGGGCGACGTCGGCTCCGGCGCGCGCACCTCGGACACTTCGGTCGTCGGCGATGTGGTCGGCTTCGGCATCAACCGCGGCTCCAACCGGGTCTACAACCGCAAGACCGGGCAATGGGAAGACAAGTATAACGAAGCGCCCAACATGGCCTATCTCGGCTGGGGCATCTACGTCACCAAGCGGGTCTCCAGCGACGAGAAGAAACGCAAGGCGGCCTGGTCCGCCGCCGCCCATCTCGGCGGCAAGGATCTGTCGCTGTGGACGTCGGCCTATCCGTCCGGCTTCCAGCCCTACCGTCAGTCGAACTTCAACTACGACGAATGGGAAAAGGCAGGTTACGACCGCGCCTATATCGAGGACTATCTGGGTTCGAATGCCGACAGCTACAACCATCCGAACGCCGCGATCGAACCGCGCATCCCCGGTATCTTCCAATATTACTCCGTCGCCGAGGACGAATTGGCGAAGGGATTTGCCGGACAGTACAAGTCGGCGCAGGAGACCGCCGATGCGATTGCGGCGGCCTGGGAAAAGATCACCGACCAGATCGGCCGCGACAGCCAGCTGAAACTCTATCGGGCGAGCCTCGGGCTCTAAGCCTCTGACCAAACGCGCCGGTGGATCGGAAGCGATTCCGCCGGCGCCTTTTCTATCCGGGCGAGGAATATCATGTCGACAGTCGAAGGCGACCTGCTGCACACGGTCGAAGCCGGCTCCATTTCCGCGAGCCGCCGTTTCTGGGGCCGCGCGGCTCTGTGGCTCAGCGCCGCATGGTTCATGGCGTCCTTTGTCTTGCAGGGGGTCCATGAACTGGGCTGGACCGAATGGGGTTTTGCGAACTGGCGGCCCGTCCTCTATGCTTATTTCCTCTGGGCCGCGGTTCTTTGCGTCACGCGCGTCGTCATTTACGGCGAGGCCGGCAAGAAGGCGCTCTTTGTTCTGCCGGCCGCGCTTTTCGTCGTGTCGATGGTGGTCTTCCCACTGCTCTTTGCGCTCTGGATCGGCTTTTCCGATTGGAACCTCGCCTCTTCTGCCGGGCGGCGCTTCAACGGGCTCGACAACGTGCGACGGATGATCGCCGACCCGTTCTATGCCAACGCCTTGCTCAACATGATCCTTTATTCCCTGGCGATCGTCGTGGAATATGCGATCGCATTCGGCCTGGCGCTGCTCCTCAACCAGGAAATCCTTGCCCGGAAATTCTGGCGGGTGACCTTCCTCGTCCCCTTGATGCTGTCGCCGGTCGCGGTGAGCTGGATGGTCGGCAAGTCGATGCTGGAGACCCGTTTCGGCCCGATCGCGCGCCTGGCCCGCTGGCTCGGCTGGGAAAACCCTTCCTTTTTCGGCGATCCGCTGACGGCGCGGCTTTCGATCATGATCATGGATGCCTGGACCTTCATTCCCTTCATGATGATCATGCTGCTTGCCGGATTGCAGGCCTTGTCCCGGGAGGTGCTGGAGGCGGCCGAAGTCGATGGCGCCACCCGCTGGCAGCGCTTCTGGCAGGTCATTTTCCCGCTGATGCTGCCGGTGTCGGTCACGGCGGTGATGATCCGCATTATCTTCAAGCTCAAGCTCGCCGACATCATCATTACCGTGACATCGGGAGGCCCGGGCGGCGCGACCGATTCCGTCACCAGTTTCATCTATCGCGAATACCGCGACCGTTCGAATGTCGGCTACGGGACGCTGCTCGCGCTCGTCTATCTGGTGATCATCGTCGTTGGGATGACGGGGTTGATGAAGATTTCCGACCGTATCGTGAAGCGGATGACAGGAAGGCTCTGATGGTTCGCATCGATTTCGAGAAATACGGGCGGGGCCAGCGCATTCGTTGGTGGGCCATGCGTTTTGCCGTCTACGGCCTGCTCGTCGTCTGGGCATGTGTCTGCATCTTCCCGCTGTTCTGGACGGTTTCGACCTCGTTCAAGACGGCGGCGGATGTCATGCGCGGCAATCTGATCCCCTGGTTCAATTTTACGCCCAGCTGGCTCGGCTGGCGCTCGCTCGGGCTCTCTCCCGATACCATCTCGCAGATATCGACGGTGCGGGACGAATTCATGCGCCGGCTCTGGAACAGCGTCATCATCTCGGTCACGGCATCCGCTCTTGCGGTCGTGCTCGGATCGCTGGCGGCCTACGGCCTCAGCCGCTTTTCCTACAAGTTCGGCCATATGCGCAATTCCGACATCTCCTTTTTCTTCCTGTCGCAGCTCATCATGCCGCCGGTCGTCCTCGCCCTGCCGTTCCTGGTTCTCTACAAGGAACTGGCGCTGCTCGACACTTATGCCGGCATGATCGCCGTTTATACGCTGATGGTCCTGCCGATCGTCGTCTGGATCATGCGCGACCAGTTCGCCACCATACCCGTAGAGCTCGAAGAGGCAGCCCTGGTCGATGGCCTGTCGGTCTGGGGCGCGTTTGCCCGCATCATCGTGCCGCTGGTTCTGCCGGGCATGGTGGCCGCCTTCCTGCTGGCGCTGATCCTGTGCTGGAACGAATATTTCTTCGCCGCGCTGCTGACCTCCACCAATACCAACACGCTGCCGGTGATGATTGCCAGCCAGACAGGCAGCCAGGGCATCAACTGGTGGTCGATGGCCGCCCTTTCCACCGCCGGAATCCTGCCGCTGGTCGTCGTCGGCGTCGTGCTGGAAAAGCATATCATCGCCGGGATGACCGCGGGCGCCGTAAAATAGCTGCGGGATGTTAGAAATGGCGAAGATGCCGACAGTCAAGGACGTTGCCGAACATGCGGGCGTATCCGTGGGCACCGTTTCGCGCGTGTTGTCGGGCGAAGCCGCGGTCAAGCCGGTGCTGCGCGAAAAGGTCAACAACGCCATTTCGGCGCTTGGCTACCGGCCGAACGTCACCGCAAGAGCCCTGCGCACCAGCAGAACCGACGTCATCGGCCTCGTCGTTCCCGACATCACCAATCCCTTTTTTGCGCAGCTTGCGGCAAGCATTGAGCGTGCGGCGCTCGAATGCGGGCACAGCCTGATGCTGGCAAGCTCGCATAACGACAGCGAGGCGGAGCAGAGCCACGTTTCGGCCTTTCTCGACCGGGCGGTGCGCGGCATCATCGTCGTGGCTTCGAGCGATGGGTCCGGCCTTGATCTGCCCGCTTCGGTCCCGGTCATATCGCTCGACCGGCGCTTCGGCACTTTTCCCCTCGTATCGACCAACCATGCGCAGGCGGCCACGCTGATTGCCGATCATCTCTATGGGTTGGGGCACCGGCGCATTGCCTATATTGCCGGCCCGACCGACACCGAAGCAGGGCGCATGCGCAAGGAGGCCTTCGTCAGCCGCATGGACGGATTCGCCAAGACCGGCGAAGCCGTTGACCTGGAAATCGCTTACGGCAGATTCGACTACGAGTCCGGCGAAAGAATTGCCCGTAACCTGCTTTCGCGCCCGGCGCAGGACCGGCCGACGGCGATCGCGGCCGCCAGCGACCAGCAGGCTATCGGCGCATTACGCGCGGCCCGCGACCTCAAGATCGACGTGCCGCGAAAATTATCCGTCACCGGTTTCGATGACATTTCGCTCGCCAATCTGGTGGTGCCGCGGCTGACGACCATACGCCAGCCGGCCGACATGCTGGCACGGCGCGCGGTCAGCCTTCTGCTGGCGGAGCCGCCGGGCACGGCAGACGAAACGGTCGACGGATCGCTGATCGTGCGCGGTTCCAGCGGCCCATGCCCGCAACCCAAGGCGGATATAACAGGACATACCAATTGAGGCACGGCCGGTGCTCCGGCGACGAGAAAAGGATGGAAGATCAATGCTCAAAGGAATTCGGGCCGAGCTCAACGGCGACATTCTGCAAGCACTTTGCAACATGGGACACGGCGACTATCTCGTCATCTCCGACATGAATTTTCCATCGGATTCGATAGCCCGCCAGACGCGTCTCGGTAAATTGCTGACCATGGAAAACATTCCCGCGCCGCAGGCAATCGACGCGGTCCTGTCGGTCTTGCCGCTGGACACCCCAATTCAGCCGTCGGTCGGCCGCATGGAAGTGATCGGCAATCCCGATGAAATTCCGCCGATTCAGCAGGAGGTCCAGGCGATTGTCGATCGCGCCGAGGGCAAGCCATCGCCGATGTATCCCGTCGAACGCATGGCCTTCTACGACATCGCCAAGCAGGCCTATTGCGTGATCGCAACGGGGGAACTGCGGTTCTATGGATGTTTCCTTCTGACCAAGGGCGTCATTCCGGCCGAGGAGGCGGTCCGATGAGCGAGAAAAGCAGGATCGTCATCCTAGGCATTTTTGCTGCCGACACTGCCTATAAGGCAAAGCGCCTGCCCCATATTGCCGAGACGCTGATGGGCTCCGGTTTCACGCTCGGGCCGGGAGGCAAGGGGTCCAATCAGGCAATTGCGGCGGCAAAGGCGGGCGGCAAGGTGACCTTCATCTCACGGGTCGGCAACGACCCGTTCGGCGCGATGGCGCTTTCAGCCTATGCGGAGGCGGGCGTCAAAGCCAATGTGATGAAGATGGACGGCGTTTCCAGCGGCGCCGCCTTCATCTTCGTCGACGAGGTGAGCGGCGACAATGCCATCATCGTCGCACCGGGCGCGGCGGGCCTCATCGGCATCGAGGATGTCGATGCGAACCGGGCGGAGATCGAAAGCGCCGCCATCTTCATGACCCAGCTCGAACAGCCGCTCGAGGCCGCCATGCATGGGTTGTCGATGGCCAAAAGGGCAGGGGCCACGACCATTTTTAACCCGGCGCCCGCCCACGCCATACCGGACAGTATCTATAGCCTGTGCGATTTCATTGTCCCCAACGAGGTCGAGGCAGCCGAATTGGTGGGACATGCAATCGAAACGGATGAGCAGGCGCGTGCGGCGGCCAGCACACTGCTGGATCGCGGAGCGAGAGCGGTGATCATCACGCTCGGCGCACGAGGCGCGCTGTACCACACCGCCGGGCAGAGCCAGCTTGTGTCTGCTTTTTCGGCGGGCAACGTCATTGACACGACAGGGGCCGGCGACGCTTTCCTCGGCGGCTTCGCCACGGCGATCTCTGAAGGACAAGCGCCGATCGAGGCCGTCCGTTTTGGCTGCGCGACCGCGGCAATCGCCGTGACCCGGCCAGGCACTGCCCCCGCCATGCCTTCGCGCGCCGAGATCGACACCTTGCTGCGCTCCTCATGATTAAGAGCGCGGGTCGGAGCCGGCGAGGATGATTTCACCATTCTAAATCGGCGCGGCAAGCTCACGGCCTCTGAGCGCCGGCCGTGGCGACATATACCGAATAAACCGACCGTGTCGCGGCGATGAACAGCCGGTTGCGTCTGGGGCCGCCGAAGGTGAGGTTCGCGACGGTCTGAGGCACGCGGATCTTGCCGATCAGCTTGCCGGTCGGCTCGAAGCAATGCACGCCATCACCCGCACTCGACCAGAGGTTCCCGTTCATGTCAGTGCGAATACCGTCAGGAATGCCATTATCGATCTGGCAGAAGACGCGGCCGTTGGTGAGCCCGCTGCCGTCGACGACGTCGAAGGCGCGGATGTGGCGCGGCAGGTTTTCGTCGTGGCTGGCCGCCGAGTCCGCAATGTAGAGGATCGTTTCGTCAGGCGAGAAGGCGAGGCCGTTCGGCTGGATGAAATCATTGACGACAGCCGTAAGCCCGCCGGTCGCCGGATCGAAGCGGTAGACGTTGCGGGTCGCCTGCTCCGGCTCGGCCTGGTAGCCCTCATAGTCGGACATGATGCCGTAGGTCGGATCGGTAAACCAGATCGTACCGTCCGACTTCACCACCACATCGTTCGGCGAATTGAGCCTGGCGCCCTCAAAACGGTCGGCAAGCACGGTGATCGAGCCGTCGATCTCGGTGCGCGTTACGCGGCGCCCGCCATGTTCGCAGGAGATCAACCGCCCCTGCCGGTCGCGCGTGTGGCCGTTGGTGAAGTTGGAGGGTTGCCGGTAGACGGAGACGCCGCCCTCGGGCGTCCACCGCAGCATGCGCTGGTTGGGAATGTCGCTCCACAGTAGCTGGTTGGCATCGTTGAACCAGACGGGACCCTCCGCCCAGCGGCAGCCAGAATAGAGTTCGTCGAGGCCGGCGCTCGTCACGATCATCTGCCGGAAGCGGGGGTCGTGAATTTCGTAAATGCTGGCCTCTGCCATGATGGTCTTTCCGTTTATCGCATGCCAGCCCGCCGGCCGCCGGCAAGCATGATGACGCTGATGATGATGAGGCCGGTCATGATGAGGCGGATGCCGGCGCCGAGCCCGTAGGTGTTGAGCATGGAAACAACAAGGAACATGAAGAGCGATGCGCCCCAGATGCCGGGTACGTTGGAATCGCCGCCGGCGACCGCCGTGCCGCCAATCACGACGACGGCGATCGAGGTCAGCAGATATTCCGAGCCCATGTTGAGCGCCGCGCCGCCGGAGAAGCAGGCAAGCAGATAACCCGCGACGGATGCGAGCACGGCACAGAAGAGGTATGTGACGAAGCGCGTGCCGTCGACTGGTATTCCGGCCATGCGGGCGGCCGGCATGCTCTGGCCGATCGCCGAGATCCAGCGACCATATATCGTCTTCTCGAGGAGGAACCAGGCGATCAGCGAGATGAAGAATGCGACGATCGCCACGTTCGGCACGCCAAGCGTGGTCGAGGTGGTGAATTCCGCGAGCATGCTTGGGGGCTTGATGCGCAAGCCGCGGTTCGTCCAGATCGCCGCGGATTGCACGATGAAGCTCACCGAAAGCGTGGCGATGATCGGCGGAATCCTGAGCGCCTTGATGAGCACATAATTGCCGATACCGACGGCAAGGCCGATGGCGATGGCAATCAGGAGCCCCGGCAGGACCATACCGTTTTCGACATTCATCAGTTTCAGCGCCACGGTACCGGCAAGCGTCATGGTGGCGGGAACCGAGAGATCGATGTTGCCGGGACCGAGCGTGATGACGAACATCTGGCCGATGCCGACGATGACCGAGAAGGCGGCGAAGGTGAGGGCGGCCTGCGATAGGCCGAGCGTGCTGGCGCCGAAGGTCACCATGATCGTCAGGAACCAGACGACGAAGGCGGCAAGCCACGACCAGATCCAGGGTCTGCCGATAAGATTGAGGCGAGACGTCATCAGCGTTTCTCCCGCTTCTCGAGGCGGTTCAGCATCAGGCGCAGCGCCAGCACGATGATCAGGATCGCGCCCTGAGCGCCGATCTGCCAGTCGGGCGAGATGCGCAGGAAGGACAGGAAAGAGCCGGCGAGCGTCAGTGTCAGCGCCCCGATGACGGCGCCGATCGGAGAGACGCGGCCGCCGATAAACTCGCCGCCGCCGAGGATGACGCCGGCGATCGACAGCAGCGTGTAGCGCAGCGCGATGTTGGCGTCGGCCGAGGTCGTGAGACCAACAAGGGCGATACCGGCAAGAACAGCGAAGGCACCGGCGAGCCCATAGGCTGCGGCGCGAGCCGCGACGATCGACCAACCGGCGCGCTCCACCGAACGCTGATTGCCGCCGATGCCGCGGATCAGCACGCCGAGTGAGGAGCGCATGACGAGAAGATGCGCGACGGCGGCAATGACGATGCTGGCGACGATCGCCATCGGCGCCAGCGGCGGCTTGACGGTCATGAGCCAGCGCACCCAGTCCGGCGCCTGCCCGCCCGGCGCCGGCAGCAGCAGCACGGCAAGGCCGCCCCAGACGAAGCTCATACCGAGGGTCACCACGATCGATGGCAGGTTGCGCAAATGGATCACTACGCCGAGCGCCGCATAGGCTGCGATCGCGCCGGCAAGGATCAGGATTCCGATAACGGGCGCATCGCGCAGAAAAGTGGCGCTGACGCAGGCGACGAAGCTGACGAAGGTGCCCATGGAGAGATCGAGATCGTTGACCGCCATGACGAGCATCTGGGCGATCGTCGCAAGCGCGATCGGCACGGCCAGGTTGAACAGCAGGTTGAGCCCGACATAGCTCATGGCGCGCGGCTGCAGCCAGAAGACGGAAGCGAGTAGCAGGGTCAGCGATAGGGCGGGGATGGCAAGACGCATCGCGTCCGCGGAGAATCGGAACGTCATGCGGCGACCCCCTCGAAGGAGGCGGCGATGATGTTCGTCTCGTTGACGGCATCGCCGGCCAGTTCGGCGGTGATGCGGCCCTCGCGGAAGACATAGACGCGGTCGCAGAGGCGGACTTCATCGGTCTCGGTCGAATACCAGATGAAGGTGCGCCCGCGCGATGCTTCCTCGCGGATGATAGCATAGACTTCCTGCTTGGTTCCGACGTCGACGCCGCGCATAGGATCGTCCATCAGAACGACGGGCGCGTGTGTCGCAAGCGCGCGCGCAAACAGCACCTTCTGCTGGTTGCCGCCGGAAAGCGACAGGATAGGGTTCGCCATATCGGGTGTGCGGATTTCGATCCGCCGCTTCCAGTCGGCGCCTTTCGTCTGTTCTTCGTCCGGGAGGATGACACCCCGTCGCGACAAATCGCGGAGCGAGGCAATCGAGAAATTGCGCAGGATGCTCCACAGTTCGAAGACGCCATTAAGGCGGCGGTCACCGGCAACGAAGGTGACGAGTGGATCGCGTTCGGGCAGCCAGTTGCCCGATTGGGCTGCATACTGCGCGAGCAGGAGTTCGGTCTGCCCGTGGCCGGCAAGGCCTGCCAGTCCGATGATTTCGCCCTTGCGGGCCATGAAAGGCCGGCCAGCCGTTTGATGCGACAGAACGAGGGCAGCGTCGGACTGCGCGCGTGCCGGGCGGACGCCGGTTTCTTCCTTTGCAACCGTTCCCATGGCCTTCACAAGTCCATGATGGTCAAATTCCTGCGCGGGACGTTCAGCAACAACGCGTCCATCCTTCATGACGATGATGCGGTCGGCAGTGTCGAGAATCTCGTGCAGGATATGCGAAATGAAGATGACGGAGCCGCCGGCCGCGACGAAGCGCCGGACATGGTCGCGCATCTGGCGGGCGAGGCTTGCGTCGAGCGACGAGGTCGGTTCGTCGAGGATCACCAGCCGCGGCGATATGCCGGCATCGGAAAAAGCCATTGCTATCTCGACCATCTGCCGTTCGGCGATCGAAAGATCCCCGACGGCACGGCCGCTATCGATGCCATGACCGGGAAAGACGGCATCGAGGCTTCTCTCGATGATTTTTGCGGCACGCCTGCGCCAGCCGAAGCCACCGAGATGGCGGTGCATGATACGCGTATTTTCTTCGATGGAGAGATTCGGGCAGAGGGACAGTTCCTGGAAGACGCAGCGCACGCCGCGGGCTCGCGCGGTGTTGATGCCATAGCGCTCCAGCCGCTCGCCATCACTCGCCACGCTTCCCTCATGCGGCGTCAGGCCGCCATTGATCACGCTGACGATCGTCGATTTTCCTGCGCCGTTGTGCCCGACCAGGCCGACGCATTCGCCCGGCATGACGCGGAGCGTGACGCCATCGAGCGCCCTGACGGCGCCGAAGCTCACCTTGGCGTCTTCGACGGCGATCATCGCCTTCAAAACGTCATCCATGCTAGCCCGCCAGACCTGATCGCAAGGAATGCCGCGCGGCCATTTGCGGCCGCGCGGCATTCGCCGGGAGATTACTTTGCCGACTCGATGACCTTGATCGCATCCGCCTGCGTGTACTCAACGTTGGCGACACCACCGGCCTGGGTATTGGCGAGGTTGGTTTCGAGATTGTCCTGGTCGATCCGCAGGAAGGGCACGACGAGGTCCTTCTTGACCTGCTTGCCGTCAAGGATCTGCTGGGCCACCCAGAAAGCAAGCGTCGAGACGCCGGGCGCGATCGAAACGGACATTGTCTCGTAGCCTTTGGCGTCCTTCTGCTCCTTCCACCACTTCAATTCATCTTCGCGGTTCCCCATGATGATGATCGGCATCTTCCGGTCGGTCGCGGCAATCGCCTGCGCAGCGCCATAGCCATCACCACCCTGCGTCACCACACCGACGATTTCGGGCAGGCTCGGCAGGATGCCTGCAACAGCCTTCTGCGCCACGTCCTGCGCCCAATCGCCATGCACGGAGCCGACAATCTTGAACTGCGGGAACTGCTTGACGCCCTCGTGGATGCCGGCCGAGATCTCGTCATCGACGAAGACGCCCGCAAGGCCGCGGATCTCGAGCAGATTGCCCCCTTGCGGGAGTTTCTTCGACAGGTATTCCACCTCGCTACGGCCCATTTCTTTGAAATTGACCGCGATGCGCCAGGCGCAGGGTTCGGTGACGATGCCATCGAAGGAAACGACGGTGATGCCGGCGTCGCAGGCTTCTTTGACCGCACCGTTCAGTGCCGTAGGCGAGGCGGCGTTCAGGACGATGGCATCATAGCCCTGCAGGATCATGTTCTGGATTTGCGCCGCCTGTTCCGTCGCCTGGTTTTCGGCGGTGGTGAAGGGATCGGCTGCGGCAACGACGCCTGATTTGACGGCTTCGCCCGTCACTTTGCTCCAGCTCGTCAGCATGGCCTGACGCCACGAGTTGCCGGCATAGTTGTTGGAAAGGGCGATCTTCTTGCCCGAAGTGTCGGCAAGGGCAGAAACGGGCATCGCGGCGCAAGCAATAGCGGCCGATGCCAGAAGCATCTTACGAATTGTCATGTCTTCCTCCCTCATGATCGCGCCGGTCGGCCGATCGCTTCACTCCGGTTGGACCCAAGGGTCCGAGTGAAAATTGTTCTTGCACTGAGCTTCCTCCTCTCAGTAAGGGCAGGATGCGGGAGATCGGCAGGCCTGTACAGGGGCAAGGCGGCAAGTCGTTTGCGGGTTTTGCGCAACAAGCTGCGGGTTTATGCAAGACGGCGGCGTTTCCGCGGCGCTTACTGGGAAAGGATCATGGCAGGTTGAGGAGCCTGTCGTGACGGGGAGGAACTGACAATGCTGCAACTTGCACCCGCAGCCCTGTTCGACCATTATCTCGGCATTTCCCGGCTGCTCGCCGGCCAGCTCGATTTCCGCTCGGCGATCCGCTCCGTGGCGGCCGAGGTCGCGCATATCATCCCGCACGACCATCTTGACGTCTGCGTGCTGCTAGAAGGCGGCAATTACCACACGGCCTATGAGACCGGGATCGAGACCGCCTGGGGCGAGATTGCCGGTGCGCCGGTGGTCAACAGTCCCATTCGCTCGCTGCTGTGGGGCGAGGTCGACTTTCTGCTTGCCGACGATGCCATGACGGACCCGCGCTTCCATTTCGAGGGCGCGTTCAAGCGGCCGATCGTCGAACAATCGCTGAGAAGCCGCCTCCATGTCCCGATGAAGGTGCAGGGCACGATCATTGCAGCGCTTTCCTGCTCGTCTCACAAAGCCGGTGCCTATACGATGGAGGATATCGAGCGCGCCCGCATTATCGCCGATCTGCTGACGCCCTATTTCTTCGCGCTGCAGGCGGCCGAGCAAGCGCAACGCTCGGCGATCGTGGAGGCGGAGGCCCGCGCCCGTGAGGAGGGCTTGCGGCAGGGCGCCCTGAAGCTGACCGAAGCACTGGAGCAGGAGCGTCAGCGGATCGGCATGGACCTTCACGACCAGACGCTTGCCGACCTGACGCGGCTTGCGCGCCGGATCGATCGGCTGTCCCGCAATGGCGAGGTCACGGCCGAGGCGCTGGAACCCGTTTCGCGATCCCTGCAGCATTGCATGCAGGATCTCCGGCAGATCATCGAGCAGGCAAAACCCTCCGTGCTGCAGCTCTTCGGCCTTGCCCAGGCAATCGAGCATCATCTCGACCGCTCGACGCGCGACGCCGGATCGACGATCGAATGGGGCCTGGTCGATGAAACGAACGGCGCGCTGGAGCAACTGGAACCGACCGTCAGCGTCGCCTTGTTCCGGATCGCCCAGGAGGCGATCAACAATGCCGTGCGCCATGCCGCGCCCCTGGCAATCAGGGTGCGGCTCGAGGCCGACAGGGAACAGCTGTCGATCGAAATTTCCGACGACGGAACCGGGCTCTCCAAGGTCCGGGGACGGATCGGCGGCGGCATCGACAACATGAAGACCCGCGCCCGGCTGATCTCAGCGCGCTTCACGACGGGACCCGGCCATAACAACCGCGGAACCGCGGTCCGCGTCGTGCTGCCGCTTGCGCCGAATGGGCTGGGGGACGAACCAAATTGAGGAGCGAGGCGAAATGAAGGTTCTGATCGTCGAGGACGACCCGTTGCACCGGTCCTATCTGCACGAGGCGGTCAATGCCGCCCTGCCGGAATGCGACACGGTCATCGAGGCGGAGAACGGAACCGCCGGCGAGAAGCTTGCTCGCGACCATAAGTCGGCGCACATCGTCATGGACCTGCAGATGGCGAATAGAAACGGCATAGAGGCGGCGCGTACGATCTGGAAGGAGCGGCCGGAGACACGCATCCTGTTCTGGTCGAATTATTCGGACGAGGCCTATGTGCGCGGCGTCTCGCGCATCGTGCCGGACGGCGCCGCCTATGGCTATGTGCTGAAATCAGCTTCAGACGAGCGGCTGAAGCTTGCCCTGCGTTCGATCTTCATCGAGAGCCAGTGCGTCATCGACCGCGAGGTGCGAGGCCTGCAGCAGAAGAGCCTCGGCCAGACGAACGGCTTCACCGATTCCGAATACGAGATCCTCGTCGATATCGCGCTCGGCCTGACCGACCGGGCGATCGCCAAACGCCGTGGCCTGTCGCTGCGCAGCGTGCAGAACCGCCTGCAGCAGCTCTATGACAAGCTCGACGTTTATCAGGCCGCCGGCGACGACCACGAAGACGGCCGCTTCAACCTGCGCGCCCGCGCCGTGACCGTCGCGTTGTTACGCAAGCTACTGAATTACAGCGCATTGGAACGGGCCGAGGCGGAGCTGCAGGAGTGGCTTGACGGAAAATAGCAGGGGCAGGCCAGATTCGGACGCCGCCCCTCAGCAACCTCAGCGGCCGTTTTCCTTTCGCCAGGCCTGGTATTTCTGCTGATGTTCTTCCTTGGTGCAGGGGTAGAGGCCGATGATCGTTTCCCCAGCCTTGACCTGCTCGAGGACGAAGTCCTCGTAGCTTTCCATATTCGTGCATTCATCCGCGAGTTCATCGGCCAGATGGGCCGGGATGACCATGACGCCGTCGCGGTCGCCGACCAGGACGTCACCGGGAAACACGGCGACATCGCCGCAGGAAATCGGCACATTGATATCGAGCGCCTCGTGCAAGGTGAGATTGGTCGGCGCCGACGGCTTGGCGTAATAGGCCGGCATGTCAAGCGCCCCGATTCCCTCGGCATCACGAAAACCGCCGTCGGAGACGACGCCCGCCGCGCCGCGGAGCGCCAGCCGGGTGATCAGGATGGAACCCGCCGTCGCAGCCCTTGCGTCCTTGCGCGCATCCATCACTAGCACCTGCCCTGGAGGGCATGTCTCCATCGCGACTCGCTGCGGGTGATTTGGGTTCTGAAAAACCGTGATCGGATTGCGGTCCTCGCGAGCGGGAATATAGCGCAGCGTGAATGCCTGTCCCACCATCACTTCCGCCTTAGGCGCCACCGGCACGACCCCCTGGATGAACTGGCTTCGAAGACCGCGTTTGAAGAGGGCGGTGGCGATCGATGCGGTGGAGATCTTCTTGAACTTCGCGCGGGTCGCCTCGCTCAGCACGTAATCGGTCATTCTCATACCTCCTCAATAAATATCCGGTTCGCCGGCGCTTTTGCCGAAACCCGTTTCAAGAAAATCGAAGTCACAGCCCTGGTCGGCCTGGGTGACATGGCGGGAGAACATCCAGCCGTAACCCCGCTGGAAATGCGGCTCCGGCGCCTTCCATGCATCTTGTCGCCGGACGAGTTCGGCCTCATCCACCAGCATGTCGAGCCGGCGGTTGGGCAGATCGAGGCGGACGATGTCGCCGGTCCTCAGCAATGCCAGCGGGCCGCCGATATAGCTCTCCGGAGATACATGCAGAATGCAGGCGCCGTAGGAGGTGCCGGACATGCGGGCGTCGGAAATGCGCAGCATGTCGCGATGACCTTGCTTGATCAAAGCCTTCGGGATCGGCAGCATGCCCCATTCCGGAAAGCCCGGACCACCGAGCGGCCCGGCATTGCGCAGCACGAGGACATGGTCAGGCATGACGTCGAGGTTTTCGTCATCGATCGCCTTCTTCATCTCGGGATAGCTGTCGAAGACCAGCGCCGGCCCCTGATGCACATGATATCTCGGATCGCAGGCCGCCGGCTTCATCACCGCCCCGTTAGGGCAGAGGTTGCCGCGCAGGACGGCGAGCGATCCCTCGTGATAGACAGGGTTCGAAAGCGGCCTAATGACATCGTCGTTATAGACTTCTGCGCCGATCAGGTTTTCGCCCATGGTCTTTCCGGTGACGGTCATGGCCGTCAGGTCCAGCCGGTCCTCGAGCTGTTTCATCAGCGCCCGCAGCCCGCCTGCATAGAAGAAATCCTCCATCAGATAGTCCTTTCCCGAGGGGCGGACATTGGCGATGAGCGGCGTCACCCGCCCCAGCAGGTCGAGATCGTCGAGCGTCAGGTTGATGCCGGCGCGCCGGGCCATCGCGATCAGATGGACGACGGCATTGGTGGAACAGCCGGTGGCCATGGCGACGATCGCGGCGTTGCGGCATGCCGCTTCCGTGACGATCCGCTCGGGCGTCAGATCCTCCCAGACCATCTCGACGGCGCGGCGGCCGCAGGCGGCCGACATCCGCTGGTGATTGGCATCGACGGCAGGAATGGACGAGGCGCCTGGCAGCGTCAGGCCCATCGCATCGGCAATCGCCGTCATGGTGCTGGCGGTGCCCATCGTCATGCATGTGCCGGCCGAGCGGGCGATGCCGGCTTGAACGCCGAGCCACTCGGCATCGGTGATGTTGCCGGCGCGGCGCTCGTCCCAATATTTCCAGGCATCCGAACCGGAGCCGAGGATTTTGCCGGCGTAATTGCCGCGCAGCATCGGCCCGGCCGGCAGGTAGATCATCGGCACGCCGGCCGACAGCGCCCCCATGACGAGGCCCGGCGTGGTCTTGTCGCAGCCGCCCATCAGCACGACGCCGTCGAGCGGGTGCGAACGGATCGTCTCCTCCGTCTCCATCGCCAGCATGTTGCGGTAGAGCATGGAGGTGGGCTTCGTGAAGCTTTCGTCGACCGATAGCGACGGCATTTCAACGGGGAAGCCGCCGGCCTGCGAGACGCCGCGCTTCACATCCTGCACACGCTCCTTGAAGTGGGAGTGACAGGTATTGAGCTCCGACCAGGTATTGAGGATGCCGATGATCGGCTTGTCGCGAAAATCCTCCTCGGCATAGCCGAGCTGCATCATGCGCGAGCGGTGGCCGAAGCTGCGCAGGTCATCCGGCGCGAACCATCGCGCGCTTCGCAGCGTATCCGGCGTTTTTCTGTGTGTCATGAGGATACCTTCTCGGGATGGGGAAAACCGTTTTCGCGGCTATTCCTTCATTCCCCATTTCTGGATGGTGTGGCGCTCGATCGTCTGGAAGACCAGGTTTTCGACGATCAGGCCGATGATGATCACGGTCAAGAGGCCGGCGAAGACTGCCGGAATATCGAGAAGGTTGCGGTTCTCGAAGATGAACCAGCCAAGGCCTCCCTGGCCCGAGGAGACGCCGAAGACGAGCTCGGCGGCAATCAGCGTGCGCCAAGCGAAGGCCCAGCCGATCTTCAGGCCGGTGAGGATGGAAGGGAAGGCGGCAGGCACGAGGATCCGCACCACATAGGAAATACCCGTCAGTCCATAGTTTGCACCGACCATGCGCAAGGTGCGCGAGACCCCGAGGAAACCGGAATGGGTATTCAGCGCCACCGCCCAGAGAACCGAGTGGACGAGCACGAAGACGAGACTGGAGGCGCCGAGGCCGAACCAGATCAGCGCCAGCGGCAGAAGCGATATCGCCGGCAGCGGATTGAACATCGCCGTCATCGTTTCGAGAAAATCGGTGCCGATGCGCGTGTTGATGGCGAGCACGGTCAGGAGTGCGGCGAGCACCGTGCCGAGCGCGTATCCGGTGAATAGGATCTGCAGCGTCGTCCAGATGCGGGCCGGCAGCGTGCCGTCGGCGAAACGGTCGATCAGCGTGATGATCGTGTCGCTGAGCGTCGGGAATAGAAGAGGATTGTCGAGATAGGAAGCGTAGAGCTGCCAGACGATCGCCAGGGTGACGATCAGCAATGTCTTGCGCAGTGCGCCGATGCCCCAGAGCGTTTCGAATGCACTGAGCCTCTGTTCGACCGGTTTGACGTTGTCGTAGGGCTTGGCGGCCTCGACATCGGGCGCAAGAATGATGTTTGCGGACAACATGGCTTTATTCCTTGTGGCCGGGTTCCGAGGAGAACAGCAGGTTATGGATGTCACGCTCGAGCGCTGCGGCGCTGCCGTCTTGGTGGCTGACCTTGTCGACATCCACCACCTCCGCCTTGACCCTGCCCGGATGCGGCGACAGGAGCAGGATCCGGTTCGAGATCTTGATCGCTTCGGCAATCGAATGGGTGACGAAGATGACGGTGAACTTGGTATCTTCCCAAAGCTGGAGCAGCTCGTCCTGCATCTGCCGGCGGGTGAGCGCGTCGAGCGCTGCGAAAGGCTCGTCCATCAGGAGAATATCCGGCTGCATCGCCATGCCGCGTGCGATGGCGACGCGCTGCTTCATGCCGCCGGACAGCGTGTGGGGATAGCTGTCGACGGCGCGGGTCAGCTTCACCTTGTCGATATATTCGCGCGCCAATGCTTCGGCTTCGCCCTTCGGCAGCTTGCGGGCGACCAGCAGCGGGAACATGACATTCCCGAGCACCGTTTTCCAGGGCATCAGCTGGTCGAACTCCTGGAAAACCATCATGCGGTCGGGGCCTGGACATTTCACCTGGCGCCCGTTGATATGGATGGAACCTACCGACGGCGTCATGTAGCCGCCGACGGCTTTCAGAAGCGTTGACTTGCCGCAGCCGGACGGTCCGAGCAGCACGAACCTGTCGGATTGGCTGACGGAAAAGCTGACGCCCTCGGTGGCGGTGACCAGCAGGTTGGGGGTCTTGTAGCGCAGCGTCACATTGTCGACCTTGAGGAGGGGCTCTCTCTCGGCCGCCGGTGCGGTCTCGTTGCCCGTGCGGGCAATGGCCTGAAGCATTGGAATTACTCCTTGAAGAGGGGGCGGCGGGTCTAAAGCGCCGCCGCCCTGGTGCCGTCAATTGCCGTTGAGATAGGCGGAGTCGGGCAGGTAATAGTCGGTCCAGGCCTTCGGCATGGTCTTGAGCGTACCGATCTTGTGCAGGTGCTCTGCAAATTTCATCGTGCCCTGCGGGTCGGTGCGCCATTCGTCCATGCCCGGCTCTTTCAGCATGGCGAGCAGATCATCGAGGCTGGTCTTGTCGCCCGACACCGTCTTGTAGGCTTCAAGGGCGGCCTTGGGATCCTTCTTGATGAAGGCGACTGCTTCCTCCGTCGCTTCGCGCAGCGCCTTGACGATCTTCGGGTTGGCGTCGGCGAATGTCGTGGTGGTGAAGAAGGTCGCTTGCGTCAGCGCACCGCCCAGGATCTCCTTGGAATCGGTCACCCTGTGCACGCCCTGCTGCTTCAGCTCGATATATTGGAAAGGCGGCGCTGCGAAATGGTTCTTCACCTCGTGGTTCGGGTTGGCGATTGCCGCAACCGCGTCCGGATGTCCGAGCTGAACGGTGTTGGAATCGAATGTCTTGACCTTGTCCTCACCGAACATCTTCGCCGCCGCCATCTGCAGCAGGATCGCCTGGGTCGACACACCGACCGTCGGCACGGCGATCTTGTCGGATGGCGTAATGTCCTTCAGCGACTTGATGCGCGGATCATTGCTGACCATGATCACCGGCTGCGCGGAGCTGGTGATGATCCCCTTCACCTTTCCCCTGGTGCGGTCCCAGAGCAGAAGCAGGTTGCCGGTGCCGGTATTGACGATGTCGACGTTGCCGGCAAGCAAGGCATCGGTCTGAGCGCCGCCGCCGCTGAAGGTCCGCCATTCGACAGTCACATCGGCCACGCCATCGGCAGCCGCGTGCTTTTCGATCAGTTTCTGCGTCTCCATCACATGGCTGGCGAGATAGAGGATGCCCGGCTGCCGGGTAATCGAAATAGCGGTCTTCTCCTGTGCCTGGCTCGCCGAGGCAAGGCCGAGCGTGACGGCCGCGGCCACAAGACAATGTTTTAGAATTTGCATCTGGTCCTCCCAAAGGATGCGGGCATCAGCCCCTCTGCCGCCTTTCCCGAGGCGGATTACGCCATTGAAGCACTAATGCATCAGTGCATCAACCCAAAAAATGTGGTTTAGTCGATTTGCACGACGCGAAAACAGGACAGGGACATGAGCGGAATGGTTCGGGAAAGCCAGTTGGATCGGTCACGACAGGTGGCGCTGCAGATCCACGAGATATTGCGAGCAAGGATACTGACGGTGGAGCTTGCGCCGGGGACGGTCCTGTCGCGCGCCTCGCTGCAGCTGGAATTCGGGGTGAGTCAGACGCCAGTGCGCGATGCCTTGATGCGGCTTCAGGAAGAAGGACTAGTCGAAGTCTATCCGCAATATGCGACGGTGGTCGCCAAGATTGACACCGACCATGCGCGGCAGGCGCAGTTTCTGCGACTATCGATCGAGCTTGAGGCGGTGCGGCGGCTGACCGAGGAGACGCCGGGCGAGACGGCGGCGGAGCTGCGCGAGATCCTGGCGCGGCAGAAGGCGGTCGGGTCCCCGGAGACCTATGACACCTTCGACGACATCGACCGCGATTTTCACCGGAAGCTCTACGAGAGAGCGGGCATATTGCAGCTTTGGGCCAATGTCAGGCGCCAAAGCGTGCATCTCGACCGGTTGCGGCGCCTCAACCTGCCGATGCCGGGCAAGATGCAGACGGTCCTTGCCGACCATGAAGCAATCGTCGACGCCATCGCGTCGGGCAAGCCTGAAGCAGCAACGGCCGCGCTCAGAAAACATCTGTCGGGCACGCTGTCGATCATCGATGTGATCCGAGCCCAGTATCCAAATTATATTCGCGGCTGAAGGTCGAGCGCGTCAGCTTGGCCATCGCAAGCTTTCGAGAGGAAATGCTCCCGCACCTATCCGAAACCTTATCATAACCAGCCGAAGACGGACCCGCCGGCATGAGGAACGAAGCCCGTCCTCCGGCACAGCGTCGCAGTGGAACCGTCGCGCTTCAATGACAAGCCGAACGGACTTTCCCACCAAGGGCAGGTCAGCCAAGCGTCGTTGATATCAACTGTGGATTCGCTCCGACCTTGTTCCCGGGCAAGGGCTTGCTCTACTCGCCGGCCGAACTGCGATCAACATTACCTCGTCATCAACGGCTGTATTGTCGACTACAAAGCCGCGAGGAACGAGCGTCGACGGTCGCAGCGAATAACCCATGGTGCTGATTCCTTATGTGAAACCAACATCAGCCAGCACTTGATTTCATCAAAAGTGAGTCAGAGCCAAATTTGCATGCCGAAACACACCAATGGGACCCGAGTGTCACTCGGCGGCAACCTTATTTGTCTGCCAGCGCTGACCTACATCAGGTCGCGCGCGATGCGCTTCTCTTCGAACATCTTCCTGAAAATTTCCGTCTCGCCTTCATAGGCAATGACCGAGGCGCTGATGATCCAGTCCTTTGCCGTACAGAATATGGATGACGTCGCGACCGTGCGGACGAACCAGCCAGAGCGCTGCATGTCACATGTCCATGTCGAGATGCCGGACATTGACATCGGGTCATCCCGCGCGATCGACCAGGTTTCCTCGCGAAGCTGTCGCGTCGACAGGCCAGTGCCAGGATGTTCGAAAAGGCCGGTATCCTCGTGGATTTCATAGCGGGTAAGGCCGGCCGACAGATCGCGCAAGACATGCCGCTTCGTCGAGCCCGGCACGTGTTCGATATATTTCGGCAGCGGATCGGGATCGTCAGGCTGTTTTACATCGATGAGCTCATGTGTCCCAAGCAAAGGCAGGCCAAGGCCGACGGAGGCGATGTCAATCGTCAGACCCGGATCTTCCGGCGGCGGCAGGACCATCGGCCAATAGGCCGTCGACAGCGACAAGCGGATGCGGTGCCCCTTGCGGAAGCGGTAGCCGCAGGCATCCAGGGTAAGGCTCGCAGTCGTGCGTTCACCCTTGCTCATCGGTGCGGGCGCTGCATTGCCGTTGCGATGAGCGAGATTGAGCACGCCAAAGGAGACGCGGGTCGCCGTGCCATCCGGATGGATGTCGACGAGCCTTGCGCATAGATTGGCGGTTTCGGCATCGCATCTGAGCGCCAGCGTCACGACCGGGCGGCCGAGATAATCATGATCTTCAGCCAGCAGCGCGGTCTGGAAGGTCAGCGAGCCGGCATCGTCGAGGCGCTGATCGATCGCCAGCTCCGCATCCGGCTTCAGCGTGAACCATTCGCCCGAGGCGGTGCCCGTGTCGAGCGGCGAGCGCAGGTAGACGGGGTGCTCCGGCGCATGCGGGATCGGCATGCCCTCCGTCAGCCTGCCGAATTGCTCGACATAGAAGCATTGCATCTTCGGCGGCGACCAGCTGTCCTTCGCCACCCAGAAACCCGGATCGCTGTCGCGGCGGAGAGCCGGGCGGATAGCATCGAGAATATAGGCGCGGGCCTGCGGCAGCCTGTCGATGCCATTGTCCTCGCCGCGCAGCCATTTGTTCCACCAGGCGATCGCTTCGGCAGGGAAATCCGCGCGCGGTTTCGGCCAGGCGAAGTGCGGATATTTGTGCACCCAGGGGCCGATCAGCGCTTTTGCCTTGTCGCCCAGGCCCTCGACCGCCATCAGCGGCGTATTGCGATAGCCGTCGGCCCAGCCGGCGATGACAAGCGTCGGGATCTCGACGCTGGAAAAATCCTCCGAGATCGAGCCGTGACGCCAGAAATCATCGCGCCGCTGATGGCTCAGCCACTCCTCCATGAGGAAGGGTTCGCCTGCCAGGCGCTCGATCCACATCTCCTTCCAGCGTTCGCCGACAAGGGCCGGATCGGGCGGGCGCGACTGGTAGCCGAGCATCGTCGCCGCCCATGAGAGCTGGGCGGAGAGATGGCACCCGTTCTTGTAATGGATGTCGTCATTATAGCGGTCGACGGTCGAGGCGATCGAGATGACGGCTTTGAGCGCCGGTGGGCGCAGGGCTGCGACCTGCAGGCTGTTGAAGCCGCCCCAGGAGATGCCCATCATGCCGACCGCGCCGTTCGACCACGGCTGCGCCGCGATCCAGGCGATCAGCTCGCAGGCATCGGCAAGCTCGCGTTCGGTATATTCGCCGTCGATGACGCCGTCGGATTCCCCCGATCCGCGGATATCGACTCGTACGCCGGCAATGCCGGCGCCGGCGAACACCGGATAGGTCGACTCGTCCCGGGGGCTAGTGCCGTCGCGTTTGCGGTAGGGCAGGAATTCGAAGACGGCTGGAACGGGGTCCTGCTCGGCGCCGTCGGGCATCCAGATGCGCGCCGCAAACCGCGTCCCGTCCTTCAGCGTGATCCATTCATTCTCGATGGTGGTGAAGCCGCGCTCAGCCATGATCATATATCGCGGAGTTAGGCATTAAACCATACGCGGCTGCCGATGTAGCCGTTCGACATATCGTTTCCAATGTCGTCGACATATCCCTTCAGCGTTTTCGAAGAAGCCATGATGTAGTCGTTGAAGACGGGCAGGATCAGACCACCATCGTCTCGCACCATCAGCGCCAATTGCCGATAAAGTACCCTTCGCTTGGTCTCATCAAGCTCGGACCTTGCCTGCAGCACCGCCTTGTCGAAGTCAGGGCGCTTGAAACGCGTGTCGTTCCATTCCGCGGTCGAAAGGTAGGAGGTGGAATAGCGCGAATCCTGTGTCGGGCGGCCGCCCCAGAAGGAGGCGCAGAAGGGCTGCTTGTTCCAGACGTTGGTCCAATAGCCGTCTTCCGGCTCGCGCTTGACGTCGATCGTGATGCCTGCCTTGCGCGCGCTTTGCTGGAATAGGATCGCCGCTTCCACGGCGCCTGGAAAAGCTGCATCGGAGGTGAGCAACTGAACCGGACGGTCGAGCCCCGATTTCTTGAAGTGGAAGGCGGCTTTGTCCGGATCATACGGCCGCTGCTCGATATCGGTCGGGGCAAGGGCGTAATTAGAATTGACTGGATAGTCGTTGCCGATCGTTCCGTAGCCGCCCAGCACCTTGTCCAGGATCGACTGGCGGTCGATGGCATATTTCAGCGCAAGTCGAAGGTCGTTGTTGTCGAAGGGTGTCGCGTCGCAATGCACCAGGAAGCAGTAAAAGCCCTTGCCGGCGTTCCGCACGATATCGACAGTCGGTGCCCGCTGCAGCATCGGGACGGTCTTCGGGTCGACATTGTTGACGAAATGGACCTGGCCGGAGGCGAGCGCCGCAATGCGAGCGGTGTTGTCGTTGATGACGAGGATTTCAACGCTGTCGACAAAGCCTCGGTCGGAGCGCCAATCCCCAGGGTTCTTCTCAAAGGAAGCACGAACGCCGGG
Organism: Rhizobium croatiense; assembly: GCF_019793465.1. Taxonomy (GTDB): domain Bacteria; phylum Pseudomonadota; class Alphaproteobacteria; order Rhizobiales; family Rhizobiaceae; genus Rhizobium; species Rhizobium croatiense. The sequence continues at coordinate 186,033 of NZ_JAILYJ010000011.1, read as the reverse complement.
TTCAAAGTTCTTTAGAATGTAAGGACCGGTGCCGATGGCGGCTGCAGGCTTGCCGACGCCACCCTTGGGTTGGATGATCAGATGATAGTCGGTGAGAAGGAGAGGCAGATCCGCATTGCCTTCCGAAAGCGTCAGGACAAGCTCGCCCGCCTTTTCTTCGATACCGGTGATCGAGGCCATCAGGCCGAGTGCACCGGACTGCGACTTCTTGTCCGCATGGCGCTTCAGTGTCGCGACGATGTCGGCGACGGTCATCTTGCTACCGTCGTGAAACTGCACGTCGTTCCTGATCTTGAAAGTCCAGACGGATGCGTCCGCGGATGGCGTCCAGGAAGTCGCCAGTGACGGCAGGGGCGCACCCGTCTTGGGGTCGGATTCGACCAGCGTATCGCCCCAAAGGCGGCCAATGACGAACAAGACAGAAGCGCTGTATGTGGCGGGGTCGAGCGCATCGCTGGTGGCGCCGCCCTTGAGGCCGAGTTTCAGATGACCACCGCGCTTCGCTTCCTGCGCGCGGGCATCGCGCGGCATCAGAAGACCGGAAGTGAGGGCCGGCAAAGCGCCCAGCGCGACCGCACCGCCGAGGAAGTTGCGGCGGTCGATTTTCAGCTGCAAAGAATGATCCTTTTGATGCGTCATGACAGTTCCCTCTTTTCAGTTTTGTAAGAAGGAACCTAGAGGTCGGGCAGGCTCACGCAATTTCGCGGCTTGACGCACTTTTAAGCGAGTTTACGCTAGCCGGTATCAAGACGGAGCTGCCGATGCCTCACCTGGCCGACAACCTCAAGGCTGCCTGTGCCACGCAGCGTTCTATTTCGCATCTGTGCCGTGCGATCGATATTAACCGGCAACAATTCAATCGATACATCAACGGCCAGACGAGACCCTCTGCTCATAATCTGGCGCGCATCGCCAAGTATTTCGATCTCGACGCAGCCGACTTTAGTCTCGCTCCCAGGCTCTTTCGCGAGCGGCTTCGCAAACCAACCCTAGGGCTTAATCAAAATTCCGAACTCTTAAAAGCGTTCCCCGGAGATCTGACCGCGCTCCGGCGCCATATCGGCTATTTCCAGACCTATCATCGCTCGCCGTCCTGGCCTGGAATGGTTGTCTGTTCGTGCAGCCGCCTTATGGAGCAGGGCGGGCTGGTGCATGTCAAATCAATGGAGCGTCTGCGGGACCCTGGAAACGGCATCCACCAGTTTTCGAAGTATGTGGGTTTGGCGGCGTTCTATCGAAACCGCATATTCATTACGGAGCGCGTCGTCGGCCCGAATTCCATGTTGTCACAAACGATCCTCCTGCCATTCGACGAGTACCAGCGTGTCTATTTGCGCGGAACGACAATGGGAATTTCGTGGCGAAGGGAAAACCTGCCCTATGCCTCACGGATGATCTGGCGACATGTCGGCGCCGAGCCGGACCTGCGTGAACTTCTCTTGCGATGTGGACCTCTGCCGCTATCGTCGCGCCACCTGCCGCCGACGGTGCGCTCATTCCTTGCGGATCCGTCTGCAGAAGTATATGCGGTGCCGGCAGAGTATTGAGGACCTGATTCCATGGTTATGCTGCCTCGGCATGGCGGAAGTGCCGATCCTACCATTAACCTGATCCCCGTGATGCTTTTCAATGCTACGCTACCTGCACCGCAAGTGCCACCTTCCGACATTATCGTCGATGGCAGAAATGATTTCTTCCCAATAGCCGTGATGAAGTTCGTGGCCACCGCCTTCTATCTTCAGCAAACTTGCATCCGTGACAGCGCGCGCGAGTGCCTCGCCGTGCGCCAGCGGGAAGAGCGGATCGGCTCTGCCATGAATGACGAGTAGAGGCACTTCCATCTCGTTCAGTCGGCCCTGCCAAGTCTCGCCGATTTCAAAGAGGATGCTGTGGTTGGTGGCGCTTAGATAGCCTCCGGACCGGTCGAAATCCCGTTCAAGGAAAGCTCGGGTTCGGGCTTCGTCGAATGGATGCGCCGTTCCCGCAGTCAAGCGCGCGTCGTCCACCAGGTAGGCCACCGCGTCTGCCCGATCCGCCCAGTTTGCCTCGACAGACATATGTTCCACCCCAGGCCTCGTCGCTGGACGGAAGGCCGGAGGTGTCCATCCCGAGTGGCGAGGTGCTTATCGCCGTCAGCGAAAGCACTCGTTCCGGATGCTTCAGCGCAGCGCCCTGACCGACCATGCCGCCAAGGGAAAAACCCACGACATGGGCGTTCAAGATCCCGTACCCATCGAGCACGCGGAACACGTCATCGACGGCGTCGTCGAAGGTGTAGCCCGGCTGACCGGGGGGATATTTCGTCGAAAGACCTGTGTCGCGCTGATCATAACGGATCACGAAAAGGCCCCGATCGGCGAGCCGCTGGCAGAATTCCTGCGGCCACCATAGCATTGAAGCCATGCCACCCATGATTAGGAGCAGCGGCGGCTGGGTTGGATTGCCGAAGCTCTGCGTTGTGAGTTCGACCCCGTCGGTGCGGATAGCAAGCTCGCTCATGCCAGGCCCTCGCGACGCAACGCTGTTTGTACCGCAGGCCTCTTTTCGATCCGGGCGAGGTAGTCGTCAAACGGCTCGGGGAGGGGGAAGCCGAGGTGAGTCGCCCCCCACGCCAATTGAAAGAGATAGGCATCCGCGACCGTAAAGGTTTCTCCGAAAAGGTAGCCGCGATCCAATCGGCCCGCGAGGAAGCTGAACCAATGCAACAGCTGCTGGCGCGTGGGCTCCCTGACGTTCTCCGGAAGCGCGAGATAGGTGGGGAACCGCTTGTGAATCTCGGTGGCGATAAAGCTCAGCATCTCGATCAGGCGGTAGCGGCCAAGATGGCCCTGCGGCGCAAGTTCGGCCGCGCGGTCGGCGATCCACGTCAGGATCGCGACATTTTCCGTCATCACTTCACCGTCGTCGAACATGAGAGCGGGAACATAGCCGGTGGGATTGATGTCCGGGTAGTGGCCCCCGCCTTCAACCCGTTTCGTCTCGAGATCGACCTTGACCAAGTCGAATTGAATTCCAGCCTCCAGCATCGCGATATGATCTGCCAAGCTGGCGAAGCCGGGTGCAGAGTAGAGTTTCATTCAACCAATCCTTCCTTCGTTTCATGGTCTTAGAAGACGTAGGCTGGGTTGGGCGGCTGCCCGGTCGCCTGTGGGTAGACGTCTTCTTCGTGTCCGCATACTGTGGCTAAGGTGGGGGGTGCCGCATCAGGCATATTGAGTAGGACCGGTGCGAAATGCGCGTCGAGGAGCAGATTAATCATCGGACGATTGAGCACATCTAATCTGGGAGCCCTGCATGATATCGGTGCCAGCCTGCCAACTAGCCGTCAGACCCCACACCCAGCTCCCAATTTGTGCGCGTTGGGACGGTTAAAACCTCAACTCGTTAATCTCGGAACTCCAGCTCTCGGAGCATTTTTTGTCGACTTTCCGCAAAAGGACGCGGTTCTCGGGCCGAATCGCAGAACTCAATTCGATGGATTCTGCTTTCCGAGACGTCTCGGGCGGTCGGCAGCATTGCATTCTTCTCGCGGCCGAAGCTGGTGGCGGAAAGAGCCGGTTGGTGGAAGAATTCACGAAGCGGCTCTCAGGCCGCGCATTGATCCTTAAGGGTGGGTGCTGAAGCTCGTGCTGGCGGCGTGGCCGGAGGTCGAAAATGCAAGGCAATTGATCGGAGCGGACCATTGTAAGGTTTTGGAACTCGCCGCTGACGCCGCTTGTTGGGCGGCGGAGGCGGAGCAGGGGCTCGCCTTTGTCGACCGCGCACTCGCTGAACTTGACGCGGACCGGGATGGTGAGCAGTTGGCCGCACTTCTCCTGCAGCGTGCGGTCATGCGTCAGCATTCGCTCGTCGCAGGCGAGATCGCAGATCTCGAGCGTGCGCTTGACAATGCAGCCGGCCCAACAAGGCTTCGTGCTGACGCATTGGGGCAGTTTTCCCGCGCATTGGTTTTGCGGGGGGAGTTCGATCGCGCCAAGCGATTGGGAGAGGAATTGAGGGATCTGGCAGAGAGGCTCGACGATGAGGAATACCGCATCGAAGGCATGATCATTGGGGCGATGCTGAACATGCCCCCGAACGCCTCCTATATCGATGCTCATCGGATCGTCGTAGGGCGAGCGGAGCAGGCGTCCACCGGCCGAGTCGAGGTTCTTGCAGGCGCAGCGCTGCTGCAGGCCTTACTCGACGCAGGAGAGTATAGTCAGATTATTGACATTGGACCGGCAATCTTTGCGCGGACGGTCGAGCTCGGGCAGGCAAGGTATATCGGAGCTCTGGTTGGCGCGCCCCTTTGCCGCGCCTATTTAGGCTTGGGCCGTGTCTCTGAGGCCACTGAAACATGCGAACGGATGGCGGCGTTGGATCCGCTGCCACTGGGACTTGTTCACGTCTTCGAATGCCAAGCTGAAATCGCCATCGTGTTAGGAGACGTGGACCGTATGGCGGCCGCGGTGAGTTCGCTGCGCGATCTTCCGCCCGGCCCCCAAGTTGCCAATCGAATGGCGGCCAATCTTCGTAGATATGAGATCGAAAGCCGAGCTCTCGCGGGCGATCGGGATGCGTCTGCAAGTTCAGCTAAATCCGCCCTAACGTTTCTAAAGGCCCAAGGAGGCGTGTCATGGCCGCTCATGGTCTCCGCCATGCGTGTTGCGGTCGATACGCGCGAAGGACGTTGTTCTCGAACTCGCAGAGCTCGCCGGCCGCGCTCCGCGACGCAACAAGGTGGAGGACGCCGAAAGTCTGGAAATCTCGGCTGAGATGTCACGCGCCACGGCCCCTGACATAAATATATGGGAGGCAGTTGCCCGAAGCTGGGCCGATCTGAACCAGCCTTTCCGGCAGGCATACGCCCTTATGCAGGCAGGTGCCGCCGCATTGAACGCCGCCAAGCGAGTTCATGCGGCACGCAGTTTCCGACAGGCATTTCGTCTTGCCCATTCGATTGGCGCGCACCTTTTGTCCGACCAGATTGAGGCCTTCGCTGCGAAGGCCCGGATTGATTTACGGGATGGGGAGGACGATTGTGTTGGAAAAGCGCCATTTGGCCTAACTGATCGGGAACTTGAGGTACTTCGGCTCATCGCGGACGGACAGAGCAACCGCGACATCGCCAGGAATTTGTTTATTTCCTCGAAAACGGCGAGCGTGCACGTCTCCAACATCTTAAGCAAACTATCGGTGCCGAGTCGCGGCGCCGCTGCCGCGATAGCGCACCGGCTGCGGATCGTTGAGCTGTCATAGCCGCCAAGTGATGACCAGCCGTCGCAGCTTTGCGCGCAACCGCCTTCCGCCTCGGAGTGACGCGGTGCCATAAAGCTTCGTCCGGGACATACGATTTCGATCGCTCCAAATCTCTCCAGGGTTCATCAGCAATGGTCAGCTCCGGTCTATCGAGTTCCATAACATGCATTACGCAAGATTCGCCTGTAGCCGCAAAGTTGAAGTGTCCTGTTTCTGCAAAGTAAGAACGTCACTCTCCCCGAGTCAGACCGGCGCCGGGAAACTGCCGATGGCACTGGACGGCCACGGCCGAAAAATGCCTCACTGTTTCCCCCATCGACAAGGGGCAAGCCTGTGTCGGCGGGCTGGCGGCTGAGGCTGTTCCGCCATTCGCCCATTTTGCGACCATCCCTTGTCTATATTTTTCGATGCGCTAATTTATGCAAGAATGAGTTGCATCCCTTTGTGCCGGCTCGACAGGGACGGATGGCTGCATAGCGATACCTTTCGGATGTCAACATGATCTGGAATCATCGCATTACGCGCATCGTTGTCGGCCTCCTGCTGCTGACACTCGTGGCTGTCGTCTCGTTGCCGACGATTACCGGTTTTACGAGCCTTGACGGCACGGTCAATGCACGGTTTGCTGTTGTTAATGCCCCGATCGACGGCACGATTGCAGAAGAACCCCTCAAGGTCGGAAGCCCGGTCAAAGCGGGACAATCGCTCGCAGAAATCAAAAATACGCGCGTCAATCGCGCAATCCTCGCGTCGCTCGAGGCAGATCGCAACACTGCACTCGACCGTGTCGCGGCACTGAAAAGGGAACGGGAGGAGCTCTCCGCGCTTCGCGAGGAATTGTCTGCCAGATTGGAGGTCTACAGGCAGACCACCATTGCCAATCTCGAACGCGAAGTCGAAATCCTCAGGAAAAAGGTCGAGGTGTCGCAAGCCCAGGATCTGGTCGCGCAGGTCGACCTGGACCGTCGGATGGCACTCAACTCAAAAGGCATTCTGACCCAGAAGCTGGTTGAGGCCGCGCGTGCCGCCGGCGCTGCGACCGGCGGCGAAGTCGAAATCAGCAATCTGACGGTCGATCAATTGGAACAAAGGCTCAATGCGGTCCGCCAGGGTATCTTTGTCTTCGGCGACGGACAGAATGACGTGCCTTATTCGCGGCAGCGTGAAGACGAGGTTGTCGTTCGCATCAACGACTTGAACTCACGCATAGCGGAAAATGAGACACGAGCCGGCGAAGTCCAAAAGCAGTTGGTCGAAGAGAGAAATCGCGTCGGCAGCCTTGAATCCGCAACCGCAATCGCGCCGTTCGACGGCGTTGTTTGGAGCAGGAGTATCGTCAACGGTTCCAACGTCGTGCTGAACAACGAGCTGATGCGTCTGCTCGACTGCCGGGAGCTGTTTGTGGATATCCTTGTTCCTGAAGTCAATTACGACGAGATCTATCCGGGACTTATCGCGCAGGTGCGCCTGTTTGGCCGCAGCGATATTTTCCAAGGTACGGTCGTCGCTGTCAGAGGCAGTTCGGCTTCGGTCGAGACCGATTCCTTTGCCGCCAGTTTGCCGCCGTCAACACAGCGCAATGCCCGCATTGGGGTTCGCCTCGATCCATCCTTCATGAACGACGATTTTGCGAACTTCTGCCAGGTGGGGCGCACGGTGCAGGTACGGTTTTCCAAGCGCGGCATCACCGTATCCAACTGGGTTAAAAGCCTGTGGTTCAGTATCTTGTAGCGCTGGTTCCGACCTTTCTCGTTTTGGCCTTCTTTTTCCTGGGCCCGTTCAATTGGTCGCGCAATCACACCTGGACACGGGCGGTGACCTGCGCGTTTGTCGCAGCATTCGCATTGCGATACATGTTCTGGCGCTTGACGGAGACAGTGCTTCCCTATCCCAGCGACGGTCCGAGCTTCTACTGGGTCTGGACCCTGTTCGTCGTCGAGGTTCTGGCCTGCTTCGAAGTCATCCTTTTTCTTGTATTGATGAGCCGCCATGTCGACCGGAGCACAGAAGCGGACAGGCTGGCTCGTGTTTTCTTCGCGCGCGACAAGCGTGAACTGCCAACTGTCGATGTTTTCATTCCCACCTATAACGAGCCGCTCGACGTGCTCGAGCGAACCATCATCGGCGCCCGCTCCCTGGATTATCCTGCCGACAAATTGAACGTGTATGTGCTTGACGACCAACGCCGCGACTGGCTGAAGGCCTATTGCGAAGAAAAGAACGTCATCCACGTCACGCGCGGCGACAACAGCCATGCCAAGGCAGGCAATATGAACAATGGGCTGAAGGTCAGCTCGGGCGAGTTCATTGCGATCTTCGACGCCGATTTTGTGCCCTATCGCCATTTCCTTCGCCGGACGCTGCCCTTCTTTAGCGATGACAGCATCGGCATCGTCCAGACGCCTCAACATTTCTTCAATGTCGATCCGGTACAATCAAACCTGGGCCTGGAGAATATCTGGCCGGACGAGCAGCGCCTGTTCTTCGACGAGATCGCGCCCAGCCGAGACGCCTGGGACGTCAGTTTCTGCTGCGGATCATGCTCGATTGCCCGCCGCGAGGCTGTCGATGCAATAGGCGGGTTTCCGACGGAGTCGATCACGGAAGACCTGCTGACAACGCTTTCGATGCTCAACAAAGGTTACAAGACGCGCTACCTGAACGAGCGGCTGTCGATGGGACTAGCAGCCGAAAACCTGACCGGTTATTTTGTACAGCGCGAACGGTGGTGTCAGGGGGGTATTCAAACCCTCTACCTGTATAATGGCCCGCTGCGCGGCCCGGGATTGACGCTCTTTCAACGGATCATGTTCCTGCCGGCATCATGGCTGGTGCAGTATCTGGTCCGCTTCACGATCTTGCTCGTCCCCATCGTCTATCTCTGGTTCGGCCTGCTCCCGCTCTATTTCACCGATATAGCCGATTATGTCTCGCATCAGGTGCCGCTGCTGGCGGCGTATTTTCTGCTCATGCTGTGGATCACGCCGACGCGCTATCTGCCAGTGGTTTCCAGCGCCGTCGGGACCTTCGCGACATTCCGCATGCTGCCGACCGTGGTCTCCAGCCTGGTGAGACCATTCGGCAAGCCGTTCAGGGTGACGCCAAAGGGCAGTGGCAACGAGGCGAACCAGTTCGACCGCTACAGCTTCGCATGGATCGCAAGCATAATGACGATCACCGTCTTTGGTCTGCTGCTCAACATCGTACCGGAAACGTCGCATGTACAAGGCCAGTTTTCGCCGGTCGCGGCCTGCTGGTCAGGGATCAATATCCTCGTCCTGCTCATCGCGTCGCTCATCTGCTTTGAGAAACCCCGGCGGCTGTTTCATGCGTTCAAGCTCGATGAACCTGCTGTCGTCGACGATGTACCCGGCCAAATCGTCAGTCTGGCACTGGACAAGGCGGTCGTTGCAGTCCCCACCATGGCCCGATTTCAATCCAAATCAGTGACGCTGAAATTCGCCGGCTTCGCCCCGATCAAGGCAGAGCTCCGACAGGTCACCCAACGACGAAGCAGCATCAGTCGCAGCGGCGACAAGCAAGCCTATTACCTGCACCTCTATTTCGAACTCAGCGGCTCTGCTCGCGACAGCATGATTGTAAAACTCTACACCGGTCGTTATTCGCGCGACATTCGCGACATCGACAAGGTTGCCGTCTCTATCAATCTGTTGTTGCGATCATTCGGGCGAACGCGCACGTTGTAGTGCGGCGCATGACATTTGTGGCGCTCTGGCCACGGTCCCACAAACGCTGGGAGCCGATCGTAAACTGGCCAATGGATCGAGATGACGGCGCGTTCAAGGTATGACGGGTCCGGGCTCAGGCTCGCCTCACTGCCTTTCGGCGCGGCGTCGTGGCAGATTCCAGTTTCAAATGCACTCCGCCCGCAACCTGACTGGCCGGTCCTGATCTGTGGCAAAAGAGCCAAAGACCTTTCGGCTGCTCATGCCCTTTCACAAATGCACCGAACCTTTATGCTATCGTCATGAGACAGATGAGAGACGCTGCGATGACACGACAGGGCGAATTGCGCGAAAGGATCACGATCCTCGGCGACGTCAATGCCGCGTCGTTCGTCCCCTGGATTCACCGTCATGCCGAAAAGCTCGGCCTTTCGCAGCATTTCTTTTACGCCGGCGCTGACCGCATCGAACTTGAGGTCGCAGGGCCTGTGGAGCTAATCGACATGCTGGAAATGGGATGCTCGCTCGGGCCGATCGATGTCTGGGTCGACGAGATTCAGCGCAGGATTGTAGACCCCCCCGACACACTTCAAATCCCGCCGCATAGCTCCATGCACTTTATTTAATCATTATTGCCAATGCGATTTTTTTATGCAAGCCTCTCTAGGAAACTGAGATTGCAACCTCGGCAGCAGTTTATAGCCAGCGGCGCTAATGCATTGGTAAAATTGAGGAAGTAAAGGTCATGCTATCTGATACGACCGGCACGTGGACACCGGTCGCCCTTTCTGCAGATCTGCCGCCGGCAACCGTCATACCGGCATGGACGCCGGCGGGACCAATCGCACTTTGGCGCGGTCAGTCCCGGCGCCTATCGGCATCGTCCGATCGCTGCCCGCATCGTGGAATGCGGTTGTCTCATGGCTTCGTACGAGGCGATGCTCTCTCGTGCATCTATCATGGCTGGAGCTATTCTCCGACGGGACGATGCATCCGTATCCCGGCTCATCCCGATCTTGTCCCGCCGGAAACGATCCGTGTGGCGGTTCAGCAGGTCGAAGAACAAGGCGGCATCATCTGGGTGGCGGTCGGAGAACCGGTTGTCGGGCCGCCACCCCTCGACCATCTCGTTCCACTCCGTTCGCTGACGCTGGATGCCGATATTGCCGCAATCGAAGAGGCGGCCGGCGGACAGGTTGGTGCGGACGGGCTAATCCGCATTGTCGATTATCCTTGGATCCTGCTGCTGCCTGCGGCGCAGACTGGCCGCACGCTCGTTCACGTCCTCGTCGAGCAGGGTCGCAATGTTGCGGATCGGCTCGTGGCGTCGCGCATCGCCGAGGCGGTTCGCCGCGGGGCGGAAAAAGGCCGGAAGGATGCCGCATGACAGGGGCAGGCGCGATGATCGATCAATGGTACCCGGTCGGCCTCTTCAGCCAGCTCACCAAGGCGGGAAGCAAAACCGCTTTGATGGGCGAGCCGATAGAGGTGACGCGCACGCCGGACGGCGCGGCGCGCGTTACAGCGAGCGATGGACGCGCCCTGCCCGTTCGCGTTCGCTACGGCCATGTCTGGTCCTCCCTCGGCAACCCCGCCAAGGAGCTGTTTGCCATTCCCGAGGCGGATCAGCCCGGCCGCCGCTTCGTCGATGTCGGCGTCGTGCGGGTACGCTGTTCTCCTCTGAGAGCGGTCGAGAACTTCCTCGACATCGCGCATTTTCCCTTCGTCCATACGGATATTCTCGGCGCCGAGCCGCACACCGAAGTCGAAAGTTACAAGGTCGAGATCCGCGAGGATGAAGTCTGGGCGACGCAGGTGAAATTCTACCAGCCGCAGGCCGCAAAATCGGCGACCGGCGGGATAACCACCGAATATATGTACCGCGTGCCGGCTCCGACCTGCTCGGTGCTCTACAAGACCTGCCCTCCCCGCCCGAAGGAATGGGATGTCATTACCCTGTTCGTCCAGCCGCTTGCGGAAGATATTTGCGACGTGTGGCCGTGGATGGCCCTCTTCGACGACGTCACGCCAATGACAGACCTCATCCATTTTCAGCAAATGATTTTCCTGCAGGATCGGTCGATCCTCGAAAACCAGATCCCGGCGCTTCTGCCGCTCGATCCCGGCATGGAAATTCCGACCCGGGCCGACATGACATCGATCGCTTACCGGCGCTGGCTAAAGCGCCATAACTATCTCTATGGCGCGCAGCTGGTCGCACAATGAAGCTCTACGACTACATCCTCTCGCCGAGTTGCTACAAGATCCGCCTGATGGCTGCGATCCTCGGCGTCAAGCTGGACATCCGGCCGGTCGACTTCCATCCCGGCGCCGAGCATCGCGGCCCTGAACTTCTGGCCCTCAATCCGGCAGGCTCCATCCCGATCCTTGAGGATGGCGACCTTGTCCTGACGGAATCTTCAGCCATCCTTGCTTATCTCGCCGCTTTGAGCGGGCCGGAATGGTTGGGTGCGAGCGCGCCGCAGGAGACGGCGCGCCTGCAGCAATGGCTTTCTTTTTCGCACCGGCTGACGGCCAATCTTGGCGGCGCACGGCTGCATCAGATGCTTCTGCGCCCCGGCAATATCGAGGCCCTACAGGCACAAGGGGTCGCTGCGCTGCGCGAGCTGGAGGCGGGCCTTTTCGAGCAGCGGCTGCGCGGCATGCGGTTCCTGGTATCGGACCGCGCGACCATCGCCGACATTGCCTGCTTCCCCTATGTGGCGCTGGCGCCTGATGGCGGCATATCGCTCGATCCCTATCCGAACATCCGGCTCTGGCTGCGGGCCATCCGCAGCCTTGAGGGTTTCATCGAAATGCCCGGCATCCACCGCCTGCACGAGTTGAAGCCCGATCCTCATCCGGCCGGTTTGGAGAAGTGAGATGGCCGGCTACCTCCTGAAAAACTGCGCAGCCATTATTGTCGACGAAGGCAATGGGCCAACCGTGCGCCGCAATGCGGATCTGCTGACCAATGGACCGGCAATCCAGGCGATCGGTGCGAACCTGCCGCAAGAGGCGGTGCCGGCCGATACGATCATCCAGGATGCATCCGGCTGGTTTGTCTATCCGGGCCTCGTCAACACCCATCACCACTTCTTTCAATGCTTCGTGCGTAACCGGGCCGATCTCGACTGGACGAAGCTCTCCGTCATCGAATGGCTCGACCGGATCTATCCGATCTTCTCGCGGCTGAACGAGGATTGCTTCTACCATTCCTCGGTCACGGCGATGGCCGAGATGATCAAGCATGGCTGCACCACGGCCTTCGACCATCAATATTGCTTCCCCCGGCACGCCGGAAAGCGCCTGATCGATCGCCAGTTTGAGGCGGCCGAACTTCTCGGCATGCGTTTCCACGCAGGACGCGGCGGCAACACGCTGCCGAAGTCCGAGGGCTCGACGATCCCGGACGCCATGCTGGAAACGACGGATGAATTCATCGCCGATTGCGCCCGGCTGATCGACAGCTATCACGATGCCGACGCCTTCAGCATGCGGCAGGTGGTCGTCGCCCCCTGCCAGCCGGTCAATTGCTATCGCGAGACCTTCGTCGAGTCGGTCGCGCTCGCCCGTGATCGCGGCGTCCAACTGCACACGCATGTCGGTGAAGGCGAAAGCCCCGTCATCGAGGCGCGGTACGGGATGCGTACGGTCGACTACTGCGCCGAAATCGGCTTTGCCGGCGCTGACACCTATTATGCTCACTGCTGGGAGCTGACACACGACGAATTGCGCAAGATGGCGGCAAGCGGCACGGGTGTCTCGCATTGCCCGGAGCCGGTTTATCTGGTCGGCGCCGAAGTGACGGACATTCCTGCGATGTCGAATTTCGGCCTGCGCATCGGGCTCGGTTGCGACGGTGCGGCTTCGAACGACAACTCCAACCTCATGCACTGCATCCACTCTGCCTATATGCTGCAATGCCTGACGGCATCGACGCGGGCCCATCCGGTTCCCGCGCCCTTGGATTTCCTGACCTATGCGACCGCGGGCGGCGCAAGTCTGCTAGGCCGCAGCGATATCGGCCGGCTTGCTCCCGGCATGGCCGCCGACCTCTTCGCGATCGATACGAGGCGGATGGATTATGTCGGAACTCGCCATGATCCGTTGAGCTTGATTGCCAAGGTCGGGATCGGCATGCCGACCGATCTGACCATGATCAACGGGCGCATCGTCTGGCAGGCCGGCGAATTTATCGGGCTCGATGAGGCCAAGCTTTTCGCCGCCGCGGAAGCGGCGCTCGAGACAGTGAAATTCTGAAAACCAAAAGGGGAACTGACATGTCCAACGATCTCACCCGCAGAACACTCATGAAGAGCGCGGCGGCTGCCGGTCTCGCGACGGCTTTTGCCGGCCGCTCCGTGGCCGCCGCAGACGAACCGCTCGGCATTGCCCTCGTCGTTCCCTCGCCTGTCGGCGACGTAGGCTGGGGCCATGCGCTTGCCGCCGGCATCGACCCGATCAAGGCCGCTTACGGCGACAAGGTGAAGGTCACGATCATCGAGAACATCGCCGAAGGCCCGGATGCCGACCGCATCATGAACAAGACGGTCGCCGACGGAAACCATTTTCTGATCGCCGGCTCCTTCGGGTATCAGAACGGCGCGCTGCAGATTGCCCGTCGTAATCCCAAGGTGACCGTCCTGCATGCTTCAGGCTTCCAGGTCGCGCCGAATTTCTCGCCCTTCGCCGCCAAATATTTCCAGGGAACTTATCTGCTCGGCATGGCGGCGGCGGCCGTTTCGAAGACCGGCAAGCTCGGCTCGGTTTCGGCCTTCGCCATTCCCGAGCTGATCACCTCCGTCAATGCCTTCACGCTCGGCGCACAGGCCGTCAAGCCGGATATCGAAGTGTCTGTCGTCTGGGTCAATTCCTGGTTCGATCCGGCCAAGGAGCAGGAAGCCGCCAAGGCGCTGATCTCGCAAGGCTGCGACGTGATCTTCTCGAATGCGCAGGATACGCCTTCGGTGATCTCGGCCTGCGAGGACGCCGGCATCTATGCCTTCAATCTCAATTCCTCGATGAAGAAATATGCCGAGAAGACCTATCTCGGCTGCGTTGCCACTGACTGGTCGCCGTTTTTCAAGGCGTCGGTCGATGCGCACCTCGCCGGCACCTTCAAGGGCGCCAATACCTTCCTCGGCGTTGCCGACAAGGTGGTCGAGGTCGTCGACTGGAACCCGGCGATTCCGGCTGATACGATGGCCAAGATCAAGGAGCTCGAGGCAAAGATCGCCGATGGCAGCTTCTCGCCATTCACCGGCCCGATTACCAAGGCTGACGGCAGTGAAGGCGTCGCTTCCGGTGCCACGCTGGCGGACGCTGAGATCGTCGCCATGAATTGGCACGTCAAGGGTGTGACGACGCCGTTGCCGAAGTAAGCCATGGTAAACCCGCTTCTGTCGCTGCGCGGCATTTCCAAGAGCTACGGTCAGGTCCATGCCAATCGGCAGATCGACCTCGACGTCGCGGCTGGCTCGATCCATGCCATCCTCGGAGAAAATGGGGCTGGCAAATCGACGCTGATGAAGCTGATCTATGGCGTCGAGCAGCCGGACAGCGGCACGGTCGCATGGAATGAACAGCCCCTCAGCCTTGCCTCTCCCGCAGAGGCAAGGCACGCCGGCATCGGCATGGTCTTCCAGCATTTCTCGCTGTTCGAGAGCCTGACGGTCGTCGAGAATATCCGCCTGATCGTGTCCGGCAAGAAGAGCGAGCTTGCCGAGCGGGTTCGTAAGCTCGGGCGTGAGTTCAGTCTCGAGGTCGATCCTTTCGCCCATGTGCATTCGCTTTCCGTCGGCGAAAGGCAGCGCGTGGAAATCATTCGCTGCCTGATGACCGATCCGAAACTGCTGATCCTCGACGAGCCGACGTCGGTGCTGCCGCCGCAGGCGGTGGAAAAACTCTTCGAAACATTGCGCCGGCTGCGCGACGGCGGCGTATCCATCCTTTTCATCTCCCACAAGCTCGAAGAGATCCAATCGCTCTGCGATCGCGCGACGATCCTGCGCGGCGGCCGTGTGACCGGTCATGTCGATCCGCGCCAGCATGACGCCCACGAGCTTGCGCGCATGATGATCGGCCGCGACATGCCCGAACCCATGCCTCCCCTGCCTTTGGCCGAGGGCGAAAAGCGCCTGGAGCTTATCGGCCTCGACTACCGGTCGGATCCTTTCGCCGTGCCGCTCTCCAACGTCAGCCTGACGGTGCGCGCCGGCGAGATCCTCGGCATTGCCGGGATTTCGGGAAATGGCCAAAGCGAGCTCGCAGCGCTGATTTCGGGCGAGACCGTCCTGCCGCGCGATCAGCGCGACCAGATCTTCATGATGGGCCGAGATGTCGGCACGCTCGACTCCGCCTCCCGCCGGCGGCTCGGCTTCGCCTTCGTCCCGGAGGACCGGCTCGGCCGCGGTGCGGTTCCCGAAATGTCGCTTGCCCTCAACAGCCTGCTGACCGCCCATCCGCTCGACCTTGTGAGGCATGGCCTGCTCGACAAAGTACGGGCGAAGAGCTTCACCAATGAATGCATCCGCGACTATGACGTGCGCACGCCCGGCCCCGATGCGGAGGCCGGGTCGCTTTCCGGCGGCAACCTGCAGAAATTCATCGTCGGACGAGAAATCATGCTGGCGCCGAAGCTTCTTTTCCTGGCCCAGCCGACCTGGGGCGTCGATATCGGTGCAGCCGCGGCAATCCGCAAGCGGCTCATCAGCCTTCGCAACGAAGGCGTGGCGATCCTCATCATTTCCGAGGAGCTCGAGGAATTGTTCGAACTCTGCGACTTCATCCAGGTCCTGCACCACGGCACACTGAGCCCGCCGCTGGTCACGCGCGACACCGAGCCCGAAGCGATCGGCCGTTATATGATCGGAGCCCAGCCGCATCGCGAGAAAGCCCCCGCATGAGCCGAACCTTCCTCTCCCTGCCCACGCTGGTCCGTCGGGAGCGGGCATCGCTGGTCGCCAACCTTCTCGCACCGCCCATAGCTCTCATCGTCACCGTCATTCTCAATCTCGGACTTTACGTCGTCATGGGCCGCGATCCGGCTGCGGTCGTCTATGCGATGCTGATCGAGCCCTTCTTCTCCTGGGCGTCGTTCTCCGAGGTGCTCCTGAAGACCGGGCCATTGCTCCTCATCGCGCAGGGGCTTGCGATCGGCTTTCGCGCCAAGGTGTTCAATATCGGGGCCGAAGGACAATTTGTGCTCGGTGCGATATTCGCCTCCGCCATTCCCATCTGGTGGCCTGACGCAACAGGACAATGGATCTGGCCGGCAATGCTGCTGCTCGGCACGATAGGCGGTGCATTCTGGGCGTCACTTACCGCCTTCTGGCGCGTCAGGCTCAATGCCAATGAGATCCTCGTTTCGCTGATGCTGAGCTTCGTTGCCGTGCAACTCCTCAATTATCTGCTGCTCGGCCCGTGGAAAGATCCGAACGGCTTCAATTTTCCGCAATCCGTCATGTTCCAGTATGATGCGATGGTGCCGATCCTGCTCGAGGGAACGCGCGTCAATGTCTCGCTCATTCTCGCCCTCCTCCTGTCGATTGCCGCCTGGGTCTTCATGCAGAAGAGCTTCATCGGCTACAAATTGCAGGTCGGCGGATTGGCGCCGCGGGCGGCGAGCTATGCCGGATTCAGGCAAAGCCAGGCAATCTGGCTTTCCCTGCTGATCGGCGGAGCGGCAGCCGGTCTTGCCGGTGCGGCCGAGGTCGCCGGCCCCCTCGGTCAATTGCAGCGCTCCATTTCCACCGGCTACGGCTATGCGGCAATCATCGTCGCCTATCTCGGCGGCCTTCATCCGATTGGCATCATCATCTCAGCCATTGTCATGGCGGCGCTCTACATCGGCGGCGACAACGCCATGGTCTCGGCCAATCTCCCGGTTGCCGCCGTCCGGGTTTTCCAGGGCAGCCTGCTTCTCGCCTATCTGGTCGCCATCGCCTTCACGCGCTACCGCCTTGCCTGGCGACCGGCGGCAACCAGGAGCGCCACATGAACGCCATCGAGTTCATCCTCGCCGGAATGCTGGCGGCTGCGACGCCCTTTCTCCTGGCAGCGCTCGGGGAACTGGTCGCCGAACGCGCCGGGGTTCTCAATCTTGGCGTCGAGGGGCTGATGGCATTCGGCGCCGTCATCGCCTTCATCATCGTCTACCACGGCGGCGGCCATTTTCTGGCTTTCCTCGCCGGCGGCCTCGGCGCCGCCCTCCTGTCGCTGATCTTTGCGGTCATCGTGCTCGGCTTCAACGCAAACCAGGTCGCGACAGGGCTTGCCATCGGGATTCTCGGGCAAGGCCTGTCGGCGCTGTTCGGCAAGACCTATGAGAGCCTGACTGTCAGGGCTCTGCCGAAGATCGCCATTCCCGGCCTTTCCGATCTTCCCGTCATCGGCGGCCTGTTTGTCCAGGATATCGTCGTCTGGCTTTCGCTGGCCGCAACCATCGCGATCTGGGCGATGTTTGCCTATAGCAAGGCCGGTCTGATCATCCGCGCCGTAGGCGAAAACCCGAAAGCGGCGCATGCCATCGGCTATCCGGTCATCGCCATCCGCTTCGCCGCGGTCGCATTCGGCGGCATGATGGCAGGCTTCGCGGGCGCCTATGCGGCGACGATCTACACGCCGCTCTGGGCAGATGGGATGATTGCCGGCCGCGGCTGGATTGCGATCGCGCTCGTCGTCTTCGGAACCTGGCTGACCGGCCGCATCTTTCTCGGGGCATGCCTGTTCGGAGCCGTATCGCTGATGGGGCTCGCCGCCCAGGCGACCGGGCTCGACGTCCCCTCGCAGTTGCTCGCATGCCTGCCCTATCTGGTGACGATCATCGTGCTCGGCATCATTTCGGCGGATCGCCGCCTGCTCAAGCTCAACGGCATCGCCTCGCTCGGCGAGCCGTTCGAGCGATAGCGATGATGCTGCGGCGCGCAATGTAATAACCGGGATTCGAATCTTCGTCCGCCATTACAATGGCGGTTCGGCTTTCGAGCATCCGGCGCATGGCTGACTCAGCTTGCGCCAGCTTTGGTTGCAGGCTGCTAGCGCCTCATTGACTGGTGCCCATGGCATCCAGGATCGTCCTGGCAATGTCGGCGAAGCCAAGTCCGGCAGGCCGGGCGGAGATCCATTTCGGCACATGCTGCAGATGCGGAAGAACAGGAACGATATTGCTGACGCCGAAAGAATTTGGAATGAACCCGAACATCGGCGCATCGTTTCGAGAATCGCCAACGAATGCGGTGGCGGAAGGCAATTCGGCAGGATCGACCCCGAACATGCCGGTCAGCAGGCGCTCGCTCATGGCGCGTTTGTCATAATCGCCGATCCAGCTGTTGATGTGGATCGAACTGATGGCGACGGTCCCGCCCATTGCCCTGATATCGCAGGCCAGCTCCTCGACAGCGCGCGCATCGTGCGCCTGAATGTCGATCGCCACGTCAGCCAGGCGGAACACCTGATCATGGGCAATCCTGAACGCGCCGCCTTTTTTCGAAATCAGATTTTCGATCGCCTGGAGATGCCGGCGTTGACGCTCGCCTTGCAACGCGCCGTCCTCCCAGTAATCGAAGACAACCTCGCCGCTGCGGCGCATAACGGCATAGGCACCGCTTTCGCCGATGACCGCGGCGACAGGCCAGGCACGGACGATGTGTTCGCACCACCCGGCTGAACCGCCCGTGACCGGAACGACGGCAATGCCGGCGCGGCTGAGGTCCCAAAGGGCATGATAGGTCTGCGGCAGAAGTTTCCCCTCGGTCGTCAGCGTATCATCGATATCGGTGAAGAGATAACGCACGTGCTGCAAGTCGGCCGCGGATGGCGCGAGATTTATGAACGTCATATCGTCTCCTCGCCGCAGGTCACCACCTCCATGCTGCTCTCGGCGAGCACGCCGGCGACGGACGCATCAGCCGGCAGCCGGTCGGTGTAAAAGCGGGTAATCTTGTTGAAGGGCGCAACGCGCACGCTCGCATGGCGCGTCCACTTGCTGACATCGGCCGCCAAAAGGCGCGTCTGCGCATTCTCCAGCAGTGCATTGGTGATCTGCGCTTCGGCATAGCTGAAGTCCATCAGGCCGGTCAGCGGGTTCAGTGCGCCGGCGCCGACAACCGCATAGGTCGCATAGAATTTCTCGATGAACTTGATCACATCCGTGCCCACGACGTCACGGTCGTCATGACGCAGCAGCCCGCCGGTGAGATGGACTTCGACACTGGGAGATTCGCAAAGCGTTAAGGCGACGTGGATATTGTTGGTGACGACCCTCAGCCCCTGATGGTCGCGCAAAGCCTCGGCAACGAACTGGACCGTGCTGCCGATCCCAAGAAACATCGTCGCATCCGGGCCGATATCAGCGGCGACCCGTCTGGCGATCTGTCGCTTGGCGCGCCGATTGAGCTGGGCGCGGGCGTTGAGCGAGATGTTGCTGCCCTCGACCGGCACATCGACGCCACCGTGAAAGCGGCGGGCATGACCGAGATCGCAAAGGGCATTGATATCCCGCCGGATCGTCTGGGTCGTCAGATCGTATCGACGGGCCAGCTCGTCGATATACTGGACGCCCTCGGTTTCGATCAGCGCCAGTATTTCGCGTTGTCGGCTCGATATGACCCGGCTCCCCATCGCTCTTCCTTACGAGAGATAAACACTCGGATCGTCTGTTATCACACCGGTCAAGCCGGCATGCCAAAAAGATGCGAGTTCCCTAGGATCGTTGGAGGTCCAGGCCCGAACCTTGATGCCGTGGCGTACCGCCTCTTCGAGGAACCCGATGCTGATGGATTTGTAACCAAGATGGACCGTCGTCGCCGGAATCGATTGGAGCAAATCTCTCCAGTCATCCGGCACTTTGCTCCACAGCATGGCGAGCTCGTAGCCTGGGTTGATTTCGTGCATACGCTTGAGTGCTGCCGCGTCGAAGCTCGAGATCATGATCTTGGTCTGCGGCGCGCGTGCCTGAAGATGCTCATCAACCGTTTTCACCAGCTGATCGAGCGATTTGTGATGCGGGTGCTGCTTGATCTCGACATTGGCATTGAGCCCCAGTTCTCCCAACGCGGATACGGCCGCGGCAAGGGTTGGCAGGGGTTCACCCTTGAAGCGGGGATCAAACCATGCACCCGCGTCGATCTTATCGAGATCGGCCGCGCTGAGGTCGCCGAGATTGCCCGTCGACGAAGAGCAACGATCGACCGAAACGTCGTGGATGACGACGGCCGTTCCGTCACCAAGAAGCGCGACATCCAGCTCGACCCATTCAGCCCCCTGCTCGGCCGCCGCCCGAAAAGCGGCGATCGTGTTTTCAGGCGCGATTGCCGATGCGCCTCGATGCGCCTGCACCTCGCTGGGGCCAGGCCCGGATCGCTGTTCTGATTTTGTCATTGTCTCGTCTCTTTCGTGACTTCTTGGGGCTCGGAGCAAGACGGAGGACGCCTGCGCGTCTCAATCCGTCCGCCTTCCCGTCCTGCTGTTGAAGGGGTGCATCTGATCGATGCGGGCAAAGACATCGATCTGCGCGGCCTCGGGAAAGTCCGGCCGGCCCTGAACGGTCAGGACGATCGTCTGCTGGCCCTCGCCCAATCTGACATGCAGGTGGCTTTCCCCGCCGATCGGCTCGAGCAATTCGACGATCGCACTGAGGCGGATGGAGGGCTCGGCGGGCTGTTCGACGAGCAGCGCATCCGGCCGAAGCCCGACTATATCGGTCCCTTCGGGCAATGTGAGGCTTCGCTCGGCCTCGACCGTCTTGAATACGTCGATCGGCACCAGGTTCATCGGCGGGGAGCCGATGAAGCCGGCAACGAACAAGCTCGCCGGGCGGTCGTAGACCTCCACCGGCGTTCCGACTTGTTCGACCAGCCCGCCATTCATGACGACGAGCCTGTCGGCAAGCGTCATGGCTTCGAGCTGGTCATGGGTGACGTAGATGCTGGTGGTCTTTAACCGGCGCTGCAGCCGGCGTATTTCGACACGCATCTGCACCCGCAGCTTGGCATCGAGATTGGACAGGGGCTCATCGAAAAGAAACGCAGCCGGTTCGCGGACGATGGCACGTCCCATCGCGACACGCTGGCGTTGCCCTCCCGACAATTCGCGTGGCTTGCGGTCGAGCAGCGGTCCGATTTCGAGAATGTCGGCCGCTTCCTTGACGCGGCGATCGATTTCCGCACGCGCCGTGCCACGGTTTTTCAAGCCGTATTCCAGGTTTCCGCGAACCGTCATGTGCGGATAAAGCGCATAGTTCTGGAAGACCATGGCGATGTCGCGCTCTGCCGGCTCTGCCTTGTTTACGTTGCGGCCGGCAATCTCGACTTGCCCGTCGCTGATCGATTCCAATCCGGCAATCATGCGAAGCAAGGTTGATTTGCCGCAGCCGGAAGGGCCGACGAGCACGATGAATTCGCCGTCTGCAACCGCCAGATTGATGCCGTTGACGGCGGGAACGGAACCATAGTTTTTCTTGACGTCGACAATATTGATCGTGGCCATTTCATTTCTCCGTTTCGACCAGGCCTTTGACGAAAAGGCGTTGCATGGCGACGATGACGAGGACGGGCGGCAAAGCGGCCAGGATGACCGCCGCCATGACGAGATTCCATCTCGGCTCGGCATCCGCGACTGCCGCCATCCGCTGGATGCCCATCACGACGGTGTAGAGGCTCTGGTCGGTGGTGACGATCAGCGGCCACAGATACTGGTTCCAGCCGAGCACGAACAGGATGATGAACAGCGCCGCGATATTGGTCACCGACAGCGGCAGCAGGATATCGCGGAAGAATTTCAGTGGTCCTGCGCCATCGACGCGAGCCGCCTCCATCAGTTCCTCGGGAACGGTGAGGAAAAACTGGCGGAACAGGAAGGTCGCCGTTGCCGATGCGATCAGCGGAATGATGAGCCCGCCATAATTGTTCAACATCCCCAGATCGGCGACGACCTTGTAGGTCGGCACGATACGCACCTCGACCGGCAACATCAGCGTGATGAAGATCATCCAGAAGGCGAGCGTGCGAAAGGGAAACCGGAAATAGACGATGGCGAAGGCGGAGAGAATGGAAATGGCAATCTTTCCGACCGCGACACCGACCGCCATGATCAACGAGTTGATCATCATCGGCCCGATCGGCGGCGCACCGGAACTTGTCATTCCTGACGACAGCATGGTCGAATAGTTCTCGATGAGGTGCGGTCCTGGCACCAGCGGTACGACGCCGGACAGGAAGTCGTTCGGACCGTGGCTCGATGCGATGAAGGCGATATAGACCGGGAAGACCACGATGGTGACGCCGAGGATCAGGACGATGTGCGCCAGGACATTCAGGAAGGGACGATTTTCAACCACCTTTGACGCTCCTCAATATTGCACGCGGCGTTCGACGAAGCGGAACTGGATCGCGGTCAGTGCAATCACGATCACCATCAGTATGACCGACTGCGCCGCCGAGGAGCCCAGGTTGAGACCGATGAAGCCGTCGAAATAGACCTTGTAGACCAGAATTTCCGTGGCGCGCGCCGGTCCGCCCTGCGTCGTCGCATGAACGATGCCGAAAGTATCGAACATCGCGTAAACGATGTTGATGACGACCAGATAGAAAGTGGTCGGCGAGATCAAAGGAAAGACGATCGTCCAGAAACGCTTTACCGGCCCGGCGCCGTCGATGGCGCCTGCTTCCTGAAGCGAGCGCGGCACAGATTGCAGCGCGGCCAGGAAGAACAGAAAGTTATAGGAAATCTGTTTCCAGGTGGCGGCGATGACGATCAGGATCATCGCATCGTTCGGGTTGATCAGATGGTTCCAGCTGACCCCCATGCTGCGCAGCATATAGGCGACGATGCCGATCGAGGGATTGAACATGAACCACCAGAGTATGCCCGCGATCGCGGGCGCGACGGCGTAAGGCCAGATCAGCAGGGTCGAATAAAGGCGGGACGTGCGCAGCACTCGCATGGCGGCGGCTGCCAGAATAAGGGCAATCGCCGTCGACAAGACCGTCACCAGAACGGCAAAGACCAGGGTGTGGCCGAAGGCGTCCATATAGAGCGGATCGGCAAAGAGCCGGCGATAATTTTGGAACCAGACGAAGCTCGTTTTGAAACCGAAGGCATCCTGGCGAAGGAACGACTGCCAGAAGGCGGTTGCGGCGGGCCACAGGAAGAAGACCACGGTTATCAGAATCTGGGGAGCAATAAGCAGATAAGGCAAGACCTTATTGGGAAAGACGGTCCGTTTGGTTTGCATGGGCCCTCACTGACTGACGGAGAGGCAGGGGGCCGGCTTAGCCGCCCCCCTGCCCGGAGCCCTTAGTTGGCGGATTGGAAATCGCGAAGCTGCTCGTTGCCGCGCGCGACAACGGAATCAAGCGCTTCCTTCGCGGTCTTCTTGCCGCCCATCAGTGCTGCGAATTCATCATCGATGATGCCGCGAACCTGGACGTAATTGCCGAAGCGGATACCCTTGGAATTTTCGGTCGGCGTGACCCGCGTCAACTGCTTGATGCCGACATCTGCGCCAGGATTCTTTTCATAAAATCCCTGCTCCTGGCTCAGCTTGTAGGCAGCCTCGGTGATCGGCAGATAGCCTGAGAACTGATGCCAGTCGGCCTGAACTTCCGGCTTCTGCAGATAGGTGTAGAACTTTGCCACACCCTTATATTCTTCCTCCGGACGACCCTTCAGCGTCCAAAGCGTGGCGCCGCCGATGATCGAATTGAGCGGCTGCGCGATGACGTCGTCATAATAGGGAAGCGGGGCGAAACCGACCTTGAAATTTTTGGCATTGTTGATGACGCCGGCACGGCCGGCCGACGAGTTCATATACATCGCGCATTCCTGCGAATAGAACATCGGAGGGGCATTATCGCCGCCCACAGGTCCGCCGAATTTGAAGAGGCCTTCATCCTGCCACTTCTTCAGGTTCCCCCAGTGGCGGATCGTCAGATCGTTGTTGAAGGTAAATTCCGCGTCCAGGCCGCCGAAGCCGTTTGCCTTGGTGGAGTAAGGCTTGTCGTGCAGGGCGTTGAGATTTTCGGTTTGCACCCACGAGATCCAGCCGCTTGTAAACCCGCATTTGGCAGCGCCCGACTTCATGATCGTGCGCGAGAAGGCTTCCACGTCAGCCCAGGTTTTCGGCGGCGTCTCCGGATCAAGCCCAGCTTTCTTGAACACATCCTTGTTGTAATACAGGATCGGCGTGGAGGAGTTGAAAGGCAGAGACAAAACATTGCCGCTGGTGTCCGAGTAGTAGCCCACAACAGGCGCAATGAACTTGTTTTGATCCCAAGGTTCGCCTTCATCCTTCATCAACTGGTACACGGGATAAATGGCGCCCTGGGCCGCCATCATGGTGCCGGTGCCGACTTCATACACCTGGACGATGGCGGGCTGCTGGTTGGCCCGGAAGGCAGCGATGGCGCCCGTCAGCGTCTCATCGTAATTGCCCTTGAAAACCGGAACGATTTCATAATCGGCCTGAGACGCGTTGAACCCCTTGGCGATTTGCTCCAGCTTCGCGCCGTTCTCGCCGCCCATTGCATGCCACCACTGGATCTTCGTGGCGGCCATTGCTGGCGCAGACAACGACAGGCTGGTCAGTCCTGCGGTCAGGAAAAAAGCGATCTTATTCATGGTCACTCCCACTTTCTCTCGGTCCGCAGCCTCCCGCTCCAGACGCGCGGCAATGGTAGCAGCGGAGTTTCACATTGCAATAACGGAATGTTCAAATGAACATATCGAGGTGCTCGCACAATGAGCGCGGAACGGCTTCTCAGAGTCATAGCTTGATCGACACGGCCAGCATTCGCCGCCAGCCGCTCGAATGCACAGATACAATGTTCAAATGAACGTCTTGTGTCAGTCGGCGCAAATATATCATTTCTGTCGGGGACGCAGAAATTTCCCGCAGCAACGAGCGCTGGCCCGCGTCAAGACAAGACGGACGATCAAATATACGAGTCAAATATGCGGCACGGCTCCCAAGCCTTCATCGCCGCATCCATGACCGCTTCGCGGCGGATCGGATGTGCGCGGCTGATGCCAACGACCTTTAGAAAACATAAGCCGCGCCTCAGACGGCTTGAACACGGGCCTTGCGCCACGCCTCGAACCGCTCGAGCGTTTCTTTGTTGGGCGGATAGACGCCGAGTGTTGGCTTGCCGGATTCGATCTCCAGCTTCAGAAACTCCTCCTGCTCCTCCATCGCGACGGCCTCATCGGCGATTTCACCTACATATTCCCGAGGAATGATGATGACGGCTTCGCTGTCTCCAAAAACGATGTCGTCCGGGTAGACCGCAACGCCGCCGCAGGCAATCGGCTGGTTCATATCCGATGCGTGATGGGCAACCAGATTGGCGGGCGCCGCAGGACCCAGGCAATAGGTGGGAAGCCCGAGCTGAGCGATATCGGCGGTGTCGCGAACGCCTCCGTCGAGCACGAGACCGGCGCAGCCGCGATAGACAAGGCGACGAGCCAGTACCGCGCCAATGCCTGCGATCTCGGCGATCGAGCGGCAGTCGAACACAAGGACGTGGCCCTCCGCTATCGTGTCGATCGCCTTGCGCTGCTGGTTGGACGGATCGGAACTATAGGTCGAACCGTCGATATCCTCGCGGGCCGGAATATAACGGACGGTGACGGCCGGACCGATCATCGGTTTTTCGGCGGCCGCGAGCGGCCGCACCCCGCGAACAGCGGTGTTCCTCAGCCCCCGCTTCAGCAGCAAACTGCTGAGGCTCGCCGAATTCGTCTGCAAAAGTTTGGCGTAAACCGATGGGTCCAAAGCGGTCATGAGATCCCTCCCCCTTGTTCGGTGAAAGATCTACCATATCAAAATATTTGTTCAATAGTGGATTTGTAGTTTCTTATTTGGACAATGGATGGAGCCCATTGATGGTTTTCGTCAGCGTAGCAGCCGCCTCCAGGACCTCGCGCCGGATCGACCGAGCCCGATCCGGTGTTGCCTCCCCAATGAAAGGCACGCTGACGGTGGCGATCAGACGGCCTTGATCATCGAATACCGGCGCGGCGAAGGCCCGCAAGCCGAGGTTGGATTCCTGATTGTCCTCAGCGTATCCGTTGCGGCGAATTTCCACGAGCGCCTCTTTCAGCGCCTCCGGATCAGTGATCGTGTAGGGCGTCTTGGCCTCCAGCCCGCTGGCGCAGTAGGCTTCGGCTTCACTATAGTCCGAATAGGCCAGAGCAAGCTTGCCCGCCGCTCCGACGTGCTTGCGCGAGCGCGCGCCGACCTTGATAAACAAAGCATAATCGCCGGGACTCGAAGCGGCAAATATCGTCATCATCTCATGCCCCTCGGGCACGGCCAGCTTGAAGGATTCCATTATCCGCTCCGCCGCCGCCGCAAGAATTGGCCTTGCCGCCTCGATGAGCGTCACCCGATCGGCGCCGGGCGATATCCGCCGGGCAAGCTCGACGAATTTCGGCCCCAGTTCGTAGGAGGCTCCGCCATTGACCCGCGCGACCAGGCCGTGCGCAGTGAGCGAATTCAGAATGCGATAGACCGTCGAGCGGGGCACATGCAGCTGATCGACCAGAGCCCCAAGGGAAATACCCGTTTTCGCATCGGCCACCGCCTCAAGCAGATGCGCCGTCTTTTCCACTACGGGAGAACCATGCTTCGGTTCATTCATGAAATTCCTATTCCATTAGAGAATTAATCTTCTTGACTTGCCCGACGTTGGCAACCATCTTGTCCATCGCAAGTGTCGTATTTGACACTACGCGCTTGCGGGAGGAAGTAAAGCCGATAGCGCGCCGAACAGGTCCTGCGCAGCCGGTACGGTTGCCGCGAACTGGATGCCGGCGCACGGCTGGGAACGGGAGGAGGCTTTCATGGCGATAAGGACTATCCACGCAATTTGCATCGGGCTGGCAATCTCCTTGGCGGCGAGCGTTGCAATGCCCGCCTACGCTGCCGAGGACAAGCTGACGGTTGTGGTGACGGACGAACCGAAGTCGCTGGATCCCTGCGACACCGACCTTTCGGGAAACTCCCGCATCCTGCACAACAATATCACTGAGGCGCTGGTCAACCTCAGCCCGCAGGACGGATCGGTCGTTCCAAGCCTGGCCACCGGCTGGCGACAGGTCGATGAGCTGACCTGGGAGTTCAAGCTGCGCGAGGGCGTGACGTTCCATGACGGCAAGCCGTTCGATTCCAACGCAGTCCTCGCCGCCGTCAAGCGGGCTCAAGACCCGGCACTGGCGTGCGAAGTCGGACTGGCCACCTTGAAGGGCGTCAAGCTCAACGCACAGGCTGCCGATCCGACGACCGTCCTCATCAAAACTGACGTCGTCGAACCAATCCTGCCGAACAAGATGTCTGCCGTCGACATTGGTTCACCGGCGACCCCGAACGACGGCAAGACGCGCAGCCCGGCCGGAACGGGGCCTTACAAGCTGGAAGCATGGACGCCAGGCCAGTCCGTCACGCTCACAGCCTATGACGGCTATTGGGGCGATAAGCCGGCGGTCAAAAACGCGACGATCATCTGGCGTGCCGAATCCGCCGTTCGTGCGGCAATGGTGGAGACCGGCGAAGCGCAGATCGCCTATGAAATCGCGCCGCAGGATGGCACGACCGAACAGGACCAGGCCTTTCCGAACGCTGAAACTTCGCTGTTGAGGATCGATGCCCAGATCCCACCACTGAACGACAAACGCGTGCGCGAAGCGCTCAATCTCGCCATCGACCGGGACGGCCTCGTCGGAACCATTTTCCATGGGGACGCCCAGAAGGCGATGCAGGTCGTTCCGCCTTCGGTGTTCGGCTTCAATCCCGACATTCCCGTCTGGACCTATGATCCGGAAAAGGCGAAGTCGCTGCTTGCTGCAGCCAAGGCCGATGGCGTGCCGGTCGATAAGGAGATCGTCATCTACGGTCGCATCGGCATCTATCCCAACTCCTCCGAAAGCCTGGAGGCCGTTCAGGCGATGCTGGCGGATGCCGGTTTCAATGCGCGGCTTGAAATGCTCGAGACCAGCCCGTGGCTGAAGCGGCTTCTGAAGCCGTGGGACAAGGATCGTCAGCCGTCCATCCTGCAGACGCAGATCGACAATGCCGAGGGAGACGCCGTGTTCACTCTGCCCAACCGCTTCACCACCGACGGCAATCAGGCGACAATCGCAGACCCCAAGCTCGACAAGCTGATCGCCGATGGTTCGAAGGCAACCGGCGACGAGCGCAAGAAGCTGTTCCAGGAAGCATTCCGATACATCGCCGTCGATGCGGTCAATATCGCGCCGCTCTTCCACATGGTCTCGATTGCCCGCGTCGCAAAGGACGTGAACTACACCCCCGATGTGCAGGCCGGCAACGAGATCAAGCTGAAGTCGATCAGCTATCGCTGATCGTAACCTCTGTTGCCTGAGGAGAGCGGATGTCCCTCACCTATTTCCTGAGACGCGCAGCATTCGCGGCGCTGGCGCTTGCGGCGCTGATGACGTCCGCTTTCTTCCTCGTGCGGCTGACGGGTGATCCCGTGAATCTCTATCTGCCTGTCGACGCCTCGGATGCGGCGCGCGAAGCCATGCGCGTCCGCCTTGGGCTCGATCGTTCGTTGCTCGCCCAGTTCTTCGATTGGGCCTGGGATATGCTCAGCCTCGATTTCGGGATGTCCCTCTGGCACCATCGCCCAGCCATGGAGGTCGTGCTGGAAGCGCTGCCGAATACGTTGGCGCTCGGCGCCATCGCCTTGGCGCTCGCCTTTGCCGCCGCGATCCTGGTCGGCTCGATTGCGGCGGTGAATGCCGGGGGCTGGGTCGACCGGGGCGTCAATCTCCTGTCGCAGGCTGCCGCCAGCGTACCCGATTTCTGGCTCGGCCTGATGGGCGTGCTTCTGTTTGCGGTCACCTTCCGAATTCTGCCGACGTCGGGTTTCGGCGGCCCCGTCTACTGGGTGTTGCCGGTCGCCTGCCTGTTTGCCCGACCTTTCGGAACGCTGGTGCAGATCATCCGCGGCTCGATGATCGAAGCGCTGAACGCAACATTCGTCCGAACGGCCCGCGCCAAGGGTGCCCGCGACGGACGCGTCACCTTCGTGCACGCGCTTCGCAACGCGCTCCTTCCGGCGGTCACGGTGACCGGCGATCTCGCCGCGCAGTTCGCCGGCGGCGGCGGTGTCGTCGAAGTGGTCTTCGGCTTTCCTGGCATCGGCAAACTTCTGATCGACGGCATCCTGAAACGCGATTTCGCGATCGTCCAGGCATCGATCTTTGCCGTCGCCGTCGTCATCTTCTTCATCAATATCCTGATCGACATGCTCTATGCCTCGATCGATCCGCGCGTGAGGGTCGAATGACCGACACATCCGCCGAGTTCCTCCCCGCCCGAGAGCGCCGCGGCCGGCGCATCCTGTGGCTCATGCGGGCGCTTTCGGGTGACCCGATGGCGGTGGCGGCAACCATCTGGCTGCTGATTGTCGTTCTTGCCATTGCCGCCGACAGCCTTTCGCTCCTCGGCGAGAACCGCATCTCGCTCAAGGCACGCAACCTGCCGCCGTTCGGCTTCGGGCAATCCTGGACCTTGTGGCTGGGCGCCGATGCGCTCGGACGCCCGCTCCTCGTCCGCCTCATCGAGGCGGCATCGACGACGATCGGGATCGCTCTCGTCACGGTATTGACGAGCCTCGCCGGCGGGACGCTGCTCGGCGTCGTCGCCGGCTATTTCGGCGGCTTCGTCGGCAGCCTCATCATGCGGATCTGCGATATTATCCTCGGCTTCCCGACGCTGCTGGTGGCCTTGTTCGGCCTCTATCTATTCGGCCCGAGCGTCAGCAACCTCGTGATCGTGCTCGCCGTGACCCGCATGCCGGCCTATATCCGCGTTGCAAGGGCCGAAACGCTGGAGGTCCGGGAGAGGCTTTTCGTCGATGCTGCGCGCGTCTTCGGCGGTGGACCAGCCTGGATTCTGCGCACGCACATTCTCCCGAGCGTCGCGCCGACAATGCTGACACTCGCCTCCGTCAATCTTGCCATGGTCATGCTGTTCGAATCCGGGCTCAGCTATCTCGGACTAGGCATCCAGCCGCCTTCGGTAAGCTGGGGGCTGATGGTCGCGCAAGGCCAGGGCTACCTGTCCTCCGCCTGGTGGCTCAGCTTCTTTCCCGGCCTCGCCGTCATGTTCACCACCATGTCCTTCAACCTTCTCGCCAACTGGTTCCGGATCGTCAATGATCCGTCGCAGCACTGGCGGCTCATGAGCCGGAGGCGCTGATGGCCCTTCTCGACGTCAAGGACCTTCAGGTCAGCTTCGACACCGCTGCCGGCCGCATCCTCGCCCTCAACGGCGTCTCCTTCTCGCTTGAGCGCGGTGAGGTTCTGGCGCTCCTGGGAGAAAGCGGCTCGGGAAAGTCGGTGACCGCCTCGGCCATTATGGACCTCATTCCCAATCCGCCTGGCGCGATCGAGCGCGGCTCCATCCGCTTCGAGGGCACCGAGTTGCTGCAACTTCCGCGGAACGCGCGGCGTGATCTCTGCGGCGACCGCATCGCGCTGATCTTTCAGGACGCGCTGGCGTCGCTCAATCCGGTCTATCCGGTCGGCTGGCAGATCGCCGAGATGTTCCGCATCCATGGGCGCAAGCCGGAAGACGGTGTGGAAAATGCAATGATCGACCTGCTGACGGCGATCGGCATTCCCGACCCCGAACGGCGCGCCAGGCAATATCCGCACGAGTTTTCGGGCGGCATGCGCCAGCGCATCATGATCGCCATGGCCGTGGCGCTCGAACCTGATATCATCATTGCCGACGAGCCGACGACGGCGCTCGACGTCACGATCCAGGCGCAGGTCGTCGAGCTGCTCCGCACGATCCGCGAACGCAGCAATGCTGGCATGATCTTCATCACCCATGATCTCGGCGTGGTGGCCGAGCTCGCAGACCGTGTCGCGGTCATGTATGCCGGCCGCATCGTCGAAACCGCAAATGTTTTCGAACTCTTCGAGGATGCCCGGCATCCTTACAGCGTCGGGCTGCTTGCCTCGCAGCCGCGTATCGACACCGACGAGGACGAACTGATCCCGATCCCCGGCTCGGCCCCCAATCCTGTCGCCCTGCCGTCCGGCTGTGCCTTCAGAACACGCTGTCCGCGCGCCGAGGGTGTTTGCGCCGAGCTGGCGCCTCGTCTTGAAACCGTGGGGCCAGGCCGCCAGGCCGCCTGCCACTTCCCGGTAGTGCCAGCATGACCGAGCCTCTTCTCAAAGTGCAAAATCTCTCCCGGCATTTCGGCAGTGGCGCAACGGCGGTACGCGCCGTCGATGACGTCAGCTTCGACATCGCCCATGGAGAAACGCTCGGCCTCGTTGGCGAAAGCGGATGCGGCAAGACCTCGCTGGTACGCACACTCCTGAAGCTCGGGCCGGCAACGAGCGGCAGCGTCCTGCTCGACGGCGTCGAGATCACTCAGGCGAGCGGCCGCCAGCTGCATGATCTGCGCCGAAAGATGCAGGTCGTCTTCCAGGACCCTTACCAGTCGCTCAATCCGCGCCTGCGGGTCGACCGATTGATCGCCGAACCGTGGGCGCTGCATCCCGGCGTCCTGCCGAAGTCCCGGTGGCGAGAGGCGACGGTCAGGCTGCTCGAATCCGTCGGATTGCGCGCCGAACATGCGGAACGCTATCCCTCCGAATTTTCCGGAGGCCAGCGTCAGCGGCTCGGCATTGCGCGCGCCCTGACCCTTGATCCGACGCTCCTCGTTTGCGACGAGCCGGTCTCGGCCCTCGACGTCTCGGTCCAGGCGCAGGTCGTCAATCTGCTTGCCAGGCTGAGGCGTGAGCGCAATCTGGCGATGCTGTTCGTCGCCCATGATCTTGCCGTCGTGCGGCATGTCTCGGACCGGGTGATGGTCATGTATCTCGGCAAAATCATTGAAACAGGACCGAAACACTCGATCTTCAGCGCGCCTGCCCATCCCTACACCCAGGCCCTGATGTCGGCGGTCCCCACACCCGATCCGCGGCTTCGCCGACAACGCAGCCGCATCGTTCTGAAAGGCGACCTGCCAAGCCCCGTCGATCCGCCGAGCGGATGCCGGTTTCGAACGCGCTGCTGGAAGGCGACTTCGATCTGCGCGGAACAGGAGCCGGCCTTGACGAACAGGACGGCAGCCCCCGGACTGCTGACCGCCTGCCATCACGCCGATCCGGTTTTTCCGCGAATGCCATCTGACCTCGCCGAAGCGGCTGGAACAGGATGATTTTGGCCCGGTCGGCCTAAAATCCTGTTCTCAATTAAGGAGTTAGAGCATGATGTTGCCCGAAAACCGCTCACACTTTTCGGCATCATGCTCCAGGCTTCTCTTGCGAGGAAGCTTGTCGCTGCCAGGTTACTGCTGCTGTCGGATAATCGGCAGAGCCAGGGTAAGGAGCACGGCGAAAACCATGATGACGCCGTAAGGTATCTTCCGGCTCGCCCGAATTTCCTCGATGCGCATGAAAAAGGCGAGATGAGCGACGCGCAGCGGCACCGGCAGCCGCAGGACCAGCAGCGTCACGATACCGAGGACGAGGAGCAAAAACGAAAACGGCAGCATTCCGTGCCATCCGACAAAAAGGCCGATCGGCAGGAAAAGCTTGGCGTCTCCTGCGCCAAACAGCCGGAACGCCCAGAGCACCACCCCAAGCATGAACATCAGCAGACCGGCCCCGACGTCGCCTCCAATTCCGCTCGAAGCAAACAGCGCAGCGCCGACATCCTCAGAGGCAAGCATCACGGCCACCGCGCGCAGTGCATAAAGTGTCACGAGCGCAAGCACGATCGTGTTGGGGATCTTCCAGGTACGGAAATCGGTCCAGGCGGCATAGAGAAAAAGTAATACTGATAGTGAGTTAATAAAAACGGCCATTTGCGACATAGGAATCAACCTTTTTGGGCTATGATTAGCTACCACGTAACTTCGGTTTTCACTCAACTTCGGCAAAATCAGCCGATTTTTACGTCCGATCATTGGGCTTTCGTCTTAACCATAAGTATAAATCTCAATTCGCGCGGGTATAAAACAATTGACTAAATTAGAATTAACAGACTATTAATATTCCCAGTCGAAGAGACGGTCTCAACGACAAGGCGGCCGGGGGGATTTACGGCGCACAACTTACCTGGGAGGTAATTCTCGATGAAAGCATTTGTAAACAGCGTACGCGCTTTCGCGCGGGAAGAAGATGGGGTCGCACTCACGGAATACCTCATTCTGCTTGCCTTGCTGGTTGGCGGCGTGATCACGGCGGTGACGTTGGCCGGCACCAATCTGGCTGCCGTTTGGACGGCATGGGCAGGATGGTTCACCGCCGAGCTGGCCGTCCCGGCCTGATATTTGGCGTTCGAAGAAGCGAGGGGTTTTTGTTAACCCCTCCCTTCTAAATTAGCATCAATGAATGGATGTATTCCGTTCAGTGTAGTGAGTAACCGTGATGCGTTCTTCAACGATTTTAAGCCTCGTCATTGCGTTTGTGCTCGCGGCAGCAGCAGTCTTCGGCATGCGCGAGTATCTGTCCGATCAGAAGGCCCGGCTGCTGGCGATGAACGGGATGAAGGCCGAGGAACGGACACTCGTCGTCGCCGCCAAGCCAATGCGCTTCGGCGACCGGATCCGATCCGAAAATCTCAGGGCCATTCCTTGGCCCTCCAATGAAACACCCGCAGGCTCCTTCGTCAGCATCGAGACGGTCGTCGGCAACGATGCCCAGCCGCGGTATGCCATGGCCGCGATCGACCCTGGCGAGCCGGTGCTGTCCTCGAAAATCACCGGTACGGGCGAACGCGCCACGCTGTCGGCGGCGCTCGACCAGGGCATGAAGGCGGTCTCCATCCGCGTCAACGATGTGCTCGGCGTGGCAGGCTTCGTCAGGCCCTCCGATCGCGTCGACGTGCTTCTGACGCGGGTCGTGCGCGGACCGGCAGGCAACGATCAGACCTTCGTCGATGTGCTTTTGCAAGGCGTCAAGGTGCTGGCGGTGGACCAGACGGCAGACGAGCGCAAGGACGAGCCATCCGTCGTCAAAACCGTGACCTTCGAGGTCACGACCGATGAGGCCCAGCGCCTCACCCTCGGCTCCAGCATCGGCACGCTCTCGCTGGCGCTTCGCAATATCGCCTCCTCCTCTGTCGAGCAAACCCGGCCGATCACCGTCGCCGACCTCGGTGGCGGGGCGATGGCGACGGAGCTTGGCAAGGATTTGGAAAAGATTAAGTTGCCAGAACCGGAAAAACAAGTGCAGATTGTGGAACAAAAGGTCGAGCCGGTGTTGCCGGTCGAGCCGAAGTGGGCGACAGTGGGCGTCTGGAACACGACGAAGCGCGAGGAGCACCGAGTCGGCCTGATCCAGTGAGATTTAGGCGGCGCAAGTGCGGTAGCCGAACGAGGGGGCTAAAGCAGGCATGGCGAACGGCAAGAGAAGAATCGCAAGGACGAAAAGCCTTGCGGCACTAGCGGCAGTGTTTTCGGCCTGTGTGTGTTTAGGGCCTGGATTTGCCGGCTCCGCCAGCGCACAGGAAAAGTCCGTCACGCTCGGCAAATCGGTCCAGCATGTGACATTGCCTCCGAACGAGACGTTGACACTCAATACCGGCCAGCCCTTCGGCGATCTCGTCATCGGCAGCGCTGATATGATCGACGTGGTGCCGCTTTCAGACCGGTCGCTGTTCATCCGCGGAAAGAAGACCGGCGCCACCAATATCTCGGTCTATGGCGACGACAAGTCGCTTCTCGGCGTCATCGACATCCGCGTCGCCAGCGATTTCAGTGAAGTCGCCTCCGCCATTCGCTCTGCCGCGCCTTCGGCCCGGGTCAGGGTGGCAAACTCCAACGATCGCATTCGCCTGGTAGGCGTGGTTCGGGACGGGATCGAATTGCAGCGGGTGCTGGAAATCGCCCAGTCCTATTCTGACCAGCCGGTGCTGAACCAATTGCGCGTCAGTGACAGCCAGCAGGTGATGCTGGAGGTTCGTATCATCGAAGCCTCGCGCCAGACGGGTCGTGACCTCGGGATCGGGTGGTCCGGGTACGGCAACAACAACCGCATCGGCAAGGCAACGACCAGCCAGGGTATCACCGTGAACGACAACGGTGGCCTATCCCGTACTCTTCTTGACCCCAAGGGTGCGGCAACAGGTATGCTGCCCTTCGGCCAGTTGATCGCCAAAGTGCTGGAAATCTCGGGCGGCCACATCGACGTGGTCATCAACGCGCTCGAGCAGAAGGGATTGGTGCGCCGCCTGGCTCAGCCGAACCTGATCGCCATGAGCGGCTCGACCGCTAGCTTCCATGCCGGTGGTGAAGTGCCGATCCTGAAGACGACGAATAACGGCTCGACGGTGGCCACCGAGACGGACTATCGCCCCTTCGGTGTGCGGCTGACTTTCAAGCCGGTCGTGCTCGACGACGGCGTCATCAATCTGGAGATCGAGCCTGAAGTCTCCGAGCTTGATCCGTCGATCAATGTCAACGGCAATCCGGGTTTCATTTCGCGCGCTGCCAGCACCACAGTCGCGCTTCGCGACGGCCAGAGCTTTGCCATGGCCGGTCTGCTGCAGTCGATCAATGCCAAGGACATCCAGCAAATGCCGGGCCTCGGGCAGATACCGGTCCTCGGCGCACTGTTCCGTTCGACGAGTTTCCAGAAGAGGGAATCCGACCTCGTTATCGTCGTCACCCCGCACATTGTGCGACCGGCCCGCCCAGGTGAGGATCTCTACAGTCCGCTCGATCAGACGCGTTCGTCCAACGACGTCGAGCTTTTCGCGCTCGGTGTCATGGAAGTCGATAAGGACATGCTCCGACGCTTTCGCAATGGCGTAGGTGTGACTGGGCCTTATGGTCATCGTCTCGACCTGAACCAGGGAGGCAAAGTCGTTGTTACAAAACGCTAAGCGGGTCCTTCTCGTCCTTGCAGCCGCCGGCCTCGCTTCCGGCTGCGCCGACTACATGAACAATCGCGACTCGATCACCTTCGGGGTCGGCAATGCCGTGGAAGCAAACAAGGCCATCCATATCGAGGACCCGTTCCCGCCGGAAGCCCAGCGAACCAGGATCGCAAGCGACGGCAAGCTGATCCGCAGGGTGGTCACTCAGTATCAGAACGGCGGGCTTGGAGTTGTTCAGCCGTCGCCGGCCACGGGGGCTAATGGGGCGTCCAACGGGGCGGCCGTCAGCCAGTAGCCGGCGAAAGGCGTGACCGGCGGCAGCGCGCCGAAGGGGAAAATGCACGAAACGGGGTCGTCACGGCAATAGCGCCGTGATGGGGGTGTGCCAATGCTGAGCAGGATTGTCAGACGGTTCTGGAACGATCATCGTGGCTATGTCATCGCCTTGACGCTCATCGCCATGCCAATGCTTCTCGGCTTTTCGCTGCTGATCATCGATGTCGGCCGCAGCAGCAACCTGCATACCGATCTTCAGAACGCCGTCGATGCGATGGCGCTGGCCGGAGCCCGTGAACTTGATGGGCGTGATGATGCCATTACCCGGGCGCAGACGGCGATCGAGAAAATCTCCAATAGCGCGGCTTTCTCCGCGGGCGGAACCGGTATGTCGCTTGGCTCGCATATATCAGTGACCTATGACGCCGGAAACGACGCCGGGAGCACGGTCACAGTGCTTTTTCTGAAGGACATCCCGGCCAACGACGACACGCCCATCCCGTCTTCGATGGAAACGACCGTGGCCAGCGAAGCTTCCTATGCCTGGGTCATCGCCAAGCCGCAGGCGATGCAGACGATCTTTCCGATCCCGGTTGGTTTCACCCGCAATACGATCAACGTCGCTGCCGACGCCGTGGCGGTCTACCATGCCAGCGCCTGCGACGTGACGCCGATCTTCATCTGCAATCCGTTCGAGCCGGTCGGGAACACGAGCGAAAGCGCCAGCGAAGATGCAGCGACGGCATTGCACACCAATTTTGCGGCCGGCAATCTCTACGGGCGACAGATCGAGCTCCACAGCACCGCGGCGTCCAATCCCGGTCCCGGCAATTTCGGGTTCCTGCGGACCCCCTTGGGCAATGGTGCATCCGTGCTGGCGGAGGCTCTTGCCACCGGCAATCCCGGTACCTGCTACACACAGGACAGCCTCGATACGGAGACCGGCGCAAAGGCGGGACCTGTCGAGGACGGCGTGAATACGCGCTTCGGCTTTTACTCCTCATCATTCAACAAGGCGAACGGCGATTATCGTTACCGGCCTGCCCAAAATGTGCGCTCCGCTCAGTCAATCGGCGGCAAGGGAAAGAAAGGTTGCGACACTTACGATCCAGTCAAGGTCGGAGATGTTGTCGGCGATGCGACCAAGGCTCTGCCGCTGGGGTACGGAGCGGGTATGACCTCGCTTGGCGGCGGCAAGATCAGCAGCGGCAACAATTGGCAATACAACACCTATTGGAATGTCGCGCAGGGAACGGCAGTGCCCTCGGTGAGCACGGTTCTCAGCAACTACTCCAGTTATCCCCCGCAGGCGACCGGAGCACCGAGCCAACCCTCCGCTTACGATGTTTATCGTTACGAGCTTGCAACCCCGTCTTTCATCAGCCATGCCTCGGCCAATGGTGAGACCGGAACACCGGCAACGGGCGGCCAGTGCTATAGCGGCCCGGATCTTTCGAACTATACGGCGGCCGAATTTGGCGATCGCCGCGAGATCTTCTCAGCCATTGTCAACTGCGGCTATGAAGCCTCGGTCGGCCATCTGAACGGTCACAAGGCCACGCGCGCCGTGGCCTTCGCGCGCATGTTCCTGACCAAGCCGGCGATAGGGGGTGCCGGCGAACGATACCTTTCCCTGGAAATGATCGACATCACCGGCAAGGGTGGTCGCGGTACGCTGGACGAATTCCTGCGGGAAGAAGCGGAGCTGGTCAGATGATGGCGCTCCGCAATTTTATCCGGCATCGACTTTGCCTCGGCTTCTGGCGGCGGGAGGAAGGCGCAGTGCTTGCCGAAGCGCTGCTCGCCATCCCCTTTGTGACGCTCTTTGCAGCGGGGATACTGGAGTTTGGCAGCATCTTCTGGCAGCGCATGCAGATCGACGCAGGCTTGCGCGATGCGGGGCGTTACCTTTCCCGATGCCGACCGGTGTCGGGAACCTATGTGCCGACATGTAATCAGGCGACGGCGAAGACGATCGCCTTTTACGGAACGCAAACACCCGCGGCAGACGCTAAACCCCGCGTCCCGGACTGGAAGGACGCTGCCGACATCACCATCACTGCACCGGATGCGGACGGCAACATCACCCTTTCGACTGCTCATCTCTACAAGAGCTCGCCGGTGTTCGGCTTTCTGGGAATCGATGCCATCACCATCAGTTCCTTCCATGAAGAGAGATACATCGGATGGTGATCTCTAGGGCAATCAAGTCATTCTGGCAGGATAGCAGTGGTGCCAGCCTCGTCGAAGCTCTGCTGACCTTTCCGATCGTCATGCTGGTATTTGCCGCCTTCATCGAGTTCGGCTATGCCATGTCGCAGTGGAACCAGACGGTCAAGGCACTGCAATATGGTGCCCGTTTGGCGGCGGTATCCGATCCGCTGACAACGAATTTCGATGCCGTTTTCCCGATCGAAGCTGCCGATCCACTCAACAACGGCAAAGCGGCGCCGAACGACGCAACAATATCCTCGACCTGCGGACCGGCCCTTGCGAACTGCACGGCGGCGTTGAACCGGATTGTTCGGGGAAGCGACGGCCTTTGCCAAGCGGGAACTGATCCGTACCCCGGCATTTGCGATCTCAACTGGCGCATCCAGCCGCAGAACCTGATGGTCACCTATCAGCGATCTGGGCTCGGCTATTGGGGACGGCCGGACGGGCCTGTGCTGACGATGCGGCTGGAGGTGCGCGACATCACCTTCGATCTGCCGATCCTCGGCGGGCTGTTGGGACTGAACGACATCACCATCCCGGCTCACCCGGTGACGATCACGACGGAAGACCTGAAGACCTGCTCAACCTGCTGACCCTTTGTTACGCGTAGGAAAGCGAAAATGACAGCTCACATGAACATTGCCGCATCCACCAAGATCCTGGTCCTCTCGGACGACGCGGCGGCAGCGAGCTTCATGCTCGATACGTTCGGATCGCTTTCGCGTTACGATGTCCGCCATCTGGCGCTGAAGGCGCTCGGAGAAAAGGGCAGGTTCGATCCGACGCAGTTCGACCTGATCGTTCTCGACCTCGACAAGGGCGAATTGCTGCACCATCCGGAGGTCTTCGCATTTCGCACCAGCTATCGGGACATCCCGCTCGTCGTCGTTTCCGAAAATCTGCCGGACGACATGCTGCGGCTGCTCTTCCGCCTGAACGGCAATGACTGGCTGAAGAAGCCGCTTGAGCGCCGCGCACTGATCGACATGATTTCCACCCATGCGCCAGGCACGGGGGCGAGCGACAGCCGGGTGCATGCCGTGGTCTCAGCCGTCGGTGGTGCCGGCGCCAGCATGATCGCCGCATCGCTCGCGCATGTGCTGGCCCAGCCGACCAAGAATTCCACGCCGCGGGTGGACCTGTTCGACGCGGATTTCTGCGCCGGGATGCTTGGCTACTACCTCAACCTTGTCAACGACTACGACTTAAAACCGGTCATCGCCAATCCTTCCCGGGTCGATCTGGAATTCATCGATCTGGTTAGAAAGCGTCATTCGGGAGGCTTTTCACTGCTGTCGTTCAAGCAGCCATCCGTCCTTCTGGCGCCGAAGGGCGGTGAACTCGTGCTGCGTATGCTCGACGTAGCCGCCTTCGAGAGCGACCACACGATCATCGACATTCCCTATTATGACACGCCGTGGAAATACGATGTGCTTACTTCGGTCAACAGCATCTGCATCGTCACCGAGATGACGGTTCCCGCGCTCTCTCAAGCCAAGGATTTGTTTGCCAATCTGGTACGGCTGCGAGGTAGTTCGGATCAGATATTCATCGTGATCAACAAATACCGCGCCAAGCTCTTCGGCCTCGGCGTGCGCCGACAACAAACGGAGAAGATTTTCAAGGATATCCCAACGCATGTCATTGGGGATGACTGGGACACCTTGAGCGAGGCGGCCAACCGCGGCGTGCTGCCCTTTCAAGTGAATTCCCGGGCGCGCTTCTGCGGCGCGGTCAGCAAACTCGGAGCCCTGGTGCGATGAAGGCGATCGACAGTGGGCGCATAAGGTCCCGCGCCGCCGATGTCGGCCTTATGGTTTTGGCAATTCTGGCCGCTGCCGGGGATGCCGCCGCAGGCGGGCTTGTGCCACGAAGCCTCGGGCCGACGACAAGCGCCGTGGTGACGATCGAAAGGAACTACGCGCCCGGGACAATCGTCATTGTCAGCGGCAACCGCACGCTGGATCTCGTCATCTCCCAAGGACGCGCGATCCGTTACAAAATCGGCGTCGGACGAGATGGATTTCGCTGGAGCGGTACCGTCAAGGTTGGACGCAAGGCTGAATGGCCTGACTGGCGCCCGCCTGCCGAGATGAAGGCGCGCTCAGCCGGACTTCCGGACCTGGTGCCTGCCGGGCCGCTTAATCCATTGGGCGCTCGCGGGATCTATCTCTACAAGGACAGGACCGACACGCTCTACCGCATTCATGGAACGAACGAGCAGTCGACGGTCGGCGGTTTCGCGTCATCGGGCTGTTTTCGCATGAGCAATGCCGACGTCATCGATCTCTACGAGAGGGTGAAAGTCGGTTCCACGGTCATAGTAAAATAGTTCAGGGTGAGAAGCATGGCGAACGGCATCATGGGGCGTTTCTACAAGCGGCAGGAGCCTGAAACCCGGGAACATCTGGAGGTGGCCGACCTGTCTTCAGTCGGCGCTGTTCAGACCATGGCGGCCCAACCGGCCCCTGGCAGCGCCACTGCGAGTGGCGAAGAGGCTTCGCTCGGGGCGGACATGGTTTCCGAGCGGGTCAATCTGCACCGCTACCTGCTCGATCGCATCAACCTCGGGATCCTCGACACGCTCGACAACGAGGAGATCGCCACCGAAATCCGGCCATTGGTCAAGGACTATATCCGGAGTAACAACTTTCCGCTGAATGCCAAGGAAATCAATGACCTGATCCGCGATATCACCGACGAGATGCTCGGGCTGGGACCGATCGAGCCGCTGCTGGCCGACGACACCATCGCAGATATTCTCATCAACGGCTACAACAGCGTCTATGTCGAGCGGGGCGGCAAGCTCGAGAGCACCGCCGTGCGCTTCAAAGACGAGGACCATCTGCTTCGGGTGATCAACAAGATCGTCTCGGCGGTTGGCCGCCGAGTCGACGAGTCAACGCCGATGGTTGACGCCCGCCTCAAGGATGGCTCACGTGTCAACGTCGCCATCAGGCCGATCTCGGTCGATGGACCGCTCGTTTCTATTCGCAAATTCACGCGCAAGCCGCTGACAATGGAGCGCCTCGTGCAATATGGCGCCATGGCCGACGCGATGCGCATCCTTCTCAGCGCCGCGGTCAAGGGCAAGGTGTCCATGGTGATTTCCGGCGGCACCGGTTCTGGCAAGACCACCTTGCTCAATGCTCTCTCGTCGCAGATTTCTCCAAAGGAGCGGCTGATCACCATCGAAGATGCGGCCGAACTTCAACTGCAGCAGCCACATGTCGGACGTTTGGAAACCCGACCGCCAACGCTCGACGGTCGCAACGAGATTCGGCAGCGCGAGCTTTTGAAAAACGCCCTTCGCATGCGGCCTGACCGCATCATCGTCGGCGAAGTCCGCGGCGACGAGGCGTTCGACATGCTGCAGGCGATGAACACCGGTCACGAGGGGTCGATGACGACGATTCACGCCAACACGCCCCGCGACGCTGTCGGTCGGCTTGAGCAAATGGTCGGCATGGCCGGGATGCCGATGTCGCAGTTGAGCATTCGCTCGCAGATCTCGTCCGCCATCACCGTCATCGTGCAGGTCCAGCGCCTGAGCGACGGCAGCCGCAAAGTTGTCTCGATTTCCGAGATCACCGGCATGGAGGGCGAAGTCGTGCAGATGCAGGAGATTATGAAATTCAAGAAAATCGGCACCGATGAAGGCGGGCGGATCCATGGAGAATTCCGCGCCACCGGCATCCGGCCGCGGTTTGTCGAGGAATTTGCCGAACTCGGGATCGAGATCCCGGTGGCGA
Organism: Rhizobium croatiense; assembly: GCF_019793465.1. Classification (GTDB taxonomy): domain Bacteria; phylum Pseudomonadota; class Alphaproteobacteria; order Rhizobiales; family Rhizobiaceae; genus Rhizobium; species Rhizobium croatiense. Next base: position 143,989 of record NZ_JAILYJ010000011.1, on the reverse strand, counting down.
TTTTTGATCCCGGTAAACCGCTGCAAACGGGACCTGTTCAATGACGCTTACTCTGCTTTACGCTGCCGTTTTCACCGCTGCCCTTGTTGCTGTCGAAGCGATCATGCGCGGCTACTTCAAGACATCCGAACGCCACCGCGCTGTGAACCATCGGCTGAGCTTGCTCGAGGTCAGCGATGATCATCGCAAGACCTATAGCGATATGCTCAAGGAGCGCGGTGTCGCCGGCAGTTGGCGGCAAGTCGCCACGATGCAGCGGCTGCTGCAGTTCTACGCCCAGTCGGGAATCAAGTTCGATGCCAGGCGATTTGCTCTCTTCACAATCGCGGGCGCACTCTTGACCTGGCTGGTCGTTCAGTTTCTCGTGCCGAGCACTCTGTTTAGAGTACCCCTCTTTCTCCTCATCTGCCTCCTCATCCCCGCACTCGTCGTCTGGCGCGCCCGGGCGCGCCGCATGAAGAAATTCGAACTGAAGCTTCCTGAAGCGCTCGATGTCGCCAATCGCAGCTTGGCCGCCGGCCACCCGCTGCCGGCGGCGATTGCTTTGGTGGGACGCGAGATGCCTGATCCGATCGGCACCGAGTTCGGCCTCCTCTCGGATGAACTCACCTATGGCGTGACGCTGGATGATGCCCTTGTCAATTTGGCGGACCGGGTCGGCGTCGAGGATCTGAATCTGCTTGCTATATCGCTGAGCGTGCAGGCGGGGACCGGCGGCAATCTGGTGGAGATCTTGCAAAACCTTTCGAAGACGCTGCGAGACCGGACAATGCTCAGGGCAAAGGTCAGGGCAATTTCCTCGGAAGGACGCATCACGGCAATCTTCATGTCGGTCTATCCGTTTCTGCTCTACGCGATGATCAAGGCGTTGTCGCCGACCTACTTCGATCCCGTCTGGGACAGCGGCCACGGAGCCACCGTGGTGAGCGTTTTGCTGGTCGTCATGGCGATCGGGAACGTCATTCTCTACAAGATGGTCAACTTCGAGTACTGAGGCGGTCATGTCGAGTGAGTATGGAATCTACCTCATCGTCTTCTTTGCAGTGCTGATCTTTACGGCAGCAGCCTCGGAATTGTTTTTTCGACAGCGCGAGGTCTCGGTTCGGGTATCGAAGAGCTCGGCGGCGGCCGGCGAGGAATTCCACCTTGGCGATACGACGATTGCCGATCTCGGCGAGGCGGAGAACCGCCTGATCCGTCGCTATTTCGAGATTACGCGACGTGACACCAATGCGAACTCCACCCAGAACCGGCTGATTCGGGCGGGGTATTTCGCTGCCGGCGCCGTGACCGCCTTCCAGGTGATTAGGGCGGTGGTCTGTATCAGCGTGCTCGTCGCGGCGGTCTGGGCCCTAAACCGGGTCGCGCCGGATATGTCGCGGATGGCGACCCTGATCGTTGCCATGTTTGCTGCGGGCATGACCTTCATTCTGGTCAACATCTATATCGACCGGCGTGGCGCCGCCAAGGAGAGGGAATACCGCCGCCTATTTCCCGATTTCATGGATATGCTGATCGTATGCCTTGATGCGGGGATGAGCATCGAGGCGGCGGCGAACCGTGTTGCCCGGGAATTCGTCGACAAGAAGCAGGACTTCGGCCTGCATCTGTCGATCATGATGCTGGAAGTGCGGGGCGGCCGGCGATTGCGCGAGGCGCTCGCTAACCTTGCCACCCGCCTGAGGATTGACGAGGCTCGGGCCCTTTCCGTTCTGTTCCGCCAATCGGAAGAGCTCGGGACCAGCGTGACGCAGACGCTGCGGGTCTACAGCAAGGAAATGCGCGACCTGCGTATTGTTCGCGCGGAGGAAAAGGCGAACGCTCTGCCGGTCAAGATGCTGCTGCCGCTCGGCGCGTTCCTTTTTCCGGTAAGCCTCATCATCGTTCTCGTTCCCATTGTCATCCGTGTCGTCAGTCTTCTCATCGGCATGAAACCCGGCGGTTGAGCCAAGCGAGGTCGTATGCAGTATTCGCTCGAACAGAATCGTAACGATGCCATCATCTCCCTCGATCCGCGTATGCCGGTGGCACCGGCAAGCATCGAACAAGCGGGACTGGATCCGTCGTTCCTGCTTCGGCTGGCGTCAAAATGTGCAGCCGAGCAGGATACAACCACGGCATCTCATCTGGCCGACCGGATGAAATTGCCGAAAGTGATCGTCAATATCCTGATCAAGGAACTCGTGAAACTCGCATACCTCGAGGCTCGCGGCTTGGCCGGTGAGGATGTGAGATCCGATGTTCGATATGCGCTGTCGATGAAGGGGTTCGAATATGCCCACGCGGCGTCGCGTCAATGCCAGTATGTCGGACCGGCGCCGGTGTCGCTGGACGCCTTCTGCCGACAAATCGACTTGCAGTCCATCCATTCCGAGCGCGTGACTCCGGAGCGGCTGACCGAGAGTCTTGACGGGCTGGTGCTCTCAGACGCGCTTGTCGAAAAGCTCGGCCCGGCCCTGAACTCCGGGCGCTCGATCCTGCTTTACGGGCCACCCGGCAACGGAAAGACGAGCATCGCCGAGCGGACGTCGCACCTGTTTCGCCAAACCATCTGGGTGCCCTATGCCATCGAGGTCGGCGGCCATGTCATCAGTTTCTATGATGAGGCAGTGCATCACCCCGTATCGGAGGCTGGCACAGAATCCCGTCCGAAAGGCGATCAACGCTGGATCGAATGCCGCCGTCCGGTGATCAAGACCGGCGGGGAATTGACCCTCGATCAGCTCGATCTCACTTTCAATGCGGGACCAAATGTCTATGAAGCGCCCATACACTTGAAGGCGTCCGGCGGCGTTTTCATCATCGACGACTTCGGGCGCCAACAGGTGGCGCCGCAGGCGCTCATCAATCGCTGGATTGTGCCGCTCGAGCGCGGCTATGACTTCCTGACCCTGCACACCGGCAAGAAGTTCAAGGTTCCCTTTGACGAACTGGTCGTATTTTCGACGAATATCGCACCGAAGGACCTTTCCGACGAGGCCGGCTTGCGGCGCCTCAAGTACAAGATCTTTGTGAACACTCCGTCGCGCGACGAATATATCAGAATTTTCAAATCCTATGCGAGCGGCACCGGATTGGCTGTCTGTGATCCGGACCTGCACCTGTTCTACGATCGCAAGTACAAAGACGATGTGCTAGCGTCTTGCTATCATCCGAAATATCTTTTGGATTTCGTGGGTTCTTACTGCGAATTCAACGGCATAGCGAGAATCGCGTCGCTCGATATGCTCGAACGGGCCTGGGAAGGTGTATTCACATCGGAATGATTGCGGACTTGGCGCCGAACACGGCGCCTAAATCGATCCCATTAACGACTTACGGGGGAATAAACGAATGACCAGCATCCCGAGCATCGAAGGCGAAGCAGGCGACGCGAGACCAAGCAATACGCGAGCAATTGAGCCGAGAACCTCCAGAAACCCGCTGCTCGTCGGTCTGCTCCTCATGCTCTTGCCTGTGAATGCTGGCGTTCTCATCTATACGGCCAAAAACTCAGCGGATGTTCGCGAGAGCCGCGAGACCATCTCCGCCCTCAAAAGGTCCATTGATGGCCTGAGAGGACAAATGGAAAAACAGTCGGACAAGATCGCGAGCAACGCCAAGGCCGACGAACTCGCCGCTATCCGTCAGGAAATGGAAAGCCTGCAAAAGGCGATACTTTCGACGAATGAACGGATGCGCGACGACCTAAGCGGAACGCGCATAGGGTCAGCTTTGGTCTTGAGCGCACCCGGCAAGGAACCAGCACAATTTTTCGCACCCCGCGCCGTGCCAGCGGAGACTCAAAATCCAGACAGCACTCTTGCGTCCATCCGAGCCGAGGGCATTGCCGTCAATACCCTGCCGCGTTACGAACGCACACTCTCGCCGGAAGGACAGCTCATTCTTCGGAAGGCACGGTAGACACCGGCTTCAGCAAAATCTCCAAAGCAATCGGTGGTCGCCGCCGCGCCGATGCTCGCAATGCGGCAACGGCGCTCTTAAAGCTATTTGTTCTTATGCATGTCGTTGTCCCGGAACCGCTGCACACTTCCGGGCGACATGCATTGGCTTGATGCAGACTGCCAAATCCGCGAAGGGCTATCCCCGCTGAGGGTGATTCACGCTGTTCTTCATCAATTCGAGATTACGGGCAGTGACTTCGTTCCCGGGATCAAGCTCGTAGGCTTTCAGGAAATACCGTCTGGCATTGCGCAAATCCCCGCGTAATAGGTGAGAGTATCCGATATTGTTGTAGTAGACCGGGGTGTTGCCGATCATTCGCGAAAGCTGCTGGTAGGCGCGGTCGGACGTGTCGAAGCGGGCAACCATGTCGGCCGAGGCTGCCAAACCTAGCCAGGCGGCCGGATCCTCCGGAAAAACGTCAACCGCTCGCTTGTAAATGGCGTAGGATTTTCCGTAGTTCTTTTCCTGAAACTGCAGTTTCCCGTTGGTTATCAACTCGTCGTTCTTGTAGAAGGCGACGGCCGAGTCATCCTCAAGGGTCTTTGCACTATCGCCATAGGCAGCAAGACCATCAACGCCGGATGACTGGCAACCAGCCAAAATTGCTCCAGTCGCTATCAAAAACGCAATGCATTTAGTTCCAGCTCTGATCTGCAACATTCAACTTGATCCCCCATCAGACATTCTTTACCTGAGATTCGGATGCGCTCACCGAAAATCATCGTAAAAAAAAGCTAACAACTCCAGAATTTGAGCAAATAGTCGCAAAAAAACGACAGATGCGGTCTTCGCCGGCACGCGCAAAGGTGATACACGCCAACTATCCAAAGTTGGTATCATGTGCCCGGTGATTCTCAGAGTAGAAAATTAATCGACGTCGCCTACCCTTTTCGTCAGGTCAAAGGATGGTACGCCCTATGCGGATCGCTATTTTCACGATGATGCGACTTGGGCCATCCCTGGCTTACGCGACAGCATCGATCTTCGTTCTCAGCATGCTGCTCTTGGAAAGCTACCCCTCAAGCGCCTCCGCCTGGTGGCTGCATATGACAATTCTTCCTGTCATGCGCGAGCCGATCTATCTGCTTTTGGCGGTACCCGGCATTGGAATTTGGAGCGCCATGGCCCTGCTGACGCTTGCATCGATTTTCGGGATTCGAGTGGCCTTGCAGCCGCAGCGATACCACCGGTCAGGATTCATCCATGCTCATATCGCGTTGATCGCGACCGGTCTGACCATGGGGCGGGCAGCAGTTGCGCAAGCCGGCCTTTCGGATTTTACGCTGCCTCAATTTCAGCGGGGCGATTGGTCGTTCCTGCCGCTATCCTATTCAACCCTCGGGACTTTCCTTTTTATATCCGTGTTTTTGGCCTGCATCTGCTGCCATGTGAGAATCATCAAGCGCCCACTGTCCGCGTGATAGAAAAGGGTCGAACCGCCCTGCTCAAAAATAATCGGTAGAGTCACGGCGTTCTTCGCTTGTTCGTAAACATGAGACGCCTATTTCTTTTTCTTTGTAATTTCCGACATATATTAAATATCATGTACGTTCCGCAGATTGTCACGCGGGGATTAAGGTGTTGGCGATGGCAACCGCCAATCTTCACTTTGTTGTTTTTGCTGCTCTCAGCATGGGGCTTCGTCGCACCGTCGGCGTCTGACCGCGCGTCTGTCGTTCTCAAGTTGAACGGCGCCATTGGACCCGCGATAGCTGACTACGTAAAACGAGGCATTCAGCGTGCTGGCGAACGTGGAGCGGTCTTGATCATTCTGCAAATGGACACACCGGGTGGCCTTGACAGCTCCATGCGGGAAATCATTCGCGCGATCCTTGCCTCGCCGGTGCCCGTCGCGAGCTTCGTCGCGCCGAGCGGGGCACGGGCTGCCAGCGCCGGCACCTATATTCTCTACGCAAGCCACATTGCGGCAATGGCGCCCGGGACCAATTTGGGTGCGGCGACACCAATCGCGCTCGGCCTAAAGCCTTTCGGCGATACGGAACCCGAAAAGAAGCCGGGCGAGCCTGGCAAGCAGGCAGAAACTCCAGGCGATGCCCACGAAGCAAAAGCCGTTAACGACGCAGTCGCTTACATTCGCGGGCTAGCGGAATTGCGCAATCGCAACGCCGACTGGGCAGAGCGTGCTGTCCGTGAAGCTGCGAGCCTTTCAACCACTGCGGCAGTGCGCGAACATGCCATCGATTTCACGGCAGTCGATGTCACCGATCTCCTTGCAAAGGCACAAGGGCGCGTGGTGCGGGTCGGTCAAACGGAGGTCCGACTCGATACCGCCGGTTTGGCCGTGCAGGAATTCGAGCCTGACTGGCGCACGCGCCTGCTTTCCGTCATCACCGATCCGAACATCGCAATCATCCTGATGATGGTCGGCATCTATGGCCTGATCTTCGAATTTCTCGCACCTGGGACAATGCTTCCTGGCACGATCGGCGGCATCTGCCTTCTGCTTGGTCTCTATGCTCTGGCATTGCTGCCGGTGAGTTTTGCCGCCCTCGGGCTTATTTTCCTCGGCGTGGGATTGACTGTGGCTGAGGCGCATTCGCCAAGCTTCGGCGCTTTGGGCATTGGCGGCGGGGTAGCCGTGATCCTGGGAGCAACCATTTTGTTTGATCCCGACATACCCGGCCTGGAAGTGTCGCGCCCCCTACTGGGCGCAATTGCATTTGTGATTCTTGTCTTTAGCCTTGTCGTTGCTCGCCTGGCATTCACCTCGCGCTTGCGCCAGGTTGCCACCGGTGCAGAGGAGATGATCGGTATTTCCGGTAAAGTTGAGAGTTGGACGGGGCTCACGGGGTACGTCATTGCGCATGGCGAACGTTGGAAGGCGGTTTCCGCCGAACCCCTTGTTGCTGGTGACTTTGTCAGCGTGATCGGCCGCAATGGGCTGGCGCTCGAAGTCGCCAGCCGTCCAAAGGACACTTAACGGCGCTCAGGAAGCAGGAGGAGGAGTCATGGATATGTTTGCAGATCTTGCCTTCTATTTGGTGATCATTGTCATTTTGGTCGCCATCCTCGCATCCGCGGTTAAGATCCTGAGGGAATATGAACGCGGCGTCGTGTTCACACTTGGCCGCTTTACCGGAGTCAAGGGGCCTGGCCTGATTCTGCTCATCCCCTATGTCCAGCAGATGATCCGAGTCGACTTGCGCACGCGCGTACTCGACGTCCCCAGCCAGGACGTCATCTCACATGACAATGTCTCGGTTCGTGTCAGCGCGGTGATCTATTTCAGGGTTATCGACCCCGAGAAGTCGACAATACAGGTCGAGGATTTCATGATGGCAACAAGCCAGCTTGCCCAGACGACGTTGCGCTCCGTGCTCGGCAAGCACGACCTCGATGAAATGCTCGCAGAACGTGACAGGCTCAACTCGGATATTCAGGAAATCCTTGACACTCAGACGGATGCTTGGGGAATTAAAGTAGCCACTGTCGAGATCAAACATGTTGACATCAACGAGTCGATGATCCGCGCGATTGCTCGCCAAGCGGAAGCCGAACGCGAACGCCGCGCGAAGGTTATCAATGCCGAGGGCGAACAGCAAGCTGCAGCCAAGCTGCTGGAAGCGGCCGAAATTCTGGCCAAGCAGCCGGAGGCGATGCAGCTTCGTTACTTGAGCACGTTGAACGTCATCGCCGGCGAGAAGACTTCGACGATTTTATTTCCCTTCCCGATGGAGTTGGGCAATCTGATGGCCATTAAGCCGAAGTGATAATGCTGACACCGGGTGCAAGGGGCAATGGCGAGACTGCGCAGAAATGTCATGGATTAGCCCCTAAGGGAAGAAAATCTGACTGAGAATGAACAACGGACGACTCACCCAGCGACCTGAAGTCGGCGAAGTATTCACCCTCGCCGCTTGCATGAAAACGCCGCATGGCGGAACCCCGCATATGCTTGTGCCATTGCTGTTCGCTTGCCCATCTCTCGACGAAGATGCGAACGCGTCCATCATCGAGCGGCTGAGCTCGTAACGAAGACAGCCGTCCTCAACCAGAGTCGCTGCGACGAGCTTTTCCTGTGCAGCACCGAGGGCTGCCTCGTTACCGGGCTTTGCAGTGGCGATGGCGATGATGGTCAAAGGTACGTTCGACATGGAGAAACCCTCGCTCAGGCGATGGTATTGACGAGACCGCCTTCGGCGCGCAGAGCCGCACCGTTCGTGGCGGATGAACGGGGGCTGGCGAGATAGGCGACGAGATTTGCCACTTCTTCCGCTGCCACCATGCGCTGCAGGATAGAAGCCGAGCGAGCCGTGGCAAAGAATTCGGCCTCGATCTGCCTTATCGGTGCGGACGGGTCGCTTGCCTGACTGCGCAGGAAGGTCTCGATGCCTTCCGACCGGGTCGGACCCGGCAGCACGGAATTGACCGTGACATTCGTGCCGCGGGTTAGCTGGGCCAATCCACGCGAGATCGATAGCTGAGCTGTCTTGGTGGTCGCGTAGTGGATCATATCCTGGGGAATGGCGAGAGCCGATTCACTGGAAATGAAAATAATGCGGCCCCAGTTGGTTCCAGCATGCCTGGGAGATAGGTTCGTGACAGGCGCACGCCGCTCATGACATTGACGTCGAACAGGTGGCTCCAGTCGGCGTCCGATATTTCCCCGAAGGCCTTGCTCTCGTAGATGCCGAGATTATTGACGAGAATATCAACCGAAGGTTCGGCCTTGGCGATGATCGCGGCGCCCTCGGCGCTTGCAGCGTCTGCCAGAACTCCCGTGATGTCCGATCCGCCCGATGCTCCGACGGCAGCGATCGCGCTGTCGAGCTTCGCGCGGTCCCGTCCTGTGACGATGACGCGCGCCCCTTCCACCGCAAGCGTGCGGGCGATTTCGAGGCCGATGCCAGCGGTGGCGCCGGTAACAAGGGCGGTCTTGCCGGTGAGTTGCAGATCCATGTGGTGTCTCCAGATTGTTGCCGGAGGCAATTTATGATTTACGCGCACGAGGCACTATTGCCAACTGAAAACATGCACCTGTGAACGAGGATCATCAATGCCCCGTATTCTGATGGAGCGCTCGGGTGAGATGGAAGTGTTTGCACACGTTGTACAAGACGGTGGCTTCTCAGCCGCCGCCCGCAATCTCGACATCACCCCATCGGCGGTCAGCAAACTGATCGCACGCCTGGAAACGAGGCTTGGTACCCGCCTTCTGGTACGGACGACCCGCGCTCTGACACTAACGGAGGAGGGCGAGGCCTATTACCATTCGGCACTGAGGATTCTGCAGGAGTTGAATGACGCTGATCAGGAGGCGGCTGGAGGAGCGGTTCGTGGACGGCTGAGAATCAACACGACAATACCCTTCGGAACAATGTTCGTCGCACCGGCTATTCCAGATTTCATTGCGCGCAATCCCGATTTGATCGTCGATCTCAGCTTCACCGACGGCATTGTCGATCTGGTTGCGGAGAAGACCGACGTCGCCATCCGCATGGGCAACCTGCCGGACAGTGGTCTGATCGCCCGCAAGCTCGGGCAGAGCCGGCGCGTGGTCTGTGCGTCACCCGACTACCTGGCGCGCCGGGGTTCACCACAAGCACCTGCGGATCTCGAACAGCACGACTGCCTAACGTTCAATTTCCGGCGTGCAAGGCCGTCCTGGCCCTTTCGTGTCGGCGGCCAGGACGTCGCGCAACCTGTCAAGGGCAACATCGTCGTGAACAACGGCGAGACGATGAAACAGATGGCGCTGGCTGGTGCCGGAATTGCCAGGGTCGGTCTGTTTCATGTGGCCGATGAGATTGCGACGGGGCGGCTCGTTGCACTGCTCGAAGAGCATAATCCGGGGGATCTGGAACTGGTCCACGCCGTTTACGTCGGTGGCGGCCCCTTGCCACACCGTGTTCGAGCCTTCATTGAGTATATGGTCGTCACCTTGGATGAAGCACCCCTCTTGCGAGGGAATTCCTAGCCGGAGCAATGGAGAGAAAACGGTCACAAGTCTGCTTCGGAAAACAATTCGACGATCCAGTCGAGAAAGACGCGCACCCGCGGTGAAAGCTGGCGGTTCTGCGGGTAGAGCGCGGTAAGCGGCGTCGGCGGGGGAAGAAAGTCGCCAAGGACCTCGACCAGCGTCCCTTCGTCCAGATCCCGCTGCAGGCGGTAACGCGGTGCCTGAATGAGGCCGAAGCCGAGGCGGGCGAGATCGGTCATGGTGTCGGAGTTGTTGACCGTTAGCCGGCACGGCAAGGTTACGAAGCGGACCGTGCTGCCGACGGTGAACTCGAGCGGCATGATCTGCCCGGTGCGTGACGATATGAAACCAACGGCGCGATGCCCCTCCATCGCGTCTGGGGAGCGTGGCACTCCGTGCCTCGCTATATAAGCTGGGCTGGCACAAGTGATTTCAGCAATCATCCCGAGGCGACGCATGATCAGGCCGCTATCAGCAATCTCTCCGGCGCGGATGACGCAGTCGATACCCTCCCTGACCAGATCTACCAGCCGGTCGCCCTGCCCGATCTGCAGGTCGAGCAGAGGATAACGATCGAGGAATTCATTGAGTCGCGGCAACAGGAATGTGCGCGTCAGCAAGGGATGGGCGTCGACGCGCAGCAGGCCGCGCGGTTGCATGTCACGGAACACGTTTTCCGCCTCGTCCACCTCCGTGAGGATTGCGACACATCGCCTGTAGAAGGCCGCGCCGTCCAGTGTCGGCGCGACATGCCGGGTCGTTCGCTCGAGAAGGCGAACGCCGAGATCGTCCTCCAACCGCTTGATCGCCTCGGTAGCCGTGGAACGGGCAAGCCCAAGGTCGGACGCCGCCGCGGCGAAGCTACGCCGCTCGACGATCCGGATAAAGAGCTGCATGCGGTCAAGCCGATCCATGACGTTATTCACCACATCCGAATTCTGTTGTCAAAATGTGGGAGATTGTTCTTCTAAGGCATCGGCAATATCTCCAGTTCCGTCAAATAGGAGAAAGGTGCCATGACCATCAAAGGACAGCGCGTCGCTATCGTCACCGGCGCATCGAAAGGCATCGGCCGAGCCATTGCGCTTCGGCTGGCGAAAGACGGCATCGCCATCGTGGTGAATTACGCAAGCGGCCGTCAGGCGGCTGATGCGGTTGTCGCAGACATTGAACTGGGCGGCGGGAAGGCTCTCGCGGTGCAGGCTGACATAAGCGGTCCGGCCGCGGCTGCCGATCTGTTCACCGCGGCCGAAGAGCGCTTCGGCGGGGCCGACATCCTGGTCAACAATGCCGGCATCATAAAGCTGGCTCCGATTGCCGATATGGACGACGCGAGTTTCGAGCAGCAGATCGCCATCAACCTCACAGGGACATTCCGCGCCGTGCGCGAAGCAGCCCGTCGGCTCCGCGATGGTGGGCGCATCATCAATTTCTCTTCCAGCGTCGTCGGCGCATACGGGCCGACTTACGGTGTCTATGCCGCAAGCAAGGCGGCCGTCGAGGCGATCACGCACGTCGCCTCGAAGGAACTCGGCCCGCGCGGCATTACAGTCAATGCGGTGGCGCCCGGTCCCGTCGAGACGGAACTGTTCATGTCCGGCAAGCCCGACGAACTCGTGCAGAGAATCGTCGCTACCATTCCGCTGGGGCGCTTGGGCCAACCGGATGACATTGCCTCGGTCGTTTCCTTCCTCGCCGGCCCGGAAGGCGGCTGGGTGAACGGTCAGGTGCTACGCGCCAATGGCGGCATGATCTGAAGTAGAACCCCAAGAAAGGAGAGTCCTATGCCATTCGTTAACATAAAGACGCCGGAGGGCGCGCTCAGCCGCTCCCAGAAGGAAGAAATCGTGCACCGCGCCACCGACATGCTGGTGGAGTATTTCTCCGAGGCGGCACGGCCACACACAATGGTATTGATCGAGGAAGTGAAGGACGGCGGATACGGACGTGCGGACGAGATTTTCATCCTTCCACATGCCTATCGCGCGAAAGAAGACAGTTGATTCCGAGAGTGATCGGAACTGGTGCGGAGGTTCCGCACCAATTCGCCCAGCCAGGGCATACGGTGCCGGTGAGAATACGCGAGGAGCGTGACCTGCCTGCCGGACATGTTCCTGAGGGACCGGAACTTAAGACACCTCATCCAATCTCCAGCGAAGCAGATTCGCGGTGAGAGGCGCGTTTTGGGCAAGAGCGATCCAGCAATTGAGGACAAGACTAGGCAGCGTCCGGTCGATGAGCCGATGTCGGCGCGTCGAGGCATGCGGGATAGTAGCAATGACTCGCAAGATAGGCGGAGCGCGCCGTCGGGAGGAGAACGCGAGGACCGAGCTCAGCGAGCGCAGTCCTGGCTGGTGTACTACGGGCAAACCGAATTCAACCGGCATGCCGTCGGGAGCGCTCCCTGCCGCCTAGTTTGAACGGCTGGAACCATAGCGGCGTCTGGACTCGGTCAGATCCTGGCACCACCGGTCGCATCAATCATCTGGCCCGTGGTCCATCGCGCATCGTTCGATGCGAGGAAAGCGATGACGTCGGCGACGTCCTCCGCCCGGCCGACGCGGGAGAAGACCGAGAGTGCTTCGGCGCCAGCGCGCGCGTCCGGTGATGCCAGCCATTCGGCATTCATATCCGTCTCTGTCACACCCGGCATCACGGCATTGACCGTAATCCCGCGAGCTGCAAATTCAGGGGCCAGCGCCAGTGTCAACGTCTCCAGCGCTCCCTTGGAGGCCGCATAGGCGGGATGGGTCGGTGCCGCGATCCGGGTGAACCCGGTCGAGACATTGATGATGCGGCCGTTGTCGCGAATGTGGTCGGCCATTGCCTGGATGAGGAAGAACGGCGCCTTGTAGTTGATCGTCATCACCTCGTCGAACGCGGCCTCGCTTGTTTCTCTCAAGGGCAACGCCGGCGCGATGCCGGCGTTGTTCACCAAGATGTCCATAGCCGACGTGCCCCTCTCGACACGCGCAGCTTCGCTGAACTGCGCCCAGAGGCTGTCGGCCGCGTCCTTGCCGTCTCTAAGATCAGCCTTAACCGCGACGGCCTTGACGCCCAGCGCCTCGATATCGCGTACTGTGGCACTGGCCGCATCCGCATTGGCGGTGTAGTGCACGCCAATCAGCGCGGCACCCTCCTTCGCAAATGCAAGGGCGGCGGCCCGGCCGATCCCGCGCGAACTTCCGGTGATGAGTGCTATTTTGCCTGCGAGTTTTTGGGACATGGATCACTCCGTTGCTAAATTTATAGTGACCCCTATAATAAGACCCGACAGACGGCTGTCAATGATTTAATAGGGATCACTATTTTTATGGAGAAGCAAGTCCGCAAACGAGGCAGACCGCGCCTGCTCGATCGCGACGTCGGGCTTGACATCGCAGCGCGGCTGTTTTGGGAACGCGGCTACGAAGGAACCTCGACGGCCGACCTTACGAAGGCGATGGGTATCAATCCACCGACCCTCTATTCGATGTTCGGCTCAAAGGAAGACTTGTACCGTCAGGCACTCGATTTCAGCATTGCCCGTGAGAGCACGCGCCGGTCGCAGATCCTGCAATCGCATCTACCGGCTTACGATGCCCTACGCCTGTACCTCTACGATATCGCCGACGGCGACACCCAGCCGGACAAGCCGCGAGGCTGCATGGTCTCGACGGCCGTCCTCCAACATGCGGAAGAAAATGCGTCCGTCGCACGGATGACGGCGGCCTTGCGCGAAGCAGCAATACAGACCCTCAAAGCCCGCTTCGACCGTGCCGTCGAGGACGGTGAACTGCCGACGCAAACCGACACCGATACGCTCGCGCGGTTCTACGGTGCGATCATTCAAGGGATGTCCGCCCAAGCCTGCGATGGCGCCTGCAACACGCGGCTGAAGCGACTGATCGACATCGCACTCACGGCCTGGCCCGGGGAGCTTCGGACCTGACTGGGAGTTCGACCGAAGACACGTTGATCGCTGGTGTTGACTGCAAGGGAGAATTTTATCGGTGGTTCGTCCACGGGCGCCATGGAGAAGTTCGAACTTGCAACCCACGGATTCAAGAAGTCATTTTCGTACATTGAAGACGGACTTGATGACCGCCTTGACGCGGATCGAACCAACGCCCCTTGGTGCTTGAGAACAGCGGTCTGAATTTTCTTTGGGGAATCGGTGAGGGAACGGGAATTGCCCTTACGATCATCGCGGTGTTGTCGGTGCTATTTATCCTTTCGGCAGTTTCCGGAGTGGGCAAGGGCGTTCAGTTCCTGAGTAACATGAACATGGTGATCGCGGCCGTGCTGCTACTGTTCCTAGCCATCATCGGGCCGACCATCTTCATCCTCAATACCTTCACCGAAGCACTTGGGGACTATTTATCCGATCTCGTCACCATGTCGTTCCGCACCGCCGCCTTCAGCGACGGCAAGTGGTTGGGCAGCTGGACGATCTTCTACTGGGCTTGGTGGGTTTCCTGGGCGCCTTTCGTAGGGGTCTTCATTGCACGCATCTCCAAGGGGCGCACGATCCGTGAATTCATCATCGGCGTTCTGCTCATTCCGAGCGGCGTAACCTTCCTCTGGTTCACGATCATGGGTGGCACGGCGCTACATTCCGAACTGATGGGGGCCGGCGGCCTCGTCGAGGCTGTCAACACGAAGGGGGCCGCCATCTCGCTGTTTGCCCTGCTTGAACAATATCCCGCAACCGCGCTCACCTCATTCGTCGCGATCTTCCTTGTCGCCATCTTCTTTATCTCGGGCGCGGATGCCGCCTCGATAGTGATGGGCATGCTCTCGTCTCGCGGCACGCTTGAGCCCGCACGCGGCATCGTCGTGCTGTGGGGTGGCCTCGCCGGAGCGTCGGCCTGTGTGTTGCTGGTGATGGGAGGCTTGCAGGGCTTGCAGACCGCGTCGATTATCGCGGCAGCACCCTTCCTCGTCGTCATGGTCGGACTATGCGCCTCGCTATGGACGGCACTGTTGGACGACCTGGAAGACCGGCCTGAGCCACTCTCTCCCCTTTCAGAAGGTCCGCAATTGGCCACACCGGCTGTTGAATAGATCACGAGTCTCTCCATCCAGCGCCAATGAACCGCACCTGGAGGTGAATTTCAGGTGCGGCTTTGGCGTGGGAGTGTCCGGGCATAATCAAGTTTGAAGCAGAAACGCTCGAAGAGAGGGAAAGAAGATGACCGTCCCCGGATCTGGCCAACGGGCGCGGCGAATGTTCGAAACCCGATGTGCTGGGCAAGGCGATGGACGCTCGTCTGGGAAACGCTGCACCTTCGCGCGATTGCGGCAGCACTACCGAAAGCCTATCCGGATGCTCCGATATCAGCCTCGCGACCAGTTTGATGGCCTCTGGAATACGATCTTCCGCTTTAGAAAGCGTGCCATGCAGCCTCGCGCACCAAATTCTGCCATCGCCCTCCGCCGATGTTCAAGAAATAGGCAATTGCTGCACAGTGTACACAGTGTTAGTCCGACGAGAAATTGCAGCTAGCCAAATCAATGACTTATGACGTGGCACACCTCTTGCATGAAACTTCGCGAGTTGGTGGCTAGGGTTCCGGCGTTCCTCTTTGGGAGCGTGCTGGTCCGAGAGCCACCACCGGCTGGGGGAGAAATCCCACCGGATGCACGGCGGGACAAAAGCCCGGGAGATCTCGTAAGCCAAGGGATTGGCGGCGCGATGGTCTTTGCCGATCCCTTTTTGAAAAAGCAAAAGGGGAATTTCTATGCAGACTTTTTCGAAGATTCTTTCCGTAACGGCCCTTTCGGTATCGTTGGCTTTCGGGTTCGGCTCCCCCGCTGGCGCAGCACCGAAAGCCAGTTTCAAGGTTGCCTGGTCCATCTATGTCGGTTGGATGCCATGGGGCTATGCCGCCGATCACGGCATCGTCAAGAAATGGGCCGATAAATACGGCATCAATATCGAAGTCACCCAGTTCAACGATTACGTCGAGTCGATGAACCAGTACACGGCGGGCGCCTTTGATGCCGTGACGCTCACCAACATGGACGGCCTCTCGATCCCGGCGGCCGGCGGGGTCGACACGACGGCGGTCATCGTCGGCGACTTTTCGAACGGCAATGACGCCGTCATCCTGAAGGACAAGGCGAGCCTTAGCGACATCAAGGGCCAGAACGTCAATCTCGTCGAGTTTTCCGTCTCGCACTATCTACTCGCCCGTGCGCTTGAAAGCATCAAGCTGAGCGAGCGCGACGTGAAGGTGGTCAATACATCAGATGCCGACATGGTCGCCGCCTACAAGACGCCTGATGTCAGCGCCGTCGTCACCTGGAATCCACTCGTCTCCACCATTCTGGAGGATCCCAGCGCCAAAAAGGTTTTCGACAGCTCGCAGGTCCCGGGGGAGATCATAGACCTGATGGTCGCCAATACCGACGTGCTGAAGGACAATCCGAACTTCGGCAAGGCTCTTGCCGGCATCTGGTACGAGACGGCCGCACTGCTGCGCGCCGATACCGCCGAAGGCAAAGCCGCCCGCGAAGCCATGGGCTCTGCATCCGGCACCGACCGTGCCGGCTTCGAGGCGCAGCTCGCCGCGACCAAGCTCTTCGATAAGCCGGCCGACGCCGTTGCCTTCACCGCCTCGCCCAGCCTGCCGAAGACCATGGATCTCGTCCGCAGTTTCCTTTTCGAAAAGGGCCTGCTCGGCAATGGCGCGCCGTCCGCTGACGTTATCGGTATCGAAATGCCTGACGGCAAGGTGCTGGGCGATACCGGCAATGTGAAGCTTCGCTTCACCGAGACCTACATGAAGGCAGCGGCCGACGCCTCGCTCTGATCACAACAGGGGCGCGGTTCGGCCGCGCCTCCTCCCCTTTCCCAGCGGAGCATTTCCCATGCGTTGGATCAACACGAGGCCAAGCCGGGGCGCGCAGCTTGCCTTGACGCTGCTGCCCTTCGTGCTGGTCGCGCTTGCCTATGCCGCCGGCTCGGCTGCGCGATTGGCAGAAAACCCCTATGACAAGCTTCTACCAAGCCTCGCGGGCTTCGCCGATGCGATCAACCGCCTGGCTTTCATCGCCGACCAGCGCACGGGTGAATATCTGCTCTGGTCGGATACCGGAGCGAGCCTGATCCGGCTACTCTGCGGCCTCGGCATCTCGACGGCGATCGCGCTTCTCATCGGCATGCTGATCGGCATGCTGCCCTATCTCCGCGCGCTGCTCGCCCCTTTCATCGCCGTGATCTCCATGGTGCCGCCGCTCGCGCTTTTGCCGATCCTGTTCATTGTCATGGGGCTCGGCGAAACCTCGAAGATCACCCTCATCGTTATCGGCGTTGCACCGACGATGATCCGGGACCTGGCATTGAAGGCGCTGGAGCTGCCCCGCGAACAGATTGTCAAGGCCGAAACGCTTGGCGGCTCCTCCTGGCAGATTGGGCTGCGTATCGTGCTGCCGCAGATCCTGCCGCGGCTGATCACCTGCCTGAGATTGCAGCTTGGTCCTGCCTGGCTGTTCCTGATCGCGGCCGAAGCGATCTCGTCCGATTCCGGCCTCGGCTACCGTATCTTCCTCGTCCGCCGCTATCTCTCGATGGATATCATCTTTCCCTACGTCATCTGGATCACGCTGCTTGCCGTGGTCATGAACGCCCTGCTCGATCGCTTGCGTATCGCAGTCTTCCCGTGGTCGGAGCTGGAGAAGCAGGCATGAGCGAACTGAAGATCGAAAGGGTCTGGAAGGAATATGGCGATCAGATCGTACTGGAAGACGTCTCGCTCACCGTCGCTTCGCGCGCCTTCGTCGCCCTCGTCGGCCCCTCCGGCTGCGGCAAGACGACGTTTCTGCGCATGCTGCTCGGCCAGGAGCAGCCGACGAAGGGCAAGATTCTGCTCGACGGTGAGCCTCTGCCGTCGGAGCCGGGGCCGGATCGCGGTGTCGTCTTCCAGCGCTACTCCGTCTTCCCGCATCTGACCGTGCTCGGCAATGTCCTGCTCGGCAGGGAATTTTCCGCCGCGCGCTACAGGGCCAAGCTCTTCGGCGCGCCCCGCCGCAACGCGCTCGAGGAAGCGGGCCGGCTGATTGCCGAGGTGGGTCTTGCCGGTTCCGAAGGCAAATACCCGGCCCAGCTTTCGGGTGGCATGCAGCAGCGCCTTGCGCTGGCCCAGGCGCTAATCATGAAGCCGAAAGTGCTGCTGCTCGACGAACCCTTCGGCGCGCTCGATCCGGGCATCCGCGCCGAGATCCACACGCTGATGAAGCGGCTCTGGCACGAGACGCAGATGACCGTTGTCATGGTCACGCATGACATGCGCGAAGCCTTCACGCTTGCGAACCGTGTCGTGGCATTCGAGCGCCGCCGCAACCGGCCGGAGGAAAGGGAGCGCTACGGTGCCACCATCACCAAGGATATTTCCATCTGGCCGCCGCGCCTTGCCGGCCAGCCATCGATCTTCAGCCCCGATCGGGACGGCCCGGTCGCTTCCCTGGGGCACAGCCGGGACGACCTGGCACCGTCAGGAGAGATGCAATGATGCATGTGGGACGCTCACCCGAAGAAATCGCCGCCAACCGCGCGCGATATGAGGAGCATCAGAAGAAGGGGCTGGAATTCGCCCCCAAGGCGCTGCCCGGCCCCAGCCCCTTGCCGGCGCCGGCCATCGACGACGCCGCTATCATCCACCGGGAAACCGTCCCGGGCGGCTGGTACTGGTCGACGAAAGTTTCGCGCGGCGAGGCGATCCGCATCGAACAAGCGGAGGGCAATTCCACCGTGGCGCTCGTCGCCTGGAGCGCCGCCGATAGCAGCGAACGGATCAATCTCGTCGATACCGCCAAAGTCCAATGGACGACGGCGCTCGGCAAGGGGCGCGTGATCTTCTCGGACATGGGGCGCATCATGTTCTCGATGATCGAAGACAGTTCCGGCGCCCATGACTGCCTGATGGGCGGCTCGACGGCTGCCTCGAACGCAGCCAAATATCCCGGCGAAAAGACGCGCAACACCCGCGACAACCTGGTCCTCGTCGCCGGCAAGCTCGGCCTTACCCGTCGCGATATTCCCGGCATCCTCAATCTCTTCGCGCCCGTGCGCCTTGCCGAGGCCGGCGGCTTCGGCTGGCAGGGCAAGCGCTCCAACAGCGGCGATTATGTCGAACTCCGTGCCGAGATGGACATTCTGGTCGGCTTTTCCAATTGCCCGCATCCGCTCGATCCGGATCCAACCTACCAGCCGAAACCTGTTGTCATCACGCGCTACAAGGCGGAAGCCCCGGCTGCGGACGATCTTTGCCGCTCGGCAACTGCCGAAGCGGTGCGCGGTTTCGAAAACAACGCCTTGATGCAGGCCTGAGGAGAAGACGATGTCCGATTTCATCCAGACCTCTCCTGTCCGCACCATGGAAAATGCCGCGCAGGATCACTTCATTGCAGCCGAAGCGCCGTGGTCCGGGATCGTGCGCAAGGGCCAGATCATCCGTATCGAGGATAGCTACGGACAACAGGCGATCGACACGCTTTTCTACCGTGCCGATGATTTCTCGGAGCGTTATTCCAACCAGGACACGATGCGCATGCAGGGTGCCGCCTATGTCGGCATCGGCACGAAGATCATGTCGAGCGAAGGCAATGTCATGCTGACCATGACGGCCGACAGCTGCGGCCGCCACGACACCTCGGCCGGCGCCTGCTCCTGCGAGAGCAATACGGTGCGCTTCGGCCACGGCACGAAATACCTGCATGCCTGCCGCGACAACTTCCTGCTCGAAGTTTCGAAACACGGCATGAGCAAGCGCGATATCGTGCCCAACATCAATTTCTTCATGAACGTGCCGATCCAGCCGACCGGCGAGATGACGATCGTCGACGGTATTTCCGCACCCGGGGACTATGTCGAACTCGTCGCCGAGATGGATGTGCTCTGCGTCATCTCCAATTGCCCGCAGATCAACAACCCGTGCAACGGCTTCGATCCGACGCCGATCCGGGTGCTGATCTGGGATGGCGAGGCCTGATCATGTTCAAGAAAGTTCTGATCGCGAACCGCGGGGAAATTGCCGTGCGGGTGATCAAGACCCTGCAGCGCATGGGCATTGCCTCGGTCGCCGTCTATTCCGATGCCGACCGTTTCGCCAAAGCGGTGATGATGGCCGACGACGCCGTCCGGCTCGGTCCGCCGCCGGCCAGCGAAAGTTACCTGAATGTGGATGCCGTCATCGCCGCGTGCAGGGCGACGGGAGCGGAAGCCGTCCATCCCGGCTATGGCTTCCTCTCCGAAAATATCGGTTTTGCCGAGCGGCTGGCAGCCGAAGGCATCACCTTCATCGGTCCCCGGCCGGAACATCTATCGGCCTTCGGCTTGAAGCATACGGCCCGGGAACTCGCCAAGGCGAGCGGCGTACCGCTTCTGCCGGGTACGGGCCTGCTGTCGAGCGCCGAGGAAGCGCTTTCCGCAGCGGAAGCGATCGGCTACCCGGTGATGCTGAAAAGTACGGCCGGCGGCGGCGGCATCGGCATGCAGCTCTGCGCCGATCCGGAAAGCCTGAAGGCTTCGTTCGAGAGCGTGCAGCGTACGGCGCGCGCAAGCTTCGGCGACGCACGCGTCTACATAGAGCGCTTCGTGGCGGAGGCCCGGCATGTCGAGGTGCAGATCTTCGGTGACGGCACAGGCAACGTCATTGCGCTCGGCGAGCGGGACTGCTCGCTGCAGCGGCGAAACCAGAAAGTGGTCGAGGAGACCCCCGCCCCTGGTCTTTCAGCCGCAACCCGTGGCCGCCTGCACCAGGCAGCCGTCGATCTCGGCGCTTCGGTTTCCTATGAATCGGCAGGCACGGTCGAATTCATCTACGATCCGCTGCGCGAGGAGTTCTATTTCCTTGAGGTCAACACGCGTCTTCAGGTCGAGCATCCCGTCACGGAAGCCGTATTCGGCATCGACCTCGTCGAATGGATGATCCGCCAGGCCGCGGGTGAAGACGTGCTCTCCGGCGCAAAGGCCCTCGAGCCGAAAGGAGCAGCAATCGAAGTGCGCCTCTATGCCGAGATGCCGCATGCCGACTTCCGCCCAAGCGCCGGCCTGTTGACGGAGGTCGTCTTTCCCCAGGATGCACGCATCGACGGCTGGATCGAAACCGGCACCGAGGTGACGCCCTTCTACGATCCGATGCTCGCCAAGGTGATCGTCTCCGCCAAAGACCGGCCGACGGCGATTGAAAAGCTGAAGAAGGCACTTGCCGAAACATCGATATCCGGCATCGAGACCAATCTCGATTATCTCAGCGCCATTGCCGGCTCCGAACTCCTCGCCAGTGGCAAGGTGGCGACGACGGCGCTGCGTGATTTTTCCTTCGTGCCCGACGTTATCGAGGTGCTCGCGCCCGGCGCCCAATCAAGCATCCAGGAACTGCCTGGCCGGCTTGGCCTCTGGCATGTCGGGGTGCCGCCAAGCGGTCCGATGGATGAGCGCTCCTTCCGCCACGCCAACCGCCTTGTCGGCAACGGCGACACGGTCGCAGCACTGGAGCTGACAGTATCCGGCCCGGTGTTGAAGTTTTATACCGATACGGTGGCCGCGCTTGCCGGCGCGAGGATGGCGATGAGCGTCGATGGAAAGGCGCTGCCGCATGGCAAAGCCGTATCGATCAGGGCCGGTCAGATCCTATCAATCGGCAGCATCGATGGACCGGGGCAGCGCGCATACCTCGCCGTATCAGGCGGTTTCGCAGCGCCGCTCGTGCTTGGCTCGCGCGCCACCTTCGGCCTCGGCCAGTTCGGCGGCAACGCCACCGGCACGCTGAAGACCGGCCACGTTCTGCGTCTTGCCCGCAAGGCCGCGACCGAGCCGCCGACGCCGGCCGCGGAGCCTGCGGAACTGACGCGCGAATGGGATGTCGGCGTTGTCTATGGTCCGCATGGGGCACCCGACTTCTTTCAGGACAGCGATATGGAAACGCTGTTTTCGACGAGCTACGAGGTGCATTTCAACAGCGCCCGCACCGGGGTGCGTCTGATCGGCCCCGCGCCGAATTGGGCGCGCAGCGATGGCGGCGAGGCTGGCCTTCATCCCTCAAACCTGCATGATAACGCCTACGCAATCGGCGCGATCGACTTTACCGGCGACATGCCGATCATCCTTGGTCCCGACGGGCCGAGCCTTGGCGGCTTCGTCTGCCCGGCGGTGATTGCCCGTGACGAGCAATGGAAGATGGGGCAGTTCAAGCCTGGCGACCGTATCCGCTTTCATCCCGCCGTGCGGCCAGAAGATCCGATCGCCGGCCCAGTCGTGCATCGGGCAAAGGAGGAGGCGGGCTCGCCGATTATCGGCAAACGCGACGACGGCCCGGTCTCCGTCGTCTATCGCCGCCAGGGCGACGACAATCTGCTCGTCGAATATGGACCGATGACGCTCGACATCGCCCTGCGACTGAGGGTGCACCTGCTGATGCAAGCCGCAGCGCAGGCACATCTGCCCGGGATCATCGATCTCACGCCCGGCATCCGCTCGCTGCAGATCCACTATGACGGTACGGCACTCAACCGCAAGCGCCTGCTCGGTCTTCTGGCAGAGATCGAGGCGGGGCTGCCGGCGGCGCAGGACGTCAAGGTGCCGAGCCGTATCGTCCATCTGCCGCTTTCCTGGAATGATCCGGATGCCGAGCTCGCCATGCGCAAATACCAGGAACTCGTGCGGCCGAACGCGCCCTGGTGCCCTGATAACATCGAGTTCATCCGCCGCATCAACGGCCTGCCCGACGAACAGGCCGTGCGCGATATCGTTTTCGATGCCAGCTATCTCGTGCTCGGCCTCGGCGACGTCTATCTCGGCGCACCGGTCGCGACACCGGTCGATCCGCGTCATCGGTTGGTGACGACAAAATACAATCCGGCCCGCACCTGGACGCCGGAAAATGCCGTCGGCATCGGCGGGGCCTATATGTGCATCTACGGCATGGAGGGCCCGGGCGGTTACCAGCTTTTCGGCCGTACCATCCAGGTCTGGAACACATGGAGGCAGACGCCGGTGTTTGCCAAGGACAAGCCCTGGCTGCTCGACTTCTTCGATCAGATCCGCTTCTTCCCCGTCAGCCACGAAGAGCTGAGCGAAGCCCGCGCCGCCTTTCCGCACGGAGGATATCCGGTCAGGATAGAGGAAAGCGAGTTCTCCTATGCCGCTTATGAGACCGGGCTTGCCCGCGACGCAGCCGCCATCGGCGCCTTCAAATCGAAGCAGCAGGCCGCCTTCGAAACGGAGCGGCAACGCTGGAAGGAACTCGGCCTCGACAGCTTCACCGTCGATGAAAGCGCCGGCGGCAGCCTTGCCGGCGAGATACCGCAGGGTTGCTTCGGCGTCGAAAGCGCGGTGCCGGGCAACGTCTGGAAGATCCTCGTCGAAGAGGGGCAGCCGGTGGCAGCCGGCGACACACTGGCCATCATCGAATCCATGAAGATGGAAATCAACGTAACCGCACATGCCGGCGGCCGCGTCCGCGATCTGCGTGCCGGCCCTGGGCGCAATGTCAAAGCCGGCGATGTGCTGGTCATTCTGGAGGAAATCTGATGCTCCCCACCATTCTTGATCTTGCCTCGCTGCGGTCCGCCTATGCGACGGGCCTTTCCCCGCTCGATCTGGTGGAAGAGATCATCGCGAGATGCAGCGCGTCCGACGATCCAGCCATCTTCATCACGATGACGCCCGAGGAGGAATTGCGCGCCGCCGCCCGCGAGCTGGTCGCTCGTGCGCCGGAACCGAACAGCCTGCCGCTCTGGGGCATTCCCTTCGCCGTCAAGGACAATATCGATGTAGCCGGTCTGCCGACAACGGCCGCCTGCCCGGCTTTCGCCTATCAGCCGCAGGCGGATGCGACAACGGTCGCGCGCTTGCGGGCTGCCGGCGCCATCGTGATCGGCAAGACCAATCTCGACCAGTTCGCAACAGGGCTGAACGGCACGCGCTCGCCGCATGGCGCGCCGCGTTCGGTATTTGACCGCAACTATGTCTCCGGCGGCTCCAGCTCGGGTTCGGCCGTCGCCGTCGCAGCCGGTCTGGCAAGCTTTTCGCTCGGCACCGATACGGCCGGTTCGGGCCGAGTGCCGGCTGCTTTCAACAATCTCGTCGGCATCAAGCCGACACCGGGGCTAGTGCCCAATGTCGGCGTGGTGCCGGCCTGCCGGAGCGTCGACGTCGTCACCGTGTTCGCCGCGACGGTCGGCGACGGCATTGCCATCCGCCGGATCATGGAGGGCTACGACGCCCGCGATCCGTTTTCACGGCAAGCCACACCTGCAAGCCTGCCGTCGAGGCGCCCGCGCATCGGCGTTCTCGACGGCGCGGAACGCGAATTTTACGGCAACAGGGACGTGGAGGCGCTCTATGACGCGGCAATCGAAAGGGCGCGATCGCTGGGTGCAGTGATCGTGCCTTTCGACTACGCGCCATTCCGGCAGGCGGCCGAACTGCTCTACAACGGCCCCTGGGTCGCGGAGCGGCTGGCGGCGGTCAAGGAATTCCTGGCAACGAATGGCGGCGACTTCCACCCGACGGTGCGGGCCATCATCGAAGGGGCAAAGGCCTATGATGCCGTCGACGCCTTCGAGGGCCGCTACAAGCTGGAAGCATTGCGGCAGAAAACAAGGGCCGAATGGGCGAAGGTGGATTTCCTGATGCTGCCGACATCCCCCACGACCTATAGCGTCGACGAAATGCAGGCGGACCCGATCGCTAAGAACAGCCATTTCGGCCGCTATACCAATTTTGCCAATCTGCTCGATTGCGCGGCGATCGCCATTCCCGCCGGTTTTGACGCAGACGGTCACCTGCCCGCAGGCGTGATGCTGGTAGGACCCGCCTTCACCGACGACGCGCTGGCGCCCTTTGCCGACGCCCTGCATCGCGCCGCGGAGGCCGGAATGGGCAAGGACCGCAACATCGCGCTGCCGGAGGCAAGTCGCGTTTTACCCACCGCTGACGACTTCGTCCCCATCGTCGTCGTCGGTGCCCATCTGACGGATATGCCGCTGAACCACGAACTGACGCGGCCGGGCGGATACAGGCTGAGAACAGGACGAACGGATGGCAGCTACCGCCTCTTCGCCCTCAACGGCCCGATCCCGCCCAAGCCCGGGCTGGTACGCGATCCGGGCTTTGCCGGCGATGGCGTGGAGATCGAGGTCTGGGCGCTGCCACCGGCCGCATTCGCCCGTTTCGTCCAGAACATTCCGGCGCCGCTTGGCGTCGGCAAGATCACGCTCGACGACGCGAGTTGCATTACGGGATTCTTGTGCGAGGCTCATGCGGTCACGGGTGGCCGGGAGATCACCGAATTCGGCGGCTGGCGCAACTATGTTCGCTCAACCAGTCCGGTGGCATAAAGGAAGAGAGGATGCGAAGATTTCTGTCCAAGGCAGCGCAGCTCCTTCTAAGAGGTTTCATTGCCAGGACCTGCGCGATCTCAGCGGGTAAGTCTCAAAAAGGCATCGGTCCGGGCGCAAATTGATGCTTTTCGCGCGCAATAATTTTTCCTACTCACTGCTTGAAAGCAACGAGAGGGGCGGCGATGGCGATGCCATTCTACTGGAACGAACTCAATACCGACGATTTCGCCGGCCTTTCGCCCGACACGACCATTGCCATCCTTCCGATCGCCTCTACGGAACAGCACGGTCCGCACCTGCCGATCGCGACCGATGTTGCGATTGCCAACGGCATGCTGGCGGAGCTTCGAAAGCAGAAGCCTGCCGACCTCGATTTCCTTGTTCTGCCGACGCAGGAGATCGGCAAGGCGAATGAGCATGTCTATGGCCCGGGAACGCTGTCGCTCGGTGCGGAACTCTTAATTCCGGTCTGGACGGCGATCGGCGCCAAGGTGGCCGAAGCCGGCATCCGCAAGATGGTGATCGTCAATTCGCATGGCGGCAACGTCGACATCATGAGCATCGTCGCGCGCGAACTACGCGTGCGTCACCAGATGGCCGTCGTCTCCACGCAATGGGGCCGCTTTGGACACCCGGAGGGGATGATCAGCGAACACGAGCTGAAATTCGGCATCCACGGCGGCGACGTGGAAACTTCGCTCATGCTCCATTTTCGACCTGACCTGGTGCGAATGGACAAGGCAGAGAACTTCACCTCGAAGGCGGAGTGGATGCGCGCGCAATCAAAATATATTCAGCCGCTGCCGCCACATTCGCTCGCCTGGATCGCCCACGATCTCAATCCCAATGGCGTTGTCGGCGACGCGTCGCTCGGCACAGCCGAAAAGGGCGAAGCAATCTGCCGCCACCAGGTCCAAGGGTTCATCGAACTGCTCCATGACCTGAAGCGCTACCCGCTTTCCAATCTCTATTCGAGATAGGGTCTCTATCGTGCACGGCTCAGATTGCTGGAGGTTTTTCCGCCGCGATATGGCCTTTGGCCTGCAATTCCTCCACCAGGCCGGCCAGTTCGGCCAGGAGATATTCGACGAACAGGCTGGTCGCGGAATCGAGCGGCGCGCGGGCGCGGGCAAAAAGCTTCATCGGCTGGTGGCGGGCATGCGGCTCCGCGATCGGCCGGAAGACCAGCTCGCCCTGGCGGCATTCGGTGATGACGTCGAGCGGATTGAGAATCGTCAGCCCCGCCCCCGACTTGACCAGCTTCTTCAGCATCTCCGAGGCATTGGTTTCGAGCACCGGCTCGACATGCACGTCGAGGCGGGCGAGCGCCAGATTGATCACATCTCGCAGGCTGGTGCCTTGCTGCGCCAGCACCAGGCGCTCCTGGACGATATCCGCCAGGTTGATCGGACCTGACCCGATCAGATGATGGCCCGGCGGCAAAACCACGCCGATCGGGATGTCGAAATTGCCGAGCGTGCGGATGCCGGGCGTTGCCGGAATATTGAAGCCAAGGCCGATATCCACCTCGCCTGAGATCACCGGGTTGACCGTCATCGTTCCGGCGTCGTTGCGCAATTGCATGAAGACACGCGGGTGCTCGGACTGGAACCGGGCAATGATGTCAGGCAGCGGACCGGCAGCCAGGCCAACCGTGGTGACAATGCGGACCTTGCCGGCCTGCTGCATCTTCAGGCTACGGATGCGCCCCTCCAGCCGCTCGTAATTCTTCAGCACCTCGCGAATATGTTCGATGCAGAGTTCGCCGGCGGCCGTCAGCCGCAAACCGCGCGGCAAACGCTCGAAGAGCGGCGCGCCCATCTCCTCCTCCAGCGCAAGAATTTGCCGGTTGATCGCCGACGACGCCAGGTTCAGCCGCGCCGCCGCCTTGCGGATCGAGCCCGTGCGGGCGATCTCATTGATGTAGATGAGCTTTCTGGAATGTAGCATCCCAACCTCGTTGCGTAAAAATAAAGCAGACGCACAAATTAGGCACAGGCTTTCGCTGAGATGCCGAAAAGGCATCGTTGTGCACGAAATTTGATGCTTTTCAAAGAGCAACGCAACCGCTCCTATGAAGAAAATGGAACGTCGCGATGGGCGTTCCGCGCTCAGAAGGGGAACGCTGATCATGGCCGACACACTGAAGAATTGGGGCCTTTTTGCACTTGCCGGTCTTGGCGGCGCGCTTGCCGCCATGGCCTCCGCCCATGCGGCCGACAAGGTGAGTTACGGCACCAACTGGCTGGCCCAGGCCGAGCACGGAGGGTTTTACCAGGCGGTCGCCGATGGCACCTATGCGAAACACGGCCTCGACGTGACCATCGTGCAGGGTGGCCCGAATGCGGCAAACAGCGCGCTTTTGATCTCGGGCAAGATCGACTTCTACATGGGCGGCCCGCAGGGCGAGATTTCGGCCGTCGAACAGGGCATTCCGCTCGTCGACGTCGCGGCGATCTTCCAGAAGGATCCGCAGGTGCTGATCGCGCACCCGGACGCCGGCGTCGAGAAATTCGAGGACCTTGCCAAGCTGAAGACGCTGTTCCTCGGCAAGGACGGCTATCTCACCTATTTCGAATGGATGAAGGCGAATTTCAAAGGCTTCAAGGACGAGCAATACAAGCCTTACAATTTCAGCCCGGCTCCGTTCCTCGCGGACAAGGAGTCCGCGCAGCAAGGCTACCTCACCTCGGAGCCCTATGAGATTGAGAAGCAGGCCGGCTTCGAACCGAAGGTCTTCCTGCTCGCCGACAACGGCTACTCTCCCTATTCGACGATGATCACCACGACGCAAACGATGATCGACAGCAAGCCTGACGTGGTCCAGCGCTTCGTCGATGCCTCCATCGAAGGCTGGTACAACTATCTTTACGGCGACAACAGCAAGGCGAACGAGCTGATCAAGAAGGACAATCCTGAAATGACGGATGGCCAGATCGCCTATTCGATCGCCAAGATGAAGGAATACGGCATCATCGAGTCCGGCGACAGCCTGGACAAGGGCATCGGCTGCATCACCGATGCACATTACAAGGCGTTCTTCGACGAGATGGTGGCGATCAAGGTCTTCAAGCCGGAGACGGATTACACCAAGGCGTTCACGACGAAATTCGTCTGCAAGAGCACCGGCATGGCGATGAAGAAGTAAGCTGGCCGCAACCCCGATGATCCGCCGCGGCTGCGGCGGATTTTCATCTCCCCCGCATGAACGAGACAGGCAATGCCGCTAGCAGAAGCCCAGGCCGTATCCCCACAAGAGACGCGCAAGCGGGCATTGGTCGTCATGCGCTCGGTTTCGAAGGTCTTTTCCAGCGGAACCGTCGCACTTTCGGACATGTCGCTCACCGTCGAAAGCGGCGAATTCGTCAGCCTCCTCGGTCCGTCCGGCTGCGGCAAGTCGACGGCGCTGCGCATCATCGCAGGCCTTGGTGACGTGACATCGGGTGCGATCGACTGGCCGAGTTCGCGCATCAATTCGAAAGGCCTGCCGGAGGGCGATATCGGCTTCGTCTTCCAGGAGCCGACGCTGATGCCCTGGAAGAACGTATTCGACAACGTCCACCTGCCGCTGAGGCTGAGGGGTGTTTCGAAAGCCGCGGCCTCCGACCGGATCATGGATGTACTGACCACGGTCGGTCTGCAGGATTTCGCCAAGGCCTATCCGCGCGAACTTTCCGGCGGCATGAGGATGCGGGTCTCGATCGCCCGCGCGCTGGTGACGAAACCGAAGCTCCTACTGATGGACGAGCCCTTCGCCGCACTCGACGAAATCACCCGCCAGAAGCTCAACGACGACGTTCTGCGGCTCTGGAAGACGACCGGCATCACCGTCATCTTCGTCACCCATTCCGTCTTCGAGTCGGCCTATCTCTCGAACCGCATCGTGGTGATGAAGGCGAGGCCCGGCCGCGTCCACGCAGATGTCCCGCTAACGACCAGCCTGGAGCGCGACGCCTATTACCGCAGTTCCGAAGAATACAGGAAGGCCTGCGAGACGGTCTCCCATTCGCTCATCGGCGCAATCAATTCGGCGGGAGATCATTGATGAGTGACGAGACGGACGCATCGCCCCATCCGGATGCCGCCAGCGCCAGACGCCGCGATTTTGCGTTGCGCATCGCCGTTCCCATCCTCGTCATCGCCCTCCTGGTTCTGATCTGGTACGCCTATGTGAAGCTGTCAGGGGTACCGCCTTATATCCTGCCAGGCCCGGCTGCTGTGGCGAACGCCTTCGTGACCGACTGGGCCACGCTTGCGCCCGCCTTCTGGGTCACCACCAAGATCACGTTCCTGTCGCTGATGCTGGCACTTGTCGGCGGCGTCGGCTTTGCGATCTTCCTCGTGCAGTCGCGCTGGATCGAACTCGCCTTCTATCCGCTCGCCGTCATCCTGCAGGTGACGCCGATCGTCGCGATCTCGCCGCTGATCCTGATCTATGCGCCCTCGACGCAGGTGGCGCTGCTGATCTGCGCCTTCCTCGTCGCCTTCTTTCCGATCCTGTCGAACATGGTCCAGGGGCTGAAAAGCGTCGACCACAATCTCATCAACCTCTTCGAACTCTACGGCGCCTCCCGCTGGCAGACACTGCTCTATCTCAAGCTGCCCGCCGCCCAGCCCTATTTCATGACAGGCCTCCGGATCGGCGGCGGCCTTGCGCTGATTGCAGCCGTCGTCGCGGAATTTGCGGCGGGATCGGCGGGTGCGGGTTCCGGACTAGCCTTCCGGCTTCTCGAAGCCCAGTACCGGCTCAACATCCCTCGCCTCTTTGCCGCGCTGCTGATGCTTTCGCTTCTCGGCGTCGCAATCTTTGCCGTCACCTCGTTCATTTCCTGGCTTGCCCTGCATCGCTGGCACGAGAGCAGCCTGAAACGGGAAAACTGATGACCTATCCCTTCATCTCCCCGCCTAATGCCGGCCGCTTCGCACTGTGCAACGCGACGCTTCCTGCCGCCGCCACCGTAGGCTTTGACGCACCCGCCATCGAAGGTCTGCTCAAGGCCGATATCGTCATCACCAATGGCGTCATCTCCGCACTGCTGCCGGCGGGCGAAACGCCGGCCGAATTCGCGAGATCCGACCTGAAGGAGGGCATGGTCTGGCCGTGTTTTGCCGACATGCACACGCACCTCGACAAGGGGCATATCTGGCCGCGCAACGCCAATGCGGACGGCACTTTCATGGGCGCGCTGGAGGCCGTGCGCACTGACCGCGAAGCGAACTGGTCAGCGGCAGATGTCTGGAAACGCATGGAATTTTCGCTGCGCTCGGCCTATGCGCACGGCACCAGCCTGATCCGCACACATCTCGATTCGCTGGCGCCGCAGCACCGCATTTCCTTCGAGGTTTTTGCCGAGATGCGCGAGGCGTGGAAGGACCGGATCGCGCTGCAGGCGGTGGCGCTCTTCCCGATGGAAAATATGGCGGATGCGACCTTTTTCGCGGACCTGGTCGCTGTCGTGCGCGAAAAAGGCGGACTGATCGGCGGCGTCACCCGGATGACCGCCGATCTCGACAGCCAGCTCGACATGCTTTTCAGGGCTGCCACCGACAACGGCCTCGATGTCGATCTGCACGTCGACGAGACCGACGATCCCGCTGCCGAGACCTTGAAGGCGATTGCCGAGGCGGTGCTGCGCAACCGGTTCGAAGGCCAGGTAACGGCCGGCCATTGCTGCTCGCTCGCCCGCCAGGACGAGCAGGCCGCAAAGCGCACGGTCGAACTCGTTGCAAAGGCCGGCATTTCCATCGTCTCGCTGCCGATGTGCAACATGTATCTACAGGACCGCTACCCCGGCCGCACACCGCGCTGGCGCGGCATCACCCTTTTCAAGGAACTGGCCGCGGCCGGCGTGGCAACGGCGGTCGCCTCCGACAATACCCGTGACCCCTTCTACGCCTACGGCGACCTGGATCCGGTCGAGGTGTTCCGCGAGGCCGTGCGCATCCTCCATCTCGATCATCCATTGGATACGGCCGCGCGCATCGTCACCACTTCGCCCGCCGATATTCTCGGCCGGCCCGATACGGGCCGCATCGCCGTCGGAGCCCCGGCCGATCTCGTCCTCTTCAGCGCCCGGCGCTGGAGCGAATTTCTTTCCCGTCCGCAGTCAGACCGCGTCGTGCTTCGCCGCGGCAAGGTGATCGACCGCAGCCTGCCGGACTATCGTGAACTCGACAGCGTCGTTGGAGCCTGACATGACCGATTATCAGACGATCAAAAAGGAACTTGAAGGCATCGCCGTCGAAGACAATCCGGCGCTGGTGCGCCAGAAGAGCCGGGATTTCTACTGGTATTCGCCGATCCTGAAGGCGCAGCTCGACAATGTGACGGCCGATCTCGTGGTCACGCCGAAGAATGAGGAAGAGGTCATCCGCACGCTGAAGGTTGCTTTTGCTCATGGGGTGCCGGTCACGCCCCGCGGCGGCGGCACCGGCAATTACGGCCAGGCGATGCCGCTCTCCGGCGGCATCGTGCTGAACCTTGCGGCCATGAACAAGATCAAGGAAATCCATCCCGGCCGGGTGATCTGCGAGCCGGGCATCATCATCGCTCAGCTCGACAAGCAGACCAAGACCCATTCCGGCCAGGAACTGCGCTTCCACCCTTCGACCGCGCAGATGGCGACCGTCGGCGGCTTCATCGCCGGCGGCTCCGGCGGCGTCGGCTCGATCACCTGGGGCGGCCTGCGCGATCTCGGCAATATCCTGCGCCTGCGCGTCGTCACGATGGAAGCCGAACCGCGCGTGCTCGACCTCACCGGCTGGGACCTGCAGAAGGTCAGCCATGCCTATGGCACCAACGGCATCATCACCGAAATCGAAATGCCGCTGGCGCCCGCCTATGACTGGGTCGACGTGCTCGTCGGTTACGACGACTTCATGGCCGCCGTGCGCTTCTCGGATGCGCTCGCCAAATGCAACGGCATCCTCGTCAAGGAGATCGCGCCGATCGCCGCACCGATACCGCATGATTATTTCACGCGCCACAAACCCTATATCCGCAAGGGCCAGTCGGTCGTGGTGCTGATGATCGCGCCGCATTCAATGGATGCTTTCCTGGCCTTCGCCGCCGCGCATAAGGGCGAGGTCGTCTTCCGCTCCGACACGGTCGAAAGCATGAAGGGCATTCCGCATGCCTACGAGCTTGCCTGGAACCACACGACGCTGCGCGCCCTGAAGGTCGATCCCAACTTCACCTATCTGCAGGTTCAGTATCCGGGGCCGGATCACGTGGCCAAGGTCGCCAAGATGGTCGAGATCTTCGGGGACGAAGTGCCGGGCCATCTCGAATTCATCAGGTTCGACGGGCAGATCCAGTGCTCCGGCCTGCCGCTGGTGCGTTATACCTCGGAGGAACGCCTCGAGGAGATCATCAGGATCCACCAGGATCACGGCTGCCCGATCTTCAACCCGCACCGCTACACGCTCGAGGAAGGCGGCATGAAACGCACCGACAAGGTGCAGCTCGCCTTCAAGCACGAGACCGACCCGAGGGGGCTCCTCAATCCGGGCAAGATGATCGCCTGGGAGAACCCCGATTTCGATTTCGATGCCGGCAAGAACTATCTCTTCCCAGGACTTGCGAGCGTCATGGAGGCCTCATGAGAGTTCTCGTCCTTCACTCGCATCCGGTCGAGGAAAGCTACGGCACGGCGCTTTACAAACAGACGCTGGAAAGCCTTCGCAAAGCCGGTCACGAGGTGGATGGCTGCGATCTCTATGCCGAGAAATTCGA
The DNA here is from genome assembly GCF_019793465.1 of Rhizobium croatiense. Lineage (GTDB taxonomy): Bacteria > Pseudomonadota > Alphaproteobacteria > Rhizobiales > Rhizobiaceae > Rhizobium > Rhizobium croatiense. The sequence goes on along the minus strand of NZ_JAILYJ010000011.1, from coordinate 111,038 downwards.
TCCCGTGCTGTCACGCGACGACCGGCTCGCCTATCACGACTATCCCGGCAATACCGCACTGGTGAAGCCCTATGTCGATCGGCTGAAGCAGGCCGAAGGACTGGTCCTGGTGACGCCTGTCTGGAACTTCGGTTTCCCGGCAATCCTCAAAGGCTATTTCGATCGCGTCTGGCTTCCGGGCGTCTCTTTCGAACTTGTCGACGGCAAGGTGGAATCGCGGCTGCGCCATATCACCAAACTCGCCGCCGTGCTGACCTACGGAGCAACCCCATTCCGCGCCTTCGTGGCCGGCAACCCACCGAAGAGGATCGTCAAGCGCGTGCTGAGGGCGCAGATCAATCCGCTGCGGCCGGTTACCTTCCTTGCTCATTACGACATGAACAATTGCACGCCCGAAACGCGGGCGCGGTTTCTGCAAAAGGTGCATACGTCGATGGAACGTTTCTGAAACGGGGCGCCCCCAGTAGACATCACAATACTTTGGCGGCGGTGACCTCGACTTCGACGAGGAATTCCGGCCGGGTGAACCCGCCGACGATGATCAACGTAGAGACCGGCTTCGGATCGAGCGCGTAGCGATCGCGCACCGCCATATAGGCCGGAAAATCCTCGCGCTTCGTCACGAATGCCGAAATGCGGATGACATCCGCAAAACTCATCTCCGCATCGGCAAGAATGGCCTTGATCGCTTCGAAACAGAGCTCCGCCTGCTTGCCGATATCTTCCGGCACCTTCTCGTCGAGACCGATGCCGAGCTGGCCTGAAACCACGAGCAGCGAAGCGCCCGGCGGCACCAGCAGTCCGTGATTGTAATTTCCGAACGGACGGCGGACGGACGGCGGATTGAAAATCTTCTTCATCGGCATTTCCATAGCGCGATTTCCTTCAACTCCTCGGCCAAACCCTCTCCGACGTCAAGCGCCGCGCTCTTTCCGCTCGGCAGCGGCCGCAAAGACAGCGCTGGCGTCGCTGACGATTTCCACATGGGCATAGGCCGCGCGCGCGGCGGCCGCGCCGTCCGCCCGCATGATCGCCGTCACGATCACGTCATGCTCGTCATAGGATTTCGCCAGCCGGCCGGACAGCCGGAACTGCGCGCGGCGAAAAGGCGCAAGCCGGGCCCTGCTCTGCGTTACCAGCTCATAGATGTGCTCATTGTGCGCGCCGCGATAGAGCCGGCTATGAAATTCGGTATTATAGGCAGCATACTCTTCGTCGGCGCCCTGACGCACGAGCCGGGCGGAGGCGCGGTGCTCGATTTCCAACAGGCGCCGCTCCTCGATTGTCATCCGCTCGGCGGAAAGCCGCGCGCAAATGCCCTCGAGCTCCGCCATCGCCTCGAACATCGAATGCAGATAAGTTTCCGTCACATTGGTGATGACGGCGCTGCGGTTCGGTTCGCGCTCGACAAGCCCCATCGCTCCGAGTTCCCGGAGCGCCTCGCGCACCGGGGTGCGCGACACATCGAACCGGGCTGCCAGCGAAATTTCGTCGAGCTTGTCACCCGGCAGCATCTGCCCGGTCACGATCATGTCGGCGATTGCCCGCACCATCTGCTCGACGGTCGTTCCTGCCCGGATGATCTCCCGGCGCCGGATTTGCTTCGATGGGTCACTCTGGTCGTTGGTCATGCTGCATACACATGCATTGCCCACGACACAAAGTCAAATATGGAAACAATTCACTGTTTTTATTTGAAAAATGAAATTAAGCCGCAACCGGAAACAAGTTCACTTTCTATATAATGTGGAATTTTCGCCAATTTTGTAGGCTATGCATAAATTTTATACTGTGAGTCCATAAAATTGCATACACTTTCGACATCGGCCAAACAGTTTCGAGATTACCATCGTAAAATCAATTCCTTAATATCTGGCACGCCCATTGCATACACATTTCCCGTATCCAATGAACCGACAGAACCGCCATAAGGGAGCATTCCAATGACCAAACTCCTTTCCATGAACCGCCGCAATTTTCTTCAGACCTCTGCTGCCGCTGCCCTTGCCGGCGCCGCGCCCGGCCTGCTTTCCTCGCGCGCGCTTGCCCAGAGCGCCCTTACCGTCGGCTTCATCTATGTCGGTCCGAAGGACGACTATGGCTACAACCAGGCCCATGCCGAGGGTGCGGCCGCCGTCAAGGCGCTGCCTGGCGTCACCGTCGTCGAGGAAGAGAACGTGCCGGAAACGGTCGACGTCCAGAAGACGATGGAATCGATGATCAACCTCGATGGCGCAGCTCTGCTTTTCCCGACCTCCTTCGGTTACTTCGATCCGCATATGCTGGCGATGGCCGCCAAATATCCCGATACCCAGTTCCGCCATTGCGGCGGCCTCTGGCAGGAGGGCAAGCACCCGGCCAATACCGGCTCTTACTTCGGTTATATCTTTCAGGGCCAGTATCTGAACGGCATCGCGGCCGGCCATGCGACCAAAAGCAAGAAGATCGGCTTCGTCGCCGCCAAGCCGATTCCGCAGGTGCTCCAGAACATCAATGCCTTCCTGCTCGGCGCACGCACCGTCGATCCGACCATTGCCTGCCAGGTGATCTTCACCGGCGAATGGTCGCTCGCCGTCAAGGAAGCCGAAGCCACCAACGCGTTGGTCGACCAAGGCGCTGATGTCATCACCTGCCATGTCGACAGCCCGAAGGTCGTGGTTGAGACGGCGGCCGGCCGTGGCGCCTTCGTCTGCGGCTATCATGCCAACCAGAGCCCGCTCGCGCCCGAGAAGTACCTGACCGGCGCCGAATGGGCCTGGGGCAACGTCTACAGCGACTTCGTCAAAAAGGCGCAAGCCGGCGAAAAGCTCGGCAACTTCGTGCGCGGCGGCCTGAAGGACGGCTTCGTCAAGATGAGCGCACTCGGCCCCGGCGTCTCCGAAGCCGGGCGCAAAGCCTTCGAGGCTACCCATACCGAGATGATGAAAGGCGGCTTCTCGGTCTTCAAGGGACCGCTCAAGGACAACAAGGGCGGCACGGTCGTGACCGCCGACAAGAGCTACGCCGAAGACGCGATTGAGCTCGAAAGCATGAACTATCTGCTCGAGGGTGTGGTCGGATCCACGGCGTAAACAGCGAAGGGGGAAGCGCCATGACCGTCCAGGCCAATGATCCCGCAATATCCATCGCCGAAAACCCGGCTTCGCTGCGCCCCATCCTCGAATGGATCGCGCGAAAAGCCGAACCTCTTGTGATCGGCTTTGCCGCCATCCTGATCGGTCTTGCGCTCTTCTCCCTGTTTATCCTGGCGATCGGCAAATCGCCGGCAGTGCTTTTCCAGCTCATGTATACCGGCGGCTTCGGCAGCTGGTTTTCGGTGCAGAACAGCTTAAGCCGTGCCGCACCCCTTCTCCTGACGGCACTCTGCGTCGCCCTGCCCGCCCGCCTCGGCCTCGTCATCATCGGCGGGGAAGGAGCGGTCGTGCTGGGCGGCGTTGCCGCCGCGGCCATGGCCATGCCCCTCGCGGGTTCGGCGCCGGTCTTGCTGACGCTCGTTCTCATGGGAATTGCAGCCATGGTGGTCGGCGGCATCTGGATCGGCCTTGCCGGTTTCCTGCGCCATTACCGCGGCGTCAACGAGACCATCTCGTCGCTGCTGCTCTCCTATATCGCCATCGCCTTGATGAACCAGTTCGTCGAAGGGCCGCTGCGCGATCCTGCAAGCCTCAACAAGCCGTCGACCAAACCGCTGCCGGCTGAGTACATGCTCGGCAACATCCCCGGCATGGACGTGCATTGGGGCCTTGTCATCGGCATTGTCGCCTGCATTCTCTCCTGGATCCTGATCGAAGTGACGAGCTACGGCTTTGCCGCCCGTATTGCCGGCGGCAATGTGCGCGCAGCCCAGATTCAAGGCTTGCCCGTAGGCAGGCTGATTGCCGGCTTCACGGCGATCGCCGGCAGCTTCGCCGGGCTTGCCGGCATGATCGAGGTCGCCGCCGTCCAGGGCAGCGCCAATGCTTCGCTCGCCGCCGGCTACGGCTATACCGGCATCCTCGTCGCCTTCCTGGCCAGACACAATCCGCTGGCGATCGTCCCCGTCGCAATCTTGCTCGGCGGCATCGATGCCTCCGGTGGCCTGATCCAGCGCCGCATGGGGCTGCCTGATGCCACCGTGCTGGTGCTACAGGGCATGCTCTTCCTCGTCATCCTGTTCTGCGAGACCCTCTACGGCCGCTTCAAGATCTTCAATCCCGACCTCTGGAAAAGGAGCCCCTGATGGAGGACACAGGCATCGGCTTCTGGGGCGTGCCCCTCGCCATCCTCGCAGGCGCCATCCGGGTGTCCACCCCCTTCATTTTCGTCAGCCTGGGCGAGACGATCACCGAGCGCTCCGGCCGCATCAATCTCGGCCTCGAAGGCACGCTCGTCTTCGGCGCGATGACGGCCTATGCCGTCGCCGTCATGACCAACTCCCCCTGGCTCGGCGTGCTCGCGGCCATGGCGACAGGCGCGGTCTTCGGCCTCGTCCACGGCTGGATCTGCAAATGGCCGAAGGTCAACGACATCGCGATCGGCATCGCCATGATGCAGTTCGGCCTGGGGCTCGCCTTCTTCCTCGGCAAGCCCTTCATCCAGCCGGCAGCGCCGCACCTGCCGGCAATTCCGCTCGGCTTCTGGTCCAGTCTGCCGCAGATCCAGGCGGCGCTGAACATCAACGTGCTCTTCCTCCTCGGAGCCGCCCTCGCCTTCCTTCTCTGGTGGGCGTTCAAGAATACCCGCGTCGGCCTCGTCCTGCGCGTCGTCGGCGACAGTACGGATGCAGCACGGGCCATGGGCATCGATCCGGATCGCGTGCGACTGCTCGCCACCGCCGTCGGCGGCTCGCTGGCGGCGATCGGCGGCGCCTATCTCTCGCTCTATTATCCCGGCTCCTGGAACGAGGGCATTTCCTCCGGTCAGGGTCTGATGGCCGTGGCCCTCGTCATCTTCGCCCGATGGAATCCTATCGGCTGCTTCCTTGCCGCCCTGCTCTTCGGCGGCGCCGGCGCGCTCGGGCCGGCGCTGCAATCGGTTGGGGTGAGCGAGGGCTATTATCTCTTCTATGCCGCCCCTTACGTGCTGACGCTGGTCATCATGATCGCGACCTCTTCGCCGACACGTTCGCTCGCCGGTGCGCCCGGGGCGCTTTCCCTGACAAAGTAGCATGAAAGGAGCCAAGCCATGAACGGTCTCGGCGGATTGAACAAATCGGAACATGGCGTCGGCATCGGCCTCGTCCAATTGCAGCTTCCCGTTACCGTCACGAGAGAAGACCTCGCCCGCCAGACACAGGTGATCGTCGATCTCGTCGGTAAAGCGCGACGCAACCAGCCCGGCATGGATCTGGTTGTTTTCCCTGAATATGCTCTTCACGGCCTGTCGATGGATATCAATCCCGCGATCATGTGCACGCTCGACGGGCCGGAGGTCGCAGCCTTCAAGAAGGCTTGCAAGGGGAACGCGATATGGGGCTGCTTCTCGATCATGGAGCTGAACCCTGAGGGTATGCCCTACAATTCCGGCATTGTCATCGACGATAGGGGCGAACTGAAGCTTTATTATCGCAAAATGCACCCATGGGTGCCGGTCGAACCATGGGAGCCTGGCAATGCCGGTATCCCGGTCATCGACGGACCGAAGGGTGCAAAGCTCGCGCTCATCATCTGCCATGACGGTATGTTCCCGGAGATGGCACGCGAATGCGCCTACAAGGGTGCGGAAATCATGATCCGCACGGCCGGTTACACCGCGCCGATTCGTGAAAGCTGGAAATTCACCAATCAGTCGAATGCCTTCTGCAATCTCATGGTTACGGCGAGCGTCTGCATGTGCGGCTCGGACGGTACCTTCGATTCCATGGGCGAAGCCATGGTCTGCAATTTCGACGGCACGATCATCGCTCACGGCGCCTCTGGGCGCGTCAACGAGATCATCACTGCCGAAGTCCGTCCCGATCTGGTGCGCGAAGCACGCCTCGGCTGGGGCGTCGAAAACAATATCTACCAATTCGGCCATCGCGGCTATGTCGCTGTCTCCGGCGGCGCGGGTGACGCGCCCTATACCTACATGCACGACCTCGTCGCCGGCAAATACCACCTTCCCTGGGAGGATCGGGTGAAGGTCACGGACGGTACGTCTTGCGGCTTCGAGAAGCCGACGCGGCGCTACGGTGAAACATTCAAGCTCGCGGGCGAATAGGAGAAGAAGGCGATGGACGCCATGGTCGAACCCAAAGGACATTATATCGACGCCGACCCCTATGCCTGGCCCTATAATGGCGATCTGAGACCGGAGAACACGGCCCTCATCATCATCGACATGCAAACGGATTTCTGCGGCAAGGGCGGCTATGTCGATCACATGGGCTATGACCTGTCGCTCGTCCAGGCGCCGATCGAGCCGATCAAACGCGTGCTGGCCGCCATGCGCGCCAAGGGCTATCACATCATCCACACGCGCGAGGGCCATCGGCCCGACCTTGCCGACCTGCCGGCCAACAAACGATGGCGCTCGCAGCGGATCGGCGCAGGGATCGGCGATCCGGGTCCTTGCGGGCGTATCCTGACCCGCGGCGAACCCGGATGGGACATCATCCCCCAACTCTATCCGATCGAAGGCGAGACGATCATCGACAAGCCGGGCAAGGGCTCCTTCTGCGCCACCGACCTTGAACTGATCCTCAACCAGAAGCGCATCGCAAACATCATCCTGACCGGGATCACCACCGATGTCTGCGTCTCCACCACGATGCGCGAGGCCAATGACCGCGGTTTCGAATGCCTGCTGCTGGAAGATTGCTGCGGTGCGACCGACTACGGCAACCATCTCGCCGCCATCAAGATGGTGAAGATGCAGGGGGGCGTCTTCGGCTCGGTCTCCAATTCCCAGACGATTGTGAGCCAGCTGCCATGAGCACGGTCCGCGACACACCCCTCCCACAGGCGGGCCGAGCCGTCGGCATCGATACGCTCGACATGACGATGCGCTTCGGCAGCTTCACGGCGCTCGACCATGTCTCGATCAAGGTGCCCGCCGGCAGCTTCCATGCTTTGCTCGGCGAAAACGGCGCCGGCAAATCGACCCTCGTCAAATGCATCATGGGCTTCTACCACGCCACCGCGGGCGCGCTTTCGGTCGACGGCCGCGAAGTGGCCATCGCCTCGCCCAAGGACGCCGCCATCTATGGTCTCGGCATGGTCTATCAGCACTTCACGCTCGTCCCGTCGCTGACAGGCGCCGAAAACCTCGTCATCAGCCGCGCCGAAGTGCCCGCCATCATCAATTGGGCGAAGGAGCGGAAAGACCTTGCCGCCTTCATGGAGCGCATGCCGTTCAGGATCCCGCTCGACCGGCCTGTGAGCGAGCTCGCCGCCGGCGAGAAGCAGAAGCTGGAGATCGTCAAGCAGCTCTATCTCGGCCGCTCCTTTCTCGTTCTCGACGAACCGACCTCGGTTCTGACCCCTGCCGAAGCCGATGAGATGCTCGGACTCATCCGGGGAATGACCGAGCGCGGCGAACTGACCGTGCTGATGATTTCGCACAAGTTCCACGAGGTGACGAAGTTCGCCGATGCCGTCTCGGTCCTGCGACGCGGCAGGCTGGTCGGCACCGGCAAGGTCGGCGACCTCTCGACATCGGAGATGGCCGCCATGATGATCGGCGACGTGAAGCTTGCAGAGCTCGACAGCCGCGTTCCCGTCTCCGAAGTCGCCAGGCCCGTCCTTGCGGTGGAGCAGGTCAAGGCGCCGGACCGCTCTGGCCTCAAGACCATCGCGATCGACAATCTCATGGTCCGCTCCGGCGAGATCGTCGGGATTGCCGGCATTTCGGGCAACGGTCAGAAAGAGCTGACGGAAATCCTCGCCGGCCAGCGGCCGGCCGACAGCGGCCGCGTGAGCGTCAATGGCAAGACTTATGGCGCGACGCGCCCCGAAACCCGCAGAAACAATGTCCGCTTCATCCCCGAGGAGCCGCTGCAGAACGCCTGCGCCCCGCGCATGACGGTCAGCGAAAACCTCGCCTTCCGGACCTTCGACCTGAAGGCGGACGGCAAGGATGCGATCTGGCTGAACAAGGGCAAGATGAAAAAGCGGGCGGCGGCGCTGATTTCGGACTTCAAGGTGAAGACCGCCTCCTCATCCTCGCCGATCGCGGCACTTTCAGGCGGCAACGTGCAGCGCGCCGTGCTCGCCCGCGAACTGACCGGCAAGGTCGACCTGCTGATCGTCTCGAATCCCTGTTTCGGCCTCGACTTCTCGGCTGTCGCCGAAATTCGGGCCCGCATCATGAAGGCCCGCAATTCCGGCACGGCCGTCCTGCTGCTGTCCGAAGATCTCGACGAGCTGCTCGAGATGTCCGATCGCATCATGGTCATTTCCGAAGGCCGGCTGGTTTACGAGACACCGGCGCGCGCGGCCGATATCGCCGTGATCGGCGCCCACATGGCGGGGCATCATTGATGGCCGAGATCAAGGCAGAACCTTTCGCTTTCCCGGTAAAGCACGGTCAGCTCGCCCTTATCGTCATCGATATGCAGCGCGATTTCGCCGAGCCCGGCGGCTTCGGCGCAAGCCTCGGCAACGACGTCAGCCGCATCGGCAGGATCGTACCGGATGTCAAACGCCTCATCCAGGGCTTCCGCCGTGCCGGGCTGCCGGTCATCCATACGATGGAATGCCACCGTCCCGATCTTTCGGATCTGCCGCCGGCAAAACGCGACCGCGGCAATCCCATCCTCAAGATCGGCGACGAAGGCCCCATGGGCCGTATCCTCATCGCGGGCGAGCCGGGAACGGCGATCCTGCCGGAGCTTGCTCCGATCGACGGCGAAGTGGTCATCGAAAAGCCCGGCAAGGGCGCCTTCTATGCAACCGTACTTGAAGAGGTGCTGCAGCGAAACGGCATCAGGCAGCTGGTCTTTGCCGGCGTGACCACCGAGGTCTGCGTACAGACGACCATGCGCGAGGCGAACGACCGCGGTTACGAATGTCTGCTCGCCGAGGAGGCGACGGAAAGCTATTTTCCCGAGTTCAAGGCCGCCGCCATCGCCATGATCCGCGCCCAAGGCGCGATCGTCGGCTGGACCGCCCATGTCGACGATATCCTGGAGAGCATCGCCCATGCCTGAAACGACCCGCGAACTTCTGACGTCAGGCGGCTGGAATGAACTGGAATTCGGCCCCTTCCGCGATCAGGTGACCATCCACTGGATCCGTCCCTTCGAGGATGACCAGCCGGGCGTGGCGCTCCTGAAATACGAGGCCGGCGCCAGCGTTCCTCGCCACAGGCATGAAGGACTGGAAACCATTCTCGTTCTCGATGGCGTACAATCCGACGAGGCGGGCGATTACATCAGCGGCAGCTATATCGTCAACGCGCCCGGCACCGAACATTCGGTCTGGAGCGATACCGGCTGTGTCGTGCTCATCCAATGGGATCGGCCAGTGAAAATACTGGAAGAAGAAGTAGCGTAAGATCGGCGATTCCCTCGACATCGCCTCGCTGCGCCACTCTATCGCGATGGCGGCAGCACCCGGCGATTATTGGCATGGCCCTGGCCGCGAGACCGATCCCAGCACGAGGCGTACGATCAAAGGTTTCACGCAGGTTTTCAATTCGATCGCCTTGAGCAGGTTCGAACCGGAGACCCGATCATTCACCTGAAATCCCGCGACTTCACCCTGATCTCGTCGAGATGAAAGATTAACGCTCCGCTGCGCGCCTCCATCGTCGTCTTGGCCAGATCGGCTTAGATATGTAATGCGCCTCCCAAAGCTTTCAGCGCTGCCTCCATCACCGCTTCACTGCGGGTCGGATGGGCGTGGATGGTCCCGGCGATGTCTTCCAGGCGCGCGCCCATCTCGATCGCAAGGGCAAACGCGGCCGACAGTTCGGAAACGCCTGCCCCCACCGCCTGCAAGCCGAGAAGGAGGTTGGTGTCGGCACGAGCCACCACCCGCACGAAACCGTCCTCCGAGACCATCGTCATTGCCCGCCCATTGGCGCTGAACGGAAACTGCCCGGTGCGGATTTCATAACCTTGCGCCTGCGCTTCCGCCGGCGAGAGGCCGGCGCTGACGATCTCCGGATCGGTGAAGCAGATGGCGGGAATGCAGCGCTTGTCCCAGGCGCGCTTCTTGCCGGCGATGATCTCCGCTACCATCTCCCCTTGCGCCATGGCCCGGTGGGCCAGCATCGGTTCGCCGGTCACGTCGCCGATCGCATAGATGCCGCGCATCGAGGTGCGGCAGCGATCATCGATCCTGAGATAGGGACCGGCGCGATCGAGATCGAGTTCCTCGAGACCGGAACCCGCCGTTCGCGGACGGCGGCCGACGGTTACGAGGATGCGGTCGGCCGGCAGGCTTTCTCGCCGGCCATCGGCGGTTTCGACAAGCAGCGCCTCACCATTGTCGGCAAGGCCCGTCGCCTTCGCACCCGTCAGCACCCGGATGCCGCTTTCGGTAAGCTTGCGCATGACGGGCCGCACGAGTTCGGTATCATAGAGCGGCAGCACCTGCTGCGTCGCCTCGACCACCGTCACATCAGATCCCATCTTGGCGAATGCCATTCCGAGTTCCAGGCCGATGTAACCGCCGCCGACCACGACCAGCTTCTTCGGCAGCTCCGTCAGTGACAGCACCTCCGTCGAGGAAATGACGCGGCCGCCGAATGGCAGGTTGGAAAGCTCCACCGGGTCGGAGCCGGTTGCGATCACCACGGTCTCGGCGCGGATGATCTGCTGGCCGGTTTCGGTCTCCACCTCCACCGTCTTGCCGTCGCGAAAGTGAGCGCGGCCATGGACGATCTTGACCCGCGCCTTCTGCAACAGCCCCGAGACGCCGCCTGTCAGCCGACCGACGATGCCGTCCTTCCAGGCGATCGTCCTTGCGAGATCGATCGAGGCGCCTTCGACACGGATGCCCATCGGGTTTTTGCCGACGAGCATCTTTTGCGTGGCGTCGAACTCCTCGGCCGCATGGATCAAAGCCTTGGAGGGAATGCAGCCGACCGTCAGGCAGGTGCCGCCCGGCTTGCCGGCCTCGACGACGACGGTATCAATGCCGAGCTGCCCGGCGCGGATGGCGCAGACATAACCGCCCGGGCCGGCGCCGATGACGAGGAGCTTGCAGACAATCTCTTTCATGGATCAGCCTTCGATGAAAATGAGCGCCGGCGTTTCGAGGAGCGTACGGATGCGCTGCACGAAGGTCGCCGCATCCCAGCCGTCAATGATGCGATGATCGAAGCTGGAGGAGAGGTTCATCATCTTTCGGGGCACGAATTGCGTCCCGTCCCAGACCGGCCGCGTGGCGATCTTGTTGACGCCGATGATCGCCACCTCGGGATGATTAATAACAGGCGTCGAGACGATGCCGCCGAGCGCGCCGAGTGAACTGATGGTGATGGTCGAGCCTGAAAGCTCATCACGCGTCGCAGTCCCCGAACGCGCCGCTTCCGCCAGCCGGACCATCTCGGCGGCGCAATCCCAAATGCCGCGCGCTTCCGCATGCCGCACCACCGGCACCGTCAGACCGGCGGGCGTCTGCGTGGCGATGCCGATATGCACGGCGCTGTGGCGTGTGATGATGCCGGCATCGTCGTCGAAGGTGGCGTTTACCTCGGGCTGCTCGGAAATCGCCTTGACCAGCGCCCGCATCAGGAAGGGCAGAACCGTCAGCTTCGGATGATCCGGCCTGCGGTCGCCATTCATGGTGGCGCGCAACTCCTCGAGTGCGGTCATGTCCACTTCCTCCACATAGGTGATGTGGGGAATGCGCGAGGTGGACAGCACCATCTTCTCGGCAATGCGGCGGCGCAGGCCGGTCAGCTTGATCTCCTCGGTCGCCGTCTTCCTTGCAAATCCGTTCCTCGTCGCTGCAGGAGCTGTTCCCTGCGACAGGAACTGTTCGACATCTTCGCGCAGGATGCGACCGGCGGGGCCCGTGCCCTGCACCTGTCTGAGATCGACACCGCTCTCTCTGGCGAACAGCCGCACGGAAGGCGCGGCAAGCGGCTTTTCGACCGGCGCGGGAGCAGGTGCAGGTGCAGGTGCAGAAGCCGGCGCTGTCGGCGCGGGCTTGGTAATCTCGGCCTTGGGTGTTTCGGCGACCGGCGCTGGCGAGATCCGTATGGGCTGAGCCTCGTCGGTTTCCCCTGCCGTTTCGATCCGCACCAGCGGCGCCTTGACCGCGATACGGTCACCGATCTCGCCGGCGAGCCAGATGACGGTGCCATTGACGGGTGACGGAATTTCCACCGTCGCCTTGTCGGTCATGACGGCGGCGATCACCATGTCCTCGCGAACCGGATCGCCTGCCTTCACGTGCCATTCGACAAGCTCGGCCTCAGCGACCCCCTCCCCGACATCGGGCATCTTGATGATGAATTCGCCCACGGCTCAGGCCTCCATGACTTCGGCAAGCGCCCGCCCGACACGGCCGGGACCGGGGAAATAGTCCCACTCCTGCGCATGCGGATAGGGCGTATCCCAACCGGCGACGCGCACAACCGGCGCTTCGAGATGATAAAAGCAATGTTCCTGCACCAGCGACACGACCTCGGCGCCGAAGCCCGACGTCAGGGTCGCCTCATGGACGACAACACAACGCCCGGTTTTGGTGACCGATTTGACGATCGTATCGAGATCAAGTGGCAGCAGGCTTCTCAGATCGATCACCTCGGCATCGATGCCGGCATCCTCGGCCGCGGCAAGCGCCACATGCACCATCGTGCCATAGGCAACCACCGTCACCGCAGACCCGGCGCGCCGGACCTCGGCCTTGCCGATCGGGATGGTGTAATGGCCCTCGGGCACCTCGCCGAGGTCGTGTTTCGACCAGGGTGTGACCGGCCGCTCGTGATGACCGTCGAAGGGGCCGTTATAAAGCCGCTTCGGCTCCAGGTACATAACCGGATCAGGGTCCTCGATCGCCGCGATCAGCAGGCCCTTGGCGTCGTACGGATTGGAGGGAACGATCACCTTCAGACCACAGACATGGGTGAACAGCGCTTCCGGGCTCTGGCTGTGCGTCTGGCCGCCGAAAATGCCGCCGCCTGTCGGCATACGCACGACGATCGGGCAGGTAAAATCGCCATTGGAGCGGTAGCGGATCCGCGCCGCCTCCTGCGTGAGCTGATCATAGGCGGGATACATATAGTCGGCGAACTGGATCTCGACGCAGGGCTTCAGCCCGTAGGCGGCCATGCCGATCGCCGTGCCGACGATGCCGGATTCGCTGATCGGGGTATCGAAGCAGCGTGTCCTGCCGTATTTTGCCTGCAGGCCCTGCGTGCAGCGGAAGACGCCGCCGAAATAGCCGACATCCTCGCCGAAGACCACGACATTGTCGTCCTTCGCCATCGACACGTCCATGGCGCTGCGCACGGCCTCGATCATCGTCATCCTGGCCATGTCAGTACCCCGCCTTCTGCCGCTGGCGGCGGATATGCGCCGGCATCTCGGCATAGACGCCCTCGAAAATATCGCGCACCGAGGGCCTGCCGCCGGCATGCAGCGTGCCGTGCGCTTCCGCCTGGCGCTGCGCTTCGATCACTTCGTCCATGATTTCGGCTTCCGCCTGCACGTGCCGCTCCTCCGACCAGGCGCCCTTGACGATCAGATGTTTCTTCAGCCGCAGCACGGGATCGCCGAGCGGCCAAGCCTCCGATTCCGTCTTCGGTCGATAGGCGCTCGGATCGTCGGAGGTCGAATGCGCGCCGACGCGATAGGTCACATGTTCGATCAGCGTCGGGCCGAGATTGCGCCTGGCCCGCTCGGCCGCCCATCGGGAGACGGCATGGACGGCGAGATAATCGTTTCCGTCGACCCTCAGCGCCGGAATGCCGAAGCCGAGGCCGCGAGCGGCAAAGGTGCCGGAGCCGCCGCGGGCAATGCCTTGGAAGGTCGAAATCGCCCACTGATTGTTGACGATGTTGAGGATCACGGGCGCCTTGTAGGTCGAGGCAAAGACGAGCGCCGAATGGAAATCCGATTCCGCCGTCGATCCATCGCCAATCCAGGCAGCGGCAATCCGGCTGTCATTCTTAATCGCCGAGGCCATCGCCCAGCCGACGGCCTGGACATATTGGGTGGCGAGATTGCCGGAAATGGTGAAGAAGCCGTGTTCCTTGGAGGAATACATGATCGGCAGCTGCCGGCCGTGCAGCGGATCGCTCTCGTTCGAATAGATCTGGTTCATCATCTCGACCATCGGATAGTCGTCGGCAATCAAGAGGCCGGCCTGGCGATAGGTCGGGAAATTCATGTCTCCCTTGTTGAGCGCCTTGCGGAAGGCGCAGCTGACGGCCTCTTCGCCGAGATGCTGCATGTAAAAGGAGGTCTTACCCTGGCGCTGCGCCATCAGCATGCGGGCGTCGAAAGCGCGCAGCTTCATCATGTTGCGCAGCCCGGTCAGCAGCTCCTCATCGGAAAGCGATCCCGCCCAGGGACCGACCGCCTCGCCATCGCGGTTCAGCACGCGGATGATCGAATAGGCAAGCTCCCGGATTTCCTCCGAGGCGACATCGACCTCCGGCCGCGGCACCGCACCGGCCTTGGCGATCTTGACGTTGGAAAAGTCGGGCTGGCCGCCGGGGCGGACGGCAGGTTCGGGGACGTGCAGGCTCAAACGAGCGGAATCCACCATGTTTCTTCTTTCCTCCCTTTGCCGGCCATGCGTCCCTCCCCGGAAACAGGTCCGGTATGGTTCTATAGATTGCGTGCGATCACCATGCGCTGCACGTCGCTCGTTCCCTCGTAGATCTGGCAGATGCGCACATCGCGGTAGATGCGCTCGACCGGATAATCGGCCATGTAGCCATAACCGCCATGGATCTGGATGGCGTCGGAGCAGACGCGTTCGGCCATCTCCGAGGCAAAGAGCTTCGCCATCGAGGCCTCCGACAGGCAGGGCAGCTCCGCCTCTCTCAAGGCGGCGGCATGGAAGACGAGCTGGCGCGCCGCCTCGATCCGCACCGCCATATCGGCCAGGCGGAAGGCAACGGCTTGGTGCTCGAAAATCGGCTTGCCGAAGGCCGTTCGCTCCTTGGCGTAATCGCGCGCCGCCTCGAAAGCTGCCCGCGCCATGCCGACCGCCTGCGCGGCAATACCGATCCGCCCGCCCTCGAGATTGGCAAGCGCGATGCGATAGCCTTCGCCTTCCGCACCGAGCCTCAAATCGACGGGAATGCGCATGGCGTTGAAGGCGATCTGACACGTATCGGTGGAATGCAGCCCGAGCTTTTCCTCGACGCGGATCACCTCATAGCCCGGCGTTTCAGTCGGCACGATGAAGGCGGTGATGCCCTTCTTGCCGGCATCCGGATCGGTGACCGCAAAGACGATGATGACATTGCCGTTCTTTCCCGAGGTGATGAACTGCTTGGCGCCGTCAATGACGTAGTGGTCGCCATCACGCCGCGCCCGGGTCTTCAGGTTGGAGGCGTCAGACCCCGCCTGCGGCTCGGTCAGTGCGAAACCGCCGATCCATTCGCCGCTTGCCAGTTTCGGCAGGAAGCGCTGGCGCTGCTCCTCGGTGCCGAATTTCAGGATGGGCACGCAGCCGACGGAGGAGTGCACACTCATGATCGTCGAACAGGGTCCGTCGCCGGCGGCGATCTCCTCGAGTGCCGCGGCATAGGCGACCACACCGGTATCCGAACCGCCATAGGCCTCCGGCACCAGCATGCCGAGCAGTCCGAGTTCGCCCATCTCCTTCAATTCGTCGCGCGGGAAAAGATGCTCCCGGTCACGCTTGGCCGCTCCCGGCGCCAGCCGGTCGCGGGCAAAGTCGCGGGCGAGATCTGATATCTGCTGCTGAAGGTCGGAAAGGATCATGTGGCTGCCCTCCCCGCTAGTGCCGCTCGATGGCGACGGCCGTCGCCTCGCCGCCGCCGATGCAGAGCGCCGCCATGCCACGCTTGAGATCGTAGCGCTCCAGCGCCGAAAGCAGAGTCACCAGAATCCGGGCACCCGACGCGCCGATCGGATGGCCGAGCGCACAGGCGCCGCCATGCACGTTCACCTTCTCATGCGGCAGATCGAGATCGCGCATCGCCGCCATCGCGACGACGGCGAAAGCCTCGTTGATCTCGAAGAGGTCGACGTCGGAAAGCGCCAGGCCGGTGCGGTCGGAAAGTTTCTGCAGGGCGCCGATCGGGGCTGTGGCGAAAAGATTGGGCGCCTGTGAATGCGTGGCGTGGCCGATGATTGTGGCGAGCGGCGTCAGGCCGCGACGCTCGGCCTCGGAGCGGCGCATCAGCACCAGGGCTGCCGCGCCGTCGGAGATCGAGCTGGAATTGGCGGCGGTCACCGTGCCGCCCTCGCGGAAGGCGGGTTTCAGCGTCGGGATCTTGTCGAGCTTGGCCTTGCCCGGCTGTTCGTCGCGGCTCGCCACCTGCTCGGCTTTGCCCGATTTCACCGTGACCGGCACGATCTCGCTTTCGAAACTGCCCTCCGCGATCGCCTTCTGCGCCCGCGTCAGGGAGGCGATGGCGTAGTTGTCCTGCGCCTCGCGCGTGAACTGATAGGCCTCGGCGCAATCCTCCGCGAAGCTGCCCATCAAGCGCCCCTTGTCATAAGCATCCTCCAGCCCGTCGAGGAACATGTGATCCACGACACGCCCATGGCCGAGCCTGTAGCCGCCGCGGGCCCTGTCAAGGAGATAGGGCGCGTTGGTCATGCTTTCCATGCCGCCGGCGACGGCCACCGAGGCGCTGCCGGCGGCGATCAGGTCATGGGCCATCATCACCGCCTTCATGCCGGAGCCGCACATCTTGTTGACGGTGCTGGCGCCGGTCGAATACGGCAGACCGGCATGGATGGCCGCCTGACGCGCCGGCGCCTGCCCCTGCCCCGCCGGCAGCACGCAGCCGAAGACGACCTCCTCGATCGCCTCGGCCACGCCGCTGCGCTCAAGTGCCGCGCGGATCGCCGTTGCGCCAAGCTCGGGCGCTGCCGCCTCCTTCAACTCTCCCTGAAAGCTGCCGATCGGGGTGCGTGCCGCACCAACGATGACGATAGGGTCCTGCAATGTCATCTTTCCTCCTCGGGCGACGCTTAACGCGCGCCCATCCGCAATGCGCCGTCGAGGCGGATGACCTCGCCGTTCAGCATGCTGTTTTCAAAGATATGGCGCACCAGCCCGGCAAATTCCGCCGGCCGGCCGAGCCGCGGCGGAAAGGGCACGCTCTTGCCGAGCGCTTCCTGCACCTCCGCCGGCATATCAGCCATCATCGGCGTCTCGAAAATGCCGGGCGCAATCGACACGACGCGGATGCCGTGCCGGGCCAGTTCGCGGGCGATCGGCAAGGTCATCGCCGCCACCCCGCCCTTGGAGGCGGCATAGGCTGCCTGGCCGATCTGCCCGTCGAAGGCTGCGACCGAGGCCGTGTTGACGATGACGCCGCGTTCGCCTTCCGCATCCGGCTCCATGTCCCGGATTGCGGCTGCCGCAAGCCGGATCATATTGAACGTGCCGACGAGATTAATGCCGAGCGTGCGCGCAAAACTCTCCAGCCGGTGCGGCCCGTCGCGGCCGATCACCTTTTCGGCTGGCGCAACGCCGGCGCAATTCACCAATCCGCGCAAGCCCCCGAAGGCTTCCACTGCAGCGGCAACCAGCGCCGCTCCTTCCTCGCCATCGCTGACATCGGCCTTGACGAAGCGAACCTCGCTGCCGAATTCTCGGGCAATCGCTTCGCCCGCTCCCGCATTGAGATCAGCGATCGTCACGCGCCCGCCGGCTTCGACGAGCATGCGCGCTGTTGCGGCGCCGAGACCCGAGCCGCCGCCGGTGACGATGAAACTTGCTCCTGGGATCAGCATCAATCCTGTCCTCCCTGCCGGCACGCGCCCTCCTCCAGGCGCAACCGGCAGCAGCGATTCTATTCGCTCCACCTATTGCAAGCGATGACAGAACTGCTCCATAATTTCGGACAGTTTTGCCATAGTGAGGATTGGCATGGCCGAGATCGAGCGACGCATGATCGCGCCGGGTTTCGTCGAGGAGGCGCTCGACAGCCTGCGGCGGCTCGGCAAGCCGACCGCACCTATCCTCGCCCGCGTCGGGCTGCCTGCTATCATCGACCAGCCGGTTTCGGCGGAGACCTATGGCGCGCTGTGGCTGGCAATCGCTGCCGAACTCGACGACGAATTCTTCGGCATGGGCGCCCGCCCGATGCGCAGCGGCAGCTTCACTTTGCTTTGCCATTGCGTGCTGCACGCGCCGACGCTCGGTCACGCGCTGCGCCGGGCGCTGCGCTTCCTCGATGTCGTGCTCGACGATCCCCGAGGGCGGCTCGCCATCCGCGACGGCCTTGCCGAGATCGAGCTCAGGGATGCGGGCGGCCCGCGTTCGGCCTTCGCCTATCGAACCTACTGGATCATCCTGCACGGCATCATCTGCTGGCTGGTCGGCCGGCGCATTCCGATCCGCCTCGTCGATTTCCGCTGCGCCGAACCAAAGCAGGGGGCCGACTACCGGCTCTTCTTCGGCGCGCCAGTGCGCTTCTCCCAACCAATCAGCCGCCTCGGCTTCGACAGCGCCATGCTCGACCTGCCGATCTCCCGCAGCGAGCAGGCGCTGAAACAGTTCCTGCGCGGCGCACCCGCCAATATTCTGGTGCGCTACCGTTACGACGCCGGCATCGCAACTGCCGTCCGCCGGCGCTTGAACCAGGCCACGCCCAATGCCTGGACGAGTTTTGCAGCACTTGCCGCCGACATGCGCATGCCGCCCTCGACGCTCCGCCACCGCCTGCACGACGAAGGGCAAAGCTACGCCGCCATCAAGGACGATATCCGCCGTGACCTTGCCGTCGAACTGCTGCTGAACACCTCCAAGACCATCGGCGAGATCGCTGTACAACTCGGCTATTCCGAACCCAGCGCCTTCTTCCGCGCCTTCCGGAAATGGATGGGCAAGAGTCCAGAGGCTTTCCGGCGAGAGGAGTCGGGGGAACAAGGCCCCGGGCAGTAAGGCGAGATTCGCAGTTGGAATTCACGCTGCTATTTAGCGTTGGCCCTCCAACACACTGCTCAATGCCTGTGCTCAGGCGCAGCAAATGCCGGCTGAATGAGGTACCCGCTGTGGTGTGTCTCCTCGCTGGCGGCGAGTTGACAAGAACGCAACCACACTCTCCGTCATCCCAGGCCTTGAGCCTGGGATCCATGCGACTTCTGCTGATCGATGCGGCGTGGATGCTAGGCTCAAGGCCGAGTATGACGGAGGGTGGGGTGGGCAGGAGACACCATTCACAGCGCAGACGCGCGTTTCAGTGACATAGCTTCGAAAGCGAAGGCTTCGCCCGCACCAAAATCATGAGCACTTTGAACCTTTCGCAACCCGCGCTACATATTTTAGCGGGAGGAGTGCCATGTTTGATTTTTCGCTTGGCGAAACCGCGGATGCGATCCGCGACACGACGGCGCGGTTTGCCGCCGATCATATTGCTCCGCTGGCAGCGGAAATCGACGAAAGCAACACGTTTCCACGCCAGCTCTGGCCTCGGATGGGCGCGCTCGGCCTGCATGGGATCACCGTCGAGGAGGAATTCGGCGGCGCCGGTCTCGGTTATCTCGAGCATGTCGTCGCGATGGAGGAGGTGTCGCGCGCCTCGGCCTCCGTCGGCCTGAGCTATGGCGCCCATTCCAATCTTTGCGTCAACCAGATCCGCCGCTGGGCCTCGCCGGAACAGAAGCGCCGCCATCTGCCGAAGCTGATCTCCGGCGAGCATGTCGGCTCACTTGCCATGTCGGAGGCCGGCGCCGGCTCCGATGTCGTCTCGATGCGGTTGCGGGCCGAGCGCAAGGGCGACCGCTACATCCTGAACGGCACCAAATTCTGGATCACCAATGCGCCGCATGCCGAGGTGCTGGTCGTCTATGCCAAAACCGATCCCGCCGCCGGGCCGAAAGGCATTTCCGCCCTCATCATCGAGAAGGGCATGCCCGGCTTCAGCGTCTCCAAGAAGCTCTCCAAGCTTGGCATGCGCGGCAGCGATACGGCCGAGCTGGTCTTTGAGGATTGCGAGGTACCGGCCGAGGCGCTGATGGGCCGGGAAGGCGATGGCGTGAAGATCCTGATGTCCGGCCTCGACTATGAGCGCGCCGTGCTTGCCGGCGGCCCGCTCGGCATCATGCAGGCCTGCCTTGATGTCGTGCTGCCCTATGTGCGCGAACGCAAGCAGTTCGGCAAACCGATCGGCGATTTCCAGCTGATGCAGGCCAAGATTGCCGACATGTATGTCGCGCTGAATTCAGCGCGCGCCTATGTCTATTCCGTCGCCCGCGCCTGCGACGTCGGCCGCACGACCCGCACCGACGCGGCCGCCGCGATCCTTTTTGCCAGCGAGAACGCCGTGAAGGTGTCGCTGGAGGCCATCCAGGCTCTCGGCGGCGCCGGCTATACCAAGGAATGGCCGGTCGGGCGCTTTTTGCGCGACGCCAAGCTCTACGATATCGGCGCCGGCACCAACGAGATCCGCCGCTACCTGATCGGCCGGGAGCTCATTGCGTCATGACGGTGATATCGACCGCGATCGATCGGGACAGCGAGAACTTCAAAGCCAATGCCATCAAGAACAAGGCGCTGATCGACGAACTCAGCGAGCGTTCGGCGAAGGTGCGCGAGGGCGGGTCGCAATCGGCCCGTGAACGTCACACGAGCAAGGGCAAGCTCCTGCCCCGCGACCGCATCCAGCTGCTCATCGATGCCGGCAGTCCCTTTATGGAGATCGGCACGCTGGCGGCCAACGGCATGCATGGCGGCGAGGCGCCGGGCGCCGGCATCATATCCGGCATCGGCCGCGTCTGCGGCCGCGAGGTGATGATCGTCGCCAATGACGCGACGGTAAAGGGCGGCGCCTATTTCCCGATAACCGTGAAGAAACATCTGCGGGCGCAGGAAATTGCCATGCAGAACCGGCTGCCCTGCCTTTATCTGGTCGACAGCGGCGGCGCCAATCTGCCACATCAGGCCGAGGTCTTTCCCGACCGCGATCATTTCGGCGCAATCTTCTACAATCAGGCCCAGATGTCGGCCGAAGGCATTCCCCAGATCGCCTGCGTCATGGGAAGCTGCACCGCGGGCGGCGCCTATGTTCCCGCCATGTCCGACGAAACGGTGATCGTGCGCAATCAGGGCACGATCTTCCTCGCCGGCCCGCCGCTGGTCAAAGCCGCCACCGGCGAAATCATTTCGGCCGAAGAACTCGGCGGCGCCGAGACCCATGGCCGCCGATCGGGAGTCGTAGACCATGTCGCCGAAAACGACGAACATGCGCTGCTTCTGGTGCGCGATATCGTCGCCAGCCTCAACAGCGTGAAGTCGGTCGATATAGATATTCAGCCTCCGCGCCCGCCGAAACTCGATCCCGAAGATCTCTGCGGCCTCATTCCGGATGACGTGCGCTCGCCCTATGACGTGCGCGAGGTGATCGGCCGGATCGTCGACGGCTCGGAACTGCATGAGTTCAAGCCGCTCTACGGCACCACGCTCATCTGCGGCTTCGCCCGCATCTGGGGCATGCCCGTCGCCGTCATCGCCAATAACGGCGTGCTCTTTTCCGAAAGCGCGTTGAAGGGCGCGCATTTCATCGAGCTCGCCTGCCAGCGGCGCGTGCCGTTGCTTTTCCTGCAGAACATTTCCGGCTTCATGGTCGGCGGCCGGTACGAGGCCGGCGGCATCGCCAAGGATGGGGCGAAGCTGGTGACGGCGGTGGCAACCGCGACCGTGCCGAAAGTCACCGTCATCATCGGCGGCAGCTTCGGGGCCGGCAATTACGGCATGTGCGGCCGCGCCTACCGCCCGCGTTTCCTCTTCACCTGGCCGAACAGCCGCATCAGCGTCATGGGCGGCGAACAGGCGGCCTCGGTGCTCGCCACCATCCGCCGCGACGCGATGGAGGCGCGCGGAGAGGCGTGGCCGGCCAATGAGGAGGAGGCCTTCAAGGCGCCGATCCGCGCCGGCTATGAGGCGGAGGGCAATCCCTACTTTGCCACGGCCCGCCTCTGGGATGATGGCATCATCGACCCGCGCCAGACGCGCGATGTGCTGGGTCTTGCCTTTTCGGCCTGCCTGAATGCGCCGATTCCGAAAGGGCCGCGCTTCGGCCTGTTCAGGATGTGAGGCGCGGCATGATGGAAAGTCTTCTGATAGCCAACAGGGGCGAAATCGCCCGCCGCATCATCCGCACGGCGAAGATACTCGGCATCCGCACCATTGCCGTCTATTCGGAGGCCGATGCCGGCCTGCCCTTCGTCAGGGAAGCCGACGAGGCGATTGCCATCGGCCCGCCGCCGGCCCGCGAAAGCTATCTCTCCGAGGCACGCATCCTGGAGGCCGCCCGAAAGTCAAGCGCTGCCGCCATCCATCCCGGTTACGGGTTCCTGTCGGAAAATGCCGATTTTGCCGAAGCGGTTGAAAAGGCCGGCATGATGTGGGTCGGCGCGCCATCGGCCGCCATCCGCGCCATGGGGCTGAAGGACGCCGCCAAGCAATTGATGCAGGCGGCAGGCGTCCCGGTGACTCCGGGTTATCTCGGCCCGGACCAGAGCGAAAAGCGGCTGGCGGCCGAGGCCGATATCGTCGGCTACCCCGTGCTGATCAAGGCCGTCGCCGGCGGCGGCGGAAAGGGCATGCGCCGCATCGACCGGCCTGAGGATTTTGCCGAAGGTCTCGCCTCCTGCCGGCGCGAAGCGGCTGCCGCCTTCGGCGACGACCGCGTTCTGATCGAGCGCTATATCGCCAATCCGCGCCATATCGAAGTTCAGGTCTTCGCCGATAAGCTCGGAAATTGCGTTCATCTCTTCGAACGCGATTGCTCGTTGCAGCGCCGGCACCAGAAGGTCATCGAAGAGGCCCCCGCCCCCGGCCTTGATGCCGCCACCCGCGCGGCGATCTGCGAGGCGGCGGTCAAGGCCGCAAGAGCGGTAAACTATGTCGGCGCCGGCACCATCGAATTCATCGCCGACGCCTCCTCGGGCCTCAATCCCGACCGCATCTGGTTCATGGAGATGAACACGCGCCTGCAGGTGGAGCATCCCGTCACCGAGGCCATATCAGGCGAGGATCTGGTCCTCTGGCAGCTGAAGGTCGCAAGTGGCGAGCCGCTGCCGAAAAGCCAGGACGAGATCACCATGAACGGCTGGGCCTTCGAAGCCCGGCTCTACGCCGAAAATCCCGCCGCCGGCTACCTGCCCTCGACCGGCCGTCTCGACCATCTCAAACTGCCGCAGGCGGTTCGTGTCGACAGCGGGGTCGAACAGGGTGACGAGATCACCGCCTTCTACGATCCGATGATCGCCAAGATCATCGCGCATGGGCCGAATCGTGACGCGGCGCTTTCGAAGCTCGCCGCCGCCTGTGCCGGCATCGAGGTCTGGCCGGTCAAATCCAATGCCGGTCTTCTCGCCCGGATCGCCAATGATGCGGATTTTCGCGCCGCAAAGATCGATACCGGCTTTCTCGACCGCCACGGGCAAAGCCTCGTGGCCAGCGAGCCTGATGAAACCGTCGTTGACAGGGCGGCCACGGCACTTTCGAAGGACATGGATAGCGATCCCTGGTCTGCGCTGACCGGCTTCCGCATCGCCGGGCCAAGCGATAGCCGCGTGCGGGTGCGCATCGACGGTCATCTCCATTGGGGACGCGCACGCACCGACCTCGAAGCAAATGCCGTCGAGATGGACGAGACGACGGTGCTTTTCGATGCGGGCAATGCCTGGTCGATCGGCCTGCCTCACGCAGGCGAGGTCGAGGCGAATCACGGTGTGGCCGATGGCGCCATCCTGTCGCCCATGCCGGGCCTCGTCATTTCGGTAGAGGTCACGGAGGGCGATCGTGTCGCCAAGGGAGACCGCCTGCTGACGGTCGAAGCCATGAAGATGGAACATTCGCTGCGGGCGCCCTTCGACGGCATCGTCGGCAAATTGCAGGTTTCCCCCGGCGTCCGTGTTTCGGAAAACCAGCTGGTCGTCACTGTCATGAAGGGAGAGGAGTGATGGCCGGCCGCTATTTCGACGAATGGGCGGTCGGCGACCGCATCGCCCATGACATCCGCCGCACGGTCACCGAGACCGACAACCTGCTCTTTACGACGCTCTCCCACAATCCGCAGCCGCTGCATCTCGATGCCGAATATGCGGCCGGCACCGAGTTTGGCCGGATCGTCGTCAACGGCACCTTCACCTTTGCGCTGACAGTCGGCCTTTCGGTCGGCGACACCACGCTCGGCACGCTTGTCGCCAATCTCGGTTATGACAAGGTGACGATGCCGAAACCGGTCTTCATCGGCGATACGCTTCGGGTGGAAACGGAGGTGACGGAGCTGCGCCGCTCGAACTCCCGCCCCGATGCCGGCATCGTCATTTTCCGTCATGTAACGCTGAACCAGCGTGACGAGATCGTCTGCCAGTGCCTGCGTACCGCCATGCTGAAGGGGAAACCGTCATGAAGCTGCGCTCGCTGCTTTTCGTGCCCGGCGACCGGCCGGAACGTTTCGAAAAAGCGCTCACATGGGGCGCCGATGCCGTCATTCTCGATCTGGAAGATTCCGTCGCGCCTGCCAACAAGCCAAAGGCCCGCGACAGCGTCCACGAATTCGTGCAGCGCCATGCCGGCGAGACCAAGCTCCTCATCCGCATCAATCCCCTCGCCTCGCCGGAATGCGAGGACGACGTCGCCGCCCTGAGCGGTCTTCAGCCTTTCGCGCTGATGCTGCCGAAGGCCGAGGGCGCCGCTTCGGTGCGCAAGCTTGCAAGCTCGCTCGCGGCGGCTCTTCCCATCTTGCCGATCGCGACCGAAACGCCGGCGGCGATCTTCGAGATCGGCAGTTATCGCGATGTCTCGGACAAGCTCTGCGGCCTGACCTGGGGCGCCGAGGATCTGCCGGCTGCAATCGGGGCCGCGACCGCGCGCAGGACGGATGGCCGCTACACGCCGCCCTACGAGCTTGCCCGCTCGCTCACGCTCTTTGCAGCCCATGCCGCAGCCATTCCGGCAATCGATACCGTCTATCCCGATTTTCGCGATCTCAACGGTCTGCGAGCCTATGTCGGCCGCGCCCGGCGCGACGGTTTCTCCGGCATGATGGCCATCCATCCGAGCCAGGTGGAAACGATCAACCACGCCTTCACGCCGGATGCCTCCGAGATCGCCTGGGCGGATAAGGTCACCGCCGCCTTTGCCGCCCAGCCCGATGCGGGTGTCATCCAGGTGGACGGGCGCATGCTCGATTTGCCGCATCTGAAGCTCGCGACCCGCATTCTGGAGCGCGCCGGACGAGTAACATAAACATTTGAAAGCTGTTCTGACCTCATGATATCGAACGAAACCGCTCGCGCTTTTTCGTCATCATGACAATGGCTTCATCGATCCAAAATCGGGTAAAGCACCGCTCGCGTAGCCGACGGCCCCGAGCGAAGCGATGGCGATCCGGCCGTCGCGGATCGACAGGAGCGGTCCTCCATTATCCCGTTCGTAGAGATCGGGGTGGGCAGCGGCAAAACGCACCTTCTCCGCCTGCGGCGCGCCCCGCAGGCCGGCCACATAATGATGGCCATTGCGCTCGACATGGGAGAGGCCGAGCAGCGAAACCAGCGCCAGATCCTGTTGCACGGCAAGCCCGGCCTGGCAGGTCAGATCCTCGCCGGAGAGAAACAACCCCGGCACACCTGCCGTTTTGATACGGATCGCTTTCAGCAGCGAGCGGTAAATGCCCTTGCAGGTCTTCGAGGAGACGCCGGTATAACCAAGTGTCCGGGCAAGCGCGAAAGCGCCGTCACCATCGTCGCTCTCGTCGATCAGGAAGGGCAGATCCGCGGCCAGATTCCCGAGCGGTGTTTGCATGGTAATCGCGCGCGAGAACGGCTGTTCGACAAAGGCAATGGCCGCACGCAGCCGCGCCAGCCGCGGCATAGCCGCGATCCGCACCAGCAAGGCAGCAAGCTCGTCGACTGCCGTGAACTGTTCGTTGCCATCGATCGTCACCCGATAATCGGGCAAGCGGTCCAACACGGCGGCGATGCGCGCCAGCCGGTCGATATCGGCATCGACCGCTGCCGAAAGCTTGATCTTGAACCAGCGGTTGCCATAACGGGCCATCACTGCCTGGAGACTTTCCGGCAGACCATCGCCGACAGGATCGACGATCTCGTCCTCGGTAATGGGGTCGAGCAGTCCGATCGTATGCCGGGCCGAGATCGAGCTGGCAGGGCGAAGGCCGGCGAGCATCGTCGAGGCGGCATCCGCGTCGATATCGCCGGGCAGCATCGGGCCGCCGATGCCGACGAGATTGCGACGCACTGCATCGAAGAAGGAAATGCCGGCGAGGCGGCAATAGGCGTCGAGCGCCGCGCGGGCGATCAGCGAAGGACCGAAACCGGCGGCCAGCGGATTTCCAGGCAGGCGGCGGGCGGTCTCCATCTCGTTCAGGCGGGCAGCGGCGAACAATGTCGCCGGTGTGGACGCTTCGAGCGATGCGGTAGCAGCGGTACGGATAGAGCCGCGCAACTGATCGACATTCTGCGCCGGCGTCAGCGCCGGGTTTTTGTCGAACCATTTCGGCACCATCATTTCGGCGGCGGCGCCGATGGCGGTTTTCCCTTCCTCATCCTCGACGCGCACCCTGAGAAAGGCCTGCGGCGCCTTTTCCAGGGTTGCCGCGCCGAAGCGGAACGGCAGGCGCAGCCTGATATCGCGCTCGAAGGCGTCGATCTCGAGGATTCTGACACGCGGCGCCGTCACGGAACCTCCGATGCTTCTGTCCATGCTCACGCCATCCGCTCAAGCATGGCGCGCGATACTTCGTGCTGAAGCGGTTCACGGCGCAGCAGCCGGCCGATCTCGTCGACCATGGCCTGCCCTTGGGCGAAATGTGCCTCTTCGGTGTGGCCGGCGGCATGCGGCGAAATGGTGACATTGGCGAGCGCAGGGTCGCGGAACGGACTGTCCTGAGGCAGGGGCTCTTGATCGAAGACATCGAGAGCCGCCTCGATGCGGCCGGACCTGATCTCCGCAAGCAATGCCGCCTCGTCGACCAGCTCGGCCCGCGCCGTGTTGATGAACAGCGCGCCGGGGCGCAGCAGCGCCAGCTCGCGGGCGCCGATCATCCCACGCGTTTCGGGCAGGACTGGCGCATGCAGGGAAATTACATCGCTCTCGGCAAGCGCCTCGTCGAGCCCGGCTCTGACGACGCCGAGCGCTGCGGCCTCGCCGTCGTCGAGATAGGGATCGACGACCAGCACGCGGCAGCCGAATGGAACGAGCAGACGCATGACTGCCCGCCCGACATATCCGGCCCCGACGATGCCGACTGTTCTGGCGCCGAGCAATCTTTGCGGCACGGCGGCGCGGACGTCGAGCCATTCGCCCCCGTTACGCAATTCCTGATGCAGCCGATGAATGCCGCGCATGGTAAGCAGCGCTTCGGCGACGACGAACTCGGCAACCGAGGCGGCAATCTTCGAAGCGGCATGGCTGACGCGAAGGCCATCATTAAAAAGTCGGGTGGGTACGAAAGTGCGGATGCTGCCTGCGGAATGAGCCACGAGGACAAGTTGCGGATGGCGCTGGCGCAGGGCGGGATCGAAGGGCGGCGTACCCCATCCGGTGAGGCAAGCCGTGGCGTCCTGCAGCAGCCGGTCGACATCGGCAGCGTCGATCGTGGCGCCGGCCGGCCAGCGCACCTCGCCGAGGCCGTTCAACCGGGCGGTCGCCGCATCGTCCAGCATCATACGGCGGGTCTTTTCGGTCAACAGGACGGCGATGATGGGAGCCTGTTTGCTCATGGTTCTACTCTTTCGCTGCGGCGACGAGGCGCCTGAGATGGGCAAGATCGGCGCGGGCCTTGGCGAGCGCCTGGTCGCGGGGGAGCTGGTATTGCGAATGCATCGAGAGCACGCCGGCAAATCCGGTGGCGATGAGATGCGGGACGATGTCGTTCCAGGGCACCATGCCTTCGTCGAGCCCATACCAGTCCGAATGCCATCTACGCTGGCCATCGGCGCCGTAGGCGCCGGGAAACCAGCCGCAATTCTTGACGCCCATGCAGCAGAACCAGGGTTCGAGAAGGTCGAGGGTCAGACGCCAGTCCTCGCTGCCCTCACGAATGAGCTGGTTGGCCGGATCGGGATAAGCGCCGAACCTGACCGGATCGCGCCCGGCCAGCAGTTGCGCCGCCAGCGCGCCCGAGGCGTGCAGGGTCCCGCCGTGAAGCTGGACGGCGAGCCTGATGGCGAATTTTTCGGCCAGGCGTTCGAAGCCATCGAGGTCGCGCCGCGCTTCGTCGAGCTGCACCTGCCAACGCCGCAACGGATCATACCGCCAGAAGCCGAGCCGAACCTGCCCGATGCCGGCCTCGCCGCAATGATGGAGCAGCCGGGACGCGGCATCGTCCGGCTGCGTGGCGTCGATGGTCGCCATCGGGATGCGCAGGCCGGCCGCAGCAAAAAGCTTGACCGCCTTGACGATTTCCTCCGGCCGGTCGGGCGAGACGGCGTGGCCCTCGCGAATAAGAAGATCGGCGCAATCAAAGCCCAGCCCCGCCGTGATCTCCGCCGCCTTCTCCAGCGGCAGGCCTTCCAGGGTCTTGGTGAAATAGGCGATATGCATCGTTTCATTGCTCATCGACGAAAAACACAAAGCTCGCTGTGGCGGCCGAATGCATCGCGGGCGCGCACCGCGTATTGCGCACCCGCTGGCGGCGACATGTGCAGGAATGCCGTCGAGATCAGCGGCGCAGGGCTGACCTTTTCAAAGGTCTCGCCATCCCTGCTGGTGAGGACATCGTAGAAGATGGCGGGGCTGCTATCGCCGGCTGCCCAGAACAGCATGCGCTCCTCCCGGCCGCCGAGACCACGGTAGCGTTCGACGGTAAGGCCGGTGGGTGCGGCCGGCCGCGCGCCGGTGTCGGGAACGACGAGCACCTGCGTCAGCGACGGCAAAAGTACATCGAGATCGACGCTGATCCGCCCCTCGTCGCATTCGACGACGCTGATCGGGTGTAGCAAGGCAGGCTCCTGGGCGCGGCGCAGTTCGGCAAACTGCGCTTCGTCAGGTTCGGGCGGCGCGCCGACCGGCTCGAAGGGTCCGCGCGGATTGCTTTCGTCGCGCTGGGCCTCCCAGACTTCCATCGGATTGGTGAATTCCTCGTCGATGCGCAGCAGGCACAGCGCGTGGCGGCCGAGAGCAAGCCCGCCGACCTCCAGGCGCACGGCGGTCCGGCCCGAACGGTTGATGGCATCGACGCTGTGGATGAGGCTGATCGAAACACCGCCCCCCGTCAGCCGCGTCGGCAGGATCGCCAATCCATCCTGGTCGGGGGTCAGCGGCGGCTCGGCCGTTACCTTGCAGACGGTGTCGCCGAGCGTCGCCAACAGTTCCATCGACGTGAGACCGGGCTTCTTGATGATGTCGAATGGTGGCGCCGTGTCGATGTCGGTCACCAGCCGATCCAGATCGGTCTTGTGCTCCCACTGCGCCCTGGTGAAATTGCGCGAACCGAAATAGGCAAAGATCGTGCGCTGGCTCCAGCCGCCGATAAAGGCGTGGTCATTGCTGAGGAAGGTGAAATTCGCCGCTTTCGGGGCGATGATGCGCCGGTCGTGCTGTTCGATGATGCGGGCAATGATGCCGGCATAATAGGCCTTGCCGTGCCAGCTGTGATGATCGCTCCAGCCGAGCTGCGGGTCGCATTCGTCATTGATGATCGGCAGGCCGGCAAGGCGCGGATGGTGCTCCTTGAGATAGTCGACGACGAGCAGCGTGCGGTCGACGATGGCATGGGTTTTCGGGGTCAGGTCGTCCTTGCTGCCATTGACGCCCTTCTCGTGGATCGAGATGTAGTCGAGGCGCGGCGGGCCGCCGCCGGTCAGGCAGCTGGCGCCGCTGTCGCAATGGGCCATCAGGGCGCGAAAGATCGGCGATAGCGTGCGGGCGGTACCTGGGCCACCCATCGGCAGGCTGGGATCGACCGCATCGAGCCCCGCGACGCAGGCATCGTAATAGTTGGTGTAGCCCTTGATCCCATAGGTCCACCAGCCGGAATCGGCCTCGTTCGTCGTTTCGAAGTACCAGGTGCGCAATTCGTCCATGCCGTAGCGCGCGCCGTAGCGATTCGCCGTCGCCGTCACCAGATCCCGCCAGCGCCTGACCTGATCCATGTCCTCATAGTCGGTGAAGAGGTCCGAGGGATTGCCCATCAGCTCGAAGAACGGCTTCAGGCGGTGTTCGATCATCACGTCGAGCGCACGGTCGAGCAGGGACCAGTCATAACCCGCGCCGCCGGTCGAGCGCAGCAGATTGTAGAGATAATGGACGCGCAGATAGCGGATGCCCTCATTCGGCAGGCCGCCGATATAGGCGAGCATCTGGCGCATCTCGGGTTCGAGCAGCAGCTCGGCCGGCGAAAAACCGGTGCCGCGCCAGAACCGGTTGAACGGGCGCACGGCCTGGCTGGCATCAACGTTTATTCGCGTACGTTCACGCATGGATCGTCTCTCCTAGGACGGAAATCTGGCGGTGACGGCTGCCGACACAGGCGGCCAATGGCCTGACTATTTGAACTTGTCGCGCATCGCATCGATGCCGGGGATGGTTTTGGTCAGATGCTGATGGGCGGGATCGAAGCGCTGGATCAGCCCGCGGCGATGTTTGCCGACGAGGATGGTGAAGATGTAGCCCCGATGGCCGGGCGAGGTGACGGTCGGGTGGTAACCGCGATCGACCAGGACGGTATCGCCATCGCGGGTCATCAGGATCTTGACCGGACCGTCGTCGTCATAGGTGATCTGGCTGCCGAAGCCGGTCTCCGGCAGGAACCGGTAGTGATAAAGTTCCTCGTGCAAGGTCTCGGCGTCGCCATCTTCGGTGTCGTGCTTATGCGGAGGATAGCCCGACCAGCAGCCCTCGCCGGCATAGAGCTCGCTCACCAGCAGATTGCCGCAGCGCCCGTTCTGGCGCTGGCCGAGCAGGTGGACGATCCGCCGCTGGCTGTGCGTATCGGGCGAGCCGACATTGACGGCGTCGACCTCCTCAGGCGTGACGCGGAACGGGGCGTAGTGCGTCTCGCAGATGCCGCCGGCAATCGCGACTTCGGCCGGGCCGCCACGAGCCGATACCCGGACGTTGGCGTTGACGGGCGCGTAAACCGAGTCCGCATCGCCTTCCCAGATATCGGCTCGCCGGCCCACCGCCCCGAAACTGACGTCATCCACCTCGATATCCACCTGCCCCGACAGCACGACGTAGAGGCTTTCGTGCAAGGGCAGCTGCCGCGTCTCCCGGCCATCCAACGGAAGCGCGAGGAGATCGAAGTAGATGAGATCGAGCGTCCTGGAGGAGGTATCCACAATGGGACGCTGCTCGCAGCGTGGAATGAATTCGGGCATCAATTGAACTCCGGAACGATACGGTCGGCAAAGGGATTGAGCGACAGGGATTCGGCGTAGTGACAGGCGGCCGCGTGCCCGTCGGCCGTCACGGCGCGCAGGGCCGGCACCTCCTGCCTGCAAAGCTCGGTGGCGTAACGGCAGCGCGGATGAAATGCGCAGCCGGGAGGCGGATGCGCGGGGTCGGCGACCTCGCCCGCCAGCCGGATGCGCTTGCCGTGGCGGCGCAGTCTAGGGTCGGCGATCGGCACGGCCGAAAGCAGCGCTTCGGTATAGGGATGGCGCGGGCGAGAAAAGATCTGCTCCGTCGGCGCCTTTTCGACGACGCGGCCGACATACATGACGGCAATATTGTCCGAGATGTGCCGAACGACCGAAAGGTCGTGGGCGACGAAAAGATAGGTCAGGCCGAACTGCTCCTGCAGATCCTGCAGGAGATTGATGGTCTGAGCCTGCACGCTGACATCGAGCGCCGAGACCGCCTCATCGGCGATGACAAGGCGCGGGTTGGACGCCAGCGCCCGGGCAATCCCGATGCGCTGCCGTTCGCCGCCCGAAAAGGCATGCGGGTAGCGGCGCATATATTCGGGCCGCAGGCCCACACTCTGCATCAGCTCGGCGACCCGGTGCTCGAGTTCCCGGCCCTTGGCGATGCCGTTGACGCTCAATACCTCGCCGATAATGTCGATAACGGGAAGACGCGGATTGAGCGAGGATTGCGGATCCTGGAACACGATGCGCAGGTCACGGTGGACTTCATCGAGAGCGGGACCGGAGAGGGCCGCGAGGTCCACCGTGCCGCCGCTGCGATCGCGATAGCGGATCTCGCCGCTGGTCGGCTGGTAGATGCGCAGCACGGTGCGGGCGAGCGTCGACTTGCCGCAGCCGGATTCACCGACAATGCCAAGCGTCTCGCCGTCATCGACGCGAAGCGAGACGCCATCAACCGCCTTGACATGGCCGACGACCCGTCGGAACGCGCCCTTGCGGATGGGGAAATGCATCCTGAGATCGTTCAGTTCGAGCAGCGGGCTTGGCTGCGTCATGGGATCGGCCATCATTGTCTTCCCTCGTAAAGCAGGCAGCTGGCGACGTGCCCGTCACCGATGACGACGGACTCGGGGTCTTTCTGATCGCACAGCCCCGCCCTCGCCTGCCTGCATCGGGGATGAAAGCTGCAGCCTTCGGGCCGGTCGAAACGCGAGGGCACCATGCCCTCGATGGTCGCGAGCCGTTCGGTCGGCTGCCCGTGCATGCGCGGCACCGATTGCAGCAGGGCCTTGGTGTAGGGATGAACGGGCGCATGGAAGATCGTGTCGACGTCACCCGCTTCCACCACCCGGCCGACATACATGACGACAACCTGGTCGGCGATTTCGGCCACCACACCGAGATCATGGGTGACGAACAATACCGAGAGCCCGAATTCGGCCTGCAGCGAGGCGAGCAGATCGAGGATATTGGCCTGGGTGGTCACATCGAGCGCCGTGGTCGGCTCGTCGGCGATCAAGAGTTTCGGGCGACAGGCGAGAGCCAGCGCGATGCAGACGCGCTGGCGCATGCCGCCGGAAAACTGGAACGCATAGCTTTCCATCCGTTCGGCCGGCCGGGGAATGCCGACCAGAGCCAGCGTCTCGATTGCATGCTCGCGCGCTTCCTTCTTTCCCATTTTCAGATGCAGGCGGATCACCTCCATCATCTGGTTGCCGATCGTATGGACGGGTGAAAGAGCGGCCATCGGCTCCTGGCTGATTAGGCCGATCTGGGCGCCGCGGATCGCCCGCATATCGCGGCCGCGCGGATCGAGCGCCGCGAGATCGATCGCGGGGGCTGCCGGATCGGGCCGGTAGCGGATCGCGCCCGAGACGATCCGCCCGCCGCGCGGGACCTGGTTGAGGATCGAGCGGCCGGTGATGCTCTTGCCCGAGCCGGATTCGCCGACGACGCAGACCGTCCTGCCGCGCGGGATGGAAAAGGAAACGCCATCGACCGCCCGCACTGTGCCCGCGCCGCCGAAGAAATGAGTCCTGAGGTCGTCGACCTCGATCAGCGGGGCGCGATCCCCCTGCCGGCCGCCGGCCGCGGCGAAATTGGCGTCAGTATTCATAGGGATCTGCAGCATCGCGTAATCCATCACCAAGGAAATTGAGGGCAAGCACCGTGACGATCACCGCCAGGCCCGGAAGAAACAGCCAGGGTGCGCTCGTGACCGCGAGAATGTTCTGCGCCTCTTGCAGCAGCACACCCCAGCTGACGACCGGCGGGCGCAGTCCGATGCCGAGGAAGGAGAGAGCGGTTTCGGCAAGAATCATCGTCGGGATGGCGAGCGTGACCGAGGCGATGATGTGGCTCATGAAGGACGGGACCATGTGCCGCCAGATGATGCGCAGCCTGGAGCAGCCATCCAGATGGGCGGCAATGACGAAGTCTTCGGTCTTCAGCGACAGGAAACGGCCGCGCACCACACGTGCCAGGTCGGTCCAGCCGATCAGCGACAGGATGATCGTGATCCAGAGATAGACCAGGATCGGATCGGCGCTGATCGGCACGGCAGCCGCAAGGCCCATCCACAGCGGGATGGTCGGGATCGAGTTAATGAGTTCGATCGAACGCTGGATGACATCGTCCACCCAGCCGCCATTAAGACCGGAGATGCCCCCCAGGATGATGCCGAGGACGAGGCTGATCGCCACGCCGATCAGCCCAACGGACATGGAAACGCGCGTGCCGTGCACCGTTCGGCTGAAGACGTCGCGCCCCAGCCGGTCGGCGCCGAACAGGTAGAAAGGTTTGCCCGCCTCTATCGGGCCGATCAGGTGACGGTCGAAATCGAACAGTCCCCAAAACCGATAGGGCTCGCCTTTGACGAAGAAGCCGACGGGAATGACGACGGCCGGATCAGCGACGTAATTGCGGCTGAGCGCAATCGGATCGACCTTCATCGAATAGCCGTTGACATAAAGTGGATGAAACTGGCCCGCCGCGTCGTAGCCGGCGACTTTGAGCCGCTGAGGCGGCGCATGAGTGTAGCGGGAATCGTAGGTCTGCGATGAAACCGGAGCGATAACCTCGGCGAAGAGGGCGACCAGGTAAATCAGCAGGATGACGACGCCGGCCCCAAGCGCCAGCCGGTGGCGGCGGAAGCGGCGCCAGATGAGTTTCCACTGGCCGGCGACCGCATCGGAATTGCGAACACATTCAGGTATTAGTGCGATGGCTTGATCGGTCATTGGTATCGCTCCTCAGCCATTGCGAATGCGTGGATCGAGCCAGGCGAGCAGCAGGTCTGAGATCAGCGTACCGATCAGCGTCAGCATGCTCATCAGCAGGATGAAGGTGCCGGCGAGATACATGTCCTGGGCAAACAGGGCGTTCAGAAGTAGCGGTCCGGTGATCGGCAGGCTAAGGACGATGGAGACCACCACCGAACCCGAGACGAGGTGCGGCAGCACCCAGCCGACTGTGGAGACGAAGGGGTTGAGCGCCACACGCACCGGATATTTCAGCAGCAGCCGGATTTCGCTCAGGCCCCGGGCGCGCGCCATGTCGACATAGGGCTTGTTGAGCTCGTCGAGCAGGTTGGCGCGCATGATGCGGATCAGCGCCGCCGTGGCACCGGTGCCAAGCACGACGACCGGGATCCACATATGCGAGATGAGATCGCCGAGCTTGGCCCAGCTCCAGGCAGCGTTGATATAGAGGGGCGAAAACAGCCCGCCAACGCTTTGGCCGAAATACTGCGCCGAGACGAACATCAGCACCAGCGCCAGCAGGAAGTTCGGAATAGCGAGGCCGAGAAAGCCGAAGAAGGTGGCGAAGTAATCGCCGATCGAATATTGCCGCACGGCCGAATAGATGCCGATCGGAAAGGCCACCGCCCAGACGAAGAGCAGCGTGGTGACCGAGACCACCATGGTCAGGCCCATGCGTGCCCAGATCAATTCGCTGACCGGCTTGTTCCAATCGAGGGACTGGCCGAAATCGCCATGCAGCAGGATGCCGCTGATCCATTTCCAATATTGCACCGTCCAGGGCTGATCGAGGCCATAGCGCTCGCGCAGGCCGGCGATGACGCCGGGATCGATGGTCTCGTTCTGCGAGGCAAGACGCGCGGTCATCGCGGTCAGGAAATCGCCCGGCGGCAGCTGGATGATGATGAAGGTCACGACCGAGATCGCGAACATCATCGGGATCATGTAAAGTAGACGTCTGATGATGAAGCCGGCCATATTCAAGCTCCTTCAACCGGCGATCGCCGCGCGGTCTGGGTGTTGGGGCGGGGCTGCTGCCGGAATGGCGCCACGGACGCCATTCCGCCGATCGGATGTCTTTTTTATTGCTGGTAGTAGAAGGTCTCAGGCTTTGCCGGTCCCGGCGTCATGTAGAAGGACGTGCTGGGAATGACCTTCGGAACGTTATGCATATTGGTCTTGACGATACCGACGCGATCCGGCTCGAGATTGGTGCCGATGACGTAGAACTCGTCCCGGGTGATCGCCAGCAGCTCTTTCATCGCTTCAAGCTGCTTTTCGAGCGTCGGCGCTTCCTGCACCTGCCGGTAGAGATCCATCTGTTTCTTGGCGGCCGGGCTCGGTTCCTCAGCGTTCGGATCCTTGGGGTTCTGGTAATAAAGGCCCCAAGCGGTCGCGAAGCTCGATTCATATTCGTGCGGGAAATACCATTTGGGATCGAGCAGGCCGAGGAAGTCATAGCCCCCGCCGCCGACCCATCCGAGGCCATCATTGTCGTTGTTCTGCAGCCGGGAGAAAATCAGCGAGCGTTCGGCCGGGCGCGGCTGCATGTCGATGCCGACGGCCCGCCAATAGCGCTGGATCAGTTCGAGGGCGTCGACCTGGATCGGGCTTCCGGTCAGCGCATCGATCGCGAAGGTGATGCGCTTTCCATCCTGGCCGAGGCGATAGCCTTCGCCGTCTTTCTTGGTCAGGCCGGCCTTGTCGAGATACTGATTGGCGAGGTCGACGTTATATTCCAGGTATTGCGTCGCCATCTTCTCGTCGTAGAGCGCCGTGCCTTCGCGGGGCGCTGCCTGATAGGGCTTGGCCTGCCCGGCATAGATCAGCTGATTGAGCTCCTCGCGATTGATGGCGTAGCTGAGGCCGATGCGGAAATCCTTATTGGAGAAGACGGCGCGCAAGGCCGGGTTCTTGTGGGTCTGATTGAGCGTGATCAGCAGGGCGTTCGACCAGGCCGGCCGGGCGATGAACAGGCCGTAGCCGGCCTTTTGCTGGTTCTGCACAATCACCGTGCGGGCGTCCGTCGTCTCGATGAAGCGGTTCTGCATATCGATTTCGCCGCTGATCGCCTTCAGGATGATTGCCTGCGTATCCTGCATCACGTCGATGGTGATGCGGTCGAAGTAGGGCAGCTGGTTTCCTGATGTATCCACCTTGGCATAATAGGGGTTGCGCTCGGCGACGACCTGGGTCGTGCCATTATAGGGCGCAGTCAGCACCCAGGCATCGAGGGTCGGACGGCCGAGATCGCGCCAGCGGCCGGGGAATCCGATTTTGTTGTTGAAGAGCTGGACCCAGTCGGTCGCACCGGCAGCCTTCACCAGGGCGTCGATGCCATCGGGATTGAAATCCTTGTGGAACTGTTTGAGGTAATGCCCGGGTGCCGCCGCCAGGATATCGGAGCCGCGCACGGTCGCCATGTTCATCAGGAACAGTCCGTTCGGTGCGGCAAACTTGAAGACGACCTTGTCGTCGGCGAGCTTTTCGACCTTGACCGGCTCTCCGCCGGCCGTCAGCCAGTCCGGTGCTGCCGGCGTGATCTTCGTGTTGCGCAGCACGTTCTCGTTCCACCAGACCAGGTCGTCGGCCGTGAAGGGCTCGCCATCCGACCAGCGCGTGCCTTCGCGCAGAGTGAAGGTATATTCGGTGGCGTTCGCATTGACCTCGACGCTCTTGGCGATATCGGGGATCACCTCGGTCCATTCCGGATTCCAGCGGACCAGCCTGGTATAGCCGATCGAACGCTCGATCTCGCTGTCACCGCCGCCGAAGGTCGCCGTGCGCCAGGTGCCGCCATAGGTACCGACCGATTCAAGCGGCGTCAGCACCAGCGGCTCCTTCGGCAGCCGTTTTTCCACCGGCGGCAGCTTGCCGGCATCGACGAGCGCCTTGAGTTCCGGCGCCTCCTGAAAGCCGAAAGCGGCGCCGGCCCATCCGGCACCGATGAGGATGGCCGCGGCAACGGTCGAAACGACCTGCCGTCGTAGTATTCTGGCGTGCTGCATTCTCTCCTCCCGATGATGTCGTTCTAGGTTATCGTTAACGTATTCTCCTCTTTTCCTAACGTTATCGTTACCGTAATTCTTTGTCAAAGAGATTCTCTGTGTCACGTGATACGCCGAGACAGCCTTGGCTTTTCAGGAAATTATGTTAGTTATCGTTATCGTAAATTTCCTGCCCCTTTCAGAGACGCCCCATTGAGCCGCCCCAAAGACGCAGAATCCAAGATAACCATCGCCGATGTCGCTCGCGCCGCCGGCGTGTCGCCGATGACGGTGTCGCGCGTGCTGAACGACCAGGGCGGAGCGAGTGCCGAGACCACGCAGCGCATTCTTTCGGCCGCGAACGAACTCAATTACCGCCCCAATCCTTTTGCGCGCGGATTGCGGTCCGACCGGTCGAAGACCATCGGCCTTCTCGTTCCCGACATCACCAATCCGTTTTTTCCCGAGGTCATCCGGGGCGCCGAGGATGCGGCGAGTGCGGCCGGCTACAATCTGCTTTTGTCCAATGTCGTCGAAAACAGCAAGCGCGAGGAAGAACTCATCGAGGCGCTGCTCAGGCACCGCGTCGACGGGATCATCGTCTGCAGCGCGCGACTGCCCGACGCCGCGCTTCACAAGGCGCTCGCGCCCCACCGCGCCGTTGTGCTCATCAATCGCGAGGCGCCGCCCGAGATTGCGGGAACCATCGTGACGGATTACGAGACCGGGGCGTCGCGCGCCATCGACCATCTGGTTGAGCGCGGGCGCCGCAAAATCGCGATCATCGCCGGGCCGCGAAGTTCCTTCGGCGGCAAGAGCCGTCTCGTCGGCTTCCGCAAGACCCTGGCGGCCCACGGGCTCAAGGTCCAGGGCATCATCTATTGCGATCCGACGGCATCGGGCGGCCAGACGGCGGCTGCGCAATTGCTGGCGGAAACCCCCGGCATCGATGCCCTCATCTGCTACAACGACCTCAATGCGATCGGCGCCATGAAGGCCTGCCGGGCGGCCGGTATTTCGATCCCCGAGCAGATCGCCCTGATCGGTTTCGACGACATTCCGGCTGCCGAACTTCTGTCTCCGGCGCTGACGACGCTGCGCGTGCAGAAGCGGGAAATGGGCGAGGAAGCCGTGCGCCTGCTGCTCAGCCGCATCGCCACCAAAAATCGTCAGCACGGCATCGTCATCGTGCCCGAACTCATCGTCCGCGAAACGACATGATCCGACGATCAACAGGAGGGATATCCCATGGATGCCGGCAATCTGCAGTCATTGGCGTTGCCCGAGGAAAAGAAAGCCTGGTTCGTTCACGACCGGTTCGGCATGTTCGTGCATTGGGGTCTCTATGCCCTGCCGGCCCGCCATGAATGGGTCAAAAGCCGCGAAGAGCTGAACGACGCCGATTATCAGAAATATTTCGATCATTTCGATCCCGATCTCTACGACCCCCGCGAATGGGCGAGACGCGCCAAGGCCGCGGGCATGAAATATGTGGTGCTGACGACCAAGCACCATGAAGGTTTCTGCCTCTGGGATACCAAGGCGACCGACTTCAAGGTGACCAACACGCCTTATGGCAAGGATCTGTTGCGCCCCTTCGTCGACGCCTTCCGCGCCGAGGGCCTGAGGATAGGCTTCTACTATTCTCTGATCGACTGGCACCATCCCGATTTCACCGTCGATCCGCGCCACCCCCAGCGCAACCATCCCGATGCGCTTGAGATCAACGAAGGCCGGAACATGCAGCGTTATGCCGCCTTCATGCGCGAGCAGGTACGCGAGTTGCTGACCGAGTTCGGCCGGATCGACATCCTGTGGTTCGACTTCAGCTACCCGCAGTGGAAGCTCGGAGACTTAGTCGGCAAGGGTCATCGGGATTGGGAAAGCGAGAAACTGGTGCGCCTGGTGCGGGAGCTTGCCCCCGACATCATCATCAACAACCGGCTCGATCTCGCCGGCCTGCAGCCCGATATCGTCACGCCGGAACAATATATGCCGCGTGCCTGGCCGAAACGCGACGGCAGGCCCGTCGTTTGGGAAGCCTGCCAGACGCTCAGCGGCTCCTGGGGCTATCACCGCGACGAGGACACCTGGAAAAGCACGGAGCAGCTGGTGCAGATGCTGGTCG
This sequence comes from Rhizobium croatiense, assembly GCF_019793465.1. GTDB lineage: Bacteria > Pseudomonadota > Alphaproteobacteria > Rhizobiales > Rhizobiaceae > Rhizobium > Rhizobium croatiense. The sequence goes on along the minus strand of NZ_JAILYJ010000011.1, from coordinate 71,300 downwards.
GCACTGTTGCGATCGGCGGCAATCTGCTGATGAATGTCGGCCCGACGGCGCGCGGCACACTCGATCACCGCGCACTATCAGCCCTTGGCGCCTATGAGGAGTGGATGACGCTGCACGAGCGCAGCATTGTCGGCTGCACCCAGTCCGACTTCACCGCTCCGCCCGATTGCCGCCTCACCCAGAATGGCGACCGCCTCTACATCCACCTCTTCAACTGGCCCTATAAGCATCTGCATTTCGATGCGCTGGCGGGCAAGATCGAATATGCGCAATTCCTGCATGACGCCAGCGAGGTCACCTGGCTGCGCCCATCAAGCAATACGCTATGGGCGAACACCCAGTTCCCCGTCGCCGAGAACGAACTGACATTCGTCCTGCCGGTGCGCCGCCCCAAGGTCGTGGTCCCGGTCATCGAGGTCAAGCTCAAGGCAGGGAGCGACCCTGGCGTTCAGGATTGAGGCATTCGTTGTGCCCTGATCCGGTGCTTCAGGACAAGCTGATCGCCATCGGCCGGTCGAGGTTGCGGGCGAGATAATCCTGGATCTGGCGGACGATCTGGCCGGCGTGGGCGATGGCCAGCTGGTCGGCCCGCTCGGCATCGCCAGCCTCGATCGCGGCGATGATTTCCTCGTGTTCGTCGACATATTGGCGCGGCAGGCGGTCGTCGAAGGTCGAGTAATAGAGGCGAAGGATGCGCCGGCCTTCGTCGAGCAGCTTGGCGAAGAAGGTCGTGTAATAGGAATTGCCGGCAAGCTCGGCGATCGCCACGTGAAATTCGCGGTTCGCCTCGATCATCGCATAGGCGTCGCGCGCGGCGACGGCACCGGCAAAATGCTTTTGGTGCAGCCGAATGCTCTTCATGATCTCGCCGTTCCGCCTCTCGGCCGCCCCGCGCGTCGTGACCCGGTACATCAACGTCAGCGCTTCGAAATAGGTGGGCAGGCTGGCAAAATCGATCGGCGCGACGATCGTGTTCCGGTTCGGCAGGGTCGTGACGAGGCCATCGGCGGCAAGCCGCAGCAGCGCTTCGCGGATGGGCGTCCTCGACATGCCGAAACGCTCCGACAGCCGGACCTCATCGAGCGGGCTGCCGGGTTCCAATGCCATCGACAGGATTTCGCGGCGCAGCGTCACATAGACGCTCTGCGTGCCGGAGCCGCGCACCCGCACATTTTCCGTGTCATTCTGCATATGTCCTGCCTCTGTCCTCAAGCCTTGTAGTGCGTTTCGGCCGGTTTCTGCAACGGTCCTGATAAAGCAGGTTGAGTCTTGTCGACAGTTTGTATATAAAGGTCCTGACTTCAACGGGGTTCAAGCGATGACGACAGGATGGAAGGGCGTATTTCCCGCCGTAACGACACAGTTCAACGAAGATCTTTCCGTGGATCTGCCTGCGACCCAGCGCGTCCAGGACGCACTCGTCAATGACGGCGTCAACGGGCTGATCGTCATGGGCACATGCGGCGAGAACAATTCGCTCGATCCCGATGAGAAGCGCACGATCCTCAAAGCGGCCGTCGAGGTCGTCAATGGTCGTGTTCCCGTCGTGACAGGCGTCTCCGAATTCGACACGCGCCGCGCCGTCGCCTATGCCCGCGACGCCGAAAAGCTCGGCGCCGATGGGCTGATGCTGCTGCCGGCCATGGTCTATGTGCCGAAGCCGGAGGAACTGATCGCTCATTTCCGCACCGTCGCCGAAGCCACCTCGCTGCCGATCATGCTCTACAACAACCCGCCAGCCTATCGCGTCAATATCGGCGTCGATGTGCTGCAGGTGCTGGCCGGCGTGCCGAATATCAAGGCCGTCAAGGAAAGCGCGCCGGATCCGCGCCGCTTCACCGACCTCATCAATGCCTTCGGCGATCGTTTCGATATCTTCGCCGGCCTCGACGACGTCGCCCTCGAGGGTCTGATGCTCGGCGCCAAGGGCTGGGTCTCGGGCCTGACCAGCGCCTTCCCGGAGGAATCCGTGCAGCTCGTTGCCGCCGCCGAACGCGGCGACTGGGAAAAGGCCCGCGAGATATACCGCTGGTTCATGCCGCTTCTGCATCTCGATGCCGAGCACGACCTCGTGCAGTCGATCAAGCTTGCCGAGCAGATCATGGGCCGCGGCTCCGAACGCGTCCGGATGCCGCGCCTGCCGCTGTCGGGTGCGCGGCGGGCCGAGGTCACCGCCATGGTCGAGAAGGCCGCGGCCACACGTCCCTCGAGGATTTCTCAGGCTGCCTGAACCGATGGGCCGGCAAGCTCGACAGCTGCTGCCGGCCTCTTCATCCGTCGTGCTTCGTACCCTTGGACCGGGTCAGACTGTTGCGGTTGACCAGCGACGGTACCTGGAGAATATGCTCTGAAGCGGTGCGGCCCTCGATCCGGGAGATGAGAGCCCGGGTTGCGATCTGGCCGAGTTCCCTGCCCGACTGGTCGATGCTAGCAAGATTGACGAGGCCGAGTGCTGCGGTCGAGGAGTTGTCATATCCGATGACGGCGAGGTCCTCGGGCACGCGCACGCCCATCTCCATCGCCAGACTCAGAAGCGTGATCGCATCGAGATCGCTCCAGCAAAACACGGCGCGCGGCCTGTCCTTCCTCGCCAGGAATTTTCGCATCGTGTCTTCCCGCCTCGGTGAAGCGATAGGAATCTTTCCGATCGGCGCCGCGCCGAGCCCACTCCGCTGCATCGCCCGGCGAAAGCCGATCTCCCGCTGGCGGACGACGGAAACCGCGTGCCCTTCACGCTCGCCGAGGCTGAGCATTTCGATGTCGCGATAACCGCAGGCCAGCAGCGCCTCCACCGCAATCTCGGCGCCGCGCTGATCGTCGGCATTGACGGTGTCGAAGGCCGTGGCGCCGGCATCGTGATAACCCACAGTGACGATCGGGATCTGGACGGCGAATTTTGCAATGATCTCGGAGGGCAAGCGCGGTGCAACGAGGACGAGGCCGTCCATCTTGTAGTCGATCATCGACTCGATCAATGACGTCTCCAGCTGCACGCGCGCATCGCTGACGCCGATCATCGCCTGATAATGCGAAGGCGCCAGCACCCCGTTAACGCCGGCAATCACTTCCGGCAGAAAGGGATTGCGGATGTCAATCAGAAGCACGCCGATGGTGAAGCTGCGCCCGCGCAATCCGCGCGCCGCCCGCGAGGGACGATATCCGAGCGCCTCGATCGCGTCGGTTACCTTGGCCCGCAATGCTTCGCTGACGCCATAAGCGTTGCGCATCACTTTGGACACTGCTGCGACCGATACGCCGGCATGGGTGGCCACTGTGCGGATCGTCACGCGCTCGTTTCGTTGCAGCTTTTGTTTGTCTTCGACTGGCATGAAATCTCTGCGCTCGCGGCTGCGGACCGACAATATTCGCCCGCAGAATCACCATGGCAGACTGGCGATGAAATTTCTATTGCGCTCCCGAAGGAAATGTAGAACGTTATATGGAGAACGTTCTACACTTCATCGGGAGGACTTGATGAACTTTCAGCCGGCAGCCATCAGCGGCAATCCCAGTTCGCGCACATGGTCCGGGGAGATGATCGCGCCGCTGTCGGATGGCGGCCAGGGAACGGCCGCAAGCTTTGTCTCCAAGACCTTCGATCACGATGGTGCCGCCGGCCTTCCGATCGAACTCTTCATCTCGGCGCTCGGGCTTTATCGCTGCTTCATCAATGGTGAACGCGTCGGCAACGACCTGCTGACGCCCGGCTGGACGAATTACGACGACCGCATTGCCTATCAGCGATACGACATCTCGAAATTGCTGAAACCCGGCCCCAACCGCATCGAAATCTGGCTCGCCGACGGATGGTACCGCTCGCCCATCATGTGGGGCGCCAAGGCTATTCCCAACTGCTGGGGCGACAGGATCGGCGCCATCGCCGACCTGGTCGGACCGAGCGGCGTCGTTCTTTCCACCGACACCACATGGCGCAGCGGCGCGTTGCCGATTCTGAAGTCGGGGATCTATTTCGGCGAGATTTACGACGCACGACTGGAAAAAGCCGTGGAAACGCACGCTACAGAGCGATTGCCGTTCGACAAAGGACTGCTTGTCGCCCATGAAACGGCAGCGGTTCGGGAATTACGGCCGCTCGCCCCGGTGGAAAGCTGGATCGATGATCATGGCAGGGCCGTCTATGATTTCGGCCAGAATGCCGGCGGCTATATCAAATATACCGTCCGCGGCGCTGCCGGCGCCACTGTACGGGTGGAGCATTCGGAAGTCCTCGGCCCCGATCGCCATTTCGACAATCGCAATTATCGCACGGCCGCGGCGCACACGCTCTACACGCTGCGCGGAGACGGCGACGAGACCTACGCACCGCATTTCACCTTCCATGGCTTTCGCTACGCCCGGGTGACGATCACTGGAAACGCCGAGATTGTCTCGATCGCCTCCATCCCGATTTCCTCAGTGCCCGAGCCGGCCGGCGGCTTCACCTCCGGCAACCCTCTCGTCAATCGACTCGTCCAGAATACCATCTGGTCGCAGCGGGCCAATTTCATCGAAGTGCCCACGGATTGCCCGCAGCGCGACGAACGTCTGGGCTGGACGGGCGACGCCCAGGTGTTTGCCGCAACGGCATGTTGGCTGAGCGACAGCCAGTCCTTTCTGAGGAAGTATCTGCGCGATGTGATGGCCGACCAGCGCGAGGACGGCGCCATCTCGCATTTCTCGCCGGACCCGACGCGTCTGCATCCCGCCGACTTTCCGGGTTATGCCGGCTCGACCGGCTGGGGCGACGCAATCGTCGTCATTCCCTGGGTCCTCTACACCCATTACGGCGACCGAGCGGTTCTTTCGGAGTGCCTGGATTCGATGGTGCGCTGGGTCGATTTCGTCTGGTCGATCTCGAACGGTCCGATCGTGCGCCCGCCGTCGCACTGGGGGGCGCGCGGCTTCACCTTCGGCGATTGGCTGCAGCCGGTCGGCGACAACAGGAAGCCGCGCCCGACGATTGCCGACGATTGCGCCGCCACCCTCTACCACTTCATCTCGACAGATCTTCTGTCAAGGATCGCCGCCGTTCTCGGCGAAGACGCGATTGAAGAGCAGATGAAGCGGCGCGCCGAAGAAATCAGACAGGCTTTCGCCAGCGAGTTCATCACCCCGGCGGGGCGGCTCGCCCATAACGACCAGACATCCTATGCTCTCGCCTTCCTTTACGACCTGATACCGGCGGAGCATCACCAGGCGGCCCGGCAGCATTTCCGGCAGGTGATCATCGATGCCGACTACAAGATCGGCACCGGCTTCATCGGCACGCCTGCCCTTTTGCCGGCCCTGACGAAGCTCGGCATGGACGATCTCGCCGAAAAGGTCTTCCTGCAGGAGGACGTGCCGGGCTGGCTCTACCAAGTGTCCAAGGGAGCGACGACGATCTGGGAGCGCTGGGATTCCATTGCGCCCGACGGCACCATCTACGAACCCGATATGAACAGCTACAATCATTACGCCTATGGCGCCGTCTGCCAGTGGCTGTTCGAATGCGTCGCCGGCATTTCGCCGAAGCCGGACTCGCCGGGGTTTGCCGAGGTCATCGTCGATCCCGCGCCGATCCCCTCGCTTTCCCCCGTTTCAGCCTATCACGATATCTGCCAGGGGCGCATAGAGGCCGGCTGGCACTGCACCGGCAACGAGGTCACCTATGTGCTGACGCTGCCGGAGGGTTGCGTCGGCCGCTTCCGGCCCGGACGGCGGCACCAGAACCCGTCGCTCAATGGGGAGCCTGTCATCGAGGAGGCTGGTCTTCCCCCGGGCACGCACCGGCTGGTCTTTTCCCTACCCGATTCCTGAGGAGCATACAGGTCACACCGTTCAGAGGAGGAACGTCATGACACATCGGATAAGGCTCATTCTCGCGGGCGCATCCACGCTTCTGGCGCTGGCAACGGCCAGCCCGTCGCATGCGGATGTCACCCTGTCATTCCTGATCGACAACAGTCCCGATACGGTCGCGGCCGCCGAAGCACTGGTTGCCGCCTATCAGGCCAAGGCGCCTGATGTAACGATCGAAATCGAACAGCGGCCGGGTGGCGGTGAAGGGGACAACATCGTCAAGACGCGTCTGGCGACCGGCGAGATGCCAGACGTGTTCCTCTATAATTCCGGCTCGCTTCTCCAGGCGCTGAAGCCTGCTCAGACGCTTGTTGACCTCAGCGGCCTTCCCTCGCAGGCAAAGGTGGATGACGGTTTCAAATCCGTCGTCCGCGCCGGCGACAAGCTTTACGGCGTTCCCTTCGGCACAGCCATGGCGGGCGGGATTCTCTATAACAGAAAGATCTATCAGGACCTCGGCCTCGCCGTTCCAAAAACATGGGCGGACTTCATGGCGAACAACGAAAAGGTCAAGGCTGCGGGCAAGGTCGCCGTCGCGCAGACTTATCGCGACACCTGGACCTCGCAGCTCTTCGTTCTGGCCGATTATTACAATCTGCATGCCGCCGTGCCGCATTTCGCCGCCGACTATACCGCCAACAAGGCGAAATATGCCGAGACGCCGGCGGCCATGAAAGGCTTCGAGCGATTGAAGGATGTTCACGACGCCGGCCTGATGAACGAGGACTTCGGCGCGGCAAGCTATGACGACGGCCTGAGAATGGTCGCGACCGGCGAGGCGGCGCATTACCCGATGCTGAGCTTCGCAGTCGGCGTGCTCAAGCAGAACTATCCGGAAAACCTCGGCGATGTCGGTTTCTTTGCGCAGCCGAGCGACGACGCCGCTGTGAATGGCCTGACGGTGTGGATGCCGCCTGCCCTCTATATTCCCGCCGCCAGCCAGCATATCGAAGAAGCGAAGAATTTCGTTGATTTCGCCGGGGGCATCGAGGGCTGCAAGATCATGGTCGAGACCAACACGGTTCAGGGTCCTTCGCTGGTCGATGGCTGCGGTCTGCCTGCCGATGTGCCCCCTGTCGTCAAGGACATGCTCCCCTACTTCGAGACCGAGGGCAAAACGACGCCGGCGCTGGAATTCGTTTCGCCGGTCAAAGGGCCGTCACTCGAGCAGATCACCGTCGAAGTCGGCTCCGGCATCCGCCAGCCCGCCGACGCGGCGAAACTCTATGACGACGATGTGCGCAAACAGGCCAAGCAGCTCGGTCTGCCCAACTGGTAGCGGTCTTTCGGGCCATTTAACCTCGCGCCTGATGGGGCGAGGTTCCACCCGATCGAAGAGGTAGTCATGACCGAGACACGCTCCCGCTCGCGCAAGTCGCCCTACCCGCTGTGGTTTTTCATTCCGGCTGCCATCATATACGGCGTGCTGTTTCTGGTTCCCACGGTCTCGTCTCTCTGGTTCAGCCTGACGCGCTGGGATCTTTCGACGGCAGAATTCATCGGGCTCGAAAATTTTGAGCAGTTCTTCTCCGAGCCGTTCCTGATCAAGGGACTGATCAACACGTTGATCTATGCCGTGACGACATCCGGGCTGAAGACGGTCTGCGGGCTGCTGCTGGCCGTGCTGCTGACCGGCAATATCTTCGCCCGCGGCTTCCTAAGAACCCTGGTCTTCTTCCCTGTCCTGGTGTCGACGATCGGCATCGGCATTACCTTCGCGGTGATGATGCATCCAACGAAGGGCATCATCAACGTCACGCTCGAGACGCTCGGCATTCCTGGACCGGGATGGCTGACCAATCCGGCGCTCGCCCTGTTTTCGGTAGCCCTGGTCGACCTATGGAAGGGTGTCGGCCTTGCTACCCTGATCTTCATCGCCGGTCTGGCCGCAATCAGCCCCGATTACTACGAGGCGGCAAGAATCGACGGAGCGACGCGCCTGCAGCAATTTTTCCGGGTCACCCTGCCGCTTGTGCGCCCAGCCACCATTACGGTGGTGACATTGTCGCTGATCGGCGGCCTTCGCTCGTTCGACCTGATTTGGGCGATGACCCGCGGCGGACCTGGTTTCTCCTCCGACGTGATCGCCTCGGTCATTTACAAGCAATATCAGGCAGGCTTCTACGGTCTGTCGACCGCCGGCAACGTCATACTGTTCGCGCTGATTGCCGCAATCATCCTGCCGCTCACTTTATGGTTCAACCGGCGCGGGGTCGAAGAATGAGAAGCATCCGTCCCTATATGACCGGCGCGATATCGCTTGCCGTTGCCGCGGTCATCTTCGTCATGCCTTTCGTTTTCGTCGCTCTGCAGGCGGTGAAATCGAAATCCGAAGCGTCCCGTCTCGATTTCGAGTTGCCGGAGCGATGGTTGCTCTGGGACAATCTCGTGGCCGTCTTCAAGGCGCGCGATTATCAGCTTGTGCTCGCCTATTTCAATTCGACGCTCATCACCGTCGCTTCCGTCACGATCCTCATCCTGCTGTCGGCGATGGTAGGCTATGTGATGCAGCGCCGCAGGACCGCCTGGAACAAGGTCGCATCCGTTGCCCTCTTCATGGGCCTGATGATGCCGCCGGCCGTGGTTCCGACGATCGGCCTGCTGCAGGAGATCGGCCTCTTCAAGACCATGACAGGGATGATCCTGATCCAGGTCGCCTATAACCTCTCCTTTTCGGTATTGCTCTACCGCTCGTTCATCTCGACCATCCCGCGCGATCTCGATGAGGCGGCGCTGATCGACGGCGCCAAACCCCGGCAGATCTTCTTCCGGGTGGTCTTGCCGCTTCTGAAGCCGGTGACCGTGACCAATATCGTCGTGCAATCGATCGCGATCTTCAATGATTTCACCAACCCGCTCTACTACTTGCCGGGCAAGGAGAACGTGACGGTGCAGCTGACGCTCTATAATTTCCAGAGCATGTATTCGAGCCAGTACAATCTCCTCTTCATGAACATCCTCCTCGTGACGATCCCGCCGCTGATCGTCTTCATCTTCTTCAACCGGCAGATCGTCGCGGGCATGACATCAGGCGCAGTCAAAGGGTAGCAGAATGGCTGAACTCACACTCAAACAGGTTCGCAAGAGCTTCGGCGCCCTTGAAGTCATCAAAGGTATCGATCTGGAGGTGGCCTCCGGCGAATTCGTCGTATTCGTCGGCCCGTCGGGATGCGGAAAATCGACGCTGCTGCGCATCATCGCCGGCCTGGAGGAGACGACATCAGGCATGCTGACCATCGGCGGCAAGGACGTGACCTATGCCGAACCCTCCGAGCGAGGCATCGCCATGGTGTTCCAGAGCTATGCGCTCTACCCGCATATGACAGTTGCCGAGAATATCGGCTTCGGCCTTTCACTCGCCCGCCGTCCAAAGGCGGAAATTGCCGCCAAAGTCGCGGCGACTGCGGAAACGCTGCAGCTCACCCCGTTGCTGGAGAGAAAGCCGAAAGCGCTCTCCGGCGGCCAGAGGCAGCGCGTTGCGATCGGCCGGGCGATCATCCGCGATCCCAGGGTCTTCCTGTTCGACGAGCCGCTTTCCAATCTGGACGCGTCGCTCAGAGCCCAGATGCGCCTGGAGATCGCCGACCTCCACGCCCGGCTGAAATCGACAATGATCTATGTCACCCACGACCAGGTCGAAGCCATGACGATGGCTGACAAGATCGTCGTGCTGAACGGCGGTTCGGTCGAGCAGGTCGGCAGTCCGATGGAGCTCTATCGCAATCCGGCGACCCCCTTCGTCGCCGGCTTCATCGGCAGCCCGAAGATGAACCTCTATGGCGGCGAGACGGCGCGGCGACTGAATTGCACGACCTACGGCATAAGGCCGGAACATATCCGGCTTTCGGAAAATGCCGGGCAATGGCAGGGCAGTGTCCGCCACATCGAAAGGCTCGGCGCCGATGCAATCCTCTACCTCGACGTTCCCGACCTCGGTGAGATGGTCGTGCGCGCCGAAGGCGAGACGCCGTTTGCGCCTGGTATGATGGTCTGGGCAAATCCGGTCGAGGGAGCGGAGCATCGGTTTTGAAGGTTGACGAAGATAGTCCGCGTCACGGCTGCTTGCGTGAGAGAGCCGCCAAGTCCTCTTTGAGCCGGACAGGCAGATTCATCCGTTCGTGAAGAATGCTCATGACACCGAGTTCACCATTCTCGAGCTCGCGAAAGAACACATAGTGATGCTCGTAGCGACCGAAATAGGCCGGGATGCATCGCCCAATGGCGGCGCCGGATCGATGATCGTGACCCGATGCCCCATTCTCTGTAGCCAGAGGGCCGAGCAGAGGCCGACCAGTCCCGGGCCGACAACCGCCACATGCCGACGCTCGGCGTCGGGCAAAGGTTGAAGCGCGGGGAGCGGCCTATTCATGCTAGACTAGGCCGGCGAGAGCGCGGGGGCGATCGTTCAGCGTGGCGGCAATGATGCGCAGCGCCGTTGCAAGTTCGTCCCGCGACGATGCGCAGCCGACATTGACGCGAACGGCATGCTCGACCGGCTGGCGGTCACAGGCAAAGGCGGTGGCGGCCATGACGGCAACGCCATGGGCGCGCAGATTGGCGGCAAAATCCTCGCACCGCCATGGCGCCGGCAGCCTCAGCCATAAAAACATGCAGCGCGGATCGGCGGAGAAGGAATGGCCGGCAAGGATTGTCGTGACGATCGCATGGCGCGCGCGCAGCTCCGTAAGCTGGGCCTTCAGGATCGCTTCGGCCGTGCCGTCCTCCAGCCAGCGGGTCGCTAGCAGCAGCGGCAGTGGAGAGGGCATCCAGGCGGTCGTGCGAACCGCCTCGGCGGATAGCAGCGCACGGCCGGGCGGGCAGGAGAGATAGCCGACGCGCAGACCCGGCGCCAGCGCCTTGGAGAGCGCCGATATATGGTAGGTTCTGGTCGGCGCAAGCGTGATCAGGGCGCTTGCCCGGGTCCCGAGCATCGGTCCATAGACATCGTCCTCGATGATGACGAGATCGTGCTTTTCCGCGACGTCGACCAGTTCGCGCCGGCGAGTCTCGCTCATGGTGACGACGGTCGGATTGTGCATCGAAGGAACCGTGAAGACGGCGCGCACGCTTTCCCGGCCGCAGATATCGTCCAGCTCCACCGCCGACATGCCCTGATCGTCACTTCCGATGCCGATGATGCGGAAGCGGAACATCTGGGCAAGGGCGATCAGGCCATAATAGGTCAGCCGATCGCAGACGATGGTGTCGCCGGGCTCTATCAGGCTGCTGATCACCGCCAGCAAAGCATGCTGGGCGCCGCTGGTGACGACGATATCGTCTTCGGACGGATCGAAGCCGTTCAGCGATATCCATTTTCTCGCAGCATGGCGCGCCCAGGCCGGGCCTTCCGGCGGCTGGTATTCCTGCATCTGGCGAAAGCGCCGGTCGGATGACAGGTCAGGCAAAGACTCCGCCAAGCGCTGCTGGAAGTCATCGACGGCCGGCCGGTTGACCGTCAGGTCTATGATACCGGCCGGGCTCGCTGCCCGGTCAACCCGTGGCATGACGCCGTCGCCCATGACGATCGTGCCGCGCCGGGTGCTGCCCATCACAAGGTTGAGGTTCTGCAATTCGCGGTAGGCGCGCGTGACTGTGGAGACGTTGAGCGACCGCTCCCGCGCGAGGTCGCGCTGCGGAGGGAGCTGGCTGCCGGGGGGCAAGGCGCCCGAGCGGATCCTCGCCTCAAGCTCACTTGCGAGCTCCAGATAGGCCGGTATCCGCGTTTTCCGCTCCTGATTTGTCCGGTTCACTTCCGTTCTTTCAGACATACAATTCCTGTAACAGCGGTATGAATTCCATAAGCCGGACGCGCGCCCAATCCCCGCGGCGCCACGATTCAGCTTGCTTTCCTGCGACATAGCACGCTTTTCCAGTGTTTTCGAGACCTTGCCGCTGCCGCCACACAAAATTATTTGTGTGGCTTGACAAGCCGAAGTAGACCGGGACAATATAGCCCAGCATCGAGACAAAGAGGTAGGGACCCGCCGATGCAAACAGGAGGTATTCATGAGCGAGCGCTTCATTGCTTTCGAAGGCGTGCGTAAATCCTACGACGGCGTCAGCTATGTCGTGCGCGGCCTGGACCTCGACGTCGCCAAAGGGGAATTTCTGACCCTTCTCGGTCCGTCCGGATCCGGCAAGACCACGACGCTGATGATGCTGGCCGGCTTCGAGGCGCCGACCGACGGGACGATCACCCTTGCCGACAACAGGATCGACAGCGTTCCGCCGCATCGCCGCAATATCGGTGTGGTCTTCCAGAATTACGCGCTCTTCCCGCATATGACCGTCGGCGAGAACGTCGCCTTCCCGTTGAAAATGCGCCGGCTCGGCAAGGCGGAGATCACCGAGCGGGTGCGCCGCGCGCTCGACATGGTGCGCATGGCGAGCTTCGAAACGCGGCGACCCAACCAGCTTTCCGGCGGACAGCAGCAGCGCATCGCGCTCGCCCGGGCTCTGGTCTTCGAGCCGCAGCTCGTGCTGATGGACGAGCCGCTCGGTGCGCTCGACAAGCAGCTTCGCGAACATATGCAGCTCGAGATCAAGCACCTGCATGCCCGCCTCGGCGTCAACGTCGTCTACGTCACCCACGACCAGAGCGAGGCTCTGACCATGTCGGATCGGGTCGGCGTGTTCAATGACGGCATCCTGCAGCAGATCGCACCGCCGCATGCGCTCTACGAGACGCCGGCAAACCCCTTCGTCGCAACCTTCATCGGCGAAAACAATGCGATATCGGGCGAAGTCGTCGCGATCGAAAATGCGGTCTGCCGAATTCGCGCCCCCGATGGTTCGATCATCACCGGCCATGCCGGAGAGGGATTGAAGGAAGGCGCGCGGGCAACGCTGGTCTTGCGGCCCGAGCGGATTCAGCTGGCGCCCGCAACCGAGATTCCCAATCGGTTCACCGCGACGCTCAAGGAAATCATCTATCACGGCGACCATGTCAGGTTGCGCGTCTCGGCCTGCGGCTGTGATGACATCTTCATCAAAGTCGCCGCGGCTCAGGACATTCCGGTTCAATCGCTAGGCTCCACTGCCGTCATCGGCTGGGCGTCGGAGGATTGCCGGGCGCTCGCACTCTCCTGACCTCATTCTTTCGTAAACGCAGCAAAAAAGGGGAACCACCATGATGCGTTTAAACTGCATGCTTCTCAGTTCCATCATCGCTCTTGCGACCGCCGGAGCCGCATTTGCCGAGGAAACGCTGACCGTCACATCCTGGGGCGGCGCCTATACGAAGAGCCAGGAGGAGGCCTTTTTCAAACCCTTCGCCAAGGAGACCGGCACCAAGATCCTCCAGGATGAATGGGACGGCTCGACCGCCAAGCTGAAGGGCATGGTCGAAACCGGCCAGGTGACCTGGGATGTCGTCGATGTCGAACCCAGCCATGCGCTGCAGGGCTGCGACGAAGGCTGGCTGGAAACGATCGACTATTCGAAGCTCGGCGGCAAGGACGCCTTCATCGACGGTGCGGCGATGGATTGCGCGGTCGCGACGATCGTCTTCGGCACCGTCTATGCCTATGATGCCGCCAAATTCCCGAATGGCGGGCCGACGACGATGGCCGATCTGTTCGATACGACCAAGTTCCCCGGGCCGCGCGCCTTGCGCAAGTCGCCGAAGACTACCTTGGAATTCGCCCTGATTGCCGACGGCGTCAAACCCGCCGAGGTCTATAACGTGCTCGGGACGCCGGAGGGCGTCGACCGCGCCTTCAAGAAGCTCGACACGATCAAGAAGGATGTGAAGGTATGGTGGACGGCAGGCGCGCAGCCGCCGCAGCTTCTCGCCGACGGCGAAGTCGTGATGACCACCGCATGGAACGGCCGCATCTACGATGCCGTCAAGAACAGCGGCAAGAACTTCAAGATCGTCTGGGACGGCCAGGGAATGGACTTCAATCTCTGGGCCGAGCCGAAAGGTTTGAAGAACAAGGAACTGGCGGACAAATTCGTCGCCTTCACCGTCAATCCCGACGTGATGGCGCAGCAGTCCAAATATATCTCCTATGGCCCGACCCTGAAAGCGGCCATCGCGAAGGTGCCGGCGGATATTCTCGTCGATCTGCCGACCGCGCCGGACAATACGAAGAACGCATTTGTCGTCTCCTCCGAGTTCTGGGCCGATCATGATGAGGAGTTGACCGAACGCTTCAACAAGTGGCTCGCACAGTAACCTCCTCGGGCGGACGGGTGTCCCCCGGCTTCGTCCGCCCCTTTCTCTACCGCAGGAAGGCATGAGCGATGGTGATCGCGACAATGAATGAAGGCGATGGCTCTGTGATTGCCGCCCGCACGCGGGTGAATAGCCTCGGCAATGCGAAAAGCAAGGCGCAGCTGAGAGCCCTGCTGCTGATCGCACCTCTGCTGGTCTTCCTGCTGCTCGTCTTCGTCCTCCCAATCGCCCTGTTGTTGACGCGCGCCGTCGACAACAGGGCGGCTTCCGCCGCCCTGCCCTATACGATGTCGGCGCTTTCCACCTGGGATGGAGGGTCCGCGCCGGACGAAGCACTATTTGCCGCCTTCGCCGCCGATCTGAAACAATCGCCCCGCGATCAGATCGCCGAGGTGGCCAAACGTCTCAATTATTACGAGACGGGCATGCGCTCGATGCTCTTGAAAACCGCGCGTACCATCCGCAACGCCGAGCCGCCCTACAAGGCCGCCTTCATCGCCATCGATCCCAAGTGGGAGGGCCCGCATTACTGGACGATCATCAAGAATGCCTCACCGCCCTTCACCGACTACTACCTGCTCGCCTCGCTTGATCTCGAGCACGATGCCTCGGGCGCGATCGGCAGGGTCTCGGCCGAGAATGCCGTGCATGTCGATGTGCTGATCCGCACCTTCGTCGCCAGCGCGTCGGTGACCGTGATCTGCCTGTTCCTCGGCTATCCCCTCGCCGCCCTGATCGCCCGCTCGAAAGGCGCCGTTGCCAATACGCTGCTGATCCTGGTGCTGCTGCCGTTCTGGACCTCGGTTCTGGTGCGCACCAGCGCCTGGGTCGTGCTGCTGCAGGGGCGTGGCGTGATCAATTCGGCGCTCATCTGGCTGGGCCTGATCGACCCCGCGCATCCCCTCGACCTGATCTACAATCGCATCGGCGTCCTGATCGCCATGACCCATATTCTGCTGCCCTTCATGGTGCTGCCGATCTACAGCGTCATGAAGAGCATACCGCCGGTCTACGTGAGGGCCGCCTCGTCGCTCGGCGCGCCGCCCATGTCGGCCTTCTTTCGCATCTACCTGCCGATGAGTATGCCGGGTGTGAGTGCCGGCGGCCTGCTCGTCTTCATCCTGGCGCTCGGCTACTACATCACGCCGGCGCTGGTCGGCGGGCCGGGGGACCAGATGGTGAGCTATTTCATCGCATATTATTCCAATCAGGTCACCAATTGGGGCATGGCGGCGGCTTTGAGCACGATCCTGCTGGTGGCGGTGCTGATCCTTTATGCCGTCTACAATCGCATTGTCGGTATCGACAGGCTGAGGATAGGCTGATGACAAATTTCCTTTCTTTCCCGCGGCTGTTTTCGATCCTGTTGTGGCTGGCTGGCGGCCTCGTGATCCTGTTCCTGATCGCACCGATCGTGGCGATCGTGCCGCTCTCCTTCAATGGCGAGCCGTTCTTCACCTATCCGATGCCCGGCCTGTCGCTCCGCTGGTATCGCGAATTCTTCGATTCCAACGTCTGGCAGCTGGCGCTGAAAAACAGCATCATTGTCGCCGTCTGCGCCACTGTCCTGTCGACCTTTCTCGGCACGCTTGCCGCGATCGGCCTCAGCCGGCCCTCCTGCCCGGCGCGGGCAACGCTGACCGCCATTCTGATTTCGCCGATGATCGTGCCGGTCATCGTTTCGGCGGTCGGCATCTATTATGCCTTCGCGGCCGTCGGGCTGCTCAACAGCCTGACCGGGCTGGTGCTGGCGCATACGGCAATCGGCGCCCCCTTCGTAGTGATCACCGTGACCGCCACGCTCGCAAGCTTCGATCACAATCTGATGCGGGCGGCATCCAGTCTTGGCGCAGCTCCGGTCGAAGCGACGTTGCGCATCATGCTGCCGGTCATCGCGCCGGGAGTGGCGTCCGGCGCGCTCTTCGCCTTCGTGACGTCGTTCGACGAAGTGGTGATCGCACTCTTCATCGCCGGTTCCGAAGAACGCACGCTGCCGCGCCAGATGTGGAGCGGCGTGCGTGAAACGCTGAGCCCGACGATCGCCGCTGTCGCCACGCTCCTCATCTTGTTTTCGACGCTGTTCCTCGCCACGATCCAATGGCTGCAGCGACGTGCGGAACGCCAAAAGATTGCGCACGGGGATTGATGAAGGAGGCGAACATGCAGATCGAACGTTACGAGACCGGAAAACGGATGAGCCAGGCCGTGACCTATGGCGGCTTCGTCTTCCTCGCAGGCCAGGTCGCAGTCGACGCGCCCGGCGCGTCCATCCGAGAGCAGACGACCGATATCCTGACACGGATCACTCGACTCCTGGACGGCGTGGGCAGCAATCCGACACGAATCCTCGGCGCGACGATCTGGCTTGCGGACATGTCGACATTCGAAGACATGAATGCCGTCTGGGACGACTGGGTGCCATCCGGCCATGCGCCGGCGCGCGCCACCGTCGAGGCAAGACTTGCCGCGCCCCAATATTCCGTGGAAATCGGCATTATCGCAGCAGTCGGCAATTGAACGCGGGGCCTTGCCGGAAGCGCCTGCCACGCAGTTCATATCGAATGCCCCAAAGGGACGAGCGCGAAAGGCAAGCCACGATGGCCAACCGTCTTCGGATAATTTGGTCCGCATGCTCGACGAAGACCATGAGTTGCAAAGCCGTGACACTCGCTAACAACCCTCGAAAGGGGCCGCCAGCAACTTGCCTTTGTATCATTTAGTCTTTAAGGACGCCCCAATTTCCAAGGCGTAGGGACTGTACCGGCATGTCGCATCACCAGAGCAAAACATCCGAGCTTGGCGTCACGGCCGGCGATCTCGATCGCTATTTCACATTTCTCCGCCACGTTCTCGTCAATGCCGCCGCCTCGCGACCGGCTGACGAAAGCCTGGATTATGCAACTGCGGTGAGCGAGGCCATGCAACTCGCCCGTGCCACCCATGACGCCGGCCGGAAGATCATCTTCATCGGCAACGGCGGCAGTGCCGCCATTGCCAGCCATATGGCGACCGACTACTCCAAAAATGGCGGACTTCGCGCCATGGCGATGAACGACGGCGCAACGCTGACCTGCCTCTCGAACGACCTCGGCTATGAGAACGTCTTCGCAAAGCAGATTGAAATGCATGCGAATGAAGGAGATCTGCTGATCGCGATTAGCAGTTCAGGCCGATCGGAAAGCATTACCAAGGCCGTCCGCACCGCCCGCGAAAAAGGTGGCGCCGTCATCACGTTGAGCGGCTTCGCGCCGGGCAACCCATTGCGCGCGCTCGGTGATCTGAATTTCTACGTTGCTTCCGATCAATATGGCTACGTGGAGATTGCCCATCTCGCGATCTGCCACGCCATATTGGATTTTTCCTGCGGCCTCGTCCCGCCCAGCCTTTCCTAAGAGCCGTATCACGCGCATGAATTTCTCCCACACCCACGATCCGGAATTGACGCTTCTGACGCCAGACGACGACGTCGCCGACCCGGAAGTAACCATCCTCGTTCCCTCGCTCAACGAGGAATTGACGATCGGAACCTTCGTCGATTGGTGCCGTCAGGGCATTGCGGCAAGCGGTGCGGCGGTGGAAATCCTCATCGTCGACAGTTCGACCGATCGCACGCCGGAAATCGCGCGTGAGAGGGGTGCGCGCGTGTTGCGGACGCCGAAGCGCGGCCTGGGCCGGGCCTACATCGATGCCATTCCCTTCGTCCGCGGCAAGTTCATCATCATGGGCGATGCGGACTGCACCTATGATTTTCGTCAGATCGCGCCGTTTATCGAAGCCTTCCGGAAAGGCTATGACTTCGTGATGGGCTCGCGGTTCAAGGGCTCGATCGAAGCCAATGCAATGCCGCCGCTGCATCGCTATTTCGGAACGCCACTGACGACGTGGATTCTCAATCGGATGTTCGCCAGCCGTTTTTCCGACATCCACTGCGGCATGCGGGGCATCAGCGTCGATGCCCTGCTTCGCATGGACCTTCGTTCGCAAGGGTGGGAATACGCCTCGGAAATGGTGCTGAAGTCCGTGCATATGGAGCTTCCCACCACCGAGGTGCCGATCCACTTCCTCAAGGATCCGGAAGGACGCCTCAGCCACATGAAGCGGCGCGGCTGGATGGAACCGTGGCGCGCCGGCTGGCGCAATCTGCAGGCCATGTTCGTCTATGGGTTCGATTTCTTTCTCATCTGGCCGGGTCTCCTGCTTCTCGCCCTCGGCCTGATCATGATGCTGCCGTTGCTTGCCGGCCCCATGTCCATCGGCGGTGTGCGGTTCTCGTCCAACGCCATGCTGTTTGCCATGGCTATGGCCGTCCTTGGTCAATCAATGCTGGTTTCGGCGGCGATCGGTCGAGTGATTTTCGACTATTCGGGACATGTGCAGCCCCGTTTCGAGCGGCTCCTGCCTTACAATGCAACGATCTGGGGATCGGTTATCGCCGTTCTGGCAGGCGCATTGTTGGCGGTTCCGCTGTTCGATTCCTATGTCGGCAACGGATACGTGCTGCCTGAGATCGGCATCGAAACAAACTGGGCCGTCTTCGGGCTTTGGCTTATCATCACGGCGTTCCAGATCTTTATATCAGGCCTCATGGTACGAGCTCTCGGCGTTATGTTGCCGGTCAAGAAAGCTGCGCCGCCTCTCGCGGGATAAGAGCCATGAAAGGGCGATCATGATCCTAGGCTGGTGCACGGTTCTTTCCATAGTCTTATGGGGCCTCGTGATCGACCGAGGCATCGTTACCCGGCTCAACCGACATTGCGATCAACCCTTTCGAGATGGCGCCGATTTCCTATTCAGCGGTATTCTGCCGGCTCTGGCGATATCAGGCGGCGCGGCTACCGTCCTTGGCGCATTTCATGGGCTGCGATGGGAAATCGTTCTTCCTGTCGTCGTGATCTCGATGATCTGGCGGCGGCGCGATCTCGTCGCCGTTCTCCGCGACCTGGGTTCGCTGCTTCGTAAAATTGCCGCTCAAACGAAAAGCGGAAATCCGTTGCCGGCGCTTGCGGCCTTCACATGCATCATACTCTGCTATGTCTCGAGCGTTCTGGCCCTATTTCCGTCCGGTATCGCCGACGTGTGGGTTTTCCACATTCCGCTAGCGACCAGTATCATCGAGCACGCCGGTTTTGTGTCGCCGCAGATCGACCATCCCTTCTACGGCAATATTCCGCTCTTCTTCAATTTGCTGTTTGCGCTCGTCATGATGGTCAGCGGTCACTGGACCGGCGCCTCCGTCATGAATATCGCGATTTTCTTCGCATTTCTGTTTCTGCTTTCAAGTTGCGCCAGCCGTTGGCGGGCATGCGGTTTTTTCCTGGTGGCCGCTCTGATCCTCAGCATCCCCTTCTTCAGAGGGAGCGTCGGCGAACCGATGACGGATCTGGCCCGGTCGTGTTTCTCGGTCGCAGCCGTGCTTTTCCTGTGGCGTTATCTGGAAACTCGGCGCCCGGCGGAGCTTTTCCATTGTGCGCTCGTGTTGGGGGGAGCGGTCGGCGGAAAATATACCGAACTGCAAATGGTTGGCCTCATAGGGCTGGCATTGCTGCCGATGCTCCTCAAGGGACGGGTATCGCTGCCGCTCTTTCTGTCATGCCTCTGGGCATTCCTCGCAGTCGCGGGCTACTGGTATGCGAGAAACCTGATCGTCCTCGGCAATCCGATCTATCCCTTTATGTTCGGTCATCCGGGCCTCACCGACGCTTGGATGGCGGATTACATGCTCGAATTGGGCCGGGCTTTCGATCCCGCCAACCGGCATTTCGTGACGAACCTCGCAACGCTGCAAGGCTGGCGCGATTTCCTCCATATTCTTTACCAGTGGTTTCTCGATAGTAAGCCGAATGCTTTCGTCGCTCTCGCTTTGATACTGGCCGGCCTGGCAGTGGCTTTCCGGCGCATCGCATTCCTCGCAGCGATCACCGTTGCCATGTTTGTGATATGGTACACCGTTATGTTCAATCACATCAGGTGGGCGACGCCAGCCTATCTGCTCTTCTTTTCGACCGGGTTTATCGGCGCCTCGTTGGTTCGCGAACGGCTGGATCAATGGCTCGACCGACGGGTACTGCCGCAGGTCGCCCCCCTTGCGAAAATTGCCTCTTCGCCGGCATCTATGGTCGCCAGCCCGGTGGCCATCGGCTTGCTGGCCGGGGGACTCTGGGTTTCCCACTGGCACCGGATGGGCGGCACCGACATCGATCCCGTCAAGGCGAAAGAGCTCGACGTCGTGCTGGGGATGATCAGCGTCGACGCCTACATGGAGAGCCATCGCGAAGCCTATTTTATGTACCGCTATATCGCAGATCACGATCTGCGAACCGTTTTTCAACCCTTCGATACGGCCAATACATTATTGTCGACGGCTTATAACGACGGCCGCGATGGCGGCTGGCAGTTGCCGCGCTACGTGCTGCCCGCACCGGGTTCGGATATCGATGCTTTCATCAGGGACAATCATATAGGCTACTTCATCGTTCCGCCCGATGCCGGCAGCGCCTTCCTCGCCGAACGCATCGGAGAAGACAAAATAGCGGTGGCCAACAGCGTCATAGCCCGCATGATGCCCCGTGCCTCGCTGATATTGACGGATCGGTTCGGCTGGAAGCTCTACCGTTTCGACGCGGATCGGGCATCGTGACCACTCCGTCCTCCCGCGCATTGCTTCGCATCGGCATCCCGGTTCTGAAAGTGGCCGTCGCGCTTGGTCTCGTCCTGTGGATCGCGCTTAAGGTCGATTTCACGGAAGGCTGGGCGGCGGTCCGGACCCTGTCGGCGACGACCATCTGCGTCAGCGTCTTCCTTCTACTTTTGCAGGCCCTGCTTTCGGCGTGGCGGTGGTGCCTTCTATCGGAGATGATCGGGCAGAGGCTGAAAATATCAGGCGCCATGAAACTTTTCATGCAAAGCCTCTTTTACAATCAGGCTCTTCCAAGTCCCATTCCAGGCGATGCCGCGCGCATATTCGGCGCCCTCAGATACGGCTTGACGATCAAGGAAGCCACGCTTGGCGTCGTCATGGACCGTATCCTCACGCTCTTCGGGCTGGCGGTCGTTGCGCTGATCGGACTGATCATCATGCGGGCCTTTTACGGGCACGACTTCCCAATCCCCTATCTCACCGAACTGACGGCCCTCGGCGTCGCGGGAACCATCGCATCGGCTCTGGTGTTCAGCTGGCGTCGCCATCTCTTCGTTCGGCTTCTTCCGGAAAAGCTGCACGCGCTGAGCGAGGCGCTGGGGGCTTTTCTCGCCCACCGCAGAATGCTCGGAATATTTCTATTGACCCTCGTCATCCACGGCTTGGGTGTCGTCTCGCTTGAGATCCTCGTTTTCGGTCTTGGTCTCCCGCTCGATTGGGGTCAGGCTGCAGCCGCTTTCCCGCCAGTGCTGTTGATCGCCATGGTTCCCATTTCCGTTGGCGGATGGGGCCTGCGCGAAGGCGGCATGATCATGTCGCTTGCCGTGTTCGGCATCGGCACGACGGACGCCGCGACGCTATCGGTGGTTTTCGGCCTGTTGCAGCTTGTGGTCGGCTTGGCCGGTGGTGTATTCGTCCTTTCGCGTCCTCATTCGGGAAAGATCAAAGCGCTCTGACGAGCCTTAACAGATCATATATGGAGCTGCCGACATGCATGCCTTGGTAACAGGAGGGGCCGGATTTATCGGCAGCCATCTCTGCGATCGTCTCTTGGACTCGGGTTATCGGGTAACGGCAATCGACAATCTTCATCTTGGCCGGATGCGCAATATAGATCATCTCCAGGGCCGGGCGGATTTTCGCTTCCAGAAGCTGGATATGCTCGATCGGGAGGGCATGGATCAACTCTTTGCGGGGGATCGTCCTGATGCCGTTTTTCATCTCGCCGCCAATTCCGATATTGCCGCGGGCAATACCAATACGGAACTGGACCTCCAGCTGAACCAGCTGACGACGACGACGCTGCTTGCCATCATGCGCAAGCATGGTGTCGGCAGGCTTTTCTTTGCCAGCACTTCTGCGGTATTCGGCGAAGCCGAAGGCAATATTCACGAGAACCACGGCCCCCTGCAGCCGATCTCGTTCTATGGCGCCAGCAAGCTTGCTGCGGAGGCCTATCTGTCCGTCTATGCTCTGTCATTCGGCATCAAGACGCTCGTGCTGCGCTTTCCCAATGTCGTTGGGGAGCGCTCCACGCACGGGGCAATCTACGACTTCATCAATAGATTGAAGGCTGATCCAACGAGACTTCAGGTGCTCGGCAACGGAAGGCAGACGAAGCCCTATCTCTATGTCGGCGATCTGGTGAATGCGATTCTCCTGGCCTGGGACAAGGCACCCGGCGCCTATGAGGTATTTCATGCCAGCGGCATCGGCGAAACATCGGTGCGGGATATCGCCGAGATCGTGGTCTCGAAGGTCGCGGTCGGAGCCGCTATCGAATATGGAAGCGAGGATCGCGGCTGGCTGGGCGACGTTCCGCGCTTCAGCTACGACATCAGCAAACTTATAGCGCTGGGCTGGTCGCCGAAGCGAAAGTCGACGGAAGCGGTTGAACTCGCCGTGGAGCGGATTCTGGCGAATGGGTTCTGACACCGCTATCCGCGAGGCAATCATTATTGCCGGAGGCCTTGGAACGCGCGCGCGCAGCATGACGGGCGATGCCATTCCGAAAGCCCTCCTGCCTATTGACGGCGTGCCGATCATTCTGAGGCAGATCCGCGTTCTCGCCCGCGAAGGCGTTCGGCATGTGCGCGTGCTCGGCGGCCACCTCGGCAGCCAGCTCGAGCCTGCTCTCGGCCCGGAAGCGGAAAAGCTCGGCATTACGATCGAGGTCTTCGTGGAGACGTCGCCGCTCGGCACGGCCGGCTGCCTGACGACTTTGGACCCGATCGCCGACGATGTCCTGATCGTCTATGGCGACATGCTTTTCGATCTCGATCTGTCGGCGCTGGCGCGGCATCGTCAGCAATTTCCCGCCGCCTTGACGATCATCGCCCATCCCAACGATCACCCGCGCACATCCGACATCGTCGTTCAGAAGAACGGCTATCTCACGCGCCTCTTGGGTCGCAAGGCGCCACGCGATGCGGATTGGCGCAATCTCGTGCCGGCCGGCTTGTACGTGGCTTCCGGTCAGTTCTTCGAGACGCTCCTGCCGGGCCAGCAGGCCGACATGATCCATGATGTCATTCCCGATCTTCTCAAGCGTTCCATTCCGGTCGCGATCTACGACACGCCCGAATATATGAAGGATACCGGATCTCCGAGCCGGCATGCCGCCGCGGCCGAGGATCTTCGCCGGGACCGTGTCCACGCAATCCACTTGTCGGTCCGAAGACCCGCGGTGTTCTTCGATTGCGATGGCGTACTCAACGAAGACGTCGGCGGTCATGGCGTCATTCATCCCGACCAGGTGACGTTGGTCGGCCGCGCCGGCCAAGCGGTACGGCTCGCCCGCGAGGCAGGTTTCCTCGCGGTCGCCGTAACGAACAGGCCGCAGGTTGCCAAAGGCCTGCTTGACGAGGCCGGCCTGGATCATGTTCTCGGTCGTCTGGAGGCCGAGCTGGCCGAAGACGGCGGCGTGCTGGATCGCATCTACTTTTGTCCGCATCATCCGGACAAAGGGTTCCCCAACGAGGTGCCCGAACTCAAGATCGACTGCGCTTGCCGCAAGCCCGGAGATCTGATGATCCGTCAAGCCATGGCGGAACTGCCGATCGAAAAAACGAGATCCGCCATCATTGGGGATAGCCTGCGCGATATCGGTGCGGGCCGCAAAGCCGGAATCTGGGCCTATGGCGTCCGGACCGGTTACGGCCTGCGAGACGATAGGAGCTATCCTGCCGCAGAAACAGGCATCCCCCGCGCCGACCTGGTCTTCGACACGGTCTATGATGCTGTTCGCTTTCAATGCAGCTACCACGACATTGGGCAAGCTCTCTTCAAAGCGATTGATGAGCGTCTCTCCAATGCGGCAGGCCCGCTGCTCGTAGGCATATGCGGTCGTTCACGCTCGGGCAAAAGCACGTCCGCGCATGCCGCACAACGGCTTCTCTCGGAAGCCGGGCGCAGCGTGCTGCGGCTGGAGCTCGACCGCTGGATACTGCCGCTCGAGCATCGCCGACCCGATATGGATGCGGAAGAACGCAACAGGGTGGAGCATTATCCCGAGATCGTCAGAATGCTGCGTCAATCCGGACGGTTCGAGGCACCGGGTTACGACGCGGCAAGCCGTGGCCAGCATGCGTCTCCGACCATCTACGATGCGCGTGATGCCAACGTGATCCTTCTGGACGGCATCTTTGCCGGACATGCGTCGATCCGCGAGGACGTCGATATGACTGTCTTCGTCGAAGCCTCACAGCAGGCGCTGCTGGAGCGCTTTCACAAGTTTTACGCCTGGAAGGGCCTAACGCCAGCGGCGGCCGAAGAGCTCTGGCAGTCGCGAATTCAGGAAGAGTGGCCGAGGATCGATCTGCAGCGCACATCGGCCGATATCATCATCAATCTCGAGGAGGCACTCCTTTGATCGTTTCATCCGCACCTTTTCGGGTCAGTTTTGCCGGCGGCGGCTCGGATATAGCGTCCTATTACCGTCGTCAGGCGGGCGCGGTCTTGTCCTGCGCGATCGCCAAGTACAGCTTCGTGATCGTGCACAACTATTTCAACGAAAACAAATATCACCTCAAATACACCCGCACCGAACTGGCCGACACGCTTGAGGATATTGCCCATCCGCTGCTGCGCGAGGCCTTGCGCATGCATCGGGTCGAGCCCGGCATCGAAGTAGCCTCCGTCGCCGACATTCCCTCCGGCACCGGCCTCGGCTCCTCCAGCTCCTTTTCGGTGGCGCTGATCAACGCGCTTTATGCCCACCGGTCGCGCTTCGCCTCCAAGGATCACTTGGCGGAAGAAGCCTGCAAACTCGAAATCGACATCCTGAAGGAGCCGATCGGCAAACAGGACCAGTACGCAGCGGCGTATGGCGGCCTAAACTTCATCGAATTCAATTCCAATGGCGGCGTGAACGTTCAGCCCGTTGTCCTCAGCTCCGAGAAGATGGCTGAGCTCGAGAGCAATATCCTGCTGTTTTTTACCGGAAGCCAGCGCGATACGCGCTCCGTGCTGTCCACGCAGGTGCAAGCGATGGAAACGGACGAGGACAAGTTCCGGACCGTCGAGCGCATGGTGCAACTGGCCTACGAAATGCGCGACATCCTGATGAGCGGCGATCTCGGCGCCTTCGGCGAAGCGCTTCACCGTGGATGGATGATGAAGCGATCGCTGACATCGCAGATCACCAACAGCACGATCGACGAGTTTTACGATGCCGCGCGTGCTGCCGGCGCCGTCGGCGGCAAGCTGGCGGGTGCTGGCGGAGGAGGCTTCCTCGTCCTCTACTGCCCGAAAGACCGCCAGCCAAAAGTCCGGCAAGCGCTGTCGCAGCTCAAGGAAATCGAGTTTCGTTTCGACTGGAGCGGCGCGCGTATCGCCTTTGCACAATAGAGGGTGTTGATGGCATCGCGTCTCATCATCACCGGGTCGACCGGCTACATCGGCGCAAGACTCGCCGCGACAGCGCGTGAGCGCGGTTTTGACGTGGTTGAGTTCGGCCGGCGATCCGGAGCGAAATGGCGCATCGGGGATGAGCCCGTCGCATCGGATCTGGAGGGGGCGGCCGCAGTCATCCATCTCGCGCACTCCTGGGTGACCGAGCCGGAGGCAGCTGAAGAAAACAACATCAATATATCGGGAACCGTTAAACTGGCCGAAGCGGCAAGAGCGGCCGGCGTGCCGCACTTCGTCTTTTCCTCCTCCACCTCGTCCCGGCAGGAAGCGCTCAACGTTTACGGACGCACCAAGTTCAGGGTCGAACAGCACCTTGCTGCCAGCTCTGCAGCACCCATCGTGCGCATCGCGCGGATCGGGCTTGTCTACGGCGGCCCACGGGTTGCGATGTACGGCCTGATGGCGAGGTTGGCAGGCTTGAGTCCGCTGCTGCCGATGATAGGGCTCAGCCGAAAGGTCCAGCCCATTCATCTCGATGAGGTTGCTGCAGGCCTTTTGGCGCTGGCGACCCGGGAAGACCTGCAGCCGCAAACATTCGTGCTCGCGCAGGAAAAACCGATCAGCTTCGCCGCCTGGCTCGGACTTCTTCGCCGCAGCCAGGGCAAGGGCAAGCTTCATTTCATACCGATCCCCCTGGGCTTCGCTCTTTTTGCCTGCCGGATGACCAAGCATGTGCCGTTGATCCCGACCGTCGATCCGGAGCGCGTCCTGGGACTCGCGGGCGCAGCACCTATGGAGAGCGCGGAAAGCCTCAGGCTGCTGAGCTTGAACCCGGCCGATCCGATGACGGTGTTGACGCGGGAGTTTGCCGAAACAGACCAGGAAGAATTGCACGGTGAGGCGAAGGCGCTGCTGCAATATCTCGGCATCAGGCCGACGGAGCTGCAACTGCAGCGGCTCGGCGAAGGGCTTCAGCGCGAAGGGCTGTCGCCGCTCGGCCTCTCCCCAATGCTGATCCGGCATCCGTTCCTGCTCGCCCTCTTCGAGCCGCCGGCCAATCGCACGCAGCATCGCCTGGCGCAGGCCCTCTATCTCGCAGATCTCGCGAGCGAGCCGGAAAGATATTCGGTCAAAAAGACCAGTCTTTTCGGCGCTGTGCTGGCCATCGCCGGCGATGTCCTGCTGTTCCCGCTCCGCGCGCTTTTGGCGGGACGATACCGATGAAGACGCCCGATGCCGACTTCATCATCGTCGGCAGCGGCCCGGCAGGCGTCTCCGCTGCGTTTCCACTGATAGCGGCCGGGCGCCGCGTGGTGATGCTGGATGCTGGCAATGATGCCGGATCGGAGGATGAGAGCCGCAGCGCCCGGGTCTTGGGACGCAATCTGGAATCGCTGCGCGCCGACGATGGCAGTTCACCGAAACTGCAGACCCCGGTGGCTCGCGGAATTCTTGAACGGTTCCGGCGCGAGTCAGGAATCACAGGCGAAGGATTCATGCCGGTCGCCAGCCTCGCCCGCGGCGGTCTTTCCAATATATGGGGAGCGCAAATCAGCTACCTCGATGCCGAGGACATCGCAGCTTGGCCCATAGATATCGAGCTGCTGCAGAGATCCTACGAACGTATATCGCGACGCGTCGGGCTCAGCACGAACACCGATTTGACCGCAGGCGCCAACAGCGGACCCCTCCTGCCGCTTGGCGCCACAGCCGCCCATGTCCTTCGTCGGCACGAGATCGCAATGCCGGCGGATGGGTCGTTTCGGCTTTTTCCCGCCGTCAACGCCATCCTTTCGGAGCCGAGGCCCGGGCGGGCGGCGTGCGACCTGCGCGGCGACTGTCTCTATGGCTGCCCGAGCGGCGCGATCTATAACAGCCGGCAGGATCTGCTTTCGTTGCAAAAGTCGCCGCATTTTCGGTTGCTCGACAACATGCGGGCCATGTCTCTGACGTCCAACTCGGGCTGGACGGTCGGAACGGCCGACGGATCATCATTCTCTGCCCCGAGGATCATTCTCGCCGCCGGCGTGCTTGGAACCGCCGCCCTGCTGGCGGACCTCCTGCCGATCGGCGGTGAAGGACTGCGCCTTTTGAACAGTCCGACACTCGCCATTCCTCTGCTCTCTCCGGCAAGATTGCTGCGCTCGGCCACGGCGACCCACAGCCTGGCGCAACTTGGATTGTCGCTGCGTTACGGCGAGCGCGCATCCGATTATGTGACGGGAGCGGTCTATGAAGTCGGCTCGCTGCCGGCGCAGAGCTTCGTCAACAGGATGCCGCTCGGCAGAAAGGCCGGGCGCGCTGCGTTCGAAACGATCGCCGGCAGCCTGCTGGTTGCGACGATCTATTATCCCGGCGACCAAAGCCGGAGCTACATCCATCGCGATCCAGCGGCAGGAAAAGGCATGACCGTCCGGGGCGGTTTTGCAGACGGTTTCGATATCCGTGTCAAGGATCTAAAAAGAAGGCTTCGCCGCGAGTGGCAACGGTTGGGGCTCATTCCGCTTCCGGGCGCATCGCTGGCGGAACCGGGGGTCGATGCGCATTTTGCCGGCACCCTGCCTATGGGCGCAACGGGGCCGTTCGGTACCTCGGTGGACGGTGAATTGAACCTCCATCCGGGTCTTCACGTTGTCGACGGCTCGATTCTTCCCGAACTCTCCTCGAAATACATCACAATGACAATTATGGCGAATGCCGATCGCATTGCCCACCGCCTCGCCGACATGGAAGCAAACCCGGCGCTCTGACGCCCACCTGCCTCTTTCAGGTTCCGCAATTGCGGCAAGGCATCGCCGGCCAATGATAGCAGCAGTTCGGCGAAGCACAGTCGCCGATCGAAATCAGGCAATGCCGCCCAGGCATACATATTTGAGCTCGGTATATTCGTCCAATCCGTGCCTGGAGCCTTCGCGGCCGAGACCCGACATCTTGACGCCGCCGAACGGCGCCTCGGCGGTGGATACGAGACCGGTATTGACCCCGACCATTCCATATTCGAGCGCTTCGGCCACGCGGAAGACCCGCGACAGATCGCGCGCATAAAAATAGGAGGCAAGTCCGAACTCGGTGTCATTTGCCTGCGCGATGACGTCCTGCTCGTCGCGGAACCGGAAAAGTGGCGCAAGCGGCCCAAAGGTTTCCTCACGCGCCACCTGCATGCCGGCAGCAACATCACGCAGAATGGTCGGCTCGAAGAAATGGCCGCCAAGCGCGTGCCGCTTGCCTCCCGTTACGATCCCGGCGCCCTTTGCCACGGCGTCCTGAATATGGCTTTCGACCTTGGCAACGGCATTGTCGTCAATGAGCGGGCCAAGCATGACGTCACGCTCCAGACCGTTGCCGACCTTCAACTTCGAAACGGCCTCGGCGAGCTTGGCTGCAAATGCCTCGTAGACGCCGTCCTGGACATAAAGCCGGTTGGCGCAGACGCAGGTCTGGCCGTTGTTGCGGAATTTGGCGATGATGGCGCCTTCGACCGCCGCGTCGAGATCGGCGTCGTCGAATACGATGAAGGGTGCATTGCCGCCGAGCTCGAGACCGAGCTTCTTGATCGTCGGCGCACATTGCCGGTAAAGCAGCTCGCCCGTCCGCGTGGAGCCGGTGAAGGTCAGGACCCGGACGTCGCGGCTGGCAGTCAGCGCTCCGCCGATTGCGGCTGCGTCACCTGTGACAATGTTGAGAAGCCCCGCCGGCAGGCCGGCGCGCTCTGCGAGGACGGCGATCGCGATCGCGGAGAACGGCGTCTGCAGCGCCGGCTTGAGAACGACGGCGCAGCCGGCCGCAAGCGCCGGGCCGATCTTGCGCGTGATCATCGCGTTCGGAAAGTTCCAGGGCGTGATCGCAGCCACGACGCCGGCCGGCTGGCGCAGCACAAGGATGCGCTTGTCCGGCTGATGCCCCGGTACGATCTCGCCGTTGATGCGTCGTGCCTCTTCGGCAAACCATTCGATGAAGCTCGCACCATAGGTGATCTCCCCCTTGGCTTCAGCCAAGGGCTTTCCCTGTTCCAGCGTCAGGATCATCGCCAGATCGTCACGGTTTTCGATCATCAGGCGATGCCAAGCCTTGAGAACGGCGGCGCGCTCCCCGGCGGTCTTCTTCGCCCAAAGCTTCTGGGCGACGACGGCGGCCCGGATGGCATCTTCGGTTTCCGTCGCACCGAAATCAGGGACCGCGCCCAGCACCTCACCTGTCGCCGGATTGCGGACCATGGCCGACGCGCGACCTTCCGCTTCGATCCAGCGATCGGCGATGGGGCATGCCTGGCGGAACAGCGAGGGATCATTGAGTTTCATGGGACAACTTTCAACAGAATACGTGAGCGGCGCCGGGATCGAAATCGAGATGAACTATATCTCCACGATTAAGCCCGGCAATAGCCTCATGACCGAACGGCAAGCGAACCGACAGCGCCTCGCCTGTCGACGTCTCCGTGGAGACGTGGATGTTGTTGCCGAGAAAGGTAATGTCGCTGACCGTCGCGGCAAGACCTGCGCCGTCGGCTCTCGCGCGCGACAGCCGGATGCGCTCCGGTCTCAGCATCAGCGCCGCCCTTGCGCCGGAGGTCCCCTTTCCATGCACCGGAATCTGGTTGAAGATGGTTCCGCCTCCGAGCGCTATGGTGGCTTGTCCGTCGGAGGACGATACCAGGTCGCATGAAATGAAGTCACTGTCGCCGATGAATTCGGCAACGAAGCGCGTCTTGGGATTGGCGTAGAGCTCTGGGCCCGTACCGATCTGGTCGATGACGCCCTTGGAAAAGACGGCAATGCGGTCGGAGAGCCGCAGGGCCTCTTCCTGGTCGTGCGTGACGTAAAGGATCGTCACTTCCGTCTGCTGGTGGATGCGGCGGATCTCATGCTGGATTTCCTCGCGCAGCTTCTTGTCGAGCGCCGACAGCGGCTCGTCCATCAGCAGCACCGGCGGATCATAGGCAAGAGCCCTGGCAAGGGCGACACGCTGCTGCTGACCGCCGGACATCTGCGCCGGCTTGCGATCCTCGAAGCCTTCGAGCCGGACAAGGCGCAGCATCTCCTTCACCTTGCTGTCGATCTCGGCCTTCGACTTCCGCCGGACCTTCAGCGGAAAGGCGATGTTTTCACCGACCGTCAGATGCGGAAACAGGGTGTAGCGTTGAAACACCATGCCGATATTGCGCTTGTGCGACGGCGTGGCGAGCAGCGTCTTGCCCTCCAGCGTAATGTCGCCTTTGGTCGGGTTTTCAAAGCCGGCCAGGATGTAGAGCGTCGTGCTCTTGCCGGATCCGGACGGACCGAGGAAAGTCAGGAATTCACCACGCCGGACATCGAGATTGACGTCGTGCACGGCGACGACGGGGCCGTATTCCTTGCGTATTCCGCGGATCTGAAGGAATGGTTCGTTCATTGTTTCAGTACCTTACGCACGACGGCAACCAGCGCCATCAAGATGATTGTCAAAAGGATGAGAAGGGTCGATGCGGCAGCGACAACGGGCGTCAGGTCCTGCCGCAGCGTCGCCCATACCTTCACCGGCAGCGTCTGCAGGGTCGGGCTAGACATGAAGATCGCCACCACCACCTCATCCCAGGATGTCAGGAACGAAAAGACGGCGGCCGAAAACAGCCCATGGCTGATCGCAGGAAGAGTGACCCTGATCTTCGCTTCCAAAGGCGAGGCGCCGCAGAGCACGGCCGCGTCCTCGATCGACTTGTCGAAACCTTCCAGCGCGCTTGATATGGATAGGATCGAGAACGGGAGCGCCAGCACGAGGTGCGAAATGACGAAGCCCGTCAGGGTGCCGCCAAGGCCGATCCTGAGAAAGAAGGCGTAGAGGGCAACGGCGAGAACCACGACCGGCAGGATCATCGGCGTCAGAAACAGCGCCTTCAGCGCATCGCGGAACATGAACGAACCGCGCACCAGGCCAAAAGATGTGACGAGCCCGAGCAGCACCGACAGAACCGTGACGATAACGGCGATCTTGAAGCTCGTCAGAGCCGATTCCAGCCAGCGCGGATCAGCGAAGAGTTCATTGTACCACTGGAAGGTCCAGCCCGGCGGCGGAAAGATCAGCCATTGCGAGGAGCCGAAGGACAGAGCCGCGATGAAGACGATCGGCAGCAGCAGGAAGGCTGCGGTCAGAAGTGTTATGCTGAGAAGAATGTATTTCCACCAGCCGAGACGGTCGAAATTGAGCAGCATATCAACGTCCTCCCGGGTTCTGACTGCCGAAGAAACGCAGCTGCACGGCATAAAGCGACAGGGTCACTACCAGGAGCACCAGCGCCGCCGCGCCGCCCATTCCCCAGTTGACCAGCGACTGCACGAACTGCGCGATCAGTTCTGCCAGCATCATGTTGGCGGTGCCGCCGAGAAGCGAGGGCGTAACGAAGTAACCGAGCGACATCACGAAGACCATCAGGGCGCCGGCCGCCATGCCGGGCATCGCCAGCGGCAGCAGAACACGCGTCAGGCACTGCCAGCGGTTGGCGCCGCAAAGGGCTGCCGCCTGCAGCGTCGACGGGTCAATCTTCTTGATCACGCCGTAGAGCGGCAGGATGATGAAAGGCAGCATGATATAGGTCATGCCGATCGTAACACCGGTCAGATTGTTGACGAGCGCCAGCGGCTGGTCGATCAGGCCCATTCCCATCAGCGTCTTGTTAATGAGCCCGGTGCGTTGCAGAAGCACCATCCAGGCATAGGTGCGGGCCAGCAGGTTGGTCCACATCGAGAGCAGCAGGATCGCAAAGATCACCGAAGTCAGCCGACCGGGCATGATCGCCAGCGCCCAGGCGACGGGAAAACCGATCACGAGCGAAATCACCGTGACGAGACCCGAGACGATGAAGGTGTTCGCGAAAATCTTGAGATAGGTCGATGACCCGATCAGCTGCGCATAGTTTCCCAGGCCCGGCACGGGTTCCAGCACGCTTCGCAACAGCAGTATCGCCACCGGCACGACGAAAAAGATACCCACGAAGGCGAAGGCCGGAACGACCCCGCTGAAACCTGTTGGCCTGCGTATCTTCGGCAAGGGCGCAATTACGCCGGAGGCATCGCTAAACGTCGACATGACCGTCCTTCCCACCCGTCAATTTCCGCGGGCGTATGGGTGCAAACCGATTTCGCACTGGCGCTGCGGGGGCACGGCGACCTTCGCCGTGCCCATTGATCTCAAGCCTCAGCCTATTTTGCCTGCCAGGCGTACCACTTCTCGCCGATGGCATCGCGATTATCAGCCCAGTAGTTCATGTCGGCATTGACCTGGCTTGCGGTCTGCTGGTCCGGCAGCGCCTTGGCCGTTTCGGGATCCATCAGCTTGGCGGAGTCGAGGTTGATCGGCGCATATCCCGTAGCCTTTGCAAGGGCAGCCTGCGGTTCGGCCGAGGTCGCCAATGCAATGAACTTCATCGCCGCCTCGGCATTCGGCGCGCCCTTCGGCACGACGAGCGCATCGGCAGCGGTGATGTTCTGCTCCCAGGAGGTTTCAACCTTGATGCCGGTCGCCGCAAGCGCCGTCATACGCCCATTCCAGACGCTGCCGAAGGGCGCCTCGGCGGAGGCCAGCAGCTGCTGCGACTGGGCGCCGCCCGACCACCAGATGATATCCGACTTGATCGTATCGAGCTTCTTGAAGGCGCGGTCGAGATCGAGCGGATAAAGCTTGTCGGCCGGCACGCCGTCGGCAAGCAGCGCCGCTTCGATCACGCCGGGAGCCGACCACTTGTAGAAGGCGCGCTTGCCGGGAAATTTCGTCGTGTCGAACAGGTCGGCCCATGTCTTCGGGCAGGCTTTGACGGCATCGGCATTGCAGCCGATGACGAAGGAATAATAGAAGCTGCCGACCGAATAGTCAGTGACGAAGCGCGGATCGAGCTTCGATTTATCGATGACGGAAAAATCGAGCTTCTCGAGCTGGCCGTTCTTGCCGGCCTGGGCGGCATAGTCGCCTTCGACGTCGACGACATCCCAGTTGACTTCGCCGGCCTCGACCATGGCCTTGAGCTTGCCGTAGTCGGTCGGGCCGTCCTGCACGACGGTGATGCCGGTCTTCTCCGTGAACGGGCTTGCCCATGCCGCCTTCTGTGCATCCTGGGTCGTTCCGCCCCAGCTCGAGAAGACCATGCTGTCGGCGTGCGCCGGCGCGGAGACCGCCACGAATGCGGCAACCGCCGCGAAAGCAAATGTCGTTTTCATGTTCCCTTATCCCTGTTGTGGTTTGTCCTACGGGTATGCCTTATGCCGTCAGCGCGCCTCGCTCCGGGGAGAGAAGCTTGCCGGCTTCATAATCTTGTTTTCCGCCACCTCGATCAGGTCGCGGATCTTGGGCAGGAAGGCCTGCCACCGGGGATCGGCCAGAAGCCGCTGGCGTCTCGCCTCCCGGTCGTCCAGGCTCGTAAAGGCCCAGATGTGGACGATCTCGTTGATCGTGCCGATCTCCGAAAAGAAGTAGCCGACCAGCGCGCCGAGATGGCTCTTCTGGATCTCGATGCCCTCTTCCTCGACGACTTTGAGATATTGCGGGATCGTTCCGTTCTTCAGCCGATAGGTGCGGACCTCGTAAAGCATCGGCACTACCTCATCACGAAAGGATCGGGGATCGGATCGTCCGAGGTCCGGAGCCAGATCGTCTTGGTGCGGGTATAATCGAGCGCCGCGGCCATGCCGCCTTCCCTGCCGTGGCCCGACAGGCCGAAGCCGCCGAAGGGCGCGATCGGCGAGACGGCGCGGTAGGTGTTGACCCAGACGATGCCGGCGCGGATGCCCTTCATCAGCCGATGCGCCCGGGTGAGGTTCTGGGTGAAGATGCCGGAGGCCAGGCCGTAGCGGGTGTCGTTGGCAAGCCGCAGCGCCTCGGCTTCGGTCTCGAAGGACACGACGGAGAGGACCGGCCCGAAGAACTCCTCGATCAGCGACGGCGAAGCGACATCGTCGCAATCGAGGATCGTCGGCGGGAAATAATAGCCTTCGCCATCGATCTTGCGGCCGCCCGTGACCAGCCGGGCGCCGCTTGCGATCGATCTCTCGACGAGGGCGCCGATATTGTCCTGCTGGCGCTTGGTGGCAAGCGGCCCGACTTCAGTCGCCATGTCGAGCGGCGCGCCGATCCGGATCGCTTCCGCCTTCTCGCGCAGCAGCGCGACGAACCTGTCCTTGACGCTGCGCTCGACGATCAGGCGCGAGCCGGCAACGCAGCTCTGCCCCGTCGCCGCGAAAATGCCCGCGACCTGGGCGTTGGCGGCACTTTCGAGGTCGGCATCGGCAAAGACGATGAAGGGCGATTTGCCGCCGAGTTCGAGCGAGGTGGAAGCGAGGTTTTCGGCCGAGTTGCGCACAACGTGCCGGGCGGTTTCGGGCCCGCCGGTAAAGGCGACATGCGCGACCTTCGGGTGGCGGCCGAGGGCCGCGCCGCAGGAGGCGCCAAAACCGGTGATGACGTTGACGACGCCGGCGGGAAAGCCTGCCTCATGCACCAGGCGGGCGAATTCGAGCAGCGGCGCCGGGCCGTCTTCCGAGGCCTTGACCACCATCGTGCAGCCGGCCGCGAGCGCCGGGCCGATCTTGACCGCCGACAGGAAGAGCTGGCTGTTCCAGGGCACGACCATGGCGACGACGCCGATCGGCTCGCGGCGAAGCCAGACGTCCATATCGGGCTTGTCGATCGGCAGGTAAGATCCCTCGATCTTGTCTGATATGCCGGCATAATAACGATAATATTCGGCGACATAGGCGATCTGCGCGGATGTCTCGCGGATGATCTTGCCGGTGTCGCGCGTCTCCAATTCAGCGAGGACCTGCGCATTGGCGGCAACCAGATCGGCGAGCTTGTAAAGCAGCCTGCCGCGTTGGGTGGCCGTCATCTTCGCCCAGGGGCCTTCGTAGAGCGCCCTGTCGGCAGCGTTCACGGCTCGATCGACATCATTCTCGCGCGCCTCGGGCATTTCCGCCCAGACTGTGCCGGAAGCCGGATCGATGCTCGGATAGGAAGCTTCGCCATCCGAGAACTCGCCGTCGATATAATGCTGGAAAAGCCGCATGGTCCTACTCCTGAAATGCCGGCATGACCTCGGCGATGAAGCGCTCGAGCGACGCCTTCTTGCGCTCGAAACTCATGCCGGTGTCGATCCAGAAGGAATATTCGTCGTAGCCGAGGGCCTCATAGGCCTTGAGCCGGTCGATGACGGTCTGCACGTTACCAACGACGTTGTTGGTGCGCATGACCTCGTCCGACAGCATCGCGTTTGCGTGGATCTGCTCGTCCGGGATCCGCTCGATCAGGCCTTGCCTGATCGGCTTCTCATTCTTGAACCAAGCGAAGAAGTAGTTGTAGTAGACGCTGAGTTCATGGGCGGCCTGGGCGACGTCTTCTTCCGACGAGCCGACATAGGTGTGGCGCAGCAGCATGATCTTCGGCCGCTCGACATCGGGATTCTTGGCGCAGGCATCGTTGAAGCGGTCCATCAGCGACTGGACTTCGTCATCGCCCTGCCACAGCGGCGTCACCTGAACGTTGCAGCCGTTGGCGACGGCAAATTCGTGCGAGTTCGGGTCGCGCGCCGCAACCCAGATCGGCGGGTTCGGCTGCTGCAGCGGCTTCGGCGCCGAGGTGGTCGTGGGGAATTTGAAGAACTCCCCATCATGGGCGTAGTCGCCCTTCCATATGCCCTTGACCGCCGGAATGAGCTCACGCATGCGCTGGCCGGCGCCCCAGGCATCGAGACCCGGCAGAAGGCGCTCATATTCGAAGGAATAGGCGCCGCGGGCAATGCCGATATCGAGCCTGCCGTCGCAGATGATGTCGGTCATCGCCGCTTCGCCGGCAAGCTTGATCGGATGCCAGAAGGGAGCGATCACCGTTCCCGTCCCCAGCCTTGCCCGCGACGTGCGGCGGGCGAGATCGGCAATGGTCACGAACGGATTGGGGGCAATGGTGAAATCCATGCCATGATGCTCGCCCGTCCAGATTGCATGCATGCCGCCCTTGTCGGCGATCTCGCAGAGCGCGACGAATTCCTCGTAGAGGCTCTTGTGGCTCTGGCTGGCGTCGAGCCGCTCCATATGGACGAAGAGGGAGAACTTCATGCTTTTAGGCCCTTGGCTGGAATGGGATGAATTTTGCCGCCGGTCTCGTCGCCGAAATAGACGCCGAAGTTGCCGATCGAGCTTTCCATCGCGAAGCGATTGACGATGTCGGCGGTCGAGCTGGTCTTGAATTTTGCCGCAGCCAGCGCGTCAGGTTTTACGAACCTGCCGCCGGCGGGCTCGCCGTCTCCGGCAACGGCGTGATAGACGATGTGCTGCTTGCCGTCGCTCTTGCCCTCATAGACCGAATAGAGAAAGCCGATGCTGACCTTCAGCCCGGTGAGCGTTTCCAGATATTCTTGCAAAGCATCGGTCGGGTTGCCGTCATGGGCGTCGACGCTTGGCAGGGAGAGTACATCGTCGCCCAGCAGCAGAACTTCTCCGCGGCGCTCGACGACGGCTGCCAGTTCGATATTGCCCTCGCTTGCCGCAGACACCGCCTTGCTTGCGAGCGTCGGCGTGAAATAACCGCCGCGGGCATAGCCGAGACCATTGCGGCCGCTATTGTCGAAAGCTTCGATGCGGCCCATCAGGATGACGTGGTCGCCGGCCTCGATGACCTCTTCCATCGCACATTCGAACCAGGCCGCGACGTTCGAGAAGATCGGGCAGCCGGCCGATCCCTTGGCCCATTCGACCGCCGCGAACCTGTCTTCGACGGGCCGCGCAAAGGTGTTCGACACGTCCTTCTGCGTTTCCGAGAGCACGTTGATGGCAAAATGCGGCGCTCCGGTCATGATGGCGAAATTGCGCGAGGTCTTGGCAAGGCAGACAAGCAGCAACGGCGGATTGAGCGAGACCGAGGTGAAGGAGTTCGCGGTGAAACCGATCGGATTCCCCTCCCCGTCGCAGGCGGTGACGACGGTCACGCCGGTCGGAAAAGCTCCGAACGCATCGCGCAATGCTCTTGGGTCGACAGTCTGGATTGTCATCGTTCATCCTCCCCGAACGACAGCCACTCGGCGAGCAGCGAATTGACGATATCAGGCGCGGTCAGGTTCACCATGTGGCGATGGCCTTCGACGATGCGGACCCAGCCTTTGGGCGCAAGCGCCGCCATCTGCTCTGCCATCAGAGGCGTCGAGTTTGGATCGTCGGAGCCTGTCAGGAACAAGGCCGGACCAGCCACGTCTTTCCAGCGATCGGCATAGGTCTCGTCTCCGCCAGCGAAGGCGGCGTAAGCGACCGCGTAGCCTTCCGGATCGACGAGGTTGAGCCATTTCCGCGTCAGTTCCCGCGCAACCACGCTGTCCGGATCATCGCCGAACCAGCGAGCCAGCGGGCCTTCCTTGTCGACACCCGTCACCGGGATGGCCGCGGCCCGTGCGAGCACGGCAGCCTTTGCTTGCCGGTCGCGCCTGTAGACGCCGTTGAGGTAAGCAACACGGCTGATCCGTCTGTCGAACGTCGCCGCCGCCCCTCCCGATACCAGCGCCCCCATCGAGTGGCCGGCAACATTCACCCTGTCGATCGCCATCTCGTCGAGAAAGCGCCCGAACCAGGCGACAAACTCCTCAAGACGGCTGCCGGCCGGCAGCTTTGCGCTCTCACCATGTCCCGGCATGTCGACGGCGATGACGCGATGGCCGGTCGACAAAAAGGCGATCTGCGGCGCCCAGGCCTCAAGCCGCATGCCGACACCATGAATGAGAACCAGCGGCTCACCGCTGCCGGCCTCGTGATAGGCCGTTCCGCCTGCCGTCTTCTTTCGCGGCAAGTCACCGGCCGCGCTCGTTGCTGCAGCGGCGCCCGAGATCGATCCGGCTGTCAGCATCTCAGCGCCCACCCTTTCAAACGCCCGCAGGATTGGCGACGTCCTGCCCGAGATCCTTCAGATCCTGATAGCGGTCGCCGATGCGGTGATGAGGGCGCCCGCCCACCGATGCACCAAGCGCCACGACGATCTCATCGGCGGCAGGCGCGTCGGGGATCGAGGTCTGGATGGTCAGATAGTGCGAACGGCGGCCTTCGTCGTTCTTGTCCATGAGCGGGATCATGATCGGCGCATTGGCGGGGCCGCGGGTGTTGCAGAAGGCGAGATAGGACTTGGCGCCGACAGCCTGGCGATAAAAATTGCCGAAGCGCAGCGTGTGGATGAGCGCGGAGGCATGTTCGATCTCACCGTCCAGGCCGACGACGGCGGCCTTGCCATAGCCTTCAACAGCCTCACCGGAACCGACGGCATCGATGATCACCTTGGTCAGCAACTCACCGAGAACCGGAGCGCCCGCATGGATTTCGGGCTTGAGATCTTCGACAAAGCCGCGGCCCGCCCAAGGGTTCTTCACCACCGCGAAGGCGGTAAACAGCTTCAGCGGCACCGCCGCGGCCTTGCCGCCCTCGATCAGCGTCGTTTCGATCTGCAGTCCCGTCTTGCGAATTTGAATGGCCATCGAACACCTCATTTCTCAATTTCATATTATGGTATACCATAATATACGAGTGTCAAGTTCGTTCCCTGCGAAGCCGCAGATTCCCCAAAAATATTTATTCAAAACAAAGGCTTGTCAGTTGACCGCGGTCACCGCGGATCCGCCGCGTCAAAGTTGGTCGAATCCGAGATTTCCCCGGCAGGGCACAGGTTCCCGACGACAGAGACACCATAGCCATCCCAGTTCATATGATACCGCCTCATATATTATTTATTATGGCATACCATCGCCTTGAGAAAAGTTGGGTGTCAAGCAGGGAGTTTGGATTCTCGCGGATCATGATCGCGAATGCCGTCTGCCATTCGGCCGGTATGTTGCGGGACAACGGAAAAGCCCGTCGCGAAGCAGACTTGCGAATCGCATAAGTCCATGCTTATGTGTCTGCATGATCGAGAATGACATTTTCCGAGCCTTGGCCGACCCGACCCGCCGCACGATCTTCGAGAAGCTGGCGGCGGGCGGCATGAACGCCAGCGCCTTGCGCGCGGGCATGGAGATCAGTCAGCCGGCAATGTCGCAACACCTCTCGGTTTTGCGGAGCGCAAAGCTCGTGAGGGAAGAACGGCGGGGGCGTTTCGTGAATTACGAAGTCGATCCGGAAGGACTGGCTCTCATCGCACAATGGTTGGCGAAATATCGTGCCTACTGGCCTGCCCGCATCGAAGCTCTCAAGGTCTTGCTGAAGGATATGGACCAATGAACGACGGAAAGGCCACCGAGCAGAAAGACGGCATCGAACTGGAATTCGATCTGGATGAACCGCCGCAAAAGGTCTGGCGTGCAATCAGCATCCCCGAATTTCGGGAAAACTGGTTGCCAAAAGGCGCTTTAGCCGATCCCGAACCGGCCACCATCACACCTGGCAAGGAAGTCCGTTATAGCCTGCGCGACGACACTCCGCCTTTTCTTGAAAGCACGGTGACGTTCACGATCGTCCCGAACGCGTCCGGCGGCACCCGCCTGCGCATTATCCACGAACTGACCGACGCGAGGCTTGAACGGACCGCGAAAGCGGCCGCAAACAGCAACAGTCCGCCCCTCATGCTCGCCGCCTGACGCGGCAAGCTCCCTTAAATTCTGGAAGATTGGAGTTCGCCGATGCGCGAAGCGATGCAACTCGTCCCTATGGTCATAGAACAATCCAGCAGAGGGGAGAGGTCTTTTGACATTTACTCCCGTCTTCTGCGTGAACGCATCATTTTCCTCAACGGCGAGGTTAACGATACCGTTTCCGCTCTGGTCTGCGCGCAATTGCTGTTTCTTGAGGCCGAGAATCCAAAGAAGCCGATCAATCTTTACATCAATTCGCCGGGCGGTGTCGTGACCAGCGGCCTCGCCATGTATGACACCATGCGCTTTATCCGCGCGCCGGTTCATACGCTTTGCATGGGGACAGCCCGGTCAATGGGATCGTTCCTGCTGATGGCAGGCGAAGCCGGCGAAAGAGCTGCATTGCCCAACGCCAGTATCCTCATTCACCAGCCCTCCGGTGGCTTCCAAGGGCAGGCTTCGGACATGCTGATTCACGCCGAAGAAATCCTCAAGACCAAGCAGCGCATGACGCGGCTCTACGCGGAGCATTGCGGACGCTCCTATGAAGACTTTGAGCGCGCAATGGATCGCGACCATTTCATGACGGCGGAACAAGCACTGGAATGGGGTCTTATCGACCGTATTCTAAAGGTTCGGGAAGACACGGACAGCCTATAACCTGTCGCGGAAATCCCAGCGCCTCGCTACCGTCTCCTGCGAAGACCGCAGCAGCGCCCTGACCTATTCGGCGGGCTTCTGGGCGGACAGCACCGCCTCGGCAATGGCACTCGCCGCCGCGACATGATCCATCGCCGCCCGCTGGGCCCCCTCGCCGTCGCCGCGGCGAATGGCGTCGACGATCTTCGACATCTGTGCCGGCCCCTCGATGTCACGCCGTTCCGTCTTGATCGTCATTGAGCGCAGATGGTTGATGCGTACGGTGAGCAGATTGACGACGCCCCAGGCGACATGCCTGTCGACCATAGTGAACAGTGTTTGATAGAAGGAAGAGGTATTGGCCAGCACACCCGCCATATCCTGGTCGCGATAGCTGCTGCGGATTGCGCTCAGGGATTCCTCGAGCGCGGCGACGATCTCGGGGCTGCCGCGTTCAGCACAGAGCCGCGCCGCCATGCCTTCGAGCGCACCGCGGATTTCATAGATCTGTTTGGCTTCCTCGATATCCAGCTGGGCGACGATCGGTCCCTTGTTCGGCAGATTGGCGACCAGCCCTTCCGATTCCAGATGCCTCAGAACCTCACGCACAACCGTCCGGCTGACGCCGAGCTGGGCGCAGAGGTCGCGCTCGACAAGCCGGTCTCCCGGACGGAAGTATCCGTTGACGATGGCCTCGCGGAC
Organism: Rhizobium croatiense; assembly: GCF_019793465.1. Taxonomy (GTDB): domain Bacteria; phylum Pseudomonadota; class Alphaproteobacteria; order Rhizobiales; family Rhizobiaceae; genus Rhizobium; species Rhizobium croatiense. The sequence continues at coordinate 29,900 of NZ_JAILYJ010000011.1, read as the reverse complement.
CTTGTCGAGCGCCAGTTCCCGCAAGGTCTTCGCAGGACGCTCGACCCTTATTGCTGCGTCCTTCAGAGCGCCGCTCATGCTGTACCTCAGTGTTGGATTGACTTCGCAGGCTCAAGCTTTGCTGCGCCAGCCGAATTCAGGAATCGTATTATGGCCTACCAAATACTGTAGCTGTCGGCGGCCGGCAATTCAACAGCGCCGTACCGATCCGGAGATCGTCGAGTCATGCGTTGGACTTCAGCCTCGCCCTGACGATCTCTTCGGCCACCGCCTTCGCCTGCACCCGGATATCGGGGACGGCGGTGATCTCCCAGAATTGTCCCGCCGTCAAGGCGCCGACGGCAAACAGCCGCGCGGGCGAGATCCGGGACGTGCCCGTCACTTCGGAAGCCGCATCCACCTGGATGCCGAGCCCGAGAGGATCGGGGACGATCAGGTGAAACCGGTTCATTTCCTTCAGAAGCGGCGAATGGCTGATCCCGGCGCGCTCCATACCCGTGCAGTTGACCAGCCAGTCCGCCTTGATCTCGGCGATCTCACGCTTGGCCCTGATCCTGTAGTCGGCAACGAGCCTGCCTTCCCTGGCCTCGAGCGATCTCAGGAAGCCCGCGTGGAAGCGAACGGTTCCGTCCGAGACCAATTTCTCGAACCCGGCGAACACCTCGGGCGCGACCCGGTGCCGGTGGATATTCCACCAGGGAAGCGCATGCCGCAGGAATCGTGCCCGCTCCTCGTTCGTAAGCCGCTGCCAGAGAGCCTGCGTCACCGGCCTCAGGCCGTCCATCACGCTCCGCCAGTCGGCGACCTCCCTGCTCTTTTCCCGCAAGATCTTCAACAGGCCGCTGATCGTGGCGGGAAGCGCGTGAACGTCGATCGGCAGAGGCGCCGGCGGCGTCCTTGCATGTCCGAGCGGCGCCAAGCCGCGCCGCGAAAGCACGTCGATCCTGCCTCTGTGGCCATGGGCGCGAAGCGCGAGAACCTGATCGATCATCGTCAGGCCGGAGCCGAGGATGCAGACGGCATCGGACGGTGCGACGCGCCTCAGCCAGGAGAGCCGCCACGGGTTCTCGACGATCCGCGATCGCAGAAATGGCGGGGCGCCGGCCGGATCGACCGGAAGGTTCGCGTTTCCGACGCCAAGACAGAGCACCACATTCCTCCCGGCAATCTCGTCGCCATTGCCGAGGTGGAAGGCGAGCGTGCTCGTGTAACGCTCCACGCATCCCGCCGCCTTGGCCTTGATGAAATCGACCCGGCAGCGACCCTCCCGCTTGCGCAGCAGCCGCGCAAGCGTATTCCTGACATAAAGCCCGTAATCGCCGCGCGAGGCGAAATCGCCGGCCTGCAGCTGGCCTCCATGGCTTTTCAGCCAGTCGACGAAGTCGTCGGGATGATGCGGCAGCAGGCTCATGCGGCCGGCGGGAACGTTGAGCCGATGGAGATAGAGCTCCGTCCTATATGCCGTCCCGCGCCCGAAACCGGGATCGTCGCCGACGACGGCAACCTTCGCCGAAGCGGGAAGCTGCTCGATGAGATTGCAGGTCACAGCGATCGCTGAAAATCCGGAACCGACGACGATCACATCATATATCAACGCATTCTCCCCGAAGCTCCGTAACGCAGGCTCTTGTCGCCCCCGACCGGGGGATCACTCAAGCGGCAGAATCACGAAAACAATTATCTCTATAGTCTATAAATATAGTTTGTTATTTCTCCCGCCAGCCCCTTCTCGACGATTACCCTTTTGCAGGTGAGATCAAGGGGCCGAGCGGCCCGCAAACAAAGGGGCTCAGGATGAATTTCAAAAATTTGCTTGCCGCAATCGCTGTCGTCGGCACTCTCGTAACGGCGATCGCCGCTGAGGCGGCGGACAAGAAGGTCGTCGTCGGCTATCAAACCGATGCCTTGCCGTCATCGGTGGCGATCGCCAACGGCGAATTCGCCAGGGATACCGGATACGACATCGATTTCCGCAGGTTCAATTCAGGCGCCGAAATCTTTGCCGCCATCGCCTCCGGCGACGTCCAGGTCGGCTATGTCGGCTCCAGCCCGTTTGCGGCTGCGGTCTCGCGCGGGCTCGAGGTCAAGGCCTTCTACCTCGCCTCCATCTCAGGCATCGACGAGGCTCTCGTCGTCCGCAACGGCTCGGGCATCGAAAGCCTGAACGATCTGAAGGGCAAGAAACTTGCCGCCGCGCCCGTCTCGACGGACCACTATCAGCTTCTGGCGCTGATCAAATCGCTCGGCCTGACCGAGAAGGACGTCCAGGTCTTTGCAATCCCGCAGCCTGAGATCGTCGCGAGCTATAATCGCGGTGATATCGATGGCGGCTTCGTCTGGGATCCGGCGCTGACCGAACTCAAGAAGAACGGAAAGGTTCTGGTGACCTCCAAGGACGTCGCGGACAAGGGTGCGCCGACATTCTCGGCCTGGGTGGCAACCTCGAAATTTGCCGCCGACAACCCGGAATTCCTCAAGGGCTTCGCCTCGGTCATCAACAAATACTACGCTTCCTTCGCATCGGACAAAGCCGCCTGGGGTTCCGACAGCGATAACGCCAAGTCGCTCGCCAAGCTTCTCGGCGGAACGCCGGAGCAGCAGGCCTCGGCGCTCAAGAACCTGACGCTGCTGACGCCCGGGGTCCAGGCGTCGGACGCCTGGCTCGGCGGCGGCGAAAAGGCGGGCGCCGGCAAGATCCTCAAGGACACGGCATTGTTCCTGAAGGAACAGGGCAAGGTCTCCGGCGTGCTGGAAAATTACGGCGCCTTCGTCACCGCAGACGCGCTTACCGCCGTCAGCAACTGATCCTCCCCGACACCGGCGCGCTGTCGCGCCGGCATCGAACCTGCGAGCGGCACCATGCTTAAAGTCGATCACGCCAGCGTTTTCTTCGCAGCCCGCGACGGGCGAACCGTCCATGCGCTCGATCGCGTTTCCTTCGATATCCCCGAACGGGGGTTCGTGGTCGCGCTCGGCGCCTCGGGATGCGGCAAATCAACTCTTCTCAACGCGATTGCCGGTTTCCTCCCGCTGTCGGATGGCCGGATCACGCTCGATGGCCGCGCGGTCGAACGGCCGGGCGCCGATCGCGGCGTCGTCTTTCAGAAAGATGCGCTGCTGCCCTGGAAATCGGTGGTCGACAATGTCGCGCTCGGCCTGAAATTTGCCGGCGTCAATCGCAAGGAGCAGCAAGCGCGCGCGCTCGAACTGCTCCGGCTCGTCGGTCTCGACGAATTCGCCAATGCCTTTCCCTACGAGCTGTCGGGCGGCATGCGCCAACGGGTCGGTATCGCCCGGGCTCTTGCGACCAATCCGGATATTCTGCTCATGGACGAGCCGTTCGGCGCGCTCGACAGCTTGACCCGCGAGCAGATGCAGGAACTGCTGGTTTCCGTCTGGAACAAGACGGCGAAGAAGGTTTTCTTCATCACCCATTCGATCGAAGAGGCGCTGTTTCTCGGCACGCAGGTCCTGGTCATGTCGCCGCGGCCGGGGCGCGTCGTCGCCCGCTTCGATCTCGATTTCATCCGTCGCTTCGCCGAGACCGGCGACGCCCGATCGATCAAGGCGTCGCCGCAATTTGCCGAGCTGCGCGAGGAGATCCGCGCCATTCTCCACAGCAGCGAAGATTTGAGGAGCGCCGCATGAGCGATATAACGCAGACATCGCCGGTTGCGGCGCAGAGAGAGAACCGCCAAGTCAAGCTGGTTAAGATGGCAAGCTTCGGCGCCGGCGAGAAATCGACGGTGGTGATCAGCATTGCCACCGCCTTGGCGATATTGCTGCTGTGGTGGCTCGTCTCCGCGCTCGGTGTCGTGCCGCACCTGTTCCTGCCGCGTCCGGACGAGGTTTTGACGCAGATCGGCCTCGTCTATCGCGACGGTTATGCCGGCGCATCGCTGTCCGAACACATCCTTGCGAGCCTGTTCCGCGTCGTCGTCGCAGCCCTCATCGCCATCTCCGCCGGCATTCCGCTCGGACTGCTGATGGGTCTGAACCGTGGGGCGAAAGGCGTGCTCGATGCGCCGATCGAGTTCTACTGGCCGCTTCCGCCCCTCTCCTACCTGCCGCTGATGATCATCTGGCTCGGCATCGGCGAGATGTCGAAGATCACGCTGCTGGTGCTGGCGATGTTCGCGCCGATCTGCCTCTCGGCGCAAGCGGGCGTCCGTTCGCTGCCGATCGAGCGCGTCAACGCCGCCCGTTCGCTGGGCGCGAGCCGGCTGCAGCTGTTCATCGATATCGTCCTGCCCTCCGCCCTGCCCGAAATCCTCACCGGCATCCGCATTGCCCTCGGCGTCGGCTGGGGCACGCTGGTCGCCGCCGAATTGATCGCCTCGACGCGCGGGATCGGTTTCATGATCATGTCGGCATCGCAGTTCCTGGCAACCGACGTCGTCTTCGTCGGCATCGGCATCATCGCGATCTGCGCCTTCACCTTCTCGGCCGCCATTCGTTTCCTGGAGGCCTTCCTCGTGCCCTGGAAAGGCAAGCTCTGACGGGGGTCAATGCGCCGTAAAACTGGCAGCATCTGCCCGGCGCCGCTGCAGGCTGCGGATCAGCATCGCGGCCTCCCTGACGATCGCCGCAAATGTCGGGTCGTCGGCCTCGGCGATCCTGCCCGTCATGTCGCGGATGATCGTCGTCAGATGGATGATCGACTGGCGATGTCGCGCCTCTTCCAGCCCGATTTCGGCATCGACCATGGTGAGCAGCGTCTGTACCAACCGCTACATGATTTGCCGGCGCCGGCTTCTCGGATCGGCATCCGGATCTTCGCTGAGGCGCAGGAGATCGTCGACAATGTCGGACATTCCGCTTCCGTTCACATCGCAAAAGCCGGCCGCGTGGAAACGTTGCGCCTTCGATCGCCGGCGCGCGTCTTCAAGGTATCCAGCAGCCGGTAGCCGGTTCGCCAGCGGCCAAAACCGCTGGCGATATTGATGTGGCCGGCAAGGCCGATATTCCTGGTCTCGGCCTTCCACAGGCGGCCGAACAGAGCCAGCCGATCGACCGTCATGTAAACGTCGTTCATGCTGCCGACGACGATGCTCGGAAATGGTAGAGGCGCCGTCGGCATGCCGCCGAACGAGATATGCCCGGGATGCAGAATTTCCGTCGCCGGGAGATCGCAGGGAGCAACGAGCAGTGCCCCTTTCACGCGCCGGGCAGCGCTTCGACCGGCCAGCCGGGCGGCGAGCAGGCATCCGAGACTATGGGCGACCAAGTAGGCCTCACGGGCCTCTTCAAGCGCGCCTTCCAATCGCGGCAGCCAGCTGTCGAGGTCCGGATGATCCCAGTCGTCCTGGGCGACGCGACGGCTACCCGGCTGATCCTGCAGCCAGTGCTCTTGCCAATGCCCCTCTCCAGAGCCGAATAATCCGGGGAGAATGAGGACTTCGCTCATCGGATCAGCCCGATCACCAGCGCGAACAGGAAGGTGAAGGAACTAACGACCGTGCAGATCCCAGCGGCATGCCTGAATTGCGACATAACGCTTCCCGTTGCTCTTCTCGTAGCCTGCCGACGGAGGCCGGTCTCAACGACGATCGCCATCCCGCCACCCCTCTCAATACCAAAGTCCGGGCATTGCACCCCAATAATGGAGCTCGTATTCGCGCGCCGACAGGTCCTCTTCGACGCTGTTGACCAGTGCGTTTGCAGGCTTCCGCGCGTTTCGCCGGAAGCGGGCGATCGCAAACGTCAGCCAGAAATGGAAATCAAACTTCATGCGAACCTCCTGTCAGGAATCGGCAGACTGGGGAATGAACGAATGACGTTGCGCATTGGCAAGAAGATCGCGCAGCGATGCAGTCGGCCCGTAGAGCATCAGCAGGCGGTTCTCCTCGCGCTTGGCCAACCGATATCGGCGAGCGAATTCAAAGACGCTCCAGATTTGCTCGCTTGATCCCTGCGGGCCTGCATCATCCATCGCTGCCTCCTGAGAACGAAGTTCGTGGCGCGCCTTATTCGGCTGCGGCTACCGCCGGTCTTGCCTCTGGAAAGAAGGCCGACAATTCACCGACCACTTCACCGATGCGGTTCGAAAGCGCATCGGATGAGACCGCGTAATCCGCAAAATCACGATCGGACGCATAGACGGCCGTCGGGAGCGTATGGGCCATGAAGAAACCGAACAGCGGCCGAAGCTGATGCTCGACCATCAAGGCGTGCCGGTCACCGCCGCCGGTCGCCGTAATGATGATCGGCTTCGCGCGAAGCTCCTGAGGATCAATCAGATCGATGAGGTGCTTGAAAAGGCCGGGATAGGAGCCCTTGTAAGTCGGCGAACCGATAATCAGCACATCGGCCCTTACGATCTCGTCGACGACACGCCTGGCCTGCTCGTCGAGGTCCTTGCGCCACAAGGCGCGCCCCAGCGACGGACCGAGATCGTGCAGATCATAGGTTTTGCTCGAAAAGCCGTATCTGATGCTGGCGCGTTCGGCGACATGCCGGACAAGAGCCAGTGTCTTCGATGGGCGGTTGAAGCTGCCGGCAATGCCGACGAGTTTGAAACCTGACATGGTTTTTCCTCTCTGTGGTTGCTTCAAATATTGTCTATAAAATTACTGGATAAAAGGAATGTGCGTCTCTCCTTCGCCGTTCGATTGAAAAAACATTCGTCTTGACGTTTACGGTCTGTCACCGCGGAGATGGCGTTCGAGGAAGGGCAGATTATCCTGTCCCCAGTAGAGCTCGCCGTCATAGACATAGCTGGGAAAACCGAAGACGCCGCTGTCGCGCGCATGCACGCGGTCTGCCGACCATTTGTTCTGGACGTCGTCATCGGCTTGGCGCCGGAGAAGCGCTGCGCCATCGAAACCTGCTGCTGTCACGATCGCCTCGCGAACATCAGCCTTGCCGATATCCCTCGCCTCGCTCCAGAAAGCATGCTGCAGGGCCCTGCTAACGCCAATCCAATCCTGCCCGTCGAGATAGGCAGCGATCACAAAGAGAGATGCCGGCGTCGGATCGCTGAGCTCCGGGCGATGTTCGAGCCGCAAGTCCTTGCCGCGCACGCGCGCCCAGCGTTTGAGGTCGCGCGTCCAATAAGCGCGGCGGATCTCCGGGCGGTTGCGCGAGAAGATGCCGCCATTCTCCTCCACCACGGTCGTCAGATAGGGCGTGACGACGACGCCGTTCTTCGCCGCCAGTTCGGTAAAGGCGTCGAAGCCGATGTGGGACCAGGGCGAGCCGATCGAAAAGAAATATTCCACCGATTTGGTCACTGACGAATGTTCCTCCTGAGATGGTTGTTTGATGGCGAATAGGTGCCGTCGTCTGCCGACGGTCCTTCAGGAAGCGGCCCGAATTTCCAGCTGCGCTTTCCATCCGAGCTCCGGGGCGATTCCGCCAAGGGATCATCATCGGAATAGTCGCCGGGGTGAGGAAGCCGATATGGCTGATGGGTATGACTTGCCTTCCGACGATCAATATTTCGGCAGACCGGGCGGATTGGTTTCGGATGCCGGCAGAGCTTCCTCGGAAAGGTGCCAGTGAGCGAGAATCCTGGCATAGGTACCGTCCTTGATCAGACCATTGGTGGCGGTGGTCAGCGCATCGGCGAGCCCGCTTCCCTTGCGGGTGGTGATGGCGACGTCCGATCGATCCGGCCAGCCGGCGCTCAGCGTGCCCACCCGCTTGATGTTCTTGTCGCGCGCCGCGATGAAGACGAGCTGCGCGTGCGGCTGAACGATGACATCGGCCCGCCCGGAACGCATCGCGAGAAGGCTCGCCGCCTCGTCGTCGTAATATTGCAGCTCGATCGGCTTCAGGCCTGCGGCAATATCTTCGTCGCTCCACTTGACCAGGATACGCTCCTGGTTGGTGCCGGCACCGACGATGATTCTCAGGCCTGCCGCGTCCTTCGGCTCCCTGATCGAGGTGATGGGACTATCGGCTTTCACGAAGAAACCGTGCAGACCCCGGCGATAGGTGGAGAAATCGAACTTCTCCTTGCGCTGCTCGGTCACGCCGACATTGGAGATGACGGCATCATATTTGCCCGATGTGAGGCCGAGCGGCCAGTCGATCCAGGCGACCGGCACGATCTCCAGCCTCAGGCCGAGGCTGTCAGCGATGGCATAGGCGTAATCGGGATCGGCGCCGACCACGGTTTTGGCGTCGGTGGCATAGGTCGCAAGCGGCGGGCCGCCGGGGCTGACGGCGATGGTGAATTTACCCGGCGTGACGAACTTGAAATCCTTGGGGATCGCGGCGATCGCCGCATCGTTCCTGGCGGTATGAAGCCTGCCCGACTGCTGCGGGCTCAGGTCAAAATCGTCGGCCGCATGGGCGGCACTGAGGCTCGTCAAGGCTGCCGTCAGCGCCGCGAAGAAAAAGCTGCGGATATCAAGAAAATTCGCCACGTTCGATATGTCTCCGTTTGCAGTGAAAGGCAGGGACGGACCAGCTCGAACGGCCGTCCGCCCCGTAAACATTACGAACCGCTCTTCGGCAGGCCGGGCGGGTTGGTCTGCGCCTTGTCGATCGCCTCGGGACCGAGATTCCAGGTGTCGAGGATCTTCTTATAGGCGCCGCTGGCGATCAGGTCGTTGACGACATCGGTCAAGGGAGCCGCCAGACCGCTGCCCTTGCGTGTGGTGACGGCGATCTCGGCGGTGATCGGCCAGCCGCCGCTGACGGTGCCGACAAGTTTGGTCTTGCCGTTGATTCCCGCAGCATAGGCTTGGGTGGCGTTGACGCTGAAGACGGCGTCGGCCCTGCCGGACTGGACGGCGAGGTCCTTCACCGCATCATCGTCATAATACTGCACCTCGATCGGCTTGAGGCCGGCCGCGACATTCCGCCGGTCCCATTCCAGGAGGATCTTTTCCTGGTTGGTGCCGGCATCGGTGATGACCTTCAGGCCGGCAATATCCTTCGGCTCCTTGATCGATGTGATCGGGTTGTTGGCCCTGACGTAGAAACCGAGCTCATCCTTGCGGTAGGTCGAGAAATCGAACTTTTGCTTGCGCTCTTCCGTCACCGTGACGTTCGAGATCACCGCATCGAACTTGCCGGAGGTGAGCCCCAGCGGCCAATCGGCCCATGCGACGGAAACGAGGTTGAGCTTCAGGCCCAGGCTGTCGGCAATGGCCTGGGCGAGATCGACGTCATAACCGATGACCGTCTTGGAATCGGAGGCATAGTCGTGCAGCGGCAGATTGCCGCTCGAGCTGATGCCGACGGTGAAGACACCGTTCTCGACAAACTTGAAGTCCTTGATTTCAGCGATGCGCTTCTCGCTCTTTTCCACCCGCAGCCGGTTCGGCTGTTCGGGGCTGAGATCGAACTTCTGCTGCGCCTCAGCGGAACCGAAACCGATCGCGCCAATGGTGACGGCTCCCGCTATCAGAAGCCTTGCTCTATCGGTAAATGTCATGCCCTTCTCCACTTCGTCCTTTGGTTGTGATTGTTGTCATTCGACTGGAGCAGCCCGTCGCGGCCCGGCATTTCACCAGCGCTGTTCGGCGCTAGAGAACCTTGGCAAGGAATTCGCGCGTTCGAGGATGCTCCGCTTGCGTGAAGATCCGGGCCGGCGGACCGGCCTCCAGAATGCGGCCACTTTCCATGAAGATGGCGGTATCGGCGACTTCGCGGGCAAAACCGATTTCATGGGTGACGATGACGAGCGTCGTGCCGGTGCGGGCGAGCTCCTTGATGACGTCGAGCACCTCGCCGACGAGTTCCGGATCGAGTGCGGATGTCGGCTCGTCGAAGAGCAGAACCTTGGGACGGAGCGCCAGCGCCCGGGCGATCGCGACGCGCTGCTGCTGGCCGCCGGAGAGCTGACGCGGATAGGCATTGATCTTGTCGCTGAGACCGACACGCGCCAGCAGTTCCTGCGCCAGCTGCACGGCGTCCTCGCGGCCGGCGCCACGGACCTCGATCGGCGCCTCGATGAGGTTTTCGAGCACGGTCAGATGCGGGAAGAGATTGAAGCTCTGGAAGACCATGCCGATATCGGCGCGGCGTTTGAGGATCTCTTTTTCCTTGAGCTCGTAGAGCGTATCGCCCTTCCTGCTGTAGCCGACGAAATCGCCGTCGATGGAGATGAAGCCGTCGTCGACACGCTCCAGGTGATTGATTGACCGCAGCAGCGTCGACTTACCCGAACCGGAGGGGCCGAGAATGGCGGTCACACTGCCGGCCGGCAGGTTGAGCTCGACATCGTCAAGTACCTTCAGCGAGCCGAAGCTTTTCGAGATGCCGTGGATGCGCACCGCACCGCCTGCCCGCAGAGCCGTCGCATCATGGAAACCAAGATTGCGCGCTTTGTCGGTCGCGCTATCGAGAGCCGGCAGCGGGCGGCGGAAGCGCTCCAGAAATGACTGGAAGGGCAGCGGTGTCGGATTGCGCACGGCGCCCTTGGAGAAATAGCGCTCGATATAGTGCTGGGCGACCGACAGCACGGTCATGATGATCAGATACCAGACCGTTGCGACCATCAGCAGCGGAATGACTTCGAGATTGCGGCGGTAGATCACCTGGACGGTGTAGAACAGCTCCGGCAGCGCCAGCACATAGACGACGGACGTGTTCTTCGCCAATCCGATGAGCTCGTTGAAACCGGTCGGCAGGATCGAGCGCATCGCCTGCGGCAGCACGATGCGGAAGGCCTGGCGGCGGCGTGGCAGGCCTAGTGCGGCTGCGGCCTCCAGCTGCCCATGATCCACCGACAGAATGCCGCCGCGGACGATTTCGGCGAAGAAGGCCGACTGGTTGAGTGTGAGGCCGAGGTAGGCAGCGGCAAAGGGCGTCAGCAGCTGTACGGTCGGATAGTCGAACAACACCGTGTCGGTGAATGGGATGCCGATCCTGATCGTTTCATAGAGATAGCCGAGATTGTTCAATATCAGCAGCAGCACGATCATCGGGATCGAGCGCAGCAGCCAGATATAGCCCCAGGAAAGGCCCGATAGCAGCGGCGACCTGGAGACACGGGCAAGCGCCAAGGCTGTTCCGAGGATGGAGCCCGATATGGCGGCAAGCGCGGTCAGGAGCAATGTCCTGCCGAGGCCGACGAGCACCGGCTCGGCGAAGAACCATTCGGCAAAGACGCCCCAACCCCAGCGCGGATTGGTGAAGGTGGAATAGAGCACGGCGACGATGACGACGGCAGCGAATATCGTGCCCGCCAGCCGCTCGGGATGGCGCGCCGGCACGATGCGGTAACGGGAATGATCCTGCCTGAGTTCTGCCGTTCTGCCGCCGGGCTCAATGCCGGCGAAATCCGTCGTCAGTGCCATTCTTGCTTCCCTTTTATGATTGTCGGTCTTTGCCGTTTTCAGAGATTTGCGCCGGCCACATGCAGGCGCGGTTCGGCCGGCTCGGTTGCGAAGATCGGCGGAACGAGATGGGTGATGTCCTTCTCGAAGGGCAGGCTCTTGTAGATCTCGGGGTCGGCTGCCGTGTCGAAGAGAGCGGTGTAACCGTGGTTCAGATAGAGACCGACGGCCTCGGGCTGGCGGAAACCGGTCGTCAGATAGATGCGGGTATAGCCCTGGCGGGCCGCCTGAGCTTCCAGCTCCACCAGTACGCTGCGGGCAAGGCCCTGGCGGCGCAGGTCCGAGCGTGTCCAGATGCGTTTGAACTCGGCCGTGCGATCGTCGTAATGCTTGAAGGCGCCGCCGCCGATGGTTTCGCCATTGCGGATCAGCAGCAGAAAATTGCCGTGAGGCGGCGCGAAAGCTTCGGGGGGATAGCGGTTCAATTCGGCAGCGGCGCCTTCCGCATTGAAATAGGTGCCGTAGCGGCTGTCATATTCGTGGATCAATTCATCGATCAGCGGCTTGGCGCGGGGATCGAGGGGGCTCGTATAGAGAAACGTATCGCTCATATCGTTCGTCACCCGTTGTCATCAGTGAGGAAGGTTTCGGCGAGCCGCACCCAGTAGCGGGCGGCCGGCGCGATGATCGCGTCGTTGAAATCGTAATGGGCGCTGTGGAGAGGCGCGCTGTCGCCATTGCCGACGAAGAGGTAGCTGCCGGGATTGGCTTGCAGCATGAAGGCGAAATCTTCGCTCGCGGTCCGCGGCCGGAAATCCTTCTCGATCGCCGCGAGACCGAGCGCGTCATAGGCGACATCCCGGGCAAACGCGGTTTCCTTGGGATGATTGACCAGCGCCGGAAAACCGAGCCGGTAGTTCACATCCGCCGCCGCGCCGAAGCTCTCGGCCTGGGCGCGGGCAAGGGCTGGAATGCGCTCCTGCAGCAGCCGGCGAACCTCCTCGCTGAAGGCCCGCATGGTGAGCTTCATCTCCACGCTCTCGGGGATGACGTTCGAGGCGGAGCCGGCATGGATCGAGCCGACGGTGGCGACCGCCATGTCCTGCGGATCGACATTGCGCGAGACGACGCTTTGCAGCGCGGTGATGAAGGAGGCGGAAGCCAGTACCGGATCGACGGCGCGGTGCGGCTCGGCGCCGTGGCCGCCCTTGCCGACGATTTTGATCACCGCCTGATCGACCGAGGCCATGGCCGGGCCGGTGACGAAACCGAACTGGCCCGCCGGCACACCCGGCCAGTTGTGCAAACCGAAGACCGCATCGACGGGAAACCGTTCGAACAGGCCTTCGGCGATCATCTTGCGGGCGCCGGCGCCGATTTCCTCGGCGGGCTGGAAGATCAGGCTCAACGTGCCGCTGAAATTGCCGCATTCTGCGAGATAGCGGGCGGCCGCAAGCAGGATCGACGTATGACCGTCATGGCCGCAGGCATGCATGACGCCGGGATTGCTGCTGGCATAGGCAAGTCCGGTCGCCTCCTCGACCGGCAGCGCGTCCATGTCGGCGCGAATGCCGATCCGCTTCTTGCCGTCCCCGCGCCTGAGGGTGGCGACGATGCCGGTGCCGGCAATGCCCGTCGCCACCTCGTAGCCCCAGGAGGAGAGGCGGGATGCCACGAGCTTGCTGGTCCTGAGCTCCTGGAAGGCAAGCTCGGGATATTGGTGCAGATCGTGGCGAAGCGCAATGATCTCGTCGAGATAGGCGGCGATGCCCATTTCGACCGGATCGTTGCTGCGCGGATTCTGAGCGATGACGTCCATGACACTACCGTCAGCACCTCAGGCGCCGACAGCCTTTCCGGGCTCGAGCTGATCGGCACTGGCCGCATACCGGCTTTCCCGGAAGGGCAGCCCCAGATGATCCCGCAGCGTCTCGCCCTTCAGGACCGGATCGAAATAGCCGCGCTCGGTCAGGATCGGCAGAACGTGCTCAGCGAAATCGTCGAAGCCTTCGGCGATGACGGGGAAGCCGAGAATGAAGCCGTCGGCGGCGCCATGATCCACCCAGCGGATGATCTCATCGGCAATATGCTCCGCAGTGCCGATGAAAGCCGTGCGCGGCGTCGCGGAATCGAGCGCGACCTGGCGGAGCGTCAGCCCCTTCTCGCGCGCCGTCCTCTTGATGCGGTCGGTGGTGGCGCGGAAATTGTTCCTGCCGATATCGCCGATGTCAGGGAAAGCCTCATCGAGCGGGTAGGCGCTGAAATCATGATGATCGAAGAAGCGGCCGAGATAGAGGAGCGCCTCCTCGATCGTGACGAGATTGCGGATCGCCTGGTGCTTGACTTCCGCTTCCTCGGACGTCTTGCCGACGATCGGGCCGATGCCGGGATAGATGCCGACTTCCGCCGCGGGGCGTCCCTGAGCAATGACACTGTCCTTGAGCTGCCGATAGAAGCCTCGAGCCTCTTCGAACGGTCCGCCATTCGTGAAGACAGCATCGGCATGTTTGCCGGCGAGCCTGATGCCGGAATCCGAAGCGCCCGCCTGGAAGACGACGGGCTGGCCCTGCTTCGAGCGGCCGATATTGAGCGGCCCTTCGATACGGAAGAAGCGGCCCTTGTGGTTGAGGCGATGCATCTTCGCCTTGTCGACAAAGACGCCGGTCTTGCGATTGCGCACGAAAGCATCGTCGTCCCAGGAATCCCAGAGACCCTTGATCGCGTCGATATAGTCCTCAGCGATCTCGTAGCGCAGCTCGTGCTCGGGATGTTCACGGCTGTAATTTCTGCCAGAACCCTCGAGCGGCGAGGTCACCGCATTCCACCCTGCCCTGCCGCCGCTGATGAGATCAATCGAGGCGAACTGGCGGGCGATGGTGAAGGGGTCGCTGTAGGAAGTCGAGACCGTGCCGACGAGGCCGATCTTCGAAGTGGAGGCTGCCAGCGCCGAGAGAATGGCGATCGGTTCGAACCGGTTGAGGAAATGCGGGATCGACTGCTCGTTGATATAAAGCCCGTCGGCGACGAAGGCGAAAGCGATGCCGGCCGCCTCCGCCTTGCGCGCCGTCGTCACGAAGAACTCGAAATTGACGCTGGCATCGGCCGGTCCGCTTGGATGCTTCCAGGCATTCATGTGACCGCCGGGACCCTGCAGCATGATGCCGAACGTGACGTGTTTCTGAGCCATGGGATCGATCCTCCTTGGAAAGGTCAGGCGACGAGGGAAAGCCGCTCGGCGGCGAGCAGCTCGATGGAGGCCAGGCGTTCAGCGGTTGAAAGCGCCGGCGTGTCGAGCACGAATTCCTTGACGCCGTAGCGGCGATGGAGCTCGTCCAATTCCTTGCGGATCTGCTGCGCCGTGCCGTGCAGCACGCTCGGCACCTTCTCCTCGATGCGGTAATCGGTGACGCCGGCCTGGCGGGCAAACTCGGCCGCCTGCTCCGCGCTGCCGACATTGACGGTCTGGCCGTCCGGTAGGAACAGCTTGACGATGCGCAGCTTGCCGATGCGCTCGCGGGCATAATCCTCGCTTTCGGCCGCAAAGGCTGCGAGCGCCAGGATGGGACGCTTGCCGCCGGATGCCCGCTCATAGGCCTCGAAGGTTCTGCGCAGATTGTCAGGATCGCCATTCAGGTGACCGGCAAAGACCAGTTCCCAGCCCTTCTCGGCCGCCAGTTCGGCGCTTTCGACGCTGGCGCCGAGCAGGAAACGATCGGCCGCCGTCGGCGGGAAAGGGGTCGCCTGCGCACCGTCGTAATTCGGATCAGCGGCGAGATAGGTATTGAGATCGGAAAGCTGGCTTGCAAAATCCGGCTTTCTCGCCGGATCGACGGCAAGCTGCAGGGCGCGCGTTGCGAGCGGAAAACCGCCCGGTGCCTTGCCGACACCGAGATCGACGCGGCCCGGCGCAAGCGATGCCAGAAGATTGAAGGTCTCGGCAACCTTATAAGCGCTGTAATGCTGCAGCATGACGCCGCCGGAGCCGATACGGATCCTCGAGGTCCTGGCGAGGAGGTAGGCGATCAGCGCCTCCGGCGCCGAGCTCGCCAGATTGGGCATATTGTGATGCTCGGCGACCCAGAAACGATGATATCCGAGTTCCTCGGCTCTGGCGGCAATCTTGACCGTCGCCCGCAACGCGTCCGCGGCGGTCAAACCTTGTTCGATCGGGCTTTTATCGAGAAGACTGAGAAGATAGGTCATGGCATCATGATCCGATCGCCGGTTGCAAATCTTAATCTATAAAATCAGTAGACAAACTTCATTATAAGAAATGACTTTCTCTTTCTGCGAGGGACCGTGAAAAAAAGCGGCCGCGCCTGAAATGAAAATCCGAGGTTCGGGCCGGACCGCCGTCCCTTCAAAAGGCTTCTTTCAATCGACCATTTAATGATCTATATTCTGGTCAAAAGGGAGCACCCGCATGAAGTTGTCAGAACAGGTCAAGCCGATCAGCTACCTCAAGGCGCATGCGCCCGAGATTATCCGGACACTGAAGGACAATCCGCAGCCAGTCGTGATTACCCTTCACGGCGAGGCGAAGGCTATTCTGCAGGACGTCGGCCAATACGAAGAAACGCAAGAGACTCTGGCGCTCCTGAAGGTGCTGGCGCTCACCAACCGGCAAGTCGAGGAAGGTAAGCTGCGACCTGCTGCCGACACCTTCGCGCGCATCCGCAAGCGTCTGTCAGACGAACAGTCCTGATGCCCTATCGTGTTCTTTTCGCCGAGGAAGCCGAACGCGACATCGAGGATCTCTATCGTTTCATCGCCGGCCGCGACGGCACCGCGACGGCTGAGCGTGTCCTGACCGAAATCGAGAGTGCCTGCGCCGATCTATTTCCTGTGCGAGGAAATATTCCGAAAGAGCTCACCGCTATCGGCCTCACCGAATATCGGGAACAGCACCATAAGCCCTGGCGCATGATCTATCGAATCATCGACACCGATGTCGTCGTCTACTGTGTCGTAGACGGGCGCCGCGACATGCAGGCTTTCCTGGAGCGAAGGCTGATCCGCTGACACTCGGCAAATCGAGCTGCAGCGGTCTTCCACCCTCGCACCTTATCCAGTTTTTCGGCCGGCCGGCGCATTTGCCCGCAGGAGCGCCATCAGCATCGGGCCGATCGCGAACTCGCCCTTTTCGCTTCGCCGCGTCAGGTCGCGGAGGTAACCACCGGCCGAATTGATATGGCCGCCGCGCTCCAGGATGCATGCCATCACCGTCGCGGCATTTTCCGGTCCCATTGCGTTTGCGGCCTCCTCGTAGGCCGACGGACTGACGCCGAGCATCGATCGAACGGTCACGGCCGCGGCCATCAGATCGCGCCAGCTGCGGATTTCGCCATTCGCCCCGTAGGCAAGGATTTCCGGGCAGGCCTGCAGAACCAGGCCGAGCGGGAAGGATTTCAGCCCGCCGGCATCATCGCGCGCCCCCGGTCGTCGATCTTGCTTCTCCTCCTGCCTGCCCGGATGGGCGATCTCACCCCTCCCCTCTTCCAGCGTCACGGCCCCTCGCCCATTATCTTGCGCCGGCATCGCGCCCTGCTTCGTCTCGAAGCTTGGTTCAAGTTCAGAAATGGATTCGGGGTTTGAATTCTGTATGTGACGCTCGATATAATCGGCATTGCCGCGCTCATTTGTCGATTTAACTCGAATTTCCAGCCGGTTAAGGATATCCGCCCTGAGCGCCGTCAATGCGTCCAGCAATTGTTCGAGCTGTGCCGTCGTCGGCGACCGGGGCAGCCCCTCGACCAGATCCCGAAACTCCTGGTACAGGCCCTGCCAATCCCCCTGAACGTCTTCTTCGACCGCCGCTTCGATCAGCTTGGCGATATCGCGGCGGCAAAGCGTGATGCGTTCGCGCAGACGCTGAACATGCAGCCGCTCGGCCATCACCTCGGCGGCCAGCTGTTCGATCTCCTCGGCGCGGGCAAGCAGCGGCGCCAGCGAGAAGCCGAAAGCGTCGTTGACCTCCCCTGCCCTGTCCCTGCGAACATAACGCTTGCCGTTAGGGCTGTCCTTGCGCAGCAGAAGCCCCGCCTCGACGAGTGCTGCAAGATGCCGCCGGACGGTCTGTTCGGCCATGCCATGCGTTCTGAGCGAAAGCTGGATATTGGACGGGAATACGATCAAGCCGTTTTCCTGAGCCAGCTCGTTCTTCGGATAAAAGCTCAAGAGCGCATTGAGCACGGCAAGCGCGCGATCGCTGATGCCGAGCAGCGGCTTTGCTTCGCACAGCGTACGAAACAGCTTCCATTTGTCGACCGACTGATCAGGCTTGATCTCACCTGCCATCACCTGGCTTGCGAGCATGCCAAGCGTCATCGGCCGCCGCCCGAAGGGCGTCGTTATACTTCCGGTTTCCATCTCTTCCACCTCGACGGGGCAAAAGAAATCCGCTCGCCAAAACGGCGCCAAAAACTCTTGACAGCGATTCTCGGAAGTGCGATTCTCGGAGGTGTTCAAGACTACGAGGAAAGCTTCCGTGACGGTGACGTTCGGGGGCTTTTTTCTTTTGCGGGTTATCTCCTATCCGAATTGTCAGCTGACAATCGGTCTAACTGCCTCATTTTCCCTCATTTTCCTCTTCAAACTCGGCGGCGAGGCCAACCAACCGCTGAGCCAGGAATTCTGAAAACGCCGCCGATTTGACGGTGATGCGAAAGGTTTTCCCGGACTGGATCACCGAAGCAAGTTGCCTGCCGCCTTGGGTGCGAAGCGTCTGCTCGGCCCGCTGCGGTGCGCTCTTTTCCTCGAGCGCCTTCCAGATTGCGTCGAAGCGGCTATTGCTCTCCAGCGTTTGGAAGACTGCCCCACCAATTGCGGCCCGCGCCTTCTTCTGCCCGCCGGCCTCCCTGAATTTCTCGGCAAAGGCCAACCAGCGCGGCCGTCCGACCTTGGGCGCCGGTCCGATGGCAAGAATGATCTCGGGATCGATCGTCTGCGCCACCTGCAGCAACCTTGACGTTTCCGGCTTGTCCGTCGCCAGCGCCTGGGCAATCATGTCGCGGCTGAAGCCGTGTTCATCCATGCGCCGCGCAAACAGCGCCCGTTCGATGAAGCTCAGGTCGACGCGCGGGCCGTTTTCCTGTCCCTGTGCGAGGATCAGTTCTTCGTCCGTCAGCTTGCGCACCACAGCCTTGATGGGAACCCCGATCTCGGCAGCCGCACGCAGACGTCTGTGACCGTAGGCGGCCTGGTAATGCCCGGCCTTTACCGGATCCGGCCGCACCAGGATCGGAACCTGCTGCCCGCTTTCCTGGATCGACTGCTTCAACCGCTCGAATTCGGGGTCCTTGTCGACCGGGATGCGGTCGCGGATAAAGGACATCTCGACGGCAGCCGGATCGATCTCCAGCACCCTGTCGCCTGAGGCAAGCGATTCGCGCAGCGCCTTGGCGGCTGCCGCTTCCTCACCCAATCGTCCGAGCGACAGGTTCATTGCCTTGACCGCGCCCGAGGGCCGATGCGGCGGCGGGGCGCCCGGCGCGTCCGGACGTGCCGGCTCCACGGCGCCGACCATGCTCTTCAGGATATCGCGACCTTTTGGGCTCATGTCCTGCTCCATGCACTGCGAATGAGTTGCTCGACCTCGGCATTGACATTGTCGACGGATTCGACGCCGCGGTCGTAGGTCTGCCGATGCATCGTTTCGCGTCCCGCCTCGTAGATCGTCTGCTTGGACAGGCCCGCATCCGAAACCGCCGTCGATTTGACCATCATCGAGGTCAGCACGCGCTCGCCGAACAGGCTGCGCAGGAAGGCGACGATCTGGGCCTGCGGACCGTCATTGGCCTCATAGCGGGTGACCAGATAGCGCATCCAGTCATAATCGAGGTTGCCGCCTGCCTGCTTGACCACGGCCAGAAGGTCGGAGGTCATCGTCAGGAACTGGTTCATCGAGGCTACGTCGAGCATCTGCGGATGAACGGTAATCAGCACGGCGGTGGCGGCGCACAGAGCCGACAGCGTCAGGAAGCCGAGGGTAGGGGGGCAATCGATGATGACGACGTCATAGCTCTGCTCCAGCGAATGCAGCGCATTGCCGACCCGCATGAAGAACATGTCCTTGTCGTCACGGTTGGTATCGGCCAGCGCCTTTGGAGTGTCGTGTTCGAACTCGTGCAGTTCGAGATTGCCGGGGATGAGATCGAGACCGGGGAAATAGGTCTGGCGGACAATGTCGGCGACGTCGCGGCGCGTCTCGTCATATTTGATAGCGCCGTAAAGGGTCTCGTTTTCGCCGACGTCGAATTCCGGCTGATAGCCGAGCATCGCCGACATCGATGCCTGCGGATCGAGGTCGACGGCAAGGACGCGGTAGCCGCGAAGCGCCAGGAACTGCGCCAGATGGATGGATGTCGTCGTCTTGCCGGAGCCACCCTTGAAATTGGTGACGGCGATCACCTGGAGATGGTCGCCCGGCCGGCGCATCGGCAGATAGGACGGCTTGGTGCGTCCGAGATGCTGGCGCATCGCATGAATTTCTTCGAGCGAGAACACCCGGCGGCCGGCGGCCGTCTTTTCGGGATTGATGCTTTCCACCTGCGCGGCGAGGTGGCGAACATAGCTGTCGGTGACGCCAAGCAGCTTGGCCGTCTCGGTGCTGCTGAACCGCCGCAGCGATTTACGGGCATCGGGCGAAAACAACCGCTCGAACAGCACCTGCAACTGGCTGCTGAGCATCGTCGAGTCCTGCGCGATCGTCTCGTCGATCGAGACCTGACTCGCTCTCTTGGCTTTCTCAACAATCGCGGCCTTGGTCGGCATTCACGCAAATCCTGATAAATCGGTTAATTTTGCGCAAATGATCGTGAGTCTGGTGATTCCGTCAAGCGATTTCTTGGTTAGCCAATCAATAACAAACCGGATTCGACGAAAAAATCACGTGGAATTCCGGAATCTTAGCGAAGTTGTCAGCTGACAATGACGCCGGGACCGCATCCGCCGAAGCCGCCGAACCGCGCAACGTCATTGCCGGCTCATCGCGGACTGCTTCGTCGCTCGGCACGGCCCGGCTGAGGATGCCGTTTCTCACTTATAGGCAGACGAACGGTACAGGCTTTCGGCCTCCAGCCCGCGGACGGGTTCATTGCCGGAGGACTTGTCATTTGCGTCTTGGGCTTCGGAATCGCGGCGTGACGGGGCAAGGCCGAGCATTTGTTCGAGACGACCGGCATTGAGCGGAGCGCTTATTCCCTTGAAGTTCATCTTCCATCTTTCGTCTGCGTATGGGCTTGCGAGGAGCCACAGAGATAAGCGCAATTTGAACCTGCGGAGAACTGCCCGCCGGCGTTATCACCATCTTTTCGATTCAAAGTCGGAAGGGGGAGGGAGGGAGCGCGCCTGCAATACGTGGGCAGGATTGTCCCGGACAAAGATGACAAAAGCTCCTGCTAGGCGAATCAGGTGCCGATGGATATGCTCGGCGGGCAATAGACCGGCTGAATGCCATTCTTCCAGCCCAACCGATCCGCACTCCGCTACGAACGAACCGTCTCTAGCGGAACTTATGGACGGCTTCACTTCCGTCTGCCAAATTCCTCGTTATTTACCGACTATTTACCATAAACCTTTGCTGCCACGTGTGCGCCAGCCATGAAGCGCGGACAGATGGTCAGCCGCTATCGCGCCTTCATCCCCTCGCGATTGGTAAAATGCGCATTGCCCAGGCCCGTGCCGATGGTCAGCACCGCCCATCTCGACACGTCTTGCATGAAGGCGATCTGCGACAATCCCTGCACGACGGCGTCGTTGTGCATCATCACGAATGTGCTGTGGTCACCGATCTCGGGAATGGCCTTTATCAGCGCGGCGGGGAGATTGAAGCTGTCGCTTTCCCAATTCCCGCCCGGCAGGTTTTGCCCACCGCGTTCGATCGAGCCGTCGGCCTTGATGATGCCGGGACAGCCGATCCCGATAATTGGCGCCGGTTTTAGATTGGCTTTTTCGGCCTTGTCGATCAGCCCCTGCAACATCGCCGCCAGCTTCTCTATCGTCGCACTGCGGCTCGGCTCGTCGTTGGCATGGCGCCAGATGACCGATTCCCAGACGCGCGCATCGGCAAAATGCGGCGCTTTTTCCTTTCCGAATTCGACGACGCCGGCGCGGACGTTGGTGCCGCCGATATCGACAGCCAGCATCGCCTCGTAGCCTTTGAACATCCAGGGTGGCATGAGATGCACGGAGCCGATCAGTCCCGCCTCGTCCGGATGGTGGACGATCGGCACGACCTCGATATTAATGCCCGCCGCCTTGAGAAGAACCATGGTCCTGGCGATCGTCAGCTCCCCGAAGCGGCTTTGCCTGAAGCCGCCGCCGACGACGATGCGCTCGGTCTTGCCCCAACGCTTGTCCTTCAGAAATTTTCCGATCACCTCGGCAAAGGCCTGCGCGAAATCCTCCACCGCACCCATGACAAGTGCGGCGGCCTCCATATCGTCTCCCTTCAGCAGAGCCTCGATCTTTTTCTTGGAGAGCTTTGCTGTTGCAACCTTGCCGATCGGATCGTCTCCGAACTTGCGGACATGTTTTCTCCAATCGTCGAGCTTCTGCTGAAAGGTTTCCTTGTTGGCGTTGTCGCCGACGAAACCGTTCTTGTCGCGCAGTTCGTTGTTGTAGTCGTCGATGGTCACCAGCGGCAGAACAGTCGCACCATGCGCCAATGGCGCATTGACCTCCTCGCTATGCTTGGAACTGTTTTTGGCCATCAATGTACCTTTTACGGCGGGAGTGCTTGTACGGGCGGCCAGATAGAACGCCGACTTGCCTCTGGATGTTCCCGACTGCCGAGTCATCTTGTCGTTGCCGGCCGGCGACCTAGCTTCAATGATTGCAGAGTTTGGAGAAGACCGTGCAGGACGACACCGCGACACAGGAAATGCTTTCATTGGTTTTGGACGAGCCGGAGCGCTGGGCAATGTTTCTCGATATCGACGGAACGCTGCTCAATCTCGCGCCCACGCCGGATGCGATCGAAGTCCCGGAGGCTCTTCCCGGACAGCTTCACCGCCTGTCGAACAAGCTCGGCGGCGCCCTGGCGCTGGTGACCGGACGATCGCTTGCCTATGCGGACGCACTGTTCAAACCCTTTGCATTTCCGACAGCGGGCCTGCATGGCGCCGAGATCAGAAGTGCCGCCGGAATGCATACGCTTGAGGCGACACCCGAGTTTCAGGCTCTGAAACATGCCCTGACCGCCGAAGCCGAGCACTATCCAGGCGTGCTGATCGAAGACAAGGGTCCCGCCGTTGCCGCCCATTACCGGCTCGCGCCCGAATATGAAAAGGTGCTCGAAGAGCGCATGCACCACTATGCCAAGGTCGCCGGGCCGAACTGGGCGCTGCAGCTTGGCAAGATGGTCTTCGAGCTGCGGCCGGCACGCTCAAGCAAGGGTGATGCGCTGGAGCGGTTTTTTCAGTCCGACCCGTTCAAGGACCGCTGCCCGATCACCATCGGCGATGATCTGACCGACGAGTCGATGTTTGCGATCGCCAATGCGCGCGGCGGCGTTTCCGTACGCGTCGGGGCGATCGGCGCTCCGAGCTGCGCCACGAGCCGGCTGTCTTCGGCTGCGCTGGTCAGGAACGTCATCGCCGCCCTGGCCGCCTAACATAGGTCCTTGGGCGATCTCCGCTGCGGATTGTCGTCGTCTTTGCACCGCCTGTGCGGCGTCAACCATCAAAAAAGTATCGGTTTTGCCCGTGATTCGTGGTGGCAGGCGCGAAACGAGATCACTACACTCCGCTCAACAATAAAGCCAAAAAGGGAATTTGGCGGGTGGGCTTGGAACCCGACCTCGGAGGAGGAAACGATGGAACCTGACTTGGAAGTCGTTCAGATCCGGCCGGGCGAATCTTTCGCAACCAAGGCGCACGGTTATCCCTATCATACGGTTCGCTGGCATTTTCATCCGGAATACGAGCTGCATCTCGTCGTGGCGACAACCGGTCGATATTTCGTCGGCGATTTCATCGGGGAGTTCGAACCGGGCAATCTCGTGCTCGCCGGCCCCAATCTTCCCCATAACTGGATCAGCGACGTCCCCAAGGGATCGAGCATTCCGCTTCGATGCCAGCTCATTCAGTTCAGCGAAAATTTCATCAGCGACACGATGAAGGTGATGGCCGAACTCGGCCCCTTCGAGCCGGTCCTCGAAGCGTCCCGCCGCGGCGTGCTCTTCGGCGCCGAGACCAGCCGGCAGGTCGCGCCACTGATGAACGAGGTGCAGCAGGCGCAGGGCGTGCGTCGCATCGAGCTCTTCATGATGATCGTCGGCCTGCTCAGCCGGGCGCAGGATGCCCAGCTTCTCGCCAGCCCAAGCTATCTGCCCGATCCATCCGGCTACATGTCGGCCGGCATCAACAAAGCACTCGCCTATATCAGGGAGAACCTGACCAAATCCTTCGACGAAGCCGATCTTGCCGCGATTGCCGGACAGTCCACCGGCGCCTTTTCGCGCGCCTTTCGCCGCCACACCGGCATGTCGCTCGTGCAATATGTGAAACGCCTGCGCATCAACCTCGCCTGTCAGATCCTGATGAGCGACGATCACGCATCGATCACAGATATCTGCTTCGAGGTCGGTTTCAACAATCTATCCAATTTCAACCGCCAGTTCCTCGCAGAAAAGGGCATGACGCCCTCCCGCTTTCGACGATTGCTGGGCGACAATATCAACGTGGTCAAGGCGGCGTAAGGGCGCCGGACGAGCATCGGTTCCGGGTAATAGGAAGCAACCATCCGCCGAAGAAGGCGATAGGGAGGACGGGAGGAGGGACAAAACTGACACTGGTTTGAGCGCGAACACGCAATGAGCGGTTCGCGAAAGCAGACGCTTGTCCTTAGAAAACTGTAAACCGCCGGGACAGGCGAGGCGGCTCGTTCAGAGAACACCGCAACGACGAAACTACACAAGTTTTCCAATGGGAGGAGATGGAAATGATGAAATTCTCGACAAAAGCGGCAGGCGCGGCAACACTTGTCCTGTCATTGCTCGGCAGTGCTTCCGCCTTCGCGCAAAGCGCCGTTGCGGGTGCGACGGTCGCATTCCTCATGCCCGACCAGGGCTCGACCCGTTACGAAGAGCATGACCATCCGGGCTTCGTCGCGGAGATGAAAAAGCTCTGCGCCTCATGCAAGGTCATCTATCAAAATGCCGATGCCGATATCGCCAAACAACAGCAGCAATTCAATTCGGCCATCACCCAGGGCGCCAAGGTCATCGTGCTCGATCCGGTGGATTCGGCAGCCGCCGCATCTCTGGTCCAGCTCGCCCAGAGCCAGGGCGTCAAGGTCATCGCCTATGACCGTCCGATCCCGAAGGGCAAGGCCGATTTCTACGTCTCCTTCGACAACAAGGCGATCGGCAAGGCAATCGCGGAATCGCTGGTCCAGCATCTGAAGGCGAAGAATGTACCGACCGAGGGCGGCGGCATCCTGCAGATCAACGGTTCGCCGACCGATGCGGCCGCCGGGCTGATCAAGGACGGCATTCACGAGGGTCTCGCCAGCGGCGGCTACAAGACGCTTGCCGAATTCGACACGCCGAACTGGCAGCCGGCGAATGCGCAGCAATGGGCGGCCGGCCAGATCACCCGCTTCGGCAAACAGATCGTCGGCGTCGTCGCCGCCAATGACGGTACCGGCGGCGGCGCCATCGCCGCCTTCAAGGCCGCCGGTGTCGATCCCGTGCCGCCGGTGACCGGCAATGACGCGACGATCGCCGCGCTGCAGCTGATCATATCGGGGGATCAGTACAACACGATCTCCAAGCCGAGCGAAATCGTCGCCGCGGCCGCGGCCAACGTCGCCGTCAAGCTCCTGGCAGGAGAGACGATCAAGGCGGAGATGACGCTTTACGACACGCCGGCACAGCTCTTCGTGCCAGCTGTCGTAACCGCCGAAAACCTCAAGGCCGAGATCATCGACAAGAAGATCAACACCGCCGAGGAGCTGTGCACCGGCCGTTATGCCGACGGCTGCAAGAAGCTCGGCATTACCAAGTAATCAAGTCAAGGCAAGCGCGGCCGGTTCGCCGGCCGCGCTTGCCTTATTTCGCTTCGGAAAGGCCAGGCGATGTCCGACACCTCTCATATACTCGACGGCGCCCGCCAGCCCGTTCTCAGCTTGCGCGGAATATCGAAAAACTTCGGCGCGGTCTCAGCGCTCACCGATATCGAACTCGACGTGCATGCCGGCGAAGTCGTGGCGCTGGTGGGCGATAATGGCGCCGGCAAATCGACGCTGGTCAAGATATTGGCGGGCGTGCACCAGCCCAGTTCCGGTACCATCCTATTCGAGGGAAAACAGGTCGATCTGTCGAGCCCGAGTGCTGCCCTTGATCTCGGCATTGCAACCGTTTTCCAGGACTTGGCCCTTTGCGAAAACCTCGACGTCGTCGCCAATATTTTTCTCGGCAAGGAGCTCAATCCCTTCCAACTCGATGAGGTCGCCATGGAAATCCGCGCCTGGAAGCTGTTGAACGAGCTTTCGGCCCGAATCCCAAGTGTGCGCGAGCCGGTGGCGTCGCTTTCCGGCGGGCAGCGCCAGACCGTAGCGATCGCCCGGTCGCTGCTGCTCGAACCGAAACTGATCATGCTCGATGAGCCTACCGCGGCACTTGGCGTCGCCCAGACGGCCGAAGTGCTCGATCTGATCGAACGCGTGCGCGAGCGCGGCCTTGGCGTCATCATGATCAGCCATAACATGGAGGATGTGCGTGCCGTCGCCGACCGCATCGTCGTCCTTCGGCTCGGGCGCAACAACGGCACCTTCATGCCTGATGCCTCCAACGAAGCGCTGGTCAGCGCGATCACCGGCGCGTCCAACAATTCCGTCTCCCGCCGCGCCATGCGCCGCAAGGCGCAAGGCCACGAGAACGAGGAGGGCAGGCCATGATGAAGACCATTCAGAACGAACCGGCAGCACCTCCGCTTCTCGACCGGCGCGATGAACGAGTACGCCATGACGATAGCCTCACTGGATGGATCCGCGGCTTTATCGACCGCATCCGCTCCGGCGACCTCGGCTCGCTGCCCGTCATCGTCGGCCTGGCGATCATCTGGACGGTATTCCAGGCGCTCAATCCCGTGTTTCTCTCTAGCGCCAACCTCGTCAACATGCTCTTCGACTGCTCGACGGTCGGCGTCATCTCGCTCGGCATCGTCTGCATTCTGATGGTTGGAGAAATCGATCTGTCCGTCGGCTCCGTCAGCGGCTTTGCCTCGGCGCTGGTCGGTGTCTTCTGGATTAACCAGGGCTGGCCGGTCGTGCTGGCCATCCTCGCCGCCATGGCTGTCGGCGCCTTGATCGGCTCGCTCTACGCCTTCCTCTTCAACCGCTTCGGCATGCCGAGTTTCGTCTCCACCCTGTCTGGACTGCTCGCCGTTCTCGGGCTGCAGCTCTACATTCTCGGATCGACCGGCTCGATTAATCTGACCTATGGCTCGTGGCTCGTGAATTTCGGGCAGATCATGGTCATGCCGGATCCAGTCGCCTATGCGCTCGTAGCCTTTGCCGGCATTGCATTCTTTTTCTCCAGCTACCGCACCGCGGCGCGGCGGCGGGCGGCCGGCCTTTCGTCGAAATCGGTCGGCGGACTTGTTCTGCGCGCTGTCATCATCACCGTTGCTCTGGAGGCGGTGGCCTTCTATCTCAACCAGTCGCGTGGTGTCCCCTGGATGTTCGGCCTCTTCGTCGGCCTCGTCATCGCGATGAATTATGCGCTGACGCGCACGAAATGGGGGCGCTCCATGCAAGCCGTCGGCGGCAACAGGGAGGCTGCCCGCCGCTCGGGCATCAATGTGTCGCGTATCTATGCGAGCGCCTTCGTCGCCTGTGCCCTGCTTGCGGCAACCGGCGGCGTGCTCTCGGCGGCACGGCTCGCAACCGCAAGCCAGCAGGCCGGCACCGGCGACGTCAATCTCAACGCCATCGCTGCGGCGGTGATCGGCGGCACCAGCCTGTTCGGCGGGCGCGGCAGCGCCTATTCGGCCCTTCTCGGCATCATCGTCATTCAGTCGATCGCCAGCGGGCTGACGCTTCTCGATCTGTCGTCGTCGCTTCGGTACATGATCACCGGCGCCGTCCTTGCCCTCGCCGTCATCGTCGACTCGCTGGCACGCCGATCCCGCATCTCGCACGGCCGGGCCTAAAACACTCAAGAAGCAGAGGAAGCAAATGGGACAGGATCTGTCTGGAAAGGTAGCGGCCGTCACCGGAGCCGCATCGGGTATCGGCCTGGAATGCGCCAAGGCCATGCTTGCCGCCGGCGCCCGAGTGGTGCTGGTCGACCGGAACGAAGAAGCATTGAAGGAAATCTGCTCGGCGCTCGGTGCCGATGCCATTCCCCTGATCATCGATCTCACGGATCCGAAAAGCGTGGCGCGGATGATGCCCGAGATCCTGGCAAAGGCAGGCCAGCTGGATATTTTCCACGCCAATGCCGGCTCCTATATCGGCGGCGAGGTGCTGACCGGCGACCCCGACGCCTGGGACCGCATGCTCAATCTGAACGTCAATGCTGCCTTCCGCTCGGTGCACGCCGTGCTACCGCACATGGTCGAGCGAAAGACCGGAGACATCATTCTGACGAGTTCCGTTGCCGGCATGGTCCCGGTCGTCTGGGAGCCGATCTATACGGCCTCGAAACATGCGGTCCAGGCCTTCGTCCATACGCTGAGGCGGCAGGTGGCCAAACACGGCCTGCGCGTCGGTGCCATCGCCCCGGGCCCCGTCGTCACCGCGCTTCTCAGCGACTGGCCGCAGGAGAAGCTCGATGAGGCGCTCGCCGCGGGCGGCCTGATGGAGCCGAAAGAAGTGGCCGAAGCAGTGCTTTTCATGCTGACGCGGCCACGCAACATCACGATCCGCGATCTCGTCATTCTGCCGCAAAGCACGGATATCTGACGAGGGTGTGCCGGCCTCTCGCAGTCATAGAAGGAAACGGACATGATCTTCGATAGGTTTCGCCTGGATGGACAGGTGGCGCTCGTGACCGGTGGCACGCGCGGCATCGGGCTTGCAATCGCCGAAGCGCTCGGCGAGGCGGGCGCCAAGGTCCTCATTGCGGGAAGGAGCCGCAATGCGGCGGCGGAAGACCGGCTCGCCAAGGCCGGCGTCGATTGCGATTTCATCGCCGCCGAGCTGACGAAAGACGATGCCGCCGACGCGCTGGTCACCGAGACGCTCTCACGGACAGGCCGGCTCGACATCCTCGTCAACAATGCCGGCATTGCCATTCATGGCGACAGCGGCGAATTCTCCGATGCCATCTGGCGCGAGATCATGACCGTCAACGTCGACGCCGTCTTCCGCGCCTGCCGCGCCGCACTCGCTCCTATGCGGCGCCAGGGCGGCGGCGCCATCCTCAATATCGGCTCGATCTCGGGCATCGTTTCCAACATTCCGCAGAACCAGGCCGCCTACAACACCTCGAAGGCGGCGGTCCATATGATGACGAAGAGCCTGGCGAGCGAAGTCGCCGCCGAGAACATCCGCGTCAACGCCATCGCCCCCGGCTACATCGAGACCGACCTGTCACGCGGCGGCATCGACAATCCCGACTGGTTCCCGACCTGGCGCAGCATGACCCCGATGGGACGCGTCGGACAGCCGGAAGAGGTGGCCGGCGCCGCCCTGTTTCTCTGCTCGGCGGCGGCAAGCTATGTCACCGGCGAAGTCCTTGTGATCGATGGCGGTTATACCACGCGATAAACGTCGACGGTGGTCTCGGGGAGGGGCCTCTCTGCGTCGATGCTGAGTCGCCTTGCCCTGCCAGTCTTTCCGGCGGCGCGCTTATGCTGAGAACCTCGGCCTGATAGGCGTCTCAGGTGCGGGGCAGGCCTGCCGGTCGCAGATGCTTCCTCAGCGCGGCGATCCTGAAGATGGCATTGGCGGCCCCATAACCGCGATAACCGCGCCGCTCGACGATCTCGAAGAACAATCCTTCGCCATAGGTGGGGCTGTAGAGCTGGAAATACTCACCTGAGTCATCGCGATCATAGAGGATGTTGTTGGCCTTGAGCCGATCGGCGAATTCGGCATCGAGGCCGAAGCGGGCTTCGAGGTCGTCATAATAGTTCGGCGAGATCGAAAGCGGCACGAAGCCGTTGGCGGCAAGGGCGCTGGCGGTCGCAAAGATGTCGTCGGTCCGGAAGGCGAGATGCTGGATGCCGGAGCCGAAGGTCTCGGCGATGAAACGGCCGGCGAGCGTGTTGCGGTTTTCCGCCCCGTTCATGGTGATGCGCAGCGAGCCTTCATTGTTCTCGACCACCTGGCTGCGGACGATGCCGGAGGGATCGACAATATCGACCATCGGCGTCTTCTCGACCTCGACGAGCGAGGTGTAGAACAGCAGCCAGGTCAAAAGCTCCTCATATTTCATCGTCTGCGCCATATGGTCGATCGACTGCAGCCCGGCCGGCTGCAGCGGCGTGTCGTCCTCGATCGCATCGAATTCGATCTCCCAGATGCGGCCGAGCTCGCTCTTGCGGTCGAGGAAATAGAGAATGCCGCCGCCGACGCCGCGCACGGCTGGCATTTCGATCTCGCCGGCATCGAGCGATTGCGCGAAGCGTTCGGCGCCGAGCGCGACGGCGCGCTGCAACGCCGCTTGCGCATCGTCGACCAGCAGACCGGCGGCATAGGCCGAGGTGCCGTGCA
>NZ_JAILYJ010000108.1 GCF_019793465.1 Rhizobium croatiense | reverse complement strand
AAATGCAATGACCAAGATTTCCGAAAGATCCTTTGAAACGATCGAAAACCCGGGGTCATCGTCGCTCAAGGTGCCAGATCAGTTCGGCGCATCTGTTGAAAAGGGGAACAAGAAGGTGACAGAGGCTTTTTTGAAATTTGCGTCCGGCGCTGAAGCGACACAGAAAATGCTGCCTCCGATCCTCGAAACGACAAGTCTATTCGGCAACGAATTGTGGTGGAAGACGATCGCTGCACTGCAGGCCGACGCCGAGGCCAGCTTCTC
>NZ_JAILYJ010000107.1 GCF_019793465.1 Rhizobium croatiense | reverse complement strand
ACAAGGCAAAAGCGCTGATCGGCCCCTGGGTGCACAAATATCCGCACTTCGCCTGGCCGAAACCGCGCGCGGATTTCCCTGCCGAAGCGATCGCCTGGTGGAACAAATGGCTGCGCGGCGAGGACAACGGCATCGACCGGCTGCCGCAGGCCCGCGCCTATATTCTCGATGCTATCCGCCCGGCTCTCCGCCGCGACAGCGATCCGGGTTTCTGGGTGGCGAAGGACAGCTGGTCGCCGCCGAAGATGCAATGCTTCTATGTCGA
>NZ_JAILYJ010000106.1 GCF_019793465.1 Rhizobium croatiense | reverse complement strand
CATTACGTCACGTCTTGAATCGACGAGAACTTCACACCTGTTTTCCAGGAGACAAAGCCGAAACTCAATCTCCGAAAACCAGTGTAACTTCTCTTGATAAACGTGACCGCCAAAGTCTCTTTCAAAGAACCAGCATCTCTGCCGATCCCGCGAAGCTCCGCCGCCCACGTTTCTCTTTCTTCCAATCTTCAATTGTCAAAAAACCGACGACCCGAAGCCGTCACCAAAACCCGTTCCAAACTTTCGCCCAGAACACAAACCAGCAATCGC
>NZ_JAILYJ010000105.1 GCF_019793465.1 Rhizobium croatiense | reverse complement strand
TTCGCCGCCCTGGAACCAGGAGATGAACACCGTTTCCAGCGGCTCCGGCACCGAGAACTGCTCGCCGTACATTTCCTCGTTCTCGAGTTCGAAATGCTCGCCGATGCCGGCGGCGATCGGATGGCGCTGGTTGATCGTCCACAGCCGCTCGCGCTCGCCCGCCTCGCGCCATTTCAGCGCGCAGGGCGTGCCCATCAGCCGCTTGAAGATCTTCGAGAAATGACCGGAATGCAGCACCAGCAGGCCCATGCCCTCCCAGACGCGCCTGGCGACACGCTCGA
>NZ_JAILYJ010000104.1 GCF_019793465.1 Rhizobium croatiense | reverse complement strand
CACCCGAGGCTCTTCCCGCATCCGTATCTGTCTACACCTCAGATGCGACAGCCGTCGCCTCTTGGGATGCTGGCCAAACGTCACGTTTTGAAGGAAGACTGGCGACGTGCACATTCGATGTCGCCCCGGGCACTGGGGATCGTCTCATCTGGGTTGGCGGCTGCACGTGGCCGCGTAAAAACGGATTCTCCCTCAACGATTTGGTGCTTTTTCAAGAACGACTGGCATCTATTGCTCGATCCATCTCCACCCTATTGCTGGAAAAGGTAAATGTCGTTCTCCCTGC
>NZ_JAILYJ010000103.1 GCF_019793465.1 Rhizobium croatiense | reverse complement strand
ATTGCTGGAAAAGGTAAATGTCGTTCTCCCTGCCTGATGGCCCCAGAGTGGCCGTGTAGGGCACACCATGGATAGTGATGCTGGTCTGGGGGTTGTCCGCGCTCGGCAGCAACTCAAGCCAGGACATCGCAAGCCGAAGGCCAGCCGGTGCCGGTTGATTGCGGTGTTGCCAGCTCGGAGGGACAGCTCCTCCCAAGTCGTCCACAGGCAGCATGTACTGTGGGGTGCCGAAGATCGATGCCCCCAAGCTTTGCTCCCATGGTGCGTCTGGCGGATTGACGCTTTGCACCGGTGAATAGGCGGCTGACGGCAAATC
>NZ_JAILYJ010000102.1 GCF_019793465.1 Rhizobium croatiense | reverse complement strand
ATTGCTGGAAAAGGTAAATGTCGTTCTCCCTGCCTGATGGCCCCAGAGTGGCCGTGTAGGGCACACCATGGATAGTGATGCTGGTCTGGGGGTTGTCCGCGCTCGGCAGCAACTCAAGCCAGGACATTGCAAGCCGAAGGCCAGCCGGTGCCGGTTGATTGCGGTGTTGCCAGCTCGGAGGGACAGCTTCTCCCAAGTCGTCCACAGGCAGCATGTACTGTGGGGTGCCGAAGATCGATGCCCCCAAGCTTTGCTCCCATGGTGCGTCTGGCGGATTGACGCTTTGCACCGGTGAATAGGCGGCTGACGGCAAATC
>NZ_JAILYJ010000101.1 GCF_019793465.1 Rhizobium croatiense | reverse complement strand
CTGCCTGCAATGTACTTGTTTGACTTGCTGCCGAGCGCGGACAAACCCACCAACTTCAGTATCCATGGTGTGCCCTACACGGCCACTCTGGGGCCATCAGGCATGCAGAGCGACATTTACCTTTTCCTGCAATAGGGTGGAGATGGATCGAGCAATAGATGCCAGTCGTTCTTGAAAAGCACCAAACCGTTGAGAGAGAATCCGTTTTTACGCGGCCACGTGCAGCGCGCCAACCCAGATGAGACGATCCCCAGTGCCGGGGGCGACATCGAATGTGCACGTCGCCAGTCTTCCTTCAAAACGTGACGTTTGGCCAGCATCC
>NZ_JAILYJ010000100.1 GCF_019793465.1 Rhizobium croatiense | reverse complement strand
ACTGGCTGTGGATCAACAAGGCGGTGATGGACAAGATCGGCGGCACTGAGCCGAAGAGCTTCGACGACCTGATCGCGCTGCTCGACAAGGCGAAGGCTGCCGGTGTCATCCCCTTGGCGCTCGGCGGCCAGAACTGGCAGGAAGCGACGATGTTCGATTCCATCGTGCTGTCGACCGGCGGCCCGGAATTCTACAGGAAGGCGATGAACGATCTCGACGAGGAGTCGCTGAAGTCCGAGACGATGAAGAAGTCCTTCGACAACCTGGCGAAGATCATCCAATACGTCGATCCGAACTTCTCCGGCCGCGACTGGAATCTGGCGACCGCCATGG
>NZ_JAILYJ010000099.1 GCF_019793465.1 Rhizobium croatiense | reverse complement strand
CGACGCCCGGTTCCGGACCGCCGGACTCCACGCACTTGATGCCTTTGTAGCCGGCCTTGAGCACGTCCTCGAGCTCAAGGTCTTCCACCGAACCTTCCTGCGCTGCCAGATGCAGAACCGTGTCCTGTGCTTTGGCGTTCAGGATCAGCCGGGTGGAGTCGGCTTTCGGGTCGCATCCGACGATCAGGATCTTCTGCCCGAGGTCGACAAGCGCTGCGAGCGTATTTTGGGAGGTGGTGGACTTGCCGATCCCCCCTTTGCCGTAAAATGCGATTTGACGCAAATCTGACATATCGCCTTCCTTCTTTCGTTCCATCCATCGCTGAGTAAAAGGC
>NZ_JAILYJ010000010.1 GCF_019793465.1 Rhizobium croatiense | reverse complement strand
CGCCGTCAAAAGGCCGCCCATCAAGCGGCCTTTCGTGTTACTATATCACGCGGGGTGGAGCAGCCCGGTAGCTCGTCAGGCTCATAACCTGAAGGCCGCAGGTTCAAATCCTGCCCCCGCAACCAAATTTACAAAAAGCCCGCCAATCCGGCGGGCTTTTTTGATTCCAAACACATCTGAGCGAGCACTCACTCCCAGAGGACCGGGTTCCGGTCCCTCACGCCCAACTCATTCCGTGCCAGGAATTCCGTCGCCTGGACCGTCTCCAGAGCGTTCGCCGCCTCCCTGAAATATGGCAGCGTTTGCCAGAGCACGCGGTCGCCGACAATGTAGAAGCGGCGCTTGGCGCGTGTCAGCGCGACGTTCAAGAGGTTTGGCTTGGAGGCGGCCCAGCCGGCCGCTCCGCGATGATCGGCGTCGGCGCCGAGCACCATGAAAACGATATCCTCTTCCTTGCCCTGGAACGTATGCACAGTGCCTATCCGTTCCTGAAGCCACTTCTGCAGTTTCGGTGGTGCGCCCGCATATCCGTCCTGGTCGGTCCATCGCGCATGGGTCAAAGCCCGTCTCAGACTGTTCTTCACCTCCTTGAACGGCGAGATGATGTAGAGGTCCGGCAATGCACCGGACCGGCGGTAGGTCGCGGCGAGGAGATCGACGATGAAGTCCGTCTGCTCCGCAACGGCCTGCTTGCCCGAAACCTTGCCCTTGACGTCGATCCAGGCGCTATCGCCATAAAAGGGCGGCGCGTCGCCGGCCGGCCGACGATCTGCCAGCCCGAAAATCATCTTGTTCTGGTAAGCGATCTGGTTGGCGAGGCTGAACATCGGATCGGTGCAGCGTCGATGCACCCTGAGAGGGCTGCCGATCCAGAGCCCGTCTGCTTCCTCGTCTTGAAGCGTTGTTCCGTAGCGATTGGCGGCATCGGCCAGCATCTGCACCGACACCCTGTTCGGCGAATATTGGCATTGCGCCGTGTGCGGTGAGAGAGCCGAAGCGGCGCCAATCAGTGCGCTCGGAAGGGTAAAGACCGGTTCGATCTGCTGGGGATCGCCGATCACCATGACGCGGCGCGCCCGCAACAAAGCCCCGACTGCCGCCTGCGGCACGGCCTGGCCGGCTTCATCGATGAAGACCCAGCCGATCGAGCCGGCTTCGAGACCGCGGAACTGCCGGGCGAAGGAGGCGAATGTCGTCGAGACGATGGGAACGACCATGAAGAGGCTTTGCCAGATCGATGCAATATGTTTGTCATCGACGGGATTGTTGTTGGACAGCAGCTTGCTGATGGCAACGATATTTCCGCCGAAACCGCCGCCCTTCCGGCCGACCTCAGCCAGCCACGCTTCATGCAGCGTCAACGCTGCTTCGAACAATGCCGAACGCAGGGCCGCCAGTTCGTCCTGATGCCAGAAGCCGTCAATCTGCACCTGATCGCTGTCCAGGTCGGCAAGGCGCTCCGGTGCGGCGGGATGATCGAGAATTTCTCCCAGCCGCTCGAGTTCTCCTGTCTTCGCAAACCAGATTTTCCGCCGTGACCGCAGCGCCCGTTCGGCGTGGTCATGCGCCCGTAAAGCGCGTTCCAGCGCGGGTTTATCCGTCTTCGCAAGCCGATCTTCGCATTCTGCCAGCGCCTTGCGCAGCTCCAATTGCTTGCGCGCATTGGCGACGACGTCTTGCCGATGCTGCCGGGCGGGGTTGGTCGCGAGCACTCTCTTCCATCGCGCCGGAGCGCTGCGGTCGAGCAGTTGTTCCTCCTCCTTCAAAGAAGACAAACCGTCCTTGATCCGGACCATTTCGGCCGCGATCTCGTCGCACCGGTTCTGCGCATGGCGAAGGGCGTCAGCGGCGGTGGCCAGCTTTTCAAGCGTTTCGCGGCAGAATGCATCCTGCGTAACATGCGCGATTTCATGACGGAGGTCGGCATAGCGCGCATATTGGCCGATCTTGTCGCGAACCACGTCGTCGGCGGCATGAAAGGCGGCCGATGCTTCGGCGAAGGTCGGTCCATCATAGCTCTTCAGCCATTCCCAGATGGTCTGCGGCTTCTGGGCGCCCGACCAGCCGGGCTTCGGCCTGTCGGTGATTTCCATGAAGGCGAAACGTTCCTTGAACGCTCGCCGGTTCCTGGAATTGCCGAGCACACAGGCGATCAATCCCCACGGGCGATCGCCGTCGGAGAGTTTGATCACGCCCCCATTGTCCTTCTGGCAGGCGATTTTATGAGCGACCGTCTGCAGGTAGCGGAAGGAAGACGTCTTCGAAATCGAGCTCTGCTTGGGAAGGTCGCGCGAGATATTCTCGACGGCGGCATTGTTGGAGGACGCGACGATCATTTCGAATCCGGCGAGCGCCGGGATCAGCGCCGATATCGAGGCCGTGCTGCGATCGGCAAAAGTGACGCGGCGCGGCGCGCCGTCAAAGGCATCGCGTGCCGTCTCGAGGCCGCCCAGGATCCGGGCCCGCCGAACGATATTATCCGCGAACATGTCGCGCAGCAGGGTCGTCTTTCCGGTGCCGGGCGGACCGTTGACCGAGAATAGTCCGGTTTCCGAGCGGTCGCCGATCGCCGAATTGATCGCGAACTGCTGCATGAGGCTCATGGCGAGGTGAGGTTCGCTCGGCCAGCGTCCGCGGTTGAGATTGGCGGGATGCAGGGCCCGAACGATGGCGCCGCGCCCATCTTGCGAATAGAGGTCGACCCGCTTTTCATCGGCCAGCGGCGTGAGATATCGCCTGAGCGGCTCTGGGACATTGCCCTGCTTGACGCAGATCATCGCCCGTTCGATGTCCTCGATGAAGAAGCTATTCAGGATGCCAATGTCTTCTTCGCCATCTGCACTCTCGTCTTCCTCGTCGTCGGCATTGGGGGCATGGTCCTCTTGTTGGGGCTGTAGGGAGATGAGATCGGGTCTCTCCGCCCTGTCACGGTAGCGTATTTCGACCGCGGCGATGGGCCTTTCCTGGCGCGAGACAAAGCTCGCCCAATCGCAGAGCAATTCATGCAGCGCCAGGATTTCGGCGGCATCGATCGGCTGATCGGAGCCGGCCTCGAAGGCTGAAGATGTCAGCTGTCGTTGCGCCCGAAAGTTTTGAAGCAATTCCGACAGCTGCCGTTTGCTGTCGGCAAACGCCTCATGGCTGAGCGAGGCGAGCCCGGATTTCTGCACGCGGCCGAGAGCCCATGGAAGCGTGGAAACCGCAAAGGTTTCGAACATCGGCTGCCCCAGCGGTGTGAGCTGCAGGCTGGCAAAGCAAGTATCGCCATCGAGATCGCCGCGTTCTGCATCCTCGTACTCGGCAATATCGGCCGCAACGCGGTCGAAGTGCCGGCGGATATCGGCAATTTCGGATTTGCTGAAAACGCCGAGGAACAAGGTAAAGCCGGTAATCTGCTTCTCCTCGGGTATAACAGGACGGCTGAGTGCCGCGCCATCCTGCAACAGCGTTTCTGCATGCAGCCAGAAAATGGTCCGTCCTTCGGCCGAGAGGAGGCGACTGGAGAGATCGTAAGGTATGAAAAACTCGATTTTGTGCCAGAAATCGAGAACGGCCAGAAGCCGTTCCCGTTCCGCCCTGTCTCCATCGGTCTGCATGACGTCTCACTGAGGAGTTGCTAAGTGGCTCTCGCCTCTTTTAGCAACGATTGCAGCTCAAAATCAAAGAGCATGGTGATTGGGCGCCAGGCCGAACGCGTTGAGCGGGCGCAAGGCGCGTCCACGCAGACGCGGGCCGGAGGCGTTGAAGAAACAGCGCTGGCCTTGGCGGCACAATCGAGGGCGGTCGGAGCGTTCGAGCACCGCCCCGCTGGCAAAGACGATATAAATATGACAATTTGTACTGGAATATTACATTCGTCCGATTATCTATAGTGAAAGCAAATATAACCTTACAGTACCAGGTCTAGTAAAAATACAACCGACGCGTAGTAACGTATCGTTTTTCGCTCCCGAAAACTAATCACTTTGGGCCATTTCCTTCCTTCTCAATCCGTATTAACATAATTAAGAAATGTCTAAAGAAGAGGGCGGTGACATCAAGGGGGCGGCATTTCATACTATCTTCTACCCGCCATCGCTTCACGTTTGAGTAAAGTGTAACGCTAGGGGAGGCGTATATGTTCATGACAGGCTCAGGAATGGAGAATACCGACCAGGCAAGAAAGTCTAGCCCTTCCGGAGATACTATCCTTGTAGTTGCCAAGGCGGATCTGTTTTCGGAATGCATGGTAGAGGCGCTGGCAAAGAAATTCCCGAACTGCGATGTTCCGAGCTTAGCAAATACCAAGCCGATGCTGGAAAAGGATACCAGCGATCTAAAGCTCGTTTTATTCTACCATATACCTCAGCCTGAGCTTCAGGACGCGTTGAAGGCGGTACGGGAAAATCACCCGGAAACCTCGATCGGACTCGTTGTCGAGGCCATCGACATGCTGGAACCCTATGTCAGCCGTTTGGTGGAGGCAAGGATCATCGACGGCGTCCTGCCGCTCAATCTTCGGCTTGATGTCTTCATGGCCGCGGTGGATCTGCTGATGAAGGGCGGGGAGCATTTTCCCTCGGCACTTCTTAACCGTCTTGCCAACAAGAGCCCCCAGCTGGAGCCTTCACTCTATCAGACGAAATCGGTCGATGCCGCGCGCAACAATGCGCTTAAGCTGAGACGCGACAGCATCTCCGCTTTGACGACCCGCGAGGTTCAGATCCTGGATCTCATCTGCAAGGGGACGCAGAACAAGATCATCGCCGACAAGCTGCATCTTTCCGAAAACACGGTGAAGGTTCACGTCCGCAACATCTACAAGAAGATGAACGTCCGAAACCGCACCGAGGCAGCATCCCGCTTCTTCAACGACCATCCGGTCGGTGATGACGAGATGTCGAGCCGTTGGCGCAACTGATCTGCAGCGCGCCGCGTCTGTTCAGGCGCGCAACGGACGCTGCAGCAACTTGAACTGCCGGATAATTTTATCCTTGCATTGATGTCGATTCGAAGGATTTGTTTCAGATCGACGGACGCGCAAAGCAGCGCGACTTCTGTCCGAAGCCGCTCGGAGAGCAGATATACGGGGCGGACCCGTGATAGGCGACGACGCGGGCAGGTGCCGCGGCCGGCCGCACGGCGCGGTTTTCCGGGTAAGCGTATGCCTTCGAGACACGTGGCGTCTCGACGACGACATTCTTTTTCGCGACGGTGGCTATGTCGTCGTTAACGACCGCACAGGCCGTCGGTCCGACCGCAAGAAGCGTCGTTCCCCAGGCAAACATCGCAAAATGAAATAGACGCCAGCCTTTCGGCTGCGCTGCAGCGTGTTTTTTCGACATGGCCAATCCCCTCGCATATGGCGCTCCCGGATGCAAGACCGGTCGCGCAGTTACGTGCGGCCAGCCCTTCATTCTTTTGTACCCGTTCCTGATTGACGGAAGCTTGAGTGATGTCGGGATACCCGCTCTACGTGAAAAAAAGATAGAAAATGATTAATTATTTGTTACTTTAAAGAACAATTGCGTAGTTATTTCGGGTTGAGAACGTTTTTAAAGTTGACCTATCTAACAATCACCCTATCATTCGAATAGTAAACCATATATCCGAAGAATAACTATAAAGTTATTCGAGTTGAGATACTCAAGGAAATGAATATCAGACCGGATAATGGAGGCACGCAGCGCCTGAATAAATCAAAAGACTAAAACATGGGAAGGAGTTTTGTAATGCGTAGTTTCGTTCCCGGCGAAGGTTATTCTGAAGTAGAAGGCGTGCCGGTGCTCAAGAATCTGGGCACTGCTCTTGTCAATGGCGGGGCCGGTTTTCTTGGCTCGCATCTCTGCGAAAGGCTTCTGCTACGCGGCCACAGCGTCATATGCCTCGATAATTTTTCGACCGGTCGCCGTGTGAATGTCGAGCACCTCCAGTCGAACCCCCGTTTCCGCATCATCGAGCACGATGTCCGGCAGCCCTTCGATATCGAAGCGTCGCTCATCTTCAATTTTGCCTCGCCCGCCTCTCCGCCCGATTATCAGCGGGATCCGGTCGGCACATTGCTCACCAATGTGCTCGGCGCCGTCAACGCCCTGGACTGCGCGCGAAAGACCGGCGCGACCGTCGTTCAATCGTCGACCTCGGAGGTTTATGGCGATCCGAACCAGAGCCCGCAGCGCGAAACCTATTGCGGCAACGTCAACCCGATCGGGCCGCGCGCCTGTTACGACGAAGGCAAGCGCAGCGCCGAAACCCTGTTCTTCGACTACCACAGGACCTATGGCGTCGACATCAAGGTCGGCCGCATCTTCAACACCTATGGACCGCGTATGCGCCTGGATGACGGCCGGGTGGTCTCCAATTTCATCGTGCAGGCTCTGCGCAACGCCGACCTGACGATCTACGGCGACGGCCAGCAGACCCGCTCTTTCTGCTATGTCGACGATCTCGTTGAAGGTTTCCTGCGTTTCTCGGCAGCCGGCAGCGCCCGCCATGGCCCGATCAATCTCGGCAACCCCGGCGAATTCACCGTCCGGCGCCTGGCGGAAATCATCCGCGACCTCACGAATTCACGTTCCCGCATCGTTCACCTGCCTGCTGTCGTCGACGATCCGCGCCAGCGGCGGCCGGATATTTCCCGGGCGATGACCGAGCTGGGATGGCAACCTCACATCGAGCTCGAAGCCGGCCTGGCGCGCACCGTCGAATATTTCGACGGCCTGCTTGCCCGGACAGAGAAGGCGGAGGTCGTATGAGATGCCCCGCTACATTCTCGTCACCGGCGGTGCCGGTTTCATAGGCAGTCATATCTGCAAAGCGCTGTCGCGCGCCGGCATGATCCCGGTTACCTACGACAACCTGTCGACCGGACATGCCGACAGCGTCCGCTGGGGCCCGCTCATCCGGGGTGAACTCGGCGACGCGGTCGCGCTGCGCCGGACGATGGCCGAATTTTCGCCCGATTGCGTTATCCATTGCGGCGCCAACGCCTATGTCGGCGAATCCGTCGAGATGCCGAGAAAATATTACCGCAACAACGTCGTCGGCAGCCTCACGCTGCTCGAAGCCTGCCTCGATCAGGATATCGACCGGATCGTCTTTTCGAGCAGCTGCGCCACCTATGGCGTTCCCGCCTCCTTGCCGATACGGGAGGAAACCCCGCAGCAGCCGGTCAATCCTTACGGCCGCACCAAGCTGATCTTCGAGATGGCGCTCGAGGATTTTGCCGCCGCCTATGGCATCCGCTTCGCCGCATTGCGTTATTTCAACGCCGCCGGCGCCGATCCGGATGGCGAGCTTGCCGAGCGTCACGAGCCCGAGACCCATCTCATTCCTCGCGCCCTTCTCGCTGCCGCCGGCAGGCTGGAGCGGCTCGATATCTTCGGCACCGACTATTCGACCGCGGACGGAACCTGCGTTCGCGACTATATCCATGTCAGCGATCTCGCGCAGGCACAT
Organism: Rhizobium croatiense; assembly: GCF_019793465.1. Lineage (GTDB taxonomy): Bacteria > Pseudomonadota > Alphaproteobacteria > Rhizobiales > Rhizobiaceae > Rhizobium > Rhizobium croatiense. The sequence continues at coordinate 247,744 of NZ_JAILYJ010000010.1, read as the reverse complement.
CTGGCCGCCGTCAATCACCTGATGGCGGGCGGCGGCTCGCTCAGCGTCAATCTCGGTTCCGGCCGGGGCACCTCGGTGCGCGAGATTCTTGCAGCCATCCATCGCACCACCGGCCGTGAAGTGCCGGTCCGGTACCGCGCCCGCCGCGCCGGCGATCCGCCGATCCTTTTTGCCAATACGGCAAGGGCGAAGGCGGAACTCGGCTTCGCGCCGGAACTCTCGGATATCGATACGATCATCCGCACCGCCGGTCCCACCTTCGGGCTGGAGGTGACGGCATGAGCGACGCTTCGCATATCGGCTATGGTCTCGCGCCTGCGAATACCGCCACCGCCGAAGCATTCGATCCTGTTTTCACCGGCCGCAGACGCGTCGCCTATGGCTTCGGCATCCTCTGCTGGCTGGCCGCACTTGGGTTTTTCTGGATCTGGTGGTGCCAGTCCACCCATATCATTTCCTGGACTGCATTCGTGCTCATCACCGCCGTGCTGGCCTGGATCACGCTTGTCCCGGCCTATTTCATCCTGATCTTCCTCGATGCCAGGACGATCAGTTCGCGTGCACGGCTGCCGGAAGGGCGCGTGGCGATGGTCGTCACCAAGGCGCCCTCCGAGCCCTTTGCCGTCGTTCGCGCCACGCTGCAGGCGATGCTCGATCAGATCGGCGTCGAGTTCGACGTCTGGCTGGCCGATGAGGATCCTTCGGAGGAAACCAGACGCTGGTGCGCCGAGCACGGCGTGCTGATCTCCACCCGAAAGGGCGTGGCGGCGTATCACCGCACGACCTGGCCGCGCCGGACCCGGTGCAAGGAAGGCAATCTTGCCTATTTCTACGACCATTTCGGCTATGCGTGTTACGATTTCGTCGCCCAGTTCGACGCCGATCATGTACCGACGGCGACTTATCTGCGGGAAGTCCTGCGCCCCTTTGCCGATCCCGGCATCGGCTACGTCTCCGCGCCCAGCATCTGCGATGCGAATGCGGCGGCAAGCTGGGCGGCGCGGGGAAGGCTCTATGCGGAGGCAAGTCTGCACGGTTCGCTGCAGACCGGTTACAACAATGGCTGGGCGCCGCTTTGCATCGGCTCCCACTATGCGGTTCGCACGTCAGCCCTTCGTGAGATCGGCGGCCTCGGCCCCGAACTTGCCGAAGATCATTCGACGACGCTGATGATGAATGCCGGCGGCTGGCGCGGTGTCCATGCCGTCGATGCGATTGCTCACGGCGACGGTCCGGCGAACTTCGTCGATCTCGCCGTCCAGGAATTTCAATGGTCGCGCAGCCTCGTCACCATCCTGCTGCAATATTCCCGCCGCTACGTCACCCATCTGCCCTGGCATCTGAAATTCCAGTTCGTGTTTTCGCAGCTGTGGTACCCGCTTTCCTCCGCCATCATGGCCGTGATGTTCCTGCTGCCGGTTGCCGCTTTGCTGACGGGCCATGTCTTCGTCAACGTAACCTATCCGGATTTCCTGCTGCATTTCGTGCCGATATCGATCGTGCTGACGCTGTTTGCCTTCTTCTGGCGGGCAACGGCAACCTTCAGGCCGCACGATGCGAAACTGTTCGGCTGGGAAGGGCTTGCCTTCATCTTCCTGCGTTGGCCGTGGTCGCTCGCCGGCAGCCTCGCAGCTGTTCGCGACCATCTCTGCGGCTCTTTCGTCGACTTTCGCATCACGCCGAAAGGCCGGCAGGAGCAGCAGTCTTTGCCGCTGCGCATCGTCGCGCCCTATATCGGCCTCGCCGGCCTTTGCGCCGTCGCCATGGTGTTCGCCAACGACGCGGCCGCCGCCCAGGGCTTTTATATCTTCGCCGCGATGAATCTCATGATCTATCTGCTGCTGACGGTGCTGATTATCCTTCGCCACGCAATCGAGAACGGGCTGCCGCTGCTGCCGCAGTCACGCGGCCTGTGGCTGGCGACGGCGACGGGGCTTGCAATCTGCGTCACCGGCGGCATGCAGGCCGGCGGCCATGGGCTGCGCAGTCTCGAAGCCCTTTCGCACGGTCAGACGCTCATCAGTTTCAGCCAATCGCAATTTGCCGTGGCCGGAGCCGGTCTGGGCGGCGGCAAAACCCGGATCGTCAAGTTCCGCATCAGGTGGAATGGGTTCGGACGCCCGGGACGCGACGAACAAGGTGTTTGAGCCGGGGAAACCGGCCAGCGTCGAGGAGGAGAATGTAATGCGTATCGGATCGAGACTATATGGGGCGGCCCTTGCTCTCAGCCTGTGCCTGCCATTGGCGGCGCAGGGCGCCGAGACCGCAAAGAAGAATGAGCCGACGCCGCTCACCGCCTATGAGCTCTACCGGATCTACGGCGACAGGACCTGGACCTGGGATACCGGTGGCGGCCGCTTCATCGAGGATGGCCGGCGTTTTGTCGCCTGGGTGAACGACAAGGGCAAGCAGTCCTTCGCCGAAGGCAAATGGGTTGTCGACGACCTCGGCCAGCTCTGCATGCGTGCCACCTGGACGAATGCCGAGGGTGCAGCGCGCGCCAGCACTTGTTTCGGTCACCGCAAGATCGGCAACACGATCTATCAGCGCCGCCAGCCGAACGGCAACTGGTACGTCTTTCGGCATGCATCGGTGCACCAGGACGATGAATTCCGCAAGCTTGTTGCCGCGGACACCGTCAGCGCCAAGGCACGCGATCTGAAGCAGCTCCTGTCGGACCAGGAACTTGCCCGAAAAGGAGGGTGAGCCGTGAAGACGCTGATGAAAAACCACCTCTCGACCGCCGCGATCGCGCTGCTGCTATGGTGCGCCACGGATTTGCCCGGCCGAAGCGAAACGCAATATGCGGGCGTCGCCCCCAACCAGACATCCAGCATACGAACGATCATCGATAAACGCCCGGTGGTTCATGCCGACGGCATCAAGTTCGGCGCCTATGACCCGCATGGTGATTTCGGCGCTCAGACCAATGTCTCGACCGAGGCCCTGTTCCTGCCATGGGAAGATGTTGACCTGGAGACGCTGCGCGTTGCGGATGCCTATGCGCAGGCCAGAGGCCGCAACCTGCTGATCACGGTAGAGCCGTGGTCCTGGGACGTCGACTGGCGGCTGACCTCCGAAGAGCTTCGCCGCAAGGTGCTGCGGGGCGATTACGACGTCAACATGCGGGCAATCGCACAGATGATCTCGCAGCTGAAGAGCCCTGTGATCGTCCGTTGGGGCCAGGAGATGGAGGACAAGTCAGGCCGGTTTTCGTGGTCCGGCTGGAACCCGCAGGACTATATCACCGCCTACAAACGGATGATGGATATCGTTCGCGACGAGGCGCCCGGCACCGAGCTCATGTGGTCGCCAAAGGGAGAACCCGGCCTTGATGCCTATTATCCCGGCGACGACTACGTCGATCTTGTCGGCCTCTCGGTTTTCGGACTCCAGCGCTATGACGAACTTGCCTACAACAAGCATCGGACCTTTTCGGAAGCATTGAAGCAGGGCTATGATCTCGTCGCCGGCTATGGAAAGCCGGTCTGGGTCGCAGAGCTCGGCTACGAAGGCGGCGACGCCTATATGAGACCCTGGATCGAAACCGCGACGCTGAAGCAGAGCGCCTTCCCGAACCTTCAGGAAGTGGTCTATTTCAATGACCGCGACGTGCACGCCTGGCCGTTTAATCTTGGCCGGCCGGACTGGCGCGTGGTCGAAAGCCTGGCAGCCAACTGAAAGCATCTGAAGCGCAAATCCATAAGATCGCAACGCGCTTCAATCAGGAAAACAGAAAGGCCCGCCGGGGTTCTGCGGGCCTCTCCTCTCATATCCGGCAGCCGATCATCCCTTGAGCGTTGCCTTACCCTCTTCGACGAGCCGGGTCGCCGCATCGGCGGGCGACACCCGTTCGAAGGCGAGTTCGTCGCAGATCGGGCGCAGCACGCGCTGGTCGAATTGGGTTGCACCCATCGGCACCGGCGGCGGATATTCGCCGACCTGATCCTTGAGCATGTTGACGTATTTGACCGTTTCCTGTTCCGTCGGGTTCAGCTGCGGCAGGATGGCTTCACGCACGGTCGGCGACATCGGCACGCCGCGCTCGACGCCGAGAATCTTGCCGGCCTCGATGTCGTTGACGAAGAAGTCGATGAATTTCGCGGCCGCTTCGCCGTTTTTCGTCGTGGCGCCGACACTCCAGATCAGCGCAGGGCGGTAGTAGTGGCCCGACGGCCCGCCTTTCTTTTCCCGCGGCAGCATGGTGATGCCGAGCTTGTTCTTGATGATCAGCTGATAGCCGATCATTTGGTTGGAATAGGCCATGCCGATCACCGATTTACCGAGGCCGAGGCTATTGGTGTCGATGGTGTTCTGGTCGAGCGTCTGGACGTCGGCAGCCACCGTGCCCCCCGCTTTGCGCAGCTTCTCCCAGTAGTCGAACCATTCCGTCGCATCGTCGGCCGTGAAACCGAGCCCGACGCTTTCCCTCGCAAAGAGGCTCTTGCCGCGTTGGCGCAGCCAGGCGTCGAACACATAGGCGTAGCGGGCCGCATAGGGGCCTCCGCTCTTGCCGGACGACTTGGCGAGTTCGACGGCGAGCTTGGCATATTCATCCCAGGTGAGATCGGGTGTCGGCAGCGGAATGCCGGCCTTTTCGAATTCGACCGTGTCGAAGAACATCGAGAAGGAGTTGAGGCCGAGGCCGACGCCATAGAGTTTGCCGTCGATGGTGGTCAATTTCAGCATGTCGGGGCCGAAGGACTGGACCTTCAATGCCGATGGGACGAACTCGTCAAGCGGCATGCAGGCACCGCGCTTGGAATAGTCGGAGATCGTCCCCGGTTCGAGTTGGAAGATGTCGGCAATCGAGCGCCCCGCCATCTGGGTGGCGAGCTTCGTCCAGTAGCCGTCACCGGAAAGCGATTCACCGACGATCGTGACGCCGGGTGTCTTCGACTGGTAGAGTTTGGCGACGTCGAGCGTGCGTTTGGCGCGGTCGTTGGACCCCCACCACATGGCGCGCAGCGATGTGTCTTCGGCAAAAGCCGGAATGGCGCCTCCCGCGAATGCCAGGCCGGCAGCGGCGCCGGCGGAGCCCATCAGGAATGAACGGCGGTTGACCTGCATACTATCCTCCCTTGTCCCTATATGCCCGCGGCCGATCCTCCAGAGCGTCGTCGGGCATTCGGCAAGCAGAGTACGCAAAAAAATATTTATTGCAAGAAATAACGTTAATGTTGCAAATTTGCGTAATTTGCATAATGTTTGCCCATGAGCGATGAAAAAATCAGACGGCCGCGTCAGGCCGATATAGCCACATTGGCGGGTGTCTCGGTCTCGACTGTGTCTCGCGTGCTCGCGAACGAGCCGGGGATCAGCGAAACCGTCCGTCGTCAGATATTGAAGGTGGCCGCCGAGCACGGTTATCCCGTCAAGCCGACTGTTGAAGCCGTTGCCGGCGGACTGGCCCTGATCGCCAGCGACGGCGTCACAGGCGGCCTCAGCGTCTTCTACGAGGCGATCGTCGAGGGCCTGCGCGCCGGAGCGGCCGAAGCGGGCATGCCGTTCGAAGTCCGGATGGTCCGGGAGGAACGCATCACGCCGGACGCCGCGCGCGATTACATGCAGGCCGCAGCCGCCGAAGGTCTCTTTCTCGTCGGCATCGATCCGAACGACATGCTGCGCGACTGGCTGCAGGACGCCATGGTGCCGACCGTTCTCGTCAATGGCACCGACCCCGGAATGCGCTTCGATGGGGTTTCGCCGGCTAATTTCTTCGGCGCCTATCAGGCGACTGGCCGGCTGACGAAGGCCGGCCATCGCCGCATCCTGCATCTGAGCGGCTCTCATCGCCAGACGATCCGTGAGCGTATCCGCGGTTTCGAGGCGGCGATTGCCGCTGTCCCCGGCGCCGAAGGCCGTTTCGTAGCCATGACGCTGCAGGGCAGCGCCAGCCGCGAGGCCCATGAACGCACGGCGGCGATCCTCGCCGAGAATGCCGGTTTTACCGCCGCCTTCTGCATGAATGATTTCATCGCCGTCGGCGTGCTCGAGGCTGTCATCGAAGCTGGCCTGCGTGTGCCGGAGGATTTCGCGATCGTCGGTTTCGATGATCTGCCTTGTGCGCTGATGACCAATCCGCAGCTCTCCACCATGCGCGTCGACCGCGCCGCCCTCGGGCGCGAAGCCGTTTCGCTGATGCTGTCCCGTTTCCACAGCAGGACGGCGCCGGCGCGCCACATCTGCCAAGCTGTCGTTCCCGTTGCGGGAGGGACCGTTGTGAACGTCGAAACCCGTGAGTGATCCGATGACCTATGATCCCGCCAGCGCCAATCCGCTTGCCGGCAATCCGCTCGAAACCCGCGCCGATATGAGCCGAGCCCTGCTTGATCTCTTCGATCCGCTGCTTGCCTGTTTTTCGAAAGGCAATGCCCGCGTCAGGCTAAGCGGTGCCGCCGCCCATTTCGACCGGGCGGCGGCCGATCTCGAGGGTTTTGCCCGCCCGCTCTGGGGTTTGGCGCCGCTTGGCGCCGGCAATGGAGACTTCGCCCACTGGCATCGTTTTGCCGAAGGCCTCGCAAACGGCACCGACCCCGCCCATCCCGAATATTGGGGAGCGGTCAATGGCCGCGATCAGCGGATGGTCGAACTTGCCGCCCTCGGTTTTGCCCTGGCGCTGGTGCCGGAAAAAATCTGGGAGCCGCTCGATACGCGCGCCCGCAGCAATGTCATCGCCTATCTCAAACATGCCAGACAGTTCGACTATGCCGACAACAACTGGAAATTTTTCCGGATTTTCGTCGATATCGCCCTCGACCGTCTCGGCGCCGATTTCGACCGCAGCCTGACGCGGCAATATCTGGAGGAACTCGAAGGCTTCTATATCGGTGACGGCTGGTATCGCGACGGCAACGTGCGCCGCATCGACCACTACATTCCCTTCGCCATGCATTTTTATGGCCTGATCTATTCGAAGCTCGTCGACGACGATTACGCCAAGCGCTACCGCGAACGCGCGATCCTGTTCGCCCGCGATTTCCGCCACTGGTTTGCCGCCGATGGGGCGACCATCCCCTTCGGCCGCAGCCTGACCTATCGCTTTGCCTGTGCCGGCTTCTGGTCGGCGCTCGCCTTCGCCGATGTCGAGGCGCTGCCCTGGCGCGAGGTCAAACACCTTTGCCTGCAGCATCTGCGTTGGTGGAGGGACAAGCCGATCGCCGATCGCGACGGCGTGCTGTCGATCGGTTTCGGCTATCCGAACCTCTTGATGTCGGAGAGCTACAATTCCGCCGGCTCGCCCTATTGGGCATTGAAGGCCTTTCTGCCGCTGGCGATCGCCGAGGATCATCCGTTTTGGACCTCCGAGGAAAAGGCGCCGGAGAAGGCGCCGCCCGAGGTCGTTCCGCAGCGCCACCCCGGCATGATGATGATGCGGGCAGGCGGCGATGTCGTGGCGCTGTCCTCCGGCCAGGAAAACCTGCAGATGCGTTTCGGCACGGAAAAATACGCGAAATTCGCCTATTCCACCCGTTACGGCTTCAGCGTCGAGTCCGATGAGCGCGGCTTTGCGCTCGCCGCTTTCGATTCGATGCTGGCCTTCAGCGATGACGGCCTGCATTACCGCGTGCGCGAAACCAATGAGGAAGCCAGGCTCGCGGGCGATGTGCTTTATGCGAAATGGTCACCTTTCCCCGATGTCAGCGTCGAAAGCTGGCTGGCGCCCGCGGCCCCCTGGCATATCCGCCTCCACCGGATCAGGGCGGCCCGGCCGCTGAGGGTCGCCGAAGGCGGCTTTGCCATCGCCCGCCGGGATTTCGAGCTGGACACGCTGTCGGCGTCGGATGGTGCTGCCTATGCGATCGGAGAAGCCGATTTCAGCGGTATTCTCGACTTGGGATCGTCGGTCGATCGCGCCGGGCTCGCGCAGAAGGCCCAGCCCAACACCAATGTGATCGTCGCCAAGACCATCGTGCCGCAGCTGCGCGGCCAGATTCCGGCCGGTGAGACCATCCTGGTAACGGCGGTGCTGGCGCTCGGCGATCCCGCCGCCGTCGCGTCCGCCTGGACGCGGCCGCCGAAGGCGCCTGATATTGCGGCGCTGGAGGCGCTGGTGCGGGAAAAGGGTGTGACCGTCAGCGCCATCGAAGCGCCGGGTCAGATGCCATGAGCCGCCCGGCAATCGTCCTTGCCATGGAGCCGTCGCGCACGGAGCATGTCCTGCCCGACGAGATTCTGCGCCGGCTCGATACCACCGGCCGCCTGCTAGACTCCGAGCCGCTGCAGCATTTCGAGGACGAACGCGCCAGCCGCCTGCTTTCCGAAGCCGAAATCCTGGTGACCGGCTGGGGCGCACCCTATGTCGGGCCGGAGATTCCCGCTGCCGCGCCGCGGCTTCGCCTCATCGTCCATGCGGCCGGCACGGTGAAGGGCATCATCGACGAGGCCATCTTCGAATCCGGCATCGCGGTCAGCCACGCGGCCGAGGCCAATGCCGTGCCGGTCGCCGAATTCACGCTCGCCGCGATCCTCTTCGCCGGCAAGCGCGCCTTCCGGTTCCGCGATCTCTACGTTGCCGACCGCAACCGCGATCGGACCTATCCGATGCAGCGCGAAGCGATCGGAAATTATGGCCGCACCCTCGGCATCATCGGCGCCTCGCGCATCGGCAGGCGGGTGATCGAGCTGTTGAAACCCTTCGAATACAGGCTGCTGCTGTTCGATCCGATGGTCGATGCCGCCGAGGCGGCAGGCCTCGGAGCCGAAAAGGTCGCGCTCGACGATTTGATGCGCCGCGCGGATATCGTTTCCCTGCACGCGCCATCACTGCCGTCGACGCAGCATATGATCGATGCGCGAAGACTGTCGCTGATGAAGGACGGGGCAACGCTCGTCAACACCGCGCGCGGCATTCTCATCGATGAGACCGCTCTGCTTTCGGAGCTGAAGACCGGCCGCATCGACGCAGTCATCGATGTGACCGATCCGGAAATTCCGGAGGCGGGTTCGGCCTTCTACGATCTGCCGAACGTTTTCCTGACCCCGCACATTGCCGGCGCCATCGGTCTGGAACGGGCGCGTCTCGGCGAGATGGCGGCGGATGAGATCGAGCGTTTCACCACCGGCCGGCCGCTGCTCTACCAGATCCGCCGGCAGGATCTCGAAAACATCGCGTGACGCTTTAGCGTCAGCGCGGTGTCCTCAGCGAATTGGGTGAGCCGTCATTGGCAAGTTCGGGCATCAGCTCGGCGATTTCGACCACCTTGCCGGTGCGTGAACTCGTCAGCGCGGCAATGCCGCAGAGCACGGACATGGCGCCGGCCCGCGTGCCGGCGCGCTGGCCGAGCCTGTCTTCCATATCGGGTTTGAAGATCATGTTGCGCATGCGGTCGTCGCCGCCGTAATGGCCGCCGGTGAAATGCGGGACGACGATCCGCTCGACGGCTTGCCTGTCATTCGGGAAATTGCGGATGAGAAGAATAGTGTCCTCCTTCGGCTGTTCCCAGGGCTGGGCCTCATACTGGCGGATTTCGATACGGCCCTTCGTGCCATTGAAGGCAAGGTGATGGCCCTCGATTGGCTGGAAGGTGTTCAGCGAATAGGAGACATGGACGTTGTTGCGGTAGCGGAGCGACACCACCATCGTGTCGGGAATATCGATATCCTCGCGGAAAACGCAGCCGTCGCGGAAATAGCCGTCGATCTTCGACGGGTCCTCGTAAAGCTGATCGAGAAAAGGGTCGGCTTCGAGATCGAGATAGTAGTCGCATTCATGCGCGTGCGGACAGAGCTTGCAGCGCGGCCCGCGGAACGGCCCCTTGCGGCCGTAGTTCTGCAGATCGGCGAAGGACGTCACGGCTTCTGGATCGCTGTCGAGATACCAGTTCAGGAGATCGAAATGGTGGGTCGCCTTGTGGACGAACAGGCTGCCGGAATTTTCCGTATAGGCATGCCAGCGGCGGAAGTAGTCGGCGCCGTGCTTGGTGTTGAGATACCAATGGAAATCGACGGAGGTCACCCGGCCGATCTCGCCGGCATTGAGCAGTTCCTTGATCCTGGCCGCCGTCGGCGCATAGCGATAGTTGAACGACACGTCGACCCGGCGGCCGGTGCGCTTTTCGGCGTCGAGAATCCGGCGAATTTTCTCGATCGAGGTGGTCATCGGCTTTTCGGTGATGACGTCGATGCCGGATTCCAGCGCCCGCACGATGATATCGTCATGCGTCTGGTCGGGCGTGCAGACGATGACCAGATCCGGCTTCTGCTCGGCGAGCATGGAATCGATGTTTTCATAAAGCGGCGCATTGCTGCCGATCATGTTGCGGGCGCGCTCGCCGCGCAGCGAGTTCTTCTCGACGATGGCGGTCAGGTCGACATGTTCGCGCCAGCCGGCAAGCAGGTCCTTGCCCCACATGGTCGTGCCGCGGTTTCCGGTGCCGATCAGGGCAAAACGGCGTTTCTCCATCGAATGATTCTCCTGCATGCGTGATGAAACAAATACTGAAAATCAGATCTGGCAGCAGCTGCGGAAGCGCTCGACGCAGGTGGCGATCACCTCGTCGGCCGGGCGTTTCCACCAGGTCTCGGCCGAGAAGATCTCCACCTCCTGCGCCCCGAAGAAGCCCGCCGCCTCGATCATCCGTCTTATGCCCTTGAGGTCGATGACGCCATCGCCCATCATGCCGCGGTCGAGCAGCATGTCCTTGGTCGGCACCAGCCAGTCGCAGATGTGATGGGCAAAGATCCGTTTCATCCGGCCGGCGCGGGCGATCTGATTGGCAAGATCGGGGTCCCACCAGACGTGGTAGACGTCGATCGCGACACCGACATCCTCGCCGAGGGCTTCGCACATGTCGAGCGCTTGGCCGAGCGTGTTCACGCAGGCCCGATCGGCGGCATACATCGGATGCAGCGGCTCGATGGCGAGCTTGACGCCAGCAGCCTGCGCATGCGGCAGCACGGCGGCGACGCCGTCGAACACCATCTGGCGCGCCGCGACGATATCCCTGGAACTATCAGGCAGCCCGCCGACGACAAGCACCAGGCAGTCGGCGGAAAACGCTGCCGCCTCATCAATCGCCCGCCTGTTGTCGTCGAGGTTCTTTTGCCAGTCGGCCTCGTTTGCCGCCGGAAAGAAGCCGCCTCGGCAAAGGCCGGTCAGCTTGATGCCGTTCGATTTGACGATCCTGACCGCCTCGTCGAGACCGGCCTTGGCGACCTGGTCGCGCCAGGGCGCGATCGAGGTGATGCCGTGCTTCAGGCAGATATCGACCGCTTCGGCAAAGCCGCATTGCTCGCGGATCGTCGCCAGATTGATCGAAAGTCCTTCGACCTGCATCTCATTCCCCTCCCATTGCCATGCCTGAGATCAGTGAATGCCGTGGATAGCAAGCACTTGGCGCATGCGCGCCGCTGCAAGTTCCGGATCGGCCAGAACCCGCGCCTTGTCGGCCAGGCGGAAGAGTTCGGCCAGATGCGTGAGCGACCGCGTGCTTTGTTGGCCGCCGACCATGACGAAATGATCCTGCAGACCGTTGAGATAGGCGAGGAAGACGACCCCGGTCTTGTAGAAGCGGGTCGGTGCCTTGAAGATGTGACGCGACAGCGGCACCGTCGGCTCGAGCAGATCGAAGAATTCGTGATTGCTCTTGCGGCCGAGCGCGTCGAGCGCGGCCGACGCTGCCGGCGCGATCGCATCGAAAATGCCGAGCAGTGCGTCGGAATGGCCCTCTTCGTCGCCGGCGATCAATTCGGCATAGTTGAAGTCGTCGCCGGTATACATGCGCACGCCTTTCGGCAGCCGGCGGCGCATCGCCACTTCCTTCTCCTTCGACAGAAGAGAGATCTTGATGCCGTCGACCTTTGCCGCATTGGCCTCGATCACCTCGAGGCAGGTTTCCATCGCCTTCAGGTGGTCGCCATTGCCCCAGTAACCCTGAAGCGCCGGATCGAACATTTCGCCGAGCCAGTGGATGATGACCGGCTCCTTGACCTGGCGAAGGATGCGGTCATAGACCCTGACATAATCGTCCGGGCTCCTGGCGACGACGGCAAGCGCCCGGCTTGCCATCAGGATGATGCGGCCGCCGGCCGCCTCGACCGTTTCGATCTGCTCCTCATAGGCCTTGAGGATCGTGTCGATCGTCACCTCAGGGCCGGGTATCAGGTGGTCGGTGCCGGCGCCGCAGGCAATCAATGCATCCTTGCGGCCGGCGGCTTCGCCAAGCGCCCGGCGGATGAGGTCACGCGCTTCCGGCCAGCCGAGGCCCATGCCGCGCTGCGCCGTATCCATGGCTTCCGCGACCCCAAGGCCGAGATCCCAGAGCCGATGACGGAAGGCCAGCGTCCGCTCCCAGTCGATCGCCGGCGTCAGCCATGGATCGTTGTCGGCGAGCGGGTCGGCGACGACATGGGCGGCGGCAAAAGCGATGCGCGGGAAGCTCGTGGCGTCGCGCTTCTTCAGTTCGATCGGCGTGCCGGTCAGCGTATAGGGGACGATCTTGCCGTCGAGGGGGAGATTGATCGTCGTCACGGGTCAGAACTCCAGTGCGGGAACGTCGAGCCAGCGGCGTTCGGCCCAGGATTTCAGGCCGAGCTCGGCCAGCTGCACGCCCTTGGCGCCGGCTTCCAGGCCATAGGGCCACGGCGCATCTTCGACGACATGGCGGATGAACATTTCCCATTGCGCCTTGAAGCCGTTGTCGAAGGCCTGCGTATCCGGAACCTCGTCCCAGGTCTTGTAGAAGTCGATCGTCTGCGGTTGGTCCGGGTTCCAGACCGGCTTCGGCGTGTTCACGCGGTGCTGGCTCCAGCATTTCGTCAGGCCGGCGACGGCCGAACCATGGGTGCCGTCGACCTGGAAGGTGACGAGATCGTCGCGGCGCACACGCACCGCCCAGGAGGAATTGACCTGGGCGATCACGCCGCCTTCGAGTTCGAAGGTCGCATAGGCCGCATCGTCGGTGTCGCAGTCATAGGGCTTGCCAAGCTCGTCGATGCGGCGCGGAATATGCGTGGCGCCGAGGCAGGAGACAGCTTTGACTTCGCCGAAAAGATTGTCGAGCACGTAGCGCCAGTGGCAGAGCATGTCGAGGATGATGCCGCCGCCATCGCCCTTGCGATAGTTCCAGGAGGGACGCTGCGCCGGCACGCCCCAATCGCCCTCGAAAACCCAGTAGCCGAATTCGCCGCGCACCGAGAGGATCTTCCCGAAAAAGCCGGAATCCCTGAGCAGCGCCAGTTTGCGCAGGCCGGGCAGGAAGAGCTTGTCCTGCACGACGCCATGCTTGAGCCCGGAACGCCGCGCCTTGCGGGCGAGATCGATCGCCACCTGCAGATCGTCGGAAATCGGCTTTTCGCAGTAGACGTGCTTGCCGGCGTCGAGCGCCCTGGACAGAAGCTCGGCGCGCATCAGCGTCGTGCCGGCGTCGAAGAAGACCGTGTCGTCGGGATTGGCCAGCGCAGCATCGAGATCGGTCGACCAGCGTTTGATGTTATGCTTCATCGCCAGCTCTTCCATCCTGGCGCCGTTGCGGCCGACGATGATCGGGTCGATCTCAAGTTTCTCGCCCGATTTCAGTGTGATGCCGCCTTGGTCGCGGAAGGCCAGAATCGAGCGCACCAGATGCTGGTTGTAACCCATGCGGCCGGTGACGCCGTGCAAGATGATCCCCAAGCGTGCCATTTTTTCCTCCCTGCAATCTTTTGCGGCGGGAGCGGGCGTCCTGGCCCGGCCCTCCCAAGCCGGTAACTAAACGGTTACTTGATGGCAGAAGAGCGGCGAGCCTGTCAAGAGTCAAATCCTGCTTTCGCTATTCAGCGCCTGATCGAGGCGAGCGTCACGTGAACGATATGCTTTTCCCAGGCATTGAGATTGGCCGGCTCGATCAGGTCGCGGCCGAAGATCGTCGAAAGCGTGAATTGGTTGGAAAGGTAGAAATAGCCGAGCGAGGCGATCGTCAGGTAAACATGCAGCGGATCGGCCGTCTCGATGAAGACGCCCTGTTTCTTGCCCTGCTCGAGCACTTGGGATAGCTCGCCGATCAGGTGCGAATGCAGTTCCTTGAGCCGGACGGACTGGCGCAGCCACCGGGCGCGATGCAGGTTTTCCGTGCCGAGCAGGCTCAGGAATTCCGGGTGCTGAAGGAAATAGCGCCAGGTGAAGAGCGCCAATTCGCTGATGCCTTCCTCCGGGCTGCGGTCGCCGATATGCAGCGCGCGTTCGGCGGTGCGGATGCCGACATAGGCTTCCTCGAGCACTTTGAGGTAGAGCTGCTCCTTGTCGCCGAAATAATGATAAAGCATGCGTTTGTTGGTGCCGGCCCGTTCGGCGATGGCGTCGACCCGGGCGCCGCCCATGCCGTTTTCGGCGAATTCCCGGGTTGCCGCTTCGAGGATCGCCGCGCGTGTCCGCTCCGGATCGCGTTGGGCTGTCCGTTCTGTCGACGGTCGCCGGGCCTGCTTCTTTTCCCTGTTTCCCCCGCTGTCGTTCATCGCTCCACCCCTGTCTTCACGTGTTGCGCTCATAAGCCTTCGGTGCGAAATTGTAAAAACCGATTTTGAAGGGCGGCCCGCCGCAACAGAAGGGTCGGAGCATGGCGTCGCCTGAAACCGTCGAGGCTTTTCGCCATCATGCTCTAACCGACACCGCTTGACAGGCTTGCCGCTTTGCTCGTAGCTTGTAACCAATTAGTTATTTGCGCAAGCAAAACTGGTTTGGAAGCGTGTGGAGGCGCTTCCCTTTGGAGGAGAAAAAAATGACTCTGCGTGTAAACAGACGTAATTTCGTGGCCGGCGGCGCAGCACTTCTGTCGCTCTCGGCGCTCGGCACCAGCGCCTTGGCCCAGGAAAAGCGCCTGCGTCTCCTGTGGTGGGGCTCGCAGCCGCGCGCCGACCGCACCAACAAGGTGTCGCAGCTCTATCAGACCAAGAATCCGGGGACGTCGATTACTGGCGAATTTCTGGGTTGGGGCGATTACTGGCCGCGCCTTGCGACCCAGGTCGCGGGCCGCAACGCGCCCGACGTCATCCAGATGGACTATCGTTATATCGTCCAATATGCACGGCGTGGTGCGCTCGCCCCGCTCGAATCCTATATGCCAGCCAAGCTCAACCTCGACGATTTCGACAAGGCCCAGATCGAAGGCGGCAGCGTCGACGGCCATCTTTATGGCGTCAGCCTCGGCGCCAATTCCGCCGCGACGGTGCTGAACACCACCGCCTTCAAGGAGGCCGGCGTCGATCTGCCGACGCAGGCGACCACCTGGGATGAATTCGCCCGCATGGGTGCGGAGATCACGAAGGCCGGTAAGCGCAAGGGCATGTTCGGTATAGCCGACGGCAGCGGCGCTGAACCGCTGTTCGAGAACTGGCTGCGTCAACGCGGCAAGGCGCTCTATACCGCCGACGGCAAGATCGGTTTCGGTGTGGAGGATGCATCGGAATGGTACGACATGTGGGCGAAGTTCCGTGAGGCGGGCGCCTGCGTTCCCGCCGATATCCAGGCTCTCGACAAGAATGATATCGAAACCAACACGGTGTCGCTCGGCAAATCGGCCGCCGGTTTCGCCCATTCCAACCAGTTCGTCGCCTATCAGGCAATGAACAAGGATAAGCTGGCGCTCACCAATTACATGCGCGTCAAGCCGGATTCGAAGGGCGGTCACTATCGTAAGCCTTCGAT
Source organism: Rhizobium croatiense (assembly GCF_019793465.1). GTDB lineage: Bacteria > Pseudomonadota > Alphaproteobacteria > Rhizobiales > Rhizobiaceae > Rhizobium > Rhizobium croatiense. The sequence continues at coordinate 232,122 of NZ_JAILYJ010000010.1, read as the reverse complement.
GTTCTTCTCGGTATCGGCCCAGTCGAAAGCGATCGACCTAGCCGTGGACTATGTCAATTTCTTCGTCAAGAATCCGGAAGCAGTGCTGCTCCTGGATGTCGAACGCGGCATTCCGGAATCGGCCGCCATGCGCGAGGTCGTCGCGGCGAAGCTCGATGAGAACGGCAAGGTGGCATTGGCCTATGTCAGCGGTCTCGGCGATCTTGCCGGCAAATTGCCGCCGCCGCCGCCGGCCGGTGCCGGTGAAGGCGAGCTGATGCTGCGAAACATTGCCGAACAGGTCGGTTTCGGACAGCTGTCTCCCGCCGACGGCGGCAAACAGCTGGTCACTGAAATTACGCAGATTCTCGCACGAGGCTGATCCCGTATGAGCAATGCGATGCGCACGCCCGCAGGGGCCATAAATGTGGAAAGATATCAGGGGGCCGTGGCCGAAGGACGCTTCCGGCGTCTCTGGAATGCCAATGCTCCCGGCTATCTCTTCCTTCTGCCATGGCTTGCCGGCTTTTTCGGGCTGACGCTCGGGCCGGCCCTGATTTCGCTCTACCTCTCCTTCACCGACTTCGACATGCTCCAGTCGCCGCGATGGGTGGGAATTGCGAATTACGTGCGCATCGCCACGGCGGATCCGAAATTCTCGGCCGCCATGCATGTCACCCTGACCTATGTCGTCTTCTCCGTGCCGTTCAAGCTGACCTTTGCTTTGCTGGTCGCCATGGCGCTGAACCGCGGCCTGCGTGGGCTGACCTTTTATCGCGCCATCTTTTACCTGCCCTCATTGCTGGGCGGCAGCGTGGCGATCGCCGTTCTCTGGCGCCAGCTCTTCGCCAGCGATGGTCTCGTCAATGCCGCACTCGCCCGGATCGGCATCGAGGGGCCGAGCTGGATCTCCCATCCGAATTATTCGATCTATACGCTGGTGGCGCTCTCGGTCTGGCAGTTCGGTTCGCCGATGATCATCTTCCTCGCCGGCCTGCGCCAGATCCCGCAGGACATGTATGAGGCGGCCAGCCTCGACGGCGCCTCGAAATTCCGGCAATTCTACAAGATCACGCTGCCGCTTCTGACGCCGGTGATTTTCTTCAACGCCGTCGTCCAGACGATCGAAGCTTTCAAGGCCTTCACTCCGGCCTTCATCATCTCAGGCGGCACCGGCGGTCCGATCAATTCGACGCTGTTCTACACGCTTTACCTCTATCAGGAAGCCTTCGGCAATTTCCGCATGGGCTATGCCTCGGCGCTCGCCTGGATCCTGGTGGTGATCATCGCGATCTTCACCGCCTTCTCCTTCCTGACCTCGCGTTACTGGGTGCACTACGATGACTGAGACGACCGCTTCCGTCACTGCGGCCAGGCCGCCATCAGACATCACCAAACGCAGTCTGCCGGCGTCGCTCGTCATCCACGCCCTGCTGATCGCCGCTTCGCTTCTGATGCTCTATCCGCTGTTGTGGATGGTCTCGGCATCGGTCAGGCCGGAAACCGAGATCTTCTCGTCGACCTCGCTCATCCCGTCGTCGATCGATTTCTCCTCCTATGCGCGCGGCTGGGTCGGCCTCGATGTCAGCTTCGGCCGGTTCTTCTGGAATTCGCTCGTCATCTCGCTGCTGGTAGTGACCGGCAATGTCATCGCCTGTTCGCTGACGGCTTTCGCCTTTGCCAGGCTGCGTTTTGCCGGCCGCAATTTCTGGTTTGCGATCATGCTCGGCACGCTGATGATCCCCTATCACGTGACGCTGATCCCGCAATATGTGCTCTTCCTAAATCTCGGCTGGGTCAACACCATCCTGCCGCTTGTCGTGCCGAAGTTCCTGGCAAGCGACGCCTTCTTCATCTTCCTGATGGTGCAGTTCTTCCGCGGCATCCCGCGCGAACTCGACGAGGCGGCGATGATGGACGGCTGCAGCGCCTGGCGCATCTATTGGAAGATCATGCTGCCGCTGTCGCTGCCGGTGCTGGCAACCGCCGCCATCTTCTCCTTCATCTGGACCTGGGACGATTTCTTCGGACCGCTGATCTACCTGAACGACATGAACACTTATACGATCCAGCTCGGCCTGCGCACCTTCGTCGACTCCACCAGCGCCTCGGATTGGGGCGGTCTCTTCGCCATGTCGACTTTGACGCTCGTGCCGGTCTTCTTCTTCTTCCTGTTCTTCCAGCGCCTGCTGATCGAGGGCATTGCCACGACGGGCATGAAACGCTGATGGCGGCAGTGGAAAAGAGTGACATGAGCATCAAGACCGTCGCGATCGTCGGCTGCGGCATCGGCCGCTCCCACATCGTCGAGGGCTATCTGCCGCATTCCGACAAGTTCAAGGTCGTGGCGATCTGCGACCTGAACGGTGAGCGGTTGGCTGCGGTCGGAGACGAGTTCGGCATCGAGCGCCGCACCACTTCCTTTGCGGAGCTGCTTACCGATGACACGATCGACATCATCGATATCTGCACCCCGCCCGGCATCCATCTGGAACAGGTGGTGGCAGCACTCGCCGCCGGCAAGCATGTCGTATGCGAAAAGCCGCTGACCGGCTCGCTTGCCGCCGTCGATACGATCATGGAAGCGGAAAAGAGTGCCAAAGGCGTGCTGATGCCGATCTTTCAGTATCGTTACGGCGACGGTATCCAGAAGGCCAAACGGATCATCGATGCCGGCATTGCCGGCAAAGCCTATACGGCTTCGGTCGAAACCTTCTGGTTGCGAAAACCGGAATATTACGCCGTGCCCTGGCGCGGCAAATGGGCGACGGAACTCGGCGGCGTGCTCGTCACCCATGCGCTGCATCTGCACGACATGATGATGCATCTGATGGGCCCGGCGGCAAGGGTTTTCGGCCGCGTCGCCACCCGCGTCAACGATATCGAGGTCGAAGATTGCGCCTCTGCCAGCCTGCTGATGGAAAACGGCGCTTTCGTTTCGCTGTCCTGCACGCTCGGCTCGCAGGAGCAGATCAGCCGGTTGAGGCTGCACTTCGAGAACGTCACTTTCGAAAGCACGCACGAGCCCTACACGCCTGGCAAGGACCCCTGGAAGATCATCGCCGCCAATGATGACGTCAGGGCAAGGATCGACCGCGTGGTTGGCGACTGGCAGCCCGTCGCGCCGCGGTTCACCACTCAGATGGGTCAGTTCCACGCCTTCCTCAGCGGCAATGGGCCGCTGCCGGTGACATCAAGGGATGCGCGCCGCGCCCTCGAACTCGTCACCGCCATCTACCAATCTTCCGATAGCGGCGCCGAAGTGCCGCTGCCGGTCGGTCCCGACAGCCCGAAATACGCCGATTGGCGCGCAAGAACGAAGTAACCGATAAATAAACGAGAGGGTTTTGAGACGATGGCAACCAGTGTCGTTCTTCAGAAGGTCGAGAAGCGCTACGGCGCGATGGATGTGATCCACGGCATCGACCTGACGATCGATCCCGGCGAATTCGTCGTTTTCGTCGGTCCCTCCGGCTGCGGAAAATCGACCCTTCTGCGCATGATCGCCGGCCTCGAGGAAATATCAGGCGGCGGGCTGCTGCTTGACAACGAGCGCATGAACGAGGTGGCGCCGGCCAAGCGCGGCATCGCCATGGTCTTCCAGTCCTATGCGCTCTATCCGCATATGTCTGTTTACAAGAACCTCGCCTTCGGCCTGGAGACGGCGGGTTACAAGAAGGCCGAGATCCAGCCGAAGGTCAAACGCGCCGCCGAAATCCTGCAGATCGAGAAGCTCCTGGAGCGCAAGCCGAAGGCCCTCTCCGGCGGCCAACGCCAGCGCGTCGCGATCGGTCGCGCCATCGTGCGCGAGCCGCGTATCTTCCTGTTCGACGAACCGCTGTCGAACCTCGATGCCGAACTGCGTGTCCAGATGCGTGTCGAGATCTCCCGCCTGCACCGGCAGCTCGGCAACACCATGATCTACGTCACCCATGATCAGGTCGAAGCGATGACGATGGCCGACAAGATCGTCGTCTTGAATTCCGGCCGCATCGAGCAGGTCGGCGCGCCGCTCGATCTCTACAACAACCCGGCCAACCGCTTTGTCGCCGGCTTTATCGGCAGCCCGAAGATGAACTTTCTGCAGGCGCGCATCGAAGAGGTCGGTGAAGCCGAAACCAGCATTCATGTCTGCGGCAATTCCGTCCGCTTGCCGCGCCGGCTGCAAGGCGAGGCCGGTGAGACCGTCACCTTCGGCATCCGCCCCGAGCATCTTTCCCTCACGCAGGGCGCCATCACGCTCTCGACCGTCAATGTCGATCTCGTCGAAAATCTCGGCGGCGCCACCATGCTCTACACCACGACGCCGGATGGCCAGTTGCTGACGGTCGCGCTCGACGGTCAGCAGAAGGTCGAGCCCGGCGCCAATGTGAAGGCTCTCTTCGATCCGGCCCGCTGCCACGTCTTCGACGCCGCCGGCAGGACGATCTGACCTAAAGCGCCCTTGGTGCGTCCGGAAGGACGCGCGCGGCTGCTTGACAGCCTATCCTGCTCTGCCCCATCATTTTGCCAGCGCCGCAAGGGGGATAGCATGACGCCTGAGGATAGGATTCATGCGCTTGGCATCTGGCAGGGTCCGATTGAAATTTCGCCGATATCTGGCGGCATCACCAACAGGAACTATCTGGTCAGCGATGCCGTCGCGCGCTGCGTGGTGAGACTCGGCACCGATATTCCGATCCACCACATCATCAGGCAGAACGAGCTTGCCGCAAGCCGTGCGGCGCACGCCGCCGGCCTGTCGCCGGCGGTCATCCACCATTCGCCCGGCGTGCTGGTGCTCGACTATATCGAGGCGCGGGCGCTGTCGCCCGAGGATATCAGGACGCCGGAAATGCTGGCCCGGATCGTGCCGCTGGTGCGCGCCTGCCACCATGATATCGCACGGCATTTCCGCGGCCCGGCGATGATCTTCTGGGTCTTCCATGTCATCCGCGACTACGCCGCCAGCCTGAAGGAGTGGGGCAGCCTCCACGTCCCACTGCTGCCGGCGTTGATCGCGAAGGCCGAGACGCTGGAGGAGGCGGCAGCGCCGTTCGAGATCGCCTTCGGCCATAACGACCTGCTGGCGGCCAATTTTCTCGATGACGGCAAGCGGCTCTGGCTGATCGACTGGGATTATGCCGGCTTCAACACGCCGCTGTTCGATCTCGGCGGGTTGGCCTCCAACAACCAACTGTCGGAGGCGGCCGAGCAAATGATGCTGGAGACCTATTTCGATCGGCCGCTGACCGATGAGCTCCGCCGCCGCTACGGCGCGATGAAATGCGCCTCGCTGCTGCGCGAGACGCTGTGGAGCATGATTTCGGAAATCCATTCCACCATAGATTTCGACTATGCCGCCTATACCGCCGAAAATCTCGGGCGTTTTGAACGCGCCTATCAAGCCTTTGAACAGGAACGATAAATGACGAAACAGTTACCGAAGACGGCCAAGGCCGTGGTCATCGGCGGCGGCATCATCGGCTGCTCGACGGCCTATCATCTCGGCAAGCTCGGCTGGACGGATACGGTTTTGCTCGAGCGCAAGAAGCTGACATCGGGCACCACCTTCCATGCCGCCGGCCTTGTCGGCCAGCTGCGCAGCAGCGCCAACATCACCCAGCTGCTCGGCTATTCCGTCGATCTCTACAAGCGGCTGGAAGAGGAAACCGGTCTCGGCACCGGCTGGAAGATGAATGGCGGTCTGCGCCTTGCCTGCAACGAGGAGCGCTGGACGGAGGTCAAGCGCCAGGCGACGACGGCGCAGTCCTTCGGTCTCGAAATGCAGTTGCTGACGCCGCAGGAGGCCTTCGATCTCTGGCCGCTGATGACAACAGACGATCTCGTCGGCGCCGCCTTCCTGCCGACCGACGGCCAGGCCAACCCTTCCGACATCACCCAGGCGCTGGCCAGAGGCGCCCGCATGTCCGGCGTTTCGATCTTCGAGGATACCGAGGTTCTCGACCTCGACATCGACAAGGGCAGGATCCGTGCCGTCATCACGGCTGAAGGCCGCATCGAATGCGAGCGCGTCGTCGTCTGCGCCGGCCAATGGACGCGGGCCTTCGCTGCCCGCTTCGGCGTCAACGTGCCGCTGGTCTCGGTCGAGCATCAATATGTCATCACCGAATCCTTCGGCGTGCCCTCCAACCTGCCGACGCTGCGCGATCCCGATCGCCTGACCTATTACAAGGAGGAAGTCGGCGGCATCGTTATGGGCGGCTATGAGCCGAACCCGATTGCCTGGGCTGAGAAAGGCATCCCCGAAGGTTTCCACTACACGCTGCTGGACAGCAATTTCGACCATTTCGAGCAGATCATGGAACAGGCGCTCGGCCGCGTTCCGGCGCTGGAGAATGTCGGCGTCAAGCAGCTGCTGAACGGCCCGGAAAGCTTTACGCCGGACGGTAACTTCATTCTCGGCGAGGCACCCGAGCTCAAAAATTTCTTCGTCGGCGCCGGCTTCAACGCCTTCGGCATCGCCTCGGCCGGCGGCGCCGGCATGGCGCTTGCCGAATGGGTGACCAAGGGCGAGCCTCCCTACGATCTCTGGCCGGTTGATATCCGCCGTTTCGGCCGTCCGCATTTCGATACCGACTGGGTGCGCACCCGCACGCTCGAAGCCTATGGCAAGCACTACACCATGGCCTGGCCGTTCGAGGAGCATTCGAGCGGGCGCCCCTGCCGCAAGTCGCCGCTCTATGACCGGCTGAAGGCGCAGGGTGCCTGTTTCGGCGAAAAGCTCGGCTGGGAGCGGCCGAACTGGTTTGCCGATCTCTTCGCCAATGAGGAGCCGCGGGATGTCTACAGCTACAACAGGCAGAACTGGTTTGACGCCGTCGAGCGCGAGCACAAGGCGGTGCGCGAGGCGGCCGTCATCTTCGACCAGACCTCCTTCGCCAAATTCGTGCTGAAGGGCAGGGATGCCGAGGCGGCACTCTCCTGGATCGCCGCCAATGATGTCGCAAGGCCCGTGGGATCGCTCATCTATACGCAGATGCTGAACGACAAGGGCGGCATCGAATGCGACCTGACCGTCGCCCGCATCGCCGAGAACGAATATTACATCGTCACCGGCACCGGTTTCGCCACCCACGACTTCAACTGGATCGCCCGCAATATTCCGGCGGAGATGCATGCCGAGCTGGTCGACGTCACCTCGGCCTATTCCGTTCTGTCGCTGATGGGACCGAATGCACGCGCCGTGCTGGAGAAGGTGACCGGCAGCGACGTCTCGAACGCCGCCTTCCCCTTCGGCCAGGTCAGAACCATCGGCATATCGGGCTGCCCGGTGCGGGCCTTGCGCATCACCTATGTCGGCGAACTCGGCTACGAACTCCATATTCCCATTGAATATGCGTCCACTGTCTATGATGTTTTAATGGCTGCTGGCGGCGAGCTCGGCCTCGTCAATGCCGGCTACCGCGCCATCGAAAGCTGCCGCCTGGAAAAGGGCTATCGCGCCTGGGGCTCCGATATCGGCCCCGACCACACGCCTGTTGAGGCCGGCCTCGGCTGGGCGGTGAAGATCAGAAAGAACATTCCCTTCCGCGGCCGCCAGGCGATCGAGCGACAGCTTAAGGAGGGTGTGAAGAAGCGCCTTGCCTGCTTCGTTCCCGACGATCCCGATACCGTGCTGCTCGGCCGCGAAACCATCTATCGCGACGGCAAACGCGTCGGCTGGCTGTCGAGCGGCGGCTTTGGTTACACGCTCGGCAAACCGATCGGCTACGGCTATGTCCGCAATCCCGAGGGCGTCACGGAGGATTTCGTCCTCTCCGGCAGCTATGAGCTCGACGTTGCAAGGGAGCGCATCCCCTGCCGGGTGTCGCTGGTGCCGCTTTACGACCCTGATATGCTGCGGGTGAAGGGTTGACGGGTTGATTTTACGGTGCGCTCGAGCGCTCCGAGGATAGAGTTGACGAGGAGAGGGCGTGCCGTGCCAGCCCGCTCTCCTATGCAGAAAACCTCAAAACAGCGGCAGCCGATCGTCCTGGATCAGGATCTCCAGCTTGTCCGAGACATCCTGCGCCCAGGCCCGATGGCCGGTCAAAGCGGTCGGGAAAAGTCCGGGCAGGGTGAACAGCGCCGCCGAAATCGCCGGGCCGGTGCGCGGCACATCGGCGATCAACGCGGCGATCTCCGCTGCACGGGGATCGCGCAGCTCGTAGCGCTCGCCATTGCCGCGTTCGCCGATCGCATAGCGCATCCATGCCGCAACGGCGATCGCATAGGTCTCTGCCCGGTCGCCGTGCGCCAGCGCCTCGCATGCCGGTTCCAGCAGCCGCTGCGGCAGCTTCTGAGTGCCGTCCATGGCGATCTGATAGGTGCGGTGTGCGATCGCCTTGTTTGCAAAGCGCGCTATCAATTCCTTGGCGTAATCGTCGAGATCGATGCCGGGGACCGGATCAAGCGTTCTCGCCGCCGCGTGCATGTGGCGATAGGCAAGTGCGGCCAGCGCGTCATCGTCCATGACGTCGCGGATGAATTCATAGCCGCCGATATAACCGAGATAGGCGAGCAGCGAATGGGCGCCGTTCAACATCCGGAGCTTCATCTTCTCATAGGCCGAGACGTCTTCGACCATCAGCGCGCCGCGCACCTTTTCCCAGGCCGGCCGGCCATTGGCGAAATGGTCCTCGATGACCCATTGGGTAAAGGGTTCCGTCTCGATCGCCGCCATATCGGTGCGGCCCGTCAGCCGCTCGGCATCGGCATAGGTCGCCTCGGTGCTGGCCGGCGTGATCCGGTCGACCATCGTCGAGGGGAAGGGCACATTCGCTTCGATCCAGCGATGCAGATCGGCATCGATGCGGGAGGTGAATTCGAGCACCAGGCGTTTCAGCACGGCGCCGTTGCTCGGCAGGTTGTCGCAGCTCAGCGGCGTAAAGGGGGCGATCCCCTTCTGCCGGCGGCGCGCAAGGCCTTCGACGAGATAGCCGATGACACCGCGCGGCGCATGCCGGTTGGCGAGGTCGGCGACGATATCGGGATGTTTGAGGTCGAGGCCGCCGGTTGCCGGATCGAAACCATAGGCCTTTTCCGTCACCGTCATGCTGACGATACGGATCGCCGGATCTTCGAGCCGCGCCAGCAGGCCGGCTGGATCGCGCGGCGCCACATGCGCCTTCAGGATCGAGCCGATCACCTCAGCCGTCGTGCCCGAGGTATCGCGGATCAGCGTCGTATAGAGCCCGTTCTGGGCAGTCAGATTGTCCGCGACATCGGGCGTGCGCAGGCTAGCCACCTCGATGCCCCAGTCGCCGCCAGCCGCGGCGAGTGCGCCATCGGTAAACGGCGCGAAATGCGCGCGAAAGAAGGCGCCGGGTCCCAGATGCAGAATGCCGCTTTTCAGCCGGCTGCGGTCATAGGCGGGAAGCTTCGCCGTCGGGGCGAGGCCGGAAAGGGTCTGCAGTCGTTCGCTCACAGCTTGTAGGCCTTCTTCGCATTGCCATAGGAAAGTTCGCTTGCCACGATCTCCGCGTCCGTCTTGGAAAGCCGGTGCTCGGCGACAAGCCCGGCGAGGAAGCGGCAGACTTCGCGGCGCCAGACATCGTGCCGCGCCGGGATCGAAAGCAGCGCGCGCGTATCGTCGTTGAAGCCCGCCATATTGGCAAAACCGGCCGTTTCCACGACCTGGTCGAGATAGCGGCGAATGCCAAGCGGGCTGTCGTGGAACCACCACGGCGGGCCGATCATCAGGCAGGGCCAATGGCCGGCCATCGGCGCCAGCTCGCGCGCATAGGTCGTCTCGTCGAGGGTGAAGAGCAGCACGCGCAGTCCAGGCGCATGGCCGTATTTCGACAGCAGCGCATTGAGGCCGCCGACCCAGTCCGTTCGCGTCGGGATGTCGGCGCCCATATTGGGGCCGCGCGTCGCAAACAGCCCGCTGTCGGTATTGCGCCGCGAGCCGGCGTGGATCTGCATCACCATGCCGTCTTCGGCCGAAAGTCCGGCCATCTCGGTCATCATCTGGCCGCGGAAGAGCTCGGCATCCTGAGGCGAAAGCGGACCCTTCAGCGCCTTGTCGAGCAGCGCCTGCTTTTCGGCAAGCGGCAGATCGGCGGTGAAGGCGGTGGGCACGCCGTGATCGGTTGCGGTGGCGCCGAACTGGCGGAAATAGGCGCGCCGGCGCCGATGCGCCTCGATCAGGCCGTCCCAGCGTGTCACGTCAGTGCCGGTGATCTCTCCGAATTTTATGAGATTGTCGCGGAAACCGACGGCGTCGGGATCGGTGACGCTGTCCGGCCGGTAGGTGGTGCGCACTCTGCCGATCCAGCCGTCCGCCGCCATCTTCTGGTGATGTCCCAGCGGGTCGAGCGCGCCCTCGGTCGTCGCGATCGTTTCGATGCCGAATCGCTGATGCAGCGCCCGCGGCCCGAATTCCGGCAGGGCAAGCTGGGCATTGATGTGATCGTAGAGCGCATCGGCATTATCTGATGTCAGCGGCTCAGTGCAGCCGAGCACGGCCGACATGGCGTGGTCGACCCAGAGGCTCGAAGGCGTTCCGCGGAAGAGATGGTAATGCTTGGCAAAGCTCCGCCAGATCGTGCGGCCTGCAGCCACCGGCTTGCCGTCGAGCCGCGGCACGCCGAGCTCGTCCAATGGAACGCCGACGCTGTGCAGCATGCGGAAGAGATAATGATCGGGAATGACCAGCAGCGAAGCCGCGTCTTCGAAGGGCTTGTCGTCGGCGAACCAGGACGGTTCGGTATGCCCGTGCGGGCTGACGATCGGAAGATTGCGCACCGTCTCGTAGAGGTCTCGCGCGATGGTCCGTGTTGCCGGATCGGCCGGAAAGAGCCGGTCCGGATGAAGAAAGCCGTTTCCTGCACCCATCAGTATTCCTCCCTGATGGATAAGGGCCTACCCCACAACATCAGGCGCGGCAAGGGCTTTTAGTAACCAAACGGTTCAGTTTTGCGCGCGGCTGCGCCGGCCATCGAAAACATTGACGAGATGGCCTATTTCCGCTTTGGGAGAACCATCTATTCTGCCGGTGTCGGCAAAGGAGGATCGATGTCCGACGAGACGAACCGCATCACCCGGCTGGAGGAAATGCTGGCCTATCAGGCAAAGACGATCGAGGAGCTTTCCGATCAGCTTGCCGAACAATGGAAGATCGTCGAGCAGATGCGCACCAAGCTCGACCGGCTGACTGAACGCTTCCTGTCGCTCGAGGAGCAGTCGCTGGAAGCGCCTGGTATCACCCGCCCGCCGCATTATTGACGGCACGCGGGGGATACCGCGTGCCCGGTTTTCCCGGCTGACGGATCAGACGCCGCCGATGCAGAGATATTTCATTTCCAGATAATCGTCGGCGCCGTGGCGCGAGCCCTCGCGGCCGAGACCGGATTGCTTGATGCCGCCGAAAGGTGCCGTCTCGGACGACATGAGCCCGGTATTGATGCCGACCATGCCGTATTCCAGCGCTTCCGCCACTCGCCAGACCTTCTTCAGATCGCCGGCAAAGAAATAGGCGGCCAAGCCGAACTCCGTGTCATTGGCCTCGGCGATGACATCCTCGGCCGTCTCGAAACGGAAGAGCGGCGCCACCGGTCCGAAGGTTTCTTCGCGCGCCACCTTCATGCCGCGCGCCACCCCGGTCAGCACCGTCGGGGCGAAGAAGGTGCCGGCGCCATCGATGCGCTTGCCGCCGGTCAGCACCTTAGCGCCCTTGGCAAGCGCGTCGCCGACATGGTCCTCCACCTTGGCAAGGCCCTGCTCATCGATCAGCGGCCCGATCTCGACACCTGCGGTGAAGCCGTCACCGACCGACATCTCGGCGACCTTGGCGGCAAGCTTGGCCGCAAAGGCGTCATAGACGCCCGACTGGATGTAGAGGCGGTTGGCGCAAACGCAGGTCTGGCCGGCATTGCGGTATTTGGAGGCGATCGCGCCTTCGACGGCGGCGTCGAGATCGGCATCGTCGAAGACGATGAAGGGCGCATTGCCGCCAAGTTCCAGGCTCACCTTCTTGATCTGATCGGCGCACTGCCGCATCAGGATGCGGCCAACCTCGGTCGAACCGGTGAAGCTGATCTTGCGCACCTTGTCATTGCCGCAGAGCTCGCGGCCGATCGCCGGGCCGTCGGTGCCGACGATGAGATTGAAGACGCCGGCGGGGATGCCGGCCTGTTCGGCGAGCACTGCAAGGGCGATCGCCGTCAGCGGCGTCTGTTCGGCAGGCTTCGAGACGACCGTGCAGCCGACGGCCAGCGCCGGCGCGATCTTGCGGGCGATCATCGCCGCCGGAAAATTCCACGGCGTGATCGTGCCGACGACGCCGACCGGCTGCCGGATGACGATCATGCGCTTGTCCTGGGACGGCGCCGGGATCGTCTCGCCATAGATCCGCTTGGCCTCTTCGGCGTACCATTCGATATAGGATGCGGCATAAAGGATCTCGCCGCGCGCTTCCGCGACCGGCTTGCCCATTTCGGCGGTCAGGATTGCGGCGAGTGCGTCGGCATTGGCGACCATCAGGTCGAACCATTTGCGCAAGGTGGCGCTACGCTCCTTGGCCGGGCGTGCAGCCCAGGCCGGCTGGGCGGCATAGGCCGCATCGATCGCCGCCCGCGTCTCGCCGACTCCCATATCGGGCAGTGAAGCAAGCAGCTCGCCCGTTGCCGGATTGAGCACGTCGAAGGTCTTGGCGGCGTCGCCCGATGTCCAGACGCCGTTGATATAGCCGGCGTCGCGCAGGAACGGCGAAGAGAAGGGAACGTGCTTGGTCAGGGCGGTGGTGAAAGCCATGTCATATCTCCTTTTGGGAGAGGCTGCCGGTCGCCGGCAGCTATTGAAATCCGGTTCGGTTACTTGGCCGCGCTCGCTTCCAGCATCGAGGCCTCGAGAATGTCGAGCGCCTCGCCGAGAACCTCGTCCTGGATGGTGATCGGCGCGAGGAAGCGGATGACGTTGCCGTGGACACCGCAGGTGAGCAGGATCAGACCCTTGTCGAGTGCGATCAGCCGCACCCGGTTGGCGAATTCGGCGCTCGGCAATCCGGTCGTCCGATCATTGAATTCGACGGCGTTCATGAAGCCCGGCCCGCGGATATCGGCAATCTCCGGCACGCTCTGGCGCAGCGATTCCAGCCGCTGCTTCAGCCGGCCGCCGAGCAGGTTCGCACGGTCGCAGAGCTCCTCTTCGGCGATGACGTCGAGGACGGCATGGGCGGCGGCGATGCCGAGCGGATTGCCGCCGTATGTGCCGCCGAGTCCGCCCGGTCCCGGCGCGTCCATGATTTCGGCGCGGCCGGTGACGGCGGCGAGCGGAAAGCCGCCGGCAAGGCTCTTTGCCATCGTCGTCAGGTCGGCCGCCACCTCGTGATGGTCCATCGCGAACATCCGGCCGGTACGGGCAAACCCGGTCTGCACTTCGTCGGCGATCAGCAGGATGCCATGCTGGTCGCAGAGTTCGCGCAGCGCCTTCATGAAGGCTGCGGGTGCGGAATAGAAGCCGCCTTCGCCCTGCACCGGCTCGATGATGATGGCGGCGACCCGCTGCGGATCGACATCGGCGGCAAAGAGCTTCTTCAGCGCCGCCAGCGACTGGTCGGCGGTGACGCCGTGCAGTTCGACCGGGAAGGGGACGTGGAAGACGTCGCCCGGCATGGCGCCGAAGCCGACCTTGTAGGGCACCACCTTGCCGGTCAGCGCCATGCCCATGAAGGTGCGGCCGTGAAAGCCGCCACCAAAGGCGATGACGGCCGAACGGCCGGTTGCCGCACGGGCGATCTTGACGGCATTTTCCACCGCCTCGGCGCCGGTCGTGACGAAGATCGTCTTCTTTTCGAAATCGCCCGGCAGCAACGCGTTCAACCGTTCGGCAAGGCTGACGTAGCTTTCGTAGGGAACCACCTGGTGGCAGGTATGGGTGAAATGGTCGAGCTGATCCTTGACTGCCGCGATGACTTTGGGATGGCGGTGGCCGGTGTTGAGAACGGCGATGCCGGCGGCGAAATCGATATAGCGGCGGCCTTCCTTGTCCCAGATCTCGGCATTCTCGGCGCGGTCCGCATAGATCTGGGTGGTCATGCCGACGCCGCGCGAAATCGCGGCGTTCTTCCGGTCCGTAAGGCTTGTCGCGGTCATCGATCTGCTCCTGTAGCAAAAGGGCGAGAAAATTATCTTGCATAAGTTCTGCAAGATTCACGAAATTCCTACATTTTTTCTGCAAGAAAACAAGCGGCATTTTTTGCTTCAAACATCACGCGTTTTGATGAATGCTCGCGCGACGAGAATCGGGGATAGTGGCGGATGAACGATAACGGGCCTGTGCGCTACAAGGTGGCGGAGGCCGCGCGGCTGGCGGGCGTTTCCGCCTCGACGCTGCGTCTCTGGGAAAGCCAGGGTCTGGTGGTTCCCGGCCGCTCCGAAACCGGTCATCGGCAATATAGCGCCGACGACGTGGCGCGCCTGAAGCGCATCTCCTGGTATCGGGTCGAGCGCGGCCTCAATCCCGCGGCCATCCGCGAGGCGCTGGAGGGTGAAGATCCCTCGGCCGAGGGCGAAGCAAGCCAGGATTCCGGCCTCGGCCGTCGGCTGCGCAGCCTGCGCCATGCCGCCGGCAAGACGCTGGAGCAGGTGGCCGGCGACAACGGCATCACCGCTTCGACCCTCTCGACGCTCGAGCGCACCTCGCAGGGCGTCGGCTTCAAGACGCTGCACGACCTCGCCGAATATTACGGCACCACCGTCTCCCGCCTCTCCGGCGAGGAAAGCGGCGAGGTGCCGGTCCTGGTGCGCGCCGGCGAATGGCGCAGCTGGCCGGAAACGACGCCCGGAGTGACCGTGCAGCTGCTGGCCGAAGGCCCCAGGATGATGGATTGCCATCGTTTCGTGCTGGCGCCCGGCGCAGCCAGCGAGGGCGCCTACCGCCACGAGGGCGAGGAATTCATGCATGTCCTGTCCGGCCAGCTGGAACTGGTGCTCGACGGCGATCAGTTCTTCGAACTCTTTCCGGGCGATTCGCTGTATTTCGAAAGCCGCCGCTACCATTCCTGGCGCAACCGCCACGACGGCGAAACCGTGCTTCTCTGGATCAACACGCCGCCGACATTCTGATGCGAAGAAGCGGTTTCGCACTTTGCGCCTTTGCGCTATAGCGCTACCTACGCAATTCCTTAGGTCGAAAATCGATATAAGGATAAAATCATGCAGCAATTCAAAGCGCTACAACGTCCTTTGCGCGTCTGAAAAGAGGCGCGGCTGTTTCGAACGAAAGATAGTCTCATGGCCGCCACCATACGTTATCACGAAGGCGATATTTCCACGGCCGATGCGGCCCGCTACACCGGCGCGGTTGCGATCGACACCGAAACGCTCGGCCTGGTGCCGCGCCGCGATCGGCTCTGCGTCGTCCAGCTTTCGCCGGGTGACGGCACCGCCGACGTCATCCGTATCGCCGCCGGCCAGAAAGAGGCGCCCAACCTGATCGCCCTGCTCGAAGATCCGACCCATCAGAAGATCTTTCATTATGGCCGTTTCGATATTGCCGTGCTCTTCCACACTTTCGGGGTCACGGCGACCCCGGTCTTCTGCACCAAGATCGCCTCGCGCCTGATCCGGACCTACACCGATCGCCATGGCCTGAAGGACAATCTCAAGGAAATGCTCGACATCGACATCTCCAAGACGCAGCAATCGTCCGACTGGGCGGCCGAAACGCTGTCTCCGGCCCAGCTCGAATATGCCGCTTCCGACGTGCTTTACCTGCATGCTTTGCGCGACAAGCTGACCGCACGCCTGATCCGCGACGGTCGCTTCGACCATGCCACCGCCTGCTTCGAATTCCTGCCGACCCGCGCCAAGCTCGACCTGCTCGGCTGGGAAGAGGCCGATATCTTCGCCCATAGCTAAGCGAACGGCCCGACGAACGCCGGCCGGCCCGTTGCGGCCGCGGCTCTAAAAAGCGAACACCTGAAGCGCGCGAAGCGAATCCAAGAGATCGCGACGCGCTTTAGCCCCTTGTTTTTATGCATGTCGTCGTCCCGGAACCGCTGGCGCACTTCCGGGCGACATGCATTAGCATTTCGTTAAGGTCTCTTTACTAAAATTCTCGTTAATTTTTATGCATTCGATGACGCCGGAATTGCGTCATGCGGACAGGAGGATCTGCTGGGATGCAGAGGGATCGGATGAACACGGTCCTTTTATAGAGCCTGCTTTCATCGTCACTTTGCGAAAGGAGCATGCCATGTTGACTCCCGTTCGTGCAGCGTCCAATGCAAGCTTTTCGTCTCAAGGCCAGACTGCGGCGATCGTCGCCGGCGGCCTCGGCCGTTCTGTCATTGCGCCGGCGCCTGTCAATCCCGTCGAAGCCGCCGACCTGAATTCCGCCATTGCCGGCAAGCTGAATATCCTGCTCCTGGCAGCGCGTGAGCGCATGGTCGAAGCCCTTTTCGATGTCCTCGATGCAGCCGGCCGCGCCATATCGCTGGATCGCGGCGAGGACGAAACCAATCTTGCCTTCGCCTCCCGGCTCGCCGATGCCATCCGGCGCCTGCCGGCCGCCCGGATCGACGAGGTCGAGCGCCAGCTTGCCGGACAGGGCCATCGCCTGCCGCTCAGGATGATCGCCGAAGCCTTGAAAAATCCGACAGGTCCGGAAGCCGCCCGGATCGTCGCTTATCTCGAAATCGTCCGCTACAAGGACCGCGATCTCGCCGCCCGCGCCGTGGTGCGTTCCTATGGCCAGAACGACGCTTCGCCGATGCGCGCCGATGTCCGCCCTGAAATCCAGCTGCATGAGGGCAGCCTGCCTGCCGCCATGCGCCAGCCGGCAGTAGAGGCGCCTGCGCCGGCCGATGCCCATGTCGGGGCTGAAGCACTTATGACGGATGAGAAGACGATCGCCGCCGAGACTGTCGAAACAGCCGAACCGAAAACGCCGCAGCTTGAAGACAACGCACGCTCCGCTCCGGCGACGATAGAAGACCTCGCGCCGGAAAATCCGGTCGCCCCCGAGACCGAAGCCCGGCAATCCATGGAGCCAGCTGCGGCCGGCGATAGCAGGGAGACGGCGGAGCCGCCTGCCGTCCAGCCGCGCGCGAATTCGGAAAAGGCCGATCCCGTCATTCCGAGAAACTGGACGGGCATTGTCGCCTCGATGACCGAAGAGGCCTCCGAGATGATCGCCACCATCATCCGCGAGCAGGACGTCGACACCGGACTGGAGGATGGTCCCGTCGAGGCGGCAGTGGAGATCGATGCCATCCTCGATGACGCCGTCATCAGCGAAGCGGCCGAGATTTTGGCGAGGCAGCCTGCGGAAATTCCGGCATCCGACCTGCGCCAGGCCACGGCACTCCATCCCGCGCCGACGGAAAGCAAGGTCGCCGCGGCGGCTGACCGTCAGCCGAAGGAGATTGCCGCGCAGCCGCAAATACTGCCGGCCCCTGAAGCCGTTGAACCCTCCTATGTGCCACTTGCGGCAAGAATGCCGGATGGTTTTGCCTATACCCAGCTGCCTTATCAGTTCGCCAAGGATATGCCGCCGAACGAAACGGCGGGGGAGACGCACCACCAGCATCAGCACCAGCGCGACGACGCTTCCGAGGATCAGCAGCGGGAAGAACAGCAGGCGCAGTCCGGCGAGGAGGCCGAGCCCGATCCCGCAGCGACCGACGCCGCACCCGCGCGAAGGACGCCGCGAATGATCGACGCCGAACCGGCGCCCCAGCCGGCCGGCGCGGTCGCCGACCCGGTCTACGCGCTCTACCAGCGCATGGTCGGCTGGGAATGACCCCTCATCCTTCCTGAATACAAAAAACCCGCCGGATCGCTCCGGCGGGTTCTTCGATTTTAGCGAAGGATGCGGGGCTTATTCGCCGCCGCGGTTCTTGAGCGCTGCGCCCAGGATGTCGCCGAGCGAAGCGCCCGAGTCGGACGAACCGAACTGAGCGACGGCTTCCTTCTCTTCCGCAATCTCCAGAGCCTTGATGGACAGCATGATCTTGCGGTCCTTCTTGGAGAAGTTGGTGACGCGGGCGTCGAAGACCTGGCCGACCGAGAAGCGCTCTGGGCGCTGTTCGTCGCGGTCGCGGGCGAGGTCGGCGCGGCGGATGAAGGAAGTGATGTCCTCGTGGTTGACGAGCTTCACTTCGACGCCGCCATCGTTGACCGCGATGACTTCGCAGGAAACGACTGCGTTCTTGCGCAGGTCGCCCGATGCAGCGGCGTCGCCGATCGCATCCTTGCCGAGCTGCTTGATGCCGAGCGAAATGCGTTCCTTCTCGACATCGACGTCGAGAACGACGGCCTTGACGACGTCACCCTTGTTGAACTCCTCGATGACCTGTTCGCCCGGACGGTTCCAGTCGAGGTCGGAGAGGTGCACCATGCCGTCGACATCGCCGTCGAGGCCGATGAACAGGCCGAATTCGGTCTTGTTCTTGACTTCGCCTTCGACTTCAGTGCCGGCCGGATGGCTGCGGGCGAATGCTGCCCACGGGTTTTCCAGCGTCTGCTTGAGGCCGAGCGAAATACGGCGCTTGGACGGATCGACTTCGAGAACGACGACTTCGACTTCCTGGCTGGTCGACAGGATCTTGCCGGGGTGAACGTTCTTCTTGGTCCAGGACATTTCCGAGATGTGGATCAGGCCTTCGATGCCCGGCTCCAGCTCGACGAATGCACCGTAGTCGGTGATGTTCGTGACGGTACCGGAAATCTTCTTGCCTTCCGGATACTTGGCCTGGATGCCATCCCACGGATCGCTCTCGAGCTGCTTCATGCCGAGCGAGATGCGGTGGGTTTCCTGGTTGATGCGGATGATCTGAACCTTGACCTGCTGGCCGATGTTCAGGATTTCCGACGGATGGTTCACACGGCGCCATGCCATGTCGGTGACGTGCAGCAGGCCGTCGATGCCGCCGAGGTCGACGAACGCACCGTAATCGGTGATGTTCTTGACGACGCCGTCGACAACTTGGCCTTCTTCGAGGTTCTGAACGATTTCAGAACGCTGCTCGGCACGGGATTCTTCCAGAACCGTACGGCGCGATACGACGATGTTGCCGCGGCGCTTGTCCATCTTGAGGATTTCGAAGGGCTGCGGGTTGTGCATCAGCGGCGTGACGTCGCGGATCGGGCGGATGTCGACCTGAGAACGCGGCAGGAAGGCGATCGCACCGTCGAGGTCGACCGTGAAGCCACCCTTGACCTGGTTGAAGATCACGCCTTCGACGCGCTCGCCGGCTTCGAACTTGGCTTCGAGCTTGACCCAGCTCTCTTCGCGGCGAGCCTTCTCGCGCGACAGAACCGCTTCGCCGAGCGCGTTTTCGATACGCTCAACGTAAACTTCGACTTCATCGCCAACCTTGAGCTGGCCATCCTTGGCGCGTGCGCCGAATTCCTTGAGCGCGATGCGGCCTTCAACCTTGAGGCCGACGTCGACAACGGCGACGTCCTTCTCGATGCCCGTCACGATGCCCTTGGTGACATAGCCTTCGGCCAGGTCGTTCTTGGCAAAGGACTCTTCGAGAAGAGCCGCGAAATCCTCGCGGGAGGGAGTAGCTACTGACATAAAATCTCCTGCGTGTCCTGGATAGGAAAGCGGACACGTATGCGCCGGTTGGTTTGCGTTGAACGGGCCTGAACCCAGTCCGCCCTCTTTCACGAAGGCAATCCGGCGCTTGGACGGAATTTCAGGCTGCATTAACAGCGATCGATGCGTCTCCGCATGCAAAATCGCTTCAATTTAGGCATTTCGGCTCAAGACCGCATCGATGATCGATTGCGCAGCTTGAAACGCGGCCTCTATACTCATTTCCGACGTATCAAGCAAGTGCGCATCGACCGCTGGTTTCAAGGGGCTGTCGGCCCGTCCCATGTCGCGTTCGTCGCGCCGCTTGACGTCCTCGAAAATCGCATCGAAATCCGCCGTCGCACCCTTGCCGACAATCTCGTCATAACGGCGCCGCGCGCGCACCTGCGGCGTTGCCGTCACATAGAGCTTGACCGGCGCATCCGGGCAGACGACCGTGCCGATATCGCGCCCGTCGAGCACCGTGCCCGGCGCTTTTTCCGAGAACCGCCGCTGCGCCTCGACCAGAGCCCGGCGCACCGCCGGCATGACGGCGATCTTCGAGGCAGCTTCGCCGATCTCGTGTTGCGAAAGTATATCGCGATCCAGCCCGCCAAGTTCAACCTCCCGCGCCATCTTTTCCGCCACCGCCTCGTCGTCGAGCGGCAGACCGGCGTCGAGCAGCGCCTTGGCAGTGGCGCGGTAGGTGAGGCCCGTGTCGAGATGGTGGAAGCCATATTGCTCGGCGATGCGGCGCGAAAGCGTGCCCTTGCCGGCGGCCGCCGGGCCGTCGATCGCGATGGTGAAAGTCTTGGTCGTCATGGGATCAATCCTGGAGCAGGGCGCTTACGGCCCCCGACGCGGCGCCACACGTGGCATAATGCTTTGTAAAGGCGCAGCATTTCCTTCGCAAGCCCGCCCTTTCCGGCGACCGTCTCCGCCCGCTTCCGCAGCCGCCGCGCCTCGTTGCGAGAGGGGCGTCGGCCGGGCATCCGCCGGCGCCGGAAATACCCGGCGCTGCGATCATAAAGTTTGGCTTTGACATGCGAAGCCGCAGCGATTAAGGGGACCGGCTTATAAATTCCGATGGAACGCCGGCTTGAACGGCATTTTGCCGAATCGCGGATTCGGCCATTCTCACGAGGCTTATAGTGGCGAAAGCGGAACTTGGAACCAAGCGCAC
Source organism: Rhizobium croatiense (assembly GCF_019793465.1). Classification (GTDB taxonomy): domain Bacteria; phylum Pseudomonadota; class Alphaproteobacteria; order Rhizobiales; family Rhizobiaceae; genus Rhizobium; species Rhizobium croatiense. The sequence goes on along the minus strand of NZ_JAILYJ010000010.1, from coordinate 211,448 downwards.
CGATCCGGAAACCGGCAAGAAGTTCTACGATCTGAACCGGGATCCGATCGTTTCTCCTTATACCGGCAAGTCCTACCCCCTGTCCTTCTTCGAGGAAACCTCGGCAATCGCCGACGTCGCCGAAGAAGACGAGGTTGCGGAAGTCGATACCGAAAACACCGAAGTCGAACTGGTTTCGCTGGAAGATGCCGATGACGCCGCCTCCGGCGACGACATCCCCGATATGGGCGACGACGATGTCGAAATCGAAGGCGACGACGACGACGATACCTTCCTCACACCCGACGAAGACGATGACGATGACGACATGAGCGACATCATCGGCGTGACCGGCGACGAAGACGAAGTCTGACGCCTGCATTTCGGCCCGGTGAGGAAAAAATTCTCCGGGCCGAATTTTTTAGGCTTGCTATCTCCGAAAACCGGAAGTAATAAGCCGCCACTCCGAAGGGAACACCCCGAGGAGATCCCAGGACCGGCGCTCAGCCGGACCACCTTGATGGGGCTATAGCTCAGCTGGGAGAGCGCTTGCATGGCATGCAAGAGGTCAGCGGTTCGATCCCGCTTAGCTCCACCACGCTTCGCCCTTACGGGCTTCGCGTGGCGCAGCCGCGAGAAACCGTTAGGCCGAAGCAGTGCCCGGCATAGCCCGGAGGGCGACGACGGGCTGAAACGCGGATGTGGTACGTCTATATTCTCCGCAGCGTCGATTTTCCCGATCAGGAATATACCGGCTCTACCGCAGATCTGAAGCAGCGCCTTGCGGCGCACAATGCCGGCAAATCCACCCACACCGCCAAATTCGCGCCTTGGAATTTGCTCCGGTATTGCGCCTTTCCCGACAAATACAAAGCGCTTGAATTCGAAACCTACCTCAAATCGCATTCCGGCAGGGCGTTTGCCAGCAAGAGATTGGTCCAGCCGAATCTAGATCCAAGTCGCCTCGATACCTGAAGGCCGATTCCGAATAAGTGCCGGTGCGTGCGCGGAAACTGTTCAGCTGGATCACGTGCTATGCGCGAGGCATTTACAAAGAAACGACTCTAGCCGCCCCCTCAACACCGGTAGGCCGCCCCCACAGCCGACCGGCGCCTCGCTTAAGTCTCGACGATAGCAGCTGTCAGCCGCCTCACCACCGGCAGTACAACCAGCAGCACGGGAAAGGCGATCGCCCAGGACAGCGCCCATGCGGTCGGCCACATGGCAAGGGCAGTTGCAGTCGGGCCTTGTGCTCTGAGGATGCTGATCGCCGACACGACTGACGTCATCAGCAGCGAGAGGATGAGCGGCATGACGACGGCATTGTAGCGTTTGGGGAGTTTGCCATTGGGCATTTTTTGTCTCCGTAAGATGCCGATCAGAACAACAGCGCAGCGCCGATCGGCGGGTTGCGCGTTGATTGACGTAAACGCTTACGGAGCTTCGGTCTGAAGCGACGCCGTTTTATGGCGGAAAATATCGCGCTGCTCAAGTCCCGTCTCAACCACTTTCAATCCCTCTTTTGCCAATTCCTCAATGAAGAGGATTTATCCTGCTGCCGGAACTCAGTGATTCCACTTCAGGACCCTTGAGAGCAATGACCAGAGCAAGACGCCGCCGTATCATCCGGACCCGACGCACCCTGACCGGGCTCGCCCTCGTCGGCTCGATTTCGTTTCTGGCCGGCATGACCGATGCGACCGGGCTGCTGCTGACCGGCGATTTCGTTTCCTTCATGACCGGCAACACGACACGGGCCGCACTGGCCTTGAGCGAGGGCAGTCTTTTTCATGCGGCGGTGCTGATCTCGGCCATTGTCGTTTTCGTGCTCGGAAACGCGGCCGGCATCGTCATCGCCCATGTCTCCGAACGCCGCATCTTCGTCGTGCTCGGCTGCGTCGGCCTCGTCCTGGCGCTCGCTTCGTTAACGACCGGGCAGAGCATGATGCTTCCGAGCTTCTACCTGATCGTCTGTTCCATGGGCATGGTGAACGCTGCCGTTGAGCATATCGAGGGCCTGCCGATCGGGCTGACCTATGTCACGGGCGCGCTGTCGCGTTTCGGCCGCGGCATCGGCCGCTGGATTATCGGCGATCGCCGCGTCGAATGGACGATCCAGATCGTGCCCTGGGGCGGCATGGTGCTCGGCGCGATCGCCGGCGCCGTCCTGACGCGGCTGACCGGCGCGCATGCCTTGTGGCTGGTCTCGATCTTTGCCATGGCGCTGGCGCTTGCCGCCATGTTCATTCCCCGGCCGCTTCAGCGGCGCTTCAACCAGAAGCTCGCGCCGCACCACTCGGCCGTTGCCCGCGGCAAATAGAAGCGTCGCATTCCTGTTACCGTCGAATCGGATAGGAAGGATCGCCGTCCGTCCTCAAGGAGTAGATCTTGTTTCTGATTTCGAAGCTTGTCTGGATTTTGGGCCAGCCGCTGTCGCTGGCATTCCTTCTTGTCTTCTTCGCCCTCCTCGCCGGGCTTCTGCGCTGGCGCGCCTTAAGTCTTTTTGCGTCAGCCGGTGGCGCCCTCATCCTCTTCGTCACGCTCTACACCACGGCCGGCAACCTTCTGATGCAGGGGCTCGAGCAGCGGTTCCCAAAGCCTGCCGCCGATCCGGAGAACCTGCAATGCATGATCGTGCTCGGCGGCGCCTTCGAAAACGAGGTGAACACGGCGCGCCACGCTATCGAATTCAACGGCGGCGCCGACCGCTTCGTCGAAGCCCTGCGGCTGGCGCAGAAATTTCCGCAGTCGCGCATTCTGGTCTCGGGCGGCGACGGCTCCATCTCGGGCATCTATGAAGGCGACGCCGCGGCATCCGAGCGGTTCTTCCCGCTCTTCGGCGTCGACAGGGATCGGCTGATCGAGGAGCGGCAGTCGCGCACCACCTTCGAAAACGCCGTCAACACCAAGGAATTCCTGGCAGGCCAGGGGCTTTCCCATTGCCTGCTGATCACCTCGGGTTTTCATATGCCGCGTTCCGTCGGCATCTTCCGCAAGCTCGGCATCGATATCGTGCCCTGGCCGACCGATTATCGCACCGACGGGCAGGTGAGGCCGGGCCTGGATTTCACCCAGCCGAACCTCAATGCCCAGAACATGGCGACGGCGATCCGCGAATGGTACGGGCTGGTCGGCTATTACCTCGCCGGCCGGACATCGGAGCTTTATCCGGGCTGAGATCTATTTCTTCGAGATGGTGACGAATTTCGTGCCGCGCACGCGCGCCGTCACGATGCAGGGATCACCTTCGGTGCGGTCGCAGAACCGCGGATGCATCTTCATCGCCAGCACCATGTTGCCGAAGCGCTGGACGAAGTCGTAGCCGTAGATCTGCGCCGTCGCGATCATGAAATAACCGCCTTCGGCAACCTGCAGGTAGAAGTTATAAGTGCAGCCATCGTCATTGCATTGCGGCCCCTTCTGCCCGTCGCAGCTGAGCAGGCCTTCGTTGACCACCGCGTCGATCAGCCCGTCATTGTTGATGTCCTGCCGGGTGACGAAGCCGTCGGCGAATTCGGCCGCCTTGCACTGCTCCTGGAAATGCTTCTTCTCGTAGATCTCCGGGTCGGAGATCAGCGATTGCTGGCCGAGGGCCGCAGCCGGCATGATGAGCAGCAGGACGATATTCAGAACGGCGGGCACCAGCGTTTTCACGGGCTTTCCTCTTTGGATAAAGCTCTATCAGCTCGCTTTATGGCCGCCCCGCCTTGCGCCGCCCTTGCCACCGTGGTTCTTTCCGGAAACTGTTCGCCGGCTCCGGGGTCCGCATGTCTTTGCTCGTCTATCTCGATTATGCCGGCATCGCGCTGTTTGCCGCGACAGGCGCGCTCGCCGCCTCGCGCAAGCAGCTGGATCTGATCGGCTTTCTGTTTTTCGCCATGGTGACGGGAACCGGCGGCGGCACCGTGCGCGATATCGTGCTCGGCCGCGTGCCGGTCTTCTGGGTGCTGAACCCCGGCTATATCCTCGTCTGCTGCATCATGGGCGTCATCGTTTTCTTCACCGCTCACCTGCTGGAATCGCGCTATCGCCTGCTGATCTGGCTGGATGCGATCGGTCTGGCCGCCTATTGCGTGCTCGGCGCCGCCAAGGGACTTGCCGCTACCGGCTCGCCGACCATCGCCATCGTCACCGGCACGTTGACGGCAACCTTCGGCGGCATCCTGCGCGATCTGATGGCAAACGAGCCTTCGGTGCTGCTCAGGCCGGAAATCTATGTGACGGCAGCCCTTGTCGGCGCCGGCGTGTTCACGCTTGCCAATGGGCTGGGGATGCCGCTTTATCTCGCCTCGGGCTGTGGCGTCGCAGCCGCCTTTGCCGTTCGCGGCGGAGCGCTGTGGTTCGGCTGGACCTTCCCGATTTACAAGCACAAGCCCGGCCGGCATCCCGACGATGTCATGTAGAGACCGAGCATGATGCCGAAAAGTGTAAGCGGTTTTCGGACGACATCATGCTCTAGCTATTTAAACTAGAACTGGATGATTTTAGGTCGACCGACCTAAAATCATCCAGTTCTGGGCGCCGTCAGCCCCGCTTCGCCCGCAGGCGGATCACCACGTCGACATGGGCGATCTCCATGCCCTCGGGCGGCTCCGGCAGATTGGCGATGGTCAGGTTGCTGACGGGAATGTCGAGCACCTCGTTTTCGCCTTCGACGAAGAAATGATGGTGGTCGGAAACATTGGTGTCGAAATAGGTCTTGGCGCTCTCCACGGCGAGAACGCGGATCAGGCCGGCCTCGGTGAACTGGTGCAGCGTGTTGTAGACGGTCGCCAGCGAAACCGGCACGCCGGCGGCAACCGCCTCCTCATGCAGTTCCTCGACGGTCAGATGCCGGTCGCCCTTGGCAAACAGGAGGTCGCCGAGCGCGACGCGCTGGCGGGTGGGACGCAAGCCTGCGCCACGCAGCCTTACCTCTATTGCGATCGGGAGTGCACCCGTCATCAAAACCAACTCCGGTTATTCCTGCATAAAGCAATCATGTTTCTTAAAGCGGTATAACTTTTGCATTGGAGCCTTTCAATAGTTCAATGGGGACAGGAGCCTGATAAACGCGGCAAAAACGGGCTTTTGACGCAAATAGGTCTGGTCGCGGCCCTGGCCTTCCTGTATGCGACCACCAAATAATGGCGTAGGCCTGGTCCGGGGCGATGAAATGAAGCTGCCTTGCTTGTGCTTCATTTTCTGAAGAACTTGGACTACACGTTCACATCCATCGGCTTCACGCGGGGGGAAAAATAAATTTTATGACAACCAGACAGTCCAGCTTCTCGTATGAAGAACTCATCGCTTGTGCTCATGGCAAGCTGTTCGGCCCCGGCAACGCGCAGCTGCCGCTGCCGCCCATGCTGATGGTTCACCGCATCACGGAAATTTCCGAAACCGGCGGTGCCTTCGACAAGGGCTATCTCAGGGCCGAATACGACGTACGCCCCGACGACTGGTATTTTCCCTGCCATTTCGAAGGCAATCCGATCATGCCGGGCTGCCTCGGCCTCGACGGCATGTGGCAGCTGACCGGCTTCTTCCTCGGCTGGCTCGGCGAGGAAGGCCGCGGCATGGCGCTTTCGACAGGCGAAGTGAAATTCAAGGGCATGGTGCGGCCGCATACGAAACTCATCGAATACGGTATCGACTTCAAGCGCGTCATGCGCGGCCGCCTCGTGCTCGGCACGGCCGACGGCTGGCTGAAGGCGGACGGCGAGACCATATACCAGGCGGCCGATCTCCGCGTCGGTCTATCGAAAGACAAGGCCGCTTGAAACCGCATTCCGAGCGGCTGACGAAAACAACAAAGGTTTGATCAGATGAGACGGGTAGTTGTCACGGGTCTGGGTATCGTTTCCTCGATCGGAAGCGACGCGGCCGAAGTCACCGAATCCTTGCGCCAGGCAAAGTCGGGTATTTCCTTTTCCAACGATTTCGCCGAACACGGCTTCAAGTGCCAGGTCTGGGGCAGCCCGAAGCTCGGCCCGGTGGAGCTTGCCGAGCTGGTCGATCGCCGCGCCATGCGCTTCCTGTCGCAGGGCGGCGCCTGGAACCATGTCGCCATGAAGCAGGCGATCGCCGATTCCGGTCTGGAAGAGACGGACTATGCGCAGAACGAACGCGCCGGCATCATCATGGGATCCGGCGGTCCGTCCACCCGCACCCTGATCGAAGCGGCCGACATCACCGTCAAGAACAACAGCCCGAAGCGCATCGGCCCCTTCGCCGTGCCGAAGGCAATGTCTTCGACCGCCTCCGCCACGCTCGCCACCTGGTTCAAGATTCACGGCGTCAATTATTCGATCTCGTCGGCCTGCTCGACCTCGGCGCACTGCATCGGCAATGCCGCCGAGATGATCCAGTGGGGCAAGCAGGACGTGATGTTTGCCGGCGGCCACGAGGATCTCGATTGGACGATGTCCAATCTCTTCGACGCCATGGGCGCCATGTCCTCCAAGTACAACGACACGCCCGACAGCGCCTCGCGCGCCTATGACGTCAACCGCGACGGCTTCGTCATCGCCGGCGGCGCCGGCGTGCTGGTGCTCGAGGAGCTCGAGCGCGCCAAGGCCCGCGGCGCCAAGATCTACGCCGAAATCGTCGGCTACGGCGCCACCTCTGATGGTTACGACATGGTCGCTCCTTCGGGCGAGGGCGCAATCCGCTGCATGCGCCAGGCGCTTTCGACAGTCAAAGGCGATGTCGACTATATCAACACCCACGGCACGTCGACGCCGGTCGGCGACAGCAAGGAAATCGGCGCCATCCGCGAGGTGTTCGGCGCCAGGATCCCGCATATCCAGTCGACCAAGTCGCTGACCGGCCATTCGCTGGGTGCGGCCGGCGTGCAGGAATCGATCTATTCCCTGCTGATGATGCAGCAAGGCTTCATCGGCGAGAGCGCCCATATCAGCGAGCTCGACCCCGAATTCGAAGGCGTGCCGATCGTGCGCGAGCGTATCGACAATGCGAAGATCGATATCGCCCTCTCCAACTCCTTCGGCTTCGGCGGGACGAACGCCACGCTCGTCTTCCAGCGCCATAACGGATAATAATATGACTGGAATCATGCAGGGTAAGCGCGGCCTCGTTATGGGCGTCGCCAATAACCACTCGATCGCCTGGGGAATTTCGAAGGCCCTCGCCGCACAGGGTGCGGACCTCGCCTTCACCTATCAGGGCGAGGCGCTCGGCAAGCGCGTCAAGCCGCTTGCCGCCGAAGTCGGCTCGGATTTCGTGCTGCCCTGCGACGTCGAGGACATCGCTTCGGTCGATAGCCTGGTCGACGCGATCGAACAGCGCTGGGGCAAGCTCGATTTCATCGTTCATGCCATCGGTTTTTCCGACAAGAACGAGCTGAAGGGTCTCTACGCCGATACGACGCGCGAGAATTTCAGCCGCACCATGGTCATTTCCTGTTTCTCCTTCACCGAGATCGCCAAGCGCTGCGCGCCGTTGATGGAAGACGGCGGCGCGATGCTGACCTTGACCTACAATGGCTCGACGCGCGTCATCCCCAACTACAACGTCATGGGCGTCGCCAAGGCGGCGCTCGAGGCTTCGGTGCGCTATCTCGCCGCCGACTACGGCCCGCGCGGCATCCGCGTCAATGCCATATCCGCCGGGCCGATCCGCACGCTCGCCGGCGCCGGCATCTCCGATGCGCGCGCAATCCTCTCCTGGAACCAGCGCAATGCGCCGCTGCGCAAGACCGTGACCATCGATCAGGTCGGCAATTCGGCGCTCTACCTGCTTTCGGACCTTTCCGCCGGCGTCACCGGCGAAATCCACTTCGTCGATGCCGGCTTCAACGTCACCTCGATGCCGACGCTGGATACGCTGCGCAGGGCTGACGTCGAGTAGACGCCGCTCATCGAAATTCAAAGGCCGTGCGCAGAGCCTGCGCACGGCCTTTTTGTTTTCGTGATGGGGAGGTCGCTTCGAAGCCGCCTGAGCCTTATTTCTTCGCCCACAGCACCTTGAAGCGCGCATTGCGGCAGGTTTCGCCGCTTTCCCTGAACTCCGTCGCCAGAACCGGCTCGTAGGGCAGGCCGCGATTGGCGACCAGCAGCAGCCGGCCGCCGCCGCGAAGGGCGGATGCGGCGGTCTTGATCATCGCCTGGCCGAGCGACGGCTCGGCGGCGTGGCCCTCATGGAATGGCGGGTTCATGATGACGAGGTCGTATTTGTCCTTGACCGGCTCGCCCGACAGATCGTGCCAGAAGAAGCGCGCAGGCGCGTTCGGGCAGTTCTCCGCCATATTGTCCCGCGCAGCTTCCAGGGCCGCGTGATTGGCCTCGTAGAGGTCAAGGCGCCCCAGTCCGCGCGATCTCTGCGCCATCTCGACAGAGAGATAACCCCATCCGGCGCCGAAATCGGCGACGTCGCCGGTAAAATCCTGCGGCAGGCGCGAGGCGAGCAGCTCCGATCCGGCATCGACGCGGTCATGCGAGAACATGCCTGCCGTCGCATGGAAGCGGTCGTCGACGCGCACCGGCGCTTTCGCCAGCTTGGAAACGATTTCGCCGGCATCGGCCGGCCGGCCGAACCAGAAGGCGACGCCGTGATATTTCGGCATATGGTCGATGGCGAGGCCGAACCCTTCCAGGCGCTTGCGCAGCGGCTGGATGCCGTCTTCCTTGGCCCCGGCAACGATGATCAGGCCGCCCGCCCGCGTGCGGGCGATCGCGGCGGCCAGATTGGCCTCGTTCTCGCCCTTGTGCTTGCTGCAGAGCACGAGTGCGGCGTCATAATCCTCGCCGTCGATCTCCGGCTTGGCGTCGATCCGCTGCGCCAGAAGCTGCCGGAAGAGCGGCCGGAAGCCCTGGACGGCGCTGAGCGAGGCGGCAAAGCCCTCGGGCAGCTGAAAGCCTGCCTCGGCGCCGAGAAAGAGCACGCGCTCGCCCTCGCCGGGCGCCTCGACTGTGCCGCTGGCAAAGGGATGGAACAGGGTCTTCAGCGTCTCGCGGCTCATGGGTCTCGTCTCGTTAAAGCGTGTCGGGCAAAATTGTGCAGCGGTTTTGCGACCACGACATGCGCAAAACCGGGATACAAAAAGGGCGCGGAAGATTCCCGCGCCCGGAATTAAATCTGGGAGACGCGGCTTATTCGGCCGCTTCTTCCTTCTTCTTCTCGTTCGCGATCTCCTGGCCGGTGGCCTGGTCGACGACCTTCATCGACAGGCGAACCTTGCCGCGTTCGTCGAAGCCGAGCAGCTTGACCCAGACCTTGTCGCCTTCCTTGACGACGTCCTGCGTCTTGGCAACACGCTCGGAAGCGAGCTGCGAGATATGGACGAGGCCGTCGCGGGCGCCGAAGAAGTTGACGAAGGCGCCGAAGTCGGCGGTCTTGACAACAGTGCCTTCGTAGATCTGGCCGATTTCAGGCTCGGCAACGATCGAGTGGATCCACTTGCGGGCCGCTTCGATTTCCTTGCCGGAAGAGGAAGCGATCTTGACGGTGCCGTCGTCCTCGATGTTGATCTTCGCACCGGTCTTTTCGACGATTTCGCGGATGACCTTGCCGCCGGAGCCGATGACTTCGCGGATCTTGTCGACCGGAATGTTCATGACTTCGATGCGCGGAGCGAATTCGCCGAGCTGGCCGCGGCTTTCGGTGATCGCCTTGGACATTTCACCGAGAATGTGGGTGCGGCCGCCCTGGGCCTGGCTGAGCGCGACCTTCATGATCTCTTCGGTGATGCCGGCGATCTTGATGTCCATCTGCAGCGAGGTGATGCCGTCGGCCGTACCTGCAACCTTGAAGTCCATGTCGCCGAGGTGGTCTTCGTCACCGAGAATGTCGGAGAGAACAGCGAAGCGGTCGCCCTCGAGGATCAGGCCCATGGCGATGCCGGCAACCGGCTTGGCCAGCGGAACGCCGGCATCCATCAGAGCGAGCGAGGTGCCGCAGACGGTCGCCATCGAGGACGAGCCGTTCGACTCGGTGATCTCGGAGACGACGCGCAGCGTGTAGGGGAACTGCTCGGCCGACGGCAGCATCGGACGGATCGCGCGCCATGCGAGCTTGCCGTGGCCGATTTCGCGGCGGCCCGGGGAGCCCATGCGGCCGGTCTCGCCGACGGAGTAGGGCGGGAAGTTGTAATGGAGCAGGAAGCGCTCCTTGTACATGCCCGTCAGGCTGTCGACATATTGTTCGTCTTCGCCGGTGCCGAGCGTAGCAACGACGATCGCCTGGGTTTCGCCGCGGGTGAACAGCGCCGAACCATGGGTGCGCGGCAGAAGCCCGACTTCCGAAACGATCGGACGAACGGTTTCGAGGTCGCGGCCGTCGATACGGCTCTTGGTGTCGAGAATGTTCCAGCGGACGATCTTGGCCTGCAGGTGCTTGAAGATCGCGCCGACTTCCTCGGCCGTGTACCTGGCTTCGCCTTCCTCGGGGAGGAAGTGCGCCTTCACCTTCGCCTTGACGGCGTCGACGGCGGCGTAGCGATCGGCCTTCTGGGTGATCTTGTAGGCTTCACGCAGTTCGGCTTCGGCAAGGCCGAGCATTTCGCTTTCGAGCGCCGAATAGTCTTCCGGCTGGAAGTCGCGCGGCTCCTTCGCGGCAACTTCGGCGAGCTTGATGATCGCGTCGAGAACCGGTTGGAAACCCCTGTGACCGAACATGACGGCGCCGAGCATGACGTCCTCGGGCAGTTCCTTGGCTTCGGATTCGACCATCAGCACGGCGTCGTAGGTGCCGGCGACGACGAGGTCGAGGCTCGACTCGTCCATCTCGTCGAGATGCGGGTTGAGAACATATTCGCCGTTGATGTAGCCGACGCGCGCACCGCCGACCGGGCCCATGAAGGGGACGCCGGAGAGCGTCAGCGCTGCCGAGGTCGCGACCATCGACAGGATGTCGGGGTTGTTTTCAAGGTCGTGCTGGATGACGGTGACGACGACCTGCGTGTCGTTCTTGTAGCCTTCCGGGAAGAGCGGGCGGATCGGACGGTCGATCAGGCGGGAAACGAGGGTCTCGTTTTCGCTCGGGCGTCCCTCGCGCTTGAAATAGCCGCCGGGGATCTTGCCGGCTGCGTAGGTCTTTTCCTGGTAGTTGACGGTCAGCGGGAAGAAGTCCTGGCCGGGCTTCGGCGCCTTGGCCGAAACGACGGTGGCGAGAACGACGGTCTCGCCGTAGGTGGCGAGAACGGCGCCGTCGGCCTGACGGGCGATCTTGCCGGTTTCAAGCTTCAGCGGGCGGCCGGCCCACTCGATTTCCACGGTGTGTGTATCAAACATATCTTGTCCTTCAATGCGGGAGCACGCGCCATCGCCGATATCAGGGCGCAGCGCACAGTCGACCGCAATCAATGCGACGTATCACGGGCAAGACAACGGGAGGCTTTTCGTCTCAGCTTCCTCAGGGACCCTTGTCCCCGGGAAATCGGGCCAAAGCTTCGAGAAGCTCTGGCCGAAAGCATCCGGCAATCCTGCCCCATGACAGGTCAGCGGTTGGTTTGGCAGAACCGGCCCATCCGGGTCCGCCGGTCGTTCCTCCGCTTGAGATAGGGCGCGGCCGGAACATTTCATCGGAACATCGTCCCGAAACAGATCCGGCGGACGCTCGAAAGCGCCCGCCGGACAATCTTAGCGGCGGATACCCAGGCTGTTGATCAGCTTGGAGTAGCGGCCTTCATCCTTCTTCTTGAGATAATCAAGAAGCGAGCGGCGGCTCGAAACCATCGTCAGCAGGCCACGGCGGGAATGGTTATCCTTCTTGTGGTCCTTGAAGTGTTCGGTCAGGTTGTTGATGCGCTCGGTCAGGATCGCGACCTGGACTTCCGGCGAACCGGTATCGCCTTCGGCGGTTGCGTATTCCTTGATCAGCGCAGCCTTGCGCTCAGCAGTGATCGACATCGGATGGTCCTTTCTATGAGAGGAGAAGAAGTCGCCAAAAGCCGGGATGCCGTCCAGCTTTGGCCGCGAATGCATTCGGGCGTACCCGATGCTGGCGCTGCCTATAAACCAAATAAGCAGCGATGGAAAGAGGGAGCCCCGCAGCAGCTTTCAGCGGCCCGTCATGGCGTCCCGGATCATCGCATTATAGCCGGCAGGATCCTGCAGCATGGCGAAATGGCTGGCGTCTTTCAGGATGACGAGCTTTGCGCCCGGAATTTCTTTCGCCATCATCTGGGTATGATCGAGCTTTACGGCCTCATCATGATCACCGATGGCAAGCGTGACCGGCAGCGCGATCTTGCCAAGCTCCGTCGCCGTCCAGTTCGGCTGCGTCGCCCACATCTGCGAAATCTGCGTAACGAAGGCGTCGTATTCGTTCGGTGTCGGCGACAGCTTCCGGTATTGTTCGCCGGCGACGCGGATGTATTCGTTGAAGGTCTTGTTGCTCAAGACGTCGGGCTTGACGCCGTCCGTGGTGACATTGGCAGCCTGGGCAATGACCCGCGTCAGCTTTTCCGGATATCTCATCGCCATGTCGATGCCGATGATGCCGCCGTCCGACCAACCGACGAGCGTCACCTTGTCGATCTTCAGATAATCGAGCAGGGCGACATAGTCCGATGTCATCAGATCGTAGCCGAAGGGCTGCTGGCTGCGCGTCGAGCGGCCGTGACCGCGGCTGTCGGCAACGATGACCAGATGATCCCTGGCGAATTCGGCGATCTGGCGACCCCAGACGCCGGTATTGCCAAGGCCGCCATGGATGAAGAGGATCGGCTCGCCTTCACCATATTCGGCATAATACATCCTGATGTCGTTCACATCAGCCACGCCGCTCGTCTTCGGCGCCGGCATGTCAGGAAAGGCCGGGAGCCCGGCCCAACGCTCGCCGGAATGCGCGCCGGCGACGGCCAGGAACATCGAAAAGAACGTCAGTATTCCAATTGCGATTGCGCGCATAATTTTCCCCTCGGGCCACCATGGCCCCTCGGGCCGTTACGGCCCGAAAGGAAGATATCGCATCGCGAACGTCTGGCAACCGTCAGCTGTACAGGCTCAGGCGAAAACCCGCTTTGGGCGAAACTCGCCCTGGCCAATCTCGCCGATCGCGATCAGCCTGCCACGAGCCGTCGCATAGGCTTCGCTTTCGGCAATCGGCGCATCGCGGCCGCGCACCAGGATCGGATTGCCCATCTTCAGCCGATGTGCCTGGTCGTCGTTGATGACGAGGTGGGGCAGGGCGGAAAGCGCTTCGCACGTGTCGATCAGCAACGCATCGAGGGCGGCGAGCCGCTCATCCATGTCTTCGATCGCTTCGAGCGCCACGAGGTTGGCAAGCGGCACCATGGCTTCTTCCTGGAAAGGCGCGACGAAGGTGCGCCGCAGCCCTGATATATGGCCGTAGCAGCCGAGCTCGCGGCCGAAATCGCGGGCAAGCGCCCTGACATAAGTGCCCTTGCCGCATTCGACTTCGAAATGCGCGGTATTCGCATCCGGGCAGGCAAGCAGCGTCAGCCGGAAGATCTCGACTTCGCGTGAGGGAATCTCGACGGCTTCGCCGTCGCGGGCCAGATCATAGGCGCGTTCACCTGCGATCTTGATGGCGGAAAACTGTGGCGGCACCTGGCTGATGGTGCCGAGATAGCGGGGCAGGATATCGCGGATCTGCTGCTCGGTCGGGCGTCTTTCCGAGCTCTGGGTCACATCGCCTTCGAGATCGTCGGTGGCGCGCTCCTCGCCCCAGCTGACGGTGAACTCATAGATTTTCCGGCCGTCCATCACATAGGGAACGGTTTTGGTCGCATCGCCGAGCGCGATCGGCAGCATGCCGGAGGCGAGCGGATCGAGCGTGCCGGCATGGCCGGCCTTCTGCGCCTTGTAGAGCCATTTGAGCTTGGAAACGGCTTCCGTCGAGCCGAAATCCACCGGCTTGTCGAGAATCAGCCAGCCGGAAATCGGACGGCCCTTGGGTTTGCGTGGTTTGGACATGCGTCTCTTCTGTTATTGTTCGTCGTCGTCGCCGTCGAGATCGCGGCTCACCTCGGGCGAACGCAAGAGCTCGTCGATCTTCTTGTAATTGTCGAAGCTGGTATCGTCGCGGAAACGCACTTCCGGCATGTATTTCATCTGGCGGAGCTGCGGCCCGAGCCGGCCGCGGATGAACTTCGCATGGCGGTTCAACGCCTCGATGACGATGCTGTGGTCGGAAACGCCGAGCGGCGTCACATAAGCCGTGGCGATCTTGAGGTCCGGCGACATGCGCACTTCCGAAATCGAAATCACGGTCGCCTCGATGACGTCGTCGCGCACTTCGCCGCGCTGCAGCACCTGGGTGATCGCGGCGCGGACCTGTTCGCCAACGCGCAGCATGCGCTGCGAAGGCGCGGAGGATGTTGGTCTGGTCATTGTTATCTCTGTTTGCCGATGCGGCTGGGAATCGAACCCGTCAAAGGAGAGCGTCCATGACTCTTTTGGCCGGAAAGGTCAAGGCCGCCAGATACCAGAAGCCATCCGCCGGCTGGCGGATGGCTTCTGGAAAGCTGTTGGTAGGCGAGGCGCCTGACGGTTAGAGCGTGCGCGTGATGTGTTCGACGCGGAAGCACTCGATGACGTCGCCGACGCGCATGTCCTCGTAGTTTTCGAAGGCCATGCCGCACTCCTGACCCATCGGCACTTCGGAGACTTCGTCCTTGAAGCGCTTGAGGGTCTTGAGCTTGCCTTCGTGAACGACGACGTCGTTGCGGATGAGGCGGACGCCCGCCCCGCGCTCGACCTTGCCTTCGACGACACGGCAGCCTGCGACCTTGCCGACCTTGGTGATGTTGAACACCTCCAGGATCTCGGCATTGCCGATGAAGGTTTCGCGCCGTTCCGGCGACAGCAGGCCCGACATCGCCGCCTTCACGTCATCCACGAGATCGTAGATGATGTTGTAGTAGCGGATTTCGAGGCCCTGACGTTCGGCGAACTGGCGTGCCTGCGCATTGGCGCGAACGTTGAAGCCGATGATGGCGGCGTTCGAGGCTTCGGCGAGCGAGATATCCGACTCGGTGATGCCGCCTGCGCCCGAATGGACGATGCGGGCGCGGACTTCATCGGTGCCGAGTTTCTCCAGCGCGCCGGCAATCGCTTCGATCGAGCCCTGCACGTCGCCCTTGATGACAAGCGGGAACTCCTTGATACCGGCGCTCTGGCGCTGGATCATCATCTGTTCCAGCGAGCCGCGCTGGCTAGACTGGCGGGCAGCCGCCTTGTCGCGGGCAAGACGCTGACGGTATTCCGAGATTTCGCGGGCGCGGCTCTCGCTTTCGACGACAGCGAACTTGTCGCCTGCCTGCGGCGTGCCGGAAAGACCGAGGACCTCGACCGGGGTCGCGGGACCTGCTTCCTTCACATGGTCGCCCTTGTCGGTCACCAGCGCACGCACACGGCCCCAGACATCGCCGGCGACGATGATCTGACCCGGACGCAGCGTGCCCTTCTGGACGAGCACAGTCGCGACCGAACCACGGCCGCGGTCGAGCTGGGCTTCGATAACGGTGCCTTCCGCCGTCCGGTCGGGATTGGCCTTGAGGTCGAGAATTTCGGCTTGCAGCAGGATCGCCTCGAGCAGCTTGTCGAGGTTCTTGCCTGTTTTGGCCGAAACCTCGACGTCGAGCACTTCGCCGCCCATGGTTTCCACGAAGACTTCGTGCTGCAGCAGCTGGTTGCGGACCTTCTGCGGATCGGCCTCGTGCTTGTCGATCTTGTTGATCGCAACGATGATCGGAACACCAGCCGCCTTGGCGTGGTTGATCGATTCGATCGTCTGCGGCATCACGCTGTCGTCGGCTGCAACGACCAGGATTGCGATGTCGGTCGCCTGCGCGCCGCGGGCACGCATCGCCGTGAAGGCGGCGTGGCCGGGAGTGTCGATGAAGGTGATCTTCTGGCCGTTCTGCTCCACCTGATAGGCGCCGATATGCTGGGTAATGCCACCGGCTTCGCCGGAAACCACGTTGGCATGTCGGATGGCGTCGAGCAGCGAGGTCTTGCCGTGGTCGACATGGCCCATGATGGTGACGACGGGCGGGCGCGAAACCAGTTCGCCGTCCTCGTCGGACACGTTGAAGATGCCGAGTTCGACGTCGGACTCCGATACGCGCCTGACAGTATGGCCGAATTCGCCGGCGATGAGTTCGGCAAGGTCGGCGTCGATGACGTCGCCCGGCTTCATCATCTGGCCTTCCTTCATCAGGTACTTGATGACGTCGACGGCGCGTTCGGACATGCGCTGCGACAGTTCCTGAATGGTAATGGTTTCGGGCAGGACGACTTCGCGGGAGATCTTCTCGCGCGTTTCCTGCATCTGGCTGCGGCGGAATTTCTCCTGCCGGCGGCGCATTGCCGAAAGCGAACGGCCGCGGGCGTTGTCGTCGCCGTCTGCGTCGGCGGTTGTAATGGTCAGCTTGCCGCGGCGGCGCTCTTCATCCGTCTTCGGACGCGTCGTCACCGGTTTTGCGGGTTCGGGGCGAACGACGCGGCCACGGGCCGGACCGCCGCGTGCTGCGCCACGATCTTCGTCTTCCGTTTCAGGGCGACGGCCACGGGCACCGGCCGGCGCGGCGGCGCCGGGCGCCGGACGGGCGGCAGCGGGGGCTGCGGCATCTGGCCGGCGTGCAGCCGCAGGCCGCGGAGCCTCCGAACGAGCTTCGGCGGCGACGGGAGCCGATGCTGCCTCAGCGGCTGCCGGTTCAGCGACAGCGGGTGCCTCGGCCTGCCGGGCAGCCTCTTCGGCTGCCTTGCGGGCGGCTTCTTCTGCTTCGGCTGCCTTGCGGACAATCTCCTCGGCGGCACGGCGCTTGTCTTCCTCGGCGCGGCGGATCGCATCCTGTGCGTCACGCGCCTGGGATTCGGCAAGCGCACGGCGGCGGGCGTCCATCTCTTCCGGCGACAGATGGTTCAGCACCACGGGGCGCGGACGATCGTTCTGGCGCGGCGCCTGGTAGGACTGCTGCGGACGCTGGTTGGAATTGTTGCCGCCCTGGTGAATCCGCGGTGCCGGTGCCGGCTGCTGCGGACGCGCCTGCACGGGCGCCGGCGCCGGTTCGGGGGCGCGGACGGGAGCCACGGAGGCGGCAGGTGTGATCGGCTTTTCGTCTTCCGGACGCAGCGGGCGCCGCTTGCGGGTCTCGACGACGACCGCCTTGGTGCGACCTCGACCCATATCCTGGCGAACGGTGCCCTGGCTCATCCCCGATGGTTTCAGGGTAAGCGTCTTTTTGCCCGTCACGCTGATTGTCTTGTCGTCGTTACTATCGGTCATTCGTTCCCGTTCCTTCGGACAGGGAGCGATGACTAGATCAGACCCTGTCGTTCAAATACTGTCGATCAATGATGGGACCGGCCGATGCCGGTGACCGCTTCATTGTTTTTGCCGGCCAGCGCCGCCCGCTGCCCGGGACTGACCGCCAATACGGTACTGTTCGAGCATCTTTGCGCGCTTCACTACACCCTCACCCGCCTGCCCTGCAAGCACTGCGGCATGGATAAAAGCATTCTGGCCCATCAGGCCTTCCATTTCGCTCTCCGAGAAGAGACGAAAGGAAGGTATCTCCTCCTCGGTCTCCATTCCGAGGTGCCAGGCCTTGCGGGCCTGGTCGATTTTCCTCACACCGTCGTCCGCCGCGTCAGTTGCGTGGAACACCGCAAGGGCTGCTCCGCTTCTGACCGCGGCGTCCACTTTCGAGGAGCCGCTGATGAACTGGCCGGCTTTCCGCGCCATATTCATCATCTGCATCAATTGCGCCGCCAGCAGCCGGTCGACATTCGCGCCGAGATCGTCCGCGGCCTTTACATCGCTTTTCAGCGCGCGGGCGAAGAGCCTCTTCGCCACCGCCCGGTCGACCAGCGACCGGTCGATCTTCACCCAGCATCCGCGCCCCGGAAGCTCGCGCTTCAGATCGGCGACAACGGTTCCATCGGGAGCGGCAACGAAGCGGATCAGCTCTTCCGGCGATCCGCTTTCGCGCGTCACGATGCACATGCGTCCGTTCACGTCATAACCTGCAAGATCGTCGTCCTCGTCAGGGAGAGCGTCCGGCTCATGCGCGGTCATCATGCTTCTTGTTCGGCTTCGGCGACCTCTTCTTCGGTCCCCTTCGCCAGGTCCTCTTCGGTGATCCAGCCAGCCGACAGGCGGGCCTGGACGATCATCTGCTCGGCTTCGACGCGCGAGACGTCGAATTTCGAGAACAGGCCTTCGAACTTCTTCGTTTCGCCGTTCTTGCGTTCCGTCCAGCCGACGAGATCGTCAGCGGCGCAACCGGCAAAGTCCTCGATCGTCTTGATGCCGTCTTCGCCGAGCGCCACCATCATCTGGGCGGTCATGCCGTCGATTTCGCGCAACTCGTCCTGAACGCCGAGCGCCTTGCGCTTCTCGTCCATCTCGGCTTCGAGACGCTCGAGGAATTCGCGGGCGCGGGTCTGGATTTCCTGCGCCGTATCTTCGTCGAATCCGTCGATCGAAGAAATTTCGTCGAGATCGACATAAGCGAGTTCCTCGACGGCGGCGAAACCTTCCGATGCCAGAACCTGGCCGACCATTTCGTCGACGTCGAGCGAATCCATGAACAGGTTGGTGCGCTCGTTGAATTCCTTCTGACGGCGTTCCGATTCCTCGGCCTCCGTCATGATGTCGATATCCCAGCCGGTCAGCTGCGACGCCAGGCGGACGTTCTGGCCGCGACGGCCGATCGCAAGTGACAGCTGCTCGTCGGGAACCACCACTTCAATGCGCTCGGCATCCTCGTCGAGAACGACCTTGGCGACTTCGGCCGGCTGCAGGGCGTTGACGACGAAGGTCGCCGGATCCTGCGACCACGGAATGATGTCGATCTTCTCACCCTGAAGCTCGCCGACGACGGCCTGGACGCGCGAGCCGCGCATACCGACGCAGGCGCCGACCGGATCGATCGAACTGTCGTTCGAGATCACGGCGATCTTGGCGCGCGAGCCCGGATCGCGGGCGACCGACTTCACCTGGATGATGCCGTCGTAGATTTCAGGCACTTCCATGGTGAAGAGCTTCACCATGAATTGCGGATGCGTGCGCGACAGGAAGATCTGCGGGCCGCGCTGTTCGCGGCGGACGTCATAGACATAGGCACGGACGCGATCGCCATAGCGCACGTTCTCGCGCGGGATCATTTCGTCGCGCCGGATGATGCCTTCGCCACGGCCGAGATCGACGATGACATTGCCATATTCGACGCGCTTGACCGTGCCGTTGACGATTTCGCCGACCCGATCCTTGAATTCGTCGAACTGGCGATCGCGTTCGGCTTCACGCACCTTCTGCACGATCACCTGCTTGGCGGACTGTGCGGCGATACGGCCGAAATCCATCGGCGGCAGCGGATCGGCGATGAAATCGCCGAGGGCGGCGTCCGGGTTGCGGTCGCGGGCGAGCTCGAGCGGGATCTGCGTCGAATAATCCTCGGCCTTGTCGACGACTTCGAGCAGGCGCTGCAGCCGGATTTCGCCGGTCTTCGGATTGATGTCGGCACGGATGTTGGATTCGGTACCGTAACGCGAGCGTGCCGCCTTCTGAATGGCATCGGCCATTGCGGCAAGCACGATCTCGCGGTCGATGACCTTTTCGCGCGCCACTGCATCTGCGATCTGCAGAAGTTCGAGCCGGTTCGCACTGACTGCCATTGTCTTGTTTCTCCGTCTTTACTCCGGGGTTCCCGTCCCTGGGAGCGGTCTGTTAATCGGTTATTCCTGCTCGTCCGCTTCGTTCTGGTTGGCGGCCTGCGCTTTTGCCAGCTTGTCGGCGCGCAACGCGTCGCGGATCAGGTCGTCGGTCAAAATAAGCTTCGCATCGCTAAGCGCCGTGAAGGGAATGGTGACCTTCTGCTCTTCCCCGTAAGCGACCTGGTCACGCTCGAGCGTGAAACCATCGACGCCTGCTTCGACGATCTTGCCGCGGAAGCGCTTGCGATTGTCGATCAGGATCGACGTCTCGCATTTCACAAGGTGGCCCTGCCAGCGGACGAAATCGGATTTCCGCACCATCGGACGGTCGATGCCGGGCGAAGACACTTCGAGATGATACTCTTTATCGATCGGATCTTCCACATCGAGGACGGGGGAAATCGCCATCGAGACTTCTTCGCAGTCCTGGACGGTCATCGTCCCGTCGTTGCGCTCGGCCATCACCTGCATCGTCATGCCGTTCTGGTTCAGCATGCGGACGCGGATCAGCCGGAAGCCCATCCCGATGAGAACGGGTTCGATGATATCGGCAAGACGCTGGTCAAGCCCGGTTTCGGTAATCAGCCGCGGCTCAACTTCGTTGTCTGCGTTCGTCATGTCCGACAAGCGGTGCGCTCCTCGCAATTTCTGCTGTTCGGGCGATCGCGCTAATAAAAAAGAGCGGGTCCTTGCGGCCCACTCTTCATCAAGCGATCAAGAATTTGAGAGCCATATAGTCGGGTTTTTACGAAATTGCAAGGTCTGCGGCCGATTCCGCCAATTCGCCTCCGACAAGGTGAACGCGCCTATGGCCAGCGCCGGTCATGCGCATATATTGCCCGGCGGGGGCAATGACAAAAGCGGGAGAAATTGTGGCGTACACTTCGTCGACATTGGCGCCTTTGCGGCACGATACCTATCGCGCCATATGGTTTGCGAGCCTTTCCTCGAATTTCGGCGGTCTGATCCAGGCGGTAGGTGCTGCCTGGATGATGACGACGATCACCGCGTCGGAGGATATGGTCGCGCTGGTGCAGACCTCGACAGCGCTGCCGATCATGCTGTTTTCCCTGATCTCCGGTGCGCTCGCAGACAATTACGACCGCCGCCGGGTGATGCTGACGGCGCAGTGCATGATGCTCACGGTCTCGGGCCTGCTGACGGCATGTGCGCTTCTCGGCTGGATCACGCCCTGGCTGCTGCTCTTCTTCACCTTCCTGATCGGCTGCGGCACGGCGCTCAACAATCCCTCCTGGCAGGCCTCGGTCGGCGACATGGTGCCGCGCGCCGATCTGCCTGGCGCCGTCACCCTGAACAGCATGGGTTTCAACATTACCCGCAGCGTCGGGCCGGCGATCGGCGGCGCCATCGTGGCAGCCGCCGGCGCCGCCGCGGCCTTTGCCGTCAATACGCTGAGCTACCTGCCATTGATTTACGCGCTATCGCGCTGGCGTCCGAGCGCGCCGGTTTCGACCCTGCCGCGGGAGGCGCTCGCCAGCGCCATCTTTGCCGGCCTGCGATACGTCTCGATGTCGCCCAATCTCGAAAAGGTTCTCGTCAGGGGACTCATCTTCGGCATCGGCGCCAGCTCGATCCTGGCGCTGCTGCCGGTGGTCGCGCTTGATCTGGTGGCCGGCGGACCGCTGACCTATGGCTTCATGCTCGGCGCTTTCGGCATCGGCGCGATCGGCGGCGCCGTGCTGAGTGCGAGAATTCGCCAGGCGCTTTCCGGCGAGACGATCATCCGCCTGGCCTTTGCCGGCTTTGCGCTCAGCGCCGTCATTGCGGCCGTCAGCCCGAGCGCCGTCCTCACCTCAGCCGGACTGCTCGTCGCCGGCGCCTGCTGGGTCTCGGCGCTGTCGCTCTTCAACACTATCGTCCAGCTCTCGACTCCGCGTTGGGTGGTGGGCCGCGCGCTGTCGCTCTACCAGACCGTCACCTTCGGCGGCATTGCCGGCGGCAGCTGGCTGTGGGGCGTTGCTGCCGATCGCTACGGCGTCGCCAATGCGCTGCTGATCTCATCCGTCGTCATGTTGCTTGGGATTGCGATCGGCCTGCGTTTTTCGATGCCAGCCTTCGCCTCGCTCAATCTCGATCCGCTGAACCGCTTCACCGCGCCGGCGCTCAGCCTCGACATCACGCCGCGCAGCGGCCCGATCGTCATCCAGGTCGACTACGAGATCGCCGACGACGATCTTGCGGAATTCATGACGTTGATGGGCGAGCGGCGGCGTATCCGCATCCGCGATGGCGCGCGGCACTGGGCGCTGATGCGCGATCTCGAAAATCCCGGGCTCTGGACCGAAACCTACCACACGCCGACCTGGGTCGAATACATCAGGCACAACCAGCGGCGCACGCAGGCCGATGCCGAAAACATCGACAGGCTGCGCGCCCTTCACCGCGGCGAAGGTCCGCCGCATGTTCACCGGATGATCGAGCGCCAGGCCATACCGCCGGGCGATGACGTCTTCCATAAAGCGCCGATCGATCTGCACCATTAGGGAGAGGCATGTTCAGTTTCAGGCTCGCCCGCCAATCCGATCTTGCCGCCATCGTCCGGCTCTTGGCCGATGACGATCTCGGCAGCGCCAGGGAGATCGTCTCGGACCCCATCGATGCGCGCTATCTCTCAGCTTTCGCCGCGATCGAGGCGGATGCCAATCAGATGCTCGCTGTGGCAAGCGATGCGGACGATCAGCTTGTCGGCTGTCTGCAGCTGAGCTTCATTCCCGGCCTGTCGAGGGCGGGCATGTGGCGCGGGCAGATCGAGAGCGTGCGAATCGCGCGGGGTTTCCGCGGTTCCGGCCTCGGCTCCGAGTTCATCGAATGGGCGATCGCCCAGTGCGTCGAGCGGGGCTGCGGCCTCGTTCAGCTGACATCGGACAAGACGCGGGCGGATTCGATCCGCTTCTACGGGAAGCTCGGCTTCGTCGCGAGCCATGAAGGGCTGAAGCGCAACCTCTGAAGCGGCTACTTCAGCTTGCCCTTCATCGTGGCCTCGGGAAAGCAGGTCGGCTTCATGCCGTTCTTCGTCTGCCACTGGCCGATCGACCGCCGCGTCTTGTAGCCCGGCAGACCGTCGGAGCCGCCGACGTCATAGCCCTGCCGCTCTAGCGCCTTCTGCATGGCGGCGACATCCGAGCGCAGCATCTTGCCGACATCGCCCCATCGGCCCTCAAAGGCGCCGGCATTGGAGCCGATCCGGTCGGCGAGATTGCCGATATAGAGCGCGTAGAGATCGGAGTTGTTGTATTCCTTGATGATGTAGAAATTCGGGGTGACGATGAATTCGGGCCCGTCGCGGCCGGCCGGCACGAGCATCATGCCCTCCCCCTTCATCTCGCTTGCGGGAAAGTCCTTGCCGGAGATGCGCGCGATGCCGAGCGAAGCCCAATGCGAAAGCGGCTTCGCGAGGTCGGGACCCTCTTGCGCGCAGGAAACTGCCTCCGGGATCGAGACCTCGAAGCCCCAGTCACGATCGCGCTGCCAGCCTTTCTTGACCAGGTAATTGGCAATCGAGGCAAGCGTATCCGGCACGGAGGTCCAGATATTGCGGTGACCGTCGCCATCGAAATCCACCGCATATTTCAGATAGCTCGTCGGCATGAATTGCGGCTGGCCGAGCGCGCCGGCCCACGAGCTCTTGAATTCGGCGGGCGTCACGTCGCCGCCGTCGAGAATATGCAGCGCCGCCACCAGCTCGGTGCGGAACATTTCCTTGCGAGTCGACATGAAGGCCTTGGTCGCCAGCACCTCGACCGCCGAATTCGGGATCTTCGCCGCGCCGAAGCCCGTCTCCCGGCCCCAGATGGCAAGCACGATCGAGCCCGGCACGCCATAGGTCTTCTCGATCCGCTTCAGCGTCGAACCATATTGCGCGGCAAAGCCGCGCCCTGTTGCAGCGAGCCTCTTCAGCCGGTCCTCATTGAAATAGGGACCGGGCGAAGAAAACTCCGCCTGTGTCTGTTTCTGCTCCTTGGCCGGCGGGAACCCCGGCGGGGCGAGATCCGGCAGGTTCCAGTTCAGCGCGACGCCCGAGAAAGCTGCCTTGAAAGTCTTCTCGGAAATGCCGCCCGCCTTGGCCTGCGGCCAGAGGTCCTTCTGCACCCAGCTTTCGAATTGCGCCTCGACATCGGTTTTCGATGGGGTTGCGTGGGCGGAGAGCGGGAGGAGGACGGCCACTACAGCGAGTGCGAGTATTCGCGGCATATAAATCCCCTTCATATCACCGTCCGAGCCCGTAGCGCTGCCGCCAGCGTACCCTCGTCGAGATAGTCGAGTTCGCCGCCGACCGGCACGCCATGCGCCAGCCGCGTGATCTTCACGTCGAGCCCCTGCAGCTGGTCGGTGATGTAATGTGCCGTCGTCTGCCCTTCGACGGTGGCGTTGACGGCGATGATCAGTTCCCGGATGCCGCCTTCGCCGATCCGGTCGATCAGCCCGCGAATATTGAGATCGTCGGGGCCGATCCCGTCGAGCGGCGACAACGTGCCGCCGAGCACATGATAGGCGGCGTTCATCGCGCCGGCCCGCTCCAGCGCCCAGAGGTCCGAGACATCCTCGACGACGATGATGACGGATTGGTCGCGCTGAGCATCGGTGCAGACCGTGCAGGGATCGACCGTATCGACATTGCCGCAGCGCGAGCAGATCTTCACCTTGTCATAGGCCTCGCCCATCGCGTTCGACAGCGGTCCGAGCAGCTGGTCCTTCTTCTTGATCAGATGCAGTGCCGCCCGGCGTGCCGAGCGCGGCCCGAGGCCCGGCACCTTCGCCAGAAGCTGGATGAGTTTTTCGATTTCGGGGCCGGTGACTCGTTTTGCCATGCGCCGTTCTTAGCTGATATGCAACGAAAACGGAATCGCGGAAGGATCGTCCCATGAAAATCCTGGCGCTGTGTAGAGGCAATGCAGAAAGGCTGCCCGGCAAGAGCTACAAGACCGGCATCTTCAAACACGCCGTCAACGGCGCCGTGATGATCGATGCCGAAGGGCTGGTCGGCGACGCGATCTGCAACCGCAAACACCATGGCGGCGTCGATCAGGCGGTCTATATCGAGGGATCGCTGACGCTCGACTGGTGGGCACAAGAACTTGGCCGGCCCTGCGGCCCCGGCACCTTCGGCGAAAACATGGTGATATCGGACCTCGACAATCGCGACGTTTCCGTCGGCGACCGCTTCATATCAAGCGATCTCGTCCTCGAAGTCAGTGCATGCCGCATCCCCTGCGCCACCTTCGCCGCCAGGATGGCCGATCCGAAATTCGTCAAGCGCTATACCGATGCCGCCCGCCCCGGCATCTATTGCCGCGTCATCCGCGGCGGCATCGCCGAAGCCGGAATGCCGGTGGAGCATCAGTCATTTGCCGGCGACAAAGTCACCATGCCGGAGCTGATGGAAACCTTCGGCCGACGGCTTTCCGAGGCGGGCCGGGCGCGATATCTCGCTGCCCCTATTCACTACAAGCTGCGGGCGATGTTGGAAACGCAGCGCTAGGCGCCAATTTCGCCTGTGCCTCGCGAAGGCGATTGTCACATCGCCCATGGCAACAGCGGTGAAATGGAAGATCGAATTGCCTGCTATTAAAACGGCAGCTTGAAGCCGGGAGGGATCGGCAGGCCGGCGGTGAGCGCCTTGGTCTTTTCGGCGGCGAGCGCTTCGGCCTTGTCCTTGGCGTCCTTGTGGGCGGCGACGATCAGGTCCTCGAGGATCTCGACATCGTCTTCCTTGAACAGCGATGGGTCGATCTTCAGGCTCTGCAGCTCGCCCTTGCCTGACATGACGACGGTGACGAGGCCGCCGCCCGCCTTGCCTTCGGCCGAGAGCTCGGCGATCTCCGCCTGCATCTGCTCCATCTTGGCCTGCATTTCCTTGACTTTGCCCATCATGCCCATGATGTCGCGCATCGTCTCTCTCCTTCTTGAAACCTTAGAATTCTATGTCGTCGCCCGGCAGGATATCACCTTCTTCGGATTCGGCGGCGGCAGGCGGTGTCGCCTCTTCCGCTTCCTCCTCCGGCGTCGGCACCCTGACGCGCACGTCGATGATCTTGGCGCCCGGAAACTGCGCAAGAATGGCGGCGACATCGGGGTCCTCGCGGGCATCGCTGACCCGCTGTTGCTGCGCCTTGGCTTCCGCCTCCACCATCGTCGGCCCGCCCTCTTCGCGGCTGGTGCTGACGATCCAGTGGATGCCAGTCCATTCCTTGAGTTTGACGGCGAGCTCGTTCAGCAGCGTGGCCGGTGCGCCCTCGGTGAGGTTCACGTCCAGCCGGCCAGGCTCGATGCTCACGGGCCGCACGAAGTTGCGCACCAGTGCCTTCAGCTTGACGTCCCGCTTTTCGGCCGCGAGGTCGACGATATCGCCGATCGAATTGACCGGGACCAGCGGCTTCGGCGCTTCAGCCGGCTTTGTCTCGACGCGGCCGATTGTCTGCGGTTCCGGATTGGGGATGGCGCGCAGCATCGCGGTCGGCCCTGAGGGCTGCGGCCGCGGTGTCGGCTCCGGCGCCCGCGCCGCGATGCTGCTCTGATAGGGAACCCGTGTTCCGTTGCCGCCACCACCGCCGGAAGGCGGGAAGGAGGGGCGCGAGCCGGCACCGTCGCCGGAAAATTCGGCAAGCCGCCGCGCCGCATCCTCGGGCGCCGGGAGATGTGCGGCATGCGCCAGCCGGATCAGCACCATTTCGGCCGCCCCTGCCGTGCGCGACGAGCCTTCGGTTTCGGGAATACCCTTCAGCAGCATCTGCCAGATGCGCGACAGCGTCGTCACCGCAACGCCCTTGGCCAGTTCCGCCGCTTTCGTGCGTTCGATTTCGCTGAGCGAGGGATCGTTTGCCGCATCCGGCACATATTTCAACCGCGTCACCAGATGGGTGAAATCGGCGAGATCGGTCAGCACCACGACAGGATTGGCGCCGGCCTCGTACTGGCTCTGGAATTCGCCGAGGGCGCCGGCGACATCGCCTTTGACGATATGTTGGAAGAGATCGACGATCCGGGCGCGGTCGGCAAGGCCAAGCATGCCACGCACGGCTTCGGCCTGCACGGCGCCGGCGCCATGGGCGATCGCCTGATCGAGCAGCGACAGGCCGTCGCGCGCCGAGCCTTCGGCAGCGCGTGCGATCATCGCCAGCGCGTCCGCTTCCGCCTCGATACCTTCCTTGGCCGCAATCGTCGTAAACAATCCGACCAGATCGGAGGCGCTGATGCGGCGCAGGTCGAAACGCTGGCAGCGTGACAGCACGGTGATCGGCACCTTGCGGATTTCGGTGGTGGCGAAGATGAACTTCACATGCTCCGGCGGCTCTTCCAGCGTCTTCAGCAGACCGTTGAAGGCCTGCGTCGACAGCATGTGCACTTCGTCGATGATATAGACCTTGTAGCGCGCCGAAACCGGTCGGTAGCGCACCTGTTCGATGATCTCTCTTATATCGTCGATACCGGTATGGGATGCGGCGTCCATCTCGATCACGTCGACATGGCGGCCCTCCATGATCGCCTGGCAATGTTCGCCGGGCGTGCGAAGGTCGATCGTCGGCTTGTCGATCTCTGCCGTCTTGTAGTTCAACGCCCGCGCCAGGATGCGCGCCGTCGTCGTCTTGCCGACGCCGCGCACGCCGGTCAGCATATAGGCCTGCGCGATGCGGCCGGTCTCGAAGGCGTTGGTGAGCGTGCGGACCATCGGCTCCTGGCCGACCATCAGGTCCGTGAAATCCTTGGGGCGGTATTTGCGAGCCAGCACCCGGTATCCGGTGCCCGTCGAGGCGGCATCTTTTGATTGTCGCTCGGTGTCGCTCATCGCCCTGCTTGTCGCCCGGAATGCCGGGCACTTCGTAAAGAGAAGGTGGGAGGCTGGCACGATGACCCGTGCCGGGCTCGTTAGGGCTGCTTCCTTCCGGACCTGACCCGGTTGGCGAGTGGCTCGTCCACCACCAACCTCCCGGATGCACATATCGGCAATATCGTCATCAAAAGCAAGCCAACATGATAAAAAACTGCTAGTCGTTGGAAAAGACAGGAGGAATGTCCCTTGAACGGCTTTACGCTCGACCCCCGGCTGGAAAACGACAGCATCAGCGTCATGGTCACAGGCCTCTGTGATCTGAGATTGTCGAGGGATGCCCGCTGGCCCTGGCTCATTCTCGTGCCGCGCCGGGCCGACATCACCGAAATCTTCGAAATGACGCCGCTCGACCAGGTGCTACTCGCCTTCGAGACGGAGCTCACCGCCAAGGCGCTCAAAGAGATCACCGGCGCGACAAAAATCAATGTCGGGGCTCTTGGCAACATCGTCCGCCAGCTTCATGTTCATGTCATTGCCCGCTTCGAAGGCGATGCCAACTGGCCGGGTCCTGTCTGGGGCTTCGGGCGCGCTGAGCCCTACGAGGACGGGAAGAGAGACGAATTCATAGCGAAGTTGCGGGAAGCCCTTTCATCATGAGTCATTCGCTTTTCGATTCGGACGTGCCGCATCCGGAACCCAGCAATCTCACCGCCTTTGCCGCCAACGACCTCAATCGCGATTCCGAACATCGCGATGAACACTCCGTCGAAAGGGCGCTGGCCAGGGAAGGAACGCATATCTTCGCCTTCGCCAGGGACAAGCTGGTGCTGAAGCATGACGGCCAAGTGCTCGATCCGCTCTTTGCCCGCTACGAGCTGCAGGAACTGCAGCCGGATTGGGACGAGACGGTGCTTCTCGGCTACCGCAAATCAGGCGAGCCCCGCCTCGCCGTTCCCGTCGGCATCGACGTCGAGGATCTCGCCAGCCAGTACAAGCCCGCCGACGGCCGCACGCTGTTTCGCGAGATGCTGATCGATGAGGTGCTGCTCGGCGAATTCGCCCAGGCTGCAAGCCTCATTCGCTGGAACGGCGACAACCGCTTCTGCGGCCGCTGCGGCTCGGCGATGGAAATTCATATCGGCGGTTACAAGCGTGTCTGCGCCGCCTGCGAGCACATAATCTTTCCCCGCACCGACCCCGTCGTCATCATGCTGACGATCGACGAGAGCCGCGATCTCTGCCTGCTCGGCCGCAGCCCGCATTTTGCGCCCGGCATGTATTCCTGTCTTGCCGGCTTC
Source organism: Rhizobium croatiense (assembly GCF_019793465.1). GTDB lineage: Bacteria > Pseudomonadota > Alphaproteobacteria > Rhizobiales > Rhizobiaceae > Rhizobium > Rhizobium croatiense. Next base: position 182,754 of record NZ_JAILYJ010000010.1, on the reverse strand, counting down.
GTCGAGCCGGGTGAGACCATCGAGAATGCCGTGCGCCGGGAAACGCTGGAAGAGTCAGGCATCCGCACCGGCCGTATCCGCTATCACGCCTCGCAGCCCTGGCCGATGCCGCATTCGCTGATGATCGGCTGTTACGCCGAGGCGAAATCCACCGAGATCAAGCGCGATGAGACCGAACTCGAGGATTGCCGCTGGTTCACCCGCGAGGAAACGCTCGAGATGCTGGAGCGCCCGGGCGCCAACGGCAAAGCCTCGCCGCCGAAAGGCGCAATCGCCCACCGCCTGATGCGCGACTGGGTGGAGTGGAAGCGCTAGTGCCATGCCCGTCGCCCGTTCGGAACGGCTCCTGACGCTGCTCCAGACGCTTCGGCGTTATCGCATGCCGGTGACCGGCACCGTGCTCGCTCAGGAGACCGGCGTCAGCCTGCGCACTCTCTATCGCGATATCGCCAGCCTGCAGGCCCAGGGCGCGATGATCGAAGGCGAAGCCGGCATCGGTTATGTGCTGAAGCCCGGTTTCATGCTGCCGCCGATGACGTTTTCCGAGGAAGAGCTGGAGGCGCTGGTGCTCGGCTCGCGTTGGGTGGCCCGCGCCGCCGAGCCGCGCCTTGCCGGCGCCGGTGCCGATGCGCTGGCCAAGATCGCCGCCGTACTGCCGGCCGATCTGCGTGAAATGATCGATTCGGCCGCTCTCTTCGTCGGTCCCAAACGCCGCGATGAGGACAGCGCGGATGTCTCGGCCATCCGCAGGGCGATCCGCCTGGAGCGTATTCTCGAGCTGCATTACGGCGACGAGCAGGGCCGGATCTCCCGCCGCCGTGTCTGGCCTTTCGCGCTCGGTTATTTCGAGCACGTGCGCGTCCTCATGGCCTGGTGCGAGCTGCGCCAGGATTTTCGCCATTTCCGCACCGATCGCATCATCGACATGGCACTGCATGAGGTGCGCTATCCGCGCCGCCGTACCGCACTTCTCAAGGAGTGGCGCGAGACGCAGGACGTGCCGATCGAGAGGTGAATGCTGCTGCCATAAACTGTCAGCAGTTGGCGTTATGATCAGTCTCAATCCACTAAGAAAGGAGTACCGATCATGGCAACGTCTTCATTCATCCGCCAAACCAGCGACCGTTTTGCGGTCGACGCCTTTGCCGATGTCATTTCGGCCGAAACTTTCGCCGATGTCGGGCAGCCCGCGCACTCCGGCCTTCTGCGCCTGGTCATGAACATCTTTCGGATTCGCAGTGCAAACCACACCAGCCTCGATCTCGAGGCCGCACCGGATTGCCGCAAGCGCGACCTCGGCTTCATGGATGGAGGCGACCCGCGCCGCGAGAGCCGTTTTTCGCTTTAGACTATCCGATCATTATCCACACCGCCGGTCGAGACCGGGGCGTGCTTACGCAGCGCGCTCAGCTTCCTGCTGCCATGAATTGGCAGCAGGCGATCTCTCGCGGTGCCCCCAATTGGCAACAACAGGAGAACCGAAATGAGCAGCCCCAATCTGATTATCCTCTACGTCAAGGATCCCGGCGAAAGCGCCAGCTTCTACCGGAATCTCCTGAACCGCGAACCGGCCGTGGAGGCGCCGAATTTCGTCGCCTTCCCGCTCGACGGCGGCTTCACGCTCGGCCTCTGGCGCCGCAGCAAGGTCGAGCCGCAGCCCTCCGCCATCGGCAACCGGGGCGAAGTGGCCTTCATGGTGGCGGGCGAAAATGCCGTCGCCAGGCAGTATGAGGACTGGCGCCAGCGTGGCCTGCCGATCGCCCAAGAACTGACCGAGCTGGATTTTGGCCCGACCTTCGTCGTCCTCGATCCGGACGGGCATCGGCTGCGCGTCTGTGAGCCGGATAAGTAATAGCCTGAATGGACGAGGCCCGCTTAGAGCAGGCCTCGCATCGCATGCCCCTTGTAGACGCCGAGGATGCGCACCTTCTCGGAGAAGAACCGCAGTTCCTCCAAGGCCCGGCGAACGTTCGGATCGTTCGGATGGCCTTCGATATCGGCGTAGAACTGCGTCGCCACGAATTTTCCGCCGAGCTGGTAGCTTTCGAGCTTCGTCATGTTGATGTTGTTGGTGGCAAAGCCGCCGAGCGCCTTGTAGAGCGCGGCCGGAATATTGCGGACGTTGAAGACGAAGGTGGTGACGACCTTTTCTTCCGCCGAATTGCGCTGCGCCCATTCCTCGTCACGCGAGAGCACGACGAAGCGGGTGACGTTGTTTTCCGTATCCTCGACATTTTCGGCGACGATCTCGAGCCCGTAGAGATCGGCGGCAAGGCGCGGCGCCAGCGCGGCCATCGAGCGGTCGCCGGTTTCCTTGACGAGCTTCGCCGCGCCTGCCGTATCGCCGGCGATGACAGGCTTCCAGCCATGGGCGCGCACGATCTTGCGGCACTGGCCGAGCGCATGGATATGGCTGTGCACCGTGCGGATTTCGTCCTTGGTCACTCCGGGCAGCACCATCAGCTGAAAGCGGATCGGCATGAAATATTCGCCGATGATGTGCAGCCGCGATTCCGGCAGCAGGTGATGGATATCGGCAACGCGGCCGGCAATGGTGTTTTCGATCGGGATCATGGCGATATCGGCGTCGCCGTTGTCGACCGCGGTAAACGCATCCTCGAAGGTCTGGCAGGGCAGCGGCTCCATGGTCGGAAACATGTCGCGGCTGGCCATGTCGGAATTGGCGCCGAACTCGCCCTGGAAGGCGATCCTGTTGGTCTTGATGTTCATGATGGTTCCGTCAGTTCGACTTTGCGGAGAGGATGCGCCGCGCTTTTTCAAGGTCGGCGGGAGTATCGACACCGAGCGGAACCGTGTCAACGATCTCCACGTCGATGCGCATGCCGGCTTCCAGCGCCCGCAGCTGCTCCAGCGATTCGCGCTTCTCGAGCGTCGATGGACCGAGCGATACGAATCGCTCCAGCGCCGCACGCCGATACGCATAAAGGCCGATATGGTGATAGAGCGGCCCCTTGCCGTGAGGTGCAGTCGCGCGCGTGAAGTAGAGGGCGTGCAGGCGGGTGTCGGAGACGGGCGAACCGACGATCTTGACAATATGCGGCGCGGTTTTGTCATCCTCATTGTCGATTTCGGTCGTCAGCGTGCCGATATCGACCGCTTCGTTCTCGAGCGGGCGCAGGGCCGCGCGCACGGTTTCCGGATCGATCGTCGGCAGGTCGCCCTGAACGTTGACGATGAATTTCGCCTTGCCGGCAGGATCGACTTTCGTCAGCGCTTCGAAGATCCGGTCGGAACCCGATTGGTGATGCCTGCTGGTCATGACGACCTCGAACCCGGCGGCGGAAACGGCGTCGAACACCTGTTGGTCGTCGACGGCGACGACCACGCGGCCAATGGCTGCCTCTTTGGCGCGCATCGCCACCTGCACGATCATCGGCCGTCCGCAAATATCGGCGAGCGGCTTGCCCGGAAGCCGGGTGGAGGCCATGCGCGCCGGGATCAATACGAGCACCTCGGCCAAATTTGAATCACTCATTGTTCGGGCCTTCTATTCCGGGCTGAAAAGTGTCAAAAAGTCTCACGCATAAGACCATTTAGACAGTTGCAACGATCAGTCAAAAGACATAGGTTCCGCGCGATTTCAAGATGGTCCGGTTCTGGTCTGCCGGCTGCAAGGGGAGCATTGCAGATGAATTCATACGTCAATACGGCCGTGGGGGCGCTGCTCGGAACGATTTTCGTTCTGATGTCGGTCTCCATCGCGTCCGAGGGGATCTTCCATTCCGAAGCGCCGGAAAAGGAAGGTTTCGCGATCGTCGCCGAAGAGGCCCCTGCCGCCGGTGGCGAAGCTGCGCCGGCCGCTGCCGTTCCGATTGCGCAATTGCTCGCTTCTGCAGATGCCAAGGCCGGTGAATCGGTCTTCAAGAAGTGTCAGGCCTGTCATGACGCCACCAAAGGGGGGCCGAACAAGGTCGGTCCTAACCTCTTTGGTGTCGTAGATCGCCCGATCGCCGCGCATGAAGGCTTCGCCTATTCCTCCGCCATGAAGGATTTCTCCAAGGGCGGCAGCGAGAAGTGGACCTTCGAATTTCTGAACAAGTTCCTTCTGGCGCCGAAGAAGGACATTCCCGGCACCGCCATGGGCTTTGCCGGCCTGACGAAGGATCAGGATCGCGCCAACGTCATCCTCTACCTGCACACGCTCGCCGATTCGCCGGTTCCGTTGCCGGATCCGAATGCCGCGACGCAGTAAGGCGGCAACATACGCGCACGACATGGAAGCCCGGCCGCAAGCCGGGCTTTTGTTGTCGAGAGCTGCTCAGGCGCCGAGGAAATAGGCCCAGAGCGACACGGTGATGGCCCCGAGCGCCGTTGTCACCGAGATCGTCGAGGCGGCGAGGCTGTGGCCGACGCCGAACCGATTGGCGATCAGCCAGGCATTCACGCCTGTCGGCACGGAAGAGGTCAGCACGATCGCCGCCGTCCATTCCGGGCTGAGACCGAGGAGACGGCTCGCCGCCCAGACGCAGCCCGGCAGCAGCAGCAGCTTCAAGCTCGAAGTGACGCTGGCGATGCCGAGATTGCCGGAGACACCGTATTTTTCCAATGCCATGCCGAGCGAGATCAGCGCTGCCGGGCCGGCAATGCCGGCGATCTGGTTGACAACCGTCGCCAGCGTCGCCGTCATGGTAAGGCCGGAAAGATGCACGGCCATGCCTGCCGCAAGGCCGATCACAGCGGATTGCGGATGAGATTGACGGCAATCTGACGAAGCACGAAAATCATGCTGCGGTCGCTCTTGCCGGCGATCTTGCGCTCTGCATGCTCCATCAACACCGTGCCGGCGACCATCATCACGGGCAGATGCACGGCAAGCAGGATCGACAACGCCACCAGCCCTTCGTCGCCGACGGTCCTCTGGACGAGCGGCAGCCCGATGAAGACGTTGTTGGCGAAGGCCGAGGAAACGCCGGCCAGCACGCCGATCCGTTCGTCGCGGTTAAAGAGGCGCGTGGCGGCGATATGGCCGGCCGTCCAGGTGATGGCGACGCCGGAGAAATAGACGATCCAGAGCCGGAAGGGCGAAGCGCCATGGAAATCCGCCTCGGCGATGGTGCGGAAGAGCAGCAGCGGCACGGCGATCTTGAAGACGAATTCACTGAGCGCGTCGCCGACATTCGATGCCATCAAGCCGCTGCGAACGATTACCCAGCCGATGAGGATCAGGATGAAGATGGGAAGGACGTCGAGAATGATGGCTGACATAAGGGAGGATGCTCTGCGGGGAGGGAGTATCCGAGATCTAGCAGCAAAAGGCCTGCGTTGAAAACGCAATCGGCGCCCGGCCGCGGATGGACTGCATCCGAAAGCAAAAAAAGCGGGCATGGCCCGCTTTTCCGCTCCAGCCTTGCCGGATATCCGGATCGCGAGACTGCCAGTTCATCCGTGGTCAGCACCGCGCCGGTAAGATCGAAGGGATTATCCCTCGTCGCCCGGCTGCAACTGAAAGCTGCTCATGCCGGTCTTCTTGCGAGCATTTGTAGGTTTCGAAAATGACAGGGACATGACGAATAAGCGGCACTTTTGCGAAGAACAGAGACGCATTCACCATTTATCCTTCCAAACCGCGGAAATTTCGCTAAGACCGAACCCCTGATATCACAAATCCGGGACTCCCCATTTCATGACAAGATTCGATGTTCTCACAGTCGGCAACGCGATCGTGGATATCATTGCCCGCTGCGACGACCAGTTCCTCATTGATAACAAGATCACCAAGGCGGCGATGAACCTCATCGATGCCGAGCGCGCCGAACTTCTGTATTCGCGCATGGGACCGGCACTCGAAGCCTCCGGCGGCAGCGCCGGCAATACGGCGGCCGGTGTTGCGAATCTCGGCGGCAAGGCGGCCTATTTCGGCAATGTCGCCGCAGATCAGCTCGGCGACATTTTCACCCACGACATTCGCGCTCAGGGCGTCCACTACCAGACCCGTCCCAAGGGCACCTTCCCGCCGACGGCGCGGTCGATGATCTTCGTCACCGAGGATGGCGAACGGTCGATGAATACCTATCTCGGCGCCTGCGTCGAACTCGGCCCTGAGGACGTCGAGGCCGATGTCGTTGCCGACGCCAAGGTCACCTATTTCGAAGGTTATCTCTGGGATCCGCCGCGCGCCAAGGAGGCTATTCGCGACTGCGCCCGCATCGCCCATGAAAACGGCCGCGAAATGTCGATGACGCTGTCCGACAGTTTCTGCGTCGACCGTTATCGCGGCGAATTCCTCGATCTGATGCGCTCCGGCACGGTCGATATTGTCTTCGCCAATCGCCAGGAAGCGCTGTCGCTTTACCAGACCGAAGACTTCGAAGAGGCGCTGAACAGGATTGCCGCGGACTGCAAGATCGCCGCCGTGACGATGAGTGAGAATGGCGCCGTCATCCTGAAGGGCCGCGAGCGTTATTACGTCGATGCGATCCGGATCAGGGAAGTTGTGGACACGACGGGCGCCGGCGACCTTTTCGCCTCCGGCTTCCTGTACGGCTACACGCAGGGACGGTCCCTGGAAGATTGCGGCAAGCTTGGCTGCCTCGCGGCCGGCATCGTCATCCAGCAGATCGGCCCGCGCCCGATGACCTCGCTCAACGAGGCCGCCAAGCAGGCAGGGCTTATTTGAAGGCTTCGCCGGGATAGGCGCCCCAGATTTCCGACTGCGCCACCCAGCCGGTGGCGCCCTCGGTTTCGGCGCGGCACCAGTCGCCGTTGCATTCGCCGATCGTCAGCATCACGCCGGGTTCCAGCTTGGCGATGATCGAGGCGGAGGGCTGCGCCTCGCGGCGCAGATTGACGAAGATGCCCTTGCCCTTCGTCTTCATCCAGGGTGCGGCGATCGCCGCCCGCTGGCCGGAGAGCAGCGACTGATTGACCCAGCCTTCGGTGCCGTCGGCATCACGGATGCGACGCCAGTTGTCGTACTCCTGGATGATCTCCACCGGCAGGCCGGATTTCAGATACATCCACGAAACCGCGTAATCGGTTCCCGGGCCGATGCGCAGGTTGACACGCTTGGATTTCAGCGTGACGAAACGCGGCAATGGCAGGCCGCTCGGTCCCTTGGCCGCCTGCGCATGGGCAAATTCGACGGGGCCGAGCGATGCGGCCAGAACGATCGCGAGGGCGAGGCAGGACTTCAGGACTTTGCTGCGCATGGAGGCATCCGTTTGCTCGATTCACGGGCAGGCCCGCCTGCACGCTGTCCGGGTTGTGATATTCGCCGGCTGCACCACGAGTTTTGTTTGTCTTCGCGTGCGGGTCTGGTAGAAATTGCCCGGAATGAGAAAATTATCACCCCTCTTGGTTAAAGACCTCTGAACAAGGCACCCCAGGCAGCCATGACAGCGAAGAAAAAACCGAAGGTCTACATCACCCGCAAGCTGCCGGATGCCGTCGAAACCCGCATGCGCGAGCTCTTCGATGCCGAGCTGAACATCGACGACGCGCCGCGCTCCGTGCCGGAGCTCATGACGGCCGTCCGGACCGCCGACGTGCTAGTGCCGACCGTCACCGATCGTATCGACGCGGCGCTGATCGAGGCGGCCGGCCCGCAGATGAAGCTGATTGCGAGCTTCTCCAACGGCACCGACCATATCGACGTCGAGGCGGCGGCGCGCAAGGGCATCACCGTCACCAACACGCCGAACGTCCTGACCGAGGATACCGCCGACATGACGATGGCGCTCATTCTCGCGGTGCCGAGACGGCTCGGCGAAGGGGCGCGGGTGCTGACCGACAAGCCCGGCGAGTGGGCCGGCTGGTCTCCCACCTGGATGCTCGGCCGGCGCATTCACGGCAAGCGCATCGGCATCGTCGGCATGGGTCGCATCGGCACGGCGGTCGCACGCCGCGCCAAGGCTTTCGGCCTTTCGATCCACTACCACAACCGCAAGCGCGTCAATCCGGCCGTCGAGGACGAGTTGGAGGCGACCTATTGGGAAAGCCTCGACCAGATGCTCGCCCGCGTCGACATCGTCTCGGTCAATTGCCCGTCGACGCCGGCAACCTTCCATCTAATTTCGGCCCGTCGCCTGGCGCTGCTGCAGCCGACCGCCTATCTCGTCAACACCGCCCGCGGCGATGTGGTCGACGAAAGCGCGCTGATCAAAAGCCTGAGAGAGGGCAAGATCGCCGGCGCCGGCCTCGACGTCTTCGAAAACGAACCGGCCGTCAACCCGAAGCTCGTCAAGCTCGCCAACGAGGGCAAGGTCGTGCTGCTGCCGCATATGAGCTCGGCGACGATCGAAGGCCGCATCGATATGGGCGACAAGGTGATCATCAATATCCGCACCTTCATCGACGGCCACAGGCCGCCGAACCGGGTGCTGCCTGGGCGTTGATCCCGGTTCAGACGATTCGGGCCTGAGCCGTAAGCATCTTCCGCATCTCGACGAAGGTCGTTCTGGCAAAGCCCGGATGTGCCTTCTCGGCGGTTGTCGAAAAACCCCAGGCGCCAAAGACGGCATGATTCTCGGTGAGTTCGATGCGCGTCTCCAGCCGCAAAGCGGCAAGGCCAAGCGCTGCCGCCGTCGCCTCGGCGGTTGCCAGCAGCCGCTTGCCGAGCCCCCTGCCTTGCGCCTCCGGGAGAACGGCGAGCTTGCCGACATAGAGACAGTCGGCCTCCGGCCGCAGGAACAGGCAGCCGATCAGCTTTTCGTCTTCGATGGCGACATGACCGATCTCGGTTCCGGCTTTTTCGGCCAGCGACTCCGTTGTCAGCTTGAGCGCCGACGAGGGCGGATCGATCCTGCCGTTCATCGAGGCGAAGGCGGTGAGGATGAGCGCCAGCAGTTCGTCCCAGCGTGTAAAGCTCTGATCCAGGCGGATGATCGTCATACGGCCTGCCCTTGCCGTTCCGGGCGGCGTTTATAGCGTATCGTGTCGAACCGGGCCGAGAGCGCGTCATAAAGCAGCAGCCGTCCGATCAGCGGTTCGCCGGCGCCGGTGATCAGCTTGATCGCCTCCATCGCCATCATCGTGCCGATGACGCCGGTGAGCGCGCCGATGATTCCGGCTTCGGCGCAGGCGGGGATCAGGCCCGCCGGCGGCGCTTCCGGAAACAAGTCGCGATATCTGGGATTGGGTGTTCCGTCTTCGCCGGTCTCATAGGGCTTGAGCACCGTCAGCGAACCGTCGAAACGCCCGACCGCGCCGGTGACAAGCGCAATCTGCGCCGCCTCGGCGGCGTCGGCGGCGGCATAACGCGTGTCGAAATTGTCGGAACCGTCGATCAGCAGGTCGAAGCCGGCGAGCTGCCGCTGGGCGGTCTCCGCGCCAAAACGTTCCTCGAAGCGGATCAGCCGCACATGCGGATTGAGGCGGGCAATGGCGAGCGCAGCACTTTCGGTTTTCAATTCGCCGATCGTGCCGGAATCATGGATCACCTGCCGCTGCAGGTTGGAGAGCGACACCCGGTCGTCATCGACGATGCCGAGCGTGCCGATACCGGCGGCGGCCAGATATTGCAGGATCGGCGCTCCAAGGCCGCCGGCGCCGATCACCAGCACGCGGGCGGCCTTCAGCCTCTGCTGGCCGGCGCCGCCGATCTCGGGGAGCAGAATGTGTCGGTGATATCGGGCGATTTCGTCGGGGCTGAGCGGTTCCATGGCGGCGATGCTATCATGATGCCCGACGTCGGGAAAAGCCGCCTCCCTCATCCGAACACCTTTCCGTCGGCAACGGTGAAGAACTGCGCCCGGTCTGCGAGCGCTGAAAACATTGTCTGATCCGTGCCCGTCATGAAGGCCTGGCCGCCGAGTCCGTCGATGAGATCGAACAGCGCGGCGCGGCGGCCCTCGTCGAGATGCGCGGCGATCTCGTCGAGCAGCAGGATCGGCGCATGGCCGGTGAGATTGCCGACGAGCCGCGCATGCGCAAGCACCAGGCCGACGAGCAGCGCTTTCTGCTCACCGGTCGAGCAACGCTCCGCCTCCATCGCCTTTTCGCGGTGGTGGACAATGAGATCGGCCCGGTGCGGCCCCTCCAGCGTGCGCCCCGCGCCGGCGTCCCGATACCGGCTCTCCGCCAGCATCGCCGCATAGTCGTCCTCGAGGTCGACCGAAGGGCGAGAGAACTGGCCGTCCATGAAGCCCGAAAGCTGCAACGATGCCGAAGGGAAGGGCGAGTTCTCCGGCCTTTCCTCGATCAGCCGGGTGAGCAGGCCGAGCATTTCCTGTCGGGCGAGCGCCATGGCGATGCCGAGGCTGGCCATCTGCTCCTCGATGCCGGCGAGCCAGGAAGGATCGAAGCGGCCTTCGTCCAGCAATTTGTTGCGGCTGCGCATGGCGCGCTCGAAATCGTTGGCGCGGCGGCCATGGGCGGGATCGAGCGACAGCACCAGCCGGTCGAGAAAGCGTCGGCGGTCGGAGGAGGAGCCGGTAAAGAGCCCGTCCATCGCCGGTGTCAGCCAGAGGAGACGCAGATGGTCTGTCAGTTCGTCGGCGGTTTTTGCCGCGGTACCGTTGATCCGCAGCCTGCGGGTGGTGGTCTCCTCCCCCGCCTCAATGCCGGTGCCGATCTCGACTTCGCCCTCCATGCCGTCAATCGCGGCAAAGATCGAAAAGCCGCCGGCCGCGCCGACGCGGGTAATATCGCCATAGGCGGCGCGGCGAAGCCCCCGCCCCGGCGAAAGCAGCGAGACCGCCTCCATGAGATTGGTCTTGCCCGCACCGTTGTTTCCCGTCAGCACGGCATGTCGGCCATCGAGGGTGAGGCTCACTGCCGCATAGTTACGGAAGTCTGTCAGCTTCAGACGGGAAAGAGAAACGTTGTGCGGCATCGCGTGTCCGGGTTTGGTGAAGCCTGACAGCTATGCCGAAGCGGCGTCGATAGCAAGGCTTGCGGCTCGGCTGCCACGGATCACGCGTAAAATACCCGGGCGGTATTTCGCATGCTCCCGTAAATGAGCTCTGATTCCGGAACTGCACGGTACGTTTTTCCGGCAATTCCCAAAAAAATACAACCGCATCGAAGCGACCCGGCATCGCACCCTCGGCCGCCGTCAGCCCTCGCCATAGCTTTCAAACCACCTGGATACCAGCGGCTCCCGATTCTTCCGATGCCACTGACGTTACGTAAAGCCCAGAAAAAGTCGGTTGAATTTTGCAACTAGCGGGTTGAGTTATGCGGCGGAAACGCTATGGTAAACGAACCGTTTGCGTATGAAAGAATGACGTAGTGCCAGATCCGATTGATATTATCGTTGGTCGCAACATAAGACAGCTTCGCGCCCTTCGCCGGGTTTCCCAGCTCGAGCTTGGTGAAGCCCTTGGACTGACCTTCCAGCAGATTCAGAAATACGAAAAGGGGACGAACCGCGTTTCCGCCAGCAAACTGCACCAGATCGCGGTTTTTCTCGATGTCGAGATCTCGGTTCTTTTCGAGGGCGCCGACATGCCGCAATTCGGCAGCCGCATCGAGCTCAGCCCTGACGCCTATGCGCTTGCCCTGAGTTACGACAAGCTGAATTCACCGGCAGGCAAGGAAGCGGTCAAAACCATTCTCACGCTCATAAGCAGTGGGCAGGTTGCCGAAACCGCCGCGTGATTCGAGCCGGGAAATCGGCTTCCTCGCAGACATTGCAATCTGTTTTAAGCTCCGCTTTTCGGGCAAGCCCAAGAACAGCGAGAGCTGAACGCGCCGCGTCGTATTCGATAAAAAGCGTCAGTGAAATTCGCGCTCGTGCAACGCCGTCAGCAGGTCGTCCTGCGTCTGGTGGCCGGCATGATAGAGGTCGATCGCGATACTGGCGATCGAAAGGCCCTGTTGGCTGCGAAGCTTGATGTTGCGCTCGGCGCACCATGTGTAAATGGCGCCGGCGAGAACGTCGACGTCGTCGTGCTGAGAGGAGAAGGCTGGCGCCATGGCAGTTACTCTTGCTTTGGTTATTCCCCGAACAGAGCGCCGCGCCCGAAAGGACGGCCAAGGTCGCTCCATCATTCCAATCTGCGCCTGATCCTTCGAAAACCTACTCCGATCTCCGGGTTATGCGCTGACGACAAAGACTGAATTCATTTGGAAAACTTGCAAGCGCCATTATCCGGCTGCGTTAACGCAACTCGACTTTCATGCCGCTGCCGTCTCAATGCGGTACAAATTGCCCGGCGCGCTATCCGAATGTGCCAAAACGGGTCGTCATGACGAAAAAGCCGGGGACGTTTCCGTGCCCCGGCTTTCGAAACGGCAATTCCGGTCGCAGCTTAGAGCCTTTCCTGGTTAGATTGAAGCATTCTGCCGGAGCAGGTTTTCGTCAGGGCAGAGGCGATTGGCGATGGGCATACCCCTTGGTACGTCCGAGCCGATCGCCTCTGATCCTGACGAAAAGATGCCCGGCCCACCGGCCGCACCGCTTCGCTATGGCGAAGCGGTAAGTGCGCCCGGCGCTTTTGAGTCTTGCAGATTTGCCTGGCAAATCTGCGGGAGGGTTGGCTGAAACGGGCCGCCTGATCGACCGGCCGGCTTGGCCGCAGAGCCGGGCTACGACGCGCGCCGGCCGGTCGACCATCCGACTCCGTTTGAGCCAACAGAATGCTTCAATCTAACCAGGAAAGGCTCTAACCTTCGAAGAATTCCTTCATTCGGGCAAAGAAGCCCGTCGATTCCGGATTGTTCTCCTTGGAGGAAATCTGCTCGAATTCCTGCAGCAGCTCGCGCTGGCGCTTGGTCAGCTTCTGCGGCGTCTCGATCTGGATCTGGATGTAGAGGTCGCCCGTCTGCGCCGACCGCAGCACCGGCATGCCCTTGCTCTTGAGGCGGAACTGTTTGCCGGCCTGCGTGCCCTCCGGCACGGTCACCCGCGATTTGGTGCCGTCGAGCGTTGCCACGTCGAAGGTTCCGCCGAGCGCCGCCGTCGTCATCGAGATCGGGACCGCGCAATAGAGATCGGCTCCGTCGCGCTGGTAGAATTCATGCGGCTTCACCGACAGGAAAATATAGAGGTCGCCCGCCGGTCCGCCGCGGGCCCCAGCTTCGCCCTCGCCCTGCAGGCGGATGCGCGTGCCGTCCTCGATGCCGGCAGGGATATTGACCGAGAGCGAACGTTCTTCGGTTACCCGGCCCTGGCCGTGGCACTTCTGGCAGGGATCGGGAATGATCTGGCCGCGGCCGTGGCAGGTCGGGCAAGTCCGCTCGATAGAGAAGAAGCCCTGTGCCGCGCGCACGCGACCCGACCCCTGGCAAGTGCCGCAATTCTTCGGCTGCGTGCCGGGCTTGGCGCCCGATCCCGAACAGACGTCGCAGGTGATCGAGGTGGGAACGCGAATCTGCGCCGTCTTGCCGGAGAAAGCCTCCTCCAGCGTTATTTCCATATTGTAGCGAAGATCGGCGCCGCGCTCGCGGCCACCCGATGAGCGCTGGCGCGCCCGTCCGCCACCCATCATCTCGCCGAAAATATCCTCGAAAATGTCTGAGAAGCCGCCGCCGGCAAAACCGCCGCCACCGCCGCCCATGCCGCCGTGCTCGAAGGCCGCATGGCCGTAACGATCATAGGCTGCCCGCTTCTGCGGATCCTTGAGCATCTCGTAGGCTTCGTTGATTTCCTTGAACTTCCGTTCGGCGTCCTTGTCATCCGGGTTCTTGTCCGGATGGTATTTCATCGCCAGCTTTCGGAAGGCGCTCTTCAGCTCTTTCTCGTCCGCCGACTTGGCTACACCCAGAGTTTCGTAAAAGTCCGCTTTTGCCATTAAGGATTAAACCCCGGAAATGGATTTCCGGCTGCCATGGTGAGCAGCCGGATCAGGTGTTGAAGCATTACCACGCCGCCGCGAATTACGCGGACTTCTTGCGGTCGTCGTCCTTGATTTCCTCGTAGTCGGCGTCGACGACATTGTCGCCGCCTTCCGCGGAGGCATCGGCAGCAGCGCCGCCTTCGGCCTGCTGTGCTTCATAAATCGCCTGGCCGAGCTTCATCGACACTTCCATCAGCGTCTGGGTCTTGGCCTTGATGTCGTCAGCATCCGGTTCGGAGGCTTCCGATGCCGTCTTCAGCGCGGCGATCGCATCCGAAATCGCGGTACGGTCGGTTTCGGAGACCTTGTCGCCGTAATCCTTCAGCGACTTTTCCGTCGAGTGGATCAGGCTTTCGGCCTGGTTCTTGGCTTCTACGGCCTCGCGGCGCTTCTTGTCTTCGGCCGCGTGCGACTCGGCATCCTTGACCATCTTCTCGATGTCGGCGTCGGAGAGGCCGCCGGAAGCCTGGATGCGGATCTGCTGTTCCTTGCCGGTGCCCTTGTCCTTGGCCGAGACCTGGACGATGCCGTTGGCGTCGATGTCGAAGGTCACTTCGATCTGCGGCACGCCGCGCGGCGACGGCGGCAGGCCGACGAGGTCGAACTGGCCGAGCAGCTTGTTGTCGGCAGCCATTTCGCGCTCGCCCTGCGAAACGCGGATGGTGACGGCCTGCTGGTTGTCTTCGGCGGTCGAGAAGGTCTGGCTCTTCTTCGTCGGGATCGTCGTGTTGCGCTCGATCAGGCGGGTGAAGACGCCGCCGAGCGTTTCGATGCCGAGCGACAGCGGGGTGACGTCGAGCAGCAGGACGTCCTTGACGTCGCCCTGGAGAACGCCGGCCTGGATGGCGGCGCCGAGAGCGACGACTTCATCCGGGTTGACGCCCTTGTGCGGCTCCTTGCCGAACAGCTGCTTGACGACTTCCTGCACCTTCGGCATGCGGCTCATGCCGCCGACGAGAACGACTTCGTCGATTTCGGCAGCGGTGACGCCGGCATCCTTGAGAGCGGCCTTGCACGGCGCGATCGTGCGCTGGACGAGATCATCGACCAGGCTTTCGAGCTTGGCGCGGGTCAGCTTCAGCGTCAGGTGCTTCGGGCCGGAGGCGTCAGCGGTGATGAACGGCAGGTTGATTTCGGTCTGCTGCGAGGAGGACAGCTCGATCTTTGCCTTTTCCGCGGCTTCCTTGAGGCGCTGCAGGGCAAGCTTGTCGTTCTTCAGGTCGATGCCGTTGTCCTTCTTGAACTCGGCAACGAGATATTCGACGAGACGCATGTCGAAGTCTTCACCGCCGAGGAAGGTATCGCCGTTGGTGGACTTCACTTCGAACACGCCGTCGCCGATCTCGAGGATCGAAATATCGAAGGTGCCGCCGCCAAGGTCGTAAACGGCAATCGTCTTGCCTTCTTTTTTGTCGAGGCCGTAGGCGAGAGCGGCAGCGGTCGGCTCGTTGATGATGCGCAGCACTTCAAGACCGGCGATCTTGCCGGCATCCTTGGTTGCCTGGCGCTGCGCGTCGTTGAAATAGGCCGGAACGGTGATGACCGCCTTCTCGACCTTTTCCCCGAGATAGGATTCGGCAGTTTCCTTCATCTTCTGAAGGATCATCGCGGAAATCTGTGCGGGCGAGTAGCCCTTGCCATTGGCTTCGACCCAGGCGTCGCCATTGTCGCCCTTGACGATGCTGAAGGGAACGAGATGCTTGTCCTTCTCGACGGTCGGATCTTCGTAGCGGCGGCCGATCAGGCGCTTCACCGCAAAGAGCGTGTTCGTCGGGTTGGTGACCGCCTGGCGCTTGGCCGGCTGGCCGACGAGGCGCTCGCCGTCATCGGAAAAAGCCACCATGGAAGGGGTCGTGCGCGCACCTTCCGCATTTTCGATAACCTTCGCGTCCTTGCCGTCCATGACTGCGACGCAGGAATTCGTCGTTCCAAGGTCGATACCAATTACTTTTGCCATGTCATTCTCTCCTTGAAGCAAGCTGTCGGAACCCCCAGAAGGCATTTCCCTGACAGCCCCTTACGGGATGGGTCTACTTAAGATTACGCAATCGTGATTGCGGTGATGCGGCGTATATAAGGAGCGGTTTTCTGGACTGCAAGGCGGGAAATCGCCCGGAATCCAGCAAAACGAATGTGTTGCCTCCAATTTTGACGTTAGCCGGGAAAGCGGCCCGTCCATATCAGGAAAGCGGCTGATCTCTGAGTTGGTCCCGCAGAATGTACAGCGGTTTTGCGCCCGAAAGAACGCGCTCCACTTTAAGGGATCGGGCTTGCGCCGGGCATGCCGCAAGGTTCTCACTGGCCCATGATCAGATCGAGCAGGGTGGTGCGTCGCGGCTGCACGGAGGAGGTCGTCTGCGGCGCCCCGACATCGCCGGGCGGCACCACGTTTCCGTACCCGCCGCCATTACCTTCGGCAACGTCGGCAGGCGGAATCGGACCATTTCCGGATGTTGCCGTCGGCGGCCGGACAGGCGCCTGCGGATAGCGGTTGGCATTCTCGTTGCCGCCGAAGACGCCGGAAATAATGCCGCCGATCGTCGTGGGCGGCGGCACCTCGGCGGTGACCGGCTGCCCACCGTCCGGCGCCGTCTGCGCCATCGGCTGGCCGTCGGGATCGCCGATCAGCTGGCCGTTGCCGAAGAGCGGCGCCGGCGAAAGGCCCTTGTGGGCGGCGATCATGAATTCCTTCCAGGCCTTGGCCGGCAGGCCGCCGCCCGTCACCTTCTTCATCGGCTTGCCGTCGTCATTGCCGAACCAGACGCCTGTCGTGAGGTTACTGGTGAAGCCGACGAAGAGCGCGTCTCGCGAATTCTGTGTCGTGCCGGTCTTTCCCGCCGCCTGCCAGCCGGGAATCTTGGCGCTCTTGCCGGTGCCGTTGTCGATGACGCCCATCATCATCGCATCCATCTGCGCGGCGATCTGTTCGGACAGCACACGCGGCGGGCTGTCATAGGTATTTTCGTAAAGAACCTTGCCGTCTGCGGTCGTCACCCGGCGGATGACATGCGGCGTCGCCTTGTAGCCGCCGTTCATGAAGGCGGCATAGGAGGCGGTGAGTTCCATCAGCGACACTTCCGACGTGCCGAGCGCAATCGAGGCGTTCGGCTGCAGCTCGCTTTCGATGCCGAGCCGGTGGGCAAGCTTGATCACCTGGTCGGGCCCGTCATACATCACCAGCTGCGCGGCAACCGTGTTCAGCGACTTGGAAAGCGCGGTGGCAAGCGTCACTTCGCCATTGTATTTTTTCTCGTAATTCTCCGGCGTCCAGTCGCCGATGCGGATCGGCGCGTCGTTGAAAACGGAAAAGGGCGTCAGCCCCTTTTCCAGCGCTGCGGCATAGACGAAAGGCTTGAACGAGGAGCCCGGCTGGCGTTTGGCCTTGACGGCGCGGTTGAACTGGCTCGTTGCATAGTCCCTGCCGCCGACCAGCGCCCGGATTGCGCCGGTGCCGTCGATCGAGACGAGTGCTGCCTGCGAGGCGTCCAGCTTGTCGCCTTCCTTGTCGAGCACATCGACCAGTGATTGCTCGGCCTTTTTTTCCAGTGACTTGTCGATGGTCGTATCGACGATGACGTCTTCCTTGACGTCGCCGATCAGGCCCGGCAGTTCATCCATCACCATGTCGGCGACATAGTGCCCGGCGCCCGACCAGTAACTCTTGGCCGAAGCCGGGGTCTGCGACATCGCGGTCTTGACCTCGGAATCGGTGATGAAACCCTGTTCGCGCATCGCGGCGAGCACGAGCTGGGCGCGCGCATTCGCAGCTTCGGCGTCGCGGGCCGGCGAAAGCCGCGACGGCGCCTTGAGGAGGCCCGCCAGCACGGCCGCTTCGCCGAGGTTCACGTCGCGCGCCGATTTATTGAAGTAGCGGCGTGACGCCGCCTCGACGCCATAGGCGTTCGATCCGAAGAACACCCGGTTGAGATACATCGCAAGAATCTGGTCCTTGGTGTATTTCTGCTCCAGCCAGAAGGCGAGCAGTACCTCCTGCACCTTGCGCTCCAGCGTTCTCTCGGGAGAGAGGAAGAGGTTCTTGGCAAGCTGCTGCGTCAGCGTCGAGCCGCCCTGGACCATGTGGCCGGCCGTGAAATTGGTGACGATCGCCCGACCGAGGCCGAGCGGATCGACGCCGAAATGCGAATAAAAACGCCGGTCTTCGATGGCGATGACGGCCTCGGGAATATAGGGCGACATGTTTTCGAGCGACAACGCCTCGCCGCCGGTGGCGCCGCGATTGGCAATGACGCTGCCGTCGACGGCGGTGATCTTGACGTTCGGCGGCCGCTCGGGAATCGCCCATGTGCTGGCGCTCGGCATGCGCGAGCCATAATAGACCACAAGCCCGGCAACGCCGATGCCGGCCCAGATGAAAAGCACGACGCACCAGTAGACCACACGGCGCAGAAAGCCGAAAAAGCCGCCGCCTTCACGCTCGCGCGGCTCGCGCCGCCGTTGGCGGGCGGCACGCTGCGGTGGAGGTCTGGAACCGCCGCGCCGCGCCGGTCTGCTGCCGACGACGCGATCATCGGCGTCGAGCGAAAATTCGTCATCGTCGCGGGCCGGGCGGCCGCTGAAGGACGGTTCAATTCTGTCGCTTGATCTGCCTCTGCCTGCCATCGCCGACCGGTCGCATCCCCTGTTCGATCGCGAAGCCTGCTTCGCATAACGGCGCCCCTGCAGCGCTGCGTGTCCTTCCGGACGCGCAAAGAACGCTGTAGCACTTTGAAGGGCTGCGTGATTTTACCTTTAACCGATTCCGGTCCAAGGATCGACGCAGCGGGCGACGCGATCATCCGGTTGAACTTTAATTGCGGCGATTTAACGGGGTGTTAAAGGGCGGCAAACACGATGTCGCGCTGCCGCCGGTTAAATCGTCTCTTCAATATTGGCGGCTTCGTAATCGTCGGGCGTTTCCGGATCCTGCTTATATTCCCACTCGCCGAGATGAAAGCGTCGCCAGATCTGGCCAGAGGGGTTGAGGCTGGCCCCATCAGTCAGGTGTCCTGGAAGGATGGGATTGTATTTATGCCAAACGGCAACGCCCGTGGCGGCCGACCGAGGGCCGAACAGCCCTAAGACAGCCAGGTATATCTTGCGTCATCAGGGTTCCAGCCTCGAATGGATCAGAAATCGATCCGCAATTCCGCGAAATTGCTATAAGCAACCCGGGAAACAAGAGCGGCAGGCTGCGCTCACAGCAAATTGTCGTTGCATCGATCAAATGCGATTTCTGATTTAAGGAATTATGCGCAGGATGGAACCAATAGGCTCGACGATTGTTTATTGAGCAGCGGGACACCCCCTCAAGTCCCGCCTAGATCGGCCGTCTCCCCTCAACGCGGCCGATCGACATCAGGCCCGGTGCATCCCCCCAAGGAGCGCCGGGCTTTTTCTGACACTGCTGTCGCATTGAACCCGTCCATGCAGAAAGGGCGGCATTGCTGCCGCCCTCGATATTTCAGTTGTCGCAGGACGGATCGCCCGGGCGGCAGACAAAGGGCGAAGCCCTGGGATCCGGGCGGTTGTAGGTATCGGCCTTTCCGCCCCTGAACTGCGGCAGATCACGGAAATCCGAACTCCTGTTGTCGTCATCCCTGCGGACCTCTCTGCGGCGTTCCTCCCGTCGGACGTCGTCGCGTCGGTCCCGGTCACGATCCCGGTATTCGCGGACCTGATAATCCCGATCCCGATACTCCCGCGGCCGGTAATCCCGCTCCCGGTAGTCGCGGTCGCGGTAATAATAGTCCGGGCCGCGGCTCCAGCGGTCACGCTCGCGATAGAAATCGCGGCCGCGGTAGTAGCGGTCCCAATAATTGCCGACGCTGAAGGTAACCATCGGAATGCCCAGCGGACGGTAATATTGCGGGCCGACATAGACACGGCGTTGCTGGTAGACGGCCTGCACATACTGGCCGGAAACCCAGCCGCGGCCGCCGTAGAATTCGACGTCGCACCAGTTGACGTTGGAAAGACATCCACGGATTTCGACCGAAGAGCCGGCGGGGATGACTGCGACAGCGGGATAGCGCGTGCTTGGTCCCGCACGCATGTTGACATTCGCCGTCGAGTAGCCCTCGGCGGCCTGTACTATTGCCGGAGCCAGCACAAGCAGCGCGGCCGCGGCGATCTTGACGATGAGGTTTTTCACGCTTCTCACTCCTGGTTGGCGTGTTTTCAGCAGCGCTTGGCTGCGTTTGTTTGCGGCATATGCCATATGCGCAAAGATAGAGCGATCGCCGGCATTTGTTAGGCGTCACCATTTTTCTTGTCTTTCAAAGGCTTATACTGAGGTCACGATGAACGCAGCTTGAACGAGGGGGATTTTTGTGATGCGATATGGCGTTCTCGATTCGAAGACGCTTGTGCAGGTGTCGTTAACCGCTCGTTAACCTTTAGAAGGCAGTGTCATGGCAATCCCGCTTGCTCCTTGACCACGGATGAACTGGCACTGAGACGAGCGGATAACGAAAGGCCGGTTTGAACCGGCCTTTTTGTTGTCGCAAATTTTTGTGCTGCGTGAGACGCGCCAGTCTCTCTCAGGCGGCAAGGGCCTGAAGAATCCGTACCCAGGAGCGGATGCCCTTGTGATAGGAGACAAGCTCGTATTTTTCGTTCGGCGAATGGATGCGGTCGTCGCTGAGGCCGAAGCCGACGAGCAGCGATTCCATGCCGAGCATCTTCTGGAAATCGCCGACGATCGGGATCGAGCCGCCCATGCCGATGACGATGGCGGGTTTCGGCCATTCATCGGAAAGTGCGGTCTTTGCCTTGGTCAGCAGAGGCGAGTCATAGGAGAGATGAATCGCCGGCGAGCCGCCATGCGGATGGAATTCGACCGAGCAGTCGGCCGGAATTTTCGACCTGATATAGCTGCGGAACGCCTCGCGGATGGCGGTCGGATCCTGGGTGCCGACGAGCCGGAACGAAACCTTTGCCGAGGCCTTGGCGGCGATCACCGTCTTGAAGCCCTCGCCGGTATATCCGCCCCAGATGCCGTTGATTTCGGCGGTCGGCCGCGCCCAGGTCAGTTCCAGCACCGACCGGCCCTTTTCGCCGGAGGGAATGGAAAGGCCGACTTCGCCGAGGAATTTGTCCGCGCTCTTACCGAGCGTCTCCCATGACGCCTTGATGTTGTCGGGCGTTTCCTCGACGCCGTCATAGAAGCCGTCAAGCGTGATGCGGCCGGTCTCGTCATGCAGCCCGGCAAGCGCCTCGACGAGAATATGGATCGGATTTGCCGCCGCCCCTCCGAACAGACCGGAATGCAGATCGCGGTCGGCGGCCGTCACGACCACCTCCTCGCCGACGAGGCCGCGCAGCGCCGCGGCGATGGCCGGCGTGTCGCGGTCCCACATGCCGGTATCGCAGACAAGCGCATAGTCGGCCTTCAATTCGGCGGCGTTGGCTTCGAGAAAAGGTTTCAGCGACGGTGAGCCCGATTCTTCCTCGCCTTCGAAGAGAATGGTGATGCGGCAGGGAAGCGCGCCGTTGATCTCCTTATAGGCGCGGCAGGCTTCGACGAATGTCATCAGCTGGCCCTTGTCGTCGGATGTGCCGCGGCCGGTCAGGATCTTGCGTCCCTCGCCGATATCCTTGATCGACGGCTCGAAGGGATCGTTTTCCCAGAGTTCGATCGGATCGACCGGCTGCACGTCGTAATGGCCGTAGAATAGTACATGGGGCGCATCGGCGGAGGCCCCGGCATGGTGGGCGACCACCATCGGATGGCCGGGCGTGTCACGCACCGAAGCGGAAAAGCCGATCCCCTGGAGATAGGCGACCAGCCATTCGGCGGCTTTCCGGCATTCCGCCTTGAAGGCGGGATCGGTGGAAATCGACTGGATGCGCAGAAGCTCGAACAGCTTTTCGAGACTAGAGGAAAGGTTCTGATCCGCGCGTGCAAGCACCTGTTGTACATCCGTCATTTTCGACTCCTTTTTGAAATTCGGCCGGACGATAGACCAAACCAGCAGGGCAGGCGAGGCGGAAAAAGCAAAAGTGGGCCTGGCGGAAGTGACCAGATCTGGACCGGTGTCGGGAAGATTTGTCGGATAGTATAGAAGAACATCCTAATTCAATTTACGGTTATTTAGTACAACCAAATTAACTTGACCGAATTCAGCTGTGCGAGGGGCGAGATGTTTTCGGTCATTACTTGTATTCGCGACAATCACGATTGGCGGCTGGTGCTCGCGGCGGCCGTGGTCTGCCTGATCGGGGCAATGGCAGCGATGCTGCCGCTTTCCCGCGCCCAGGAATGCGATGCGGGACGCCGCAAGCTTTGGATCGGCGCGTCGGCTTTCGCTTTCGGCACCGGCGTATGGGCAACCCATTTCATCGCGATGCTGGCCTATGACGGCGGCATGCCGATCACCTACCAGCTGGGCCTGACGGCGCTTTCCTTCCTCTTGTCGGTGGTCGGCTCGTGGGCGGCAATCCTCGTCGCTTCGCAGGGCCGGGGCAGGTTTTCGCGCATCCAAGGCGGCGTTCTGATGGCGCTCGGCATCGCCTCGATGCACCTGACCGGCATGCAGGCGATCGAGACGCAGGCGGTTATCCTCTACGATCCGTACATGACGTTGAGTGCGGTACTCGCGGGGGCGCTGCTGTCGAGCATTGCCTTCCACGCCTTCTTCCACTTGAAGGGACTGAGACGGCTCCTCGCCTCGTCGGTCACCTTCGTCCTTGCGATCTGCGCACTCCACTTCATTTCAATGGCCAGCATCACCCTCGTGCCGGATCCCGGCAAAGAGGTTCCGGCAACGGTGCTGGACACCAGCCTGCTGGCCGCGATCGTCGTGGTGGCGGCCACAGCTCTCATTCTGATCGCTATTGCCGTGGTCTTTGTCGAAAGCCACCTGACGGATCTGAGGGGGCTGGCAAATGCGTCGCAGGAAGGATTGCTGATCCTGCGGGAAGGCAGGATTATCGATGCCAACGAACGCTTTCAGGGCTTTTCCGGCTGGAAGCTTGCCGATCTCCTGGGCAAGGCGCCCTCCATGGTCTTAACCCAGGGACAGAACAGGCCGGGCGAGACGCTGCTCAACACCAGGAACGGCAGGGAGATCTCCGTCGAAGTGAACACCAGCAGGATCGTCTATCGCGGGCACCACTGCGACGTGCTGGCGGTGCGCGATCTCACCGAGCGCAGGCAGGCCGAGGAGATGATCGAGCACCTCGCCCACCACGATGTTCTCACCGACCTTCCAAATCGGTCGTTGTTCGACAAGCGCATCCGCCAGGCGCTGCAGATGGCCAAGGGAAAGAACAGCGAGGTTGCCCTCTTCTATATCGATCTCGATCGCTTCAAGACCGTCAACGATATTTTCGGCCACGCCGAGGGCGACCGCATTCTTTGCAAAGTCGCCTCGATCCTGCGTCGCGTGGCCGATGAACGCGATACCATCGCCCGTCTCGGCGGCGATGAATTTGCCATCATTCAATCCGCCGGACAGCAACCGGCGGCCGCGCAGAAGCTCGCAGCCGCGATCCTCGACGAATTCGCCGCCGAGATGGATATGGCGCGCGACCCGACCGCCGTCGGCGTCAGCCTCGGCATCGCTCTTTATCCGACCGACGGAAGCGATGCAGACGAGATCTGCAACAACGCCGATATCGCCCTTTATCGGGTCAAGCACGGCGGCCGCGGCAAGGCCTGTTTCTTCAATGCGGAAATGGACGAGGCCACGCGAGCCCGCCGCCAGATCGAAAGCGAACTGCGCCACGCCATCACCCGCAATCAGATCCATGTCAGCTATCAGCCGGTTCTCGATGCACAGAGCGGCGAGATCAGCGGTTACGAGGCCCTGATGCGCTGGAACCGGCCGGGCCACGGCCTGAGCGAGCCGGATATCTTCATTCCGATCGCCGAGGAAAGCGGGTCGATCGTCCAGCTCGGCGAGTGGGTGCTGCAGCAGGCCTGCAAGGAGGCCGCGCGCTGGCCGCTTCCGCTGAGGATCGCCGTCAACGTTTCGCCGGTGCAGTTCATGCTGCCAAACCTATGCGAGCGGATCGAGGCGATCCTCAAGGAAACCGGGCTTGCGCCCGGCCGGCTGGAAATCGAGATCACCGAGGCCGCTCTCATCCGTGATCGCGACCGGGTGATGGCCACGCTGCAGCGTCTGCGCAGTCTGGGTGTTCACATCGTCATGGACGACTTCGGCACCGGTTTTTCCTCGCTTTCCAACCTGCGAACCTTCCCTTTCGACAAGATCAAGGTCGACCGCAGCTTCACCGGAATGCTGGACCATGACGCGGCGGCGCGTTCGATCGTGCGCGCGATCATCGGCCTCGGTCACAGTCTCGGCATGCCTGTCGTGACGGAGGGCGTCGAAACCGAGACGCAGCGCCAGATCGTCGTCGAAGAAGGCTGTGCGCAGGTACAGGGGTTTTTGCTCGGCAGACCGGATGTCGAGCCGAGCACCAAGCTCGCTGCCCGCGAGACCCTCCTGTCCTCGATAGCCTAATGCATGTCGCCCGGAAGTGTGCATCGGTTCTGGGACAACGCCATGCATCAAAACAAAAGGCTAAAGGACGATCCGTCGATAACGTGGCGGTGATCCAGCCGTCTTGCCGGCGAGCAATACCCGGTCAGAGCGCCTTGGCGTTTTCCAGCAGCCGGCGGATATATTCGAGCGTCAGCTCGCGCTCGAAAGTCCGAAAGCCCTTGAACAGCGCGAGGTCGGCCTCGCGCGCGCTTTCGATCGCCTCGGCTTCCATGGCACGCGCCTTCGGCGTCAGGAAGATCAGCTGCGCCCGCTTATCGGATGGATGCGGCCGACGTTCGATCAGCCCGTCGCGGACCATGCGCGACAGCGTATTGGCCATGGTCGCCTGCTCGATATCGACCCGCTCGAGCAGCTGTTTCTGGGTCAGGCCGTCTTCGCCCCAGAGTTCCAGCAGAATGGGAAACTGACCGGGGGAAAAACCGAGCCCGACCGCGCGCCGGTGCAGCGAGCGGGCAAAACCCTTCGCCAGCTGGCTGGCAAGGTAAGCTCCCGAATCCATGCGGTTAAATCCCATGATTGCAAGTTAGGCTCAAAACCATGCCGGAGACAATGCAGCAAATCGCATAGGACGCTCCAAAAAGACGCAAGCTCCGCCCATCGTTTCGAGGGGCTGGAAAAACAAAAGTCGCCATGACCTGGAGGTTGGCCATGGCGACCTTAAAATGGGGACAAAGGCCCGGAGAGGGGGATAAAGGCCTTTGTCCAAGCCTGATGCGGCGGGGGACAAGCCGGTAATCAGACCCGCGGCGCGATCAAGCGCCGGTGACATGAATTTGTAACTGCGAATGTGGTTTTTCAAGGGTCACGCCACGTTACAAATCGGTAACAGTTTGGTGAGCAGGAATCCCTTCTGCATATATCCTTGAACCCGACGCCATAATCTCCTGGCGCGCCGAACTTTATATGGACCTCGTTCCGTGCCCGCGCTATCCATGCACGCATGAAAAAAGGCGATCACCTCTTCCTAGTCGACGGTTCCGGTTTCATCTTCCGGGCGTTTCATGCATTGCCGCCGCTGACGCGCAAGACGGACGGCCTGCCGGTCGGCGCCGTTTCCGGTTTTTGCAACATGCTGTGGAAGCTTTTGAGGGATGCGCGCAATACCGATGTCGGGGTAACGCCGACCCATCTTGCCGTCATCTTCGATTATTCCGCCAAGACTTTCCGCAAGGATCTCTACGACGCCTACAAGGCAAACCGGTCGGCCCCGCCGGAAGAGCTCATCCCGCAATTCGGGCTAATCCGCGAGGCAACCCGCGCCTTCAATTTGCCCTGTATCGAGACCGAAGGCTTCGAGGCCGACGACATCATCGCCACCTATGCCCGCCAGGCCGAGGCAACGGGCGCCGACGTCACCATCGTTTCCTCCGACAAGGATTTGATGCAGCTCGTCACAGCAAATGTCCACATGTATGACAGCATGAAGGACAAGCAGATCGGCATTCCCGATGTCCTCGAGAAATGGGGCGTGCCGCCGGAAAAGATGATCGACCTGCAGGCAATGACCGGCGACTCCGTCGACAATGTGCCCGGCATTCCCGGCATCGGCCCGAAAACCGCGGCCCAGCTCCTTGAGGAATACGGCGATCTCGACACGCTGCTCGAACGCGCCACCGAGATCAAGCAGGTCAAGCGCCGCGAGACCATTCTAGCCAATATCGAGATGGCAAAGCTTTCGCGCGAACTCGTGCGGCTGCGCACCGACGTACCGCTCGATCTCGATCTCGACGCGCTGGTGCTGGAGCCGCAGAACGGCCCGAAGCTGATCGGCTTTCTCAAGACGATGGAATTTACGACGCTGACGCGACGGGTCGCCGAAGTCTGCGATTGTGATGCAAACGCCATCGAACCGGCGGTCGTCCGCATCGAATGGGGAGATGCCGCCCATGGTCCCGATCTCGATGCGGCCGAGCCTGCGCCCGTGGCCGGCGGCATTCCTGATGTCTCGGGGCCATCCGTGCCCGTGCCGCCGCGTGCGAAGGCTGGCGTCGAAGGCGCCTTTTCACCTGCCGATCTTGCCAAGGCGCGGGCCGAGGCCTTTGCGACGCTGCCCTTCGATCATTCCACCTATGTGACGATCCGCGATCTGGCGACGCTCGACCGATGGATCGCCGATGCGCGCGACACCGGCCTCATGGCCTTCGATACCGAGACGACGTCGCTTGACGCGATGCAGGCCGAGCTCGTCGGCTTTGCGATGGCGATCGCCGACAATGTCGCCGATCCCACCGGCACGAAGATCCGCGCCGCCTATGTGCCGCTTGCCCACAAGAACGGCGTCGGCGATCTGCTCGGCGGCGGCCTTGCCGAAAATCAGATCCCGATGCGCGATGCCCTGCCGCGGCTGAAGGCGCTGCTGGAGGACGCTGCGGTTCTCAAGGTCGCCCAGAACCTGAAATACGATTACCTCTTGATGAAGCGTTATGGCATCGAGACCAAGAGTTTCGACGACACGATGCTGATCTCCTACGTGCTCGACGCCGGGACCGGCGCCCATGGCATGGACCCGCTCTCGGAAAAATTTCTCGGCCATACGCCGATCCCGTACAAGGACGTGGCCGGCAGCGGCAGGGCGAACGTGACCTTCGATCTGGTCGATATCGACCGCGCCACCCATTATGCCGCCGAAGACGCGGACGTGACGCTGCGCCTCTGGCTGGTGCTGAAGCCGCGGCTGGCGGCAGCCGGGCTGACCAGCGTTTATGAACGGCTGGAGCGGCCGCTATTGCCGGTGCTGGCGCGCATGGAAGCGCGCGGCATCACCGTCGACCGGCAGATCCTGTCGCGCCTGTCCGGCGAGCTGGCCCAGGGTGCGGCGCGGCTGGAGGACGAGATCTATACGCTGGCCGGCGAGCGCTTCAATATCGGCTCGCCGAAGCAGCTCGGCGACATCCTGTTCGGCAAGATGGGTCTTGCCGGCGGCAGCAAGACGAAGACCGGGCAATGGTCGACCTCCGCCTCGGTGCTCGAGGATCTCGCCGCCGCCGGTTTCGAGCTGCCGCGCAAGATCGTCGACTGGCGCCAGCTCACCAAGCTGAAATCGACCTACACCGATGCGCTTCCCGGCTATGTGCATCCGGAGACAAAGCGGGTCCACACCTCCTACTCGCTGGCCTCGACGACGACAGGTCGCCTGTCCTCCTCCGAGCCGAACCTGCAGAACATTCCGGTGCGCACCGCCGAAGGCCGCAAGATCCGCACCGCTTTCATCTCGACACCGGGCCACAAGCTGATTTCCGCCGATTACAGCCAGATCGAACTGCGCGTGCTTGCCCATGTGGCCGAGATCCCGCAGCTGACCAAGGCCTTCGAGGATGGCGTCGATATTCACGCCATGACGGCGTCGGAAATGTTCGGCGTGCCGGTCGAAGGCATGCCTGGCGAGGTGCGACGCCGCGCCAAGGCGATCAATTTCGGCATCATCTACGGCATCTCGGCCTTCGGGCTCGCCAATCAGCTCTCGATCGAGCGGTCGGAAGCCGGCGACTATATCAAGAAATATTTCGAGCGTTTCCCGGGCATCCGCGACTATATGGAAAGCCGCAAGGCGATGGCGCGGGACAAGGGTTATGTCGAGACGATTTTCGGCCGGCGAATCAACTACCCCGAAATCCGTTCGTCCAATCCGTCGGTGCGCGCCTTCAACGAGCGCGCCGCGATCAACGCGCCGATCCAGGGCTCGGCCGCCGACGTCATCCGCCGGGCGATGATCAAGATGGAGCCGGCGCTTGTTGAAGCCGGTCTTGCCGAGCGTGTCCGCATGCTCTTGCAGGTGCACGACGAACTCATCTTCGAAGTCGAGGATGAGGATGTCGAAAAGGCGATGCCGATCATCGTCTCGGTCATGGAAAACGCCACCATGCCGGCGCTCGAAATGCGCGTGCCGCTGCGCGTCGACGCCCGCGCCGCCACCAATTGGGACGAGGCGCATTGAGCGCCTCCCCAAAACGGAAAAAGATTTTTCCGTTTCACACAACTCATTGAAATAGCGACGGTTTGCCTCTGGGAGCTGTATCGGAACGATCCGGCTGGAAGGAACTTATTAACCTTCCTTTTCTATCCCGGTAGGGTCGTAATTTGTTAGGCATGAGTGAGTAGCGGACGCATGCGTTTTCCCAGAACCAATTTGACGGATGCCGCAGATTTTTCCAGCGGGCTTGAAACGGAGCTTGTGGAGGAAAATCCCGGTGAAAAGCCGGCGGCGCCGATCTGGCAGAGCAACTTTTCGCTCGCGCCGAATGTTCGCTTCACGCGCACCCCGGAAACGCTGATCAGCCGGCGCCGTCCGCCGAACGACCCCGTTCGCGACGAACCGCAGCTCGAACAGCATGCAATACGGATAGAACCGGTCGCCGTCGATGTGCCTTTCGACATCTATCTGCCGGAGCCGAGCGAGCTTGCCGCAGCACCGGCTGCGATGATCGAGATGCCGCAGCCGTCGGCCTCCGGCCGGGCGGAGGCGCCTGCCTTGCGCGCTGCCGCCGAACTGGCTTCGATTTCCGATTTCGCCTTCTGGGAAGTCATGGCCTTCGAAGAAGGCGAGCCGGTCCGCATACCCTCGATCGTTGTCCCGAAGATCGAGACCACGCCCGAATCGATCACCGCCCTGTTCCGCGTCATGGAATGGCGTCCAGGCGCGCCGAAACCGGCTTCCGCCGCATCGCGCCCGATCCAGCCACCGGCCGCAAGACCCACATCGGCAGCTCCGCGGCCGCCGGCCGCGATGCCCCTGCAAAAGCCGGTTCGTGCTCCGGAGCCGATTGTGTTGGCGCCCAGAGGCGTGCCCCAGGCACCCGAGAGCGCGCCGATGCCCCAGGCTATATCGTTGCCCCAGGCTGCAGCGTTGCCCCAGGCAGCGCCGGCGCCTCGGTCGACGCCTCCGGTCGCCGCCGTCCTGCCGTCGCCGCGCCTGATGGCAAGACCGGAAAAGGTCGATGCATCCGGCTATGAGTTCCCGCCGCGCGCCCTGTTGCAGGAGCCGCCGGAACGGCTTGGCGAGATCATGTCGCAGGAGACGCTGGAACAGAATGCCGGCCTGCTGGAAAGCGTGCTCGAGGATTTCGGCATCAAGGGCGAGATCATTCATGTCCGCCCCGGCCCTGTCGTCACCCTCTATGAATTCGAGCCGGCGCCCGGCGTGAAGTCATCGCGCGTCATCGGTCTCGCCGACGATATCGCCCGCTCGATGTCGGCGCTTTCGGCCCGCGTCGCCGTCGTTCCCGGCCGCAACGTCATCGGCATCGAACTGCCGAATGTCACCCGTGAGACTGTCTATTTCCGCGAGATGATCGAGAGCCAGGATTTCGACAAGAGCGGCTATAAGCTGGCGCTCGGCCTCGGCAAGACCATCGGCGGCGAGCCTGTCATCGCCGAGCTGGCGAAGATGCCGCACCTGCTCGTCGCCGGCACCACCGGCTCGGGCAAATCGGTCGCCATCAACACGATGATCCTGTCGCTGCTCTACCGCATGACGCCGGAACAGTGCCGGCTGATCATGGTCGACCCGAAGATGCTCGAGCTCTCGGTCTATGACGGCATCCCGCATCTGCTGACCCCCGTCGTCACCGACCCGAAGAAGGCCGTCATGGCGCTGAAATGGGCGGTGCGCGAGATGGAGGAGCGTTATCGCAAGATGTCGCGCCTCGGCGTACGCAACATCGACGGCTATAATGGCCGCGTCTCCCAGGCGCGCGAAAAGGGCGAGACCATCCATATCATGGTCCAGACCGGCTTCGACAGGGGAACCGGTGCGCCGGTCGAGGAGCAGCAGGAGCTGGATCTCGCGCCGATGCCCTATATCGTCGTCATCGTCGACGAAATGGCCGACCTGATGATGGTCGCCGGCAAGGAGATCGAAGGCGCCATCCAGCGTCTGGCGCAGATGGCGCGTGCGGCCGGTATTCACCTGATCATGGCGACGCAGCGCCCGTCGGTCGATGTTATCACCGGCACGATCAAGGCGAACTTCCCGACCCGTATTTCCTTCCAGGTCACCTCGAAGATCGACAGCCGCACCATTCTTGGCGAACAGGGCGCCGAGCAGCTGCTCGGCCAGGGCGACATGCTGCACATGCAGGGCGGCGGCAGGATTGCCCGCGTGCACGGTCCCTTCGTTTCGGATGCCGAGGTCGAAAAGGTCGTTGCCCATCTGAAAACGCAAGGGCGCCCCGAATATCTCGACACCGTTACCGCCGACGAAGAGGAAGAGCCGGAAGAGGAAGAGGCCGGCGCCGTGTTCGACAAGAGCGCCATGGCCTCCGAGGACGGCAACGAGCTCTACGAGCAGGCAGTCAAGGTCGTCATGCGCGACAAGAAGTGCTCGACCTCCTACATCCAGCGCCGCCTCGGCATCGGCTATAACCGCGCCGCCTCATTGGTCGAACGCATGGAAAAGGAAGGCCTCGTCGGCCCGGCCAATCACGTCGGCAAGCGCGAGATCGTATCGGGACGGGGTGACGGCGACTAATCGGGGACGGCCGGAGCGCCGCAGGCGCTTCAGTCTCAGGTTCTCAACGTGGCCAATCGTATCGTCTCGTCGACAAAGGCCGATTTTCCGCCGGTATAAAAATCCCAGTCGTCGTCCGCCTCCGCGGCCAGCCGGCGTTTGAGATCGGCATAGGCTTCGGCCCTGTCGGTATGATCCCTGAGATAGTCGCGAAACAGGATGCGTTGCCGATGCGCGAGGTTGGCGGGGTCGCAAAGATAGAGCTTGAAGCCATAGGCTTGGTGATCTCGAGTGAGGGCCCAGCGGTTCTCTCCCAAGTCGCCGTGGAAGACAAAATCGGCAGCGCGCAGGATGTCGATAGCCGCCGGCAGAACATCGTCTGAGATGGTGACGACATCGAGGTCGATTTTCGGCTTGGCCGCCAGGCCAGGCACCGACGTGCTGCTGGACAGCACGACATCGCCGAGCAAGACGGAGATTTCGGCGCTGATTTCGGCAAAGCGCCGCGGCCAGGAGGGATCGTAGTCGATCACTTTGATGGCGCGCATGCCCTTCCCTTCAATTGCGGTCAATGCACCTCGGAGAGCAGCCCGTCGAGGATCGCGACCATCTTCTGTTTGGCCTCTTCCAGCGAGCCGCTATTGTCGAGCTCCGCCACGTCGTAGTCGCCGCGCACCGTCAGCGGCCCGCGGGCGAGTCTCGCCATGATATCCTCATGCGTCTCGCGCCCGCGCGCCTCCAGCCGGCTGGCGAGCACTTCGGGGCGAGCGGTGACGTTGATCACCTTGAGCCGCGGGAAGGCGGCCTGGAAACGGTGAAGCGCCGAGCGTGAACCATTGGCGACGACGACATGGCCGCGCGACAATGCCACCGAGACCTCGGCCGGAATGCCGTATTTCAAGCCGTGCGCCTCCCACCAGACGGCGAAGGAGCCCGACTGTTCCATCGCCGCAAAGCCTTGGAGGGAGACGGAAAGATGGTCTTCGCCGCCGGCGTCGCGGTGGCGGGTGATGACGCGGCGGGTGAAATGAATGTTGGCGCGGCCGGCGAAATGCCGCGCGGCAAGGTTCATCAGCGTGTCCTTGCCGGCGCCGCTCGGCCCGACGACGACGACCATGATGCCGCGCTCGGCTCCGGCTCCGGGGTGGGGTTCGTGCGGCGTCATGCGACACGGCGTCCCTGGCGCCAGACGGAGCGTGTCACCGGCACGCCATGCGAGCGGTGGACGCGGACGAGATCGGCGCGCAGCCCTGTCGCGATCCGGCCGCGATCGTCGAGACTGACGGTGCGGGCGGGCGTCGACGTCACCATCGCGATCGCCTTCGGCAGCGTGATGCTCTCGACCTCGTCGGCGAGGATGAAGGGCGCATGCAGCAGGCTGAGCGGCACGTAATCGGAGGACAGCACGTCGAGCACGCCCATCTCGGCGAGGTCGCGGGCGGCGATATTGCCGGAATGGGATTTGCCGCGCACGATGTTCGGCGCCCCCATCAGCACGCTCATGCCGTGTTCATGCGAGGCCCGGGCCGCATCGAGGCTGGTCGGGAATTCGGCAAGCCGCACACCGTTGTCGATCGCCTCGTCGACATGGGCGAGTGTGGCGTCGTCATGGCTTGCAACGGTGATGCCGCGTTCGGCGCAGACCTGGGCGATGGCGTTGCGATGCGGCGTCGAATTGCGCGCCGATTCCGCCTGGCGCTTGGCGACGAAACGGGCGAAGACCTCGTCGCTCAGGCCCCGCTTCTTCTGGTAGTAGAAGATGTATTGATCCATCGTCTGGAACTGCCGCTGGCCGGGCGCGTGATCCATCAGCGAGACGAGCCGCACATGCGGATCGTTTTCGAAATCGGCGAAATGTTCGAGAACATTGTCGGCCGAAACCTCGCAGCGCAGATGGAGCAAGTGTTCGGCGCGCAGCCGGCCTTCCTTCTCCGCCGCCTGGATGGCGTCGGCCATCTCGCGCATCTCGCCATGTTCGAAGCCGCCGTCTTCGTCCGCGCCCATGCGCAGGCAGTCGAAGACCGTCGTGATGCCTGATGTGACGATCTGGGCGTCATGCGCCTGGACCGCGGCCGTCTTGTTCCAGCGGATGCCGGGACGCGGCTGATAATGGCCTTCGAGATGGTCGGTGTGCAGCTCGACGAGGCCGGGAATGATGAAGTCGCCTTCGAAATCTTCGCCGGCTACCGAATTGCCTTCGGAGATGTCGGCGATCTTGCCATCACGAATGAGCATCGAGCCGAGGACGATATCGTCCTCAAGAACGATGCGGGCGTTGGAAAACACGGTCTCTTTGCTCATAAGCCTTTGATCTTTCAGCGTTTGGCGCCGGTAAGCGGCAGCCAGGAATGAACTTTGAACGGGGCGCCGCGCGTCTCCTCGGTGAAGACGGCAAGGCCGGAAATCGAGAGCGGCCGGCCGGTGAAACCGGCAAAACGCTCGGCCAAGATCGCTTTCATCACTGCGGCGCGCGTCTCCGGTACCTGACCGCTCAGCGTCATGTGAAAGCCGAAATCCTCCATGACGTAAGGATAACCCCAGCGATGCAGATTGGCGCGTTGGCTGTCGCTGAGCTTCTCCGGATTGCGCCTGTTGGTGTCGGCCTCGGAGAGTGCGGCGCGAAACGGCTCGAAGGATTTTACCACCTTCGCGGCGAAATCCTGAAGAGGTTGATGAAGAGAGCCGGGAACAAGGGCAAAAAAACGGCCGAGCTGGCCGAGTACGAGCTCGGGAATCTCGAAGGCCGGCGTGCTGGCGGCAAATTCCTCCGCAACCGCCATGAGATCCTTCTCGGTGACGGTGGCGGCAAGTGAAAATGGCGCCTTGATCGTGGCGTGAAAGCCGTAGCGTCGCGGGTCGGCGGTCAGGTCGAACTGCTCTTCCGCACTGAGCGTCTCATGCTCCGGCGCAGGATAGGCCTCGCCGGTGAAAGCATCGCGGCCGAGCCAGCGCGAGGCGGCGCCGGTCAGGGGATCATCCTTCGGCGGCGAGAAATAGAGAGCGTAGCGCAAGGCTTTTATCCTGGGGATCGTCGAGACGGGGGAGCGCAATGTGCAGTGATTTGGCGGCCAACCGCAAGCAGGCTCCCGGCTAAAAGATTTCGGTGACAGAATGATGATGACGGCAGCTTGTCAGTGGTTCTTTTTCCCCATCACGCGCGATCGCAGCGCATTCGAGAGGTTGTCGAAGGCGAAGACGACCAGGAGTATCAGAAGCACCATGTAGGCGACTTTGTCCCAGTCCGAATTTGTCTTCATGGATTCCAGCAATTTCAGGCCAATGCCGCCCGCACCGACGGCGCCGATCACGGTTGCCGAACGGGTATTCGATTCCCAGAAATAAAGTGATTGCGAGATGAAGACCGGCAGGACTTGTGGAACGACGCCGAAACGTTGAACGGCAACTGGCGCCGCACCCACCGACTTGACGCCCTCACGCTGCTTGTCGTCGATGTTCTCGAGGGCTTCGGCGTAGACTTTTCCGAGCGCGCCGGTATCGGTGAAGAAAATCGCCGCGATCCCGGGAAGCGGCCCCGGACCGAAGGCACGGGTGAAGAACAACGCCCAGATCAGCATGTCGATCGAGCGCAGGAAATCGAAGAGCCGCTTCGTGGCCCAGTTCACAGCGCGGTTACGCATGATGTTGCGTGCGGCGATGAAGGCGAGCGGAAAAGCAACCAGGGTGCCGAATAATGTGCCGACAAAGGCCATGACCAGTGTCTGCATCAGTTTCGACAGGATGTCGCCGTGCTGCCAGCTCGCGTTGTTGAGGAAGTTGTCCAATGCCAGCGACGCGTTGGATTGATTTGCATCGAGTCGTGCGCCCGAGAACATCAGGCCCACGACTTCGGGCAGGCTGCGGCCCCAGAAGGGCGATTGCGTATCGAAGAAGAAGTTCGCCCAGCCGAGAAAGCGGCGCTGTACGTAGACCTGGCTGGTGCGGATTTCTGCCTGCCCGGAAAAACCGTAATAGACATTCACCTTGTTGTCGTCCTGCTGCATCTGGACTGGCGCATCGGCAGGCAAAGAGGCACGGTCGCGGGTGATGGTGACGGGATAGAGCTTGCCGTCGATATAGACGTCAACGCGGCTTGGGCTCACTTCCAGACGGTCACCGTCGCTGCCGAAGGTGACAGTGTATCTGCGCCCATCGGCGCTGGGCTTGAGCCAGTAGATCTCAGCGCCTTCGGGATACTGGCGACGGCTTGTCCATTGTGGGACGACCTGATCGTTCTGGAAACGCAAGCGCGGCTGGGCACGCCAGGAATACCAGTCCTGAACATAGATTGCTGCGCGATCCCAGTTGCCGTTTACGAAAGTCGGAATGACGTTGAAGAAGGCGAAGCAGAAGGCAAGGTAGACGAGGACTGCCGCAGAGATGAGGAGAAGGCCCCATCGCTGCATGAAGCTGCGGTGGAAGACGTCCGGATAGGCGGTCAGCAGGCGGTTGCGTTCGACGGCGTTCATGGTCAGGCCAGAGGACATCACGCTGCTCCCCGGCCAAATTCGAAGGACTGCCGGCCGATCAGCCGTTGACGCAGCCAGGCGGAAAATTGATCAACGCAAATGACGGTGATCAGCAGCAGGATGATGATTGCGTAAGTCTTGGCGGCATGGTCGCGTCCAATCGACAGGCTGAATACCTCGCCTATGCCGCCGCCGCCGACGGCGCCGATAATGGTCGAGGCACGCACATTTATCTCGGTACGCAGCAGCGTGTAGGAAACGAAGTTCGGGAGCACCTGCGGCAGGATGGCAAAACGTACACGCTCCAGCCAGCCGGCTCCGACGGCGCGCAGGCCTTCATCCGGCTTCATGTCGGCGTTCTCGACAACTTCAAAGAACAGCTTTCCAAGCGCGCCGACGGTGTGGAACCACACCGCGATGATTGCTGAGATAGGGCCGATCGACAGGATCGCCGCGAGAAGACCGGCGGTGACGATCTCTGGAAAGGCGCGCATGATCTCCATGATGCGCCGCACGATCCAGCGCGTGAGACCTGCACCGACGAGGTTGGTGGACGCGAAAAAGCAGAGCAGGAACGCGCCGCTCGCACCCAATATGGTGGAGACGATGGCGATGTTGAGCGTGATCGCGAGCTCGTAGAAGAGATTCGGTATGTAGAAACTGTCGGTGATCCAGACGCGGTCGCTTGTATAGTCGTATTTTATCGAACCGTCGGAGTAGGGCGACGGCAGGTCGAACATGGCGCGGAAGATCTCCAGCGGGCTGTCCGGCACGAAGCTCTTCATGAAATCGAAGAAATAGGGCAGGCGCTCAAAGAACTTGCCCGAGTTGGCGCTGTTGGCGAAATCGAGCGAAGTGCCGAGGATAATCAGGAAGATCACGATGGAGACGGCCGTATAAATCCGGCGAGTTCGGACTTGGTTCTGGTAATTGTCGAGGATCGTACGGGAGCTTTCCTGCAGTCCGTTCAGATGATCCGCTCCGGCCGAGTGCGCCATATGTGGCTTCCTTATTTGGAACGCGGCGGCATCGTGACGATGCCGCCGGAAGATTGCACAGACCGAGGATCAGCCGCCGATAACGGCTTTGCGGGCATCGATGATCGTCTGGTAGAAGCTCTGGTCGACCGGCGACCAGTCAACGTAGCCGCCGCCGGTGAACGATTCGAAGCAGCTCATGTCCTTCTTCGGCAGCTCTGCGAAGTAAGCGGTAACCTTCTTCTGGAGATCGGCCGGCAGCTTCTGGGAAACCATCAGCGGGCCATTCGGGATGAGCGGCGACTTCCAGACCTGGACGATATCGTCCATGTCGAGCAGACCCTTGGCGACCATCTGGTGCAGGTTGCCGGAGGTGTAGCCCTGCGCCCAATCGCCCTGAGCGGAACCGAAGGTGGTGCCGACATCGAACTTCTTGTCGAGAACACCGAGGACGAGGTTTTCGTGGCCGCCGCCAAAGCCGGTTTCAGAGAAATACTGCTTGACGGGAACGCCGATGTCCTTCGGCAGGGCAACGTTCGGAACAAGGTAGCCCGAGGTGGAGTCCGGATCGGCGAAGCCGAGCTTCTTGCCCTTGGCGTCGGCGAGCGTCTTGATGCCCGAATCCTTGCGGGCCACCATGATCGAGTAGTAGCCGGTCGAACCGTCGGCCTGCTTGGTCGTGAGAACCGGGGTAACGGCG
Organism: Rhizobium croatiense; assembly: GCF_019793465.1. Taxonomy (GTDB): domain Bacteria; phylum Pseudomonadota; class Alphaproteobacteria; order Rhizobiales; family Rhizobiaceae; genus Rhizobium; species Rhizobium croatiense. The sequence continues at coordinate 145,916 of NZ_JAILYJ010000010.1, read as the reverse complement.
TTCGGATCCTTGAGGTAGATAGCCGCGTACGAGGAGGCGCCCATGACGGTGAGATCGATCGTGCCGCCGAGAAGGCCCTGGATGACGCCGTTATAGTTCGGCGACGGGAAGAGCTGCACTTCGGAAACGCCGGTGGCGGCGATCAGGCCTGGTTTGACGCACTCGGTACGGCGCACCTGGTCGGCTTCGTTTTCACCGCCATCGAGACCGATGCGGAGGACTTTGACGTCCTGAGCGGCGGCATTGCCGGCGAGGGCGGCTACGGCGATGGTTGCCATCAAAATCTTGCGGAATGCAGACATGGAAGTCTCCTGTTGTGACGTGGCTTGTCAGTTGGTTCTCCGGCCGTTGTCCCGTCGGCCGGACACGGGTCAATGCATGGCGGCTGTTTTGGCCATCATGCCGGATGATGAGGCCTCGGCGCGGCGCGTGGATTCGAGGCTGGTCGACGTCATGGTTTCGTCGATGCCGGCGCCGTCCTTGTCAGTCCCGTAGATCGCCTTCACCGCTTCGGCGGTCAGCTCGGACGGCTTGCCGTCGAAGACCACGCGGCCGCCGGCCATGCCGACGATGCGCTCACAATAGTTGCGGGCGGTATCGAGCGTGTGGAGGTTGGTGATGACGGTGATGCCCTCGCGCTCGTTGATGTCGCGCAGCGCATCCATGACGATCTTGGCGTTCAGCGGATCGAGCGAGGCGATCGGCTCGTCGGCAAGAACCATCTTCGGGTTCTGCATCAGCGCGCGGGCGATCGCCACGCGTTGCTGCTGGCCGCCGGAAAGCGTGCCGGCCGCCTGCAGCGCCGTCTGCTCGATGCCGAGGCGTTCGAGGGCCGCGATCGCGTGCACGCGTTCCTCGCGGGTGAAGATGTTGAGGAGGCTCAGGAACGTCGAGCGGTGATTGAGGCGGCCGAGCATGACATTGGTGAGAACATCGAGGCGTGGCACCAGGTTGAACTGCTGGAAGATCATCGCGCAGTCGCGCTGCCAGTTGCGCAGCGCCCGGCCGCGAAGCCCGGAGACCTCGACACCGGCGAATTGGATGGAGCCGGAGCTCGGCTCCTGAAGTCGGTTGATCATGCGCAGCAGCGTCGACTTGCCGGCGCCGGAGCGGCCGATGATGCCGACCATCTGGCCTTGGGGAATGGCGAGCGTGACGGAATCGACAGCGAGCTTTTTTCCGAAACGACGTGTGACATTCTTCAGCTCGAACATCATGCTCTTCCCTTGCGATCCAGGCCTTGGTCAGCATCGCATTAGTCCCGCTTGATGAACCTCACATGTCATATTTGTGTAAGTCCTGTCACAATTCTCCGCCCCAATATCGGGGGTTTAGCCGTCGTAGCGAGATAGGAAATCTTCCGCGGTCAGGTTGCGGAAATCCTGGAGCGCCTGACGCAGTCGGTCATGCTCCCAGTCCCACCAGGAAAGCCTGTCCATCCGTTTGCCGACCTCTCTTGGAAAGCGCTCGCGGATGAGCTTGGCCGGTACGCCGCCGACGATCGCGTAAGGCGCGACGTCCTTCGATACGACGGCGCCGGCCCCGATCACCGCGCCGTTGCCGACGTTGACGCCGGGCAGGATCGTCGCCCCGTGGCCGATCCAGACGTCGTTGCCGATCGTCACGCGGTTTGCGCGCCGCCAGGCGAAGAAGTCCGTCTCCATGTCGCCGTCTGGCCAATAGTCAGCGGCGCGATAGGTGAAATGATGCAGTGTCGCGCGCCAGGTCGGATGGTTGGTGGCGTTGATGCGCACGGCGGCGGCGATATTGACGAACTTGCCGATCGTCGCACACCAGACGGAGCCATCCTGCATGATGTAGGAATAGTCGCCGAACGTGGCCTCGCTGATGCGGCAGCGTTCAGACACCTCCGTATAGCGCCCGAAGGTGGAATCGCTGACGGATGCCGTCTCATGAAAGTAGGGCTCGATACCCAGCTTGCGGCTCATGCAGCGATCTTTCTGGGTGAGAATTGCTGGACGTCGAGGATGCGGTCGGCGACGGCTTCGCGCACCTCTTCGTCGTGGAAGATGCCGAGAAGGGCCACCCCCGCCTTCTTCTTTTCCGCGATCATGCCGACGACGACGGCGCGGTTCCTGGCATCGAGTGAGGCTGTGGGCTCGTCGAGAAGCAGGATCGTGTGCTCAGTGATGAAGCCGCGCGCGATGTTGACGCGTTGCTGCTCGCCGCCGGAGAAGGTGGCGGGCGGAAGCTGCCAGAGCGTTTCCGGCAGATTGAGCCTGGCAAGCAGGGTGCCCGCCTTTTCCCGTGCCGTGACGGCGTCCTCGCCGCGTGCCACCAGCGGTTCGGCAACCACGTCGATCGCCGCGACGCGCGGCACGGTGCGCAGGAACTGGCTGACATAACCGAGCGTATTGCGGCGGACGTTGAGCACGGTGCGCGGATCGGTGGAAGCCAGATCGACGATGCGTCCGTCGTGGCGAATGAGGATCTGGCCGGTGTCGACGGCATAATTGCCGTAGATCATCTTGAGCAGCGAGCTCTTTCCAATGCCCGATGGGCCACCGAGGACGACGCATTCGCCCGATGTGACCGAGAAGGCGACATTGGAGACGACAGGCAGCTTGATACCGTCGCGCAGATGCATGGTGAAGCTCTTCGAGACTTCGGAAACGACGAGGGGCGTTGCCATGATTTCTTCTTCCTTGGTTTCGGACCTCAGACCTGCAGGATCGAGGAGACGAGCAGCTGCGTATAAGGTTCGCGCGGGTCGTCGAGCACGCGGTCGGTGAGCCCGTGTTCGATGACGTAGCCGTCCTTCATCACCATCATCCGGTGCGAGAGCAGGCGGGCGACGGCGAGATCGTGGGTGACGATAATGGCCGAGAGGCCGAGATCGTTGACGAGACCGCGCACGAGATCGAGCAGGCGCGCCTGCACCGAGACGTCGAGGCCGCCGGTTGGCTCATCCATGAAGACGAGGCGTGGGCCGGTGACGAGGTTGCGGGCGATCTGCAATCGCTGACGCATGCCGCCGGAAAAGGCGCGCGGCTGGTCGTCGATGCGGTCGGCATCGATCTCGACGCGTTCCAGCCAGTCGATGGCGGTGGAGCGGATCTTGCCGTAATGCCGGTCGCCGATCGCCATGAGGCGTTCGCCGACATTGGCGCCGGCCGACACCGTCATGCGCAGGCCATCGGCCGGGTTCTGGTGCACGAAGCCCCAATCGGTGCGCATCAGGAAGCGCCGCTCGGCCTCGTTCATGCGGTAGAGATCGCGGTAGCTGCCATCGCGCATATGATATTCGACGCTGCCGGTGCTCGGCAGCAGCCGGGTGGAGAGGCAGTTGAGCAGCGTCGTCTTGCCGGAGCCGGACTCGCCGACGATGGCGAGCACTTCGCCGGGCCAGAGCTCGAAGGAGACGTCGCGGCAGCCGATGCGGTTGCCGTAGAATTTCGAAACGTCATGGACTTTGAGGAGGGGCGTATCGCTCATTCTGCAGCCTCCCGGGCCAGCATCTCGCCGGCATGCCCGTGCGCGCGGCGGTCTTCGCAATGATCGGTGTCGGAGCAGACGAACATCCGCCCGCCCTTGTCGTCGAGAACCACCTCGTCGAGATAGACATCCTCCGCACCGCATAGGGCGCAGGGTTTATCGAAACGCTGGATATCGAAGGGATAATCCTCGAAATCCAGGCTGACGACGTCGGTATAGGGCGGAACCGCATAGATGCGTTTCTCGCGTCCGGCGCCGAAGAGCTGCAGCGCGTCCGACATATGCATCTTCGGATTGTCGAATTTCGGCGTCGGCGACGGGTCCATGACATAGCGGCCATGGACCTTCACCGGATAGGCGTAAGTCCGCGAGATGCGGCCGTTATGGGCGATGTCCTCGTAGAGCTTTACATGCATGAGGCCGTATTCTTCGAGTGCATGCATCTTGCGGGTCTCGGTCTCGCGCGGTTCGAGGAAGCGCAGCGGCTCGGGGATCGGCACCTGGTAGACGAGCACCTGGCCGGGTCCGAGTTTTTCCTCGGGAATGCGGTGGCGCGTCTGGATGATCGTCGCATCCTTGGTATGCGTCGTCACCGCGACATTGGCGACCTTCTGGAAGAAGGCGCGGATGGAAACGGCGTTGGTCGTATCGTCGGCACCCTGGTCGATGACCTTCAGCACGTCGTCCGGTCCGATGATCGAGGCCGTCACCTGCACGCCGCCGGTGCCCCAGCCGTAGGGCATCGGCATTTCGCGCGAGGCGAAGGGCACCTGGTAACCGGGAATGGCGATTGCCTTCAGGATAGCCCGGCGGATCATCCGCTTGGTCTGTTCGTCGAGATAGGCGAAGTTGTAGCTGGCCAGATCGGTCATTCAGCGGCTTCCTTCATGTCTTCACCACCGTTGCGGGCGGCTTCGAATTCGCGGCGCATGCGGCGGACGAGATCGAGTTCGGCCTGGAAATCCACATAATGAGGAAGCTTTAGGTGCTCGACGAAGCCCGTCGCCTGGACGTTGTCGGAGTGCGAGATGACGAATTCCTCGTCCTGTGCCGGCGCGGTGATATCCTCGCCGAGCTCTTCGGCGCGAAGCGCCCGGTCGACCAGCGACATCGCCATCGCCTTGCGCTCGCTCTGGCCGAAGACCAGGCCGTAGCCACGGGTGAATTGCGGCGGCGCCTTGGCCGAACCCTTGAACTGGTTGACCATCTGGCATTCGGTGATCTGGATCCTACCGAGCGAGACGGCGAAGCCGAGTTCCGGCACGTCGAATTCGACCTCGACCTCGCCGATGCGGATCTCGCCGGTGAAGGGATGGTTGCGGCCGTAGCCGCGCTGGGTGGAATAACCGAGCGCCAGCAAAAAGCCTTCGTCGCCGCGGGCGAGCGCCTGCAGGCGAAGGTCGCGGCTCATCGGAAATTCCATCGGCTCGCGCGTCAGATCGCCGATCTCGTGATCCTCCGGCATGTCGCCATCGGCCTCGATCAGGCCTTCCTCGCCGAGAATTTCGGAGACGCGCATGACGCGGCCGGTCTCGGCGGCGCGCTGCGCCGGCGTCTCGACCGCCTCGTCGGCCAGCAGCGACGGGTCGAGCAGCCGGTGGGTATAATCGAAGGTCGGCCCGAGAAGCTGGCCGCCCGGCAGATCCTTGTAAGTCGCCGAGATACGCCGTTCGATCGTCATTTCAGCCGTGTCGAGCGGCTTGGAATAACCGAAGCGCGGCAGCGTCGTGCGATAGGCGCGCAGCAGGAAGATCGCCTCGATCATATCGCCGCGCGACTGGCGGATGGCGAGTGCGGCGAGCGTACGGTCGAAAAGCGAGGCCTCGGCCATGACGCGGTCGACGGCGAGCGCCAGCTGCGCGACGATCTGGTCGATGCCGATCGCCGGCAGCGAACGGTCGCCGCGGCGGCGGTCGGCAAGCAGGCGGTGGGCATTGGCGATGGCGGCCTCGCCACCCTTGACGGCAACATACATGAGCTCAGATCTCCGTTGCAGTGATTTTGGTGGTGCGCGGCAAGCAGAGGAAGCGCGCGGCCGATGTCAGCACGATGTCGATGCCGCGCGGGAAGAGCGCGCGGTTCTCGGTCCAGAGCCGCAGGAAGGTCTCCGGCAGGCCAACCGGCGCAATGTCCGCGACACTCTGGATGCCGGGGCCGATCAGCGCCATCCGGCGCCCACCCTCGAGTTCGGAGAGCTCCATAATGAGCGTCGTCGAGCGGTCGGGATATTCCTGCGTGCCCGAGGCGAAGAGGCCGAAGGGGCAAAGCGCGGCGCCGGCTTCGGTGAAGGCGAAGCGTGCCTCGGCCTTCTCCGTGGTCAGCGGCGCGCCGACGTGGAAGCCGAGCCATTCCGGCGCGCCGGATTTCGTTAGCCCCTGCGAAAGCCAGACCGGCGTGTCGTGGTCGCAAAGAGTCAGCGCGATCGCGCCGGCGGCAATGCCGAGCGGCGCAGGCGGCGCGACATCGGGCTGAACGGTCTGGATCGTCCCGGGACGGGCCATGCCGTCCATCAGCATCTTGAAGACGCTCTGGGCATGGAAGACCGGCTCGGCAAAGCCGCCGGTCAAGGCGTCCGTCTTGAAACCCATCAGTTGTCTCCCCGCACCATGGTGAAGAAATCGACGCGGGTCGCCGCCGTCTCGTCGGCCTTGCGGCGTTCGGCAGCGGCGATCCGCTCAGTGATCGGCAAAAGCAGCGCTCGTTCGACGAAATCCGTCGTCGCCTCCTCCTGCCAGAGCGCATCGAAGATCGCCGCAAGCCGCGCCTTCTCGCGGTCGGTGCCGAGCGCCTGCGCATGGCCGATCAAGCCGGAGTCGAGCCGGACCGTCGCGCGCGTCACTGTCACCTCGCCAAGATTGAAGGGAGCGCCGCCGCCGCCGATGCGTCCGCGCACCATCACCAGCCCGGTCTCCGGTCCACGCACCGGATGCGCCGCAGGCTTTTGCGGCAACGCATTCCAGGCCGCCGAGAGTTCGCTGCGTTCTGCGCGTGCCAGCAGATCGGCGGCGCGTTTGCGCCCCGATGCCGTCTGTGACGCAGCGTTGTTGCTGTCCGCTGATATCATAGCCGCTTCCCTTAAAATGTCTATTGATATAGACAACCATACAAGCTATATCTAGTCCTAAATCGCTGCGGTGACAAGCGTGTGACATCCTGCAGCGCGGCCACGTCTTTTCAGGCGCGTGAAGAGTGTTAAAAAGGCGCGAATGGCAGGGCAGGGATGGAATGGCGGGACTGAAGCAGGTGCAAAGGCAGACCGGCGTGGCGCTCTGGCGCCAGATCGCCGACCGGATTCGCGAGGCGATCGGCAACGGCGCCTATGATGAAACCGGAATGGTGCCGCCAGAAACCGTTCTGGCGCTGCAATTCGGCGTCAACCGGCATACGGTGCGCAGCGCCTTGGCAGCTTTGGCGCAGGAGGGCATCGTCCGGGCGGTGCAAGGTCGCGGCACATTGATCGAACGCAAGGAGCGGCTGAATTTCCCGATCACCAGGCGCACCCGCTTTACCGCCGGCATCGGCGATCAGGCGCGCGAGATGCGCAGCCTGTTGCTCGATGAGGTGAAGGAGGAGGCGAGCTCTGAGATCGCCCGCTGGCTGGGGCTGAAGCCGGGAGCAACAGTGATCCGGTTGGAAACGCTGCGCGAGGCCGATAAGCGGCCGGTGTCAAAAGCGACGAGCTGGTTTCCCGCCGAGCGTTTCGCCGGGATCGGCGAGGCCTACCGCAAACATCAATCGATCACCAAGGCTTTCGCCGAACTTGGGCTGGCGGATTATGTCCGGGCGACCACCGAGGTGACGGCGGCGCACGCCGATACGGCTGATCTGGCCGATCTCGAACTCACCCCAGGGGCGATCCTTCTGATCGCCAAGGCGATGAATACCGATCTCGACGGCGTGCCGGTGCAGTATTCCATCAGCCGGTTTGCGGCCGACCGGGTGCAGTTCACCATCGAGAACTGAGGACGGCCTTCCCTGCACTGACAGGGAAGGCCGTTGGCTTCAATGTGCGCCGGACATGTCGCCGAGCACTTCCTTGGAAGCGACGGTAGAATCGGCGTTCAGCTTGTAGACCATGGGGACGCCGGTCGCGAGGTTGAGGTCAAGCACGCCTTCCTTGCTGAGCTTGTCGAGCACCATGACGAGTGAGCGCAGCGAATTGCCGTGGGCGGCGACCAGCACTTTCTCGCCGCGCAGTACCCGCGGCAAGATTTCGGTGAGGTAATAGGGCCAGACGCGGGCGCCGGTATCGCGCAGGCTTTCGCCGCCAGGAGGCGGCACGTCGTAGGAGCGGCGCCAGACATGGACTTGTTCCTCGCCCCATTTGGCGCGGGCATCGTCCTTGTTGAGCCCGGAGAGGTCGCCGTAGTCCCGCTCGTTCAGCGCCTGATCGCGGATCGTCTGCAGGTCGGGCTGGCCGACCTTGTCGAGGATGAGCTTCAGCGTGTGTTGGGCGCGCACCAGCGCCGAGGTATAGGCGACGTCGAATTTGATCCCGTATTCGGCGAGTGCTGTGCCGCCGGCATTGGCTTCCTGGATGCCGAGTTCAGTCAGATCGGGATCCTTCCAGCCGGTGAAGAGATTCTTCAGGTTCCAGTCGCTCTGGCCGTGGCGAACGAGGACGAGGGTTCCGCTCATGAATATGTCTCCGAAATGTCGTTATTGGGAAGAAAGCCCGAGCACGTCGAGCATGGAATAGAGACCCGGCTTCTTGTCGCGCGCCCAGAGAGCCGCCTTGATGGCGCCGCGCGCGAAGATCGAGCGGTCGGCCGCACTGTGCGACAGGGTGACGATTTCACCTTCTCCGGCGAAAAGCACGGAATGCTCGCCGATGACGGAGCCGCCGCGCAGCGTCGCAAAGCCGATCGTGCCGGCCTCACGGGCGCCGGTATGGCCGTCGCGCACCCGGACCGATTTCGCGGCCAGACCGATGCCGCGCCCCTTGGCCGCTGCCTCGCCGAGAAGAAGCGCGGTGCCGGAAGGCGCATCCACCTTGTGCTTGTGATGCATTTCCAAGATTTCGATATCCCAGTCATCAGGATCGAGCGCCCGGGCTGCCTGCTCGGCTAGCACGCTGAGCAGATTGACCCCGAGGCTCATATTGCCCGACTTGACGACGCGGGCATGGCGGGCGGCCGCGGCGATCCTGGCATTGTCGTCTTCCGAACAGCCGGTGGTGCCGACGACATGGACGATGCGGGCCTGGGCAGCGAGGCCCGAAAAATCCACCGTCGCTGCCGGCGAGGTGAAGTCGAGCACGCCCTCGGCATGCAGGAAGGCATTGAGCGGATCGTCGCCGATGATGACGCCGGTCGGCCCGAGCCCGGCAATCTCGCCGGCATCCTTGCCGACGAACGGTGAACCGGGGCGCTCGACGGCGGCATGCAAAGTCACGCCCTCGATCGAATGGATGAGCCGGATCAACGTCTGTCCCATGCGCCCTGCCGCGCCGACCACCACCAGTTTCATCGCAGCATCGCTCATTTCGGTCTCGCCAGGTCAGTTTGTATCGGAGGCCGAAGGCCTCTGCAGATTGTTGAGGCGAGCGTAAAGACCGTCGCTGACCTTCGCAAGCGTCTCATGATTGCCTTCCTCGACGACCCGGCCCTGCTGCATGACGACGATCTTGTCGGCGCGCACCACGGTCGAGAGCCGGTGGGCGATGACGACGACGGTGCGCCCGGTCATCGCCTCGTCGAGCGCCTTCTGCACGGCGGCTTCGGATTCGGTGTCCAGCGCCGACGTCGCCTCGTCGAGCAGCAGGATCGGCGCGTTGCGCACCAGGGCCCGGGCGATCGACAGCCGCTGGCGCTGGCCGCCCGAAAGCGTCACGCCGTTTTCGCCGACCGGCGTGTCGTAACCCTGCGGCTGGGCGCAGATGAAGTCATGCGCATAGGCAAGCCGGGCCGCCTCTTCCACCTCGGCGTCGGTGGCTTCCGGCCGGCCGTAGCGGATATTGTCGCGGATCGTGCCCTCGAACAGGTAAGGCTGCTGCGAGACATAGGCGAGCTGCTGGCGCAGCGACTTCTTGGTAATGTGGGCGATGTCCTGTCCGTCGATCAGGATCTCGCCCTCGCGCGGATCGTAAAAGCGGGGAATGAGGTTGACGACCGTGGATTTGCCGGCCCCCGAAGGCCCGACCAGCGCCGTCGTCGCGCCGCCCTCGGCGATGAAGCTGACGCCGCTCAACACGCTCTCATTGCCGTAGCCGAAGGAAACGTTGCGGAATTCGATCTTGGCTTGCGTCACCGTCAGCGGCTGAGCATCCGGCAGGTCGCGCTGGCGCGGCTCCATGTCGAGCAGTTCATAGATCATCCGCGCATTGACGACGGCACGCTCCATCTGAACCTGCAGGCGGGCGAGCCGGCGTGCCGGGTCATAGGCCAGCAGCAGCGCCGTGACGAAGGAGAAGAAGGCGCCCGGCGGCACATTATAGTAGATCGAGCGGTAGGCGGCATAGGCGAGCACGCTGGCGACGGCAAAGCCCGCAAAACTCTCGGTCAGCGGCGATGTGCGTTCGGAAAGCCGGGCAATCCGGTTCGCCCGGTTTTCGGCGCCTTTGATGAGTTTGTTGACCTTGCGTTCCAGCTCCTCTTCCATCGTGAAGGCTTTCACGATGGCAATGCCCTGGATCGTCTCCTGCATGGCGCCCAGCACGTGGCTGTTCAGATGCACGGCCTCGCGGGTTGCCGAGCGCAGCCGTTTGGAAACATAACGCAACGCATAGAGCAGCGGCGGCGCCATGATGAACACGGCAAGGCTGAGCAGCGGGTCCTGGAGGACCATCACGCCGATCAGCGAAACGAAGGTCAGGAGGTCGCGCACTGTCGAGGTTATCGTCAGGTTGAGCACGTCGCGGATGCCGCTGACGTTCTGGCTGACCTGCGCGGCGATATGGGCCGAGCGCGCCTCGCTGAAGAAGCCGACGGAAAGCGTCATCAGATGCGCATAAAGGCGGCGCTGATATCGCGCGACGATATCGTTGCCGACCTTGGAGAGCGCCACTGCCTGACCGTAACTCGCAAAACCGCGCAGCACGAAGGCGACGAAGATCGAAAGACAGATGATCCAGACAACGTCGGCGCGGCGATTGGCGAAGGCCTCATCGATGATCGCCCGCATGATCCAGGCAGTGAACGCCGTCGAAAGCGCCACGATGATGAGGCAGGCAATCGCGAAGACATAACCCCAGAGATGGTCGCGGCCGTTTTCAGCGATGATGCGCTTCAGGATGCCGGTGACGGTATCGCTGCTGACGCTCTGCTTTCTGCTTTCCGCCGCTTCCAATAATGAGCTTTCCTGTCTCGACCCAACGCGGCGCAGGGGCGACGCGTGCTTTTGGCGGCTCTATAAAGAGTTGGGATCGGTTTGGCTAGAGTGCGGCGCGTCCAGGTGGGACGCGCGCTGGATCAGCGCCGCCAGCGGCGGCCTTCCGTCGAGACGCCGAAATTGGCCGGCATGCGCGCATAGGAGGAAAGCCCGGCAAGGGCTGCCAGCGGATGCGTCACCACATAGGTCGGGATGGTGCGAAGCAGGGCGGTGTGCGGCGCCTTGTCCTCGAAGGCCGCGCGGAATTCCGGCTTCTTCAGGGCCGGGAGGATCTTCTGCGAGATGCCGCCGGAGAGGTAGACGCCGCCGCGCGCCATGAACACCATCGCCATGTCGCCGGCCACGCGGCCGAGATAGGTGGCAAACAGCGAGACGGTCTCGACGGCGGCCTTGTCGCTGCCGGCAAGCGCGTGCGAGGTGATGTCGGCCGGATCCTTGATCGTCGGCTGGATGCCGTCGACGATGCAGATGGCGTTATAGAGATTGACGAGGCCGCGCCCGCAGAGGATCTGCTCGGCCGAGACGCGGCCTTCGATCGTCTCGATATACGGGAAAATCTCATAGTCGCGCGTGCTGCGCGGCCCGAGATCGATATGGCCGCCTTCGCCGGGGACCGGGATCCAGCTGTGTTGGGCATGCACGAGCCCGCCGACGCCGAGGCCGGTGCCGGGTCCGAGCACGACGCGCGAGGCGATCATGTCGCCGGTGGCATTGCCGATGCGCTCGCGGTTTTCATCCGACAGGGCGGCGATCGCCAGCGCCTGTGCTTCGAAATCATTGACGACGAGCACGTCTTCGATGCCGAGGCCCTCGATCATCGTTCTCGGCCGCACCACCCAGTCGCAATTGGTCAGCGGGATCTCGTCGTCGTTGATCGGGCCGGCGACGGCAAGGATCGCTGAACGCGGTTGCACAGCGGTCTTGTCGAGCACGCCCTTTTGGATCGCTTCGTCGATCGTTACGAAATCGGCCGTGCGCACGTTCGGAAACTGCTTCGGCTCGGCATAGGCATCGGACAGGATGGAGAAGCGGGCATTGGTGCCGCCGATATCGCCGATCAGGATCGGGAAGGGCAGCGGAGCGGTGCTGTGGTTCGGTTTTGGCATGGCCGGTTCCGTGCTGATCAGGCTTCGAGGGTGGGAAGGAGCTTTATAGCGGTCGCATGGTTGAGAGCCATCGGAATGTCGTAGACGATCGCCAGCCGCATCAGCGCCTTCACGTCGACATCATGCGGCATCGGCGTCAGCGGGTCGACGAAGAAGATCAAGGCATCGACCTCACCGGTCGAAATCAGCGCGCCGATCTGCTGGTCGCCCCCAAGCGGCCCGCTTTTCAGCCTGACGACGTCGAGGTCGGGCACGGCATCGAGCACCCGCCCGCCGGTCGTGCCGGTGGCGACGATCTTCCAGCGCGAGAGAAGGTCCTTGTTGGCGCGGGCGAACGCGGCCATGTCGTCCTTCTTCTGATCATGCGCAATCAATGCGAGGCATTTGCCGCCGGCCATCAATCCCTCCGACCCAATAATTCAATCGATTTGACCGCTTCTATACCAAGAATTTGCGATTTGAAAGACAGCGCCGGGCGCTCCTCATTGGACCACCGGCTTGTCGTTCGGAACCGGGCCGACATCGGGCAGTTCTCCGTCGTCATCGTCATCGTCGGCGGCCGGCGCCGCGGCCGGTGCGGCGGCAAGCGCGCTCGCGGCAGAAGGTCCGCCCGCGGCGGAAGGTCCGCCGTAGGTGGCGGCCTGCATCGAGGTGACGGAAGCGGCGTCGAGCACGGCGGCGCAGGCCTTCGGCATGTCGGAGACCATCATCTCGCGCGGCGGCTTCGGCGGCTTGGCGTCCGGTTTTGGCGGTTTCGGCGGCGCCCAAGGCGCCGGCGTGAACCAATACGCGAGCGACTTATCGCAGCCGTCCCCCGCGGCGACGGCTGCTTGCGGGGTGCATCCGGCTGCACCGGGCGGGCACTTCATACGGATGTGAAAATGCGAGTCATGGCCGTATATCGGCCGGAGCTTGCCGAGGTTGGTGCGATCGCCCGTCCAGGTGTCGCACATCTTCTTCTTGATGGCGGGATTGACGAAAATGCGCTCCACCTGGGGATAGCTTGCCGCCAGCATCAAGAGACGCGCCCGCGACTCCGTCCATACCTTGGGATTGACGGTCAGGAACTTGTTCTTTTGCAGCATGGTGGTGAAAGGCAGGTTTTCACGCTCCTCTGCCGTCAGGCGGCGCGCCGGCATTGGCATGAACCATATATCGGCATCGAGGCCGATCTGGTGCGAGGAATGGCCGTTCAGCATCGGCCCGCCGCGCGGCTGGGCGATGTCGCCGACAAGAATGCCCGGCCAGCCGGCGTATCTGACCGCATCTTGCGAAAACCGTTCCAAGAGCGCGATCATCGCGGGATTGCCCCAGCGGCGGTTGCGCGAAAGCCGCATCGCCTGCCAGGTCGGCCCGTCGGTCGGCAGCGCCACGGCTCCGGTCATGCAGCCCTTGGCGTAGAAGCCGATCGGCTGCGCCGGTCCCTGCGTCGGCAGGCTGGCGCCGGCGAACAGCGCCTTGGCGCTGCCCGGGCTTGGCGTCTTCTGCCCGGCGCCGACTTCGCCGGCGGCAAGGCCCGCGCCGATTGCGCCGGCGAGCGCCAGTCTGCCGAATGTCCTGAAAGCTTGAGTGAAGCCGAATGCCATGCTGTTCCCTTGAGAAGTGATTTGTCTGCGAATCTAACGTGAAAAGAGATTTTGGTGAATCGATGATTTGCCGGGCGGACGCCGGAGGCGGCGGTGACGGAACGCCGCAGCGGTCAAGGCATCTGCGATTGCTGACGCCGATAAGGGCTCAAAATTTCGCGAGCCCGGCAAAAACCAAACTCTCTCCTGTTTTTCGCCCCTATTTCTCGTATTGTCGAATCTATGAAAAATCAGGGGAAAGTGTGAATGGCGGTTCTGTGGTTGAAGATCGGTGTGTTTCTGGCGCTTGCGGGTGTGTTGGCGCCATTGACGGCCGCGGGCCAGGACCAGCCATTTCAGATCGGAAGCTCGGTCGTCAGCGAGATGAAGTACAAGCCTGGCTTTGCGCATTTCGACTACGTCAATCCCGATGCCCCAAAAGGTGGCGATCTCCGTCTGTCCGCAAGCGGTGCCTTCGATACCTTCAATCCTCTTCTTGCGAAGGGCCAGACAGCGGTAGGCCTGTCGCTTGTTTACGACACCTTGCTAAAGCCGGCCGATGACGAACTCCTCGTCTCCTACGGCCTGCTTGCCGAAGGGCTCTCCTATCCCGATGACGTCTCAAGCGCGACCTTTCGACTGCGCAAGGAAGCGAAATGGGCGGATGGCCAGCCGGTAACGCCCGAAGACGTCATCTTCAGTCTGAGCAAGACCAAGGAGTTGAACCCGATTGCCGGCAACTACTATCAGCACGTCGTCAAAGCGGAAAAGACGGGCGAGCGTGATGTCACTTTCACCTTCGATGAGAAGAACAATCGAGAACTGCCGAACATTCTTGGCCAGTTGATGGTCGTCCCCAAACATTGGTGGGAGGCGCCGGGACCGGACGGTAAACCGCGCGACATTACCAAGACGACCCTGGAGCCGGTGATGGGGTCGGGACCTTACAAGATCGCCTCCTTCTCGCCCGGCGCCACGATCCGCTATGAACTGCGTGATGACTATTGGGGCAGGGACCTCAATGTGAATGTCGGCCAGAACAATTTCCGCAACGTCATCTACACTTATTTCGGTGATCGGGACGTCGAGTTCGAAGCCTTTCGCGCCGGCAACAGCGACTACTGGCAGGAAACCACCGCTGCCCGCTGGGCGACGGGATATGATTTTCCCGCAGTGAAGGAAGGACGCGTCAAGAAGGAGGAGGTTGCAAACCCGCTTCGCTCTACCGGCATCCTGCAAGCCCTCGTGCCCAACATGCGGCGCGACCTCTTCAAGGACATCAGGGTTCGCAAGGCGCTGAATTACGGTTTCGATTTCGAGGAGTTGAACCGCACGGTTGCTTTCAACAGTTATAAGCGGATCGACAGCTATTTCTGGAACACCGACCTCGCCTCCTCCGGCCTGCCGCAGGGACGGGAACTTGAAATACTGCAGGGGCTGAAGGACAAAGTTCCGCCAGAGGTCTTTACGACGCCTTATACCAATCCTGTCGGTGGTGATCCGCAGAAAAGCCGCGACAACCTCCGCAAGGCTATAGCACTATTGAAAGAAGCCGGGTGGGAGCTCAAGAACAACCGGATGGTCAACTCCAAAACCGGCCAACCGATGAGTTTCGAGATCCTTTTGTCGAGCCCAATGTTGGAGCGCTGGGCGGTGCCGTACACTAACAACCTCAAGAAAATCGGGATTCATGCGAGCGTCCGTACAGTCGACGCGTCGCAAGCCGTCAATCGCGAGCGCAGCTTCGACTTCGACATGATCTGGAATGTTTGGGCGGAAACGATGAATCCGGGCAATGAGCAGGCCAACTACTGGGGTTCCAGCTCGGCCAATCAGCAGGGTTCTCGCAATTATGCCGGCATTGCCAACCCCGCCGTCGATGAGCTTATTCGCATGATTATCTTCGCGCCGAACCGCGATGAGCAGATAGCGGCGATCAAGGCCATGGACCGGGTCCTGCTTGCAAATCACTACGTCATCCCGCTGTTCTACCGCGAGACGCAAAACGTTGCCTATTGGAACACCATTACGCATCCGGCGGAGTTTCCGGCCTACAGCCTTGGTTTTCCGGACGCCTGGTGGTCCACCTCGGCAAAATGAGTGGGCTTGCATTGCAGCGGGCCTGGGCTCCAAATGGCGAAAGCGAATCACGACAAGCCGGCGGGGCCGGCAAGGGAAGGCTGGCGGATTGAGCGGCATTGGACTGAACGGTGTGCAGACAAGAAAAACTTTCCCGGAGGCTGAAGGCTGATGGGCGCTTATGTCATTCGCCGCCTGCTTTTGATGATTCCGACCATTGTCGGCATCATGGCGATTTCCTTCATCGTCGTTCAATTCGCCCCCGGCGGTCCGGTCGAGCAGGTGATCGCCCAGCTGACCGGCCAGGCCGACAGCGCCGATCAGCGCCTGTCCGGCGGCGGTGATCTTCTCGGCGGAGGAGGAGGCGAAGAAAGCTCGAAATATCGCGGCGCCCAGGGGCTCGATCCGGAGCTGATCGCCAAGCTTGAAAAACAATTCGGCTTCGACAAGCCGCCGCTGACGCGTTTCGGCGAGATGATGTGGAACTACATCCGCTTCGATTTCGGCGAGAGCTTCTTCCGCAACACCTCGGTGCTCGACCTCATCAAGGAAAAGCTGCCGGTGTCGATCTCGCTCGGCATCTGGATCCTGATCTTCTCCTACGCGATCTCCATTCCGCTTGGCATCCGCAAGGCGGTCAAGGACGGATCGACCTTCGATGTCTGGACCTCGGGCGTCATTGTCATCGGTTATGCCGTGCCGAGCTTTCTCTTCGGCATCCTGCTGATCGTGCTTTTCGCCGGCGGCTCCTTTTACGACTGGTTCCCGCTGCGGGGCCTGGTTTCCGACAATTTCGACCAGCTCGCCTGGTGGCAGAAGCCGCTCGATTATTTCTGGCACCTCACTTTGCCGCTGATCTCGCTTTCACTCGCCGCCTTCGCCACGACGACGCTGCTCACCAAGAATTCCTTCATCGAGGAGATCAAGAAGCAATATGTCGTCACCGCCCGTGCCAAGGGCCTGAACGAGCGGCAGGTGCTTTATGGCCATGTGTTCCGCAATGCCATGCTGATCATCATCGCCGGTTTTCCCGGCGCCTTCATCTCCGCCTTCTTCACCGGCTCGCTGCTGATCGAGAACATCTTCTCGCTCGATGGCCTCGGCCGCCTCGGCTATCTCTCGGTGGTCAACCGCGATTATCCGATCGTCTTCGCGACGCTCTACATCTTCTCGCTGCTCGGCCTTTTCGTCAGCCTGATCTCCGACCTGATCTACACCTGGATCGATCCGCGCATCGATTTCGAGCGGAGGGATGTCTGATGGACGCTGCCGCAAATCCTGCCGTCGCAACACCCGTCAAGCCGCCGCTCAAGGGCCTGCTGTCGCCGACCAACATCCGACGCTGGAAGAATTTCCGGGCGAACGGCCGCGGCTACTGGTCGTTGTGGCTGTTCCTGCTGCTCTTCGTGCTCAGTCTCTTCGCCGAGTTCCTCGCCAACGACCGGCCGATTGTCGCCTCCTACAAGGGCGAGATCCTGTTTCCGGTGCTGATCGACTATCCCGAGGAGAAGTTCGGCGGCTTCCTTGCCGAAACCGATTACCGTTCCTCGGTGATCGCAGACGAGATCAACGCCAATGGCTGGATGATCTGGCCGCCGGTCCGCTATTCCTACCGCTCGGTCAATTCCAACATTCCGCATTCGGCGCCGACCGCTCCTTTCTGGCTGATGACCAAGGAGGAGCGCTGCTCCGGCTATCCGCAAGGGATCAACGATCCCGCCTGCACGCTCGGCAATCTCAATTGGCTCGGCACCGACGATCAGGCCCGCGACGTGCTCGCCCGCGTCATCTACGGCTTCCGCATCTCGGTGCTCTTCGGGCTGGCGCTGACCATCTGCTCGGCGATCATCGGCGTGACGGCCGGCGCGGTGCAGGGTTATTTCGGCGGCTGGACCGATCTTTTGCTGCAGCGCTTCATCGAGATCTGGTCGTCGATGCCGGTGCTCTACATCTTGCTCATCATCGCCGCCATCCTGCCGCCCGGCTTCTTCGTGCTGCTCGGCATCATGCTGCTCTTTTCCTGGGTCGGCTTCGTCGGCGTCGTGCGCGCCGAATTCCTGCGCGCCCGCAATTTCGAATATGTGCGCGCCGCCCGCGCGCTTGGCGTCAACAACCGCACCATCATGTGGCGGCACATGCTGCCGAACGCCATGGTCGCGACGCTGACCTTCCTGCCCTTCATCCTCTCCGGCTCGATCACGACGCTGACCTCGCTCGATTTCCTGGGCTTCGGCATGCCGCCGGGCTCCCCCTCGCTCGGCGAGATGATCGCCCAGGGCAAGACCAACCTGCAGGCGCCATGGCTCGGGCTGACGGCCTTCTTCGCCATGTCGATCATGCTGTCCCTGCTGATCTTCATCGGCGAAGCCGTGCGCGACGCCTTCGACCCGAGGAAGACGTTTCAATGAATGACATGACAGAACCGCTCCTTTCCGTCCGCGATCTCTCGGTTGCCTTTCATCAGGGCGGCGAAGCCTCGCTTGCCGTCGATCACATCTCCTTCGATATCGCCAAGGGCGAGGTCGTGGCGCTGGTCGGCGAATCCGGTTCCGGCAAGTCGGTCTCGGCCAATTCGATCCTGAAGCTTTTGCCCTATCCCTCCGCAAGCCACCCCTCCGGCGAAATCCTGTTCAAGGGCAAGGACCTCTTGAAGGCGTCGGAGCGGGCGTTGCGCGAGGTGCGCGGCAACGACATCACCATGATCTTCCAGGAGCCGATGACCTCGCTCAATCCGCTTCATACGATCGAGAAGCAGATCGCCGAAATCCTCGCCCTGCACCAGGGCATCACCGGCCAGTCGGCGCGCCAGCGCGTGCTGGAACTGTTGAACCAGGTCGGCATCCGCGAGCCGGAGAAGCGGTTGAAGGCCTATCCGCACGAACTGTCCGGTGGCCAGCGCCAGCGCGTCATGATCGCCATGGCGCTCGCCAACCGGCCGGAATTGCTGATCGCCGACGAGCCGACCACGGCGCTCGACGTCACCGTGCAGGCGCAGATCCTCGAACTGCTGCGGCAATTGAAGGCGGCGCACGGCATGTCGCTGTTGTTCATCACCCATGATCTCGGAATCGTACGCAAATTCGCCGATCGCGTCTGCGTCATGACCAAGGGCAGGATCGTCGAGACCGGAACCGTCGCGGAGGTCTTCGCCAATCCAAAGCACGATTATACCCGGCACCTCCTTGCCTCCGAGCCGCGCGGCGAACCGCCGCTTGCCGATCCGTCGAAGCCGGTGGTGATGGAAGGTTCCGACATTCGCGTCTGGTTCCCGATCAAGGCGGGGCTGATGCGCCGCGTCGTCGACCACGTCAAGGCAGTTGACGGCATCGATTTATCGCTGCGCGCCGGGCAGACGCTCGGCGTCGTCGGCGAGTCCGGTTCCGGCAAGACCACCCTGGGCCTGGCGCTCACGCGGCTGATCTCCTCGCAAGGGCGGATCGCTTTCGTCGGCAAGGACATAGCCGGCTATTCGTTCAGCGAGATGCGGCCGCTGCGCAACCAGCTGCAGATCGTCTTCCAGGATCCTTACGGCTCGCTGAGCCCGCGCATGTCGGTCGGCGATATCATTGCCGAAGGGCTGAAGGTGCATGAGCGCTCCTTGAGCGCCGAAGAGCGCGACCAGCGCGTCTGCTGGGCGCTGGAGGAGGTCGGTCTCGACCCTCTGACCCGCTGGCGTTACCCGCATGAATTTTCCGGAGGCCAGCGCCAGCGCATCGCCATTGCCCGCGCCATGGTGCTCAAACCGCGCTTCGTCATGCTCGACGAGCCGACCTCGGCGCTCGATATGAGCGTCCAGGCCCAGGTCGTCGATCTCCTGCGCGACCTGCAGAAAAAGCACGACCTCGCCTATCTCTTCATCAGCCATGATCTGAAGGTGGTGAAGGCGCTTGCCAACGACGTCATCGTCATGCGTTTCGGCAAGGTGGTGGAGCAGGGGCCCTCCTCGGAAATCTTCCGTGCTCCGAAGGACGATTACACCAAGGCGCTGATGGCCGCCGCCTTCAACATCGAGGCGGTGCCGACGCCCGCCGTGCAGCAGTAAAGAACATCATGTCCACACCTTCTCCTGTTCTCGTCGACATCAAGTTCAATCCCGAAGGCGTCGCCCGCGTGCTGAAAACGGCCTTTGCCGACCGCGGCAGCATCAATCTCGCCGATCCGGCCGATCGCATGCGGGATCTGCGCGCGGCCGAATACGCGCTTGTCTGGAAGCCGGATGCCGATCTTTTCAACCGGGCGCCGAACCTCAAGGTCATCTTCTCGGGCGGCGCCGGCGTCGACCATATCATCTGCATGGACGGCCTGCCTGACATACCGATCGTTCGTTTCGTCGATCGCAGCCTGACCACCCGCATGAGCGAATGGGTGGTGATGCAATGCTTGATGCATCTGCGCGGGCAATACGCCCATGACAGCCATCAGCGGCGGCGGGAATGGGCCAAATTGATCGCGCCCGAAGCAGCGGAGGTGACGGTCGGCGTCATGGGCCTCGGCGTGCTCGGGCAGGACGCGGTCGTCAAGCTGAAAGTGATGGGTTTCAACGTCATCGGCTGGTCGCGCACCCCAAAAGAGATCGATGGCGTCGAGACCTTCGACGCGCGGCAATTGGACGGCTTCCTCGCGAAGACCGACATTCTCGTCGGTCTCTTGCCGCTGACACCTGACACCACGGGCTTTTATGGTAGCGGGCTATTTAAAAAGCTCCGCCGCGACGGCGCGCTTGGGCGGCCGGTCTTCATCAATGCCGGCCGCGGCCGGAGCCAGGTCGAGGCCGACATCGTCTCGGCCATCCGGGACGGCATCCTCGGCGGCGCTTCGCTTGATGTTTTCGAGGTGGAGCCCTTAGCGTCAGATAACCCGCTATGGGAGTTGGAGAACGTCTTCATCACCCCGCATGACGCGGCGGTCTCCGAAGAGAACGCGCTGTTCCGCCATGTCGAGACCCAGATCGCCCGTTTCGAGCGCGGTGAGCCGCTGGAATTCGTGGTCGACCGCGCCGCTGGCTATTGAGCGTCCGGAACCTTCGAGACGACTGACCGTTTTCTCTGCAAAAGTTTCTTGGCGGCCGGATCGGCCGCCAAGACAGCGGAAGGAGACGATGATGGCGCATCAGACGGAAACACGCTGGGAAAAATCCGACGGCAAGCTTCACAAGGAAGAGCAGATCCCGCCGGTCAAGGCAAAGCAGGGGCGCATGGGATACCGCATCCTGACGGTGCTGCTCGTCGCGCTGATCCTCGCTTTCGTCGTTTGGATCCCGGTCGAGATCTGGGGCAATCGCGAGGCGAACGAGGTGGCGCCGCAGCAGCCCGGCCAGCAGCTCCAGCAGCAGCAATCGGACGCAGCACCTGCCCCGACGCCGCAGAACGGCAATGCCGTGCCGACAGCGCCGGCCCCGGCCCAGCCAGCGGCGCCGGCCCAATAGAGCAATTCCAGATGATCTCCCCATCCCGCCGCCATGCCGCGGCGGGATGTTTATGTTTTGTCTGGACTTTTCCCGCCGATTTTTCGATAAGAAGACGCACGAGCCGGTTTCGTGCGCCGGCCTGCAAACTTGGCAGCACCTGACCGGATTGGACAGGGGCAGGAATTCATGGCCAAGACCGATATCGCACGACGCGTCTACAATCACGCTTGGAAGCTCGATCCGATCATCCGCAGCCTGATCGATACCGACTTCTACAAGCTGCTGATGCTGCAGATGATCTGGAAGCTCTATCCAGACGTCAATGCCTCCTTCACGCTGATCAACCGGACCAAACGCGTTCACCTCGCCGAGGAGATCGACGAAGGCGAATTGCGTGAACAGCTGGATCACGCCCGTACGCTGCGTCTCTCCAAAAAGGAGATGATCTGGCTTGCGGGTAACAGCTTCTACGGCCGCGCGCAGATTTTCGAGCCGGAATTCCTCGCCTGGCTTTCCAACTTCCAGCTTCCCGAATACGAGCTGTCGAAGAAGGACGGCCAATATGTGCTGGATTTTCATGGGGCCTGGAAGGAAACCACAATGTGGGAGATCCCGGCGCTCGCGATCGTCAACGAGCTGCGGTCGCGCTCGGCGATGAAGGCGCTCGGCCCTTTCACCCTTGACGTGCTCTATGCCCGCGCCAAGGCGAAGATGTGGTCGAAGGTCGAGCGGCTGAGGGAACTGCCGGGCTTGCGCATCTCCGATTTCGGTACCCGCCGCCGCCACAGTTTTCTCTGGCAGCGCTGGTGCGTCGAGGCACTGAAGGAAGGCATCGGCCCGGCCTTTACCGGCACCAGCAATGTATTGCTGGCTATGGATTCCGATCTCGAGGCGGTCGGCACCAATGCCCACGAGCTGCCGATGGTGGCCGCTGCCCTGGCGCAAACCGACGAGCAGCTGCGCAACGCGCCCTACAAGATCCTGCGCGACTGGAACAAGCTCTATGGCGGCAACCTTCTGATCGTCCTGCCGGATGCCTTTGGCACTGCGGCCTTCCTGCGCGATGCGCCGGAATGGGTGGCCGACTGGACCGGCTTCCGCCCGGACAGCGCGCCGCCGATCGAAGGCGGTGAGAAGATCATCGACTGGTGGAAAAAGATGGGCCGCGATCCGCGCCAGAAGCTGCTGATCTTCTCCGACGGCCTCGATGTCGACGCCATCATCGATACCTACCGGCATTTCGAAGGCAGGGTGCGGATGAGCTTCGGCTGGGGCACGAACCTGACCAATGATTTTGCCGGCTGCGCCCCGACCGAAATCTCCGGCCTCAACCCGATCTCGGTCGTCTGCAAAGTCAGCGATGCCAATGGCCGTCCGGCGGTGAAGCTCTCAGACAATCCGCAGAAGGCGACCGGCGAACCGGCAGAGGTCGAACGTTACCTGAAATTCTTCGGCACCGAGGACAGGGTCGATCAGACCGTCCTGGTTTAGGCTCGCCGCGCCGTACGGCCATCCCCGGATACGGCGCGGCCGTTCCGGGGTACGACGCGGCCGTCGCGGGGCATATCGATGTGCCCGGCCATCGCGTCCTCGATTGCCCAGCCGAAGCGCCAGGCGTCGAACATCGAAAACCATTCCTGAAGGTCGGTGATCGGCAGGACATCCGGTTTCGACATCGGATTGTCGGCCAGACTGCGGCCGAGCGAACGGTCGCGTGCACCGCGTTCCTGCATCTCAAGCAGATCCTCGAACATCGTCACCCCCTCTTTAGACGGGTTTATGCAATCATGCTAATGAAGCCTTGTCGAGTCCGGATGCGACGATTCCGGTTTTTCACAGGATTAGCCCTAATTTGCTATCTCGACGCACCGAGTTGACGGGGAGGCCCGGCTCCGCCGAGCCTCCCGGCTGGCCGATCTTCAAGTCGGCAGCGCCGACAAGTTGTCGCCTTCCGGTCGGGGCGATCCAACCAAGATGAGATCAATGGTGAACGGTCGGCTAATATCCACCGGATCTGTGCCGATCCCAGACGATCCGGCAGGTTGGTTGCGGCATTCCTTGACTGTTCAGGCCGCCCGCCTGCGAAACCGGGTTCTGATCCGGTCGAGGTAATAATGGCCGGGAGACGGCGCCGCCGTCATCGCATGGGCTTCCGAAGAGGGAACGCCCTCGAACAGCCGCTCCTCGCCATTCTTGAAGCAAATCCTGAGCCGCCCGTCTTCCTGGCTGAAATAGACGGATTTGATGATCTTCGACTTCACCGAAAGTTCTTCCACCTGTTTTACCTCTGGTTTTTAATTTTCCAGAGCATACCGCGCCACGTGCAAAGACCCGGTGAAGCGGCATGGTAAAAATTCAGGAATCGCGTGTGTTTTAAACCTCGGCCATCGCAGAGCTCTATTCGGCTAGATCACACCCGATCAGGTTTTGCCAATCCGGCGGAGAAGGCCGTCAGCAGAGCCTTCCCCTGCGTCCACTCCTCAAGGCCGCTTTGCCCGTTGATATGACCGAAAGCACCGATCTCGACAAGGCCGCTACCCCAGAGATCGGCTCGCGCTCGGGCATGGTCGAGCGTGCCGAAAGGATCGTTGGCGCTTGCGACAATCAGAGTGGGGAAGCGCATCTCTTGCGATGGCGGATAGCCGAATCCGGCCGCCTCCTCAGGAAATGAAGCGGACTGCGGATCCGGGACCGCCACGAGAAAAGCGCCGGCAACGGCAAGCGATGAAAGCTGCTGCCAATGCGCAACCAGCAGACAGGCGAGGCTGTGGGCGACCAGCAGCGGCGGGGTTGCCGATGCGCCGACGGCGCGATCGTTTGTAGACCTGTGGCAGGGGTATATGCGTACCGCCGCACAGAGTACCGCACTATGACGCAAGATCGACGAAAAATGGCGGACAGGGTGGGATTCGAACCCACGGTACGCTTTCACGTACACACGCGTTCCAGGCGTGCGCCTTAAACCACTCGGCCACCTGTCCTTTTTTGGCGTTCGCGCCCGGAGAGGAGCAAATCGTCGGAACGGCGCGATATATACCGATGAATTTTTGCCGATCAACCGAAATCTAACAGTTTTTTGACTTCTTCCGATAAAACTCGCCTTCGCCCGTCCATTGTGCTTCACCTCATCGATGACTATGTAATTCTCAAGGTGAAGAATGGCGCGGGTCCGCCGGAATTGTCCGGCATATCGAAGCGTCGGAGGAGTTGATGCGTTTCCTGTTGCGTCTGGCCAGTCTTGTCGCGCTTGCGGCGGCCGTTATTGCCGGGACCATCGATTCGATCCAGTCGGTTGCGGCATCCGCCGTTGTCATGACGCCGATGTCGGAGGCTTGGCAGGATGTGAGCCCGGACACGCTGATCTCGCTGCAATCTGCGCTCTCCTACTATATCCATCCCCGTTTCTACGCCTTCATCTTCCAGTGGCTGATGCTCCAGCCGGCCTTTGCCGTCTTTCTGGTGATCGCGCTGCTTTTTTGGATGATCGGCTACAAGAAGCCGCCGATCGCCGGTCGCTTCACGGCTTAATGCATGTCGCCGGAAGTGTGCAGCGGTTCCAGGACAACGACATGCATAAAAACAAAGAGCTAAAGCGTGTCGCATGAATCAAATTTGATGCGACGCGCTTTAGATGTTTGAGCCGGTGCGATCCGGCAAAAGACCGGGTGCATTTGCCCGTCCCCGGTTTCAGCAACGGCCAGCGGATCGGCTAAAAAATCTGCATCCCGGTCGGCGAGATGTCCAAAAATCCGCCCGGCAGAACTGATTTTCAGCAATTGCTGCAAATCTTTACCGCCTGAAAAATTTCTGGTGAATTTTTCCGTGAGCCATGCAAGGATGCGCGCAGCCAGGCCTCCGGGGGGAGGTCGGTGGTTCCGCAGACATGTCCGCAAAGGGCTTGCGGGAGGACCCCAAACAAATAGCAACAACAGGGCTGCAACTCATGAAAAAATCCCTTCTCACTCTTCTTGCCGTGGCTGCCATGTCGACGACGGCGCTTGCCGCCGATGTCAAGCCGGCGCTGGTTTACGGCACTGGCGGGAAGTTCGATAAGTCTTTCAACGAAGCGGCCTATAACGGCGCCGAGAAGTTCAAGGCCGAGACCGGCATTGCCTATCGCGACTTCGAGCCGACCGGCGACACCCAGGGCGAACAGGCCATCCGCAACTTCGCAAGCCGTGGCTTCAACCCCGTGGTCGCCGTTTCCTTCGCCTGGACTTCGGCCATTGAGAAGGTCGCAGCCGAGTTCCCCGACACCAAGTTCATCATCGTCGACTCCGTCGTCGACAAGCCGAATGTCCGCTCGGTCGTCTACAAGGAAGAAGAAGGCTCCTATCTCGTCGGCATTCTCGCCGGCATGGCCTCCAAGACCGGCAAGGTCGGTTTCGTCGGCGGCATGGACATTCCGCTGATCCGCAAATTCGAATGCGGCTATGAGCAGGGCGCCCGCGCCGCCAAGGCCGATATCCAGGTTTTCCAGAACATGACCGGCACCACCGGCGCGGCCTGGAATGACCCGGTTCGCGGCGGCGAGCTCACCAAGAACCAGATCGACCAGGGCGCCGACGTCATTTACGCGGCAGCCGGCGCCACCGGCCTCGGCGTTCTGCAGACTGCCGCCGACAACAAGAAGCTGTCGATCGGCGTCGACTCCAACCAGAACCATCTGCATCCGGGCTCGGTGCTGACCTCGATGGTCAAGCGCGTCGACCTCGCCGTCTACAACGCCTATACCGACACCAAGAACGACAAGTTCACCGGCGGCGTTCAGGCGCTGGGCGTCAAGGAAGATGGCGTTGGCGCCGCGATCGACGACAACAACAAGTCGCTGATCACGCCGGAAATGCAGGCCGCCGTCGACAAGGCCAAGGCTGATATCATCGCGGGGACCATCAAGGTTCACGATTACACCTCGGACAATTCTTGCCCGAAGTGATCCGCGCCCTGATGTAATCGACGATTGAGATCGGGCGTATGGCGGAGGGGATTTTCGCCATACGCCCTTTTCTTATTTGGAGCCTGCTGTGACAGATAAGCCCGCTATCGAGCTTGTCGGCATCGATAAGAAATTCGGTGCCGTCCACGCCAACAAGGACATCAACCTCACCGTTGCCAAGGGCACGATCCACGGCATCATCGGCGAGAACGGCGCCGGCAAATCGACGCTGATGTCGATCATTTACGGTTTTTACCACGCCGACAGCGGCGAGATCCGCGTCAACGGCAGTCCGATCACCATTCGCGACAGTCAGGCGGCGATCGCCGCCGGCATCGGCATGGTGCACCAGCATTTCATGCTGGTCGACAATTTCACGGTGCTCGAAAATGTCATGCTCGGCGCCGAAGGCGGCTCGCTGCTGGCGAGAGGCGTCGCCTCGGCCCGCGCCGAGCTCAAGCGGCTGGAAACGGAATACGGCCTCGAGGTCGATCCGGACGCGCTGATCGAAGAGCTGCCGGTCGGCCTGCAGCAGCGCGTCGAAATTCTCAAAGCGATGTATCGCGGCGCCGAAATCCTGATCCTCGACGAACCCACAGGCGTGCTGACGCCGGCGGAAGCCGATCACCTCTTCCGCATCCTCAAGGTGCTGCGCGACCAGGGCAAGACGATCATCCTCATTACCCACAAGCTGCGCGAGATCATGGCGATCACCGATACGGTCTCCGTCATGCGCCGCGGCGAGATGGTCGCCACCCGCAAGACGGCGGAAACGACGGTGGAGGAGCTTGCCGAACTGATGGTCGGCCGCCGCGTGCTGCTGCGGGTGCAGAAGGGCGAAGCCAATCCAGGTGCTGCCGTGCTTTCCGTCCGCAACCTCACGGTCAAGGACAATCGCGGTGTCACCATGGTCGACAATGTCTCCTTCGACGTGCGCGCCGGCGAGATCGTCGGCATCGCCGGTGTTGCCGGCAACGGCCAGTCCGAATTGCTCGAAGCGATAGCCGGCATCCGCAAACCCACCTCCGGCGAAATCCTTCTCGACGGCCAGACGATCGACAAGGCCGATCCCGCCCGCCTGCGCGATCTCGGCCTCGCCCATATTCCCGAGGACCGCCACCACATGGGCCTGGTTCTGAAATTCGAGGAATATGAAAATTCCGTGCTCGGCTATCACCGCCGCCCGGGCTACAGCAAGGGTCCGCTGCTCGATCTCGAAGCGATCCGCAGGGATGCGATGGAGAAGATCGAAAAATACGACATCCGCCCGCCGAACCCGCGGCTGAAGACGGCGAATTTTTCCGGCGGCAATCAGCAGAAGATCGTCGTCGCCCGCGAGATCGAACGCGATCCGAAGATGCTGATCATCGGCCAGCCGACGCGCGGCGTCGATATCGGCGCCATCGAATTCATTCACCGCCGGATCATCGAAATGCGCGATGCGGGCAAGGCGATACTGCTCGTCTCCGTCGAACTCGATGAGATCCGCGCCCTTTCAGACCGTATCCTTGTCATGTTTGCCGGCCATGTGGTCGGCGAGAAGACGCCCGATGCCGGTGAACAGACCCTCGGCCTGATGATGGCCGGCATTGCCGCGTGAGGCCCTTATGAGCACTGCTTCCGTTCCGCTGCCAAACTGGATCAACTACGGTCTGATCCCGCTTCTGAACCTCATCGTCGCCTTCCTGATCTCCGGCTTCGTCGTCTGGCTGATCGGCGAGAGCCCGCTTGCCGCTCTTTCTCTGCTGATCGAAGGTGCTTTTGGCAGCGGTGAAGGCATAGGCTTCACGCTCTACTATGCGACGAGCTTCATCTTCACCGGCCTTTCCGTCGCGGTGGCGATCCATGCCGGTCTCTTCAACATCGGCTCCGAAGGCCAGGCCTATATCGGCGGCCTCGGCTGCGCGCTGGTGGCGCTGGCGCTCGACAATTACGTGCCCTGGTACGTGACGATGCCGGTCGCCATCGTCGGCGCCGGCATTTTCGGCGCAGCTTGGGCCTTCATCCCCGCTTTCCTTCAGGCCAAGCGCGGCAGCCACATCGTCATCACGACGATCATGTTCAACTATATCGCCGCCGCCCTCATGGTCTATCTGCTGGTGCACGTGCTGATCGTGCCCGGCAAGATGGCGCCGGAAACCCGCACCTTCCTCGAAGGCGGTCAGCTTCCCAAGCTCGGTTGGCTCATGACGATGTTCGGAGCCAAGCTCGGTGCCGCCCCCTTTAACGTCTCCTTCATCGTCGCCCTCTTTGCCGCCTGGTTTGTCTGGATCCTCATCTGGCGCACTAAGCTCGGCTTCGAGATGCGCACGCTGGGTGTAAGCTCGACAGCCGCCGACTATGCTGGCATTCCCTATGCGCGGATCGTCATCATCGCCATGCTGCTTTCCGGCGCGCTCGCAGGGATGATGGCGCTCAATCCCGTCATGGGCTCCTCCGCCCGTTTGCAGGTCGAGTTCGTCGGCGGCGCCGGCTTTGTCGGCATCGCGGTCTCGCTGATGGGCCGCAACCATCCGCTCGGCATCATCCTGGCGGCGATCCTCTTCGGCACCCTCTATCAGGGCGGCGACTGGATCTCTTTCGAAATGCCGAATATCACCCGTGAAATGATCCTCGTCATCCAGGGTCTGGTGATCCTCTTTGCCGGTGCGCTGGAATATATGTTCCGCCCGGCAATGGTGCACATCTACCAGCAGTTCAAGCCAGCCTGAGGAGCGGACGATGGATTACTACGACATCTTCATCAACGTCCTAAGCTCGACGGTCCGGCTCTCCATTCCGCTGATCTTTACGGCGCTGGCGGGATTGTTTTCCGAGCGCGCGGGCGTTTTCGATATCGGTCTTGAAGGCAAGATGCTGGGCTCGGCCTTTGCCGCGGCCTGTGTGGCCTATCTCACCGGCTCTGCCTGGCTCGGGCTCGGCGCCGGCATCGTCTGCTCGGTGGCGCTGAGCCTCGTGCACGGCTTCGCCTCGATCACCAATCGCGGCAACCAGATCGTCTCCGGTGTGGCGATCAACTTCTTCATCGCCGGCATCACCATCGTGCTTGGCCAGGCCTGGTTCGGCCAGGGCGGGCGCACGCCGCAGTTGCCGCCGGATGCGCGCTTCGCGCCGATCATCCTGCCGGGCGCCGATGCCCTCCGTGACGTGCCGATCCTCGGCCCGCTCTATGCCAACGTCATATCGGGCAACAATATCCTCACCTATCTCGCCTTTCTCGCCGTGCCCTTCTCCTGGTGGGTGCTTTACCGCACCCGCTTCGGCTTGCGGATGCGCGCCGTCGGCGAAAACCCGGGTGCAGTGGATACCGCCGGCATCTCGGTCGCCTGGCTGCGCTACCGCGCCGTCATGTGCGCCGGCATCCTCTGCGGCTTTGCCGGCACCTATCTGGCGATCGCCCAGTCCGCCGCCTTCATCAAGGACATGTCAGCCGGCAAGGGCTATATCGCGCTCGCCGCCCTCGTCTTCGCCAAGTGGAAGCCGGTGCCTGTGATGTTTGCCTGCCTGCTCTTCGGCTTCCTCGATGCGCTGGCGAATTTCATGCAGGGCAAGCAGGTGCCGCTGATCGGCGAAGTGCCGGTCCAGGTCTTCCAGGCGCTGCCCTATGTCCTCACCTGCATTCTGCTTGCCGGCTTCATCGGCGTCGCGATCCCTCCGAAGGCCGGCGGCGTGCCCTATACGAAGGAACGTTGATCATGTCCCACGACCTGTTCGAAGCCGCTCGCGGCGCCATGGCTTTTGCTCATGCGCCCTATTCGAAATTCCCCGTCGGCGCGGCGATCCGCGCCGAGGATGGCAAGGTCTATACCGGCGCCAACATCGAAAACCTCTCCTTTCCGCAAGGCTGGTGCGCTGAGCCGACGGCAATCAGCGCCATGATCATGGGCGGCGCCAGGAAGATCGTCGAAATGGCTGTCATCGCCGAGAAGCTGCCGCTCTGCCCGCCCTGCGGCGGCTGCCGCCAGAAGATCTCCGAATTCGCTTCCAAGGACACGAAGATCTATCTCTGCGACGAGGCCGGCGTGCAGAAGACCATGACCATGGAAGAGCTTCTTCCCTTCAGCTTCGAGACGGAACTCGGATGAAGGCGACGGTCGACCTCCTCGCCGCCTTGATCGGCGCCATCAAGCCGCGCCATGGCATCGTGCTCGGCTCCGGCCTCGGCTCCCTCGTCGGTCAGCTGGACGGCGCCGTGCGTATTCCCTATCGCGACCTGCCTGGCTTTCCCGTCAGCGCCGTCTCCGGCCATGCCGGCGAGGTCGTTGCCGGCCGGCTCGGCGGCGTGCCCGTCGTCATGCTTTCCGGCCGCGTGCATTATTATGAGAAGGGCGATCCCAACGCCATGCGCCTGCCGATCGAGGTGCTGAAGGCGCTCGGTGTCGAGGCGCTGATCCTGACCAATTCGGCAGGATCTCTGCGTGACGACATGCCGCCCGGTTCGGTGATGCAGATCACCGACCACATCAACTATTCCGGCATGAACCCGCTGATCGGCGAGGAAAGCGATCATCGCTTCGTCGGCATGACCAATGCCTATGATGCCGGTCTTGCTAGCGCGATGCAGAAGGCTGCGGCAAAGCTCAAGATCGAGCTGGCGCAGGGTGTCTATATGTGGTTCTCCGGTCCAAGCTTCGAAACGCCGGCCGAAATCCGCATGGCGCGCATCCTTGGAGCCGATGCCGTCGGCATGTCGACGGTGCCAGAGGTCATCATCGCAAGAATGCTGGGCCTGAGGGTTGCCGCAGCCTCCGTTATCACCAACTATGGGGCGGGCATGACCGGCAATGAGCTCAGCCATGAAGAAACCAAGGACATGGCGCCTGTCGGTGGCGCCCGTCTCGCCGCCATACTGAAAGAGATGATTGCGGCCAGAACAGGATGATTTTAGGCCGGGTCGGCCTAAAATCTGAATCCTGTTCTACACTAATAGCGAGAGCATGATGTCGTCCGAAAACCGCTCACACTTTTCGGCATCATGCTCTAGAGGAAGTGAAAATGAATAGCCATTCCATCCGGGAAACGGCGGCGGTCGCCCTTTCCCTTCTCGATCTCACCAATCTGAAGGACGATTGCACCGAGGCGCAGATCGAAGCGCTCTGCGCCCGTGCTCAGACGCCCTACGGCACCAGCGCCGCGATCTGCATCTGGCCGCGCTTCGTCGCCCAGGCCCGCAATATCCTCGGCACCGGCCATGCCGTGCGGATCGCGACCGTGGTCAATTTCCCGGCGGGCGAGATGGAAGTGGCCGATGTCGCCGCCGAAACCCGCGAGGCGATTGCCGACGGCGCCGACGAGATCGATCTGGTCATCCCCTACCGCAAGTTCATATCAGGCAATGAGAAGGCGGTGACCGACATGGTCAGAACGGTGCGCGCCGAATGCACCGGCCCCGTTCTGCTGAAGGTCATCATCGAGACCGGCGAATTGAAGGAGGCGGCATTGATCCGCCGCGCCTCCGAGCTCGCCATCGAAGCCGGCGCGGATTTCATCAAGACCTCCACCGGCAAGGTCGCCGTCAATGCGACGCTCGAAGCCGCCGACATCATGATCCGGGCCATTCGCGAAAGCGGACGCAAGGTCGGCTTCAAGCCGGCCGGCGGCATCGGCTCGGTGGCCGATGCGGCGCTCTATCTCAGCCTCGCCGAAACCATCATGGCGCCGGATTGGGCGATGCCCTCGACCTTCCGCTTCGGTGCTTCCGGCCTTCTCGACGATATACTGGCGGTTCTAAGCGGAACGCAGCCGGCATCGGCTGCGGCATCGGGCTATTGAGATGATCCCGCAGGAGATCATCCGGCGTAAGCGCGACGGCGGCGAACTCGACGCTGCCGATATCCGATCTTTCATCGATGCGCTTGCCGCCGGTCGATTGTCCGAAGGCCAGATCGGCGCCTTTGCCATGGCCGTCTGGTTCAAGGGCATGTCCCGGGCTGAAATCGTCGCCTTGACGCTGGCGATGGCCGATTCCGGCGATCGGCTGCAATGGGCCGATATCGACCGTCCGATTGCCGACAAACATTCGACCGGAGGTGTCGGCGACAACGTTTCGCTGATGCTGGCGCCGATCGCCGCCGCCTGCGGCCTTGCCGTTCCGATGATATCGGGCCGCGGCCTCGGCCATACCGGCGGCACGCTCGATAAGCTCGAATCCATTCCCGGCTATATGATCACCCCGGATGCGGATCTGTTTCACCAAGTGGTCAAACAGACAGGATGCGCCATCATCGGCCAGACCGGCGCCTTGGCGCCTGCCGACGGCAGGCTCTATGCCGTGCGCGATGTGACCGCCACCGTCGATTCCATTCCCTTGATCACCGCCTCCATCCTCTCCAAAAAACTTGCCGCCGGTCTTCAGACGCTGGTGCTCGATGTCAAGGTCGGCAACGGCGCCTTCATGGCTGAGCGCGATCAGGCGGAAATTCTCGCACGGTCGCTGGTCGAAGTGGCGAATGGCGCGGGCGTGAAGACCTCAGCACTGATCACCGACATGAACGAGCCGCTCGCCGATAGCGCCGGCAACGCCGTCGAGATGCGCAACTGCCTGGATTTCCTGGCCGGCAGGAAGGGGAATACGCGGCTCGAGACTGTCGTTCTTGCCTTCGCCGCCGAGATGCTGGAGAAATCGGGCATTGCCGCTTCGCCTGAGGAAGGCGAGGCAATGGCGCGCCAGGCCCTGTCGTCGGGCAAGGCAGCCGAGGTTTTTGCGCGCATGGTTTCCCTGCTCGGCGGCCCGGCCGATTTCATCGAAAACCCGGACAGATACCTGGCCCGCGCGCCGGTCGAAAAGCCTGTCGCAGCTAGCCGGTCCGGCTGGCTTGCCGCCTGCGACGCCCGTGGCATCGGTGTCAGCGTCATCGATCTAGGTGGCGGAAGACGCCATCCCGCGGATCGGATCGATCACCGCGTCGGCTTCTCCGGATTGCTGCCGCTCGGCACCCGCGTGAATGCCGGCGAGCCGATCGCCCTCGTTCACGCCGCCGACGAAGCCGCGGCGGAGAGGGCAGCCGCAGCACTTACCGCGCACTACCGCATCACCGAGGACGAGCCGGCGCTGAACCCCGTCATTGCGGGTCTTATCTGACGCAGTCTATTGCTTGAGGCTGAGCGAGCCGTCAGCGACGGAATAGGAGGCGAGCTTCTGCAGGAAGCTCATGCCGACCAGCGTCGTCGTCAGCGCTTCATCCCTAAGGACGAAGGCTTCGACATCGCGGACGCGGATGCCGCCGATTTCGATCCGGTCGAGCGTCACATGCGCGGCCTTGGTCTGACCGTTCGCGGTGTTGACGCCATGGCGGAAATCGAGCTGGTTGGCTGTGAAGCCCAGCCGGCGCGCGAGCGTCTCGTTGAGCGCGACATAGGTGGCGCCGGTATCGATCAGGCCTTGCACCGGCTTGCCGTTGATCTTGAAACTGCCGGTATAGTGGCCCTGCGCGTCTGCCTGCAGCCGGATCACATTGCTGCCGGAGACGGGTGCGGGGGCTGCGGGCTTACCGCTTTCGGTCGAGATGTAATTGGCGGAAAGAGTGTCGGCGGGCTGTTGGCCGGTGCCGGCGAAGAAGGACGGCACATGTGTGGCGAGCGCCGCGGCAATGCTGGCGAATATGATCGTACGCACGAGCATGAAACAGAAATCCTTCCTGTATAAACCCCGGCTTCATGCGAGGCCTCATGCTTCCAGACTGCTACGCCGCAAGTGCTGATAAGTTGCTAAGATCGACAGGAAAACAGCCCGGGGCGAACCGCCGGGCCGTTAAACTCTTTCGATTTGGTAAAGGAAGGCTGAAATTACTTGGTGCCGTACATGCGGTCGCCGGCGTCGCCGAGGCCGGGCACGATATAGCCCTTCTCGTTGAGCTGGCTGTCGATCGCCGCGGTGAAGACAGGAACGTCGGGATGCGCGGCGCGGAAATTGCGGATGCCTTCCGGGGCGGCAAGCAGGCAGAGGAAGCGGATATTGTGGGCGCCGCGTTCCTTCAGCTTGTCGATCGCCGCGATCGAGGAGTTGCCGGTGGCCAGCATCGGGTCGACGACGATGATCAGGCGTTCGGCCACATCTTCCGGCGCTTTGAAATAATATTCGACTGGCTGCAGCGTTTCGTGATCACGGTAGACGCCGATATGAGAGACGCGGGCGGAAGGCACCAGATCGAGCATGCCTTCAAGCAGCCCGTTGCCGGCGCGCAGGATCGAGGCGAAGACCAGCTTCTTGCCTTCCAGGATCGGCGATTCCATCGTCTGTAGCGGCGTCTCGATCGTTGCCATCGTCAATTCGAGATCGCGGGTGACCTCGTAACAGAGCAGCGTGGAGATTTCGCGCAGCAGCCGCCGGAAACTTCCCGTCGATGTCTCCTTGCGCCGCATGATGGTGAGCTTGTGCTGCACAAGCGGGTGATCGATGACCGTGACGCCGTCCATGGGGAAGCCTTTCATTCTTTCTATCGAATGTTTCTTTCACGGAAATCGGCCCGACCGCAAGAGTGCAGCCGAATTTGCGCCGATCTTCCCCAACCTCCGGAGCCTTTCCTGGTAAGACAGGCTCTCACCCTCAAAGGCGGGCGAGCAGGGCCCTCCGCGTCTCCTCGTCGACGAAGGCCGCTTCGATTGCGGTGCGCGTCATGGCGTCGATCTCCGCATCGCCGAAGCCGAAAGCTTCAGCGGCAAGCGCATACTCCCGGTCGAGCGATGTATGAAAGAAAGGCGGATCATCCGAGCTGATCGTCACCTGCACGCCCGCTTCCTTCAGCCGGCGCAGCGGATGCGAAGCGAAATCGGGAAAGACCCGCAGTGCGATATTCGAACCGGGGCAGATCTCGAGCACGGTTCCGAGATCGGCAAGCCGCTTCACCAGATCGAGATCTTCGACGGCGCGCACGCCATGGCCGATGCGCGCAGGGCGCACGGCATCAAGTGCATCGGCGACGCTGAAGGCGCCACAAACCTCGCCGGCATGGATGGTGAGCCCCAGGCCGGCATCGCGGGCGATATCGAAGGCGCGGGCATAATCGGCCACGCGGCCCATGCGCTCTTCGCCGGCGAGATTGAAACCGGTGATCAACGGATTGCCGGCGTTGGCCGCATATTCGGCCGCACCGATCACGCTCTCCGGGCCGAAATGCCGCTCGCCGGTGACGATCAGCCGGGCCTCGATGCCGCTCCTTTCCCGAGCGCGGAGGATGCCTTCGCAGACACCTGCTATATAGGCATCGGCGCCGAGCCCGATGCGTTTGCCGTGATCGGGTGAGACGATGAGTTCGCTGTAGATCGTGTTGATGGCGGCCAGTTCATCGAGATAGGTTTCGGTCAGAAGCGCATAGTCCTCCTCGGTCTTGTAGACCTCCGAAACCTTGTCGTAGCATTCGAGGAAACTCGCGAAATCATGCCAGACATAGGCGCCGTCACGAAGCTGCCCACTGATGTCGATGCCGTATTTCCGCGCCTGCGCCTCAGTCAGGGCAGGGGGGGCCGCGCCCTCCAGGTGGCAGTGCAGCTCGACCTTCTTCAAATGCGATGTCACAGAAAACTCCTTCCTTGCGGTCCGGCCGGAATGCCGAGATGGCGCGCAATGCTTTCGCCGATATCGGCATAGGTGCGGCGCACCCCGATCGAACGCGACCGGATGCCGGGGCCATAGGCGATAACAGGCACGCGCTCGCGCGTGTGGTCAGTGCCGCGCCAGGTCGGATCACAGCCATGATCGGCGGTGAGCACGACGAGGTCGCCGGGCTTCAGCTTCTTGTGCACTTCCGGCAGGCGCGTATCGAAGGCTTCGAGGGCTGCGGCATAGCCCGGCACATCACGGCGATGGCCGTAATTCATGTCGAAATCGACGAAATTGGTGAAGACGAGATCGCCGTCGTTCGCCGCGTCGATTGTCGACAGAGACGCATCCATCAGCGCCTCGTTGCCTGTCGCCTTGATGACGCGCGAAACTCCCTGATGGGCGAAGATATCGCCGATCTTCCCGACCGCATGCACGTGCCGGCCGTTCTGGAGTAGCCTGTCCAGCAATGTCGGTTCAGGCGGCAGCACGGAGAAGTCGCGCCGGTTTCCGGTGCGCTGGAAGGTGGAAGCCGACTGGCCGATAAAGGGCCGGGCGATGACGCGGCCAATATTGTAGGGATCGACGAGGCCGCGGGCTATACGGCAGAAGGTGAGCAGGCGTTCAAGGCCGAAATGCGCTTCGTGCGCGGCGACCTGGAAGACTGAATCCGAAGAGGTATAGCAAATCGGCTTGCCGGTGCGGATATGCTCTTCGCCGAGCCGGGCGATGATTTCGGTTCCGGAAGCATGGCAGTTGCCGAGAATGCCGGGGACATCGCCGTCTCTGCACAAGGCCTCTATCAGTTCCGGCGGGAAGGCGTCGCCTTCCGTTGGGAAATATCCCCAATCGAAATTGACCGGGGTTCCCGCGATCTCCCAATGGCCCGAGGGGGTGTCCTTGCCGCGGGAGATTTCGTTGGCGGCGCCATAAACGCCG
Organism: Rhizobium croatiense; assembly: GCF_019793465.1. Lineage (GTDB taxonomy): Bacteria > Pseudomonadota > Alphaproteobacteria > Rhizobiales > Rhizobiaceae > Rhizobium > Rhizobium croatiense. The sequence goes on along the minus strand of NZ_JAILYJ010000010.1, from coordinate 109,561 downwards.
TAGACCTTTTCCGGGACGGGCATGCCGGCGGGAAAACGGCCGGAGGCGGACCGTGCGATGTGCATCAATCCCAGTTCCGACATATTGGGCAGGGAAAGCGGCCCGCAACGCAATCCGTCGCGATCGCCGGCTCCGGCTGCACAGAATTCGGCGATGTGACCGAGCGTATCGGCACCCTCGTCGCCATAGGCCGCCGCATCCGGCGCGCCGCCGACGCCGAAGGAATCCAGAACGAAAAGAAAGGCACGCGCCATGTTGCACCCGAGAGACCGATCACCCCTCCGGTAGGTCGGAAGCGGTTGAGGCCCAGGCATATAATGCCGCGCCCGGCTTGGCAAATTCGAGATGGGGGAGGTCAGCAGTCGCCGCAGGGGATCGAATCGCCCTGTCGCTGTCGGTAGAAATAACTGCGGCTGATGTTGATCGTGCGCACTCCATCCGGCATGAAATTCGGCGCGAACAGGAACATCGTATAGGGAATGCTGAGTTCGGTGCGGACGAGGAAGCTGTTGGCCGTCTTCATGTCCGAGGGCACGTCGCTGACCGCGGCGTTCTTGGCATAGGGCACGCTCCCGTCCTGCGCCCAGGACCAGAGCACCTTCGCATTGGCGCTGGCATCGACGGTTATCCCGGTGATCTTCAGCGTCAGCGAGGTCGAGTTGTAGGGCACGAAGGTCGCGGTTGCGACCGACCGCATCTCTGCAAGCGTGCTCTTCGTGACCGATTGCTGCTGGGTAACAAGATCGGCGATCGAACCGGCGGCCCGGGTCGCGCGCTTGGAGACGCTGAGACCGATCGTGATCTCGAAAGCGCCGATATAGAGCATGACCAGCACGGGAAAGAGGATCGCAAACTCGATCGCGCCGGCGCCCTTGCGCTCTCGGATCAGCCGCCGCGCCGTCAGTGCCAGTCTGGTGAACGGGTTGCGCAATGCCATTATGGATACTGCTCGTTCTGGAAGGCCGCGGTCGCGATGATCAGATATTGCGTCGGCATCGAACCGTCGGAAGGACGGATCGTCGTGATGTAGGGCCGGACCAGATCCGTGATGATTTCCCAGCGATAGTAGGCGCGCACCATGTTGATCGTGCCGGCGCCGCCGGGCGAATATTTGATAGCGGCCGTATTGATGTCGGAATATCTGTCGGTGGAGAGCTTGGGGATTGTCGTCGGAATTGCCGAGAAGGCGGCGAAGGTCTGCACATCCAGGTAAAGCTTGCTCGGCGTGGCGGCCTCGGTCGCCGAGCAACTGATCAGGATCGCGATCTCGCCGCAGAAGGCCTGCCGGAATTGCGTTTGAGTCATATCGGTCGTACGGCCGAGATTGTAGGTGATCTGCCCGGTCCGCATCCGGCGGCTCATCGTATCGACGGCATTGGAGACGAGTTCTTCGGCGGCGAAAGCGATGAAGGTTTCGAGGATCGCGAAGATCACGACGAAATAAGGAATGGCAAGCAGGGCGAATTCGATCGCCGCCGCGCCGTCGCGCGAGCGGGCGGCAGCGCGAAACTGGGAAAAACGGAACGGCGCGAAGGCGCGCTCCCCATCCGTCTTCTGATCAACTACCGTCATTGCCTGGACCCGAGCGACATCTACCTGCCACACTAGGGTCCGTTCGTTGATTTTCCGTTTCAGTCCGATACGATGATTTTAACGAATGGCGAAGATCGAGCCGGGCCGATCAGGGTGACGTGGTGCCGCCGGCCGCTTGCTGCGCGTGCTGCTCGCAGTTCGGCGTGCAGGACAGCACGGAGCGCTCCGTCTGCCGGTAGACGCGCACCGTATTGCCCTCATCGATCGACACCAGGATGCGCTCGTCGAGGATGGCGTTGCCGTCGGCGTCCAGCAGAACGAGATTGGTCGTGCCGAAGCTGCGTCCTGTCAGGACGATCGTCTTGGCATCGGCCACGGTCGCGTCGGCGACCTTGGCATTGCCGACGATCACCTTGCTGACGGGGCGGTCGAGCTTCAACACACGCGCGTGATCCATATAGACGCGCAGCATGTCATCGTCTGCGGCCGCGGAAACTCCCGAAACAGCGAAAACGGCGATCATGCCGGCAAAGAAGATGGTTTTGCCGCTCGATGACATTTGGTCCTCTTTCACGATCACAGCGCAATAGCGCATAGAATGGAAAAAAATGGTGAATGAAGCTTTAAACTCACCCAGTTGTTTCGAGGTGAGGCAGGATGATCCGATTTGGCACGCACTCCGAGCAACACACGTCCCAGTTGGGTGCGAAGCCGGCGCTATTTCCAGATGAAACCCGTCGTTAGCCCAGGAATATCGTTAAATATTGAGAGAAATGAATAAGGTAACACTTACCCTACAACGGCCCGTTATTGCCTTTACACCTCGTTAACTCTTTTTCTTAAGCCGATGGAAACGCCCATTCATTAGATTGCGGTCATCCGATCAACGGCAACAGTTGGCGGACGTGCTGAACATCAACTGGAGTTAGGAGTAACCATGACCAAGCTTTTTAGCCGTTTTCTGAAGGACGAATCCGGCGCGACCGCAATCGAATACGGCCTGATCGCCGCCCTCATTTCCGTCGCGCTCATCACCGGCGCAACGAGCCTCGGCGGCAAGATCGGCAACACCTTCAACGGCCTGAGCACCAAGATGGACGGCGCCACTTCGGCGGCCAACTAAGCGAGCTGCCGCAACGCGGCATCTCCCATTCTGGCCGGAACTGCTCTGGCTGGTCTATCGAGCGGGCTCACGCGCTGTACGGCCGTGAGCCTTTTCGTATCTTACGATGATCGGGTATGCGCATGATCGCAGCTGCAGTCTTTCTAATTCTGCCACTCTGCCTCGCCATGGCGGCCTTCTCGGATCTGTTCACCATGACGATCCCGAACCGCGTTTCCCTGATCCTTATCGTCTCGTTTCTCGTGCTCGCGCCGCTTTCCGGCCTGGGCCTAGAGGCAATCGGCATGCATCTTGCCGCTGCCGCTATCGTGCTTGCCGCCTGTTTTGCGCTTTTTGCATTCAATGTGATGGGCGGTGGAGACGCCAAGCTTCTGACCGCCACCGCGCTCTGGTTCGGCCTGAACCAATCCCTCGCCCTGCTGATGGCCGACGTCGCCATGATCGGCGGTCTCATCACCTTGCTCATCCTGCTGGTGAGGACCCAGTCGAACACCATTCTCGCCATCGGCCTGCCGGTCCCGAACTCGGTGCTGCTCGCCAAGAAGATCCCTTACGGCATCGCCATCGCGATCGGCGGCTTCATGGCCTTCCCGTCCTCTCCGATCTTCATCGCCGCGCTGGAAAGCCTGAAATAACGGCATTTTAAATGCTCGTTAACTTAAAATGTAAGCGTTCCATTAACCATAATTATACCAATTGCTGAGCATTCTGCAGGGCGAACATATCGTGCCTTGAGGAATGATCGATGAAACCGGCCCGCCTGATAATCCTAGCTGTCGCCCTGGTGGCAGCCGGCCTCGCCGGCTTCCTGGCGATGCAAATGGCCGGCAGTGGCAGTGTCGTCACCCAGGTCCAGTCGGTCATCGAGAAAGAACCCACCGTCAACATCCTCGTCTCGAGCGCCAATCTGCCGGTCGGCGCAAGGCTGGGCGACGACACGGTGCATTGGATGGCCTGGCCGAAGGACGGCGTCGTCCAGGGATTCATCACCGAAGCCGACAAGCCGGATGCGATCAAGGATCTGCAGGGCGCCGTCGTGCGTCTGCCGATCTTCGAAGGCGAGCCGATCCGGCCTGAAAAAGTCGCCGATTCCAGCAGCCGTATCCTGTCGTCGCTGTTACCGGCCGGCAAACGCGCCGTCGCGACCGAGATATCCGTGGCAACGGGCGCCGGCGGCTTCATCCTGCCGAACGACCGCGTCGACGTCATCATGGTCCGCAAGGGCACCGAGGCCAACAAGCTCATCACCGAAACGGTGCTCAGCAATGTCCGCGTTCTCGCCATCGACCAGCAGATCCAGGAAAAGGATGATGGCTCGAAGGCCGTGGTCGGCACCACTGCGACGCTTGAGCTCACGCCCGATCAAACCAAGGTTCTCGCCGTAGCCCAGCAGATGGCCGACCGGCTGTCGCTCGCGCTGCGCTCGGTCGCCGATGCACAGGAGCAGGATACCAGTGCCGCCGACTACCTGCTGAGCGGTGACAACGGCAGTGCGATCATTCAGGTCATCAAGTCGGGCTCCATCGTAACGGACGCCGGCGAAGCGCCGAAGCCGGAGTAAAGGGACGTGCAAATGGGCAATTCAACGCGGCGCGCCAAACTTCTCCTGACAGGTAGCCTTTCGTTTGCGATGAGCGTCACCGGCCTGGCGCCAGCCCCTTTCGGGCCGCTTCTCGCCCTCGATCAGGCGCGTGCCGATTCTGGAAACCTTATCCGCATCGCGCAGACCGGCCCCGACGCGCATCGTCGGCTGAAGCTCGGGCTGAACAAGGCCGTCGTCGTTGATCTGCCGGAGGATGCGCACGATATTCTCGTATCCGATCCGAGTATGGCCGATGCCGTCACCCGTACCTCGCGGCGCATCTATCTGTTCGGCAAGAAGGTCGGCCAGACGAATATTTTCGTCTTCGGCGCCGGCGGGCAGGAGATCATCAATCTCGATATCGAGATCGAACGCGACGTCTCCGGTCTCGAAGCCAATCTCCGCCGCTTCATTCCCGATTCCGCCATCAATGTCGAAATCGTCTCCGACAACATCGTCCTGACCGGTTCCGTGCGCACCCCGCAGGATGCCACGCAGGCCGCCGATCTCGCCCAGGTTTTCCTGAAGGGCGGCGAGGCGACGACGAGAACGGAGACGGCGTCCGGTACCGGCGGCGACAGCGCGGTGGCGCTCTTTGCCGAAGGCCGGCAGACTTCCCAGGTCGTTAACCTGCTGAAGATCGAGGGTGAGGACCAAGTCACCCTCAAGGTCACGATCGCCGAGGTCCGTCGTGAGGTCCTGAAGCAGCTCGGCTTTGATAACCTGGTTTCCAATTCCTCCGGCATGACGGTCGCCCAGCTCGGCACTCCCAGCGCCGACAGCGCGACGGCGACGGTTGGCGGCGGCCTGGCGGCTCTCTTCAAGAGCTCGATCGGCAAATACGATATCTCCACCTATCTCAACGCGCTGGAGCAGGCCAAGGTGGTCAGGACGCTTGCCGAGCCGACGCTGACGGCAATCTCCGGCCAGGCCGCGACCTTCAATTCCGGCGGCCAGCAGCTTTATTCGACGACCGACAGCGACGGCAATGTCACCGTCGTGCCGTTCAATTATGGTATCAACCTGGCCTTCAAACCGGTTGTGCTGTCGTCGGGCCGCATCAGCCTGGAGATCAAGACCAACGTCTCCGAACCGGTGGCCGGCAGTGGCAACGCCACCTATCAGCGCCGTTCGGCAGAGACCTCCGTGGAGCTGCCCTCGGGCGGCTCGATCGCGCTCGCCGGCCTCATCCGCGACAACGTCTCCCAGACGATGGGCGGCACGCCCGGCGTTTCGAAGATTCCGCTGCTCGGAACGCTGTTCCGTCAGAAGGGCTTCGAACGTCAGGAAACCGAGCTCGTCATCATCGCAACGCCCTATCTGGTGCGTCCGGTGGCGCGCAATCAGCTGAACCGGCCGGACGACAATTTCAGCCCCGAGAATGACGGTGCGACCTTCTTCCTCAACCGTGTCAACAAGGTCTATGGCCGCCGCGAAGCACCCGTCGCGGATGCACAGTTCCACGGCTCGATCGGGTTTATCTACAAATGAGTGGAGCGGGATCGGCAGCAATGGCACAGAACAGAGATCAGGCGATGGCCTTCATGACTTCGACGACACCCCGGCTCGCAATCTCCAAGGCGCTTTTCGTCACGGCCGCCGTTTCGGTGGCGATCCTTTCCGGATGCGCCGGCCCGCACGACCAGCTGACAACCGGCGGCATTCCGGATGATTACCGTGCCCGTCACCCGATCATCGTCACCGAGGCCGAGCAGACGGTGGATATTCCGGTTGCTTCCACCGATCGGCGCCTGACCATCGCCCAGCGCGATCTCATCCGCGGCTTTGCCGCAAACTATATCTCCCGCGCCTCGGGTCCGGTGTATGTATTGTCGCCGGAAGGCTCGCCGAATTCGGCAGCCGCCCATCAGCTGCGCAATCAGGTCCGCGCCGAGTTGGCGTCGAGAGGGATCGCGAGCTCGAAAATCATCAATACCTCCTATGCCGCCGCCGGTGCCGGCGATGCGGCGCCGATCCGCCTGAGCTTCACCGGCACGACCGCGATCACCACGCAGTGCGGTCAGTGGCCGAAGGACATCTCGAACGATTTCGCCAATCAGAATTACTATAATTTCGGCTGCGCCACGCAGAACAACCTCGCCGCCCAGGTCGCCAATCCGGAGGACCTGGTGGCGCCTCGCGGCATGACGCCGATCGACGCGCAGCGGCGCAACAATGCGATCCAGGAATACCGAACGACGACATCGACGATCGAGGATGTCGCCGGCAGCGACAGCAGCTTCTGAGGCGAGACGGGACGATGAGCGCCATCGAATACGAGATCAAGAACCCCAGCGAGCTTCGTCATGCCGAAGAGGCGGTGCGCATGGCGGATCTGGAGGCCATGCGGCCGCTGCCGCGCATTTCCGTTCACGCCTTCTGCGAGAGCGAGACCTTGCAGCAGGTCATGGAACGCTGCGCAAATGACCGGCGCATGGCGAAGGTGAGCCTGCGCATCACCAGCGGCGGCATCGCAGCGGCTGCCAATATGTTTTCCGGCGCGCCGACGCCGAACCTCATCATCCTCGAGACCAAGGCGAATGTCGGAAGCCTCCTTGCTGAGCTCGCCCCGCTCGCCGCGGTCTGCGATCCGACCACCAAGGTCGTCATCGTCGGCTACTATAACGATATCGGACTTTATCGCGAGCTGATCCGCAACGGCATTTCCGAATACATGGTCCAGCCCGTGGCCATGCCCGATATCCTTGCGGCGATGGCCTCGATCTTCGTCGATCCGGAAGCCGAGCCGCTCGGCCGCAGCATCGCCTTCATCGGCTCGAAGGGTGGCACCGGCGCTTCGACCATCGCCCATAATTGCGCTTTCGGCATTTCCAATCTCTTCTCCACCGAGACGATCCTCGCCGACCTCGACCTTCCCTATGGCACGGCGAATATCGACTTCGACCAGGATCCAGCCCAGGGCATCGCCGAGGCGGTCTTCGCGCCCGACCGTCTCGACGAGGTCTTCCTCGACCGCCTGCTGACGAAATGTTCCGAGCATCTGTCGCTGCTCGCCGCACCCTCGCTGCTCGACCGCGCCTATGATTTCGACGGCCAGGCCTTCCAGCCGGTGCTCGACGTCCTGCAGCGCAGCGCCCCCGTCACCGTGCTCGACGTTCCGCATGCATGGTCGGAATGGACCCGCTCGGTGCTGGCGAGCGTCGACGAGGTGGTCATCGCGGCGGTGCCCGATCTTGCCAACCTGCGCAACACCAAAAACATGCTGGATGCGCTGCGCAAGATGCGGCCGAATGACAAGCCGCCGCATCTCATCCTCAATCAGGTCGGCATGCCGAAACGTCCCGAGATCTCGCCGTCGGATTTCTGTGAGCCGCTGGAGATTGATCCGATCGCGATCATCCCCTTCGACATCAACCTCTTCGGCAACGCGGCCAACAGCGGCCGGATGATCTCGGAAGTCGATCCCAGGTCGCCGACGGCTGAGACCTTTTCGCAGATATCGCACATCGTCACCGGCCGGGTCGCGATCAGGAAGGCGAAGAAGGGCGGCCTGCTGGGCCTCCTGAAGCGCAAGTAAACGATGAGCAATTCCAGCAAAAGTGTGAAGCGGTTTTGCCAGGCAAATCGCGAAGCGCTTTTGCCGGGAATTGCGTGAAAACAAAAAGATAGCGCATTTCCGTGACTCGGAGAAAACGGAAATGCTCTAGAACGAGCAGATTGGATCGAGGGCATGTTTGGAAAACGCGGAAACGAAGGTTTCGGAAAGGCTGGGGGTGCGATCGCTCCTCCGCCGCCGGCTCCGGCTGCGCCTGCACCCGTGGCTTCCTCTCCCTCCATTCTGGTCGAACCCTCGAGCGAGAACCAGCGCCAGCAGGTGACGCCGCCGCCGATGCAGGCGCCGCAGCGTAAGCGCCCCGTTCGCACCGACGAATATTACGACACCAAACAGCAGGTCTTTTCTGCACTGATCGACACGATCGATCTCTCGCAGCTTTCCAAGCTCGACGGCGAAAGCGCGCGCGAGGAAATCCGCGACATCGTCAACGACATCATCACCATCAAGAATTTCGCGATGTCGATCTCCGAGCAGGAAGAACTGCTCGAAGATATCTGCAACGACGTCCTCGGCTACGGTCCGCTGGAGCCGCTGCTGGCGCGCGACGACATCGCCGACATCATGGTCAATGGCGCCGGCCAGACCTTCATCGAAGTCGGCGGCAAGACGATCGAATCGGAAATCCGTTTTCGTGACAATGCTCAGCTTCTTTCCATCTGCCAGCGCATTGTCAGCCAGGTCGGCCGCCGCGTCGATGAATCGAGCCCGATCTGCGATGCGCGCCTGCCCGATGGCTCGCGCGTCAACGTCATCGCGCCGCCGCTGTCGATCGACGGGCCGGCGCTCACCATCCGCAAGTTCAAGAAGGACAAGCTGACGCTCGATCAGCTCGTCCGTTTCGGCGCGATCACCCCGGAAGGCGCGACCGTGCTGCAGATCATCGGGCGGGTGCGCTGCAACGTCATCATTTCAGGCGGCACGGGCTCGGGCAAGACGACGCTTCTGAATTGCCTCACCAATTATATCGACCGCGACGAGCGCGTCATCACCTGCGAGGATACGGCCGAACTGCAGCTGCAGCAGCCGCATGTCGTGCGGCTCGAAACGCGCCCGCCGAATATCGAAGGCGAGGGCGAGATCACTATGCGCGATCTCGTCAAGAACTGCCTGCGTATGCGTCCCGAGCGCATCATCGTCGGCGAAGTGCGCGGACCCGAGGTTTTCGACCTGCTGCAGGCGATGAACACCGGCCACGACGGCTCAATGGGCACGATCCACGCCAACACCCCGCGCGAATGCCTGAGCCGTATCGAATCGATGATCGCCATGGGCGGCTTCACGCTGCCGGCAAAGACGGTGCGCGAGATCATCTCCACCTCGGTCGACGTCATCATCCAGGCGGCGCGCCTTCGTGACGGTTCGCGCCGCATCACCCAGATCACCGAGGTGATCGGCATGGAAGGCGACGTCATCATCACCCAGGATCTGATGCGCTACGAGATCGAAGGCGAAGACGCGGGCGGCCGATTGATCGGCCGGCACATGTCGACCGGCGTCGGAAAACCGCATTTCTGGGATCGGGCTCGTTACTTCAACGAGGAAAAGCGCCTGGCCGCCGCCCTCGACGCGATGGAAGCGAAAACCAAGGATTAGGCTGATGTTCGGGTTCGATCCGGTAGTCCTGGCAATCGTCGTCCTCGCCGCAGTTTCCGCGGCGGCGGTCGCCTATGCCCTGATGTTTTCCCGGATCGAGACCGACAAGAAATCGGCAAGCCGCATCAATCGTGTGAAATCGGCAGAGGTCGACCGGGTCAAGGTCAAGGCTGCCCGCGACCGCGTGCAGGAACTGTCGAAGCGGCGCAAATCGGTGCAGGACAATCTGAAGGATCTGGAAAAGCGTCAGAACGAAAAGACCAAGAAGACCCTGTCGATCAAATCGCGTCTGGTGCAGGCCGGCCTGACGGTCAGCCTGTCGCAGTTCTATCTCTTCAGCGCCGTCTTCGCCTCGGTTCTGCTGCTTGTGGCTTTCGTCCTCGGCGCATCCCTGCTGGTCATGGCCGGCATTGCCGTCGTTGCCGGTCTCGGCCTGCCGCGCTGGGTTCTCGGCTTCCTGATCAAGCGCCGCCAGACCAAATTCCTCAACGAGCTCCCCAATGCGCTCGACGTCATTACCCGCTCGATCAAGTCAGGTCTGCCGCTCAACGATGCGATCCGGCTGATCGGAACCGAAGGCACCGAGCCGGTCAAGAGCGAGTTCCGGCGGGTCATCGAGGCGCAGCAGGTGGGCCTCAGCATTCCCGACGCCTGCGCCCGCATGACGCTCCACATGCCGCTCCAGGAAGTCAACTTCTTCGCGATCGTCATCGCCATCCAGTCGCAGGCGGGCGGCAATCTGTCGGAAGCGATCGGCAACCTCTCCAAGGTGCTACGCGAGCGCCGGAAGATGAAGGCCAAGGTGTCGGCGCTGTCGATGGAAGCCAAGGCGTCGGCCGTCATCATCGGCGCGCTGCCCTTCATCGTCGCGACTCTCGTCTACCTCACCTCGCCGAACTACATGATGATCCTTTTTACCGATCCGCGCGGTCATTTTATCATGGGTGTCTCAGCGATCTGGATGTCGATCGGCATCTTCGTCATGCGCAACATGGTCAATTTTGACATCTAGCGGAAGGAAGCACCATGTCGCAGGACCTCGCCGCAACGTTGACCAATCCGGGCATGCTGATCGCCATCTTTGTCGCGATCGCCGTCTTCGCCACTTTCTACACGATCGCCATCCCCTTTTTCGAGCGCGGCGATCTCACCAAGCGCATGAAGGCTGTTTCGACCGAGCGCGAGCAGATCCGCGCCCGCGAACGCGCCCGCATGAATACCGACCCGGCCGCCGGCAAGGCGTCGCTCCGCAGCCAGAACAATCGCTCGGTCCGCCAGATCGTCGAGCGGTTCAACCTGCGCCAGGCGTTGGTCGACGAAAATACGGTCAACAAGCTGCGTGCCGCCGGGTTCCGCTCGGAGAATGCGCTGAATACCTTCCTCGTCGCGCGCTTCCTGCTGCCCTTTCTCTTTCTGGCGCTTGCCGCTTTCTGGGTCTTCGGCCTCGGCAACCTCGCCGAAAGGGGCATGCCCATCCGCCTCTTCGCCGTCATCGGCATCGGCTATCTCGGCTTCTACGCACCGAACATCTATATCTCCAACCGCATGGGGAAGCGCCAGCATTCAATCAAGCGCGCTTGGCCGGATGCGCTGGACCTGATGCTGATCTGCGTCGAATCCGGCATCTCGATCGAGGCGGCGATGCGTCGCGTGTCGGAGGAACTTGGCGAGCAGTCGCCGCCGCTCGCCGAGGAAATGGTCCTGACGACGGCAGAGCTTTCCTTCCTGCCGGATCGCCGGGTGGCGCTGGAAAACCTTGCCACGCGCACCCAGATCGAACTGGTGCGGTCGGTCACCCAGGCGCTGATCCAGGCCGATCGCTACGGCACGCCGGTCGCCCAAGCGCTGCGCGTTCTCGCTCAGGAAGGGCGCGACGAGCGCATGAACGAAGCGGAAAAGAAGGCGGCCGCCCTGCCGCCGAAGCTGACGGTGCCGATGATCCTGTTCTTCCTGCCGGTACTGATTGCCGTCATTCTCGGCCCGGCCGGCATCCAGGTGGCGGACAAGTTCTGACGGGCGCGCAGACGATATGTCGTCCGTGCCGGTGACGGGCGCCGGCATAGCTGTTAAATGGGATGACGATGACCAGCTGGCGCGGAGGCCGTGTCTCTCTGACGCCTTCCATCCCGAAAGCGAGGTTCCGATGTCTTCTCAGGGCATTTTCATCAGCATCATGGCAGCCCTGGTGGTCGGCGCCATGAGCCCCGGTCCGAGCTTCGTCATCGTCTCCAGGATCGCCATTTCACGGTCACGGCTGGACGGACTTGCGGCCGCGCTGGGCATGGGCGCCGGTGGTGTGGTGTTTGCCGTGCTGGCGCTCGCCGGGCTGACGGCGCTGCTATCTCAGTTCGAATGGCTCTATATCCTGCTGATGGTCGCAGGCGGCGCCTATCTTGTCTATATCGCCATCAATATCTGGAAAGGCGCCGGTCGGCCGCTCGAGGTTTCCGACGCCGTCCATGACCGCCGCGCGCCGATGCGCAGCTTCACGACCGCGCTGCTGACCCAGCTCAGCAACCCGAAGACCATCATCGTCTATGCCAGCCTGTTTGCCGCGCTTTTACCGAGGACGGTGCCGCTCGATCTCATCTTCGCGCTGCCGCTCGGTGTCTTTGCGGTGGAGGCGGGCTGGTATTCGATCGTGGCGCTCGCTTTTTCGGCCCGCCATCCGCGGCGGCTCTATCTCCATGCCAAGGGGTGGATCGACCGGGCCGCCGGCGCCGTCATGGGTGGCCTCGGTCTCCGTCTCATCCTTTCGGGCCTCAGCGTCCGCTGAACACGGTTTAGTTGGTGTTGCTGCCGTCCGCCGCGCCCGGCGTCTTGTCCTTGGCGGCGAGCTTCTGCCAGGAATTCTGCTGCGAGAGCATCCCCCTGAGATAGGCGACATTGGCATCGGCCTGTTGCGGCGAAAGTTCGCGCCGCGCGATCTGCTCGGCTTCCGGGAAACGTCCCTGCAGGCCGACGACGAGGGCAAGGTTCTGCCTGACGCGGCTGTCGGCGTTTGGTTGGCCGGCGGCCGAGCGCAGATAGGTTTCGGCGGTGCGCAGGTCGCCGGTCAGCACGTAGGACATTCCGAGATTGGAAAGGATAGAAGGTTCGTTCGGCTGAATGTCGAGCGCGTCGCGGTAGCGCTGCCTGGCCTCGCTTGCCCGGCCCATCTGATCAAGGATCGCGCCCTGGGCCGAGATCAGCCTCCAGTCTGGACGATCCGGTGTCTGGGCCCGGCCGATGGTGTCGAGCGCCTGCTGGAACTGTCCAGCTGCCGCTTGCGCCTTGCCATAGGCGGCCAGCACGTTTCGGTCGCCGGGATTGGCGATCGCCACCTGCTGCATGACGGCGAGCGCCTGCGCGTCACGGCCGTTCATGCGCAGCAGATTGGCATAGTTGACGCCGGTGACGGGATCGCGCGGGTTCTTGTCATAGGCCTGGCCGAGCCGATCCGTTGCCGAGCGCAGCTCGGTCGCGTCCATCTCTTCGACCGGCTTGGTGAGTTTCGGCACCGAGCCTGTCGTCATCCGGTCCTTGGTCGTCGAGCAGCCAGCCAGCGCAAGGACGATCAGCGACGCCGCGACGCCCTGCAGGAAGCGATTGGTGGATATGGTGGTGAGCGAGGCAGGCATGACGCGTTCCTGATTCCGAAATCGGCGCCTGACCTCGAACGCGGAACAGGGAAAGGTTTGACGCAATCTTCGCTCCAGCAATAGTCTGTTAACCCTAACAGACCGTTAAGGAGTGATTCCTGACGACCGCCGAAGGACAATCATGGCCCCCTATCAGTTCATCGAAAGACCGACCCCCTTCAACACGAAGGGCGGTTCGACGCTGCCGATCTTTGCCGTCACACCCGCCCACATCGAGACCGGCACAATCGATCCGATCGCCCTCGACTGGGCGAAAAAGGCAGGGTTCAAGGCAGAGAGCGGATCGCTGCTGCTGATCCCGACCGCCGAAGGCCATCTCGGCGGCGCGCTTTTCGGCCTCGGCACCAATCCGTCCGAACAGCCCTACATCGCCGGTAGACTCGCGCGTGCGCTGCCGGCCGGCGACTGGCACATCGAGACCGCGCCGCTGACGGCAAATCGCCTGGCCCTCGGCTTCGGGCTCGGCAGCTACCGTTTCGACCGCTATAAATCGGAAAAATCTCCCGCCGCGACAATGCTCATTCCGAGCGATGCCGACGGCGCCGACATCAAGCGCCAGCTCGCCGGCGTCTTTCTCGCCCGCGATCTCATCAATACGCCGACGAACGACATGGGGCCGGACCAGCTCGAGGCGGCTTTCCGCGGCCTGGCTCAGCATTACAAGGCTGATGTATCGGTTATAACAGGTGACGCGCTGCTTGAGAAAAACTTCCCGCTCGTCCATACCGTCGGCCGCGCCAGCGCCGATGCGCCGCGCCTTCTCGAACTGCGCTGGGGCAAGAAGGGCCATCGCAAGGTGACGCTCGTCGGCAAGGGCGTCTGCTTCGATACCGGCGGTCTCGACATCAAGCCGGCTGCCTCGATGCTCCTGATGAAGAAGGACATGGGCGGCGCCGCCAACGTCATGGGGCTCGCCCTGATGATCATGGACGCGAAGCTGAAGGTCGATCTGCGTGTCATCGTCCCGGTCGTCGAAAACGCGATCTCCTCCAACGCCTTCCGCCCAGGCGACATTTATCGCAGCCGCAAGGGCCTCACCGTCCAGATCGACAATACCGACGCCGAAGGCCGCCTGATCCTGGCCGATGCGCTCGCCTATGCCGACGAGGAGGAGCCCGAGCTCTTGATCGACATGGCGACGCTGACCGGTGCCGCTCGCGTTGCGCTGGGTCCGGATCTTCCGCCCTTCTTCACCGACGACGCCAATCTGGCGCATGACCTGACCGAAGCGAGCCTGGAAACGGACGATCCGATCTGGCGCCTGCCGCTCTATCCCGGCTACGAAAAAGATATCCGCGCCAAATTCGCCGATCTCACCAACGCGCCGGCCGGCGGCATGGCGGGATCGATCACCGCCGCGCTCTTCCTCAAGCGTTTCGTCAGCAAGACGAAGAGCTGGGCGCATTTCGATATTTACGGCTGGGCCCAGTCTGAACGGCCGCATTCGCCGGGGGGCGGCGAAGCCCAGGCGATCCGCGCGCTCTTTCATCATATCCGCACGGGCATGCGCTGAAGCAGGCCGGCCGAAGCAGCCCCCGCGGCGTTGGGCAGAGGGCGATCGTTAAAATTTTATTCACCCTGCCGGACGGCAATTGCCGGCCGCCCTTGCATGTGTATGGCAACTGCCGGAAAATGAAACGCTAGCGTAACGATTTTCCGGAGGGGCCGTGCCGATCGAACTGACCGCCTCGCAGGCGCTGGGGCTCTGGCATGGCGTGGCGCTCGATCAGGTGCGCCTTGACGATCGCGATTTGACGTTGCGCCAGATGGCGATCCTGCTGCATATTTATCTGGTGCCGCCGCCCCACACCGTGCGCGGGCTTGCCGCCACGCTCGGTGTCACCAAGCCGGTCATTACCCGCGCTTTGGACACGATGGGCGAGATGGGTCTGGTCGACCGCGTGCGCGACGATGCCGACCGGCGCAACGTGATCATCAAGCGCACCGTCGGCGGCGCGCTTTACCTGGAAAAGCTCGGCGATCTCGTCCGGGAGCAGGGCCGCCGTCTGCCGATCTGAACGGGCGATGTGAAAGGAATGGGAATGACGATGTTCGACCGCCGCCTGCATGCCTATAGGTCCGATCTCGCGGAAGCAGAACTCGAAGGCAAGGTGGAGGCGTCGCGCTTCGTGGAAGGCACGCCGGCGCGCGTCGCCGTTCCCGTCATTGCCTTGCGCCCCGAACCGGAACTTGCGCGCGGCATCGATACGGAGCTGCTCCTTGGCGAGCAGGTGATGGTTTTCGATCGCGCCGACGGCTGGTGCTGGGTGAAAGCCACTTCGGACGGTTATGTCGGTTATGTAACCGCAGACGCGCTCTCGCAAATTGACCCGGCACCGACCCATATCGTCACCGTGGCGCGCACCTTCCTCTATCCGGAGCCCGAACTGCGTAAGCCGCACCTGACGACGCTTTCGATGGGAAGCCGCGTTCACGTCGCCGGCACGGCGGAAGCGCGGGGCAATCATTATGTCGTGCTCGAGGATGGAACCGCGATCTTCGCCAGGCACGTCCAGCCGATCGGCGCTCTCGACGGTGACGATTATGTCGAGGTCGCCGCCCGATTCCTGGAGACGCCCTATCTCTGGGGCGGGCGCTCCGGTCTCGGCATCGATTGCTCCGGCCTCGTCCAGCTTGCGATGCTGATGACGGGCCGACAGGCGCCGCGTGATACCGACATGCAGGCAGCCGGCCTCGGCGAAGCGATCGATCGTTCCGAAATCCGTCGTGGTGACCTAGTGTTCTGGAAGGGCCATGTGGCGATTTTCGAGGATCCGCAGACCATCCTTCATGCCAATGGTCACAGCATGACGGTGGCGCGCGAGAATTTCGAGGCCGCCGTCAAGCGCATAGGCTCGCTCTACCAACAGCCGACCGGCTATCGCCGCCCATTCAAGTGACCGGCGGCCGCGGCCAGGCGCTTACGCCTCCCGTCCAGTCTTCGAAGGCTTTCGACAGCCTGAGGACCCGCATGTCGTCGAAGCGTGGCCCGACGATCTGCAGCCCGATCGGCATGCCCGACCGGGAGAAGCCGCAATTGATCGAGGCGGCCGGCTGTTCCGACATGTTCCATGGCACGGTGAAGGCGATATGTTCGAACGGCCTTGCCGGATCGTTGGTCGGCGATGCCCATTCGGCCGGATAGGAAATGATCGGGTTGGTCGGCGAGAGCAGCGCGTCGACCGTGGTGAACAGCTGCCCGCAGCTCCTGCGCATTTCGATCGTCTGGTTGAAGCCTCTGACCGCATCGACGCCGCTGACATCGGCGCCGGCCTTCGCCCAATCGCCTATATAGGGCAGGATACTGTCGCGCCGCTCTTCGTCCAGGCCTGCGATATCGCTCCAGAGGCGGGCGCGCCAGAAGGTGTCGAGCCCGTCAAGCATGGCGCGCGTCAGCACCGGTTGGACGGATATGATGGTGGCGCCGGCCTTCTCGAAACCTTTTGCCGCCGCTTCGACCGCGCCCCTGATTTCGTCATCCACCGCAAGCCCGCAGCCGGCATCGAGCATCAGGCCGATCTTCATGCCTGACATGTCGATCTCGAGATCCATCCAGTTGAAATCGTTCGGCGGCAGGCTGGTGCCGTCGCGCCAGTCCGGTCGTGACAGCGTCGCCATGGAAAAGGCCGCATCCTCGACCCTGCGCGTCATCGGGCCCAGGCAGCGCCCGACATAATAGGGATCGGCCGGGATGCGCCCATGGCTCGGCTTGTAGCCGAAGATGCCGGTCCAGCCGGCAGGCAGGCGCACCGAGCCGCCGATATCCGTGCCGATATGCAGCGGCCCGTAGCCGGCTGCAGCCGCGCCGGCAGCTCCGGCGCTCGATCCGCCGGGATTCTGTGTGATGTTCCAGGGATTGCGGCTGAGAGGATGAAAGCTCGAAAGGCCGGAGGAAAGCATGCCGTAATCGGGGCAGGTAGTCTTGGCGAAGATCACTGCGCCATCCTCGCGCAGCCGGGCGGCGGCCGGCGCATCGGCCTCCGCCGGTTTCAACTCCACCGCCTTGGTGCCGAACGGCACCGGCTGGCCCTTCGTGGCGATCAATTCCTTCAGCGTCACCGGAATGCCGTCGAGCGCGCCGAGCGGCCGTCCCTTCGCCCACCGCGCCGTCGATGCTTTCGCCTGCGCACGCGCCGCTTCCGGATCGTAAAGGTAGAGCGCTGAAATCGACGGCTCCCAGGCGGCGATATGGTCTTCGAGCGCGAGCCAGTATTCCAGCGGCGAAAGGCTTTTATCGGCGAAGCGCCGTCTGAGCTCGCGGATGGTCAGATTGGTGTCGCTCATGGCCTCGGTCCTGGGCTTTTTGTCTCGGCGGGACATCAGCGGCTTGCCTCGCGTGGATCGAGAAGGTCGCGCAAGCCGTCGCCGAGTATGTTGAAGCCGAGGACAGCAAGCGCGATGGCAAGGCCCGGCAGGATCGCCAGCCAGGGGGCCAGCGCCAGATAGGTTTGCGCATCGGCAAGCATCCGGCCCCATGTCGGCGCCGGCGGCGCCATGCCGAGTCCGAGAAAGCTGAGACCGGCTTCGGTCAAGATCGCCAACCCGAGCTGGATCGCCCCATGCACGATGATCTGGCTGATGATGTTCGGCAGCACGTGGCGCAGCGAAATGGTCAGGCGCGTGTTGCCGATCGCGCGCGCCGCCGTCACATAATCCCGGCTCCAGGCCTGCAGCGAGGTCGCAAGCGTCACCCTGGCAAAGACCGGGATCATGAAGACGGCGATCGCGGCGATGGCGGTCAACCGGCCCGGCCCGAGAAAGGCGCCGAGCACCATCGCCGACAGGATCGGCGGCAAGGCAAAAATGACATCGCAGATGCGCATCAGCAGCGCTTCGAACGGGCCGCGGATTGCCGCGGCCGAAACGCCGGCGATCGAACCGAGCGTCCCGCCGATCGCAACCGCGCTGATGGCGATAGACAGCGAAT
Source organism: Rhizobium croatiense (assembly GCF_019793465.1). Classification (GTDB taxonomy): domain Bacteria; phylum Pseudomonadota; class Alphaproteobacteria; order Rhizobiales; family Rhizobiaceae; genus Rhizobium; species Rhizobium croatiense. Next base: position 91,585 of record NZ_JAILYJ010000010.1, on the reverse strand, counting down.
TCCAGCATCCCGCCATCAGCATCGAAAGCACGTCGCGGCCGAATTGGTCGGTGCCGAGCAGGCCGAAGGCGAGCGGCGGCTGCAGTTTGTGGACGATCTGCATCTTTTCAGGTGGCAGCGGCGTCCAGACGAGAGACAGCAGCGCAACGGCGATCAGCAGGCCGACGATGAAAGCACCAGAAATCAGGTTCATTCGCCGGCTAAGTCTAGCGGCCCGACGGCGGTGGGCGATGGCCGTGGATGTGATCGGTGCCATTTGTCAGGCCGCCTTTCTCATCCTGGGATCGATCGTCAGATAGGAGAGATCGACGATGAAATTCACCACGATGACGAGGGCGGCGAAGAACAGCACGACATCCTGCATGACGATGATGTCGCGCTGGGAAAGCGCCTGCAGGGCAAGGCGCCCGAGGCCGGGCAGGTTGAAGACGTTTTCCACCAGCACCGCGCCGGCGACGAGAAAGGTGAACTGCAGCCCGATCATGGTGAGGATCGGGATCAGTGCGTTCGGCACGAGGTGCCGCCATAACACGGCGCCGCGCGAAAGGCCTTTGGCCACCGCGGTGCGGGCAAAATCCTCATGCATCGTCTCGAGCACGGCCGAACGCGCCACCCGCGTCAACACGCCCGCCTGCGGCATTGCCAATGCGACCGCCGGCAGAGCAAGCGCCTGCAATGCCGGCAGAAGACCGGCTTCCCAGCCCGGGAAACCGCCGGCCGGCATCAGTCCGAGCATCGTCGAAAACAGAATGATCAGCAGCAAAGCCACCCAGAAAGCCGGCATTGCGATGCTGATCTGTGAAAACAGCGCTGCGGCGATATCGAAGACACGGCCGCGGCGCGAGGCGGCCAGCACGCCGAGCGGCAGGGCGATCGCCACCGAAAGTGCGATCGCCATCAACGCCAGCGGCAGCGTCACCGCCAGCCGCTCGACGATCAATCCCGCGACCGGAACGCCATAGGTGTAGGATTGGCCGAGATCGCCTGACAATAGGCCCGCCAGCCATTGCCCGTAACGCAGGATGAGCGGCTGGTCGAGCCCGAGTTCATGGCGCAGCGCTGCTAAGGTTTCCGGGCTTGCAGAGGTGCCGAGCATGATCGAGGCGGGATCGCCCGGCAGGAGATCCATGACGGTGAAGATCAGCAGTGAGACGATGAGAAGCGTGATGACAAGGCCGGCGAAGCGGCGCGCGAGGAGGGCGATCATGTGGGCCACGCTGCCGAGGTGGCGCGGCGGCTCTCCCATGGGCTGGCGTTGGGTTTGGCGAAAAGCTCAACCCCACTCTCCGTCTTCCTCGGCCTTGAGCCGAGGATCCACGTCGCGGCTGCTGGTGGATGCCGTGTGGATGCTCGGCTCAAGTCCGAGCATGACCGAGTGCGGGGTGAGTGGAGGGAGCCATCCAAGGCGCTGACGCCAGGGGTGCCATCCAGCGAAATCAAACCATGTCGGCGCCAGCTGAACGGAGTTGGCGAGCCAGGGAAAAGGCTGCGCGCTATATCGGCCAAATACATCTCGGATCTGTCCAAGGCCATCCTCTTTTTCGCGTCCCACCCGGCCCCGCAGCTCACTCCTCCCAGGAAACCCCGGACAGCACGTTGGAAGGGATCGGCTCGTTCTCCCACAGCCCTTTCAGCTTCCTGTCCCAGACGCCGAGTTTCGGCATGACGAAGAGGTAGAGCGCCGGCACGTCCTCGGCGAGGATCTTCTGCGCTTGCGCATAGATCGCATTCTGCGCGGCGGGATCGGCCGTCTCCTGGACCTTCTTCATCAGCGCGTTGAAGGCCGGGTTCTTGTAATTGAAATAATAGGGATCGCGGGCATAGATGTCGATGTCGAGCGGCTCGGCATGGGCGACGATCGTCATGTCGAAATTGCGGTCCTTCATGATGTCCTGGACCCATTTCGCCGGAAATTCCGTCGGCTCGATATTCATCGTCACGCCAATCTCGGCAAACATCGCCTGCATCACCTGAGCGCTGCGCGGCGCATAAGCCATCTGCGGCGATTTGATCGTGAAGGTGAAGCCGTTGGGATAGCCGGCTTCGGCCAGCAGCGCCTTGGCCTTCTCGACGTCATAGGGCAGCACGCCGGTCATATCCTGATAGCCCGGGTCGTTCGGCGTGTAATGGCTGCCGATCGGCGTGCCGAGGCCCGACCACGCCCCGTCGATCACCGTCTTGCGGTCGATCGCCATCATCAGCGCCTGGCGCACGCGCTTGTCGTCGAACGGCTTCCTGGCATTGTTCATGCCGGCGACGACCTTGAGCTCGGTATTGCCGATCCTGGTGACGAGCCTGGTATCGCCGTCGAACGAACTCATCAGCTCGGGTGCGGCAAATTCCGGAAAGGCGTCGAGATCGCCCGATTTCAGCGCGGCCGCCTGCGCCTGTGGATCGGCGATGAAGCGGAAGGTCACCTTGTCGAGCTTGGCGGCGGCATCCTTGTTCCAGTAGTCGGCATTTCTGGCGAGTTCGACCTTGTCGCCCTTCGCCCAACCGGCGAATTTGAAGGGACCGGTGCCGATCGGCGTCACCTTGTCGTCGGCCGCCGTCTTCGGCGCGACCATGACAGAGGCCGGCCAGCCGAGCCAATAGATCAGGCTGCCGGTCGGCGCCGAGAGGTGCAGCACCAGCGTTTCGGCATCGGGCGTTTCGATCGAGGCGATCGAGGCGAAGAAGCGCTTCTGCGGATTGACCGAATCCGCGCCGCGGGCGCGGTCGAGCGAAAACTTGGCGCTGGCGGCATCGAAGGCCTCGCCGTCGTGGAATTTGACGCCGGTCTGCAGCTTGAACGTATAGGTCAGGCCGTCGGGCGAGACCTCCCAGCTTTTGGCCAACTGCGGCTGGACCTTGCCGGCCTGGTCGATCCTCACCAGCCCCTCGAACACGTTCTGCCAGGTGACCTGGCCGATTGCGACGGGGGCTGCGATCGTCGGGTCGAGCCCGGTCGGCTCGACGCTCATGCCGAGGTTGAGGGTGGTTTTCGCCGCTTCCGCCGGCGTCATCGCCGTCATCATCAGAGCGGCCAAAAGTGCCGCGCCAAGGGAAAGCCGTTGGACGAAACGCGCTGACGGCGCAAAGGAAAGCTCGATCATCATGTTCCCTTGTCTGGCCACGCACAGTTGGCGGAGGCCCTTTTTGCGAAGAGAGTGGCACTGTCCCCGTGCACACACAATGGCGATTTTGTGTGCTCAGTGTAGCTGAAAAAGCTACACAGCAAATTGGCCGTCAAGGCAAGCCGGAAGCTTCAGATTATTGCTCGGCTCGGCGGTTCGTTTGCTCGCGCATGAATCTCTCGATGAAGTCGAGCAGCTTCGTCGCGGCGAAAGACAGTTGCCGGTCGGGCGCGACGCAGAGATCGACATGGGTGCGGATGCCGGTCTTGCCGGAAAGCGGGATGGCCAGAAGCTGGCCCGCTTCGACCTCACGGCGGACGGCAAGTGCTGGCAACAGCGTCGCTGCGGCCCCGCTGAGCACCAGTTCCTTCAGCATTTCGAGCGAGCTGGTGACGAAGACCGGATCAAGGCTCAGCCCCTCCTTCTCGAACAGCGTGTCGAAGGCCTGGCGGAAGCCGAAGGATTGATCCGGCAGTGCCAACGCGTAGTCGGCGAGCGTCCTTAGCGGGATTTCGGCATGCGCGGCCGCCGGATGCTGCGGCGTGGCGATGAGATCATACGCGATCTCGGAGCGCAGCCGCACTTTGGTGCCGGACAGGACCGGCGAAAAAAGGGTCACCGCGATATCCGCCTCGGCACTGTTGACGGCATCGATCGCCTGCCGTGCGCTGGTGATCATCACGCTAAAACGCAGCTGCGGATATTTCAGGCTGAATTCGGCCAGCGCCGGCGCCAGCAGATTGGCGACGGTCGCGCCGTTGGCATAGATGCTGACACGGCCGCGCTGCAGTCCCTTCAGGTCTTCGATCAGCTGCTGCACGTGATCGAGTTCCCGCAGCGTCCGGCCGGCGCGGGCTGCAAGCAGCTCGCCGGCGGCCGTCAGCTTGACGCCGCGGGCGCTGCGTTCGACGAGCGGCGCACCGAAATGATGTTCGAGATTCTCGATCTGCCGGCTGATCGCCGTCGGCGCGACGTTGAGGTTCTCGGCCGCCTGGCGCATAGAATTGGTCCTGACCAGCTCGTCGAAATACATCAGCGCTCGGATCTGCATTCACGTCTCTCCGCCACTCTACCCGGATGACGACCCTATTCAATCAGTGGCCGTCGGGATAGCGGTCGCGCCAGGCCTTTTGCGCGCCCTCGGCTGGCAGCGCGGTGGCGGCGTAGACGCCGCGGGCGATCGCCCGTGCCATGACGATGGTGGCAAGATGGCAAAGCTCCATCAGGCTTGCCATGTCGTCTCGTCGATGTCTGCCGGTCGACGCGGCAAAGACGGTGTCGCCGTCGAGCGGCAGGTGCGCCGGCAAAAGCGCCCGGGCGAAGCCGTCATGGCCGGCCAGCGAAAGGCGGTGCGCCTCCGCCTTCGTCAGCTGCGCGTCGGTCACCACCGCACCGATCGTCGTTGCCGGCGTGTTCATCCCCTTGAGCCTCATCCTGTGGTCGGTCACGACAGGCATGCCGAGCCCGCCGAATTCGCCGTCCTTCTCGAAGGGCGCCGCCCAGAAATGCGGCCCGTCGCCGATCGTTGCCGAGCCGAGTGCATTGACGGCGACGATTGCCGCGACACGATCGCCGACGCTGCTGACGGCGCTGGCCGAGCCGAGCCCGCCCTTGAAGGTGGCAGTCGTCGCCCCCGTGCCGGCCCCTATCGTGCCGAGGGGGAAGGCGCCCGGGGTGGCGGCCTTCACCGCGGCATAACCCATGTCGCGATAGGGCGAATGCAGCCCCCAATCCTTGTCGCCGCCGTTCAGCAGATCCATCAGGATCGCCTGCGGCACGATCGGTATGCGCACCGGCCCGACCGCGAAGCCGCGGCCGAGTTCGCGCAATCCAGCCTGCACGCCGCCGGCGGCATCCAGCCCGAAAGCCGAGCCGCCGGAAAGCACGAAGGCATCGACGGCGTTGACGGTCATCGACGGGTCGAGCAGGCCGGTATCGCGCCCACCCGGCGCGCCGCCGAGCACCGTACCGGATGCGACGGCCGGCTCGTCGAAGACGATGACCGTAACGCCGGAGCCGAGCGTGAGATCGGTCGCATGGCCGACGGCGACGCCATCAATATCGGTGATCAGGTTTAGAAGCTCAGGCAAGGGCGGATCCTTGTGCGCGAAGGGCCGCCGATAGGACTGCAATTGTCCTCAAAAAACAAGACCGGCCCCTAAGACCGGTCACAACAGGAAAGCCGCCAAACTCGGCAGCGGCCGCATGCCCTCAGGCATGAACCGGCTTCGGATGACGGCGGGTCATCAGGTCATGGATGGCCAGCCGCACCTCGTCGGGCGAACCAAACCGCTGCTCGTCGAGGTCGTGGACATGATATTTCACGGCGATGAACTTCAGCCGGTCTTCGTCGGGAATGACGATCCCGACGGGAACGCCGGCATATTCGATAACTTGCTTCTTCATGGATAGAACTCCTGCCGCGCGACATGCGCAGCCATGGCGAATTGACTTGTCTGGTACCGTTGAAAGGAGGACGAACGTCACATTCGACAGTTCGGGCGGGAGAGGGCGCCCGGACGGTCATTGCCAAGCACAGATCGCCCAAGGAGATCGGCGAGAATATCGATGTCTATCATGTCTCGTTCCTTGCGTTGGCGTTGCGCTTGAGTGGTCCCGGAAGAGCCCGGGGCCGGTGATGGCTATCTTCTATAATCTACTAACTTGGTAGAGATTACCCGAGAGCCTGTCAGAAACATATTCCGAAACGTGTCAAAAAATCGACGATCCGAAAAAAATCATTCCGCCTTGCCCAAAACTTACGGAAAGAAACATATCAGCTCTTCGTAAAATTCGGATGACAGAATCGAAACTCTTTCGACCGCCGCAGCAGAGATAGGAAGCCTTGCTGATTCCGGCAATGGGCCACATCGGCAAAAATCGAAATGCCTCGAAATGACCGATTTGGTAAGGCGGTAAGAGCTACGTTCACCAGCCTTCGTCGAGCACCTTTTCCAGCATGTCGGCGAAGAAATCCGCGCTTTCGATGCTAAGGCAGAGCGGCGGTTTGATCTTCAGCACATTTTGGTGATCGCCGGTCGGCTGCATGATGACGCCGAGATCGAGAAGTCGGCCGCAGATCGCCGCCGTCTCTTCTTTTGCCGGCTCCAGCGTCGTTCTGTCGCGGACAAATTCCAGGCCGAGATAGAGGCCCATGCCGTGCACGGCGCCGGCGATCGGGTGGCGGTCGATCAGCGCCGCAAGCCGTCCCTTCAGGTGTTCGCCGACCGTGCGGGCATTTTCCTGCAGCTTTTCCTCGGCCATGATGTCGAGCACCGCCAGGCCGGCGACGCAGCTGACCGGGCTGCCGCCGGTGGAGGAAAAGAAGGGCCCTTCCTTCTCCAGTGACTGTGCGATCTCGCGTGTGGTGATGACGGCGCCGAGCGGATGGCCGTTGCCCATGCCCTTGGCGACGGTGATGATATCGGGCACGACCCCTTGTTGTTCGAAACCCCAGAAATAATGACCAAGTCTGGAATAACCGACCTGCACCTCGTCGGCGATGCAGAGGCCGCCGCGGGCCCGCACCTGCGCGTAGATCCCCCGGAGATAACCATCGGGCAACGGAATGCCGCCGGCATTGCCGTAGACTGATTCGCAGATGAAGCCGGCCAGGCCTTCGCCGCCGGCGTCGATCGTCTCCAGCACGGGTGTGACAGCGCCAAGATAGCTCGCTGCCGTGGCGGGCCCGCGAAATGCGCCGCGATAGGTATTCGGCGAAACGACCGCATGCACCCAGTCCGGCCGGGTGGTCAGGGCCTGCGGATTGTCGGCGATCGAGGTGGAGACGGCGTCGCTCGCCGCCGACCAGCCGTGATAGGCTTCGAGCAGGCAGAGCATATTGCGCGCACCGCTATGGGCTTGCGCCAGCCGGATCGCCAGATCGTTCGCCTCCGAGCCGCTGTTGACCAGAAAGACCGTATCGAGACCCTCCGGCGAAAGCGCGGCGAGCCGTTCGGAAAATTCCGCGATCGCGGCATAATGGAAGCGCGAATTCGTATTGAGCCGCAGCCATTGGGCGCTGATCGCCGCCGCCAGCTTGGGATGGCCGTGGCCGAGAATCGTGACGTTGTTGACCATGTCGAGATAGGCGCGGCCTTCGACATCGAACAGATGCTCTCTCCAGCCGCGCTCGATTTGCGGCGGCGCGGCATAATAGTGCTTCTGCGGGCCTGCGAGATGCGCCTGCCGCGTGACGAACAGTTCTGCGGTTTTCGGTTGCGGCGCATCCGCTTGCCGGTCGAGAAGGGGCGACGGCGAAGGGCAGAGCACCGACCAGGCCGCCGCCTCCCGCGGCGTGGCAAAGAGCGGCGGTTCGAGACCGGCGACGCTGCAGAGTTGGAGGCGCAGCCCGCCGAGCGATGACGCCTCGCCGGAAACCGAACCCAGCGGATCGCCGGCGGCAAGCGCGGCGCCATCCTCGACCCCACCCTCGATTGAAGGGGTAAGCCCATCGAGGTGCAGGGTCATCGTCTCGGAGGTCAGGGTCAGATGCTGGTCCTTCCAGCCGATGCGGCCGGCAAAGGGTGCTGTGACCGCGCTTCCCGCGGCAAGGCATATGTCGACATGCAGGGCGCAGGTTGCCTGTCCCTTGGTATTTCCGAGCGCCGCGCGGGAGAGCCGATATTCACTGTAGCGCGTCGCCGCCGTACCGTTTTCGGCTGCAGCCCGGGCCAGCAGCCGCCAGTCCATATCGGCATTCAGCCAATTGCCGGCGGAAAAATGCGGGCTTCGCACGCCAAGGTCGATATAGGCGATCGCGGCGGGATCGATGTCCGGCAACAGCGGCAGCCATTCCGATGTTTGCGGAGCGGCGACGTCCGCGCCTGCTGCCTTGAGGATGGCGGCTTCCATGAGTTCGAACGGAACCGACATTGCCGTATCGAAGATCGCCCGCTCGCGCTCGAGATTGCCGCGGACGTAATCATTGTCGGGATCGATTGAAATCTGCTGCTCGCTGCTGGCGACGAGGATGACCGCGCGGGCGACGATCAGCGGCCACAGCGCCTTCAGTTCGTCGTTACTCAGCGGATAGATCGCCTGATAGGCGGTGACGGCGGGCAGGATATGAAAGGGATCGCCATTTGCCTGATGCAGCAACGAGGCGCAGGTGACGGCGAGGTCGCCGACCAGCCAGCCGCGGATGATGTCGCCGAAATCGATCACGCCGTCGGGGATCGTGTGGCCATGGGCGTCGCGATGACCAACGACATTGTCGCCGGTGACATCGTGATGGACAGCCTGCAGCCGGAGCGACGGCGCCAGGGGCTGGATGCGGCGAACGGCCAGCACCATGGTCTTGGCGATCCGGTCGCGGGCAGCGCTGTCGGTGATGGCGGAAAGCAGCTGCACGGCGACCGGCCCGGCGCGCCTCAGATCCCATTGCAGGCTGCGGTCGAGGCCCGGATGGTCGAAATCGGCAAGCGCCTGGGCCAGCCTGGCGCAGAGAGCGCCGAGTGCTGCTACGGAAGCCGGCGCGACATATGTCAGTTCCGTCAGCCCCTGGCCTTCGAGATATTCCAGCAGCCGGACCTGGTAGCCCTGCCCACGCACGGTGAGGACAAGGATCTCTCGCCCGTCATTCGTGGCGACGACGTTCGGAACACGCGGCGCGTCCGACTTGCTTTTGAGGTGATGGATCGCCGCGTTCTGCGCTTCGAGTTCGCGGGTCTCGTAGGCGGCATGGCAGATCTTCAGCACATAACGGCCGCGATCGCTGTCGACGCGGTAGTTTCGATCCTGCTGGCTGCCGAGTTCGGCAAGCGTGCCTGACAGACCGTAATGATCAAGCAGGATCTCTTCCGCGTCCGCGACGGTGACGTCGGGACGCGGCAGCGCCATGCGATCAACAAGTGCCTCGTCGGTCATGACACCCCCTCCCGCAGCATGATTCGATTACCCGTTGAGCGAGATAATCAAATACTTGCTGCCGGCAGGCAACGGGTGATTGTCGTTTGCCAGCAAAAGAGATGCGGGTCGTTACCAGCCTCAGCCCATGCGTTCGGAGGCATAGCTTCCGGGGCTTGCCGGGAAGACGACGGTGCGGTTGCCGTTGATGAAGGTGCGGTGGTGGATATGGGCGTGGATGGCCCGGGCCAGCACCTGGCTTTCGACGTCGCGCCCGATCGAGACATAGTCGTCGGCGCTCTGGGCGTGGGTGATGCGGGCCGTGTCCTGCTCGATGATCGGGCCTTCGTCGAGATCGGCGGTGACGTAATGGGCGGTCGCGCCGATCAGCTTGACGCCGCGCTCATAGGCCTGCTTGTAGGGGTTGGCGCCCTTGAAGGACGGCAGGAAGGAGTGGTGGATGTTGATGATCTTGCCCGACATCTGCTTGCAGAGCTGGTCGGAGAGAACCTGCATGTAGCGGGCGAGCACGATCAGCTCGGTGCCGGTCTGATTGACGAGCTCGACGAGCTGGGCCTCGGCCTGCGGCTTGTTCTCCTTAGTCACCTTGATGTGGTGGAAGGGGATGTCGTGATTGACCACGACCTTCTGGTAGTCGAAATGGTTGGAGACGACGCCGACGATGTCGATCGGCAGCGCCCCGATCTTCCAGCGGTAGAGCAGGTCGTTGAGACAATGGCCGAAGCGCGACACCATCAGCAGCACCTTCATGCGGCTTTCGCTATTGTGGAAATCATAGTCCATCGCAAAGGGCGCGGCGACGGCGGCAAAATCGGCGCTGATCGCGGAGCCCGACAGACCCTCTTCCGAAATGAAGCTGACCCGCATGAAGAACTTGCCGGTATCGAGATCGTCGAACTGCGAGCTGTCGATGATGTTGCAGCCCTTCTCGGCCAGATAGCTCGAAATCGCCGCAACGATGCCGCGCGTCGATCTGCAGGATACCGTCAATACATAGCTTGTCATGTCTGTCCCTCTTCCCTCTTCAAGAGCGCCGCCGTGCTTAGATCAAAGCCCGGGCCGCGAATAGGCCGGTGCGCTTTCATTCATGCGACAAATTGCAAGATGAACCATCATATTTCTGCAAGTTCTCTCGCTTCCAGGCCTTAGCTTAGAAGAAGTTGCGCAAAAAACTGTGCCGCCAGCGCCGCGGGGATGCGTATTCTCGCCTTCGGCACGAAAGTCAGGCCGGCGGACGGCTTGCCGCGGCCACCTTGCGGCGCGGCGTGGTGATTTCATGGATGACTGCGCCGCCGATCGACGAGAGCACCAGCGACAGGATCACGAAGAGCACCGGTTGCTGCAGGATACCGAATGGCAGGCGGTCGGCGGCGACCCTCAGAAAGGCGAGTGTGAAGGCGTGGGTGATATAGATGGCGTAGGAGCAGTCGCCGAGATAGTTCAGCCATCCGAGAACCGGCAGCCGCGAAAAGTCGATGGAAACTGCGCCGTAGAGGATGAAGATCGCCGGAATTCCCCAGGCGTAGAACCGGCTCTCCGGCTGCATCAGCGCCTCGTTGACGAAGAGGAACGCAAAGCCGGTGGCCAGTGCCGCCCATGCCCAGCGGTTGGCCAGAAGCACATTCTGCCGATAAAGCCAGCCGAGCACCACGCCGGCGAGAAATTCCAGCATGATCGGCTCGCCATAGAACCGGGTGGCGGTCGTTTCCGGCAGCAGCCGGCAGGCGATCAGGATCACGGCAAAGACGGCAAACATGGCTGGAATGCGACGGGCTTCCGAGAGTGGCAGCAGCAGCGCGAACACGAAATAGAAGAACATCTCGTAATTCAGCGTCCAGCCCGGCACGACGACAGGGGTGATCGTTCTCGGATCGGCTGCATTGGGCCATGGCAGGAAGAGCAGCGAAGCGGTCAGATGCGGAAGGTTGATCACGGTCGACTTTAGGAGTGACGGCGCCGCCAGCGCCACGACCGCCGAAAACAACGTGGCCAGCCAATAGAGCGGGACGATCCTTCTGATGCGGCGGCGGGCGAAATCGATAGGGCTCGTCGCGCGCCCGCTCGTTGTCAGCCACATCACGAAACCGCTCAAGACGAAGAAGATGTCGACGCCGGTTTCACCATAAAGAAAAGCTGTGGCGTCGATGGCGGGATCGACTTTGGCAAGCTGCAATATCGCATGGAAATAAACGACCATCAGCGCTGCAACGGCGCGCAGATACTGAAGCTGGACAAGCATCGAGCGTCTTGCTCCCCGGGCTTGCGGACGACGGTCGCCACCGTGCCGCTGCGGTCAACTCTCTACATCTGCCGCACGACCCTGCCGGATGCGCGGGCTGTCGTGGAAGCGCATATATCCGACGACGAACCACAGGAGGCCGGCAATCTTCATCGAGAAAACGGCGGTCCCTCCGATCATCATATTCAGAAAAATGAAAAGAGAAAGTGAATGGGCGCAACGCCGCTGCGCCGCCGTGCGGCCGGCGGGGAAGAGGCAGACGAACAGCCAGAAGACGATGACGCCGAAGATGGTCGCCGCGTAGATCAGGTAGACATAGCCGCTGTCGGCGAATTCGCCGACCCGGTCGACCGAAAGCCCGAGAACGGCCAGAGGATCGAGCTCCATGATCTTCTTCATGGTCAGGTTGATGCGGCCGGTGAAATTGTCGCCTGTCGCATTGGGTTTCAGGGTATAGACCAGGAAACCCGCAGCGACGATCAGCGGCATCAGCGCCAGATTGAAATTCTTCGGGACCTTCGGAAAGACGAAATAGCCGACGATACAGGCAAAACAGAAGATCAGCATCGTGCGCGTATCGTTCGTCACCAGGATCAGCACTGCCGTAGCGATGAACAGCAGCCGGTCCCAGCGGCCTGTTCTTTCCCACATGGAGATCAGGTAGATCGCGATCACGCCGCAGAAATTGGCGAGCGACACCTGCTCGAGAAAGATCGACGACGAGCGGTGGTCGATGATGCCAAAGGAGAAGCGCTCGGGAAAACCGAGCGCATTCTGGAACAGGCCCGTCTTATTGTAGCTCAGCGGCAGCAGCCCGCGCGTATTGGCGAAATAGTCGGACGGATGCACGATACTGACATAGAACGGCACGCTGACGATCTCGAAGATCAGGAAGATCAGCACCGCAAGGCTTGCCCAGCGAAAGGCAAGCTTCATCGTTTTCTCGTTGCTCCACCCGCCGAGGCCGGAAAAGCAGAAGATGATCAGCACGTTGCGGAAATGATCGACGAAGGGCAGGCGATTGAGCACGCTGACATAGATGGTCACGACAAGCGTGAACAGCAGGAACAGGAAGGCCGGCAGGTCGGTTTCGTAAATCCCCTTGTGGAGGATGTAGATGATGGCGCTTGCCAGAATCAGGCCTTCGCTGGCGGCGACATGCGTCAACGAAAGCGGCATGATGTTGTGGTTGATGAAGGCCAGAATGCCGTTATAGAGCACCGACAGCAGGCCGAGCCAGAGCACTGGGTGGTCGACGCGCGATCCCCTCGCGGCCGCATCGAGCCGGTTGCCCGTCACGGTGAACGTCGCTGCCTTCTGATCGACGGCTGCCACGGTCAGTTCTCCGCGGGCTTGACGGCGGTGCAGGCGCTGCGATCGGCTTTGGCCGACTCGGCGAGAAGCCGCATCTGCGGCCGCTCAGCTCCCTCACGCGGCTGAACGTTGAAAGGTTCGTTCGCCGGCCACCATTCGCCGGCCGCCCAATAGGACCAGCCGAGCCAGACGTCGCTATTTCCGGACATGGTGGCGTAGATTTCTCTCAGCCCGCCCATGCAGTCCTTGTCGGCGGAGGCGCCGAATTCGCCGAGAAAGCCGCGCTTGTGGTTTTGCTTCAGCCAGGCGGTAACCCCGGCGATTGCCTCGACTGCGCCGGCCGCACCTTCGCAGGTTGGATGGGTTCCCGACGAATCGACATCGAGATATTGGTGGACCTCGTAGGCGTAGAAATCGAGCGGATCGCGCACACCGAGCATCACCGTGCCGTTGGCGCCGCCGATCACATCCTTTTCCCAGCTGTGAGCGCCGCTCCAGGCGGTGCCCGGTACGAGGATGAGGTTGCGTGCGCCGACGGCCCGGATGCTGCGGATCGCGGCGTTGGCGGCATCGAGCCAGTCCGTTGCCTTGATGTCATGCGGCTCGTTCATCAGGCCGAAGAGCACGCCATTCTCATTGGCGAATTCGACCGCGAGCCTCGCCCAGAAGTTGGCGAATGCGGCGTCCGTCGCCGGCGCGGTGCCGATCTGTACCTTGTCGTAATAGCCGAAATTATGCGGGTCGAGCAGGACGGCCATGCCGTGTTTGCGGATTAAAGCGGCGGTATCTTTGATCCGCTTGATTTCGTCCTCGTCCAGCCGGCCGCCGAGCGCCGGCTGCAGCCGCTCCCAGCGGAAGGGCAGCCGGATGATCGTCATGCCTTTCCTAGCGAAATAGCCGATCGTCTCCTCGCTCGGATAGAGGTAGTTTGTGCCGTAGGTGGCGTCGCGCTCGCCATATTCGCCGCCGGAAAGATTGACGCCGCGATAGCAGGGCTTGTCGGCCGCAAGCGCCGGCGACGGGATGAGGGCGGCCGCAAGCAGCAGCGCCGTCAGATGTCGTGTCGTCCTCATGGCTATCCCTCGCAGTCGCGGCAAACGCCAACATCTCTATGGCCGCCAGTATCTTAACGGTCCGTTAGCTAAGAATTTCTAAAGTCTCGGCACCTCGGCTTCAGTCTTTCACGCTGGGCGGGACACGAGTGCGCGTATGAGCCAGTATGACAGGAATAGAGTAAGCCGGCTGCCCGGCTGGCGCAGTTATGAGCCGCCTCAGACTGCGCCGGAAGGCGTACGCCTGCGCAGCCCTGTCGTCCGCCCGGATGATTTCGCCCGCCCGGCGCCCGAACCCTCTCCGCCTTTCGTGCCGCCGCCGGCCAACATCGCGCAAACGCGCCGATACGAGCAGCCGTCGCCTCCGCCTGCCGAGCGGCCTGCGGCCGATCTGCCGCCGCAGAGCACATTGGCACCACCCGCAGCCCCGCTTCTTGATCTCCGCTCCAGCATCGCGGCGATCTGGAGCCGCCGGCTGGTGGTGCTTGCCCTGGCCCTGATCGGCGCGGTCGCCGGCGGCTCGGTGGCGCCGTTCATCGGCCAGAAATACACCGCCGTCAGCAGCCTCTATTTCGATCCGCGCCAGATCGGCCTTGCCGAGGCCGGTGCGCAATCTTCCGGTCCGTCGCCGGAAATGATCTCGGCGCTGATCGACAGCCAGGTGCAGATCCTGACCTCGGGCAATGTGCTGCGCCGCGTCGTCGAGGCGATGAAGCTCGATCAGGATCCGGAGTTCACCGGCGGCCGGACCGATGGCGCTGCCGTCATCGGCACCCTGCAGAAGGCGCTTGTCATCACCCGCCAGGCCACCACCTATGTCGTTTCGCTTGCTGCGACGACCAATGATCCGGAAAAATCCGCAAGGCTTGCCAACCAGGTCGTCACCGCCTTCACCGAAGAGGAGAACAGCGCCTCGAACGGGCTCTACGAAAACACCTCCTCGACGCTCGACGGACGCCTCGACGACCTGCGCCAGAAGGTGCTGGAGGCCGAGCAGGCGGTCGAGACCTTCCGGGCCGACAACGACATGGCCGCGACCGAGGGCAACCTGATTTCCGATCAGCGGCTCGGCTCGCTGAACACGCTGCTGGTGACGGCGCAGGAAAAGACAATCCAGGCGAAGGCCCGCGCCGACGCCGTCGCCAATCTGCGCGTCGAGGACATCGTCGCCGGCAATCAGACCGAGGGCGGCGTCACTTCGCCACTAGTCAGCCTGCGCCAGCAATATTCCAGCCAGGCCGCCGCCGTCGGCAGCCTCGAAAGCCAGATGGGCACGCGTCATCCGCGCCTGCAGGCGGCCCGCTCCTCGCTGCAGAGCATATCCGGCGAAATCAAGGGTGAATTGCAGCGTCTCGCCACCTCGGCACGCGGCGAATACGAACAGGCCAAGGCCGCCGAGAACAGCATCGCCAAGGAGCTTGCCGTTCAGAAGGCGCTGCAGGCGACGACCTCGGACAAGCAGGTGGAATTGAACGAATTGCAGCGCAAGGCGACGGCGGCGCGCAATATCTACGAGACGGTCCTGAAGCGCTCGAGCCAGACGAGCGAGGAGCAGAACCTCACCCAGAGCAACATTCGCGTCATCTCGCCGGCCGAGCCGCCCGTCAAGGCCGATGGCCCGGGAAAGAAGATCCTGCTGGTCGCCGGCATCATCGGCGGCCTGCTTGCCGGTTTCGTCGTCGGCGCCGGTTTTGCGATCTTCGCCGGCCTCTTCAGCCATCCCATCATCAGAAGCTATTTCAGGAAATCGCCCGCTGCGGCTGCTTGATCAGTAGCTCCGGTTTTCCTACATCCTATGGGTGGCCGACGATGCCGGCAGGAGAGGTTCCATGCGGCTTGTGATGATGTTTCCGATATTGCTCGTTGCCCTATCAGGCCTTGCGCCAGCATCCGCCTTTGCCGTCGACTGGTCAAAACCGGTGAATTCGGACGTTCAACCCCTCTATCCCTACAAGGGTCTGCCCGGCGTCAAGGTGCAGCCGGACAAGAAGGAAGAGGAATCCTATAATTGCCGCACTGAAACCGTCCAGATCCGCCGCCGCTACGACGAGATCTTCCGCTCCGGCGGCATGCCGACGCTGATGTATGTCTGCGAACGCGACGGCTTCGTCACCATGGGCGGCAAAGTGCCACTGCGCGGCCACTATCAGCCGGTGCGATAGGCGTCTTAGCCGGTCAGCAAAGCCGTTGGGTACGCCTTTCGGAACCGCTAGGCCGGAAGCTCCATCCTCAGATAGTCGAAGCCGGCATTTGCTTGCGATCGATCGACGACCGAATATTTGACCATGCCTTCTTCGTCGGTGCGCCGCAGCCGCAGGCTTTCCGCCGCCGCAAAGCCCAGCCACTTGTAAAGACCGATCGCTTTTTCATTGTGGGAGAAGACGTGCAGTTCGGCCGTTCCCACCCCAAGCCCGGAAAACATCCACTCCAGCATTGTCATACCGCAATGGCGCACCAGTCACGTAGGCCGTTGCCGGGGATCAGAAGAAAATGGCTCTATCGGGCATCAAAATCGCTTTCCACCTTGCCCGGCACGATCCTTGCATTATTACTAATATTCTAATCCTTGGGGAGAAAGTGCAATGCAATGGAACACATCGGCGGATTTTTCGCCTCTTGTTCTCTTTCTTGGCGCCCGGCACCAGCGTAGGATCGTGAGAACGCTCCGCGACGCAGCCGAGGTTTTAATGACGGAATGGCCGCTTGAGGATGGAGAGGAATACGTCGCGGCCGTAAAGGCTTGCGCGGATGCCATTACGGGGCAAGCGGGGACGGATCAGCTTAGGGATTTGCTTTTGAGCGCCGCCAGGGAGGCCGGCATCGCCGTTTTGTCAGTGATTCCGGACAGCGGGCAGACAACGCCGCACATGGCGGCGTAGAAGCCGGCAACACGCCATCATCCTTGCTGGCCGACTTCCAGAATCGGCGTCATGCAACCCCGCGTGTAGGCAAAACGCATTGCTAATCGCCTTCGCCGGAAAGTACCAACCCGCAATTTTGGAAGGTTTGATTATCTGATCTCGGTAGCGATCAAGATTGGAATGGTGCCCAGAAGAGGACTCGAACCTCCACGCCTCGCGGCACAGGTACCTGAAACCTGCGCGTCTACCAATTCCGCCATCTGGGCGACGGAGAGCGATGTAAGGGGGTGGCTCGTGACTGTCAACTGGGTTTTTGAAGTTTTCCTGACAGTCGGCAAAAAACTGCCGATCACATGCGGGAGAGCGGCCGGAGGGTGGGCATAGCGCGGTGCTTGGGGCGTCCTATATAAGGGTATATCGAAAGGAATGCCTCATGGCTGCTGCCCGAACCCTACTCGTCGCCGGTCTTCTCGCCGTTTTCGCGCCTGCCATGGCCAGCGCTGATTCGCCGAAGCCGGGTCTCGGGCCGCTCAATACGGGGTCGACGCTCTGCGATTTCCGCGGCTGCTTCGGTTTCGGGCCGCAGCAATGGCATCGGCCCGCCTATGTCCAGCCGAATTACCGTCCGCGCGGCGCCGGGCCGACCTATTATCTGCCTGGTGCAGCCGGGCGGCCGCAGCTGACCTATGATCCGCCGCCGGTGCGCCGCGCACAGCCGGCGGCGCGCGATATGAACAAGCATATCGCCTGGTGCACCAACGAATACCGCTCCTACAATCCGCGGACGGATCACTTCCTCACCTATGAGGGCGTCTACCGGGTCTGCCGCTCGCCGTATCGCTGAGGTCAGCTCTCGAGCGAGGCGCGGTCGACATGGCCGAGATCGCGGCCGGGCTCGACGATGTCGCGAACCCGCTGCTTCAGCTCTTTCGGCCCGGGAAAGCCGCCGTCGCGCTTGCGCTCCCAGATGAGGTCGCCATTGACGCGGATTTCGAAATTGCCGCCGGTGCCGGGGATCAGCGCCACCTCGCCGAGGCTGTCGGAAAAGGTGTGCAGCAGCTCCTGCGCCATCCAGGCGGAGCGCAGCAGCCAATTGCACTGGGTGCAGTAGAGAATCGAGACGCGGGCTTTTTCGGTCATGGCGATTTCCTTTCGTTCCGGCAGGTTTAAGCCTTGCCGCCTGCGTGCGCAATCGGCCTTGCACAAGCGTCTTGCGCGCTGCATCCGGGCATGATCTCCTCCCGCCATCGGCCAGATCGGGAAAAGCCATGCGAGTCGCAGTCGTCGAAAATATGAGAAATACCGGGCTCGGCGCGCTTGCCAGAGCACTCGAGGAGGCGGAAGCGGAGATCGAGTGGTTCCGCGTGTGGCGGGACGGCAATCTGCCGCAAGATATAGCCGGCCATGACGCGCTCGTCGTTCTCGGCGGCGAACAGAGCGCGCTGGATGACGAGACGCACCCCTATCTGCCGGAACTCGTGCGGCTAACGCGCCGCTTCGGCGATGCCGGCAAAGCCGTGCTCGGCATCTGCCTCGGCAGCCAAGTCCTCGCCCGCGCCTATGGTGCCGACAATCTGCTGGGTGCCGCTCGTGAGTTCGGCTGGCACAGCATTGGCGTCACGGGTGAAGGCCGGTCCGATCCGCTGCTGACCGATGTGGGCGACCAATTCACCATCTTTCAATGGCACGCCGATACGTTTTCCTTGCCCGAAGGTGCGGTGTGTCTGGCGACGAGCCCCGTCGCCGAGAACCAGGCCTTCCGCATCGGCCGCGCCGTCTACGGCACGCAGTTTC
Organism: Rhizobium croatiense; assembly: GCF_019793465.1. Classification (GTDB taxonomy): domain Bacteria; phylum Pseudomonadota; class Alphaproteobacteria; order Rhizobiales; family Rhizobiaceae; genus Rhizobium; species Rhizobium croatiense. The sequence continues at coordinate 73,341 of NZ_JAILYJ010000010.1, read as the reverse complement.
ACTTCGAGGCCGACACTGAGGTCGTCGGGCAGTGGAAAGGCGAATTCCCCGGCACGATCGAGCGTATCGCTCCCGGCTGGCTGGAGAATTATGACGAATTGGCAGCGCGCCATGGTGGTGCCGCCGATGCCGCAGGCCTTGCCATAGCGCGCGCCTGGGTCAGCCTCATCGAGCGGCAAGAGGCCGGACTGCTGTCGCAGGCGACCGCGTGAGGAACGAGACGATGCCGGTCAGCGAACGGGAAAAGATGGCGGCCGGGGAATGGTATTGCTGCCTCGATGCCGAGCTCGATCGCCTGCGCCAGCAGGCGCGCGTGGCCGTTCACGCCCACAACACCTTGCCGCCCGACGAGCGAGGCGCGGCGGCGCCTGCCTTGAGGGCGCTGTTTGCGCAGGCTGCGCCCGATATCTTCATCGAAGCGCCGTTTCACTGCTCTTATGGTATCAACATCATTCTTGGCGAGCGCGTCTATTTCAATGCCGGCTGCACCATTCTCGATTCCGGCCGGGTGACGATTGGCGATCGCAGCATGTTCGGTCCGGGCGTACAGATTTATTGCGCCGAGCATCACATGGATCTTCCCCTCCGCGGCGCGGGCATCGAGATCGCCCGGCCGGTCACGATCGGCAGCGATGTCTGGATCGGCGGCGGTGCCATCATCCTCGGCGGCGTGGCGATTGGCGATGGCGCGATCGTCGGCGCCGGCGCCGTCGTCACGAAGGATGTGCCGGCGGGCGCAACTGTGGTCGGCAATCCCGCGCGCCCGATAAGCCGTCTCTGAGATTCGTGGCAGCGGGCTCCCTCGACAATGGCGCCGGCTCCGCTAGATCAGGTGGCGGAAGGGGAGAGTAATGATGACAGCAAAGAACTTACCCATGGAAGGCGGCTGCCGTTGTGGCCGGGTGCGATTGAAGATCAGCGCGCCGCCGCTGCTGACGATGGCCTGCCATTGCACGGGCTGCCAGAGGATGACCGCGAGCGCCTATTCGCTGAGTGCGGCCATCCCCAGCGAAGGTTTCGAGGTGACGAAGGGCGAGCCGGTCATCGGCGGCCTACACGGCACGACGAAACACTACTTCTGCCCGCATTGCATGAGCTGGATGTTCACCCGTCCGGAAGGCATGGACTGGTTCGTCAATCTGCGCGTCACCATGCTCGATGACCCCAGCTGGTTCACGCCTTTCATCGAAACATGGACGAGCGAGAAGCTGGCCTTTGCCGAGACCGGCGCGGTGCACAGCTACACGGCACTGCCGGAGATGGCGGCCTATGAGGGGTTGGTGAAGGAGTATATGGGCAGGGCATGACTCAAAACTGCCTGTATTTCGCGAACGGCATGCCATGCTTCGCGACATACTCATTTTGCTCCGCGATCGCCTCGGCATTTTCAATTCGCCAAAGTCTTTCGCGTTCTTCTCTATCTCCTTGGACGACTGATAGAGCGTGACCACGTCTCCTCCGTCATGCTCGGGCCTGTCCCGAGCATCTGCAGCCGGTTGATATGTTGGCAGATCCTCGGCAGAAGGCCGAGGATGACGGAGAAAAAGAGCGAGGCTTGTCAACAAACCAAGGAGACTCAGGACTCTTCGTCAAAGAGAGGCCCTGCGAAAGCCTATTCGTCGCCCATCTTCAACGCCGCGATGAAGGCTTCTTGCGGAATCTCGACCTTGCCGAACTGGCGCATGCGCTTCTTGCCGGCCTTCTGCTTGTCGAGCAGCTTGCGCTTGCGGGTGGCGTCGCCGCCGTAGCATTTCGCGGTCACGTCCTTGCGCAGCGCCGAGATCGTCTCGCGGGCGATGACGTTGCCGCCGATCGCCGCCTGGATCGGGATCTTGAACATGTGCTTCGGGATCAGCTCCTTGAGCTTCTCGCACATGTCGCGGCCGCGCTTTTCGGCGGCGGTGCGGTGCACCATCATCGACAGCGCGTCGACCGGCTCGCCGTTGACGAGGATCGACATCTTCACGAGGTTGCCCTCGCGATGATCGGTCAGCGTATAGTCAAAGGAGGCATAGCCCTTGGAGATCGACTTCAGCCGGTCGTAAAAATCGAAGACGACTTCATTGAGCGGCAGGTCGTAGGTTAGCATCGCGCGCGTGCCGACATAGGTGAGTTCGATCTGGATGCCGCGCCGGTCCTGGCAGAGCTTCAGGATGCCGCCGAGATAATCGTCGGGTGTGAGGATCGTCGCGCGGATCCACGGCTCGTGAATCTCCGAGATCTTGACGACGTCGGGCATGTCGGCCGGGTTGTGCAGCTCGCGCTCGGTGCCGTCGGTCATGAACATCTTGTAGACGACGGAAGGGGCGGTGGCGATGAGGTCGAGGTCGAACTCGCGCTCCAGCCGCTCCTGGATGATTTCGAGATGCAGCAAGCCGAGGAAGCCACAGCGGAAGCCGAAACCCAGAGCGGCAGACGATTCCATCTCGAAGGAGAAGGAGGCGTCGTTGAGGCGCAGCTTGCCCATCGCGGCGCGCAGATCCTCGAAATCGGCGGCGTCGACCGGGAAGAGGCCGCAGAACACCACCGGCTGTGCCGGCTTGAAGCCCGGCAGCGCCTGTGCCGTCGGCCGCTTGTCCTCGGTGATCGTATCGCCGACGCGGGTATCGGCCACTTCCTTGATCGAAGCGGTGATGAAGCCGATCTCGCCGGGGCCGAGGCTGTCGACATTGACCATCTTCGGCGTCAGCACGCCGACGCGCTCCACCTGGTATTTGGCATCGGTGCCCATCATGCGAATGGTCTGACCCTTGGTCAGCACGCCGTCGATGATGCGCACGAGAACCATGACGCCGAGATAGGTGTCGTACCAGCTGTCGACGAGCAGCGCCTTCAGCGGCGCCTTCTCGCCGCCCGGGCTCTTCGGCGCCGGCAGCTTGTGGACGATCGCTTCCAGCACATCGGGAATGCCGAGTCCTGTTTTGGCCGAGATCAGCACGGCCTCGGAAGCGTCAATGCCGATCACTTCCTCGATCTGTTCCTTGATGCGATCGGGTTCGGCGGCCGGCAGGTCGATCTTGTTGAGCACGGTGACAAGCTCGTGATTGTTGTCGATCGCCTGATAGACGTTGGCGAGCGTCTGCGCTTCCACGCCCTGGCTGGCGTCGACGACGAGCAGCGAGCCCTCGCAGGCCGACAGCGACCGCGAGACTTCATAGGCGAAGTCGACGTGGCCGGGCGTGTCGATCAGGTTGAGAATGTATTTCTCGCCATTGTTCGCCTGGTAGTGCAGGCGCACGGTCTGGGCCTTGATGGTGATGCCGCGCTCGCGCTCGATATCCATATTGTCGAGCACCTGCTCGGACATTTCGCGCTCGGCAAGGCCGCCCGTCGTCTGGATCAGGCGGTCGGCCAGCGTCGATTTGCCGTGGTCGATATGGGCCACGATCGAGAAGTTGCGGATATGGGACAGCGGAGTGGTCGAATTGGTGCTCATGCGCGCCATATAGCAGCGCCGCCCCCGGCCGCAAAGCGGTAATTATCCCGCCGTTTACGCTATTTTACGAGGCGGTCGAACACGTCTCAGACCGGCCAGGTCTCCAGCCGCCAGGCGGAATCCCAGAACATCCATTCATATTGCGAGGCGCGCACGAAGACATCGGTCATCTCTGTGCGTTCTACCGGCGAGGCGGCGCGGGCGGCGATGTCGGTCAGCGCGATCACTTCGCGGGCGCCGGCGGCAAATTGCGGATCGCCATAGGTGTTGATCCATGCCTGGAAGGCATTGCCCTCGATAACAGGCCGGTTCTTGATCGCCTCGCCGACATGCCAGTAGATCCAGAAGCAGGGCAGAATGGCGGAAAGCGCCACCGCGTAGGAGCGGTGATAGGCGGTGGCCAGCAGAAAATTGGTATAGGCAAAGCAGGTGGGCGACGGCTCGGCCGAGGTCACATCCGCGGCCGTGATGCCGAACTGGGTGAGGAAGCCGGCATGCAGGCCCTGCTCGACGGTGATCGCCTTCTGCGCCGAGCCGAGAAAACGCAGCACCTGCGCATTGTCGGGCGCCTTGGCCGCGACGATGGCCAGGCATCGCGCATAGTGCTTGAGATAAAGTGCGTCCTGCAGGATGTAGTGGCGAAAGATTTCCGGCGGCAGCGTGCCGTCGGAGAGCCGCGTCAGAAGCGGCAGCGCCTCGATCTCGGCCATGATGGGCGCAATCCTGTCCCAGGCCGCGGCTGTGAAGCTTCCCGTCAGTTCCGTGCTCTGCGTGCTGGCGTCCATTATTCCCTCCATCGATCGCGCTGACATATACCGGAGAGGCTGCGGTGAAAGCAAGTTGCGTGCGCGCCGCTTATCGCTTGATTCCATCATTGGATAATGTATTTCTCTTATAGTAGAATCGTGGATGGAACGATGGAACAGCAACTCGAACAGGCGATCGGCATTCGCATCCGCACGCTGCGGCTGGAAAAGGGCCTGACGCTGGACGATCTCGCCGCTGCCTCCGGCGTCAGCCGCGCAATGATTTCACGGATCGAACGGGCCGAGGCGAGCCCGACGGCCTCGCTCCTGGCAAGGATCTGCGCCGCGCTCGGCCTGTCGCTCTCTGCCTTCTTCTCGGAGGAGGGGCAACAGGCCTCGCCGCTTGCCCGCCGGCAGGAGCAGCAGGTCTGGCGCGATCCGGAAACCGGCTATCTCAGGCGTGCGGTGTCGGCGCCGGGCACCGCTTCCGACGTCGATATCGTCGAGGTCGAATTCCCCGCCGGCGCCCGCGTCAGCTTTCCCCCGCATGCGGCATCCCACGGCATGACGCAGCATATCTGGCTGTTCGACGGCGAGCTGGAGATGACGGCGGGCGAAACCGTTTACCGGCTGCGCCCCGGCGACTGCCTCTTCATGCCGGTCGGCGAGGGTCATGTCTTTCACAATCCCGGCAACGCGCCGGCGCGTTATTGCGTCGTGCTCGATCGCGGCGGCCGATAACGATATTCATTTCAGGAGAAGCATATGCCCGACATTCGTGCCCTTTCCGCCGAGGAGGCCCGCGCCGCCATCGCCGATCTTTCGGACGTGCTCGCCGATTGCGTCGCCGGCGGCGCCTCCGTCGGCTTCATGCAGCCCTATGGGCCTGACGATGCCGCACCCTACTGGCGCGATGTCGCCGATGCGGTCGGGGCGGGCGTCAGCCTGCTTCTGGTCGCCGAACTGGAGGGCAGGATCGTCGGTACGGTGCAGGTGGGGGCGGCGCAGATGCCGAACCAGCCGCATCGCGGCGATCTGAAGAAGCTGCTGGTGCATCGCTCCGCCCGCGGGCGGGGCCTCGCCCGGCTGCTGATGGAGGCCGCCGAACGCGAGGCAGCAAAGCACGGCAAGACCCTGCTCGTGCTCGACACGGCAACCGGCAGCGATGCCGAGGCGATTTATCCGCGCTTGGGCTGGCAGCGCGTCGGCGTCATTCCCGATTACGCGCTGTGGCCACAAGGCGGCTTCTGCGATACCACCCTGTTCTACAAGCGGCTCGCCTGATTGCGCTCCGGCTCCGCTCCTGCCAGCCGGCGCAAACCCGGAAATGCCCCGGCAAGTGTGGTGCCCGCCGTCCACTGCGCCGCGTTCCAGCCGAACCGCCGCGCCGCTTCGATATTTTCCGCCATGTCGTCGATGAAGCCGATTTCGCCGGGCAGGGCGCCGGCGTGTTCGGTCGCCAGCCTGAAAAAGTCCGGCGAAGGTTTGCGATGTCCGAGCGCGGCGGAATAGATGATGCCGTCGACATGCGGGCCGAGGCCGGCCTCTTCCATCAGGTAGCCCGCCCGCCTGTGCTCCTGGTTGGTCGCCAAAAAGAGGGCAACACCGCTTTGCCGGAGGGCGGCAAGCTCTTCCAAGAGATTGAGATCGAGGCGGGAATCGTTTTCGAACCAATAATCGATCAGGATTGCGGCGCTAAGATGGGGCGCGATCTCTGCAAGCACGGCGGAAAGCCGCGGCTCCAACGCCTCGCGGCCGATGACGATGTCGTTCCAACAGGTCTGGAAGAATGCCTGCTGCAGCAAGTCGGGTCGCAAGCCGAGATCGCGCTCGAGATAGGTGAAGTGCGGCAGGCCGTCGGCCGGGCGGCCATGAATGAGCACGCCATCGACATCGACCATCAGCACTTTCATGCGGAAAATTTCCTCGTTCTGAAAACATCGGCGAAGGTGGCGTCATTTAGCGCGGCGATCAAGCCAGCACACTGCTTTTTCGTTGGGGCGAAGCCGTGTAAATCTCGATTTTCAACCAGGGGCAGGATCTGCAATGCGCGTCATCTATTCCGAAGACCATAAGCTGCGCGATGCCAGGACCGAGCTCTATGCCGGCCAGCTGGTGACCCCCTTCGAGGCGCCGTTCCGGGCCGAATGGATCCTGGCGGCGGTCAAGGAGGCGGGCTTTGCCGATGTCGTCGCGCCCGATGCGCACGGGCTGGAAACGGCCAGGAAGGTGCATGACCCCGCCTATCTCGATTTTCTCGCCACCGTCTGGGACCGCTGGGTGGCCGCCGGCTTCGAAGGCGAGGCGATCGCCAATTCCTTCCCGGTGCGCCGCACCAGCCAGCGCGTTCCCGACAATATCGTCGGCGCGATCGGCCATTATGCCAATGCCGCCGACACCTCGATCACCAAGGGCTCCTACGAGGCGGCAATCGCCGCGATGCGCTGCGCCGTAACGGGCGCCGACTCGCTGGCAGAGGGTCATCGTTTCGCCTTCGCGCTCTGCCGCCCGCCCGGCCATCATGCCGGCATCGATCTCTTTGGCGGCTACTGCTTCATCAACAATGCAGGTGTGGCGGCGCAACGGCTGCTCGATCATGGTGCGGCCAAGGTCGCTGTGCTCGATGTCGATTTCCATCACGGCAACGGCACCCAGGATCTGTTCTATCGCCGCGGTGACGTCTTCACTGCCTCGCTGCACGGCGATCCCATGCAGGCTTTCCCTTATTTCCTCGGCCATGCCGACGAAGAGGGCGAAGGCCAAGGCACCGGGACCAACCGCAACTATCCGATGCCGCCGGGCACGCCATGGCGGGTCTGGTCTTCGGCCCTTGCCGATGCGCTTGGCCGCATCAAGGCCTTCGGCGCCGAGGCGATCGTTCTGGCGCTCGGCGTTGACACTTTCGAACGCGATCCGATCTCCTTCTTCAGCCTCACCTCCGACGATTTCACCCGCATGGGCGCGATGATATCAGCCGCCGGCCTGCCGGTGCTTGTCTGCATGGAAGGCGGCTACGGCGTGCCGGAAATCGGGCTCAATGTCGCCAATGTCCTCAAGGGCCTGGAAGCCTGATCGCTTGATATGACCGACGAGACCGTTCCATCCGATAGCCCGACACCGCGCATGCTGAGCTGGGCGCGCAACTCCACCGTCTACCGCCTGGAGCGGCGGATGATGACGGAAAAGCAGCTGTTCGACGCCATTACCCGCAAGGCGAAGGAGAAGTTCGAAGAGATCAGCGCCGGCCAGCTCAAGGCCGTTGCCGAATTCGCCGTCAAATTCGCCTATGACAACAAGGTGCTCGACGATAACGCCTATGCCGAAATCAGCACGCGCTCGGCCGTGCGTGGCGGCAAGTCGAAGCGTGCGATCGCCCAGAAGCTTGCCGCCAAGGGTGTTGCGAGCGACAAGGTCGAGGCCGCGCTCGAAGGGGCTGACGATCTCTATGCCGCGACCATATTCGCCCGCAAACGCGCCTTCGGCCCGTTTCGCCGTGGCGAACTCGACGACAAGCGCAAGGCAAAGGAACTGTCCGCCTTCGCCCGCAATGGCTTCAGCTTCGAGATCGGCAGGAAGGTCTTCGATATGAGTTTCGAAGAAGCCGAAGAGGTGATCCTCTCCGGCCGCCTCTGATATGCATCAGCTCTCTTGCTGCCTGGATCAGAAGATTGAATTGGTCGGTTGCAAGCCACCTCCGTATGAAGAGCGCTCGATCGGAGATGCAGATGAAAGACGGAACGAACGACGGCGCCGGCGTGCTGGCATTGGAAGCGCCTGCAACGTCCTCCGGCCTGGCGGCCGGCGGGCTGATGTGCCTCCTGTCCATGTCATCGATCCAGTTCGGCGCAGCTCTGTCTTCCCATGCGATCGCCACCTACGGACCGGCCGGCGCAAGCTGGCTGCGCCTCGTCTTTGCCGCCATCATCCTGGTGGTCGCCGTCCGTCCGCGCATATTCAGCTACTCCAGAGAGCAATGGACAAGCGCGCTCGTTCTCGGCACGACGACAGCGTTGATGACCATGAGTTTTTTCGCGGCAATCGAGCGCATTCCGCTCGGCCTCGCCGTGGCGATCGACTTTCTCGGCCCGCTTTCGGTCGCGACCATCGGTTATGGTCTCAGCCGGCGTCTCGTCTGGCCGCTCATTGCCGCCCTTGGTGTGCTGGCGCTTGCCCATGACGGCGAAGGCTGGATCGGGGATATGTGGGGCATTCTCTTTGCCGGCGGCGCCGGCACCGGCTGGGCGATCTATATCGTGCTGACCAAGAAGATCGGCGCCAGCTTCAAGGGGCTGGAAGGGCTTTCCATGTCGCTGATGGTTGCCGCGGCGGTTGCGACGCCCTTCGGTTTTGCAGGCGCAGCGCCGGCGCTTGACGCTTATGGCCTGATCGAGATGGCGGGTCTTGCCGTGCTCGTGCCGCTGCTGCCCTATACGCTGGAGCTGATTGCCCTGCGGCGCATGCCGACGACATCCTTCGGCATTCTCATGAGCCTGGAACCGGCCATTGCGGCTCTGGCAGGCTTCGTCATTCTGATGCAGCCGATGACGCTTCTGCAGATGGCAGGAACTGCCCTGGTCGTCGCCGCAAGCGCCGGCGCGACCTTTTCAGCCAGGCAATGATGCGTCAGCCCGCCTTCTTCGCCGGGTCGTCGAGCGCCGGATTGTAGAACAGCGACAGCGTCAGGCTCTTCGCGATCCGCTCCGCCGTCGCCATGAACCAGGCCTTGGCCTCCGGCGACGGGGTGACATCGTCGAGCGTTGCGGCAAACAGCGCCAGCCATTTCGGAAAGAGATCCGGCGTCAGGTCCGCGACGCCGGTATGCGCCTGCACCGGCTTGCCGCCATAGGCGCCGCTGCGAAAGGCGACGGCCGACCAGAAGCTCTTCATCTTATCCATATGCTCCGGCCAGCGGCCGGAGAGCCTGGCGTCGAACACCGGACCAAGATCGGGATGCGTCAGCACGCGCCCGTAAAAAGTCTCGACCAGCCTGCCGATGAAGGCCTCATCAACGCCCATTGCCCGCATCTCGACCTCCGCCCTTTCGCGGATCGCCGCGACATGGGCAGGACGGCCCTGAATGTCATTGTCCATCATAAACCCCGACGCCGCATGATGCGGCGCCCTCTCATATAGGTGTTTGTGCCCGCGCGCCAAAGGCATCCGTGCGGCTTGCGGCAATCCGTCAGCCGGCCTGTCTGCACCCTTGACCGCCATTGGCTCCTTCTTTAGATTTAGAATAATTCTAAATTATGGAGAATAGTGATGTTGGCGCGATTTTTCAGATCACCGAAACGGTCTTTCGAGTCGCTGTCCGAGCAGGAGATTCTCGCCCTCGCAATCGCCTCCGAGGAAGACGATGCCCGCATCTATCTTGCCTATGCCGACAGGCTCCGGAACGAATTCCCGGCCTCGGCAAAGGTTTTCGAAGATATGGCCGAGGTCGAGGATACCCATCGCAAATCCCTGATCGAGATCCATCGCCAGCGTTTCGGCGAGCGCATCCCGCTGATCCGGCGCGAACATGTGCAGGGCTTCTACGAACGCAAGCCCGACTGGCTCAGGGCAAGCCTTTCGCTCGATGCGATACGGCAGGAGACCGAAGCGATGGAGGAGCAGGCCTACCGCTTCTATGTCGAAGCGGCAAAGCAGACTTCCGATGCTTCGACGCGTGAGCTTCTCGGCGATCTCGCTCTTGCCGAGCAGGGGCACGAAGATATCGCCCGCATGCTGGGCGACAAACATACGCCCGAAGATATCAAGCGCGACGAGGACGAGGCGGCGCACCGGCAATTCGTGCTGACCTATGTGCAGCCGGGCCTTGCCGGGCTGATGGACGGCTCGGTCTCGACGCTGGCGCCGATCTTTGCCGCCGCCTTTGCCACGCAGGATACCTGGCAGACCTTCCTTGTCGGCCTTTCCGCTTCCGTCGGCGCCGGCATCTCGATGGGCTTCACCGAAGCCGCCCATGACGACGGCAAGATCTCCGGCAGGGGCTCGCCGGTCAAACGCGGCCTTGCCTGCGGCATCATGACGACGCTCGGCGGTCTCGGCCATGCGCTGCCCTATCTGATCCCGCATTTCTGGACGGCGACGATCACCGCCGGCGTCATCGTCTTCTTCGAACTCTGGGCGATCGCCTTCATCCAGAACCGCTACATGGAAACGCCGTTCCTGCGCGCCGCCTTTCAGGTGGTGCTGGGCGGCAGCTTGGTGCTCGGTGCAGGGATTTTGATCGGGAATGGGTGAGCTGTGGTCGGGCAGAGCCCGAGCAATCGATCCGAACGCCCGGAGCCATGCGGAGGGCCGGGATAGGATGCGGCAAACGCAACCCACTTACAGTACCGCAATCTCCACGCCGATTTATATCACCAAGCCCACCTCCCTCATCCTGGTCGGCAGCCAAAGCAAACAGCCCTCATCCTTACACGTTGAGGAGTCCCAGCGGGGAGAAGATGCCCGAAGGGCAGATGATGGGGTGAGGAGCGCGAGCGACGAACAGCTTGAGCAGAAGCGAAAGGTGACGGTCGACGCGGCTCCAATTCCCCCAAAAGCAAAAGGCCGGCTTTCGCCGGCCTTTTTCCCCGCATCCCCCTGAAATCCTCAGCGCAGGGCGCCGACCAGAACGTCGCGGCCGTTCTCGATGGTGACCCAGCGGCCGGCATTGTAGCTCGACTGGCGCTTGACGAAAGAATAGGGCGTTCCGAACCACGGCTTGACGTCGGCGGCGAGGTTGTCGAGCACGAAGTCGCCCTCGGCGGTGCGCAGCGTCAGGACGGCATGGCCCTCACCGTCGGGCTTGCGCACGACGGTCATCAGCAGGTCGGCGGCCGGAACGCCGCGCTGGATCAGGATGCGCCGCTTCAGCAGCGCGAAGTCCTCGCAGTCACCCGCGGTGGTCGGATAGGCCCAGACTTCATCCTTGCCGTAGATTTCCTTGTCGGTCATCGGCGTGATCGTGCGGTTGATGGTGGCGTTGATCGAGCGGACGATCGACCACTTGGCCGGGGTCATCTCGACAGGGCCCGCATTGCGGTTTGCGCCGCATTCACTGCTGTGGGTCTGACAGAAATCATAATGGCCGATCGGCTGCGAAGTGGCGTTGCCTGTTACCATGGAAGCATTTCTGCTTGGAGCTGGGATGGCGGCAGTCGCCATCGCAAACACGGCCATCATGGCCACAAAGATACCTTTGATCCGCACGCCCGCTCTTTCCTAATCGCCCCTTAATTATTAACAAACTGTTAATGGAGAGGGCCGAGAAGAGTCAATCGTTACTTCTTGTAGGGACCTTGCGAGCCGTCGACATGGTTAAAATGCAACAAGACGGCGATCTGTTTCAGCAGGTTATTACCCGGCCATGGAGGTGCGGATGATACCTTTGACGGCGCTCAGAATAAGGGCGATATCGCTGGGGCGGGACAGGCGATGGTCGCCGTCGCGGATGAAGGTCAGCACCACGTCGTCGGCAGGAAGGTGCTCGACAAGTTTCATCGCATGCGCATGCGGCACGTCGGGATCCTTCATGCCCTGGAGAATATGCACCGGGCATCCAGTTTCGATCATGCCGTCGAGCACGCGGTTCTTGCGGCCATCCTCGATCAGCGCCCTGGTATAGATGTCCGGCTCCGGGCTGTATTGCGAGCGCTCTGCGAAATAGCCGCGCTCGGCCAGCGACTTACGCTCCTTGGCCGTCAGGTTCGGCTCGATCAGTTCGGAGGTGAAATCGGGCGCCGGCGCGATCAGCACCATTCCTTCGAGTTTTGGGCCTTCGAGCTTCGGGCCGTCCTGTCGCGCGAGCTCCTGCGCCAGCCGCAGCGCAATCCAGCCTCCCATCGAGGAGCCGACGAGAATGACCCGGTCGGGCGCGATGTGGCGGATCACGGCCAGCGCCTCCTCCAGCCAGCGTGAGATCGTGCCGTCGCGAAAGCTGCCGCCGGAAAGCCCGTGGCCGGAATAGTCGAGGCGGATACAGGCAGTACCGAGTTCGCCCGCCAGTCCGTCGAGCTCCAATGCCTTGGTGCCGCGCATGTCGGAACGGTAGCCGGATAGCCAAACGAGCGTCGGGGCATTATTGCCGGCTTGCGCCGGGCGCACCAGCATGGCGATCTCACGTGCCGCCTTGCCTTCGCCGACCGTCAGGAACTGCGGCTGAACATTTGGCATCTGATCGGACATCGGCGAAACTCCTATTGTTTTGGCCTATAAAACAGATTCTTGGCAGGCTGACAGCAGGTGATTTTTCCGCTAAAGGATGATATTGACTCCGTTGCAGCGATAACGAGATACGTTTGTGCACCCTGGTCGGGAGCGCGCGGCTGCAACATTCCGGAAACAACGCGAGGAGAATACGACCATTCGCAGACCTTTTAAGACCGATGCGCCCGTGAAGGACGGCCCGCGCTCGAACCGTGAAATCCGCATTCCCAAAGTTCAGCTGATCGCGGCTGACGGACAGAATATGGGCATCGTGCCCACCGACCAGGCCTTGAGAATGGCAGAAGAAGCCGGCCTCGATCTTGTCGAAATTTCCCCCAATGCCGAACCGCCGGTGTGCAAGATCCTCGATCTGGGCAAGCTGAAATACGCCAACCAGAAGAAGGCCGCCGAGGCGCGCAAGAAGCAGAAGATCGTCGAAGTCAAAGAAATCAAGATGCGCCCGAATATCGACACCCATGATTATGAGGTGAAGATGAAGGCGATGGGCCGCTTCTTCGACGAGGGTGACAAGGTTAAGGTGACGCTGAAGTTCCGCGGCCGTGAAATGGCCCACCAGGAGCTCGGCATGAAGCTTCTGCAGCAGGTCAAGGCCGACACGCTTGAGATCGCCAAGGTCGAAGCCGAGCCAAAGCTCGAAGGCCGTCAGATGATGATGGTGCTGGCGCCGAAGTAAGCGCCAGATACTTTTTGCCCAAGGCCGTCCGCAAGGGCGGCTTTTGTGCTTTCGGCCATCCCGATTTTGGGCTGGCGAAGATTCCTCCGCGGCCCCGTTGCACTTTCATGACGCTGCGGTTATAAGCGCGCGTCCGAACTGACCGGCAGGGCATGCCGTGGCAGTTTCGAATGCTTGCGGAACGGTTCGTCGCCGAAGCCGCAGATCAACAACAAACGCTCCCGCACCTTGTTGCGACGGCCGGAGAACCGGACTTCGCGAGAGGGCTTTTTTGATGAAGCGCGCAGGGAGGACAGAAGGAGTAGCAAAATGCCCAAGATGAAGACGAAGTCCTCTGCCAAGAAGCGGTTCAAGATCACCGCGACGGGCAAGGTCAAGGCTGCCGCTGCCGGCAAGCGCCATGGCATGATCAAGCGTACCAACAAGTTCATTCGCGATGCACGTGGCACGATGGTTCTTGCAGAACCGGATGGCCGCAAGGTTATCAAGAATTACCTGCCGAACGGTCTCTGAGACTCGTCCGCGAACGCTAGATTTAAGGAGATCATGATATGGCACGTGTAAAAAGAGGCGTCACCTCTCACGCCAAGCACAAGAAGGTTCTGAAGGCCGCCAAGGGCTTTTACGGCCGCCGCAAGAACACCATCCGCGCCGCCAAGGCCGCTGTCGACCGGTCGAAGCAGTACGCTTACCGCGACCGCAAGGTCAACAAGCGCAACTTCCGCGCACTCTGGATCCAGCGCATCAACGCTGCTGTCCGCGAATTCGGCCTGACCTATGGCCGCTTCATCGACGGCCTGAACAAGGCCGGCATCGAAGTCGACCGCAAGGTTCTCTCCGACATGGCGATCCACGAGCCGGAGGCATTCGGCGCGCTGGTCAATGCCGCCAAGAAGGCCCTTGAATACCTCAAGGAAACCGGTACGGCCAACGAGTTTGAAGGCGCGGTTCGTTAACCAGCGCTTCCCAAGCTTGACGCTTTTTGAATTTTGGGAAACCCGCGCTGGTTTGGGCTAGCGCGGGTTTTTCTTTCTTTATATCCCTTGCGCCGGTCGGCGCCGCCTGCCTCCCGATCCCCGCCTGATACTGGACGGAAAGAAGTGACAATGTCAGATATCGACCAGCTCAACTCATCGCTGCTCGCGGAAATCGCCGCCGCCAATGACGAGGCCGCACTGGAAGCCGTGCGCGTCTCCGCTCTCGGCAAGAAGGGCTCGGTCTCGGAACTCCTGAAGACGCTCGGCGCGATGACGCCCGAGGAGCGTCAGACCCGGGGTGCTGCGATCAACGCCCTGAAGAATGCGGTGGCGGATGCCGTCGCCGAACGGAAGTCGGTGCTGAAAATGGCGGCGGTCAACGCCCGCCTGAAGGCCGAAACCGTCGATGTCAGCCTGCCGGTGCGCTCCTCGCCGGCCGAGCGCGGCCGCATTCATCCGATCAGCCAGATCGTCGATGAGATCACCGCGATCTTCGCCGACATGGGTTTCTCGATCGCCGAAGGCCCCGATATCGAGACCGATTATTACAATTTCACCGCGTTGAATTTTCCCGAAGGCCATCCGGCCCGCGAGATGCACGACACCTTCTTCTTCAATCCTGACGAAAACGGTGAGCGCAAGGTGCTGCGCACGCATACCTCGCCGGTGCAGGTGCGCACCATGGAAGCGCAGAAGCCGCCGATCCGCATCATCATTCCCGGCAAGACCTATCGCCAGGACAGCGATGCCACGCATTCGCCGATGTTCCACCAGGTCGAGGGATTGGTCATCGACAAGAAGGCCAATGTCGCCAATATCCGCTGGGTGCTCGAGGAGTTCTGCAAGACCTTCTTCGAGGTCGACAGCGTGACGATGCGCTTCCGCCCATCCTTCTTCCCCTTCACCGAGCCCTCCTTCGAGGTCGATATCCAGTGCGATCGCTCCGGCCCGATCGTCAAGTTCGGCGAAGGCACCGATTGGATGGAGATTCTCGGCTGCGGCATGGTGCACCCGAACGTGCTGCGTTATGGCGGCCTCGATCCGGACGAGTATCAGGGTTTTGCCTGGGGCATGGGCCTCGACCGCATCGCCATGCTGAAATACGGCATGCCCGACCTGCGCGACTTCTTCAATGCCGATGTCCGCTGGATGACGCATTACGGCTTCCGCCCGCTCGACATGCCGACGCTGTTCGGCGGTCTCAGCGCTTGAACGGAGAATTGAGACGATGAAATTCACGCTCTCCTGGCTGAAAGAGCATCTGGAAACGGATGCCACGCTCGATGAAATCTGCACGCGCCTGACCGAGATTGGGCTGGAAGTGGAGGATGTCAACGACAAGGCAGCATTCAAGCCCTTCGTCATCGCAAGAGTTGTCTCGGCGGAAAAACATCCGCAGGCCGATCGCCTGAAGGTGCTGATGGTCGACACCGGCGCCGGTGCGCCGGTCCAGGTCGTCTGCGGCGCTCCGAATGCGCGCGCCGGCCTCGTCGGCGCCTTCGCCTCACCCGGAACCTATGTTCCTGGTATCGACGCGACACTTGCCGTCGGCAATATCCGCGGCGTCGAAAGCCGCGGCATGATGTGCTCCGAAAAGGAGCTGCAGATCTCCGACAATCACGACGGCATCATCGATCTGCCCGAGGATGCGCCGGTCGGCCAGAGCTACGCCGCCTATGCTCACCTCGATGATCCCGTTATCGAGATCAATCTGACGCCGAACCGGCCGGACTGCACGTCGATCCACGGCATTGCCCGCGATCTTGCCGCTTCAGGTCTCGGCACGCTGAAGACACGGGGCGCGCCGAGCTTCTCCGTCGAAGGCGAAACGCCGGTCAAGCTGACGCTCGATCTCGACGATCCCAAGCTCTGCCCCGGCTTTTCGCTCCGCCTCGTGCGCGGCGTGAGGAACGGCCCGAGCCCGCGCTGGATGCAGCAGCGGCTGACCGCCATCGGCCTGCGCCCCATCAATGCGCTGGTCGATATCACCAATTACATGACCTTCGATCAGGGCCGGCCGATGCACGTCTTCGACGCCGCCAAGGTCAAGGGCAACCTCACTGTCCGTCGCGCCAGGGAAGGCGAGACCGTGCTCGCGCTCGACCAGCGCGAATACAGGCTCGGTCCGAACAACGTCGTCATCGCCGATGAAGACGGTATCGAATCGATCGGCGGCATCATGGGCGGCGAACATTCCGGCTGCGACGAGAACACCGTCGACGTGCTGATCGAATCGGCTCTCTGGGACCCGATGAACATCGCCAAATCGGGCCGTACGCTCGGCATCATCACCGATGCCCGCTACCGCTTCGAACGCGGCGTCGATCCGGAATATATGGTTCCCGGTCTCGAACGCACGACGGAACTGGTGCTCGATCTTTGCGGCGGCACGGCCGCGCGCGCCGAGGTCGTCGGCTACAAGGGGCATGAGCCGAAGGTCGTCGATTTCCCCTATTCGGAGGTCAAGCGCCTGACCGGCCTGGAAGTCTCGACGGAGGAAAGCAACGCGATCCTCGCCCGCCTCGGCTTCACGGTTTCCGGCTCCGGCGAACGCGTTTCCGTCTCCGTTCCGTCGTGGCGCCCCGATGTTGACGGCAAGGCCGATCTCGTCGAGGAGGTCATGCGCATCCACGGCGTCGACAAGATCAAGCCGGCGCCGCTCGAAAGCCATGCCGCCGTCAACGGCAGAATCTTGACGACGCTGCAGATTCGCACCCGCGCGGCCAAGCGTGCGCTTGCCTCGCGCGGTATGCTGGAGGCCGTCACCTGGTCCTTCATCCCGGAAGATCAGGCGAAGCTCTTCGGCGGCGGTTCGCCGGCCCTCAAGCTTGCCAATCCGATCGCCGCCGAAATGTCGGACATGCGCCCCTCGCTGCTGCCGGGCCTGCTGACGGCTGCCCAGCGCAATGCCGACAAAGGCTATGGCGACGTGGCGATCTTCGAGGTCTCGGGCACCTATGAGAATGATAGGCCGGACGGTCAGCGCCGCGTGGCCGGCGGCATCCGCCGCGGCACTGCCTCGCTCGCCGGCGGAGGCCGCATGTGGTCGAATGCAGTGAAGGGCGGCGGCAAACCGGTCGACGTCTTCGACGCCAAGGCTGATGCGCTCGCCGTCATCGAAGCCTGCGGCTTGCCGATGGGCAATATCCAGATCGAGCAAGGCGGCCCGGAATGGTATCATCCCGGCCGCTCAGGCACGATCAAGATGGGGCCGAAGGTGGTGCTCGGTTACTTCGGCGAATTCCACCCGCTGACGCTGGAAGCGCTCGATGTCTCCGGCGCCCTCTGTGGCTTCGAGGTCTATCTCGACGCGATGGCCGAGCCGAAGAAGAAGGCGACCCGCACCAAGCCGGCGCTGGAACTGTCACCCTTCCAGGCGGTCAAGCGCGACTTCGCCTTCGTCGTCGACAAGACGGTGGAATCGGGCGCCATCATCAAGGCTGCGACCGGGGCAGACCGCAAGCTCGTCACCGGCGTCAACGTATTCGATATTTTTGAAGGTGCGTCTGTCGGCGAAGGCAAGAAGTCGGTGGCGATCGAGGTTCAGATCCAGCCGGTCGAACGCACGCTGACGGATGAGGATTTCGAAGCGCTGACGCAGAAGATCGTCGCGAGCGTTGCGAAGTTCACCGGCGGCGTCCTCAGAAGCTGATCCCGCCAGTCTTCGCCAAAAACAAAGCACCGGTCGTTGCGGCGGCCGGTTCTTTCACGTGTGAAGATGGTAGAGCTTGCTGACGATCACCCATCGGCCATCGATCTTCAGCAATGAGAGATAGTCGGTAAAGCGCATTCCGGCGAAATCGTCGGTGACCTTGACGCTCGCCGCCTCACCCTCGACATCGACGCTTTGTATGTCCATGAAGGGCTGCGTGCCGGGCGGAGCCGGCTCCTCCGCCAGGATCGCGGTGATGAATTCGTCCCGCGTCAGCCATTCGACGGCATTCTGGTAGTAGCCGATGATCGAGCTTTGCGGGTGAAAGGCCTTCTTCAAGGCTGCCGCATTGGCGAAGGCCATGCCTTCGACATAGAGATGAACCGTCTGTTCGACTGACTGCCTGTCCGACATGTTTCCATCCCGTTCTCCAAGATGGCGTTAGATAGTTTCGCCGGCGGCGAAGGCAAGCCCGGCCGGCTGCATCAGACCGGGCTTCTTCGATTACAGATTCGTCATCGCAAGCGAGGCGTCCGAATAGCGTTTTCCTGCCACCTGTGCGGCGGGGATCGCTTCGCCGAGCTGCTGGAGCTCTGCTGCGCTGAGCGTGATATCGGCAGCGGCGGCGTTCTGTTCGAGATGGTGAAGCTTGCGAGCGCCGGGGATCGGCACGATGTCGTCGCCCTGGCTCAGCACCCAGGCCAGCGCCAGCTGCGCGGCCGTCACGTCCTTCTCGGCGGCAAGCTCTTCGAGCGCTGCGACGAGCGCGGCGTTGGCATCGAAATTTTCCGCCTGGAAACGCGGCACCTGCCGGCGGAAATCGTCGGCGGCGAGATCGTCGGCCTTGCGGATCGCTCCTGTCAGGAAACCGCGGCCGAGCGGACTGTAGGGCACGAAGCCGATGCCGAGTTCACGGCAGGTGGCAAGCACGTCCTCTTCGGGATCGCGGGTCCAAAGCGAATATTCGCTCTGCAGCGCTGCGATCGGATGGACCGCATGCGCCCGGCGGATGGTGGCGCTGCCGGCTTCCGAAAGTCCGAGCGCGCGGACTTTGCCTTCCCTCACCAGTTCGGCCATGACGCCGACCGTCTCCTCGATCGGCACGTTGGGGTCGACCCGGTGCTGGTAGAGCAGGTCGATGGTCTCGATGCCGAGACGTTTCAGCGAAGCCTCGGCAACCGCCCTGACATGTTCGGGGCGGCTGTCGACGCCGGCGATGGCGGCAGCGCCCGCCTTACTGGTATCGATCTTGAAGCCGAATTTGGTGGCGATCACCACGCGGTCGCGAAACGGCTTCAGCGCTTTTCCGAGGAGGACCTCGTTGGTGAAAGGACCGTAGACTTCGGCGGTGTCGACGAAGGTGACGCCGAGATCGACGGCGCGGTTGAGCGTCCGGATCGATTCCGCTTCATCGCTGGCGCCATAGGCAAAGCTCATGCCCATGCAGCCAAGGCCGACGGCTGAGACGGTGAGATCGTTTCCGAGTTTCCGGGTTTTCATGATGCGCTCCTTATTCTGAGCTGAATGTGAACCGCTGAGGATATCGTTGCGGTACGGGCAGATGATATCGGCGGTGCATCGATCAGAAAATGCATGCAGTTTCTAACGGCCTGTTCTATAATTTCGATCAATGAACAGAACTCAGCTCTCGCAACTCGCCGTTCTCGCCGCCGTTTCCGAGCATCGCAGCTTTCGTGCAGCGGCCAGGGAGCTCCTCGTCGCGCCGTCGGCCATCAGCCATGCGATCTCGAGCCTTGAGGAAAGCCTGGGCGTCAGACTGCTGGCGCGCACCACCCGCAGCGTCGCGCCGACGGAGGAGGGCCGCCTGCTCCTCGAAAGGCTCCGCCCGGCGCTGGAGGAGATCGATGTTGCCTTGGAGGCCGTCAGAGATACGCGCGGCAAGCCCGCGGGAGATCTGCGCATCACCGCGCCGCGCTTCGCCTCCGATATTTTGCTCGCCCCGCGCCTCGGCGATTTTCTCAATCTTTACCCAGACATCACTCTGGAGATCGCCAATGAGGACGGTTTCACCGATATTGTCAGGGAGGGTTTCGACGCCGGCATCCGGCTGGAGGAGAGCCTCGAGGCCGATATGATCGCCGTCAGGATCTCGCCCAAGCTGACGACCGTCATCGCGGCTTCCCCGGACTATTTCGAGCGCTACCCGAAGCCGGAGCATCCGCGCGATCTTGTCCATCACCGCTGCATCAAACGGCGCTTCACCAACGGCTCCATCTATCGCTGGGAATTCGAAAAGGACGGTCAGGAACTGATCGTTGCAGTCGATGGGCCGCTTGTTGTCAGCGAAGACCGGCTGGCCCTGCTTGCGGCGCTGAACGGTGCCGGCCTCGCCTATCTCTTCGACATGCGGGTTCATGCCGAACTGGCAGCCGGAAGACTGGTGCGGGTGTTGGAGGATTGGTGCGCGCCCTATCCCGGCCCATTCGTCTATTATCCGAGCCGGCGGCAGATGCGGCCGGCGCTGCGCGCCTTCATAGACTTCTTCAAATATGCGGAGACGGATAAGGGTGGCCGGTAGAAATGACGGCCACCCTTTCCATATCGGTCAGGCGGCCTTCGCCTTCTGGTTCGCCGCGGTGGTGGCGAGTTGTGAGAGTTTCTTGTCGGTGGCCGTCTCTTCCTGCAGCGTCTGATCGAGCAGGCTGACGGCATCCTTGAGGCCGAGCGTTGCAGCCCAGGTTTTCAGCGTACCGTAACGGGCGATTTCATAGTGTTCGACGGACTGCGCGGCCGAAATCAGACCGGCATCCAGCGCCGGCGTGCCCTTGAATTCTTCCATGATCTCTTCACCCTCGGCGATAATGCCCTGGATCGCCTCGCAGGTCTTGCCCTGGGCGCGCTTGCCGATCTTTTCGAACACCTGCTGCAGGCGCTCGACGTGGGCTTCGGTTTCCTCGAGATGCTTCTGGAAGCCCGCCTTCAGGTCGGAGGACTGGGCGGCGCGCGCCATCTTCGGCAGGGCGCGCAATATCTGCCGCTCGGCGAAGTAAATATCCTTGAGCGTGTCGTAGAAGAGATCTTCCAACGTCTTTTCCTTGGCCATTTTCTCGATCCTTGTTTTGGGAAAGGCCGCGAACGCGGCGACACATTAAGAAGCAAGGATTGCGCAAATTGTTCCCGATCGATTTCGGGTGGACTGGAAATCTCCGCCGGGCAATCATCCCGCCGTTGACGTCGGGGGAAAAAAATGATGCGGAAGCCGGGTTCGATGAAAGGTCTGGAGGATCTTGGCCGCGTGCGGCTGTCGCAAAACTTCTTCTTCCGCGATTTCCTGCATTCCGAAATCGCCGATTTCTACCGCATCCCCAACATTCCCGTGGATCCCGATCTGGCAATCGAGGCCGGCAAAAGGCTGTGCGAGGAATTGCTGGAGCCGCTGGAGGCAACCTTCGGGCGTCTGCACATCCGCTCCGGCTATCGCTCGCCTGACGTCAACAGGTTCGGCAACGAGAACAAGCTGAACTGCTCGACCAATGCCGCCACATCAGCCCATCACATCTGGGATATCAGGGATTTCGACGGCTGCATGGGCGCTGCCGTCTGTATTGCCGTGCCGTGGATGATCGACCGCTATCGCGATGAAAGCGACTGGCAGCGGCTCGCCTGGTGGATCCACGACCACCTGCCTTATGCTTCGCTCTGTTTCTTCCCCAAGCTCTGGGCCTTCAATATCCAGTGGCACGAACGGCCGAAGCGGGTGATCCAGAGCTATGTCAGCCCGCGCGGCATCCTCACCAAGCCGGGCATGGCGAACTGGGAGGGCGATCATGGCGCTTTCTACGAGGGATTTCCCGCGCTCAGAAGCTGATGCGATAGCGGATGTGGCCGTCGCTCTCGACATAGCTGTCATAGAGCGCCCGCGCGGTCTTGTTGTTTTCGCTCGTATGCCAATAAAGCCGCGACCAGCCCTTCGCCTTGCCGAGCGCGATGAGATCGTCCATCAGCGCCCGGCCGACGCCCTTGCCGCGCGCCTCGGGATCGACGAACAGATCTTCGAGATAGCAGTCGCTGCCGCGAATCCACGTGCCCTCATGGGTGAGATAGAGCGCAAAGCCGATGATCCTGCCGTCGATCTCGGCGACGCGCATGGCGATCGCCGAGGCCGGATCGAAGACCCGCCGCCAGGTCTGGTCGGTGATATCGGCGTCGACGGTCACCTGGTAAAAGGCGAGATAGGCCGCCCAGAGTTGGCGCCAGCGGGTTTCGTCTTCGGGGCGGGCATCGCGTATCGTCATGGTCATCGTCCTGTTCTCTCAGCGCCCGGCTTCGTCGAGCAACGCCATAGCGTCATCCGGAAGCGAAAGTGTCGCCGCTTTCACCAGGCTTTCGAGCTGCGAAAGGCTGGTGGCGCTGGCGATCGGCGCCGTCACGCCCTTCTTGCGCAAGAGCCAGGCAAGCGAGATTTCCGCGGGCTTGGCGCCGGTCTCCGCTGACACCTTGTCGAGGGCGGCGAGAATTCGCAGGCCCTTGTCGTTGAAATATGTCGAAACCCGGCCCTCGCGGGCGCGGCCCTGCGTATCGGCCTTGCTGCGGTATTTGCCGGTGAGGAAGCCGGCGGCGAGGCTGAAGTAGGTGATGACACCGATATCTTCCTTGACGCACAGCTCGGCGAGCGGCCGCTCGAAGCTCGCACGTGCGTAGAGATTATATTCCGGCTGCAGTACGTCGTAACGCGGCAGACCGGCCTTTTCGGCCGCGTCGAAAGAAGCCTGCAGCAGCCCCGCATCATAGTTCGAGCAGCCGATGGCACGGACCTTGCCCTGCGCTTTCAGCTTGGCATAGGCGCCGAGCGTTTCCTCGTGCGGCGTATCGGCGTCCGGCCAGTGCGAGAGATAGAGATCGATGTAGTCGGTCTGCAGCCGGCTGAGCGACGCTTCGACCGCCTGCAGAATATAGCTCGCCTTCAGCGTCTTTCCCCGCCCCATGTCCGAACCGACCTTGGTGATGATGACGGCTTGGTCGCGCGAAATCCTCGCCTGCTTCAGCCAGCGCCCGATGATCTCCTCGGAATCGCCGCCCTTGTTGCCCGGAACCCAGGCAGAATAGACATCCGCCGTATCGATTGCGTTCAGGCCCGCATCGAAAAAGGCGTCGAGAATGGCGAAGGATGTTTTCTCGTCGGCCGTCCAGCCGAAGACGTTGCCGCCGATGACGATCGGCGCGACCGAAAGACCTGTTTTTCCAAGCCGGCGCATTTCCATGACGCTCTCCAAAATCGTTAGGTGAGTGAAATCGCGGATACGGCAGAACGCCGCCCGAGGTAACGTAGCGCGATCCCGCCATCCGGGAAACCAAACTTCCGTGATTTCATGTCGCACCATTGCGCCGCAGCTAAGCCCTGAATATGGTTCGCGGACATCAGTTCCGGGAGGTTTGGACATGCTGCGTTTCGGTATCATTTCGACGGCGAAGATCGGTCGCGACAATGTCGTTCCCGCTATCCAGGACGCGGAAAATTGTGTCGTCACGGCGATTGCGAGCCGGGATCTGGCGCGCGCAAGGGAGATGGCCGACCGCTTCTCCGTGCCGCATGCCTTCGGCTCCTATGAGGAGATGCTGGCCTCCGATGTCATCGACGCCGTCTATGTCCCGCTGCCGACCTCGCAGCATATCGAATGGTCGATCAAAGCAGCCGATGCCGGCAAGCATGTGCTCTGCGAAAAACCCTTGGCGCTGAAGGCCGGCGATATCGACGCGGTGATCGCCGCTCGCGACCGCAATAAGGTGGTGGTCACGGAAGCCTATATGATCACCTATTCGCCGGTCTGGCAGAAGGTGCGCTCGCTGATCGCTGAGGGCGCGATCGGTTCGCTCCGGCATGTACAGGGCGCCTTCACCTATTTCAATCGCGATGCCGCCAACATGCGCAACATCCCCGAGCTCGGCGGCGGCGGCCTTCCCGATATCGGCGTCTATCCCGTCATGAGCACGCGATTTTCGACCGGCAAGGAGCCGCTCCGGATCCAGGCGATTACCGAGCGCGATCCGGATTTCGGCACCGATATCTATTCGAGCGTCAAGGCCGTCTTCGACGATTTCGAGCTGAGCTTCTATGTCTCGACGCAGATGGCGAACCGCCAGATCATGGTCTTCCACGGCACCGACGGTTACATCGAGGTCAAGTCGCCGTTCAACGCCAATCGCTGGGGGCCGGAAGAGATCGAACTTGCCGATCGCAGCCACAATGAATCGCGCATCTTCCGCTTCCAGGACAATCGCCAGTACAGGCGCGAGGTCGAGGCTTTCGCTCGGGCGGTAAAGAACGGCAAGGAAGAGATCGTCACGCTCGAAAATTCGAAGCTGAACCAGAAGGTGATCGATGCGATCTATCGCGCCAGCGAGAAGGACGGCTGGGAGGCGGTCTGATGATCACGCGCGGAAGACGAAGCGCGAATAGCCGAGGAAGCTGAAGACCATCGCGGCGACGCTGGCAACCACCATCGCCGCAAGCGGCTGAAGCCCGGGCAGCGAAAGCAGCAGCGCGGAATAAAGTCCGTAATTGACGAGCGCCGCCGTGACGCCGACCGAGCCGTAGCGGAAGCCTTCGGCGGCGAGCGAGCGGCCGGAGCGATCGAAGGTGAAGTTCCGGTTGAAAGCCCAGGTCGCCGCCATTGCGAGGGCGATCGCAATCAGCCGCGCCAGGAAGGGCCCGAGCGGCGTCAGATCGAGCAGCGCCGACAGCACACCTGCATCGACGAGAAAGCCGATGCCGCCGGCGATCGCGAAACGGATGAGCTTCTTCACGCTGCATCCGCCTTGCCGCGACCGGCGCGGAGCGCCGGCGCCGGCTCGCGATCAGGCAGCTTGGCAGCGCTCAGCGTTTCCAGGCTCATATAGTGGATACGCAGCTGCTCGGCGCGGGCGCGGGCGACCGAATCCAGGATGACGCCGGCGGTGAACAGCATGAAGGAGATCATCATCAGCGCCGTCGACAGAACCCAGGTCGGCATGCGGCTGACGAGACCCGTCTCGAAATATTCCGCCAGCACCGGCGTCATGAAGCCGAGGCTCGCCAGCATGAAGAGGCCGCTGATCGCGCTGAAGAAGGCGAAGGGCCGGGTTTCCTTCATCAGCATCGCAAACATCCAGAGGATCTTGGCGCCGTCGCGGAACGTCGAAAGCTTGGAGTGCGAGCCTTCCGGCCGGCGGCCATAATCGAGTTCAAGTTCGCTGACCGGCAGTTTCAATCGGGAGGCATGCACCGACATCTCGGTTTCGATCTCGAAGCCGGCCGATACGGCCGGGAAGCTCTTGACGAAACGGCGCGAGAAGGCGCGGTAGCCGGAAAAGATATCGGTGAAATCAGGACCGAAGATCGTCCGGTAGAGCAGGTTGAAAAGCCGGTTGCCGAGCGCATGGCCCTGACGGCCGGCATCGGCATGCACGCCGCGCCGGGTTCCGACAACCATGTCGGCCCGCTCCGTCAGAAGCGTGCGCACCAGCTCCTCGGCATCGCCTGGCGCATAAGTTCCGTCGCCGTCCGCGATGATGTAGATGTCGGCCTCGATGTCGGCGAACATCCGCCGCACGACGTGACCCTTGCCCTGCCGCCGCTCGCGCACGACATGCGCGCCGGCCAGCATCGCCTGCAGCGCGGTTCCGTCGGTGGAATTATTGTCGTAGACGTGGATCGCGGCATCCGGCAGCGTTGCCCGGAAGCCCTGCACCACAGAGCCGATCGTCGCGGCTTCATTATAACAGGGAAGCAGGACGACAATGTTCGGGTGGTGGGTACGCGATCGGGCCATGACTCTACTCGTTACACTGACAGCCGCCACCAGCCTAAATCATGCAGCGTTAATAGGACCCTATCACGCAGGCAAAATCGGCCGCGCCGGCAGCCGGCTTTACACTTTCTTGATCGGCGGCGGCTAAGGTTCGGCCATCCGGAAACGAACCGCTAACCACGATGAACGCCGTACAGCCGATCACCAACCCATCATCCGCGACCGATATCCCGAGCGGCGGCATCCGCGGCCTGCTGATGCGTCTGTGGCCGACCGTCATCGCCTATAGCGTCATTCTCGCTGCCGTCATCGTCGTCACCAAGCTCTGTGGCGCTACCGATTACGTCGGCCCCGACAATGACGATGGTATGCGCCTGGTCGAGGTGCGCGATTTTCTCGCCGGCCAGGGCTGGTTCGATCTGATGCAATATCGTCTCGGCCTCAATGGCGGCACGCTGATGCACTGGTCGCGGTTGATCGACCTGCCGATCGCCTCGCTGATCTGGTTCTTCGGCCTGTTTGTGCCGCGGGAAACGGCCGAGGCGCTGGCGCTCGGCATCTGGCCCGTATCGCTCATCCTGCCCGCCATGCTCGCCATGGCCGTTGCCGGCCGGCGCATCGGCGGCGTTGCCGGCATGCATATCAGTCTCGGGCTGACCGCGCTCGCGATCTATACCGGCAACCGGTTCGCGCCGGGCGCCATCGATCATCACAATGCGCAACTGGCGCTGGTCGCGACAATGACGGCGATGCTGCTGGATCCGAAGCGTCGCGGCTGGAGCTATGCGGTTGCCGGCATTGCGGCCGCCATCGCCATCGCCATCGGCGCCGAGACGACGCCCTTCGTTGCCGCCGTCTGCCTGACGGTCGCCGTTCTCTGGGCATGGGAGGGCAAAGATTTCGCCGCCGCCGCCCAGTCCTTCGGGCTTGCGCTGGCGATGATGATCAGCATCCTCTTCTTCGCAACGGTGCCGCCGCGGCTCTATTCGATGGTCACCTGCGACAATCTCTCGCTCGGTTATTACAGCCTGGCGGCGATCGGCGGCGGGCTTCTGCTGTTTTGCGCGGTGTTTGCGAGCGGACTCACCAAGCTGCTGCGCTTTGCGGCGCTCGCCGTCGTCGGCGCCGGCGTCCTCGGTTCGGCTGTCGTGATCGCGCCGCAGTGCCTGAGCGATCCGCTGGCCGGTCTAGATCCCATGCTGGTTGAACTCTGGCTGCGGAATGTTTCCGAGGCGAAGTCGATCTTCGCTTTGGCGCGCAGCGAACCCTTCGATATCGGCGCCTTCTATGCGGCCGGTCTTTTCGGCATCGCCGTCTGCTTCTTCCGCATCCTTCAGCGCGACCGCGTGCAGATTCACCTCGTTCTGCTGTTCCTGCTTGCAATCAGCTGGGCGATCGCGCTCGTCCAGGTGCGCGGCTCGACCTTCTCGAACCTCATCTCCATCCTGCCGCTTGCCCTGCTGATCATCGATATCAGGCGCATCTCCAACAGTGACAGCGAAAATATCGCCGTCGCCTTCGTCTATGTGGTGACCGTGCTTGCAGGCGTCCCCGCCGCCTGGGCCGTCGGCGGTGGGCTCATCTCGCTGCAGATGCAGAATGAGGCGCAGAAGAAGGCGTCGGAACCGGTAAAAGAAGAGGCCTGTGCATCGAGAGAGGCACTGGCGCCGCTTGCCGGGCTTCCTGTCGGTGTCGTCTCCGCGCCATCGGAAATGGGCGTCGCAATTCTCCGATTTACGCAAAACCGGGTTCTTTCGGCCCCCTATCACCGCAATCAGGGCGGCATGCTTACGGAGTTGCATATCGGCATGGCTGAGCCGCAGGAGGCGGAAGCTTTTCTGAAGGGGGCAGGCGTCACGACGCTTGCCTTCTGCCCTGGTGATCCGCAGACACGGCAGCTCGCGAAACTAAAGCCGGACGGCCTCTATGCGCAGCTCGGCAAAGGAAATTTTCCGCCCTATCTGGAGCCGGTTTCGAAAGCGGCGGATGCGGCTGTGCAGTTCTTTCGCTATCGGCCGGCGACGAATTGACGCCGGCGATCGCAAATCGTCAGTGGGAAACACGCGGCGCGCGAAAGCGTGCATGGGCATAGAGGCCGAGCACGTAAAGGATCAGGCCGCCATTGTAGCCGAGAATGGCATAGAGGAGCGCCAGGAGCGACACCGGCCCCGGCGAGGTTATCGCAGCCAGCGCGAAGGTGATTCCGATCAGCGCGGCGATCAATGCGATCGCTGCGGCCGAGCGCATTTGCGCGGCGCTGATGCCTAATGCTGCTGCTGTGAGAATAATCATTTCAGCACCTTCCCGAAGAGAACGAGGGGAAGCATAGGAAGCGCCACCTAACAAAGATTTACCGGTCATATCGGCCGAAAAGCCTTTGCATTGCGGTGGTTAGCAATCCCTTTCGACTGAAACGCACAGTCTAACTAAGCGTTCCCCCGCAAAACAGATTTACTCGATTTTGTTGCGTTTTTTCTGCGCTCAACGCACGCCTGTAGGAGAGAAGTAGATAAGCGTCCGACCTACCGAATCTTTTCACCGTCGGCTCGCCTACGGGGAAACCGGTCCGCAACGATCGTGACCTTCCTGTTTGCCGCCGATCGACATAGAAAGAAGGGATGAGCAACCTCTTCGACAGCGATTCGCCGACCAACCTTGCCGAATATTCGGTTTCTGAGCTTTCCGGCTCGATCAAGCGTACCGTAGAAACGGCCTTCGATCAGGTTCGCGTGCGTGGCGAAATATCAGGCTATCGTGGGCCGCACTCCTCGGGCCATGCCTATTTCGCGCTGAAGGACGATCGCGCCCGCATCGATGCAGTCATCTGGAAGACCACCTTTTCGCGGCTGAAATTCCGCCCGGAAGAGGGCATGGAGGTGATCGCCACCGGCAAGGTCACCACCTTTCCGGGCTCCTCGAAATATCAGATCGTCATCGAGACGCTGGAGCCGGCCGGCGCCGGCGCGCTGATGGCGCTGATCGAGGAGCGCAAACGCAAGCTCGGCGCCGAGGGCCTGTTCGATGCCGCCCGCAAGAAGCGGCTGCCCTTCATGCCCAAGGTGATCGGCGTCGTCACCTCGCCGACCGGCGCCGTGATCCGCGATATCCTGCACCGGATCTCCGACCGATTTCCCGTGCATGTCCTCGTCTGGCCGGTGAAGGTTCAGGGCGAGGGGTCAGGCGAGGAGGTGGCCAACGCCATCCGCGGCTTCAATGGGCTGGAGCCAGCGGGCGCCGTCCCGCGCCCTGATGTGCTGATCGTCGCGCGCGGCGGCGGCAGCCTGGAAGATCTCTGGAGTTTCAACGACGAGATCGTCGTGCGCGCGGCGGCCGAAAGCCGGATCCCGCTGATCTCGGCCGTCGGTCACGAAACCGATTGGACGCTGATCGATTATGCCGCCGATGTCCGCGCCCCGACGCCGACCGGAGCGGCGGAAATGGCCGTGCCCGTCAAGGCGGAGCTCGACGCGCAGCTTGCGGCCCTTGCTGCCCGCCTGCAAGGCTGCATGAGCCGGCAGATGGATCAGCGCCGCCAGTCCGTCCGTGGTTTGATGCGGGCATTGCCCTCGCTCGACCAGCTTCTCGCCTTGCCGCGTCGTCGTTTCGACGAGGCGGCGGCCGGCCTTGGCCGTGGGCTCGAACTCAACACCGTCAACAAGCGCCGCGGTTTCGAGCGTGTCGCGGCGCATCTGCGCCCTGATGTTCTGTCCAATCGTATCGCCGAGCGGCGGCAGAGGCTGAATGAACGGATGCTGCGGGCCGAGCGTATGGTCGAGCGGCTGATCGACCGCTCGACATCCCGTGTCCAGCGAGCCGAGGCGATCCTTGCCTCGCTGCCGGCACGGTTGAAGACGCAAACCGACCGCTCCCGCGAACGCCTCGGCAATCTTTCGCGTCATGCCGACACGGCAATTCGCCACCAGTTGACGCGTGCCCGGGCCGAGCTTTCCGCACAGGATCGGGTGCTGCAGTCGCTTTCCTATAAGAATGTGCTGAAGCGCGGCTACGCGGTCATCCGCGACGATGAGGACAAGCCGGTCTCGCAGGCGGCAGGTCTCTCGGCCGGTGCTGCGGTCTCGATCGAATTCGCCGACGGCCGCATCGGCGCCGTCACCACCGAAGGCGGCATGCCGCCCGCCAGCGCCAAGAAGCGCAGCGCAAAGCCCGCAGAGCCGACGAAACAGGGAAGTCTGTTCTGACGATGCAGATCCTGTTGGTGCTTGCCCATCCGCTGCCGGAAAGTTTTGCCGCCTCGGTGGCGCGCACGGCTCGCGAAGCCTTGGAAGGCTCCGGCCATGTCGTCGATCTGCTTGACCTCTACGCCGAGGATTTCGATCCGCGCCTGTCCGAGGCCGAACGCCGCACTTATTTCGACACGCCTTACGATACGTCGGCCGTCGCCGATATCGTTGCCCGGCTGCAGTCGGCCGACGGTCTCATCCTCGTCTTTCCGCAGTGGTGGTTCAATTTCCCGGCCATTCTGAAGGGGTTCTTCGATCGCATCTTCGCGCCAGGTGTGGCCTTCACGCATGATGCCGCCGGCGGCCGCATCGTGCCTGAGCTCACCAATATCAGGCTGCTTTATGCGCTGACGACGACGGGTTCGCCCTGGTGGCTGGTTCATCTCTATATGGGCAACCCCGTCCGCCGCCTGCTGAAGCGGGGCATTGCCAACTTATGTTCGAAGAAGCTCGTCTTCCGCATGCTGAGCCTGCACGACATGGACCGCGCCACGGAAGCCAGGCGCAAGGCGCATCTGGAGCGCGTCCGCAAGGCGCTCGCCGCCATCTGATTATTCGAAATCCGACAGAAACTTCTTGAGCAGCCGGTCGAACGCGGCCTTGTCCTCGGCGGTCAGATTGCGCGTCAGCCGCTGCTGGTTGGCGACATGGGCGCCGACCGCCTCTTCGAGGGTCGCGAACCCCTTATCCGTCAGTGCGATCAACACGCTGCGCCTGTCGTCCGGATTGACGATGCGTTCGACGAAACCCGCTTTCTCCAACTGATCGATGCGGTTCGTCATCGTGCCGGAGCTGACCATCGTCATCTCCAGAAGCTCGCCCGGTGAGAGGCGATGAGGCGCGCCG
Source organism: Rhizobium croatiense (assembly GCF_019793465.1). Classification (GTDB taxonomy): domain Bacteria; phylum Pseudomonadota; class Alphaproteobacteria; order Rhizobiales; family Rhizobiaceae; genus Rhizobium; species Rhizobium croatiense. The sequence goes on along the minus strand of NZ_JAILYJ010000010.1, from coordinate 42,805 downwards.
GAGCGGCGAAGGGTGGCCAGCACGTCGAAGGACGAGGTGGAAAGCCCGTGCTTCAGCAGCACCGCCTCCACTTCGCGGCCGAGATGCGTGCCGAGGCGCTTCAGGCGTCCGAGGATGCCCATCGGCTCGACGTCGAGGTCCGGGCGCTCGCGCCGCCATTGCGCCAGGATTCTGTCGACGTGGTCTAGCTTCTCTTCATCCATTCCACATCGATAACAGTAGATATCTTGACGTCAAGATAAAATCCGCTATCCTCAATTTATCTTGACATAGAGATTCTTGAGATGAAGACAAATTCTCGATATTTGACCGATGTGCTAATGACCGCGCTCGCACCCGCCATCTGGGGCAGCACCTATATCGTCACCACCTCCTTCCTTCCGGCAGGATATCCGCTGACAGTCGCGATGCTGAGAGCCCTGCCTGCCGGGCTGCTGCTTCTGCTCCTGGTAAGGAAGCTGCCTTTCGGCACCTGGTGGGGAAGGGCCTTCATTCTCGGCGCGCTGAACTTCTCCTTCTTCTGGGCGATGCTCTTCGTCTCGGCCTACAGGCTCCCGGGCGGCGTTGCCGCAACGGTGGGCGCGGTGCAGCCGCTGATCGTCATCGCCCTGTCGCGGCTTTTCCTCGGCAAGCCGGTTCGGTCGCTGGCCGTGCTGGCCGGTCTTGCCGGCATGGCCGGCGTCGGATTGCTGGTATTGACGCCGAAGGCGGCGCTGGATCCCGTCGGGATCGCTGCCGGTCTTGCCGGCGCCGTCTCGATGGCCTTCGGCACGGTGCTGACGCGGCGCTGGGCGCCGCCGGTGTCGAACCTCACCTTTACCGCTTGGCAACTGACGGCAGGTGGCATCCTGCTGGTGCCAACTGCGCTTTTCCTCGAGCCGGCGCTGCCGGCACTGAGCGCCGTAAACATTGCCGGGATCGCCTATCTCGGCCTGATCGGCGCGGCCTTCACCTATCTGCTCTGGTTCCGCGGCCTGTCGCGCATCGAACCCTCGGCGGTCGCCTCGCTCGGTTTTCTGAGCCCTGTCGTCGCGACCCTGCTCGGCTGGCTGACGCTCGGCCAGAGCCTGGCGCCGGCGCAGATCGCCGGCTTCGCCATGGTGCTCGCCGGCGTCTGGCTCAGTCAGCGCGCGACGATGCCGGTCAGGCCCATTCGCCCTGCCGCATCACCGCAACGCGCGAACCGTCCGGCCTGAGGCCGTCGATATCGACCTTGTCCGAGCCGATCATCCAGTCGATATGGATCAGGCTGGAATTGCCGCCCTGCGCCTTGATCTCCTCCTGGCTCAGCGTAGCGCCGTTCAGGAAGCATTTGGAATAGCACTGGCCGAGCGCGATATGGCAGGAGGCGTTTTCGTCGAACAGGGTATTGTAGAACAGGATGCCGCTCGCCGAGATCGGCGAGGAATGCGGGACCAGCGCCACTTCACCGAGCCGGCGCGCGCCCTCGTCGGTATCGAGCACCTTGTTCAACACCTCTTCGCCGCGCGACGCCTTTGCCTCGACGATCCGCCCGCCCTCGAAGCGCACCTGGATATTGTCGATCAGCGTGCCCTGGTGCGACAGCGGCTTGGTGCTCGAAACCTGGCCTTCGACGCGCAGCGCATGCGGCGTGGTGAACACCTCCTCGGTCGGAATGTTCGGATTGCAGGTAATGCCGTTCTTGGCGGTGGAGGCGCCGCCATGCCATTCATGCCCGTCGGCAAGGCCGACCGTCAGATCGGTGCCCGGCCCCTTGAAATGCAGCGAGGCGAAGCGCTCGCCGTTCAGCCAGGCGGAGCGTTTGGCGAGATTGGCATTGTGTTCCGTCCAGGCGGCGATGGGATCGTCCACATCGACGCGCGAGGCGGCAAAGATCGCCCTGGCGAGCTTGGCGATCGCGATCGGCTCAGGATCGTCGGGAAAGACCACCTTGGCCCAGGACGGATTGGGATAGGAAACGATGTTCCAGTTGATGTCGAAATTCGAAATCTTTTCCAGTGCCGGCTTGTAGGCCGTCGAGGTGGCGCGATTGGCGCGGCCGACCTTGCCGGCATCCTGCTCGGACAGCAGCAACGGGTTGTCGCCGGCAACCGCAAGACGGGCCGCTCCATTGGCATAGGCCTTGGCCATGCCCTCATAGAGCCAGTCGGAGGCGCGGTCGAAGCTCTCGTCGCTGCCGTACTGATAGCGCGAAAGCGTCGTTTCCTCGTCGGAATAGAAGGCGCTCACCAATCCGGCGCCGGCCTGATAGGCCTGTTTGGTGATCAGGCGCACGAGCGGCAGTGCCACGACCGGCGCGGTGACGACCAGGTCCTGACCTTTCTGCAGCTGAAGGCCGACCTTGACGGCGACTTCCGCAAGCTTCTCCAGCTTGACGGGATCAACAGCGTTCTGGCTTTGGGGCATGAAAGTCATGGTTCGACCTGCTTTCTGTCATCGATGGTGGAAAGCTGGAAGACTTAGACCCGTTTGCGGCGAAAATGAAGTGCCGCTGCCGAATTGAAGCGGCCGGTATTGTCCGGCCGCTTGCAAGGGCTTTACGCTGCGGCAGACTGCCTGAGCAGGATCGAGGAATGTTTTTCGAGGAATTCCATCAGCCGCTGCGGGTAATCAGGGCCGACAGCCGCCCGGACACTCGCCCGCGCGGAAAGAGCCTTGCGCCAGCGCTTCACCCGCTCCAACCCATCGAATATGCCACTGTCGCCGAGCGTGTCGAAGAGGTCGAAGTAACGAAAGACCGGCGCAAAGACGGCGTCGACGAGGCTGAAGCTGCTGCCCGCGAAATAAGGCCCGTCTGTCAGTGCGCTCTCGATCGTTGCAAATTTGGCGATGAGGGCTTTGCGTTTGGCTTCGAGCTGCAGCGCATCCTGCGCCGTTTCATAACTCCAGAGGTCGGAAAGCACGGACGAGCCGAATTCCATCCAGCCTCGGTGGCGGGCGCGGGTGAGCGGATCGGCCGGATGCAGGGCGGCGCCCGCCTGCGTTTCCTCCAGATATTCGCAGATGACGCTGCTTTCGAAGAGCACCGCCTCACTGCCGTCCTCTTCCTCGATCCGCAGCAGCGGCACCTTGCCGAGCGGCGAAATTTTCAGGAACCAATCCGGTTTGTTGGCGAGATCGATGTTGATGCGCTCGAATGGCACGCCCTTTTCAAGGAGCGTGATCGCGGCGCGCTGCACATAGGGGCAGAGATGGTGGCTGATGAGGGTAAGCCTGCTCATGGAATTCTCCTGGTCACAATCCATGCAAATGCATCTAATATCGCTTGCGGCGGAATTCAAGATAGATGTAATTGCATTTATGTCCGAGAACATGCCGAAACCGAGCGAGGCCACCACCCGTGCCTGGACGAGCATCATGCGCGCCCGCGAGCGCTTGCTTGCCGCCATCGAAGCCGAGCTGAAAGCTGCCGGCATGCCGCCGCTTGCCTGGTATGACGTGCTGTGGGAACTGGCGCGCGCCGATGATGGCAGGCTGCGCCCCTATGAGATCGAAGAGCGGACTTTGCTTGCGCAGTATAATCTTTCCCGCCTTATCGACCGGCTGGAAGGAGAGGGGCTCGTCCGGCGCGAAGTCTTCGCCGAGGACGGGCGCGGTCGCTGGGTTGTCATCACCGAAGCCGGCCGGCAGCTCCGCGAACGCATGTGGGCAGTCTATGCCAGATCAATCGAGAGCCATATCGGCTGCAGGCTTACCGAAAGCGAGGCGAAGACGCTTGCGGGCCTTCTCGATCGCTTCCTCTAGGCGATCAATGGCGCGCCGACGGCCTTCAACACCGTCAGCGCCTCCTTCGGGTCGAGCCGCACCTGCAGCCCGCGCTGCCCGCCATTGATATAGACGAGCGGTTCAACAAGGGCGGTCTCCTCGATCGCTGTCGGCACGGTCTTCTTCTGGCCGAACGGGCTGATGCCGCCGACATGATAGCCCGTCAGCCGCTCGGCATCGGCAGGCTTCATCATGTTGGCCGACTTGCCGCCAAAGGCGCTGGCGAGCTTCTTCATGCTGACTTCGCGGTCCGACGGCACCACGACGCAGACCGGTTTGCCGTCCAGCTCCGCCATCAGCGTCTTCAACACCCGATGCGGTGCTTCGCCCAAAGCCTCGGCCGCTTGCAGCCCGACGCGCTCGGCGCCAGGATCGTAATCGTAGGTGTGGACGGTGAAGGCGATGCCGGCCTTGGAAAGAATCTGTGTCGCGCGCGTGGTCTTGGACATCGGACGCCTGTCAGCCCCCAAATGTGCCGGCGTAAATTTCCGGCTTGAAGCCGATTACCAGCTTGTCCTTCGCCTCCAGCACCGGCCGCTTGATCATCGACGGCTGATCGAGCATCAGCGCGATGGCTTTCTCCCGGGTCAGGTTCTCGCGCTCGGCATCGGGCAGTTTGCGGAATGTCGTGCCGGCGCGGTTGAGCACCGTGTCGAGGCCGGCCTGGTCGATCCAGGCTTCGAGATGGGCGCGGTCGATGCCAATCCCCTTGTAATCGTGAAATTCATAGGCGACGTCGTGGTCTTCCAGCCAGCTGCGGGCCTTCTTCATCGTGTCGCAATTCTTGATGCCATAGATGGTAACGGCCATACCCGATCGATCTCCCTGTGATGGCAGCGGGATAGCATGCGCGAAGGCCGGCGCAAACGCCATGTGAGCTTTATCTCCGGCAGCGCCTCCTCAGCTCTCCAGCGTGCCGGCCTCGCGCGACGTCTTGCTAGGCCTGGCGCAGACGATCTTCATCAGGTCGCCGCGCCGCCGCACCAGCCGGTCCGACGTCCGGGTCAGGATCAGCCCGTCCTGCGGCGCCTGCAAGTCGATGCTGCCATCAACCTGCCCCGGCCGGGTGATGATCGTCGCCAGGCGCTCGCCCTCCACAACCCTCTCGCCGATCGCGCGATGGAAGAGCACGGCGCCGCCTTCGGGAGCCCGGATGATCTCGACATTGTCGAGTGGCACGGCGGGGCCGGCAAACGCGGCCGGCGCCACCGGTTCGTCGCTGACGATCCCGCGTGCCGCGAGGAAACGCCAGAGCCCCTCCGCATCCCGCTTCGCCAGCGCCGGATCGACATCGCGCTTGCCGCGCAGCTCGACCGTGACCGAAAGCTTGCCCGGCAGCATGGACCGTCGTTCGCCGGGGACTTCATATTTCCATGCAAAGCCGACAGCCTCCTCGAAGGCGGAGCTTTCGCCATCCGAAAGCAGCACGGCCTCCATGTCGAGCGCGGCGGCGAGATCGGCCGCCTCCGGCCAGAAAGCCTCGTCGACATAGGCATATTGCAGGGATTCGTCGTCGCAATGCAGGTCGAGGACGAGATCGGAGCCGAGCGCCATATGCAGGAGCTGCCGCTTCAACCTGTCGGTAGCCGGGTAATCGTCGAGCTCTTCGATCAGCGTCGCTCGATCGGCAATGGAGATCAGCGGGAAATCCCGGTTGAAATTGGTGCGCGAGCCAAGGTCGAAACGGCCCTGCAAATCACCGAAATGCGACTGCGCCGCACCGATCGGATTGGCCTGCGGCACGATGGTGATGCCGCCCAGGATGCCATCCTGGTCTTCCGCCCGCCGCAGCTGCTCGCAGAGGAAATGCAGCAGCGCCGTTCCCGGCAGTTCGCCGGCATGCAGTGCCGCCTGGATATAGATCTTCGGCGCGTTCGGATCGCGACCCTTGAAGCGCAGCACTGGCAGCCGCCATTCCGTTCCCGGGGTATCGCCCGGGATAATGATCTCTGAAACGTCCATGCTGTCGTGCTCCGCGTTTGCCGACCCAACGGTTCGTCCAGCTTTATGCGCGGATATCCGGCAAGCGCAAGCCTCACCGGGCACGGACCCTCAGCCGAAAAGCGGCCAGCGATCGATGATGTGGTATCCGGTTTTTCCGAGAACGCTGTGGATCAGCAGGAACTGGTTCATGGCCTGTCAGGTCGTCATGACCGCCTCGCGCTCCATACGGGGCGAAAGATACGCCTGCAAGGCAGAATAGCAAAGAACAAAAAAAGAACGAGATGCGCAAGAATCGGGTTGAAACAGCGGCCGTCCCGTACGATTTTGATGGTAATCGAAAAGGCGGAGGCTGTGTCATGGCCCAGACGATACCCCACTATCTCATCTTCGAAACCGCGGGTGGTTTCTGCGGCATTGCCTGGAGCGACGCCGGCATCGTCCGTTTCCAGCTGCCGACGAAAACTGCGGAGGCGACTGAGCGGCTCTTGCTGCGCCGGCTGCCGGATGCCGAAGCCGGCGCGCCGACGCCTGGTGTGCTCGAGACCGTGGCGGCAGTGAAGCGCTACTTCCAGGGTGAGGAGACGGATTTCTCCGGCGTCGAACTCGATCTTGCCGGCCAGGATGCTTTTTTCAGGGAGATTTATGCGGCGGCAAGGCGCATCGGCTGGGGCCGCACGACCACCTACGGCGCGCTGGCGAAAGAGCTGGGCGCCGGGCCGGAAGCTGCCCGAGACGTCGGCCAGGCGATGGCGAAGAACCCCGTCGCGCTGATCATTCCCTGCCACCGGGTGCTGGCGGCCGGCGGCAAGATCGGCGGCTTCTCCGCTCCCGGCGGTTCGACGTCGAAGACCCGCATGCTGGAGCTCGAAGGCGTCAACCTCGCCCCGCCGCCGCCCGCCCAGCAGTCGCTGGGGTTTTAGGCGGCGGGGCAATTTCAATTGGATATCGACTGCTCAATGCGGGCTGGCGGTCGGCCGGATGATGAGCTCGCTGACATCGACATCGTCAGGCTGGCTGACGGCATAGAGGATCGCATTGGCGATAGAATCGGGGCTGATCGTGATCGCCCTGAACGCCTTCATGGCGTCGCGCGCAGTCGGGTCGGTGATCGTGTCGGCCAGTTCCGATGTCGTCGTGCCGGGAGAGATGACGGTCACGCGGATGCGATCGGTCTCTTGCCGCAGCCCGTCCGAGATTGCACGGACTGCGAATTTCGTCGCGCAATAGACGGCGGCCGTTGGCGAGACGCTGTGGCCGCCGATCGAAGACAGGTTGATGATCTGCCCGGAACCCTGCGCCCTCATGATCGGCAGGGCTGCGGCGATGCCGTAGAGCACGCCCTTGATGTTGACGTCGATCATCCGGTCCCATTCATCGACCTTCAGGGCCTCGAGCGGCGAGAGCGGCATTAGACCGGCATTGTTAACAATGACATCAAGCCGGCCGAACTCGGATCTGGCAAAGCCTGCAAAGGCCTCGACCTCAGAGCGGTCGGTGACGTCAAGCTTTTGCAGCCGTACCGTTCCGCCCCTGGCTTCGATTTCGCCGGCGAGCCTCTCTAGGCGCTCAATGCGGCGGGCGCCGATCACGATGTGGGCGCCGGCCGCAGCCAGCACCTTTGCAGCAGCCTCGCCGATGCCGCTGCTGGCGCCGGTGATGGCAATGACTTTTCCTTCGATGTTCGACATTTCAAGCTCCATTTGTCTGTTGAGTGTTTTCTCGGGCGCGGCTCAGTCGGGGAAATCGGCGCTGAGCGTTGTCTGCGCCCAGCCGTCGAAATTTGCCCGCAGCGCATCGAGCCGTTCGCGGGCGATCTTCAGGGCGGGCGCTCCGAGCAGCAGGCGCAATGGCGACTCCTCCGCCTCGAACGCCGATATGATGGCAGCGGCGGCACGCGCCGGATCGCCCGGCTGTTTGCCGGAAACCGAACGGGTGGCCTGGCGCCGCTTGCCTGAGGTTTCGGCATAGTCGTCGATAACCGTCCTGGATTCGACCATCGACCGGCCGGCCCAATCCGTGCGGAAGGCACCGGGTTCGAGGATCGTCACCCTGATGCCGAGCGGCTTGACCTCATGGGAAAGCGATTCCGACAGGGCTTCGACCGCGAATTTGGTGGCGTGGTAGTAGCCGGTCGCGGCGAAGGCGACGAGCCCGCCGAGCGACGAGACGTTGAAGATATGCCCCCGCCGGCGCGCGCGCATGCCCGGCAGGACATGCTTGGTGACGGCGATCAGACCGAAGACATTGGTCTCGAACTGGGCGCGTATCTCTGCGTCCTCGCCCTCTTCAATCGCCGAGAGGTAACCGTAGCCGGCATTGTTGACGGCGACGTCGATCGCGCCGAAATGCGCCTCGGCGTCGTGAACCGCGCGGGCGACGGACCGGCTATCCGTCACATCGAGGGCGAGAGCAAGGGCGCGGTCGCCGTGTTGCGTTGCGAGATCCCGGAGGGTCTCGGGTCTGCGCGCCGTCATCGCGGCGCGCCAGCCACGGGCGAGAACCGCCTCGGCGAGCGACCGGCCGAGGCCGGACGATGCGCCTGTTATGAACCAGATGGGTGTGGTGGAAGACATGATCCTCATCCTTTCCGGCCGGATAGAGCCTTATTGAGCGAGCTTGTCATTTGCGGCGAAGCACCATGCCGCCGTGATGGAGGGTGTTACCGTCAACGAAATCACCGTCGGCCGTGAAGCCGGTATCGTCCCAGTATTCGATGTGGCTCCCGACCACTTCGTAACGGCCTCGATAGGCGCTCTCCCGGTTTCCTCGGGCCTCGTCATAGCGACCGTTGGACAGAAGCTGGTGGCGGACCCGGCCGTCGTCGGTCACCCACATGCCGACATAGGGATGTTGCTGCATCGTGTTCTCGCTTGCTTGTGGACGCGTGGATTGGCGGCCGCCGACGCTATCTCCGGCTGCCGGGCTGACCGCCGTGCCGGCTAAGGTGGCGGCGGCGCAGAAATGCAGGACGGATCTCATGGCAATGTTTTGCATCCTTCTTCCTTTCGAGGTCAGCACCGCTGTTTTGCGGGCTCGACAGAAAAGATAGGCGCACGAACTGAAGTGATTAAGTTGCCAATCCGCGATGGCTTGGTTAAATTTCCTAACCAATGGTCGACGATCTAGACGGCATCTCAGTCTTTCTCGCCGTGGCGGAGGCGCGGAGCTTTCGCCTTGCAGGCGAGCGTCTCGGCGTCACCCGCTCCGCCGTCAGTCAGTCCCTGCAGCGTCTGGAGGATCGTCTTGGCGTCGCGCTCGTCCAGCGCACTACGCGTAGCGTCAGCCTGACCGAAGCCGGCGAAGTGTTCTTCGCGGCGGTTCGTCCATCGGTCCGGCAGGTCAGGGATGCGATGCAGACGGTGCGGGACATGCAGGCGCGCCCGAGCGGCCTGCTGAGGCTCACGGTGTCCTCGATCGCCGAAAGCTTCCTATCCGGCACGTTGCTCGCCGGCTTCATCGAAGCCTGTCCCGAAATCAAACTCGATATCACCATCACCGATGAAGAATTCGATATCGTCGAGGCTGGTTTTGACGCCGGTGTCCGGCTCGGCGAGGTGATCGAACAGGACATGATCGCGGTATCCGTCTCCCAAGAGCAGCGCCAATGCCCCGCGGCTTCTCCTGCCTACATCAAGCGCCGCAGCCGTCCGCGCCATCCCCGCGACTTGCAAAACCATGCCTGCATCGGCTGGCGGCCTCGCCCGGATACGGCGCCCTACCGCTGGGAGTTCACTGAAAACAATCGCGATTTCGACGTCGCCGTCGACCCTGCCGTCACAACGAACGATATGGGCATGATGATCCGCCTGGCCTGTGCCGGGGCGGGGATCACCTTCGGCATGGTGGAAACCTTCCAGCCCTATTTCGATCGCGGAGAGCTCGTGCCGCTGCTGGAAGATTTCTGCCCGCCCTTTCCCGGCTTTTATCTCTATTATCCCAGGCGCGAGCGGCAGCCGCTGAAGCTGCGGGCGCTGGTTGAGCATATCAAGAGGTCTGCCCGGCGTTAGATACGGTCGAGCCCTTGCCGAACTTGCGGTCGATCCAAGCGAACTGAAGTCAGTCTTCCCGGCGAGGGATGCGGCGGCTCCTGCCGGCATACGCCCCGGCTCAAGGTTGCCCCTGTCACGTGGTTTTGCTATTTCCCCTCGCCAAGGATCAGGGGCGAGGGGCAGCCTGTTGCCGGAGAAGCCATGCTGGACGACGTCTTTCGCATTCCAACCAGGGCCCTGATCCGCCAGGGTGGGCGGGCCTGCTTTTTTCGTCTCGTCAATACGAGCCCCTTATTGATCCAGGTGCAATCGGGAACGAAGATCGTCATGGCGGATGACAAGGCTTTGCGCCTTGAGGCGGGCGCTTATGCCCTGCTGCCCGACTATCGGCCGTTGACGATGGAGAACATTCCAAAGGCGCCGCAGAAGTATCAGACCCTGGCGCTGCCTGTTCCAAGACAGCTGTTCGAGGATGCCTATATCGCCATGGGTTCGATCGCCGTCCCCGCGCGGACGCTCCCTGCAAGTACCTCGAACCTGCCGGAGGAAGCGGCGGCATTGTTTGCCTATTGCTGTCAGCCCGGCAATCTGACGAGGCTTCCCGGCGCCATTGCCAAGGCGCGTTTGATGGAGCTGATCACCTGGTTTGCGCTCTGCGGCGCGGTGCTCGGCCGATGCGAAAGTCCTCGGCTCGAGGACCGGCTGAGGCAGATGATTGAAAGTGATACGGCCTTTGATTGGACGGTGGGGCACGCGGCGCGCGCCTTCAACATGAGCGAAGCGACGCTCCGGCGTAAGCTCGCCGCCGAAAAGACAAGTTTCAGCGAGATATTGAGCGACACAAGGATGAATCGCGCCCTCGCCCTCATCCAAACCACAACCCTGCCGATGGCACAGGTGGCGCTCGAAGTCGGTTACGATTCGCCGTCGCAATTTTCGGCGCGCTTCAAAGAGCGGTTCGGCGTCAATCCGCGCCATGTGCGGGGCGGAACTGAGCGTTTTGAGCGGATCGGGGCAGAAGTTGAGCATAGCGGGGCAGATGCGCTGCCGTGACAACGGTAGTTTTCCCGCATCATCAACGCAGGAAAACAACATGCGTCTTATAACAGCAGCACTTCTGGCCGCGTCCGTCTTTGGCGCCACGGCCGCCCAAGCCGAAATGAAGCTCACTTCGAAAGACCTGACATCAGGCAAGACCATGGCCGATGCGCAGGTCTTCAACAGCTTCGGCTGCACGGGCAAGAACATCTCGCCGGAACTCACCTGGTCGGGTGCTCCAGAGGGAACCAAGAGCTTCGCCGTCATGGTCTACGACCCGGATGCTCCGACCGGTTCGGGCTGGTGGCATTGGTCGGTGTTCAACATTCCGGCAGACGCCTCAAAGATTGCGACCGGGGCCAGCGGTGACAAAAAGCTTCCGGCAGGGGCCGTGGAAGGCCGTACGGATTTCGGTACATCAGGCTATGGCGGCGCATGCCCGCCGGTCGGCGATGCGCCGCACCATTACCAGTTCACGGTCTACGCGCTCTCGGTCGACAAGCTGCCGCTTCCCGATACGGCGCCGGGCGCGATGGTCGGCTACTATGTCCGGGCGAATACGCTCGACAAGGCCTCGCTTGAAGTCACCTACGGCCGCTGACGCCGTCGTCACAGCCATTCTCCCTACCGAGCGCGGCCGGCCGAGGAAACCTTGGCCGGCTGCTGGGATTTGGGAAATCAAGCAGGAACGTAGACCAGCCGGATCACATCCTCGCCAATCCGGTCATTGGCCATAAGGCGGAGCGGCGGTCGGGGTCCGGCGAAATATGGCCTGCCGTGACCGAGCACGACGGGGTGCAGATAGATGACATATTCATCGATCAGGCCAAGATCGGTCAGGCTTCGCGCCAAATCCGGGCCGGCGACTTCGATCTCTCCGTCGCGTTCGGCCTTCAGCTTACGGATCGCGCCCTCGAGATCGCCGTCAACAAGGCTGGCGTTTGGACCGACCGATTTCAACGAGCGCGAGGCGACCCATTTCGGCTGGTTCCGCCAGGCGGCCGCGAAGGCGCGTCTGTCCGCGTCCCATTCAGGATGGTCGTCATCCCAGTAACGCATGATCTCGTACATATGGCGACCGTACACACTGCCCGCCTGCCGCTGCGTCGCTTCGATGAAGTGACGGAAGAGTATCGGATCTGGCGCAAACGCGGTATGATCGACGTAGCCGTCCAGCGATTGGTTCATTCCGAACACGAGCTTGGCCATGCTCACTCCTTTCCTTCAAGGGTCCATCCGCATGAGGTCAGATTGCGTCCGCCCAATCGGTCAGAAGTTAGATCGACTGATTGTAATTTGCAATTGGTTTTTCGGAGGCGAACCACTTGGCTGCGCGTTGTGTGACGCGCCTATCGTGATGCAAAGCGCTTCTTTGCCGTATCGGTGAACGGCATGAACAGCGCGACAAGCGTGCCTTCCGGATCTCGGAACTGCACCGACCGGTTGCCCCACGGCATCAGCTTAGGCTCATGAACAAGGTCGACTTTATCCTTCAGCCGGGCATATTCGGCTGCGTCGCCGCTGGGAACGATGGCGCGAGGAGCACCGCTCCCGGTCCGACCACTGATCACCGGGCGGCGGCAATAATCGCGAAAACGACGCTATTGCCGCCTTGTATTCCTCATTCCCACTCGATCGTGCCGGGTGGCTTCGAGGTGACGTCATAGACCACGCGGTTGATGCCGCGCACCTCGTTGATGATGCGAGTGGCGGCGCGGCCGAGGAATTCCATGTCGTAATGGTAGAAATCGGCGGTCATGCCGTCGACCGAAGTGACGGCGCGCAACGCGCAGACGAATTCATAGGTGCGCCCGTCGCCCATGACGCCGACGGTCTGGACGGGAAGCAGCACGGCGAAGGCCTGCCAGATGGCGTCGTAGAGGCCGGCCTTGCGGATTTCGTCGAGATAGATCGCGTCGGCCTCGCGCAGGATCTCCAGCTTTTCGCGGCTGATGCCGCCGGGGCAGCGGATCGCAAGGCCGGGGCCTGGGAAGGGGTGGCGGCCGATGAAGCTGTCGGGCAGGCCGAGTTCGCGGCCGAGCGCGCGCACCTCGTCCTTGAAGAGTTCGCGCAGCGGCTCGACGAGCTGCATCTTCATGCGCTCCGGCAGGCCGCCGACATTGTGGTGCGATTTGATCGTCACCGACGGGCCGCCGGTGAAGGAAACGCTCTCGATCACGTCGGGATAGAGCGTGCCCTGGCCCAGGAAATCGGCGCCGCCGAGTTTCTTCGCCTCTTCCTCGAAGGTTTCGATGAACAGCCGGCCGATGATCTTGCGCTTGGTTTCCGGGTCGCTGACGCCTTCGAGCTCGCCGATGAAGCGGTCGGAGGCGTCGACGTGCAGCAGATGCAGATTGTAGTGTTCGCGGAACATGGCGACGACGTTTGCCGCCTCGTCCTTGCGCATCAGCCCGTGGTCGACGAGGATGCAGGTTAGCTGGTCGCCGACCGCCTCGTGAATCAGCAGTGCTGCGACCGAACTGTCGACGCCGCCGGAAAGGGCGCAGATGACGCGCTTGTCGCCCACCTGCTTGCGGATCTCGTCGACCGCCTTTTGGCGATAGGCCGACATCGACCAGTCGCCCTTGATGCCGGCGATGTTGTGAATGAAGTTGCCGATCAGCTTGGCGCCGTCGGGCGTGTGCACGACCTCGGGGTGGAACTGCACGCCGTAATATTTGCGCTTCTCGTCGGCGATGAAGGCATAGGGCGCGTTGGAGGAGGTGGCGACCACCTCGAAACCATCGGGCAGCGCCGTGACGCGATCGCCGTGGCTCATCCAGACCTGATGGCGCGAGCCGGAGGACCAGAGGCCCTCGAACAGCTGGCAGTCCTTGTCGACATCGAGGAAGGCGCGGCCGAATTCGCGGTGATGGCCGCTTTCGACCTTGCCGCCGAGCTGCATGCACATCGTCTGCTGGCCGTAGCAGATGCCGAAGACCGGCAGGCCGCTGTCGAAGATGATCTGGGGCGCCCGCGGCGATCCCTCGTCCACCGTCGATGCCGGGCTGCCGGACAGGATCACGGCTTTTGGCTGAAGGCGCTTGAAGCCCTCTTCGGCCGATTGGAAGGGAACGATTTCGCAATAGACGCCGGCCTCGCGCACGCGTCGTGCGATGAGCTGGGTCACCTGGCTGCCGAAATCGACGATGAGAACGGAGTCGGGATGTGCTGTCTGGGCCATGTCGAGGCTTTAATGAAAAGCGCTTCGCCTGGCAATCGGGGAAATCGGCGGCATCGGGTTTTTATTGTTCCGATTGTCCCCGCGTCCGATAAGACGCGCAGCACTTGCCCGCTTAGAACCAGAAAACCCCGTCTTCCAGCGCCGTGAACAGGCTGTCGACGCCGTAGGAGAGCTTGCGGTCGACGATATGCAGATATTCGGTCCAGCCGGAGATGTGCTGCAGCTCGACGGCGCCGTCGGAAATGCCGCGCAGGCCGATCAGCGGCAGCTTGTAGCCCTGGCAGGCGCGCAGCACCGCATAGGTCTCCATATCGACCATGTCGGCGTCAATGTCGGTATAGGCAGCACCCGAGATGACATTGCCGCCCGTGGAAAGGCTCGCTTCGGCAATGCCCGGAATGCGCAGCGGCAGCTCGAGCGTCGCCGGCAGGTCGAGGAAGGGCGTCCTGCCCTTTTCGAAGCCGAGCGGCGAGGCGTCCATGTCGCGGTAGGAAACTGAGGTTACCTGATAAATTTCAGTCTGTTCCAGTTTCGCCGAGCCGGCCGAGCCGAGGGAAACGACGAGATCCGGCAGCTCGTCGGCCGCATCGAGCCGCGCCAGCGTCTTGGTCAGCGCGACCGCCGCCTCGACCGGACCGACGCCGGTCATCAAGGGTTCGATGCGCGAGCGCAGGAAGGGGCCGTATTCGGCCTCTGCCGCCATGACGAACAGCATGGATTTTCCCGCGACCGATTTCAGTTCGAACTTCATCCTGTAATTCCTTCTCTGCCGCGGATCACCATCATCGTTCCGGTCATGGAGGCGATGAGTTTCGCCGGGCCGTCGCTGATCGCGTAGCCTCGCCCGTCGGCGACGATGATGGTGGAGCCCGGCTTGGTGATTTCGCCGCGAAACAGGAAGCGCTCGCCGCGTCCCGGCGACATGAGATTGACCTTGAACTCGATCGTCAGGATCGAGGCTTCCGGGTCGATCACGCTGTAGGCGGCAAAGCCACAGGCCGAATCGAGCGCGGCGGAAATGATGCCAGCATGCAGGATGCCGTGCTGCTGCGTCAGTTTAATGTCGAAGGGAAGCTCGATTTCGACGACGCCGTGCTCGACGCGCGTCAACTCCGCGCCGATCGTCTGCATCGCCGCCTGGCGCGCAAAGTTGCGGCGGATTCGCGCGCGGAAATCGCCCCTGTCAGTCTCGCTCATTGCTACCCCTCTCGAAGCCGGGAAAGTGGCATGGCGGGCCGGATTCGACAAGCTGGACATTGCTGAAATCGATCCGGACGGCGATGGAAACGTCAAGGCGTGTCGCCAGCGCAACCTTTCGCCGTGCTATTGCCCCGCATGCCCTGCGAAGACGATTGCAGCTTCGCGCTGAGCGGGTATTCTCCGGCATCCTATCTCGAAATGAGGGAGCGCCGGCGCCATGACGACGATATCGCAATCGGTTCGGAATTTCGAGACCTGGCTGGCCGGCGAGCTCGGGGGCGATCTCGTCAAGGACGATCTTAAGGAAAAGCACGGGAGGATGCGGAGCGACGATTTCGGCTTCCTGCGCGCCACCTATTGGCGCTGGTGCGAGGTCATCCTCGATATCTGCCCGGAGCTCGGCCGGGCCCCCGAAGTGCTGGCGATCGGCGATATGCATCTGGAGAATTTCGGCACCTGGCGCGATAGCGAGGGCAGGCTCGTCTGGGGCGTCAATGATTTCGACGATGCGGCGGTTATGCCCTATGCGCTGGATCTCGTTCGCCTTGCGGCAAGCGCCATCCTGGCGGGCAACGGCAACGGTCCCTCGGTTCGGATGATCGGCGAGCTGATCCTCGGCGGTTATCGCAGAGGCCTTGAAAATCCGCTGCCGGTCATCCTCGAACGCGATCACAAATGGCTGCGCAAGGCGCTGATGCTGCCGAATTCCGAACGCCGGGAATTCTGGGAAAAATACGAAATGCTGCCTGCGGGCAAGAAGAAGGCGCCGTCAGCCTATACCGAGGCGCTTGCGGGTGCATTGCCGCCCGGGGCAGGCTCCTTCACGGCCAAGCCGCGCAACGCCGGTACCGGCAGCCTCGGTCGCCCGCGTTTCGTCGCCTATGCCGAATGGCAGGGCGGGCCGGTCTTGCGCGAGGCGAAGGCGCTGGTGCCGTCGGCCTGGTCGCTTCACCACAGGCCGCTTGATGTGGCGATCCGTGCGGGCGAAATCGCCGCCGGGCGGGCGCGCTCGGCCGATCCTCATTATCGCGTCTGCGGGCGCATCCTCGTGCGCCGGCTTTCGCCAAACAGCCGCAAGATCGAGATCGACAAGCATGCGGAGATCCTGCTTTCGCCGACAATCCTCGACTTGATGGGCTTCGAGATCGCCAATTGCCATTCCGATGATGCGGCGGCGGTCGCAGCGATCCTGCAGGATTTGCAGGCCCGGGGACCTGAATGGCTGCATGAGGCGGCGCGGGCCGCGGCATCGAGCGTCAGCGCCGAGCAGAAGGCCTATGCGCGCACCCGCTGAGAGACCCGGACGATGTGCTGATCCCAGGCGACATCGCTGCGCCTCGAAAGGAAATCGCCGTCATAGGAGGAGACGGCAAAGCCATCTCTTGCTGGCGCGATGCCGGCGGCCTCTGGAACGGCGGTCTCGACCAGCACCTTGCCCGTTTTTGCGTCGATGGTCACCGAGGCGCCGCCCTTCGGCGAGGTGATGCCGACGAGACCTTCGCTGCGGTTGACGGCGATCGCCCCGACATAGTTGGCAAGCCTGCGCGTCGTCTCCTCCGGCAGCGCGACGAAGGAAAGATCCTCCCCCTTGGCGAAATGGCCGACGAGCGGCGGCAATTCCTTGCGGTGGCCTTCGTACTGGCAGGCGAACCAGATGCGGCCGTCGCCGTCGAGGTCGACATGGCGGGTCGACAGCTGCGACCATTCGGCCGGCAGCACGTGTTTTTCGATCAACGCGCCGGTTGCCGCATCGATCAGCGCCAGCGACGGCTGCATCGCCTCGAGATTGAGCTTGGCGCGGCCGAAATCCGGATGCGTCTCGATGCCGCCATTGGCGACGATGAGAAGGCGGCCGTCATCGGAAACCGTCATATCGTGCGGACCGATGCCATAGGTCTCGTATTCGCCGATGCGGGTGAAGCGATCGGTTGCGTCGTAGAGACCGATCATGCCGCGATTGCCGTCGAAATCATTCTCGCTGGCATAGAGGATCCGGCCATCGGGCGAGAAGGCGCCGTGCCCGTAGAAATGGCGGTCTTCGCGGGAATTGATGACGATCGGCTCGCCCTTATCTCGTGGATCGAAGATCATCGCATAGGTGCCCGGCCGGCGCGCAAAGGCGACGGTCTTCCCGGTGACGGCGCTGAAGGCCATGCCGTGGGCGCGGGCGGGAAGCGCCACCTGATCGATGATCTCGCCGCGCTCCGTCACGGTCGCGATGGCAAAGGAACTGTTTGCCGTGCGAATGCCCGAGGCATACACCGCATCGGCCCGTTCGAGCGCCATCAGCGACCTTGGCGCCAAGCTCGCCAGGAAGCCTATTCCTGCCGCCTTGACGAAACTGCGTCGGTTGATCGGGGCGCTTTGCATCATCGCATCAGTCTCCGTCGGAAAAGGAAAAGCCGGCCGAAAGGCCGATGGCCGCGCCATATTCGTCGCTGATCCGGGTGATCAGATCACGGCTTTCGGCCAAAAGCGTGTCGAGCTTGGCCTTCTCGGCATCGCTGACGGCGGCGTCGATGTCGGGATTGAGCTTCGGCACGCTGTCGAGCAGTGATTTGAAGTCCTCGTCGATCGAGGCGGCGATCGCCTTTTTGTCCGGCGGCAGGAGTTCGGCCATGCCGGCCTTCTGCCACAACGTGCGCAGGCCGTCGATATTGGCCGCCATCGATTTCCAGGTGTTCTTGGAGCGCCAGTAGATCGCCATGCGCGGCCGCGGCGAGGTGTCCTTGCCTTTGTAGAACTGCTCCAGCCGCTGATCGCGGACGTTCTCCGCGCCGTGGACGAGAATGCCGAGCAGCGCGGTCACCGCCTCCTTGTTGTCCATGAAATCATTGCTCTGCGGGCCGGGATGTTTCCAGCTCGCCTGCACCCCGTCCGGCTTTTCCCAGGCGGCGACGACTTCGCCGGCCTCGCGCTGGATATTGCCGGCGACGGCGGCCCCGTATAGGCAGCGGAAGCCGCCCTTCTGCCCGACGAGATTTTCCGAGCCATTGCCGTAGAGCACGTATTCCAGCGCCGTCAGGCCCTGCAGCGCCACGCTCTTGCCGGCGATCGCATCGACCGTCGCGTCCTTCGGATCGGCCTTGGCGATCAGCGCCTGCACCTGCTTCAGGCCGACGCCCTTGCGGTCGGGATAAAACAGGATGTGCTCGAAGAGATTGTCCTGGATCACGGGTCCGGTCTGGACGATCTCGATGATCGACCAATAGCGGATCGTATCGTCGAAGGCCGATTTCGCCTTGTCGAGCGTCTGCTGCGTGCCGCCGTCGCAGAGATCCTTCATCGCCGTCGTCAGCCGGGCGGCCGATTGCTGCATGTTGCGATAGCCCGGCCGGATCACCTCGTCGACAGCGCGCTGCATGACGGCGGGAACGGCATCCTCGTTCAGCCCTGCCAGAGGAGCGGCGGTCTGGGCGGCGGCCGAAGTGGCAAGGCCGATCAGAGTGAGGCAGAGCAGGGGGTGCCAAAGGCGCATCAAAGTGACTCCAGGAATGTAATCAGGGCCGCTCTGTCGTCTCTCGACAGAGCGGAGAAAGCATTGCGGGCCTTTTCAGCTTCGCCGCCGTGCCAGAGGATCGCCTCGGTGAGATCCCGCGCGCGGCCGTCATGCAGGAAAAAGCTGTGTCCGCTGACAGTCCGGGTCAGTCCTATACCCCATAGCGGTGGCGTGCGCCATTCACGTCCGCTTGCAAGGCCGACCTGCTGCCCGTCGGCAAGCCCCTCGCCCATATCGTGCAGAAGAAAGTCGGAATAGGGCCAGATCAGTTGGAAGGACTGTGCCTTGTCGGGCGAATCCCGGCGGGTGACGAATTTCGGCACATGGCAGGAAATGCAGCCGCTTTCGTAGAAAATCCGTTTGCCCTTCAGTGTCTCGGCGAAGCTCGCCTTGCGGCGCGCCGGAACGGCAAGATTTTCGGAATAGAAGGTCACGAAGTCGAGAATAGGGCCCGGCGCTTCTTCCGCGCCCAGCCGTTTCTGCACGCCGGTCGGCTTTTCGAGGCATTTCTCCTCCGCCTTGGTGCAATCGCCATGCGCGTCCGGGTGGTCGGGCGTGGAGATGCCGATATCGTTGGCGAAGGCGTCGGCATTCTGGTCGCGCACCGTGGCGTTCTGCGCCTTCCAGCCGAACCGGCCGAGCGCGATCTCGCCGCTGCGATGATGGCGGACGATCGCCGCCTTGCCGGAGATGCCGTCGCCATCGGCATCGTCAGGGTCGGCATGGGCAAGGAGATCGGCCTCGGGGATCGCCTCGATCAGCCCGAGGCCGATCATGGCGGGGGCGGCGCGCGCCGAGATCGTCGTCGCAGCATCGAGCGGTCCATAGGCCAGGTCGGTCGCCGCATAATGCGGCCGGCGCAGCGACACGGTTTCGCCGTCACCAAGCGTTACCGTCTCCTCATCATAGTGGATCGCCATCCGGCCTTCGGCGGCAAGGCCGGGAACGGCAAGATCCTGCAGCTGATGGCCATAGATCGGATCGGGGAAGTTGAGGATGTGAGCGCCCGCGATCGCCTTTTCCTCTTCCGGCGTCCTGGCTGCGCGGGAAAGCCGCAAGAACATGGACACGGCGCTCGGACCGCCCTCCGGCGGTTTGCCGCGGCCGTCATTGACATGGCAGCTCATGCAGGAGCGAGCGTTGAAGAGCGGCCCGAGGCCATCGGAGGCCTGCGTCGAGGAGGGCGAGGAAACCCAGAGCTTGCGGAAGAGCGCATTGCCGAGCTTGAAATTCTGCTCTTCCTCGAAGGGGATATTGGCCGAAATATGCGAGAAGCTGTCTTCGTTGACGGGCTCGATCGAGGTCGCGCCACCCGCCTGCATCGCCTCATATTGTTCGGCCTTGGAAAAATCCCTGGTCGGCCGAGTGACGTCGGCGACGCGTTTCAGGTCGGCTTCGGAGAGGTCGGTGCGTTTCGCCGGCAGGTCGAAACCGGCGGCAAGAGCCACAGGCGCGCCTGCAAGCGCGGCGAAGGCAGCGATGCGGAGGGAGATGCGGAGTTTCGAGAAGAGGCGACTTTTCCGAGTGGCAAGCTCGACGGTGCTGGCGCGAGCTTCCTTTTCCACTCCCTCATTCCTGTGCTCGTCACAGGAATCCAGTGCGCCCAAGTCCTTGGGCGCGGAAGACTCCCCTTTGAGCAAGTCATTCACGACGCGGACGCGCCGTGGCTGGATTCCTGAGGGCACAGGAATGAGGGAGGCGATAAAGGGCATTTCAGAGTTCGGACCGCCTCAAAAGCCGAAGCGGCCCGCCTTTTTGCTTATTTGAAGACGGCGTTAGGATTATCCAAGCTGTCGGAACCTTCAAGCTGAACCGTGCCGAGATCGAGTGCGGCAATAACGCGCTGGATCGACTTCGTCTGGTCGATCAGGCCGTCGATGGCGGCCTGGACAACGGCGTTGCCTTCCTTGTTGCCCTCACCGATCATCTGGTCGTACTTCTCGACCGTCTCACCGCGCTTGGCCATGGCGTTCATCGCATCGAGCGTCTTGTTGAGCTTGCCTTCCATCTCGGCATCGAGCGCTTTGTCCTTGGCGGCGACAAGGTCGTGCAGCGAGGGGCCCTTGAGCTTGGTGCCGTCGACGCGGGTATAGTTGCCAGTATAGGCAGCGGCGATGCCGATCGCGTCGTTGAGATGCGAGTTGTAGGTATTGTCGGAGAAGCAATCATGCTCTTCCTCAGGATCGTGTAGCAGCAGGCCGAGCTTCATGCGCTCGCCGGCAAGCTCGCCGTAGGAGAGCGAACCCATGCCCGTCAGGATCGCGACGAGTCCGGCCTTCGGATCGGCTTCGACGTTCTTCGTCGCAGCCCCGTCCGGCTTCCAGTTGTCGGTCATTTCCTGCAGGTAGGAAACCAGCAGCGTAGAGGCGGATTTCAGATACTCGGCGCGGCGGTCGCAATTGCCATGCGTGCAGTTCTTCAGGTCGTAATCGGTGGCCGGGCGGTTGCCGGCGCCCGGTCCCGTGCCGTTCAGATCCTGGCCCCAGAGCAGGAATTCGATGGCGTGGTAGCCGGTGGCGACATTGGCTTCGATGCCGCCGGCCTCGGCAAGCGTGCCGGAGAGGAATTCCGGCGTCAGCTTCGAGGCGTCCACATCCTTGCCGTCGATCTTGATCGTCTTGTTGGCGACGACATTGGCCACATAGAGGGAGTTTTCGTCGCTCTCGGTGCCGTAGGAGGGATCGACATAGTCGATCAGGCCTTCATCGAGCGGCCACGCGTTGACCTTGCCTTCCCACTCGTCGACAACAGGATTGCCGAAGCGATAGACTTCCGTCTGCTGGTAGGGGACGCGGGCCTTGATCCAGGCCTCCCGGGCCGCCTTGAGCGTCGCATCGTTCGGCGCCTTCAGAAAGGCGTCGATCGCGGCATCGAGCGCCTTCGCCGTCGTCAGCGAGTCTTCGTATTTCGCATGCGCCACGTCGGCATAATGTTTCACCACGGCCGCCGCATCGGTCGCGGCATGCGCGGGAAGGGCGAGCAAGGCTGCGGGGGCGATCGCCAGCACGGCTGCGCGAAGTTTGTTGAGCTTCATGATCCTCTCCTGTGACGGATCTTCCGTCGAGCGCATCGGCCCGAAATCGTAATCGATTTCGGAAAGCACGATGCGTCAATCCAAAAATGTTACAGCGTCCTTTGCGCGTCTGATAAGACGCGCGGCGCTGTAATCGGCTCCGTCTCTTCGCGCAAAAGTAAACTGGTGTCAAACGCTCTAGTTTGGAATGATTTTAAGATAAGCGATTGCTGCAAAATCGGCTTTTTGCAGCATGTTTGCCTGAAAAGCAGCCTGTGTACGGGAGCGGCCGCGTCAGCCCTTCCGCTGCATGCGGGAGAAGAAGAAGCCGTCCGTGTCGGTGGAAGCAGGCGTCAGCGTCACCGTCAAGCCGTCGGAGGAATGCGGCCGCGGCGCATCTCTTCCAAAGAGCGCGTCCCAGGCGGGCAAGGCGCCGACAATCTGAAAATCGGGATTGTCAGCCGCGAAGCGGCGCACTTGTTCCTCGTTTTCCTGAGGTAGAACCGAGCAGGTGACATAGATCAGCTCGCCGCCCGGCTTGACGAAGCCGCTCGCCTGCGCCAGCGCGTCCTGTTGCTGGGCGGTGCGCTCGTCGAGGTTCTTCGCCGTCAGCCGCCACTTCGTATCGGGGCGGCGGCGCCATGTGCCGGTGCCGGTGCAGGGCGCGTCGACCAGCACCTTGTCGCAGCGCCCGGCAAGGCCGGAAAGGCCCCTGGGGTCATCGTGCACCTGGACATTGCGCGTGCCCGCCCGCTTCAGCCGTTCGATGATCGGCGCCAGCCGTTTGCGGTCGGCGTCGTAGGCGTGAACCTGTCCCTTGTTCTGCATGGCGGCCGCCATGGCGAGCGTCTTGCCGCCGCCGCCAGCACAATAGTCGAGAATCTGTTCGCCGTCCTTGGCGAGCACCAGATCGGCGACGATCTGCGAACCCTCGTCCTGAACTTCGAACCAGCCTTTCTGGAACGAAAGCTCGGCTGTCACGTTGGGAAGCCGCGAGGCGCCTTCGCCGGCGGCAATCCGGATGCCGTAGCGGGCGATCTTCGCAGCATGTGCCCCGGCGCGTTCGAGCGCCTTGACGGCCTTGTCGCGGGAGGCCTTCAGGATATTGGCGCGCAGATCGAGTGTCGGGCGCGCCGCGAGCGCCTGCGCCTCGGCAAGCCAGCCGGCGCCGAAGGCCCGTTCGAAGGAGGGTTGGATCCATTCGGGAATATCGCCGCGAATATGCGGCGGCGCATCGTCGAGCGAGCGGCTTGCGAAGGCGGCGACGGCGTCTGCCGAAAGCGGCGGCGGTGCAAACTTATCGTCGGCCAGTTCGGCGGCGAGACGATCGGGGGTGAAGCCCCATTGGCGGAACATGACGGCATGGGCGATGGCTGCAGCGCTGTCGTCATCCATCAGCCAGGCATGGGAAAGCAGCATGCGCAAGGCGTCGTAGACGATGTTGCCGATCGCCGCACGATCGCCGGAACCGGCAAAGCGGTGCGCGAGGCCCCAGTCCTTGAGCGCGTCGGCGACTGGCCGCTTGCGGGCGTCGATATCCGCGAGCACAGAAATCGCCCCTTCGAGGCGGCCGCCCAGACGCATTCACATATCTCCTGTTGCCATGACGTGTGAACGATCCGCGCACAGGCCGGGCGGATTGTTGACAAGTTTCAACCGCGTGGTAACCGCGATTGGCGGCAAGAGCAAGCGCCGGTCAGGGCGCAGCCGGTTGTACGGCGCTGTCAGCCCCAGCTGATCACTTCGGGTGTCAGCCTCAGCTGATCACCTGGTAGCAGACCTTCGCGGTGCCCGAGCTCACCATGCCGATATTCTGGGCGGCGGCGCGCGACAGATCGAGGACGCGTCCACGAATGAACGGCCCGCGATCATTGATGCGGACGACGACGGTGCGGCCATTGTTGCGGTTGGTGACCTTCACCTTGGTGCCGAACGCGAGCGAACGATGTGCGGCAGTCAAGATGGCGGGGTTCATACGTTCCCCGGAAGCAGTTTTGGAGCGAAGCGCGTACCATGAAGCACCGCCGCAGCCATTGCCAGCAAAACTCTCCGCCGGAAGCAGGCAAGAGCAGGCTGCGATAGTTACGGCAGCGATAATAGAACGACGTATGTTCTTCAAAACAGAGTATCCCTCAACTATTGAACTCACGCCCTTGCAGGCGGCGGGGCTTAAATCTGTTAAAAAGTGGCGAAAAAGTGCCGCCTGAGTTCACGGAATGTTACAGACCGTAACATTTGTGAGCTCATTGATATAATGACGGAAATCGATGGCGGCCGTCATGTGTGGAAAAAACATAATGAAATCAGTTAAAATCCGAATGAATTTTCCGGAGCAGCGGTCGCCGTCCCGCCGTTCACAAAAATCGCGAAAATTTTTTTCTGACTTTGCCATATTTACTGCCACATTTGGGCAAATTCAAAGGCCGTTAACCATAATATAGGGCGAAATTTTCCCGTGCGCTGGCGGAAAGTAGGAATTTCCTACTCCTTTTGGGTGAGTGCACGCACCGCCGGCGCTAGCCGCGCCAGTGTCCGTTCTGCCACAATTGCGCAAGCGACATCGGATAGGCCGGGAAGGAAAATGCGAAGCCGGCCGCCTTCAGTTTCGCGTTCGAAACACGTTTGTTCTCGCCATAGAAGGTACGTGCCATCGGCGTCAGTTCTGCGGTCTCAAATGCCTGCTCCGGCGGCGGTTCGACGCCCATCAGCCGCGCTGCCTCGACGATCACGTCTTGCGGCGGGCCGGGCCGGTCGTCGGTGAGATTATAGATGCCGCCGAGACCGCGTTCCGACAGGAAGCGGGTCGCTGCACCGATATCTTCGACGCGGATGCGGTTGAAAACCTGGTCCTTCTTGATCAGGCGCCGCGCCGTGCCCTTGTCCAGATTGCAGAAGGCGTTGCGCCCAGGCCCGTAAATGCCGGAAAGACGCAGCACCGCCGCCGGCACACCGCGCTCCCGGCCCATCGCCAGCCAGCCCTGTTCGGCCTCGAGCCGCTCCTTCGACCGCCCGGAAACCGGCACGCAGGGCGTTTCCTCGCTCACCCACGCGCCCTTGTGATCGCCATAGACGCCGACGGTGGAGAGATAGCCGATCCATTCGAGCCGGGGCAGAAGACGGGCGCTGTCTTCGCCCAACAGTCGCAGCAGCGGGTCGGCCTTTCCGGGCGCGATCGACTGCACGAGATGGGTGACGCTCTCCAGCGCGCGGCGCAAGTCCTCGTCCATGGTCTCGCCGTCGAACAGGAACGCGTCGATGCCGTTGGCTCCCAGCGCCTCGACCTTGTCGGCCGAACGCGTGGTGCCGGACACGCGCACTTTTTCGCCCGCAAAGGCCTTTGCGATCGCCGCGCCGGAATAGCCGCAGCCAAAGATCATCACATGCATCGGTCCACTCCTGCCAGCCGCCATTCGGTCAATACGTCGTCGTCGCTCTCATCGACCCTTTGTGCGGCAAAGGCCGAGAATTCGCCAGCCTCCATCAGCCGGGAAAGTGCCCAGACCGCCATGCCGCGCACCACCGGCGAGGGATCGCCGGCGAGAACGCGGCATTGCGCGATGAGCGCCCTCTCGCCGGAATTGCCGGCGGCGATCAGCACGTTGCGGATGAAGCGGTCGCGGCCGATCCGCTTCACCGGCGAACCGCTGAAGAAGGTGCGGAAGGCGGCATCGTCGAGCGTCAGCAGAAAGCTGATCGACGGTTCCTTAAGATCGTCCCGCGCCTTCAGTTTCATTTCGGAGGCGGAGGCCGCGAACTTGTTCCAGGGACAGGCGGCAAGACAGTCGTCACAGCCATAGATGCGATTGCCGATCAGCGGCCTGAGATCGGGGTCGATCGGCCCCTTGTGCTCGATGGTGAGATAGGAGATGCAGCGCCGCGCATCGATCTGGTAAGGCGCCGGGAAGGCAGCCGTCGGGCAGACATCGAGGCAGGCGCGGCAGGAGCCGCAATGATCGGCCTCCGGCGCGTCGACGGCAAGATCGGCCGTGGTGAACATGCTGCCGAGAAACAGCCAGGACCCATGCGTGCGGCTGACGAGATTGGTATGTTTGCCCTGCCAGCCGAGGCCGGCGGCCGCCGCCAACGGTTTTTCCATAACCGGCGCGGTATCGACGAACACTTTCACGTCGACGCCGGCCCGCGCCGCAAAGCGCGTGGCGATCTCCTTCAGCCGGCCCTTGATGATGTCGTGATAGTCGCGGTTGCGGGCATAGACTGAAATCGCCGCCTTGTCCGGTTTGCCGAGGATGCCGCGCGGATCTTCCTCGGGCGCGTAGTTGAGGCCGAAGACGACGACGGACCGCACCTCGCTCCAGAGCGTCAGCGGATCGCCGCGCCGCTCGCGCGTCTCCGCCATCCACTCCATCGTCCCGTGGCGCCCGGCATCGATGAACTGGCCGAGGCGCTCTTTCGCTTCGGGGATCGCGTCCGGGCGGGTGATGCGGCAGAGATCGAAGCCCTTGGCGGCGGATTCCGCCCGGACGAACTCGGTCAAATTGTCGCGGCGGCGTCGCTCTTTGTCATCATTTTCGGGCATGAAAAGCCCTCGTCAGAAATCCAGATCGGCATAGTGCGAAACCGGGGTCAGGCCGCGCACGCGCTCGGTCAGCATCGGCCGGAAGGAGGGGCGCGACTTTAGCCGCTGATACCATTCCTTGACGACAGGGGCATCGGCCCAGTCGATTTCGCCGAGATAATCGAGGATCGAGATCGAGGCGGCGGCAGCGAGATCGGCATAGCTCATCCGTTCGCCTGCCAACCATTGGCGCGACCCGGCGAGCCAGGTCAGATAACGCATATGCTGGCGGATATTCGCGCGGGCCGTGCGCAAAATCTTCGAATCCGGTGCTCCGCCGCCCTGATCGGCGGTCATCTGCAACTTGTAGACACGCTCGCGCGCGAGCGGCTTGGTCACGTCGTTTTCCATTTTCTGCATGAACCATTCGGCCAGCCGGCGAATTTCCGCCCGCTGGAAAGGGTCCTCGGCAAGGAGCCGCCGGTCGCGCTTCAACACGCCGTGCGTCTCGTCCAGATATTCGGAAATGACGCTTGCGCCGCAGAGCGCGCGCATGCTGTCGTCGACATAGACCGGCAGCGTGCCGGCCGGATTGAGCGCCAGAAAATCCCGGCGCTTCTCCCACGTCTGCTCCTCGATCAGATCCGCCTGATAGCCGTATTCCGCCAGGATTAGCCGGACGAAGCGAGATGCGGATGACATGGGATGATGATAAAGCGTGGGCATCGATACTCGGGCTTTATGATTGCTGTTACAGGACTTTGCGGCAGCTCGTTTATAGCGCCCTAGTCATGACTCATTGGTTGAAGCTATAGGAGCTTGGCCCGGCCAATACAAGCGAATCGGCTTTCACGCCATCTGACAAGGGACAAACAACCGTCTTGCGAATGAGGATAGATGCAGCGCCTGATCGGCTCAAGCGCAGTTCAAGTCCGACTGACCTTTAAACCGGAGACAATTTATGGACTATATCAATGCCGCCATTCTTGGGGTCGTCGAGGGGATCACCGAGTTTCTGCCGATCTCGAGCACCGGCCATCTCATCATTGTGGAGCAATGGCTTGGCCACCGGTCGGACATGTTCAACATCGTCATCCAGGCGGGCGCCATCCTGGCCGTCACCATCATTTACTGGCGCCGCCTGCTGGATCTGGTGCTGGGCTGGCGCGAGCCGCAGAACCGCGACTATGCCGCCAAGCTGATCGTCGCCTTTCTCATCACCGCAATCCTCGGCTTCGTCGTCAAGAGACTCGGCTATGAATTGCCGGAGACCGCGACGCCGATCGCCTGGGCGTTGATCATCGGCGGCATCTGGATGATTTTTGCCGAATGGGCCGCTGCCCGTAAGCCGCCCCATAAAGAGGTCACCTGGCTCGTCGCCATCCTGGTCGGCATCGCCCAGATCGTTGCCGGCGTCTTCCCGGGAACGTCACGCTCCGGCGCCACGATTTTCGTCGCCATGCTGGCCGGCACCGGCAATCGCGCCGCGGCGACCGAATTCGCCTTTCTCGTCGGCATTCCGACCATGTATGCGGCGAGCGGTTATGAACTGCTGAAAACCTTCAAGGACGGGGGCGCGGCAGGCGAAGACTGGACGGCGCTCGCCATCGCCTTCGTTGTTTCCACGATCGTCGCCTTCATCGCCGTCAAATGGCTGCTCGCCTATATCAGGAGCAACCGTTTCACCCTGTTCGCGATCTACCGCATCATTCTCGGCGTGCTGCTGCTCGGCATGGCCGCCACCGGCCTGATCGGCTGAGCCATTTCCACCGCATTGCATTCGCGCATCTCCCAGGCGCGAATGCAATCGCCTGCCGGGTGTCGCGAACTGAATTGAGGTCGGGGCGCAAACTGCCTGCTGGCAATATCTGAGAGAGTGGCGTCCGCTGCTTTTCAAGCGGGTAAGACGGGGCGGTCATTGGAAGCGTCCTGATTCAGACGCTCCGGCCGCTGTTTGTCTTTATGAGACCGGCGCCGAGGCCCGGCCTTTCGTCAATGGTTGATCGAAGCCGTCGAGCAAGGATCGACGCCGTAGGCCGGCGAGCAGCCGCCTTTTACCGCTGCGACCGAACCGGACGCGACGAAGGAGCCTGCAAGGATAACCAGCGCCGCACACGCAAACAGGAGCGCGATTGACTTGCCCATCGAGTATTGCCTTTCACAGTGATTTCCGCACGCTTTCGCAGGCGTCGAGTCCATTGGAGACGCGCGGGGTTTGGTAGTCAGTGGAATGGCAAATAGCAATAAACGTTCCTGCTAAATTTGGCGTTAATTCCACAAAATTTCCGCTGCGTCTTTTATGCAACTGCACTTGATGTGATCGGCACAACAACATTTCAAACTTGCGCCGGCTTTGCTTCAAACAAACACGAAAAAACGCCGTCCGCGGGATACGCGAACGGCGTTGCGTCGAAGGCTCGAATTGCTCAGGCGGCCTTGCCGGAGCCGGTATATTGGCCGTGCGGGCGATACTGCACCAGATAGGAATCGAGCACGGACGCCGGCATGGTGGGTGCGATGCCGAGACCCTTCAGGGTGCGGCCTTCCGCTTCGGCTTCTGCCGAAACAACGTTGTCGCGCTTCAGCAGGCGCACTTGATCCGGCGTGATCGGTGGCGTCACGAAGGGGACCAGGGAAGCGATGCTGCCGATTAGCGACGCCACGCCGAAGGGCAGGGAGATGAACGAGTTCTTGCGGCGCGTCGCCTTCAGCATCATCTCGAGACATTCGCGGAAGCTCAGCACCTCCGGCCCGCCAAGCTCATAGACCTTGCCGCCGGCGACCTTGCCGTCGACGGCGCGGGCGACGGCCTCGGCGACATCCTCGACATACACAGGCTGGAATTTCGTCTTGCCGCCGCCGACCAGCGGCAGGACCGGCGACATGCGGGCCATGTCGGCAAACTTGTTGAAGAAGCTGTCTTCCGGCCCGAAGACGATCGAGGGACGGAAGATCACCGCATCGGGCTTGATGGAAAGGATGGCGGTTTCGGCGCGGCCCTTGGTGCGGCCATAGTCCGAATCGGAATTGGCATTGGCGCCGATCGCCGAAATATGGGCGAGGCTCGCGCCGGCATTGCGCGCCGCCTCGGCGACTGCGCGGCCGCCGAATTCCTGCACCGCGTCGAAGGTATTGCGGCCGGTCTCGTGCAGAATGCCGACGCAGTTGACGACGTGGCTTGCACCGTCGACTGCGCGGTCGATCGAGTTGCGATAACGCAGGTTCGCCTGAACGACGGAGATCTGGCCGACATTGCCGAGCGGCTGCAGGAAACCGGCGAGATCCGGGCGGCGCACGGCGACACGGATGCGATAACCGCGCTTGGCCAGCGCCCCAACAACGTGCCTGCCCACGAAGCCGGACCCTCCGAACACGGTGACGAGCGGCGGCAGGTTGGCAAGGGTCATGGCAGGCTCCTCGAAAGGCTGTGCGGGATGCTGTATCGGCTCCGTCTTAGCTCAATCCCGGCGTGACGGGAAGGCCCATCGCGCCCGTGAGTTTTGCGGGTGCGAAGTCGTTCAGACGCCTTCAACGACGACCATTTCCGCATCCGCCGCTTCCTGGCGAATTTTGGCGGCGATCTGGTATTCCGGCGAGTTGTAGCAGTCGACGGCATGCTGCATCGACGGGAATTCGATCACGACATTGCGGGCGCGGGACCTTCCTTCGAGCTCGGTGATCGCGCCGCCGCGCGCCAGGAAATTCGCGCCGTATTTTTCGAAGGCGGGCTTGGCCGCCGCCACATAATCCTTGTAGCGCTCGGCATCGCGAACATCGACGCGGGCGATCCAATATCCCTTGGCCATGATCTTCTCCCTTTGGTTCTCGTCAGCGGTTTGCCGGCCAGAGCGCGCCCACCATTTCGTTGAGGACGGCGCGGGCGGCCTTTCTGGGATCGGGCGCCTTGACGATCGGACGGGCAACGACGAGGTGGGTCGCCCCCGCCTTCAATGCGTCGAAAGGCGTCATCACCCGCTTCTGATCGCCATGGTCGCTACCATCAGGGCGAATGCCGGGGGTGACGATTGCCATGTCGGAGCCGACGATCTCGCGCACTTCGGCCGCTTCCGCCGCCGAGCAGACGATGCCGCCCATGCCGGCGGCGCGCGCCTGTGCGGCGCGGCGCAGCACCAGGCTGTGCGGATCCTGGCTATAGCCGGCCTCGGCAAGGTCCTCGGCATCCATCGACGTCAGTACCGTCACGCCGAGCAGACAGAGG
This sequence comes from Rhizobium croatiense, assembly GCF_019793465.1. GTDB lineage: Bacteria > Pseudomonadota > Alphaproteobacteria > Rhizobiales > Rhizobiaceae > Rhizobium > Rhizobium croatiense. The sequence goes on along the minus strand of NZ_JAILYJ010000010.1, from coordinate 12,456 downwards.
CCGGAGCCGGCCGCGGCCTCGACCGCCGCCCGCATCGCTTTGGGATAAGCATGCAGCGTCAGCATCGACATGCCCATCCTAGCGATGTTTTCGACGCCCGAGGCGACAGTGTTGTCGATGTCGAGCAGCTTCATGTCGAGAAAGATCTTCTTGCCGCTTGCGGCAAGGTCACGGGCGAATTCCAGCCCGCCGGCAAAAACCAGCTGATAGCCGATCTTGTAGAAGAGAATGTCGTCGCCGAGCGTGGAAACCAGTTTTTCCGCCTCACCGACCGTCGGAACATCCAGGCCGACGATCAACCGCTCGCGTGCGTCCATTTCTGCTCACCCCCGCCAGTCTTCGATGGGTGTCCAGTCGCATGATAAGCGGCGATCCGCAAGGCCGAAAGCATAGAGATTGCCGCCGCCGCCCGGCTGGTCGCGGTCGCGAGAAATCGGCCTGCCGGCCAGATGACATTTGAGCAGCGTGCCGACGCCGCCATGGCCGACGAAGGCGATCGGCGCTGCCGCATCATGCGTGGCAAGAACAGCGTCGACCGCCTCGACGATGCGAGCCTGCGCGTCGACGGCGCGCTCCCAGCCCTTGAAGCTTGCTTCCGGGTGAGCAAAGAACCAGTCGGCCGCCTCTTCGAATTGCGGCGGCGGCAGGAAGCCGGTGGCCGAACGGTCGTTCTCATGCATGCCGTCGACGATCTCGATCGTCACGCCGGAGGCTTCCGCCAGGATTTCGGCCGTCTCGATCGCCTTGGTCTCGTCGCTGGAGACGATGCGCCGCAATTGCCTGGCCCAGCCCCTCTCGGCCGCTTTGCGGGCACGCGCCGCGCCGACCTCGGAAAGCCCCCATTTCGGCACCGGCACGTTCGGATCGATCCTGACCTGCGGATGGGTGATATAGAGCCCGAACATCTCAGCCGCGCTTATAGATCCAGAGCTGCGCCGGCGGAATGTTGCGCATGACGAAGTCGAAATGCTGAATATGGTAGCGATCGGGATTGGCGGCGATCGGCGAGATCGCGCCGTAGGAGATCTGCACCACCGGCCGGCCGGGCGGCAGGCGGTCGAGCAGGCTTTCCAGCAGCGCGACGCGCATCGCCATCGGGAAGTTCAGCAGCGGAATGCAGGAGATGACGCAATCGAAGGTCTGGTCGGCGAAGGCGCCAAGCGTCGTCTGGAGATCGAAGGCGTCGCCGTTGATGAAGTGCACGCCGGGATAGGTTCGCAGCAGGTGCTGGTGGAAATCAGTCGAATATTCGATCGCCACCAGATTGTCCGGCTTCACGCCGCGGCCGAGGATCGCTTTGGTGATGGCGCCCGTGCCGGGGCCGAGTTCGAGGACCGGCAAACCCGAATGCATATCGATGACGCTGGCCATGCGCTTGGCGGTGATCGACGAGGTCGGCACGATCGAGCCCACCGTCTTCGGTCCCTGCATCATGCCGCGGAAGAAGCGGATTTCCTCATCGAATCTCTTCCCGAAATGTTCCTTCACCTTGACCCTTAAGCGCATTCTCCACCCATCCGCACGTTAATCGACTGTGTTAATATGCTGCTTGTCGCTCCCGCGACAAGGATTTTCGCAAAGAGGACATCGGCATCAACAGCTCATGCAGCCGGTCGGTCGGAACGAGGCATGAGATCGGCAAGCCTTTCGATAAGGTGAGCGGCGTCGACGGGCGCGCGCAGCTTCTTGTCGGTGTTGTCGAAATAGAGATAGACGTCGCGGCCCTTCTTGCGCGACGGCAGGGGCGCAAGCACCCGCGTCGCATTCTCAGGTTCTCCGCCCTGTGCCCAGGCGCGGACGCGCTCCGCCCACAGATCGAGTGCCTCATCCTCATAGCCACTGACATAGAGTTGCTCGGAACCATGCAGGCGGCAATAGAGGAAGTCGGCGGTGATGTCCATCAACAGCGGCCATTCCACCGTGTCAGCGCAGACGAGGGCGGCATTATGGCGCCTGAGCATGTCGATGAAGGCGGGCGAGCGGAAGCTGTCGTGGCGAATCTCGAGCGCGTGGCGGATCGGCTGGCACTCATCGCTCTTGAGCCAGGCGCGTCCCTTGACGTGCCCGTCATGACGCTTGGCGAGCGCTGTCGCTGCTTCCCCGTCGCGCGGCAGCAGCGACAGGAAATTTTCGAACAGATCGGGATCGAAGGCCATGTTCGGCGGGAACTGCCAGAGGATCGGCCCGAGCTTGGGGCCGAGCCGCAGCAGGCCGGAGGCGAGAAAATTGGCGAGCGCCGTTTCGATATCCCTGAGCCGCAGCATGTGGGTGATGAAGCGCGGACCCTTGACCGCGAAGACGAAATCCTCCGGCGTCTCGTCGCGCCAGCGGCCGAAGCTTTCGGACCTCTGCAGACTGTAGAAGGTGCCATTGATCTCGATCGACGGGAAGTGGCGGGCGGCGTAAGAAAGCTCCTGCTTCTGCGGCAGATCTTCCGGGTAGAACTGCCCGCGCCAGGGCGCATAGGTCCAGCCGGATATGCCGATGCGCACAGTTCCCGTCTTTTTCATCAGGAGATCCTCCCGTTTTGACAGGAGGAAAACAATGGCAGGCGGCCTTCGTTCCCGTCAGACGCGCATCGGCATCAGCACGTAAAGCGCATCGTCGCCGGCCGTATCGCGGATCAGCGTCGGCGAGCCGGCATCGGCCAGCAGGAAGATCGCTTCCTCGCCGGAAAGCTGCGCGGTGATGTCGAGCAAGTATTTGGCATTGAAGCCGATTTCCATCGCATCCGTGTCGTAGCCGACGGCGACTTCTTCCGTGGCGCTGCCGGAATCGGGATTGTTGACGGTCAGCATCAGCTGTCCATCGGAGAGCGCCAGCTTCACGGCGCGGCCGCGCTCGGATGAGATGGTCGAGACGCGGTCGACGGCCTGGGCGAAGCTGGTGCAGTCGACGCGCATTTCCTTGTCGTTGCCGGTCGGGATGACGCGCTGATAGTCAGGGAAGGTGCCGTCGATCAGCTTCGAGGTCAGCACGATCGAGCCGATCGTCATGCGGATCTTGGCGTCGGAAACTTCGACCGTGACGATCGCTTCCGGGTTGTCGACCAGCTTCTGCAGTTCGCCGACCGTCTTGCGCGGAATGATGATGCCGGGCATGCCCTCGGAGCCCGAGGGCGCATCGACATCGGCGCGCGCCAGCCGGTGGCCGTCGGTCGCGACCGCCCTGAGCTTCAGCTCGCCGTTGCTCTCGATCGTGTGGAAGAAGATGCCGTTAAGGTAATACCGCGTCTCTTCCGTCGAAATCGCGAACTGCGTGCGGTCGATCAGCATCTTCAGATCGGTCGCCTTCAGCTTGAAGGAATGGGTGAAGGTGCCGGCGGTCAGATCCGGGAAATCGGATTCCGGCAGGCACTGCAGCGAGAATTTCGAGCGGCCGGACTGCACCGTCATCGAGCCGCCGTCGGTGCTGGTCGCCAGCAGCACTTCCGAGCCGTCGGACAGCTTGCGCACGATATCGTAGAGAAGATGGGCCGGCACGGTCGTGGCGCCCGCCTGTTCGACGCTGGCTGGCGTCGCCTCGGTGATCTCGAGGTCGAGGTCGGTCGCCTTCATGTCGAGGTTCTGGCCGTCGGCCTTGAGCAGTACGTTGGACAGGATCGGGATCGTATTGCGACGTTCGACCACGCGATGGACGTGGTTCAGCGATTTCAACAGGTTTGACCGCTCAATAGTAATACGCATGGGATGCTACCGCTTTCGACCGTGACTGTCCGGGCGCATCGAGCACCCGAAGAATGCTTTCCCGGCCTGACACCGGGGGAGTGGACGGGCAAAATGGCAGACTTCAGCACCGGTTTGCAAGAGGCATGGGCGGTGGGAGGCCCGCATTTCAGGTTTTCCGGAGCAATCCTCACAGAAATCCGAACCCTTGCCGAAGCGGTGCGGCTCGCCCATAAAGGTTCCCGCATAAGGGTTCGACGACGGCGGGACGAAAGCAAACGGCATGAACGAGGAAACGACGGCGGAGGTGGCGACGCGGCGAAGCTTCCGCCTGCATAATATGGCGGTGCCGGCGCGCCCGCTGGAGCCGGCGCTCTATCTCGTCGCCACCCCGATCGGCAATCTCGGCGACATCACGCTGCGCGCGCTGGAAACGCTGGCCGGCGCCGACGTTCTCGCCTGCGAGGATACGCGCGTCACCCGCGTTCTGCTCGACCGCTACGGCATCCAGAATCGTCCTTTCGCCTATCACGAGCACAATGCCGATGAGGCCGGACCGCGCCTCATCCAGGCGCTGGAGGCCGGCCGCTCGGTGGCGCTGGTGTCGGATGCCGGCACGCCTTTGGTTTCCGACCCCGGCTATCGGCTGGCGCAGCAGGCGATCGCAGCCGGTTATCGTGTCGTCCCCATCCCCGGCGCCTCGGCGCCGCTTGCAGCCCTTGTCGGCTCCGGCCTGCCGAACGACGCCTTCCTCTTCGCCGGTTTTCTGCCGGCCAAGGATAAGGCCCGTCGCGACCGCCTCGGCGAACTTGCCGCAGCCCCCGCGACGCTGATCTTCTTTGAATCGCCGCATCGCATCGGCGCCACGCTTCTCGCTGCCGCCGATGTACTGGGCGGCACGCGGCCGGCCTCCGTCTGCCGCGAGCTGACCAAGACCTATGAGGAGTTCCGCCGTGGCACGCTGGCCGAGCTCGCCGCCCATTACCGGGAGGTGGACAACGTCAAGGGCGAGATCGTTCTCGTCGTCGCTCCGCCGCAGCCGGTGGAAACGCCGGAGGCCGACGTCGAGGCCGTGCTGGCCGATCTCTCGAAGACGATGCCGACCGCAAAGGCCGCCACCGAGGCCGCCCGTCTCACCGGCCTGCCGCGCAAGGCGCTCTATCAGCGCCTGCTGGAAATGAAGGGCGCCGATGGGCGATAACGACCTCACCGCCATCAGAAGAAAGGCGCTGCGCCGCGGCCTGATGTCGGAATATGTCGCCGCCGTCTTCCTGATGTTGAAAGGCTACCGCATCCTGGCGCTGCGCCACCGCACCCGGCTCGGCGAGATCGATATCGTCGCCCGCAAGGGCGATCTCGCCGTCTTCGTCGAGGTCAAGGCCCGCCATGGCGAGGCGGCGGCCGTCGACGCCGTCTCCGCCGCCGCGCAGAAGCGGATACGGGCGGCAAGCGATCTCTGGCTCGCCCGCCAGGCCGATCAGGCCCGTCTCTCCCAGCGCTACGATATCGTCGCGGTCACGCCCGGCCGGCTGCCGCGCCACTTTCCGGACGCCTTTTAGCGCTTTCTGGTTTTGCCGGGCTTTCGGATCGCTAAAATTTTAGCTCCGGTTTGAACCGGCTTCTTACGACTCTCTGCTATCGCAATCGCCGTAGGGGTAACGATTGGGGGTTGTTTCATGGCCTGGAAGCTGATGTTTGCAAGTGCGGTCGCCATGGCCGTGCGTTCGGTGCCTTATGCCGTGGCGAAGCCGGCCGGCAAATCCTTCATCGCCCATGCAAGCGACCTGCTGCCGCTCAAATCGACGCCGATCAATCCGGACTGGATTATCAGCGGCAATCCTGAGGCGCGCACCGCCGAACATTCGCGCGGCCATGACGAGGCCTCGCTGACGGCGATCTGGGACTGCACATCAGGCGAATTCCGCTGGTTTTTCGGCTGGGACGAGACGGTGATGATCCTCGAAGGCGAGGTCCATATCACCGCCGAGGACGGCACCGAACGAACCTTGTGCGCCGGCGACGTCGCCTTCTTCGCCGGCGGAACCTGGGCAAGCTGGCGCGTCGACAATTACGTCCGCAAGGTCGCCTTCCTGCGCAAGCCCTTCCCGAAGCCCCTGGCGATCGCCTATCGTCTGCGCAACCTGCTGCGCAACAACGGCAACCAGGGGATCGCCGCCTGACCACCGGTGGCGGCGGCAAGGCTTGATTGACCGTTGCGTTTGATACCGGGCCAACCTACATCTGTCCGGCATTCAGCGAGGGACGGAAATGGCCAAAATCACCAATGTAGCGGTCCAGATGGATCATGTCGCCGGCATCAATATCGCAGGTGACTCCACCTTCGCCATGAGCCTGGAAGCCCAGGCGCGCGGCTACCGGCTGTTCCATTACACTCCCGACCGGCTGAGCTTCCGCGACGGCAAGCTCTTTGCCAGCGTCGAGCCGATGCTGCTGCGCGACGTCAAGGGCGATCATTTCGAGCTCGGCGCGCCCGAGCGCGTCGATCTCTCCACCATGGATGTCGTGCTGCTGCGCCAGGATCCGCCCTTCGACATGGCCTATATCACCTCGACGCATCTGCTCGAGCGCATCCACCCGAAGACGCTCGTCGTCAACGATCCGGCCTGGGTGCGCAATTCGCCGGAGAAGATCTTCGTCACCGAATTTTCCGACCTGATGCCCAAGACGCTGATCACCAAGGACCCGGCCGAAATCCGCCGCTTCCGCGACGAGATGGGCGACATCATCCTGAAGCCGCTCTACGGCAATGGCGGCGCCGGCGTCTTCCATTCGACCCGCGACGACCGCAATCTCTCCTCGCTGCTCGAAATGTTCGGCCAGATGTTCCGCGAGCCCTTCATCGCCCAGCAATATCTGCCCGACGTGCGCAAGGGCGACAAGCGCATCATCCTGGTCGACGGCCAATTCGCCGGCGCCATCAACCGCGTCCCGGCCGAGCATGACAGCCGCTCCAACATGCATGTCGGCGGCCGCGCCGAGGCGACCGAGCTGACGCCGCGCGAAAAGGAAATCTGCGAGCGCATCGGCCCGGCATTGCGTGAGCGCGGCTTCCTGCTCGTCGGCATCGACGTGATCGGCGATTACATGACCGAGATCAACGTCACCTCGCCGACCGGCATCCGCGAGGTCAGGAAGTTCGGCGGCGCCGACATAGCAAGCCTGCTTTGGGATGCGATTGAGCGCAAGCGCGGATGAGGCCGGCTACAACCAATGCTTAACGCTCGTCGATCTCGAGCCGAGGAGCCGGGGCCGGGCCAGTTTAATGGCCTGAGAATCTGAGCGCTCGCTCGCCTTCGCTGGAGATCGCAGCGAACGCCGGCGGCCGGCGGCGCGGTTGGTGTGACGCTTGAATTCCAACGTTCATTATTAGTTAAACAGCACGTACTAAATTTAGGAACTCACTTACCATATCCCGAGGTTCATCGCCTGCCCTGAAAATAATTGCCATGGAGCGAAATACATGCGCAGGCCCACCGTCAGAACTTCGTTGATCGTCATCAACTTGGCGTTCGCGCTCATTTTTCTTACCTTTGCATCGTTTTCGCTCAGCAGTATTCGGCAGGTAAATCAGGACACGACTGCTATTGCCAAGAACTGGCTGCCGAGTGTTTTCGTGGTCCGCAACATGCAATATCAACTTCAGAAGATGAAGTTCGCCTATGCCAACCACATCATGTCGATCAGCGACGAAGCGATCGCCTCTGCTGAAAAGCAGGTTTCCTTCCAGAAGCAAGAACTCGGGAACGCGATCGAAGCCTACCGGGCGCTCATATCGTCTTCACGAGAAAAACAGTTGTTGGATCTGATCCAAAAAGGGGCGGCAGAGTACGCAAAGGCTGCCGAACCGATGCTGGAAAGGTCCCGCCGAAACGACAATGACGCGGCGAAAGTCATCTTCTACCAGAACATGGAGCCGATCGTAGAGAATGTCGAAAAGGAAGCGGGCGAGCTGTTGAGCATCAACGTAAGCGGATCCGATGCCTCTTACGAGAGTAGCAAGTCTACCTATTCGACAATTCTCTGGAGCACATGGGCTTTGGTCGCATTGGTGCTCACAGTCGTCGTCGGGGCGATCGCATATGTAGCCATTCAAATCTCTCGTCCTATCAAGACCATTACCAGTTCGATGACTGGGCTGGCTGCAGGTGACACGGATTCAGCTATTCCCTATGCCGACCGCAGGGACGAAATTGGCTCCATGGCGGGTGCTGTCGAGGTATTCCGGCAGACAGCGCTTGCCAAGATCAAGGCCGATGAGGATATGGAGAATAATCGCTCGCTGACGGAGACCGAACGGCAGAGGCGGGAGCAAATAGATCACGCCAGGGCTGCGGCCATGGCCAAGGCTACTCACGGGTTGGCGGCGAGCCTGAAGAGGGTCGCAAGTGGCGATCTTACGATCCAGATCAGCGAACCATTCGATGCGGATTTTGAGGCACTGCGAAACGATTTCAACAGCGCTGTCGCACAACTTTGCCGCACGCTTGGTAAAGTGGCGGGATCAACAGTCAATATCGATGCCGGATCGAGCGAGATCGCCAACAGTGCAAACGATCTCGCCAAGCGCACTGAACAGCAGGCTGCGGCATTGGAACAGACTGCCGCTGCACTGGATGAGATCACCGCGAACGTCGCATCGTCGTCCAAGCGCGCCGATGAAGCGCGCAATGTTGCGACCCAAGCAAACGCCAGTGCCACCAATTCCAGCGAGATCGTCCGTCAGACGGTACAGGCGATGAGCCGGATCGAGCAATCATCCAACCAAATATCGAGCATCATCGGTGTCATCGATGAGATTGCCTTCCAGACAAACCTCCTTGCCCTCAACGCTGGGGTCGAGGCGGCCCGAGCTGGCGAGGCAGGCAAGGGATTCGCCGTCGTTGCCCAGGAAGTCCGCGAACTGGCCCAGCGCTCTGCGCAAGCCGCCAAGGAGATCAAGGCGCTCATTCAAACTTCGAGTGGCGAAGTGGCGACGGGTGTCGACCTCGTATCGAAAACCGGTGACGCCTTGAGGCAGATCGGCGAACTGGTGGTTGCAATGAACCAGCACGTCGATGCGATTGCAGTGTCATCACGCGAGCAGTCCCTCGGTCTCGCTGAGATCAACACCGCCGTCAACAGCCTCGACCAAACGACCCAACAGAACGCAGCCATGGTCGAGGAGGCCAGCGCGGCGTCAGCGGCGCTTGCCAATGAAAGCGCCGCATTGCAAGAGTTGATCAGCCAGTTCAATGTGAGCGCTCCAGCAACTGAACGCGCCTACGCGTTACGAAAGACGGGCTGAACCGTCGGCTTTTTGGCTCCGCGGATGAGGCGAGACAGCCCGCACGAGTGACTGAAATTTGAAAGCACGTTCGGCCCCGAGGTCGAGACCGACAATCTCTGAACGCCGCCCACCGGCATAGCCGACCAGCAGCATCGCGCGGTCCCGTAGACCGCCCAGGGAGCCGCGATCGAATGTTTCGATCTTGGCGATGATGTCCTCGGCCATCACCGCTTCCTTTGGACGGGAGGGCGGGCGTGGCTGTTGCGGATGCCTGCCATCACTGTAGCGATATGGTGGTCGAGCGGCATGCCGCGTTGGGTATAGTTCCGTGAAAGCGACGAGGACGGGCGACGTTCGACGGGGGACACAGAATTCGGCCTTGCGCTGCGTTCTACCGCTCCGGAGGCGCAGGCGGTAATCTAGAGGCCGAGCGTCCGCGGATGCGTGGGAGGCGAGTGTGAGGTTTGAAGGCCGGCGCCCGCAGCGTCTCGACATCCCGGTCGGTGAGCAGCTCGGCCAACTCGGCGCCGCTCGAAGGCGGTCAGCGATCTCTTGGGTTTGGCCACGGACGCTCCAGATGGCGGGTTTCGGCGGCCGTGTCGGCCATGCTTTGCTGTGATCCTTGCTGATTTGCGGCTCGAAATCAATTTACCATCGATAACCGCACTTGCCGCTGATTATCTGCCTGCGTTCTTTTATCGTTCTTGTTTTATTCCGGGTTCCATGCCAGATTGCAACCGCTGGCTTTCAACGGCCACAGGGGCGTCTATAAGAGTTTGCAGGACAAGGTGGGCATATGGTCGCGCGTATCAGCACGGTGGCATTTCAGGGCATAGAAGGCGTGCCGGTGGAGGTTCAGGTCATGGTCGCGCCGGGCAAGCTCGGCATGCAGATCGTCGGCCTGCCCGACAAGGCGGTGGCCGAAAGCCGCGAGCGGGTGCAGGCCGCCCTTCACGCCTCCGGTCTGGCGCTGCCGGCAAAGCGCGTCACCGTCAATCTGGCGCCGGCCGATCTGCCGAAAGAGGGCTCGCATTTCGACCTGCCGATCGCACTCGCGTTGATGGCGGCGCTTGGCGCCATTCCCGCCGATGCGCTGTCGGATTATGTCGTCGTCGGCGAACTCAATCTCGACGGCACGATCGCCGCGATCGCAGGTGCGCTGCCGGCCGCCATCGGCGCCAATGCGCTCGGCAAGGGGCTTGTCTGCCCGGCCGAAAGCGGCGCCGAAGCCGCCTGGGCCGGCGCCGAGGTCAATATTCTGGCACCCCGCAGCCTGATCGCCCTTGCCAATCATTTCCGCGGCACCCAGGTCCTGTCGCGGCCGGAGGCGTCGATCCGCGCCAATGCCGCCAACCTGCCGGATCTTGCCGAGATCAAGGGCCAGGAAAGCGCCAAGCGCGCCCTCGAAGTGGCGGCCGCCGGCGGCCATAATCTCCTGATGGTCGGTCCTCCCGGCTCCGGCAAGTCGATGCTGGCGGCAAGGCTGCCGTCGATCCTGCCGCCGCTTTCGGCCGCCGAACTGCTTGAAGTCTCGATGGTCCATTCGATCGCCGGTGAGCTTTCCGGTGGCAAGCTGTCCGATCGCCGCCCCTTCCGCACGCCGCATCATTCCGCCACCATGGCCGCCCTCGTCGGCGGCGGCCTGCGCGCCCGTCCCGGCGAAGCCTCGCTTGCCCATCACGGCGTGCTTTTTCTCGACGAATTTCCCGAATTCACGCCGCAGGCGCTCGATGCGCTGCGCCAGCCGCTCGAAGGCGGCGAATGCGTCATTGCCCGTGCCAATCACCGCGTTTCCTATCCGGCGAAATTCCAGCTGATAGCCGCGATGAACCCCTGCCGCTGCGGCATGGCCGGCGAGCCCGGCCACACCTGCGCCCGCGGCCCGCGCTGCATGAGCGATTACCAGGCCCGCATCTCCGGCCCGCTGATGGACCGCATCGATATCCGCATCGACGTGCCGGCCGTCTCCGCCGCCGATCTCATCCGGCCGATGGCGGCTGAGGCCAGCGCCGACGTCGCCCGCCGCGTCGCCCGCGCCCGCGAACGCCAGCAAGAGCGGTTCGAGACCGCCGGCGCCAAGGGCATCGGCACCAATGCCCGCTGCTCCACCGCGATGATTGAGAAACTCGCCGAACCCGACGCCAGCGGCTTGCAGCTCTTACGCGACGCCGCCGAAAAAATGAAATTCTCCGCCCGCGGCTACCACCGCGTCCTCAAGGTCGCCCGCACGCTGGCCGATCTCGATGACAAACCGACCGTCGGCCGCCTGCATCTGGCTGAGGCGATTTCCTACCGGATCGTTGGCGAGAGGCTGACGGCGGCGGCGTAGGAAGGGGGACAGTCGAGCGCCCTGACAAGCGGGTTCCGAAAGCCGCGAGCGCGTGCGGACGGCCGTTCACGCCTTCGGTCTGGCGCTGCAGGGGCAAGCGTTTCGAGCAAAGGACTCCACATGGGAACACCTAACATTCCGATCTCGTTGATAGCAGTTGCGAAAGAAGTGTGCGCACCTTGCGCTCGCGCTTCTCCGTTCCGACCACATCTGATAGACGTTTTCGACGCCATGAAATGTGAAAGACCGCACTATGGAAATAATTAGAGGATCGGCGAAAAAGCCAGTTTCTGCGGAGCGACTCATTGAGGTCATTGAGCAAAATTTCCGGAATTCCGAGGGCGTGCTCTACATCGGCTATCCGATACTCTCGACCGTCGATGAAGCGGTATCAGTGGACGCTTTGCTAATTTCTCCCCAACACGGCGTGGTCGCGATTCAATTGGTCGAGGGCAAGGATGCTGGTAACTACGCCGACGTCCAGGATGAAATTGCCAGCCTTTTGGACGCCAAGTTCCGTCAACACAAAGCTCTACGAAGTGCGAGAAGATTGCTCGTTGAGCCATATACTCTTACTTTCGCCCCTCTGCTAGGTGCGGCTGAAGATGATAATGGTTACATCATAGCAAACGAAGGGTCGTTTGTTGATGATGTAAGCCAATTCAAGTGGGAAAATCCGGAGCTATATACAACTGTACTATCAATAATACAGTCCATTTCCAGCATTCGCCGAAATCGTCGCCGCCGTTCACCCTCGCGCGAAAATACTCACGGTGCAGCACTTCAAGCCTTGGAAGACTCAATTGCGAACCTCGACCAACGTCAGAGCAAAGCGGTTATCGAAACCGTAAAGGGAGTGCAGCGTATCCGAGGTCTAGCTGGTTCTGGTAAGACCATCATCCTTGCACTCAAGGCTGCTTACCTCCACTCTCAGAATCCGGATTGGAAGATCGCCGTTACGTTTAATACCCGGTCACTTAAGGACCAGTTCAACCGGTTGATCGAGACGTTTGTGGTGGAGCAAACCGGAGAGCGCCCGAACGAAAATTGACCTGCCACTGAACTTTCATCCGGCGACGATTAGAGCCTCGGCAGTTTTGGATACGCCAAATGGCGCGGTGTGAGCAACCGGCGGAAACGCGAAGCTTTCATCATGCGCAGCGTTGGAGCCGGTT
>NZ_JAILYJ010000001.1 GCF_019793465.1 Rhizobium croatiense | reverse complement strand
GGGCGTACAACCCGCAAGGGGCGTTGACTGCTATTACCGACGCTCCAAATGTGCCGGTAGAAAAGGCGCTGGAGCCGATCATCGAACGCGGCCCGAAACTGCACCAGGCCGGCGAAGCCGGTTACCGATAAGAGATGAGACGCCGTGGGCGCGGGCGCCGCGTTCGGCTCCGCAAGACGCCGCGATGATCTCGCTGCCGCTCACGCTTCGCTGGACAACCATGAGGACAAAAGAATGCGCTTGATCATTCTCGGAACCGGAGGATGGGCAAATACCCACGCCATGCATTTTTCCGAAATCACCGGGGTCAAAATTGTCGCTGCCGTTGATACGGACGAGGTCCGGCTGCGGGCTTTCGCGCTCAGGCACGATATCCCGCTGACTTTCACGTCGCTTGATGACGCCCTTGCCTGGGGCGAGTTTGACGCCGTCACCAATGTGACGCCGGATCGCGCCCATTATTCCACGACGATGAAGTTACTCGGCGCCGGCAAACATGTGCTCTGCGAGAAGCCGCTGGCGGTCAACTACCGCGAAGCCAAAGAGATGGCTGACGCCGCGGCGGCATCCGGCAAGGTCACGATGATAAACCTCACCTATCGCAACGTGGCGCCGCTTCAGGCAGCCCGCAAGATGGTGCTGGACGGGCGCCTCGGCGCGATCCGCCACTTCGAAGCGTCCTATCTCCAGAGCTGGCTCGTCTCGAAGGCCTGGGGCGACTGGACCAAGGAATCGCAATGGCTCTGGCGGCTGTCGACGAAGCATGGCTCCAACGGTGTGCTGGGCGATGTCGGTATCCATATTCTCGACTTCGCGGTTTTTGCCGCGGGAAGCGACGTCAAGGCGGCAGCATCGCACCTCAAGGTGTTCGACAAGAGCCCCGGGAACAGGATCGGCGAGTACGACCTCGACGCAAATGACAGTTTCCTGATGATGGCCGAACTCGAAAACGGTGCGGCTGGGGTCATCCATGCGACGCGCTGGGCAACCGGCCATCTGAACGAGCTGCGGCTGCGCCTGCATGGGGACAAGGGCGCCCTTGAGGTGGTGCATACGCCTGAGGGTTCGACTCTCAGGGTCTGCGAAGGCGCCGATGCCGACAAGGCGATCTGGCGCACGATCGAGGTCGAGCCGGTCATCACCAACTTCCAGCGCTTTGCAAAGGCCGTGCGAAAGGGGCAGCCGGATGAGCCGGGTTTCAGCCACGCCGCCAAGCTGCAATTTGTTCTCGATCACGCCGTAAAGACGGCTGGTGCTCTGACCGAGCTTTAGTGCATGTCGCCCGGAGGTGTGCAGCGGTTCCGGGACAAGGACATGCACAAAACAAAGGGCTAAAGCGCGTCGCGTGAATCAAATTTGATGCGACGCGCTTTAGACGAAAGCAGTCCGGTATTGCTCGGCGTCGTAAGGCGCGGGCGCCGGCCGCGTCACATGCGGCGGTTCAGTTCCTCTTCGCTCACACCGAAGTGGTCCAGGATGATGGCGACGTTCCGGCGGTGAGACTTGAAATAGACGTCGAAGATATCGCCGATCAGGGGAACCGTGCCGCAGGCGGCGTCGACGCCGAGATTGACCGCCATGCGGGCGAGCTTATGGGCGGGAAGGCCAAGGCGCCGTGCCTCGTCGATAATGAAAAGGCCGATGAGGGAGCCGGCAACGTCGCCGACCGCCGGGATGAGGCCGAGGACCGAATCCGCACCGATCCGTACGCCGATCAAAGGCAGTCGGACTGCCGTATCCATCAGCCGTGCTATGCCCACAGCACGGCGAATCTTTCCGAGTTCGGCGGGGGTGAGGTATGTCGTCTTGGCGGCTGGCATCAGAGACCTTCTGGCGCGACCGGCGGTTTCGCCTCTCTCAACGCCGCAGAGACGCCCCAGATTGCCTGGCGCAACGAATGGCCGATGTGATCGCAACGATTGTCCATGGCCGTGAAACGCCGATACGCCGATAAGGTTCGCCAACGGCGCGATCGGAATCTCGCCTTATCCTGGGTCGGGCACCACGACCAATTTGCCCACGAAATTCTTCGCCATGAACTCGGTCTGGGCGCGATGGAATTCCGACAGCGGATAGACACCGCCGACGAGAGGCCGGATCTTGCGGCTTTCGATATAACCGATGAGGCGGCGAAAATCGGCGCGGCTTCCCTGGCTCGATCCGTGCAGCTCCAGCTGCTTCAGATACATGGTCCTGAGATCGAGCTGGACGACCGGGCCGCCGATGGCGCCGGCTGTCGTATAGCGGCCTTCGGGGCGCAGGATCTTCAGGAGGTCGTTGAACAGCGGCCCGCCGACGAGATCGGCGACGACATCGATCGGCTGGTCACGACTTGCGGAATGGACGGCTTCGACCAGATCGCCCTTGCCACGGGTCACCACAGCTTCGGCGCCGATCTCGAGCATCGCCGCCTCCTTGCCGGGACCGGCGACGGCGATCGGGATGGCGCCGCGGGCACGCGCAAGCTGGATGATCGCCGACCCGACACCGCCCGAGGCGCCGGTGACGAGGACGCGTTCGGCGGTGGCAAGCCGCGCCCGTTCCAGCATGCGCTCACCGGTCAGATAGGCGCAGCAGAAGGTGGCGAGCTCGATATCGGTCAAATCGGTTGCAACGACATGGGCGTTTTCGGCCGGCAGCGCCATATATTCGGCGTAGCCGCCGTCGCGGCCATGACCCATGTAGTCAATGTCGGCGAGACTGTCGTCGTCGCGATTATAGATCGAGAAGTCGACCATGACGCGTTCGCCGATGCGCGCGGGGTCGATACCGCGGCCAACGCCGACAATGTGGCCAACCGTATCGGTGCCCTGAATGCGCGGGAATGTCAGCGTATTGCCCCGCCTGCGCCAGGTCGAGATTGCGGAGGGGTCGTCCTCGGTGCCATAGGCGCCTTCACGGACCCAAACGTCGGTATTGTTCATGCCGCAGGCGGTGACGCGGATCAGCACCTCGCCCTCCGCCGGCGCCGGAACGGGGACGTCGGTGCGGTAGGCGAGCTTCTCCAATCCGCCATGGCCGGTGAGCAAAACGGCTGCCATCTTTTCCGGGATCGTCATGCGGCTTCTCCTCAGATGTTCTTGAAGACGCTTTCGATCGCGTCCGCTGTCGCCTTGACGACAATGTCCGCCTCCCCAGGCGTCAGGCAGAGCGGCGGCGCAAAGCCGAGGATGTCGCCCTGTGGCATGGCGCGGCCGATGACGCCGCGTTCGAGAAGGGCGGAAGCGACTTGCGGGCCGATCTTGCGGCCGGGATCGAAAAATTTCCGATCATCCCTGTCCTCGACGAATTCGACGGCTGCCATCAGGCCGTCGCCGCGGACGTCACCGACGTTGCGATGGCTGCCCACTGCCTTCGCCAGTTCCGAGCGGAAATAGGCGCCGGTCGTGCCGGCATTTTCGACGATCTCCATTTCGTCGATCAGTTCGAGGTTGGCGATGCCGGCGGCGGCGCAGATCGGATGGGCGGAATAGGTCCAGCCGTGGCCGATCGCTCCCAATTCATCGGAACCCTGCACCAGCACCTGCCACATCCTGCTCGAAACGATGCTGCCGGAAAGCGGGGCATAGGCGGAGGTCAGGCCCTTGGCGATGGTGATCAGATCCGGCTTCATCCCATAGTGATCCGAGCCGAACATCGTGCCGAGACGGCCGAAGCCGGTGACGACTTCGTCGGCAACAAGCAGGATGTCGTATTTGTCGAGCACGGCCTGGATCTTCTGCCAGTAACCTTGCGGCGGCGGCACGATGCCGCCGGTGCCGAGGATTGGTTCGCCGATGAAGGCTGCGATGGTATCGGGGCCTTCGGCGAGGATCATCTCCTCCAGTCTGTCGGCGCAATACTGCGAGAACTGTTCCTCGTTCATCGAGCGGTCGGGACGACGGAAATAATAGGGCGCCTCGGTGTGAAGGATCGGCACACGCGGCAGGTCGAAGGCATTGTGGAAGAGTGCAAGACCGGTGAGGCTGCCGGTCATGACGCCGGAGCCGTGATAACCGCGCCAGCGGGAGATGATCTTCTTTTTCTCCGGGCGGCCGAGGATGTTGTTGTAATACCAGATAAGCTTGATGTTGGTCTCGTTGGCATCCGAGCCGGAAAGGCCGAAATAGACGCGGCTCATGCCATCGGGCGCGCGGTCAATGATCATCTTCGACAGCGCGATCGAGGCTTCCGTGCCGTGGCCGACATAGGCGTGGTAATAGGCGAGGTTCTTCGCCTGTTCGGCGATCGCGTCGGTGATCTTCTGGCGGCCGTAGCCGACATTGACGCAATAGAGCCCGGCAAAGGCATCGAGGCTTTTGCGGCCGCTCGTGTCGGTGATGTAGACGCCTTCGCCGCCGGCGACGACACGGGTCGGCGTCTCGCCGCGCGCATGCATGCCCATATGGGTCGAGGGGTGGAAGAAGTGATCGCGGTCCCAGGCGGTGAGTTCGTTGCTTTTGTCGAGCATGTCCTGTCCTCTTCTTGAAATTGGGTGCTCAGGCGGCGGTGTCGATGCAGAGATATTTGAGTTCGGTGAAGGCCTCGAGTCCGTGGCGCGAGCCCTCGCGGCCGAGGCCAGACTGCTTCCAGCCGCCGAAGGGAATGGGGCCGCCGGTGATCTTCACGCGGTTGACCGCCACCATGCCATATTCCAGCGCACGGCCGAGACGCATCTGACGGGCGCCGTTCTCGGTAACCACATAGGCGACGAGGCCGTATTCGCTATCATTGGCGCGGGCAACGACCTCTTCTTCGGTGTCGAAGGTGGTCAGCGCCGCCACAGGCCCGAAAGTTTCCTCACGCATGATCAGCGCATTCGCCGGCACATCCGTCAAAAGCGTCGGCCGATAGAAGAGCCGGCCGGCCTTGTGGCGGCTGCCGCCGATGACGAGCCGGGCGCCCTGCGCCAGCGCGTCGGCGACCTGCTCCTCAACCTTGACGACGGCGCGTTCATGCATCAGCGGGCCGATCTCGCTTCCTTCCTCAAGCCCTGCGCCGACCTTCAGCTCGCCGATGCGGGCGGCAAAGGCCTTGGCGAAGGCATCGGCGATGCGCCGCTGGACGAAGATGCGGTTGGCGGCAAGGCAATCCTGGCCGGATGTGGCGAACTTGGCGTCAACGGCGATCTCGACCGCTTTTGCGACATCGGCATCGTCGAAGACGATCAGCGGCGCGTGGCCGCCGAGCTCCATCACCAGCCGTTTCATCGTTGGCGCGCATTGCGCGGCGATCAGGCGGCCGACCTCGGTGGAGCCGGTAAAGCTCATCGCGCGCAGGCGGATATCGGCGCACATGCGTCCGACGATCGTTGCGGCATGGCCGGTGACCACATTGAAGACACCGGCGGGAATGCCGGCCCGTTCACCGAGTTCGGCAAGCGCGAGGGCAGAAAGCGGCGTTTCCGAGGAGGGGTGGGCGACGACGGTGCAGCCGGCGGCAAGCGCGGCGGCCGCCTTTCGGGTGAGCATGGCGGAAGGAAAATTCCAGGGCGTGACGATGCCGACGACGCCGAGCGCCTCGCGCCGGACGATCATTTCCGCCCCGGGCAGATGGCTGGTGACGCTTTCGGCGTTCAGTCGCTTGCCTTCCTCGGCATACCACTCGATGAAGGAGGCGGCGTAATCGATCTCGCCGCGCGCTTCGGCAAGCGGCTTGCCCTGTTCGAGCGTCATGATCAGCGCCAGATCTTCTTTCGCCGCAAGCATCAGCGCGTGCCATCTGCGCAGGATCGCCGCACGGTTCTGCGGCAGCATCGCGCGCCAGACGGCAAGGGCGTCCGACGCCGCATCGATCGCCTTTGCCGTCTCTTCGGCACCGAGGCTCGCAACCCAGGTGAGCGTCGCCGAAGAAGCCGGATCGGTGACGGCGAAGCTCTTTCCCGTTGCACCGGCGATCCACCGGCCGCCGACATAGGCGAGATCGCGCAGGAGGTGACGATCGGCGAGCCGCGACAGCGCGTCGTGATAGGCGGGGCGGGCAAAAACGGCAGTCATGTCCAATCTCCTCGTTGCGGTGACGTGAAGTCTTCCACAGGAGCGGCTGAGAGATTGTCCTTTGGCGATGGCGAAAAGAGAGAAACGGGCTAAAGCACAGCCGCCGGAAAGAGAGATTGTCTAGGAAGCGCTTTCCTCATCGCCGGACGCGGCGAAGGAAGAGACCGGAACGACTGCTTCCTCCTTCACCGTTTTGGTGACGATATAGGTGAAGTAGCGGTCGATGCCGAGTTCGCGGTCGAGAAGCCCATCGACCAGTCGCTGGTAGGCGTCGATGTCGGCCGTCATGATCTTCAGAATGTAATCGACGCCACCACCCACCGACCAGCAGGCGACGACCTCGGGGATTGCGGCAATGGTACGTTCGAAGCGCTCGAAATCGGCCTGGCGGTGATTGGCGAGCGTCACTTCCATCATCACGCTGGCAACCGGCGCGATGCGCCGCGGGGCGATGCGGGCGTGGTAGCCGGTGATAACACCGGCCTTTTCAAGCTTGCGCAGCCGCATCCAGCACGGCGTCGGCGACAGTCCGGCCTTTTCGGCCAGCGCCAGCTTGGTGATGCGGCCGTCGCGCTGGACGGCGTCGAGAATGCGCAGGTCGATGGCGTCGAGCTTCATGGTGCTTTCTTCAGAAAGAAATCATTTCAAACGCAGCGAAAAGACAATGAAAGCGCATTTTGGCATTGTCAATTGAACTGATTTTCAGCAGTGTTGAAATCATGACAAAGTGGCGCCCCGATCCCTCTCAACTCCGCCGGCCGGCCTATCTTTCACTCGCCGAGCAGATCGCCAACGCGATCACCGACGGCAAGCTCTCCGACGGGGTGCAATTGCCGCCGCATCGCAAGCTGGCGGATGATCTGCATCTTTCCGTGCAGACGGTGAGCCGCGCCTATGACGAGCTGAGCCGTCGGGGGCTGATCGCAGGCGAGATCGGCCGCGGCAGTTTCGTGCAGACGCGGCCGCCTGAGCCGGAGCCGCCCTATCTGCCGGAACGGCTGGGCGAGGTGATCGATCTGTCGATCCTGAAGCCGGTCTGCGAGCAGATTCATCTGGAAAAAATGCGCCAGGCGTTCGGCTGGCTTTCCGAAAACCTGCCTTCCAGCTCTGCCCTGTCGTTCCGGCCGAATATGGTGTTTCCGCGTCACCGCGTCGTCGCCACCGAATGGCTGGCGCGCTGCGGACTCGACGTGTCGCCGCTGAACATCAGCCTGACGAATGGCGCGACCTCCGGCATGACGGTGGCGCTGATGAGCGTCGCACCGCCCGGCTCGACGATTGCGACCGAAGCGGTCAGCCACCATACGCTGGTGCCGCTCTGCGGCTATCTCGGCCTGCACCTCGAAGGGTTGGCGATCGACGAGGAAGGCATGATCCCCGAAGCGCTGGACGAGGCCTGCCGGACCGGGCCGATCCGGGCAATTTTCCTGCAGCCCTCGGTGATCAATCCGATGGCGGCGCTGATGAGCGCCGAGCGCCGGCAGGCGCTTGCCGCCGTCGCCGCCAAGCATGACATAGCGATCATCGAAAACGACATTCTCGGGCCGATGATCGAGGACCGGGCGCCGCCGATGGCGGCCTTCGCGCCGGAGCGCACGCTCTACGTCACGAGCTTTACGAAGATCACCGTTCCCGGCCTCAGGATCGGCTACCTCGTCGCGCCCGACCGCTATGTCGCCGCCGTCGCCAACCGGCATCTCGTCTCCAGCTGGATGGCGACGCCTGCCATGGCCGAGATCGCCAGCCGCTGGGTCAGCGACGGCACGGCGATTGAACTTGTCAACTGGCAGCGCCGCGCCCTTGTCGGACGCCACGCGATCGCGGCGGAGATGCTGGCCGGCCTGTCCTATCGAACGCACCCGCAAAGCCTGCATGTATGGCTGCCGCTGTCCGGCAGCCATACAGAGGATGGTTTCGTGTCGCAGGCAAGGCTGCGCGGCGTGGCGATTGCGCCGGGCAAATCCTTCCACACCACCGATCACGGCTGGACGCCGGCGGTGCGCATCTCGCTCGGCTCGACGACGGAAGGCGAGCTGCGGACAGGACTCGGGATCGTTGCCTCGCTGGCGCAGGGAAATCCGGAGGAACTGCTGCTTGCGATTTGACGCTGCTGCCGCATTTGCCGGCAGGCGCAGAATAATTGTCATGATATTATTTTACGAATTGACATGATTTTCGTGGGCCGTCATCGTTAGGTCATTGCTTGTCTCAACAAGGAGAGACATGAATGCCTGCGCCCATCATCCGCATCGACAACATCGTCAAGAGATACGGTCCGCTGACCGTGCTCGACGGCCTGTCGATGAATGTCATGCCGGGCGAGAAACTGGCGCTGATCGGGCCGTCCGGCTCCGGCAAGACGACGATCCTGCGCATCCTGATGACGCTGGAGACGATCAGCGGCGGCCATATCGAGGTCGACGGCGAGCAGCTCTACCACATGCCTGGCGGCAGCGGGCTGGTGGCGGCCGATGAGCGGCACCTGCATCGCATGCGGGAAAAGATCGGCATGGTCTTCCAGCACTTCAACCTGTTCCCGCATAAATGCGTCCTCGACAACGTGACGCTGGCGCCGATGCTGACCAAGGGCATCAAGCGGCCGCAAGCCGAGAAGCGGGCGATGGAGCTTCTCGATATGGTCGGCCTTGCCGACAAGGCGAAAAGCGTGCCGGCGCAGCTTTCCGGCGGGCAGAAGCAGCGCGTCGCCATTGCCCGCGCGCTGGCGCTGTCGCCGAAGATCATGCTGTTCGACGAGGTGACTTCGGCGCTCGACCCGGAACTGGTCGAGGAGGTGCTGAACGTTATGCGAAAGCTCGCCTCCGAGACCGACATGACGATGCTTCTCGTCACCCATGAGATGGGTTTTGCCCATGATTTCGCCGACCGCGTGCTGTTTTTCGATCGCGGCAAGATCGTCGAGGAAGGCAAGCCGGCCGACATCTTTCGCAATCCGACGCAGGAGAGGACGCAGACCTTCCTGCGCAAGATCATTGCGGCAGGGCACCGCGTCTGACCTCAGACATTGCCCGCAAGAACAAAACGCAAAGAGAAAGCCAGAGGAGTTGGGAACGATGAAAGCAGGATATTTTTTGAGCGCCGCCAGCCTGTCGGCGCTTCTGGTTACGGCGGTCGCCCCGGCCTCCGCCGATGACAAGCTCGAACAGCTGAAGGAACAGGGTTTTGCCCGCATCGCCATCGCCAACGAGCCGCCGTTCACCGCCGTCGGCGCCGACGGCAAGGTGTCGGGCGCCGCGCCCGACGTGGCACGCGCCATCTTCGAAAAGCTTGGCGTCAAGGAAGTCGTCGCCTCGATCTCGGAATATGGCGCGATGATCCCCGGCCTGCAGGCCGGCCGCCACGACGCGATCACCGCCGGCCTCTTCATGAAGCCGGAGCGTTGCAATGCCGTTGCCTATTCCGAACCGATCCTTTGCGATGCCGAGGCCTTTGCCCTCAAGAAAGGCAACCCGCTGAAGTTGACGAGCTACAAGGATATTGCCGACAATCCGGATGCCAAGATCGGCGCGCCGGGCGGCGGCACCGAGGAGAAGCTGGCGCTGGAAGCCGGTGTGCCGCGCGACCGCGTCATCGTCGTTCCGGATGGGCAGAGCGGCATCAAGATGCTGCAGGACGGCCGCATCGACGTCTATTCGCTGCCGGTTCTGTCGATCCACGATCTGATGGCGAAGGCGAAGGATCCGAACCTCGAAACCGTCGCCCCCGTCGTCAATGCACCGGTCTATTGCGATGGCGCCGCCTTCCGCAAGCAGGACGTTGCGCTGCGCGATGCCTTCGATGTCGAGCTGAAGAAGCTGAAGGAATCCGGCGAATTCGCCAAGATCATTGAACCCTACGGCTTCTCGGCCAAGGCGGCGATGTCGACGAGCCGCGAAAAGCTCTGCGCCCCGGCCAAGTAAACTGACGTGAGAACGCCGGCCATGGGCAGGGCGCATGGCCGATGTGCTCCTCAAACGATCTCCAGAGAAGCGAGTTGCCGATGTCGGTATGGTCCGGCTATCTGACACTGATCCTTCAGGGCGCCCTGGTGACGCTCCAGCTGACGGTCATGGGCTCGGCGCTGGCGCTTGTCATGGCCTTCCTGGCCGGTCTCGGCCGCCTGTCGCGCTTCTTTGCCGTCCGGGCTCTGGCAACCGCCTATATCGAATTCTTTCGCGGCACCTCGATCTTCGTCCAGCTCTTTTGGGTCTATTTCGTGCTGCCCTTCGCAGGGGTGACGCTGACGCCGCTGCAGGCCGGCGTGCTCGCGCTCGGCCTGAATGTCGGCGCCTATGGCGCGGAAGTGGTGCGCGGCGCCGTCAAGGCCGTCGGGCGCGAACAGTCGGAAGCCTGTGTCGCGCTCAACCTGTCGCGCTATCAGCGCATGCGCCACGTCATCCTGCCGCAGGCGCTGCCGCTGATGCTGCCGACCTTCTGCAACAATGCGATCGAGCTATTGAAGGGCACGGCCGTGGTGTCGCTGATCTCGCTGACGGACATGACCTTCCAGGCGCAGGTGGTGCGGGCGCAGACCGGCAACACGCTGGTGCCCTTCGCAACGATCCTCATCCTCTATTTTCTCATGGCCCTGGCGATTTCGGCGGCAATGCGCTGGCTGGAGCGGCGGATGGCGCGTGCCGTCGATGGCATAAGGACCTGACCAGATGGAATGGGATTGGGATTTCGTCTGGCAGATCATGCCGACCCTTCTCGAAGGGTTCAAGATCACCATACTTGCCACCGTCATCGGCGCTGCGGTCGCCATGGTCGTCGGGCTGGCGCTTGCCATTGTGCGGCGATCCCCCGACGCGGCCGTCTCACGCACGGTCGGTTTGGTCTCGGAATTCATCCGCGGCACGCCGCTGCTGGTGCAGCTCTATTTCATCTTCTACGTGCTGCCGGATATCGGCATCCGGCTGTCGCCGCTCACCGCCGGCGTCATCGGCATGGGCATTCACTATGCGACCTATACCGCCGAGGTCTATCGCGCCGGCATCGAGAATGTGCCGCGCGGACAATGGGAGGCGGCCAAGGCCACCAATCTGACGACGCGCCAGGCCTGGATCCACGTGGTCCTGCCGCAGGCGATCCCGCCGATGATCCCGGCGCTCGCCAACTACTTCATCGCCATGTTCAAGGAGACGCCGCTGCTTTCGGCGATCACCGTGCTCGAACTGATGAACCAGGCAAAGAGCATCGCCAACAGCAATTATCGCTACATCGAGCCGATGACGTTGGTCGGCGTCTTCTTCCTCGTCATCAGCCTGATCTCGGTTCTCGGATTGCGCTGGCTCGAGGAGCGCTACGCCAGGATGGACGACTGACATGACAAGGATCGAAATCATACCCGCCGGCCGGCGGCCGCGACTGGATAACCGGCCACTCGAAAAACGCATCGGCCTCGTCATCCTGGCGACCGACCACACGACCGAAGTCGACTTCCAGCGCATGGTCGCCAGCGACCGCATCGGCGTCTATGTCAGCCGCATCCCCTACGCCAATCCGGTGACGCCTGAGAACCTTTTGAAGATGCAGCCGTCGCTGACGGAAGGCGCCGGGCTGATCCTGCCGGATGAGCCGCTGGACGCGATCATGTATTCCTGCACATCCGCCTCGGTCGTCATCGGCGACCGCAATATCGAGGCGGCGATCCACGCGTCAAAGCCGGGTGCTTCGGTGGTGACTCCGACGGCGGCGGCGGTGAAGGGTCTGAAGGCGCTCGGCGCCCGCCGGATTTCGGTGCTGACGCCTTATACGATCGAGACCAGCCGGCCGATGGCGGATTATTTCGCAGCTCTCGGTTTTGCGATCGACCGCTTCACCTGCCTCGGCCTGAGCGACGATCGCGAGATGGCCCGGATTGCGCCCGATGAGATCGCCGTCTTCGCGCGCGAAGCGCTGGCGCCGCAATCCGATGCGCTGTTCATCTCCTGCACTGCTCTGCGCGCCGCACAAGTCGCCGCCCGCATCGAAGCGGAGACCGGCAAACCGGTGGTGACCAGCAATCTCGCAACCGCCTGGGCCTGCCTGAGGCTCTGCGGCGATGAACGGGCACGGCCCGAGCTCGGTCAGCTGATGAACCGGCCCTATGGGGATGGCTAAGATCATGGCGAGCGCCCTGCCGGTTTCGTTGGAGGACATTCGTGCGGCGGCGCGGCGGATCGACGGCCGGATTGTCCAGACACCCATGGTGCGGTCGGCATCGCTCAGTGAGATTGCCGGCGTTCCGGTCTGGCTGAAGCTCGAACATCATCAGACGACGGGCAGCTTCAAGCTGCGCGGGGCGACCAATGCGGTGCTGTCATTGTCATCGGCGCAACGGGCGCGCGGCGTCGTCGCCGCATCGACCGGAAATCACGGCCGGGCGCTTGCCCATGCCGCGAAGGCGCAAGGCGCGGTCGCGACGATCTGCATGTCGCGGCTGGTACCGGAGAACAAGGTTGCGGAAATCCGCCGTCTCGGCGCCGATGTGCGCATCGTCGGGCGATCGCAGGACGAGGCGCAGCAGGAGGTGAACCGGCTGGTGCGAGAGGAGGGGCTGGTCATGGTCCCGCCCTTCGACAATCCTGACATCGTCGCCGGGCAGGGGACGCTCGGGCTCGAAATCATCGATGCATTGCCGGAGGCGGCGATCGTTCTCGTGCCGCTGTCAGGCGGCGGCCTTGCGGCGGGTGTCGCCGCCGCGGTCAAGGGCGTCAGTCCGAAGGTGAGAGTGATCGGCCTGACGATGGAACAGGGGGCGGCGATGAAGGCGAGCCTCGATGCCGGACGGCCGGTGCAGGTCGAGGAAAAGCCGAGCCTTGCCGACTCGCTTGGCGGCGGCATTGGCCTCGACAATCGCGTGACTTTCGCCATGTGCCGCGCACTTCTCGATGACGTCATCCTGCTGACCGAGGCCGAAATCGCAGCCGGCATGCGCCATGCCTATGCCTGCGAGAGCGAGGTCGTCGAGGGGGCTGGAGCGGTCGGAATTGCAGCGCTGCTGGCCGGAAAGATCCGCTCTGGCGGCCCAGTCGTTGCGATCCTTTCGGGGCGGAATGTCGACATGGAACAGCACCTTCGCGTGATCAACGGCGAGGGTGCGGCGTTCGGGGAGGATCACCCATGAGCCGAATGATTATTCTGACGGAAGCGGAATTGCGCAAGGTTGTGGGGCTCGATCCCGACGCGGTCGCGTGCGTCGAGCAGGCCTTCGCGGCGCTTGCGACGAAGGCGGTCGCCATGCCGCCGATCCTGCGGCTCGACATTCCCGAGTATCGGGGCGAGGTTGATGTGAAGACTGCCTACGTGCCCGGCATCGAGGGTTTCGCGATCAAGATCAGCCCCGGTTTCTTCGACAATCCAAAAATCGGCCTGCCGAGCACCAACGGCATGATGGTGCTGCTGTCGAGCCGGACCGGCCTGGTGCAGGCACTGCTCCTCGACAACGGCTATCTCACCGACGTGCGCACCGCCGCGGCCGGCGCCGTCGCGGCAAAACATCTGTCGCGGCAAAATTCCAGCGTGGCGGCAATCTTCGGCGCCGGCATGCAGGCGCGGCTGCAGCTGGAAGCGATGACGCTGGTGCGGCCGATCCGTGACGCCAGGATATGGGCGCGGGATGCGGCCAAGGCTAAGGGCGTGGCTGCGGAACTGGCGGCAAGGCTCGGCTTTCCCGTCAACGCGATATCCGACCCGCGGCAAGCAATGTCCGGCGCCGATATCGTCGTGACCACCACGCCGGCGGAAAAACCGATCATCGAGGCCGGTTGGCTCGAACCCGGGCAGCATCTGACGGCCATGGGATCGGATGCCGAGCACAAGAACGAGATCGATCCGGCGGCGATCGCCGGCGCCGGCCTCTATGTCGCCGACAGCCTGAAGCAGACGCGCCGGCTGGGCGAGTTACGCCATGCGATCGAAGCGGGCCTCATCGAAGGGGATGCCGATTTCGCCGAACTCGGCCTGATCGTCGCCGGGCGGATGCCGGGCAGGACGAGCAGCGACCAGATCACCATCGCCGACCTCACGGGAACCGGCATTCAGGACACCGCCATCGCCACACTCGCCTTTGCCCGCGCCGGCGCGGCGAATGCCGGCACCACATTCGAAAGCTGACCGGCGCGGCGCCGGACAAGAAGGGAAGAGATATGACCCAGCCCCATCTGAAGTTCTCGCTCGGCGAATATGCCGCGCGGCTGGAAAAGACCCGGCGTGCCATGGAGGCGAAGGGTGTTGACCTGCTTATTGTCAGCGACCCCTCGAACATGGCCTGGCTGACCGGCTATGACGGCTGGTCCTTCTACGTGCATCAGGCGGTGATCGTGCCGCCGCAGGGCGAGCCGATCTGGTTCGGCCGCGGCCAGGACGCCAACGGCGCCAAGCTCACCGCCTACCTCGGCCACGACAATATCGTCGGCTATCCCGATCATTACGTGCAGTCGACCGAGCGCCACCCGATGGACTATCTCTCCGGTATCCTGACGGAGCGCGGCTTCGGCAAGCTGACGATCGGCGTCGAGATGGACAATTACTGGTTCTCCGCCGCCGCCTTTGCCGCGCTGCAGAAGCACCTGCCGAATGCGCGTTTCGTCGATGCGACGGCGCTGGTCAACTGGCAGCGCGCGGTCAAGAGCGCGACCGAAATCCAGTACATGCGCAATGCCGCCCGCATCGTCGAAGCCATGCATGCCCGCATCTTCGACAAGATCGAAGTCGGCATGCGCAAGTGCGACCTGGTGGCGGAAATCTATGACGTCGGCACCCGTGGCGTCGACGGCATCGGCGGCGACTACCCGGCGATCGTGCCGCTGCTGCCGTCCGGCGTCGAAGCATCGGCACCGCATCTGACCTGGGACGACCGGCCGTTGAAGAAGGGCGAGGGTACCTTTTTCGAAATCGCCGGCTGCTACAATCGCTATCACCTGCCGCTGTCGCGCACCGTCTTCCTCGGCAAGCCGACGCAGGCGTTTCTCGATGCCGAAAAAGCGACGCTGGAAGGCATGGCAGCCGGTCTTGCGGTCGCCAAGCCCGGCAACACCTGCGAGGATATCGCCAACGCCTTCTTCGCGGTCTTGAAGAAATACGGCATCATCAAGGACAACCGCACGGGTTACCCGATCGGCCTTTCCTATCCGCCGGACTGGGGCGAGCGCACCATGAGCCTGCGCCCGGGCGACCGGACGGAGCTGAAGCCCGGCATGACCTTCCATTTCATGACAGGCCTCTGGCTCGACGACATGGGGTTCGAGACGACAGAGAGCATTCTCATCACCGAAAGCGGTGTCGAGTGCCTCGCCAACGTGCCGCGCAAGCTGATGGTCAAGGATTGAGGCTGTCATGAATGAGACCCGCTTGCGGCCGTCGCCGATCAGCGCGACGGTGGATTTCGCCGCCGAGGGCGTCCAGCACGGTTTCCTCAGGCTGCCCTACAGCCGCGACGATTCCGCCTGGGGATCGGTGATGATCCCGATAACATTCGTCAGGAACGGCAAGGGGCCGACGGCGCTTCTGACTGGCGGCAATCACGGTGACGAGTATGAGGGACCGATCGCGCTCTTTGATCTCGCCCGCTCGCTGAAGCCTGAGGAGGTGAGCGGCGCTGTCATCATCGTTCCGGCCATGAACTATCCGGCATTCCTTGCGGGAACCAGAACCTCGCCGATCGACAAGGGCAACATGAACCGCAGTTTCCCCGGCCGGCCGGACGGGACGGTGACCGAGAAGATAGCCGATTATTTCCAGCGCACGCTTCTGCCGATGGCGGATATTGTTCTCGACTTCCATTCCGGCGGCAAGACGCTCGATTTTCTGCCCTTCTGCGCCGCGCACATTCTGCCCAACAAGCAACAGGAGCAAAAGGCCTTCGACTTCGTCACGGCGTTTGCCGCCCCTTATTCGATGAAGATGCTGGAGATCGATGCGGTCGGCATGTACGACACGGCGGCCGAGGAAATGGGCAGGATCTTCATCACGACCGAAGTCGGCGGCGGCGGCACCGCGACCGCCAAAAGTGCGGCGATCGCCAAACGCGGCGTGATAAACGTGCTGCGACATGCGGGGATCGTCGCCGGCGCCGTCGATACCGGTCCGACGACCTGGCTGGACATGCCGGATGGCCGTTGTTTCTCCTTCGCGGAGGAGGGGGGATTGATCGAAGCCGTCATCGACCTCGGTGACGTCGTCACCGAGGGTGCGGTCATCGCTCGCATCTATTCGACCGGGCGGACGGGCGAGGCGCCGCGCGAGATCCGCGCAGTCATGGACGGTATTCTCTGTGCCCGGCATTTTCCGGGGCTTGTCAAACCAGGCGACTGCGTTGCGGTGATGGCGACCGTGACGAGCTGAGATGACGGGCAGGCGCGGCGAGATGCGTTTCGCCGGCCGGCCACGTTAAGCCGCTTTCGGCGATCTCGACCCGGCAGCTGCCGCATCGATCTGGAAGCGGCTGACAACGCCTTCCAGCGTCTGCGTCTGGCCGCCGAGCGCGCGGCAGGCCGAGACGGTTTCCGCAGCCATGGCAGCGTTGCGCTGCGTGACCTCATCGAGCGCATGGACGGAGGCGTTGATTTCCCCGATCGCCAAGGCCTGCTCGGAAGATACCGAAACGATGCGAGCGATCAGGCCGGCAACCTGCTCGACCTGGCCTTCGATTTCCATAAGCGCCTTGCCGGTGCGGTTGACGAGCTCCACGCCGGTGGAAACCTCAGACGATGATGTGGAAATCAGAAATCTGATCTCTTTGGCGGCGTTGGCCGAACGGAGGGCGAGCTCACGCACTTCCTGCGCCACGACGGCGAAACCTTTGCCGGCTTCGCCGGCGCGGGCGGCCTCGACGCCGGCATTGAGCGCCAGGAGGTTGGTCTGGAAGGCGATCTCGTCGATGACGTTGACGATCGCGCCGATCTGGGCGGATGAGCCTTCGATCTTTTGCATGGCGGCGATCGCTTCGCGCACGACGGCGGCCGAATGTTCGGCGCTGCTGCGGGTCTCGGCCATCATGCCGGTCGCCTTGCCGGCATGATTGGAAGCGTCCTTGGCCTTGGCGTTCATTTCGCCGAGCGCGGCGGTTGCCTCTTCGAGCATTGCGGCCTGCTGTTCGGTGCGTAATGCAAGGCTGTCGGCGGCATTCGTGATGCCGGCGGAAGAACTGCCCACCTGTCTGGAAGTATGGGCAATCTGCGACATCGAGGCGCCAAGCGCATTCATGCTGTCGTTGAACTTGGCCCGCAACATCTCGTAGGCGGGGGCGAAGGCTGTGGTGATCCGGCAATCGAGATTGCCGTGCGAGAGCTGGTCCAGGCCGTAAGTCAGCTGATCGATGACCGTCTCGCGTGTCTGTTCCTCGGCCGCCTTTTCGGCCATCTGGCTGCGTTCACGTTCGAATTCGGCATCGCGAAGCGCCGTTTCGCGCTTCTGTGCGTCCTGCCGCTCCAGTGCGTTACGGCGGAAGACCGCCACTGCCTTGGACATGGCGCCGATCTCGTCGGAGCGGTTGGCGTAGGGGACTTCGGTCGAAAAATCGCCTTCGGCGAGGTTGCCCATATAGGCCTTCATGCCATCCAGCGGCACGATGGCCCGGCGGCGCAGAAGATAAAGCCCAGCCAGCAGCAGGGCCAAGGAGCCGAAGCCTGCGGCGCAGGCATAGATCGTCCACGTGACAATCTCCGAGGCTGCATTGCTCTCTTCGCCCTTCAGGAAAGCGTCGGAATTTGCGACGAGCTTCTCGACCGCATCCTGATGTGCATGGAAGGCGATGCGCAATTGCCCGATCGCACCATGCGCCTTGTCTTCGTCCTTCGCATTCAGGGCTGGGATGATCGCTCGGTTCATCACCTCCCAGAAGACATCGCCCTTGGCGAGCACATCGTTCTCGAGCTCGTCCTTCAAAGCCTGCGGCAGCCGCGTCGATTTCCAATAGGCGCGCCGGTCGTCGTAAGCGGCCTTGAGATTTGCGATTTTGGCAAGATTGGTCTCGGTCAGTTCGGGAAATTTACTGGCTTCGAAAGAGAGCATGTAAGATTCGACCACGAACAGCGGTGGCGGCAGAATATCGGCGATCAGATCCTTGCCGTAAACCACCTGCTCGTAAACCGGACCGTTGACCTTCAGCCGTTCGAGCGCCGATTGCTGCAACCCGATCGATACGAGAAGGCCGGTCGAAACAGCAACGCCAAAGGCCACCAAACTGCGGGCAATAGTAAATGCCAAGACCGTCTCCAAATAACTTTGCGGCATCTCTTCTTCGAGATGCCTGATGTACGTGGATCATTATTTCGCAAGAACGCTGCGATATAGTTAATACTTTTGGTTCTCAGGGCCTCGGCGAGCTATTTGCGAGCCTGTCAAGTGACCAAAATTGGGTCGATCTTCCTATATTGGGTATCGAGCCATCACCCGCCACTTTCATGGCGGAGGGGGTCGGGTTTATACTCCGGGTTGATCCGAGAAGCGGTTCATCGACAATTCCATCATCTGCGACAAAAGTTTGACGGCGCTGCTGGAGGCGTGTTCGGCGAACTGCTGGTTGTGGTTGTTTTTTTTTCTGAAACCGTATTACACGAAAGGATGTCCTCGGATGCGGACGTCGAGCTCCTTATAAGCATAGGAAGAGATTGATGTTGCAGCAAAAATGGTCGTCATAAGCGCTCCATCGCTAAGGGGTAGGAAGCAACGCAATGCAGAACTGATGAGTTCCATAAATCGAAATCGCTAATGCTACAACCTCACAAATCATTCTTCAGAAATCGTACTGGGTTGTCTCAGGTCATCGGCATGCACTTCGGCAGGGCGGTTTAGACAATCATGAAAATTATGGATGAGCCCGCAGGCGAGCCGCGCAGACGAGGCCGGCCGAAAGTCTCCACCGACGAAGACAAGCGGCTGCAGATCGTCGAAGTCGCCCGCCGGGTTTTTGTGAAATATGGATATGCAGGAAGCACGACCGCGCTCGTCGCCTCCGAAGGGGGCGTTTCCAAACAGACGCTCTACCGCCTGTTTGAGAGCAAGGAAGATCTGTTCGCCGCCGTCGTCGCTGCGCATCGGCGCCTGATGCTTGATCTGCCGCGGCCTGCCGAAGATTGTTCGATCGCAGAAAGCCTTGAACGGATCTTCATGCTCGACATGGACGAGGATAAAGATGCGGACCGCGCCGGTTTCCTGCAGCTCGTCTTCCGTGAAGCCGCGCAATTCCCTGAGCTTGTCGATATCCTGCAACGGGAAGGCATGCTTGCCAGCCGACAGGAACTGGCCGACTGGCTGAGCGATCGCCGGGCCGAAGGCCGGCTCACCCTGGACGATCCGGTGGGCGGAGCCCGGATGCTGATGGACATGATCTTCGGGGGCATGGGGCCTCCGGAGGGCCGTGCTCAAGCTTGGCCCGATCGGGCAGCCCTGCTTGCCCATCTTCGCCGCTCAATTGCGATCTTCGCCGCCGGCGTAAGCGCCGCCTGAGCGAACCAGAGACATTTCTGACTTCTGGCTTCCCGGCGACGATATTCCCGCAGAGATGAGATGTTTCAATCGTGACGGCCGCAGGCTTTCGCACGGCACCGTCTCGAACATGGACGTCGAGAATAATCGCCGCGAATTTTGCTTCGACTATCTTGGCAATCCCGAGCGGTCAGAACGCAGCCAGTGGTCCGTTCGGAAGCGGTCGAAAATGCTGCACTGCCAAAAAAATCACCACGCGCACTGCTGCGCGTTTTTTCGGCATGACCCATTGACAATTCATCTTTGATGGCACTTGATACATTATTCCAGTAAAACAGACATGCGTCCATTATACTGGAACAATGGGAACCATCCATAAGGGGAACGCCATGACCATTTCCTTTCGCACCAGTGTGATATCGCTGGTCGCCGCCGCTTTGTTGTCCACGCCTGTGCTCGCCGAGGGCAGCAAGCTCGATGAAGTGCTGGCCCGCGGCCATCTCGTTCTCGGCACGGGCAGCACCAATGCGCCCTGGCACTTCAAGAGCGCGGACGACAAGCTTCAGGGTTTCGATGTCGACATGGGCCATATCATCGCCAAGGCCCTGTTCGGCGATCCGGAGAAGATTGAATATGTCAACCAGTCCTCGGACGCCCGCATCCCGAACATCACCACCGACAAGGTCGACATCACCTGCCAGTTCATGACCGTTACGGGCGAACGCGCCCAGCAGGTAGCCTTTACCATTCCCTATTATCGCGAGGGTGTCGGCCTGATGCTCAAGGCGGACGGAAAATATGGCGACTATGCCGCTCTGAAGGCGGCAGGCTCCTCGGTCACCATCTCGGTTCTGCAGAACGTCTATGCCGAGGCGATGGTGCATGCGGCATTGCCGGAGGCGACCGTCGACCAGTACGAATCCGTCGACCTGATCTATCAGGCACTGGAGTCGGCGCGCGCAGATGCCGTCGCCACGGACCAGTCGTCGCTCGCCTGGTACATGACGCAGAACCCGGGCCGCTACAAGGACGCCGGCTACGGCTGGAACCCGCAGACCTATGCCTGCGCCGTCAAACGCGGTGATCAGGACTGGCTGAACTTCGTCAACACCGCGCTTCACGAAGCCATGACCGGCGTCGAATTCGACTTCTACGCCAAGTCCTTCAAGACCTGGTTCGGCAAAGACCTGACGCCGCCGCAGATCGGCTTTCCCGTCGAATTCAAGTGACGGTCATGCGAGGCGGGACCTCAAGCCCGCTCCGCTGGAACAGGATGATCTTAGGCCCGGTTCGGCCTAAGATCGGAATCCGGTTCTGAATCGAGTTGGAGCATGACGTCGTCCGGACCGCTCGCGCGTTCGGCATCAGCTCTGGTCTGAAAGGACCCGCATGGGTTACACGCTGAATTTCGCTGCCGTCTGGCGCAACTTCGACTTTCTCTTAAGCGGGCTTGCCCTCAGCCTCGGGCTTGCGGTGATCTCGATCCTGATCGGGGCCGCAATCGGTCTTGTGGTGGCCTTCGCGCTGACATCCAGGAGCCGCTTCGCACGCGTGCCGGCGCGCGTCTATGTCACTGTCATTCGCAACCTGCCGATTCTCGTCCTTGTGCTTTTCGCCTTTTTCGCACTGCCACAGGTGGGCTTGCGCCTCGACAAGATGAAAAGCTTCGTTCTGGTCTTATCCCTCTATTCCGGCGCCTATCTGGCCGAAGTGTTCCGGGCCGGCCTGCTGTCGATTCCGAGAGGATTGACCGAAGCGGGTCTCGCCATCGGCCTGACCGGGATGCAGATCCGCAGTTCCATCATTGCACCGCTGATGCTGCGCAACGTGCTGCCGTCGCTCTCCTCGACGATCATCTCGCTCTTCAAGGACACGTCGCTCGCCGCCGCCATCGCCGTGCCCGAGCTGACGTTCGCCGCCCGCAAGATCAATGTCGAGAGCTTCCGCGTCATAGAAACCTGGATGGTCACATCAGCTCTCTATGTCGCGACCTGTTTCCTCATCGCTGCCTTGATGCGCTTTGTCGAGCGCCGTCTGGCCCTGCCGAGATAGTCCCGATGTCCCACACTTTTCTCGAACAACTCTGGATCGCCCGCTACGTCATCATGAACGGCATCGCCATGACGGTGTCGATCTCTCTGCTGGCCATTCTCGCAGGCTCCGTCCTCGGCGTCTTCGTCGGTCTGGCGCTCGTTTACGGCGGCGTGGTTTTACGCCTCCTCGTACGCGCCTATACGGATATCATCCGCGGCACGCCGGTGCTGGTGCTCGTGCTGGCAAGCTATTACGTCTCCGCCGCGGTCGGTCTCGATCTGGGGCCGTTTTCCGCCGGCGTGCTCGCCCTTGCGATCTTCTGTTCTTCCCATGTCGGCGAAATCGTGCGCGGAGCGCTTCAGGCGATCCCGAAGGGGCAGACGGAAGCCGCCAAGGCGATCGGCCTGACCTTTACCCAGACCTTCACCTCGGTGCTGTGGCCGCAGGCCATGCGCCAGTGCCTGCCGGCCTGGGTGAATACGGCGGCGGAGATGGTGAAGGCCTCGACGCTGCTCTCGGTCATCGGCGTCGCCGAGCTTCTCCTGCGCACGCAAGAGATCATTTCCCGGAATTTCATGAGCCTCCAGTTCTATTTTCTGGCCGGTGGACTCTATTTCATCGTCAACTACGGCATCGAGCACTTCGGCAAATATGTCGAGCGCAAGACCGCCCTGCCGTCCTGAGGAGACGTCCCGATGGCCAAGATCATTCTCGACATCAAGGGTCTGCGCAAGACTTACGGCATCCATGAGGTTCTCAAGGGCGTCGATTGCGCCGTAGAGGAAGGCGAGGTCATTTCGATCATCGGCTCGTCCGGCTCCGGCAAGACCACCCTGCTGCGCTGCGTCAACATGCTCGAGGAATTCCAGGGCGGCACGATCAGCCTCGACGGCGAAGAGATCGGCTATCGCGTCGACGGCGCGAGCCGGCGGCGCAAGAGCGAAAAGGAGATTGCCCGCCAGCGCGCGCTGACCGGCATGGCCTTTCAGCAGTTCAATCTCTTCCCGCATATGAGTGCCGCCGAAAACGTCATGCTCGGCCTCGTCAAGGTGAAGAAGATGACGAAGCCGGAGGCCCGCGTCATCGCGGAAAAATGGCTCGACCGCGTCGGCCTCGCCGCCCGCACTAACCATTATCCCGGTCAGCTCTCCGGCGGCCAGCAGCAGCGCGTCGCAATTGCCCGCGCCATCGCCATGTCGCCGCGGCTGATGCTGTTCGACGAGGTGACCTCGGCGCTCGACCCGGAACTGGTGGGCGAAGTGCTGCAGGTGATCAAGGGGCTTGCCGCCGACGGCATGACCATGCTGCTCGTCACCCACGAGATGCGTTTCGCCTACGAGGTTTCGTCCCGCGTCATCTTCATGAACCAGGGCGTCATCTGCGAGGAGGGCGATCCGAAGGAAATGTTCGTGCGGCCGAAGACCGAACGGTTGGCCGAATTTCTCAAAAACTCGAGCTTCAACTAAGACGGGGCGAAGCGTGCGGCAGGTCGGCGAGGGGGCCGCGCTCGCTTAAATTACATTCAGTCTGCATTCCCGGCAGGCATATTTTCCGCAAAGCATCCGAGACATGCCGAAAATCCTGACCGCAGGATTTTGGCATGCGCTTTGCTTTCTGTCTTGTATGCAAGATAGCCACACATCCGAGACTAACCAGAAGTCCATCGAGGCGACGATCGTCTCCGGCATCCTGTCCGCCAAGATCAGGCCCGGTACGCGGCTTGGCGAAAACCAGTTGGCGGCACTCTTTGGCGTGTCCCGAACCCGCGTCCGTGAAGCCATGATGCGCCTGGAGACCCGCGGCATCGTGCATGTCAGCCCCCGGCGGGGCTGGTTTGTCGTCGAGCCGTCCGCCGAAGATGCGATCGCGGTTTATGAGGCAAGGCGTATCGTCGAGGCCGGTTTGCTGCGCAGCATGCGCGTGCTGACGGAGGAGGGCCGCAAGGCTCTCGACGCCCATCTGAACGAGGAGAGGAATGCGATGGCGGCGGGCGACCGCCAGCGCCTGACCTATCTGATGGGCGATTTCCATATCCGCGTCGCGGAACTGAGCGGCAACGCCATCATCGTCGATATCCTGCGCGACCTGACCGCGAGGACCATCCTCATTTCGATGCTCTATCAATCCGAATTTCATGCGGCGCAGTCCCACGAGGGGCACTGCCGCATTTTCGAGGCCATGCAGGCAGGCGATTTCGGCAGAGCTGCGGCGCTCTCCGTCGAACATCTTGATGAAGTGGAAATGGGCCTCGACCTCACGGCGCGCCCGGATCCGCTTTCGGACCTGCGCAATTCCCTGTCGCTGCCGCCCAAGGCCGCCTCCGCCGTCTCCCGACAGTCAGACTTGAAAACCACAACCTCAAAGGAGCAATGAACACATGCTGACAAGACGAGTCTTCTTCGCAATCGCGTCCCTGGCCGCGACTTTCGGCTTCAACGCGCCGTCGCACGCCGATGCCCTCGCCGATATTACGGCGCGCGGGACGCTGCGCGTCGCTGTCCCACAGGATTTCCCGCCCTTCGGCAGCGTCGGCACCGATATGGCGCCGATGGGCTATGATATCGACGTGGCCAATCTCATCGCCGAAAAGCTGGGCGTCAAAGCCGAGCTGGTGCCGGTCACGAGTGCCAACCGCGTCCCCTATCTGCAGACGAACAAGGTCGATCTCGTCATATCAAGCCTCGGCAAGAATCCGGAGCGCGAAAAGGTGATCGATTTCTCGGTCGCCTACGCGCCCTTCTTCAACGGCGTGTTCGGACCGGCCGATCTTGCGGTCGCCAAGGCGGAAGATCTCGCGGGCAAGAGCATCGGTGTCACGCGCGGCGCCGTCGAAGATCTCGAGCTGACGAAGATCGCGCCAACCGATGCGACGATCAAGCGTTACGAGGACAATAACGGCACCATCTCGGCGTTCCTCTCCGGCCAGGTCGACATCATTGCCACCGGCAACGTCGTGGCGGCTGCGATCCTCGCCAAGAATCCTCCCAAGCGCCCTGAGCTGAAGTTCCTCATCAAGAACTCGCCCTGCTACATCGGCCTCAGCAAGGAACAGTCCGCCCTGCTGGAGAAGGTGAACGGCGTTATCGCCGCCGCCAAGACCGACGGCACGCTGAACGCGATATCGCAGAAGTGGCTCGGCGCCGATCTGCCGTCCGATCTGTAAGCAAACCTGGATCTTGCGCATGTCTCCCGCGCGCCCCGCGGGATGACATGCGCTCCGTCACCGCAAGAGGGGACATTCCTTGAGCTACCATTTCGAATTCGGCTGGCTGCTTCAATATTACCCTGACATCATCAAGGGCATATTCGTCACCTTGGAGCTTATCGCGGTCGGCGGGGTGCTCGGCATTTCGCTCGGCATTTTCTGCGCCTGGGTGCGGGCACTCGGCCCGGCCTGGCTGAAACCGGTCGTTGCGGCCTATGTCGAGCTGATCCGCAACACGCCCTTCCTGATCCAGCTCTTTTTCATCTTTTTCGGTCTGCCGTCGCTCGGTCTGCATCTTTCCGAACTGACGGCGGCCAACCTTGCAATGATTGTCAACCTCGGCGCCTATAGCTGCGAGATTATTCGTGCCGGTATCCAGGCAACGCCCAAGGGCCAGTTCGAGGCGGGCGAGAGCCTGGCGATGACGCGCTTCGAAACCTTCCGGCATGTTGTTCTCGTGCCTTCGCTGCAGCGCATCTGGCCGGCGCTGTCGTCGCAAGTGGTCATCGTCATGCTCGGCTCAGCGGTCGTGTCGCAGATCGCCGCCGAGGATCTAACGTTCGCGGCGAATTTCATACAATCGCGAACCTTCCGCGCCTTCGAGGCCTATATCGTCTCGACCGCCATCTATCTCGTGCTGGCGATCCTGCTCCGGCAGGTGCTGGGTCTGATCGGCGGGTTCATTTTCCCGAGGAGAACAGCACGATGATCACGTTCACACTCTGGGATATCCTGCGCAACCTGCTGCTTGCCACCCGCTGGACGATCCTTCTTTCGCTGGTCTCCTTCGTTGGGGGGGGTCTGGTTGGCCTGTGTCTGCTATTCCTTCGCATCAGCAGGCGCAAGGCCGCCAGGGCTTTTGCGAAATACTACATAGAGCTCTTCCAGGGTACGCCGCTGCTGATGCAGCTGTTCATCGCCTTTTTCGGTCTCGGTCTCTTCGGGATAGACGTGCCGGCCTGGCTTGCGGCGGGATTGGCGCTGATCTTGTGGAGTGCCGCCTTCCTCACCGAAATCTGGCGAGGCTGCGTCGAAGCAGTTGCGAGGGGGCAATGGGAAGCCGCGGCCAGCCTTGGCATGGGCCGTCTGCAGCAGATGCGCTACGTCATCCTTCCGCAGGCGCTGAGGATCGCCATACCGCCGACCGTCGGTTTCTCCGTTCAGATCGTCAAGGGGACGGCGCTGACCTCGATCATCGGCTTCGTCGAATTGTCGAAAGCCGGCACCGTGGTCACCAACGCCACCTTCCAGCCCTTCACCGTCTATGGGCTCGTCGCCCTCATCTACTTCGCCCTTTGCTGGCCCTTGTCGAAAAGCAGCCAGATCCTGGAGAGGAAGCTCAATGTCGCTCATCGAAATCACTGACGTCCGCAAAAGCTACGGGACCAACGAGGTGCTGAAGGGCATCAACCTCAATGTGGAGCCTGGCGAGGTCATTGCCATCATCGGCAAGAGCGGTTCGGGCAAATCGACGCTGCTTCGCTGCATCAATGGCCTGGAGACCATTACCGACGGCTCCATCTCCGTGGCCGGCGCGCAGCTTCTCGACGACGAAGTCCATCTGAAGGCGCTGCGCCTCAAGGTCGGCATGATTTTTCAGCAGTTCAACCTCTTTCCGCATCTGACTGCCGGCGGCAATGTCATGCTGTCGCAGACCGTGGTCAAGAAGACCCCGAAGGCCGAGGCAGAAGCGACCGCCCGCAAGATGCTGGAGCGGGTGGGGCTGGGTCAGAAGTTCGATGCCTATCCGGATGAGCTCTCGGGTGGTCAGCAGCAACGTGTTGCCATTGCCCGCGCGCTCGCCATGCAGCCGACCGCGCTTCTCTGCGACGAGATTACCTCGGCGCTCGATCCGGAACTGGTCGCCGAAGTTCTGGCCGTCGTGCGCGAGCTTGCCGCCGAGGGAATGACGCTCCTGATGGTCACCCATGAGATGAAGTTCGCTCGCGACGTCTGCAGCCGCGTCGTCTTCATGCATCAGGGCAAGGTCCACGAAGCAGGCCGGCCGGAGGCTGTCTTCGCCAATCCGCAGACTGCCGAGCTCAGGCAGTTTCTCGGTGTCGGCTAAAGCGCGTCGCATGAATCAAATTTTGCGACGCGCTTTAGCTCTTTGTTTTTATGCATGTCGTTGTCCCGGAACCGCTGCACACTTCCGGGCGACATGCATGAGAGTCGTCATGGTGGCCGCGTGATTGGGCGGCGAACAGCTACCGCCATCTCTTGGTGAGAAATCCCGACGGACCTTGAACGGGATCGCTGTGGGGGAGGGGTACGGACGCGATTTTTGCCAGCATGTCGCTGGATGCAGCCGAAGTCTGAATGTCGGCATGCTGTCCCTTGGGATAAGCGCCGACGACCTGGAAGTCCGACGTGCAGCCGAGATTTTGGTGCCCTGTCCCGGCCGGAAGCACCAAACAGTCGCCCGCCATGACCTTCATTGCTTGACCGCTGGGACCCCCGATCAAGAGGGTGGCACTACCCCGTGACACTCCGAGCGCCTCATGTGCGCCGGCATGGTAGTGCTGATAATCGAAGACACCGTTTGTCCAGAGGCCTGTCCAACCGCTTGCCGCGAAGCGCTCTTCGAAATCACAAGGTCCGTCGTCGTCAACAAGCCCCTTGTAAAGCAATACAGGAAGGCGCTGGTTGTTCGGGACCCAGTCGCTCGGCTCGAACATTGTCGTTTCGACGTGCATGTTGAATGCCCGGGTTGTCGTCGATTGCGGTGGCGCGAAGCGGCTCAAGCTGTTCATACGGTGGAGGCTCTCTTCGCCGACGTCACTGGTGCCGGAGCCTTCAAAACCCCAACTTTGGTGATTGCCAAAGGTTCCTCGACGCGCCGCAGCTTCGGGGAGGAGACCCGGCGGGAGACCGCCGGATGCTCCGTGCTTGAGAGGGCGCTCGGCGCCCGATTTGGCTACGTGCGGTTGCCCCGGCGGGTCAGTGGGCCAGCATCTCCTCGACGATCTGCTTGCCATTCAGGTTCGCGGGGTAGTAGGTCGGCCAGTTGGTGACCTCATTCAGCAGCGCGGCGCGGTCATTACCCCAGTAAAGATGGTAATGGTCGGCCTTCTCGGGGGCGACGATGTGGTCGCTGAACTGAATGAACCGAGGTGCGGCGTCGTCACCGGCGCTTTTTTTGAAGACGAAACGAACGCCTCGATTACCCTTCTTGTAGGTGAGGATTTCGTGCCCATCCGTCTCGTAGTCTCCGGTCACGGGGTCCTTGCCGCGGAAAAACGTAACCTTCTTTCCGTTGATGACGATCCGGTCGACGTCGGTCTTGTATCCCGTGTCATAGTAGGCACGATAGTCCCCGGCGCTCTTGTCGCCATGTTTCGCCTTGTCGGCCATCACCGGATCCAAGGTCCCGTCGACAAGATAGGGGTAGACAGACTGCCAGTCGCCTTCCCAGTCCGACAGTTCACGCGCCTTTACCTGATCGTCATCGAAATACCCTTCATGCACCGACCCCTTCTTATCGTGGGAATGGCTATGGCTGTGATTGTTTCCCGAAGATGTCTGGGCGCCTGCCGTTCCCGCAAACGTCAATGTTGCGGATACAGCCAGGGCGTAGCTGAGTGTTGTGATCGCCTTGTTCATTCACTGAAACCTTTCGATTGGCCGGCACGGCTCGTGCTTGAGCTGTCATGTAATAACATTACGAGCGCCAATTAGCGTGATTTGACTGCAAGCGCAAGGAGCTTGAACGGGACCTGCGCATCAACACCGCCAAGGCAGAAGCGATGTTGCAAAGGCAGCTGCGCCCTGAGGAGGAAACAATCCGCGCCTGCGGTCAGAGCCTGATAGACAACGGCCTGGTGACCGCCGGTCGTCAAAATTGACCTGCTCGGCGAAGAGCAAATGCATCCAGGAGATGAGAATGACAAGCAATCAAACTGCAGCAGACCGGATCCGTGAAATCGAGCGCACCCGGCTGCGTGCACTGGTCGCGGCCGATATGTCCGCGGCCAGGCCTCTTCACGCCGATGATTTTCAATTGATCACGCCAATCGGTGTAGCCCTCTCACGCGAGGATTATCTAGGCGCTATCGCAGCCGGACACATCAGGTATCGGGCTTGGGAGCCGGGTGACATTGCGGTCCGCCTCAATGGCTCCGCCGCCGTGATATGTTATCGTGCGCGCCTCGAAGTCATCTTCAACGGGCACGCCGTGCCGCCCGGGGAGTATTGGCACACAGATACTTATGAACTCCGCGACGGCGAATGGATGGTTGTCTGGTCGCAGGCAACAGCCATCGGCCGCCCATAGCCGCGAGATCGGCGCCCCGCCGCAAAGAGATCTTCGCCTTTGCGAGATCCATCGAAGTTCCACGTGCGGCCGCTCCGTCTTCAGGAATAAATATCCCGACAGGGCGGCCGCTCCGGGAATTATCGGTCCTTGTTGCCGGCAGGGGCGGGAAGCAAGACTGGCTCGGCCGAGCGTGTCGGCGCCATCAGCTGTGCAAGGACGTCGTCGGCCGACTGGCTCGAACTGCCGATGCCGGCCTCGCGCAGCTGGCGGTCGAGATCGCTGCCGTTTTCCAGCGCGGCCAGTTCAGCCCCGGCTTCGATGCGGCCGGCGGTGATTTCCTGACGTTTCTTGATGCGTTCGAGACTTTCCACGGCGCTGCCAAGACGGGTGTTGATGCCCGACTGGTTATGAGCGATCGCTGATTGGGCGCGCAGCAGCGACTCGTTGGCTTTGACGTTCTCCACCTCGCGCTTCATCTGCGCGATGCGCGACTCGGTTTCCTGGATCGTGCGCAGCATCTGCTGCTGGCGGGGCAGCAGCCGATCGAGCTCTTCCTGGTCTCGCTGCACTTCGGCGCGACTATTGGCAATGCGCTGCGCCAGACCCTGCGCGAGATCCGTACGGCCCGCGGAGATCGCAGCGCGGGCGCTGTCGGTATCCTTGGTTTCCTTTGCGCGGTTTTCTTCAAGCCGGCGCATGACGCTCTTGTTCGATGCCATGATGCCGGCCAGATCGGATCGCGCCCGGCGCAGCGACTGTTCGGCGTCGCGAATTTCCTGGTCGAGAATGCGCATGGATTGGCTGTCGGCGGCTGCTTCTGCTGCCTCGTTGATGCCGCCGCGAATGGCGGTAAAAATCTTTCCCCAGGTGCTCACGCTTCAATCTCCCCGCTTTTCCATTCTTCAATCATATGCGCTGCATCGACGGCGTTGGCAGCCAGAATGGCGACTTCCTCGACAACGGTCTCGGCCGGCGAGCGTGCTGAAAGCGAGCCAAACAATTCGTACCATTCCTCACCGTCGATCGTGGTGATGCCGAAACTGGAGAGTGGCACGAACTTGTGCGTCTTCAGAACCATGCGTTCGAAGGCCTCTCGGTTGGGCACCTCCTTGCATGGCACCAGAACAACGCTGACGAGGATGTCGCGCTCGCCGCTCACCGTGACGAAAACGTCAAGATCGCCGCTTTCCTTCAGCGTTACGCACAAGACGTCCCCGTGTTCGGGTACGGCGACATCAACATCGCCGAGCGCCTCCGGATCAGCGGCGAACAGGCGCGTTAAAGTGGTGAGGTTCCAGGTCTCCAAAAAGTCCTCCATCGGTTAGAGCGTCAAAAATATCTGGGTAGTCGGTTTACAACTTAAAGGTCTGGCGCGCGAAATAAATTTCGGTAGGGTGCACGTTAGCAACGGGGGTGAATCGCTTGCCATTTATCGCTTCATTTCTG
The DNA here is from genome assembly GCF_019793465.1 of Rhizobium croatiense. GTDB lineage: Bacteria > Pseudomonadota > Alphaproteobacteria > Rhizobiales > Rhizobiaceae > Rhizobium > Rhizobium croatiense. The sequence continues at coordinate 555,993 of NZ_JAILYJ010000001.1, read as the reverse complement.
CGGCGTATATATCTTTCGCTCGGCGAATTGGCATGGTCAGCCGTTTTTCTTATCCTCGTTCTCCATCTGGTCGTGTCTTACCTGCTCTTTATGCTGGCAGGCGAGGACGATCTCGTCGGCAACCCGGTCGACTTCCTTTATTACTATATGGTCACTGCAACGACTGTCGGCTATGGCGATCTTTCTCCAAAGTCGGCGCCCGGCCGGATCATCGCCGTCCTGGTCGTTCTTCCCGGTGGCATTGCCATCTTTACGGCAGTTCTTGGCAAGTTGTTGACAGCTATCGGTACGATCTGGAGGAATCGCATGCGCGGATTGGGTGATTACAGCGAACGCGCCGGCCACATCATCGTTCTGGGCTGGCAAGAGGGGCAGACATACCAGACGCTGCGGCTGCTGCATTCCGAACGCCATGCCAACGAGCCGATGAGCGTTCTGGTCGCCAAGGATCTGCCGGAAAATCCCGCCGCCGACTACGCTGACTATATCAGAAGCGATCGGCTTGCCGATGCCGACGCTCTGATGCGGGCCGGTGTGGCTGAGGCGCGCGCGATCATCGCGCGCGGCGCCAATGACGATGAAACGCTGGCCGCAGTCCTGATTGCCGAGGATCACGCACCCAATGCCCATATCGTGGCCTATTTCGCCGATGACCGCACGGCACAGATGGTCAAACAGCTGCGGCCGCGCGTCGAGGCGGTCGGCTCGCTCGCCGAGGAACTTCTATCGCGTTCGGCGCGTGACCCGGGCTCCTCGGAAATCGCCGCACGGCTGCTGTCGGCCGCCTCTACAGACACGGCCTTTTCCCTGCCGGTACCGCCTTTGCAAACGCCACTACTCTATGGCGACGTATTTTTAAGGCTCAAGCGTCGGTACAATGTGACACTGGTGGGCATGCTGAGCGAGGGCGTGACCGATCTTAATTGCCGAGACGAGACGCCGATGCGCGGCGGCGAGACTCTTTACTACATCAGCGGAATGCGGCTAGATCCCGGTGCCATCGCCTGGGCTAGAATGGGAGACGAAACATGATCGGCTGGTTCGGCGGAAACAAGGACGAAAAACCCCTGCCAAAAGAGCTCGGTCCCTTGAACGTGGCCATCGGCGGGGCGTTCGAGATCGATTTCCTCTCCCTTGAAGCCGATGCTTTGGGCGGCGAGCCGGCCATGCCGCTGCCACGGAGCGGGCCGTTCATCATTGCCGGCTACGGTGAGGTTTCGCTCGATGCCGCCACGGTTCTGTCGCGCTACTACGATGAAGAGAACCGGATGATTCAGGTGATGTCGGCCTCGGGCAAGCCGGGTGACGCGATCGACGATATCAGCTTTTATCAGCCGTGGGACAGCGTCGTGCCGGCCGGTCAGAGCGAATGGAGCCGCTGGACCGGTCCGGCCGGTCTGATCGGCCAGCCATCCTATGATGCCGACGGGATCCTCTATAACCGATTCTGGGGCGACGGCCCGGAACGCGCCCAACTGGTGGAATTTACCGAAAAGGTCGACGACGGCGAAGCGCAGCGCTCCATTCATCAGACCTGCATGTTGTATTACCGCCCACTTGGCTCGACGCGCGAAATGCTTCTGATCAACGTCGAGCGCGACCTCGACCTCGGCCAGAGCCAGGCGGGCAGTTCAGTGGAATTTCTGATCGGTTACGGTCTGGCTCCAGCCGATGTTCGCCGCGTCTGATGGACCCTATCAATTTTAACGGAGGAATTTATCAATGCTCGATTACGTGGCGGGCCTGCCTGCCTTCCTTGGCTATTTCGCCGTCGGTCTAGCCGCATACGCTGTTTTCGCGGTGGTCTACACATTCCTGACACCGCAAAAGGAAGTCCAGCTCATTCGCGCAGGCAATCTTGCCGCGGTCACGGCATTCTTGGGAGCGCTTGTCGGTTTCAGTCTGCCTCTGGCTTCGGCCGCGGCCAATTCGGTCAGCATCGTCGACTATATCATATGGGCGGTGGTCGGCATTCTGGCGCAGATCCTCGCTTTCTATATTGCGAATTTCACCATGACGGACCTGCATGAGAAGATCACTGCCGACAATATCGCCGCAGGCATCTGGGGCGGCGGCATCGCGCTGGTCATCGGTATTCTCAACGCCGCCTGCATGACCTATTGAGGGGAGGGAACGATGCGCAGACGTAAGAGCGGGCATAGACGACCTTTCCTGGCCCTTGGCACTATCGCTGCCTCGACCCTGGCGCTATCCGGTTGCGGCGATCAGACGCCTTCGGAGGTTATGTTCACCTCCGTCGACCAATGCGTGGCATCCGGCATGGACCGGCAGGTCTGCCAAGCCGGCTATCAGGATGCGATGCGGGCCCACCTCGCCGCCGCGCCGCGTTTCGACGGCATGGCCGCCTGCGAAGCCGAATATGGCAAGGGCCAGTGCACGGAACAGCAGGCAAGCGCCGTCCCCAACAATACCGGCGGCAGCGGCAGCTTCTTTACGCCGTTCCTGGCAGGCTACATGCTGTCTTCGGCACTGAACAACATCAGCGACTATTCCGATTATCGCCGGCGCCAGGAGGCGAGTGGTTCCTACTACGGTTCGACGCCGATTTATCGCAATCGCTCGGGGCAGACACTGACAACGACGGTTCGCTCAGGCGGCGCGGACAGTGTGACTGCGCCTTCGCGCCAGAGTGTCAAGCCGATCAATGTCAATACCCGTACCGTCGCCCGGCAGGGCTTCGGGGGCCGTTCGTCCTTCAGTTTCGGCGGCTGACATGAAGCGCATCACTCTTCCCGCGCGTCCTGATTGGCGTGACAAGGCGCGCGCCGTCGGCTTCGGATTTCACGTCATGTATGGCGAGCCCTACTGGCTCGACGATGCCGCCTATACGTTCACGCTCGATGAGATCGAGACGCAGATCGAAGAACCGAGCCAGGAACTGCATGACATGTGCATGGATCTGGTCGGTGATATCGTCGGCAGCGAAGAGTCGCTCGACAGGCTGGCCATTCCGGAGGACCTGCGCGATGTGGTGCAGCGCTCCTGGCAGCGTCGCGACCAGCATCTTTACGGCCGTTTCGATCTTGCTTACGACGGCAGCGGCCCGGCCAAGCTGCTCGAATACAACGCCGATACTCCCACCTCCGTCTTCGAGACTGCCTATTTTCAGTTCAACTGGCTGACCGATCAGATCGCTTTGGGGGTTCTGCCGAAGGAAGCGGACCAGTATAATTTCCTGCAGGAGAGCCTTGTCGAGGCGTTCGACCAGTTTCCCAAGGAGCCGATCTTCCACTTCGCGGCGATAACCGACAATGAGGAGGATCGTGGCACGACGGTCTATCTCATGGACTGTGCGGTACAGGCTGGCCATCGCGTCGAGCTTCTCGACATCCGCGAGATCGGCATCGACGCTGAGGGCCGCTACACCGATCTCAAGGATCGGGTGATCGACCGCTGCTTCAAGCTGTACCCGTGGGAATTCATGCTGCGCGAGCCGTTTGCCCGCGAACTCGCGCGCTCGGGCGATGTCTTCGTCGAGCCCGCCTGGAAGGCTGTGCTTTCCAACAAGGGCCTTCTGCCTTTGCTCTGGCAGCGCCACCCCAATCACCCCAATCTTTTGCCGAGCTATTTCACCGATGACCCGGCGGCGTCCACCTTGACCGACTATGTGCGCAAACCGCTGTTGTCGCGAGAAGGTGAGAACGTCACGATATTTCGACAGGGGCGGGAACTGGTTTCGGCTCCGGGCGATTACGGCGACGAAGGTTTCATCATCCAGGCCTATGCTCCGCTTTTCGAAAGCGACGGCGGCTTCGCCGTGCTCGGCAGCTGGGTCGCCGGTGATCGTGCATGCGGTCTTGCGGTTCGCGAAGATCGGACACGGATAACGGCCAATCTATCGCGTTTCGTGCCGCACGTTATAATGGAATGAAAGTTTTGGTAACTCCCGATGCGAGCAAAAATGGCATAAGATAGCTTATGGAACCAAAGCCTTCAGAAGAAGGGCCATCACAAATAGCCGTGCTATTCCGATGCCTCTGAATCCTGCAGCCACGCTGGAATATCCTGCTTGGCGTGCAGAATCCGCCATACGTCGACATGGTCGGCCCGCTCAAGGTAGAAGATCACATAGGGAAAACCCCTGATCGTCATGCAGCGCAGATCGAGCAGGCCGAGTTCATATGCGTAGCGCAGCGAACCGGATGCGGGATGCTCTGCGATCAAGGTATAGGTCGATTGCAGTGCATCGATGAAGCCTATCGCTATCTGTGCTCCCGCGGTGTGAGCGTAATAATCCACCGCATTCTCGACATCCCCGCGAGCCGACTGGCGGGGGACGATCGGTTTCGCGGTCACTTGGAGCTTTGTTTCGTCGCGCGCTCGCGCAAACTATCGAAATAGCTCGTATTAACGGGTTCGGTCGCCTCGGATGACGCGCCCTCAAGCAGAAGATTGCGCAACTGCTGCCGATCCCGATCGCGACGGATCAGTTCGCGCACGTACTCGCTGCTCGTGCCATATCCTCGACCGGCGACCTGCTGGTCGACGAAGTGCTTCAGATTATCCGGTAGCGAGATATTCATTGTGCTCATGGGACCAAAGTAGCCACCATGGCAAAATTTGGCAAGCCTGAGCCCTCCTACAGCGGCGAGGCGCATGGCGCCGTCGGCGACGCCACTGCGTCCGGCTCAGCTATCGAACGATTTTGTTCGCCTGCTGGGAAACGCCGACGTTCCAAGCCCGAAGAGCATCGCTCACCTCGGCTCGCGTGGGCGCGCCGGTGCGTCCGCCGAACACCTGGCATTTGAGCGCCGCCGCCATGGACGACAATCGCATCGTCTCTTCGATCGGCAGGCCTTCAGCGATCGCCAGCGCGAACGCGCCATGGAAGATGTCGCCTGCCGCAAGCGTGTCAACCGCTCTGACCGTCGGAGCGGCAAGATGGCGGATGGCGCCGCTTGGTTCATCGAACCAGAGGGAGCCGCTCTCGCCAGCCGTGACGCTGATGAAAGCATGTTCAAATTTGCGCTTCAGAAGGCCCACGCTTTCCACGAGCTCTGCCGTTCCGGCAAGCCGCTCGGCGGCCGGCTGCGAAAAGATGATGTGAGAGGCGGCCGGCGCAAGCATCTCGATGACGCCCTCGCCTGCAACATCGCCATCGAGAATGGCAGGTTTGCCGGCTTCGCCGGCCGCGATCAGCGTCCGCAACGCCAGCTTCGGCCAGCGGACGTCGACCAGCACGGCATCGAAGGCAGAAATCTCCTGCGCGCTGACCGGCCTGACCGTATCGTGCAGCCGCTCGTCGTAGAAGGGCACGATCAAGCGCTCGCCCTGGTCATCGATGAGGATCGTCGAGATGGCCGAGCGGGCGCCGTCGACACGCAGCATGTCGCGCGTCTCGATGCCGCTCTTGCCGAAGTCGGCTATAATGCGTTCGCCGGCGGCATCGTCGCCAACCGCGCCCCAGAGGCTGGCGGCGCCGCCGAGCCGGACGATGGCGTAGGCGGCACTCGACGCCATGCCTTCGGCGACCTGCAGCATCTCATAGGGCAGGATCTTGCCCTGGCCGGCGGGCAAAGTTCGGACGCGAAACAGCGTGTCCAGAACCGCGGCGCCGACACATAATACGCGGCGCGGCGGACCGGGCGGCGGGTCGAAGCTGAAGGAGGTTATCAAGAGCCGCCTCGCCCGCTCATTTGACGGCTCCGGCCGTCAGGCCTGCCACGATCTGCCGTTGCGCGAACACGGTCAAGATCAGCACGGGCAAAGTGACGATCAACGCCGCCGTTGCAAGCGGCCCCCAACTGACCTGTTCGAAGGAAAGCATGTTGTAGACGGCGACGGGAAGTGTGCGCGTCTCGCGGCTGGCGAGCACGATACCGAAGACGAAGTTGTTCCAGGAGAAGATGACCGACAGGATGAAGGAGACGACGATGCCCGGCCTCGCGATCGGCAGAGCGACCAGGCGGAAAACCTGCCAGGGGGTGGCGCCGTCGATGCTTGCGGCCTCTTCCAGCTCCATCGGCGTGGTTTCGAAATAGCCGATCATGATCCAGACGACGATCGGCACCGTGACCACGAGGTGGATGATGATCTGCGGCATCAGTGTTCCGAGCAGGTTCAGCCACTGGAACAGCAGGAAGAGCGGAATGAGGAAGGACAGCCCCGGCGTCATGCGCGCGATCATGATGACCATCGCCGACTTCTCCGCCTTCAGGCGCGCAATGCCATATCCGGCGGGCACGCCGATCAAGAGCGCCAGAAGCGTGGCGCTGCCTGTCACCAGCAGCGAATTCCAGAGATAGAGGAAGAAGTTGTTTTCCTCGAAGACCTTCAGATAGTTCGTCCAGGCAAAACGCTCCGGAATGAAGATCGGCGGATAGGCGCCGTTGTCGATTTCATATTTCAGCGACAGCGAGATCATCCAGAGGAAAAACAGGATGACTGGCGAGATCATCACCAGAGCGACGAACAGCAGCCCGATGCGGTCGAGCGTCTTGCGCTTCATCAGCGTCCCTCCCCGTTCGACCAGTTCGCCCGCTGCCGGACCATCAGAAGCACGAAGGACAGCAGCACGATCAGGATGAAGAAGATGACCGCCATGGCCGAGCCATAACCGATATCGTAATAGGCGAAGGCAGTGTTGTAGAGATAGATGTTGATCGTTTCCGAGGCCGTGCCGGGACCGCCCTGGGTCATGGCGTAGATGATGTCGAAGCTCTTCACCGCATCGATGCTGCGGATGATCACGGCGATCATCAGGAACGGCGCAATCATCGGCAGCGTCAGATAGCGGAATTTCTGCCAGACATTCGCTCCGTCGATCTCCGCACTTTCATAGGGCTCGCGCGGAACCGCCGCCAGGCCGCCGAGCACGATCAGCATGACGAGCGGCGTCCATTGCCAGGTCTCGACCAGAACCAGGGAGGGGATGACGCTGCTCTGGTTATAGATCCACTCCTGCGGTCCAATGCCGACAAAGGACAGGAGGTAATTGAGAACCCCGAGTTGCGGATGGAACATCATCGTCCACACTAGCGCGATGGCGACAGGCGTCGCCATCATCGGCATCACGAATATGCCGCGCAAAAGACCGCGGAACGGAAATTGGGCATCGAAGATCAGCGCGGCGAGCGTCCCGAGAAACAGGGGCGCCGCCACGGAGAGCGTCGTATAGAGCACCGTGTGCCAGAGCGACTCCCAGAAACGCATGTCGACCGCCAGGCGGGCGTAATTGTCCAGCCCCGCAAAGACTTGCGATTGACCGAGCGTCCAGCTGTTCACGCTCATCCACAGGGTAAAGACCCATGGAAAGACGATGACGGCGGCTATGACGATCAGCGCCGGGATGACGAAGGGCCAGTAGTTGGGAGCAAACCGATCCGGTTTGCTCCTTCCTTTGGACGCGGCCTTGGTCGCTGCGGCCGTTTCGATGCTCGCCGCCATTATCCCTCGCTTTTCGCCAGCACGGGTTCGAACTGGGCCGTCGCCGCCTTCAGCTCGGTTGCCGGATCGGCGCCGCCGATCATGTTGGTCAGACCGACGCCATAGATGTCGCGGAACTCGGTGACCGGAATGATCACAGGCAGCGCGAGCTGCGAAATCTTGCCGGAGCCGGCGACCGCATCCAGCCATGCGGCCGGCATCTTGACGCCTTCGGGGACCTTCGCATCCTCGAGAACGGACTGGCGGAAAGGAACGCCGGCGCCGGCCTGCAGCAGGCGCGCGCCCATGTCGTGCGAAATCGCCCATTGGCAGAAGAGGTAGGCTGCTTCCTTTTTCTGGCTTGCCGCGACGACGCCAAGGCCGTCGCCGAAGGTTCCCGCCGCCTGCGCCTTCGGGCCTTTCGGCATGATGCCGTACCCGACCTGGCCGACGACACGCGACTTTTCCGGGTTCTCGATCGGCGGCGCAAAGCCGACGCCGTCCAGCCACATCCCGATCTTACCTTGCAGGAAGGCTGACTGCGCCTCGGCCCAGTTGAAGCCGGAGACGCCGGGAGGGGCGGTCTTGGTCATCAGCCTCTGGTACAGCGTGGCGGCATCGATCGCTTCCTGCGATGTCGTGCGCAGCTTGCCGTCCGGTCCGAGCGGGCTCGAACCGTAGCCGAGCAGCAACGTCGTCCAGACCGGCGTGTTGGCGTTCTTCAGGCCGCGGGCGACGAAGCCGTAGGTGTTGGTCGAAGGATCGGTCAGCGCTTCGGCGGCACTTGCCAGTTCTTCGAAGCTCGTGGGGTAAGCAAGCCCTTTCTTTTCGAACAGCGCCTTGTTCCAGTAGATGATCCAGTAATCGACCGAGAAAGGCAGCGAACGCAGGACGCCATCCGCATCCTTGGCGAAGGCGAGGCCTGCTTCGGCAAAATCGCTTTCAGTGAGCGACGGATCGGTCAGAGCCGGGTCCTTGAGGAAACCGCTGATATCGGCAAGCCAGCCGCCCTTCTCGAACTGCCGCTTCTGAACGTGGTAGCTCATGTGCACGACGTCGAAGCTCGGCTTGCTGGAACTGAGCTCGATGGTCGTCTTCTGGCGCTGCTGCTGTTCGGGCGTTGCTTCGGCATTGACCTTGATGCCGGTGAGTTCCTCGAACTCGGGCAGGTACTTGGTCAGGATCTCGCTGCGCGGGCTCTTGACCAGGTTGACTTCGAGCGTGGTGCCGGCGAAGCGCTTCCAGTCGACGGCAGCGGCGGCCGGCCGCATGCCGAGCATGCTGCTGGCCCCGAGAGCGGCAGTCCCCGCCAGAAAACCGCGCCGCGTCGGATTGAAGAATGATGGCATGTTGATCCTCCTCCTTTTGCCGGCGATCTCCTCATCCCCGGCTGTTCATTCCCGATTATATCCTGAGCGCACGATCCCTTGCATGATTGATATGTGCGACAAGGCTGTTGACGGCGTCCTCCGCCGATCGTCGTTCGATTGCCTCGAGCACTTTCAGATGCTCGCCCATGACGGGTCCGACGTGACCGTCGATGCGAAAGCGATCCTGGCTGATCAGGCGCATCTTGATCGAATTCACGCGGTAAGCGTTCGAAATGATGGTATTTCCTAGGGCATCGATAAAGGCATCGTGCATGCCCCAATCGACGGCCTGGGCGCGCAGCTCCAATTCGTGCGAGGCATCGCCGTTTCGGATGGCCTCGGCAATATCCCGATGCTGCTTCAAGAGCCCGGCGATCGTCTCGTCCGACGCAGACCGGGTGAAGAGCGCCACGGCCTCCTTCTCCAGGAACACGCGCAGCTGGAACGCTTCGCGAATGAGGTTCAAATCGATGTGAGCGATCTGCAGGCCCCGTTGCGGCACCGTCTTGATCAGCCCTTCGGCTTCAAGCCTGGGAATGAGCTCGCGGATGGCGCCGAGCGTCAGTCCCGTCAATTCCACGAGACGGCGCTGCGAAACGAACTGGCCGGGACGCACGTCACGCGCAAGCAGGTGGCGCGTGAAACTCGCATAGGCCTTTTCCCGCAGCGTCGGCTGCTCGTCCGTACCGTCCATCGCCTCCTCCAGCACCATGTCCGACCTACGCGGCCTTCGACCGGAAAAGATCGTCGAAAGCGCGGGCGAGCTGGGCCTGCCCGTCGCCGGATATTGAAACGAGCGGCGGACGAACCGCAAGCCAGATTTCATCCGATGTCTGATGTGCCACCATGGCTTTCACGGCTGGGACAACAGGATATTTGAGCAGTTCGTCCACGAATGCCTCGATGCGGGGGTCGTCCTTGCCGTCTTCGGCCATCAGCTTGACGTCGCGGGGTACGAAATTCGCCATGCCAGAGATCGCGCCCTGGCCGCCAAGCCGAACGCCCCTGGTCAGATGGCGTTCATCGCCGATCAGGATGATGAGGTCGCCATGCGCCTTGAGCAGGCCTTCCGTGAACGGCCAGTCGCCGGAAGAATCCTTGACGCCCGTGACGATGTGCGGAAAGGCGGTCCGCAAGCGGCCGATCAGCGACACCGTCAGCGGAACCATGGTGACGGAGGGAATGTTGTAGACGATGATGTCCCGCGCCTGATCGCCCAGCATGGCGAAGACCGCCGAAAACCACTGGAAAACGCCCTCGTCGCCGACATTTTTGAAATAGGATGGCGGAGCCAGAAGGATATTTCTGGCTCCCAGGGAAAGGGCGTGGCCCGCCTGTATCGCCGCATCCTCCACCGAGTCGACCAGGACGCCGGCGATCAGGTTCTCCGCCGCGATCCCTGCATCGAGAAAGGCCGTGAGCACGCGTTCGCGTTCCCGGCTTCCGATGGATGAGCCCTCGCCCGTCGTCCCGAACAACGTCACGCTGCCGCAGCCAGCAGCAAGGCACCGCCGCCCCTGCGCAATCATCGCATCGAGGGCGATATCGCTATTGCCGTCAAACGGCGTGGCAAGGGCGACAGAAAGCCCGAATTTTGATGGCAAAATCATTCCTCCCCCATCTGGTGGATCAGATCTAGCAGACTGACATGTTACCTGTAAAGGCCTGGTGCCGGAAGTTCCCTTCATGCGTCGATCAACGTGCGGCCTAGGACTTTTTTTCGATTTCACAGTAGACAATGCTGCGGTTTGAACCGGACCAAACAGACACTTTCGCATCCGTCCCAGTCAGGCTTTCACCGGCGATCAAGCCCATTTCGCGTTCTGAGCGCAATAGCAGCGCCCAGTTCATGAATGTCTCCATATAACCATCGACGTCCGTTTCCGGAGAGAAGTTGGCGAAGAGGAATGTGCCGCCGGGCTTCAGCATGCCGACGCACTTCCTGGTCAGTTTGACGGCCACTGCGTCCGGCAAATAGTCATAGAGACCTGCGGCGTATACGAAATCGAACATTCCCAGTGCATGCCTTCCACCGAGCACGGATTTGACCGACCCGTTCATGGCCTCGACCGACGTGCCTGCGAAATCGCGGGCTACGGTTCCGACGCTCATCGGGTCCTGATCCAAAGCGACCCAGCGTTTGATCGCTCCGGCGCCGAGCGCGCGCGACAAAGGCCCTTCACGAAGATGCCCCGAAGCGATGGCCAGAACTTCGGTGGAACCAGGCCGAGCCGAAGCGATTTCGTCGACGCGGCGCGCCAGAATGTCTCGACGCTCCCTTACCGCGACGGATGACGAAGCATTTCGGGTATAGGCGTAGATCGAACGTCCCAAGTCGCTCGATGATGCGACTGCGTCCTCGATCTCAGGCCTGCCGTAAATGAAGTCGAGAAGACGTGCGTCGCCAGAATAGCCGCGCGGCTTTTCGAACGACCAGCGGGTCAATGGATCTTGATGCAGATAGTGAGCAACCGGATGAGACTGCGCGATCGGAACGATGACGTCCCACACGTCAGGATGAAAGCGACGCCGTAACTGATGCAGGGCGTCAGTGAGCCGCTCGATAATCGCACCTGGCTCGACGCCGGATTTGAACTGACGGAGGGATACGTCAAGGCTGACGGCAAGCTCGGCTTTGGCAACTATAAGGTCGCCCGGCTTTGCCGCGGCAAACCTCCTTGCTGCCTGGCGAATTTCACCGGGCGCAACAAGACTTTCACCATCCAAGATAAGACTTCGTGCCATTTCGAGACTCCTTGACCTAGCGTTAAGCATAATCAACCTCGAAATAGGATGCGACTGGAATCTACACGGGATAAGGGTAATTCTACTGTTGCGGGTGGGAACCTGCTTCTCTACGAATGTGAAATAACAAGACAAACCCGTTGCAGGTTGCCGAACGAAATTTTGGAGGGCGCCGAAGCATGGCTTGCAGTTTAGTTTCGTTGGGTCGTAGCCGGGCTGGCATCGTTACATGAGTGCGGTTTACCCTACTGTGCGGGGTGATGAATCAACCGACAGCTTTTCATTTGCCGAGGCTTGCAAATCTCTGGAAGCCGAAAATGATTCTGTTAGAAGGCAAAGCTCACGGCATGGTCTTTGGATCGCGGTCGCCGTTTATCTGTCCTTTGCACTTCCCGACCAGTGGCTTATCCCCGATGTTGCGCCTGTGACGATCGCCGCGCGATTCGTCGTCGCAGCGATGGCGCTGCTGACTTTCGAAGCCTTGCGACTGGCAAAAGCGAAAATCGTCTGGCTCGACATCACATGCGCCGCGGCACTGCTTGCGGGCTACTTGGGCTGGCTTTACCCGGCGATTGGCACCCGTGACGTCGCTGCCATGTCTTACTACATGATTTTCGGCGCCATCTTCATGATGGGCGCCAACCTCTTTTTCAGTTTCTCGTTTCGGCTGTCGGTGATCACCTCCAGCTTCGTGCTCTGCGCATTTTTCGTGACGATAGAGGCGTATTTTCCTTCAAGTCAAATCTACAAGCTTGCCTTCGGCATGTTCTACATTTCCTGCTTTGTCTTCACGTCCTCCATCAATTGGCGATTGAATGTCGAGCGTCGAAACGTGCTGCTGAACGCGGCGGAGGCTCGCTATCAGCACTGGGAAGCCTCCGAGCGCGGAAGGTCGCTGCTCGAGCTTTCAAATACCGACTATCTGACAGGCATAAACAACCGACGCGCGCTGGATCTGCGGCTCGACGAATGCTGGGCCGCCTGGAAAGACGAAGGCCGTGACTTTGTCGTGTTCCTCATCGACGTCGACTTCTTCAAACGCTTCAATGATCGCTACGGGCATCAGGAAGGAGACCGATGCCTGACTGTCGTTGCCAACGCGCTGAAGGCGGTTGTAGAGTCGTCCGGTGGCATGATCGGCAGGTACGGCGGCGAGGAGTTTATCGTGGTCATGCCGGCTGAAACTCCCTCGATCGCGATGAGTCTTGCCGAAAAGATCAGAATGGAAGTCGAGTTTCTTGCGATTGCTCATGACGAACGACCAGATGATAGCCCGATCGTAACCGTCAGCATCGGCGCCGCTTTCACCCGCGAGGACGTTGGAGAGAAAGTGGAGCGAATAGTGCGCGAAGCCGATCTCGCTCTCTACAATGCCAAGGCAAGTGGCCGAAATTGCATTCGTAGGTTTGATCCCTCGTTGCCTCGCCCCGACGACAATGCTGGTAAGCTCGTCCCGCTGCTGACGGCGGCCATTGACCGCAAACTGGTTTCGCTCGTTTACCAACCGATCTTCGACCTGACGAACGGGAGAGCAAAAGCCGTCGAGGCTTTGATGCGCCTCAGGATGCCTGATGGCACCGCGGTTTCGCCGAGGACATTCATTCCGGTTGCAGAACGAACGGGCGCTATCCTCGAATTGGGTAAGTGGGCGATCGAGACGGCATGCCGTGACATACTGATGACAGATCGGATGGCCACCGTCAGCGTCAACGTGTCGCCCATACAACTGCGCTCCCCCGGCTTCGCCGCGAGCGTCGCTGATATTCTTGCTCGGTGCGGGGTCTCCGGGTCGCGGCTGGCCTTAGAAGTCACCGAGGGCCTGGATATGGATATGCAGTCGGAGGTGCTGAAATGCATTGCGGATCTGCGGGCTCTCGGCGTCGAAATTTGGCTTGACGATTTCGGCTCCGGCTTCGCGGGCCTCTCTTGGCTGAGGGCGATCGAGTTTCAGACGGTCAAGGTCGATCGGACTTTTCTGCACGACTGCTCCAACCCACGCGGGTTGACGATGCTTCAGGACATGGTCTCTCTCATCCGCAATCGTGGGAATACGATCCTGGTGGAAGGCGTCGAAACGGCAGCACAATTGTCCCTGCTCAAGGATCTTCGCATCGACCGCGTCCAAGGCTTTCATATGGGAATGCCGGTTAGTGCCGAACGTCTGAACGCGGCATAAGTCAACGTTTCCAGAAGACCGGTATCTTTTGCCGATCGGCCGGGAATGTGGCCAGTTTCGCTGATCACTTTTGTTCAAGAAGCGTCGCGGTAAAACTGCTATATCCGCCCGATGCAGAATATTTCCCAGGAACAGGCGACCGAAGCCATGCCACTCGCGGGAGCGGAGACGACGCGCTTTTGGCGAGATCGGCGCTTCGGCGGGATGGAATGCCTGAGCGCGACCTTCCTGACGCATGAGTTCGCACCACACGCCCATGATACGTTCAGCATCGGCGCCATCGAGAGCGGCAGCCAGATCGCCACGATCTGTGGGGCACGCGAGGCCTCTGGACCCGGCGATCTCTATTTGATCAATCCGGGCGAGACGCATGACGGGGCGCCGACCGACGGCGGCTATCGCTATCGCATGATCTATCCCGACCTGTCGCTCTTTCGCGAAATCCTCGAGGATGTCACCGGCCGCACCTTTCACGGCACGCCGGCCTTCGGCAAGCAGATTCTTCACGATCCCAAACTGGCCGCGGCGTTTCTTGGTGCCCACCGGACCTTGGAGGCCGGAGTCGGGGCACTGGAGACCAGCCAGAGCATGTTCCTGGTGCTCGACGCAATGTTTCGTCAGCATGGAAGCTCGATCATCGTGCCGACTGACACCGCGGAGCGTTCAGCGGTTCGGCGCGCGCGGGATTATCTGACGGAACACTATGCGACCGATCTGGGGCTGGAAGAACTCGCCGCCGTCGCCGGTCTCAGCCGCGCGCATCTGATCCGCGCCTTCCGCAAGGAATTCCATATCACGCCGCACGCCTTCCTTACCGATGTCCGCGTCAGGAGCGCACGCCGCAGGCTGCGGGCCGGTGACCTGCCGGCAGAGGTCGCGCTGGAATGCGGTTTTGCCGACCAGGCGCATTTCACTAGGCACTTCAAGGCGCGCACGGGATTAACCCCTGGCCAGTATCGGGCGCGATAATCACTTTCGTTCAAGACGTCGCTTCGGCACGGCTCTATGAGCTCGGCATCAAGCGGAGGTTCGAACGTGCGCAAAATTGAAATCTGGGCGGAATTTTCAGGCGGAATGCGGGCGATCGCGCCACTCGTCGCCGCCGTCATCCCGATTGGGCTGGTGTTCGGCGCCGTCGCCGCAACGAATGGGCTCTCGCCTCTTGAAGTCGGCCTGATGAGCGCGCTCGTTTTTGCCGGCGGATCGCAATTCGTGGCGATGGATATCTGGACACATCCCGCCTCTTGGACAAGCCTTGGCTTTGCAGCCCTTCTCGTCAACATCCGCCACGTGCTGATGGGAGCATCGATCGTCACAAAGATGCATTCGTTTTCACCGCGCGCCCGTTATCTCTCGGTACTTTTTCTGGCCGATGAAATCTGGGCGATGGCGGAATTCCGCGCCGGTGCGGCGAGGCTGAAACCGGCATGGTTTGCCGGGCTGGCAGCGCCCTTCTACCTGGCATGGGTTCTTTCCGGGCTGGCGGGCGCCACCCTGGGGACGTTCCTCGGCGATCCCGCAACGCTCGGACTGGACTTTGCCTTTCCGGCCGTCTTCATCGTGCTCGTCATGGGTTTCTGGAAGGGGCGCGAGACCGGCGCCGTTCTGCTTGCGAGCGCCGCGGCGGCCGTGCTTACCCATCACTTCATAGCCGGCGTCTGGTATGTCGCGGCCGGTGCTCTTGCCGGTGTCGCGGCCGCGACCTTCAGCGGTATGCGCCGCCTGGAGGTGACGCCATGATGCTCGACCTGCAGACCCTCCTCGCCATTCTGGCCATGGCGGCTGCGACGATCCTGACCCGTGTCAGCGGGCTCTTTCTGCTGCGGTATGTGTCGCTGGACGGCGGCAGGCGCAAAGCGATCGAATCCATTCCGCCCGCAGTGCTCATGGCCGTGGTGGCGCCGACTGCTTTTGCGACAGGTATCGCCGAGAGCGCTGCCTGTGCCGTTACCGCACTCGCTGCCCTGCGCTTGCCGATGCTGGTCTCAGTCGCCGTCTGCGTCGTCTGCGTGGCGCTGCTCAGGGCGATCGGCTTTAGCTGAATGGCTTCAAGCCGGAAGAGTCGACGAATTCGACGACAAAGCCGGGCGGACGCAACCGTGCGATCCGACTTTGTCGATGAGCTCGGGGCCGGACGTACCAGAGTTACCGCAGGTCGCTTGCGTCAAGGCAAGCAATGCCCGCCCATGCGGGGCCATTCCGCGATCTCAAGCACCTCGCACAAGTCCGATTCCGTTTGCGCTTGCCCATTGTCCGATATCCTGCTTCGTCAGGGCGACGGCCATCAAGTCCGGAAATTGATCCGGCGTGCAGGCGAAGACCGGGCAATCCATAGCGGCGATCGCCCCGGCATGACGGGCGTCGTAGCCGGGCCGGCCGTCGTCGGAGAGCGCCAGAAGAACGATGACGTTGACTCCGGATTGCTTGAGCGCTGCCACACGCGCCAGCATCGAGCCGGCATCCCCGCCTTCGTAAAGGTCAGTGATGAGAACGAGATGCGTCTTGTTGGGCCGGTCGATCTTGGTCTCGCAATAGGCAAGCGCCGCATTGATATCCGTGCCGCCGCCGAGTTGCACGCCGAAGAGAACCTTGACCGGATCGGCCAGATCTTCCGTCAGGTCGACGATCGCTGTGTCGAAACAGACGAGCTTCGTCGACAGCACCGGAAGCGACGCCATGACGGCGGCAAAGATCGATGCGTAAACGACCGAAGATGCCATCGAACCCGATTGGTCGACACACAGCATGACATGATCGAGGTCGGCCTGCGTACGGGTTTTGCGCGCGAACCCCACCAGGGTCTCCGGCACGATCGTCTGGAAATCCTCCTGGTAGTGGCGAAGATTGGCGCGGATCGTCCTCGGCCAGTCAATATCGGCGTGACGAGGCCGGCGGGTCCGCTGTGAACGGTTCAGGGCGCCCGTCACCTTCTCCACTGTTTTGGACTGCAATCGCTTCATCAGATCCTCGACGACCTTGTTGACCACCGCACGGGCGGTCTCCATGGTTTTGGCGGGCATTGCGCCGCGTAGCGAGATGAGATCGGCAACGAGATGCACGTCCGCTTCCAGCGTCTCGAGAAATTCCGGCTCCAGCATCAGCGCCTTTAAATTGAGGCGCTCGAACGCGTCCTTCTGGATGACCTGGACGACAGGCGAAGGAAAGAACTCGCGGATGTCGCCGAGCCAGCGCGATACTTTCGGCGAGGACGCACCGAGCCCGCCGCGCCCCTTGCGCCCTTCGGATTCGTAGAGAACAGACAGCGCGCGGCTGAGACGCTGGTCCCGCTCACCGAGGCCCTCCATGTCGTCGTCGCCAAGTGCCAGCTTCCAGCGTCGAATACGTTCAGAAGTCATGCGCGTCCATTCCCAGGATCGTCTTCAGCAAAGGCAGCGCCCGTTCGAAGGCAGGGTTGTCCTCGATCACATCAGGCGCGCCCGATCGTTTCTTTCTTCCACCGGCGATGCGTTCCATGATCCGCTTGCGGCCAACCGCATCGAAACCGGTCAGCGCACGCCGGAAGAGCGGCAGGCTCTCCACGAAAACCTCCTCGTCCAGCCCGCAGAGCCATTCGTCGATGAGGAAGAGCAGCGTCTGATCCTGGATCAGCACCTCCGCAGACCCCGAAATGAAGGCTTCGATGAAGGCGCCGGCCCGTGTGGGGCTCTCGCCCACGATCTGCCGCGAGAAGGCAGCCGAGATCCGCGGCTCGTCCCAAAGGCTAAGGTCATGCAGACGGCGGAGACTGAAGCCTACGACCGGCGCCGCCGCCTGCTCGTCGTCGACCAGGAGGGCGAGCTGGCGCCGCCATTCCTCAAGCAGCGCGGGATCGCCAAACAGGCCAAGAGCTTCGTCATAGGCGCGCATGGCGATGATGCGCTGAGATACGGCATCATCGTCCAATTGGCGAGAACCGATCCGGACGCCCGCATTGACTTCGACGCTGAGTGCGGTGATCAGCGCACGAAGCTCCAGCTCCGGCAGCTTGCGGGCGGTTCCGTAGCGAACAATGCGCACGAGCGGCGCGACCGCGTTCATCAGATCGGTGATGTCGTTGTTCTGCACGGCGGCGGCCTGCAGAAGGTCGATACAGGCGCTGGCAGCTTCGGGAAGATCGGCAACCAGCGCGCCGCGCACGAGCTCCGAAAGCCCCGCGATGCCGTTCGCGCTTCTGCCTCGATCGATCGTCGCCGCCGCTGCGGCTTGTTCGATCGTCAGGCCCCAGACAAGCGCCTCCGCCAGCCCGACGGACATGTCCGGCGACCATGCGAGGCTCCAAATTTCGCGGTAGGTTCCGCGCCCGGCCTCCGCGTCGATCAGCCGGCCCCAATGGACGCCGATCAGGTTGAGGCGGTGCAGGAAGGTCGATTTGAGCAGCCCCGCCTCGCTGCGCAGATCGAGCTTCATCTCGCTTGCCGTTTCTTCCGGCTTCAGCCGGGTCCTGCGGCACCACAGCTCGAAATCCTTGGCGAGCGGCATTTGCGGCACCGCTTCGTCGATCTCGCCGATCCGGCTGCCGATATAAAGCTTGCGTTCGATCATCGCGAGCGGGATGTCGTCGCCATGGCATAGGCTGGAAAGCGAGGCATCCCGCATTTCGGCCAGCCCGGGCACGCTCAGCCCCCGCATGCTGGCGAGCCCGAGCGCAAGGCGGGCCGCCTCAATGGCAGAGGCTGTTGAAGCGTCAAAACCTTCCTGCCGCAAAAGAGCTGCCGTCCGCGCCTGCCAGATGGCGGCAAAGGCTTCCGGCCCGTCGTGACGATCGCTGGAATAGAGGCTCCAGAGATGCCGATACCAGCCGGGCGAAATGACGCCTGCGCCATAGCCGGACGCGTAGCTCAACCGTCCGTCGCTCCACGGCGCCCAGGTCGCCTCCACCTTCACCTTCGGCAGATCCTTGACGATGGCGCGGTCCTCGGCGACCGTTGTCTCGGCGCGCAGCCCACCCACATGCCAGGCGCCGATCACGACCGCGACCTCGCCGTCATGCTGCTTCAGCGCATCCCCGATATGCCCACGCATGAAGGCCTCACGGCGCTTTTCACGCAGCCATTCGGCATCGCTCATGCCGCCGGCATCCGCCTGCTGTTGACGCGCTTCCGTCATTGCCGCTTCTATGGCGGCGAAAATTTCAAGCGGCGACTGGCCGCTGCCGTGCTGTTCGATCAATCCGTTCCAGAAGCTCTCGCCATCACCATATCCGGCGGCCTCGGCAAGCAGATCGAGAGGATCGAGGCGGATCGTGGGGGCTTTCGGAGCGCCCTCCTCCGGATCTTCGCCGTCGCTATTTTCTGCCAACTCCGCCGCCTTCCTTTCGAGGGCGGCAAGCCCTTCCTCCCGGGCGGCTTTGGTCAGCGCCAGGGACACGGCGGCCGGCCAGTCGATGAAACGGACAGGGCGGCCGTGAGCAAGCGCCCATTGCATGGCCACCCATTCCGGAGAGAATTCCGCAAAAGGCGCGAAGACGGCATTGGCGGCCTCATCGGCCGCGTAAAACAGCATGGCTAATGGCGGCTTCATGCCAGGCAGCGCCGCATGCTGGATCAGCGCATCGCCTTCCGTCGACCCTTCGATCAGCACGCAGGCGGGATCGAGCGCGTCGAGCGCGCCCTTCAGAAGCGCCGCCGAACCCGGCCCGTGATGGCGGATGCCGAAGAGATGCGCCTTCCGCTTCATGGTTCAGATCACCTCGCGGATGGCCTCGTAAAGATCGCGCCAGCCGTCGCGGGTGCGCACCACGGTTTCGAGATATTCCGACAAGGCGACGCCATCCTGCACCGGATCCTTGACGACCGCGCCGACAATATTGGTGGCAAGCGCATTGGCATCGATGCGGCCGTCGCCGAAATGAGCGGCTTCCGCCCAGGCCGAAACACTGACGGAGATCGCCTCGGCGGTCGACAGCGTACCGGTCGAGGTCTTCAGTTTCGTCTTGCCGTTCAGGGTCTTGCCGTCCCGAATTTCACGGAACAGGGTAACGACGCGGGCGAGTTCCTTGTCCGCGGGCTGGATCGGCGGCAGACTGAGGTTGGTGCCGATCTCACCGACGCGCTTTACGACAATCTGGGTCTCCTCTTCGAGCGTGTTCGGAGATGGCAGGACCACGACGTTGAAACGCCGCTTCAGTGCCGAGGAAAGCTCGTTGACGCCCTTGTCGCGATTATTGGCCGTGGCGATGACGTTGAAGCCGCGTTCGGCATCGATCGCGGTATCGAGCTCCGGCACGGGCAGGATCTTTTCCGAAAGAACCGTGATCAGCGTGTCCTGCACGTCGGAGCCCATGCGGGTCAGTTCCTCGAGCCGGAGCAGCGTTCCCTCCTCCATCGCCCGCACCAAAGGCGTCTTGACCAGCGCCTCCGGCGACGGCCCCTTGGCCAGGAGCAAGGCATAGTTCCAGCCATAGCGGATTTGATTTTCGTCCGTGCCGGCCGTGCACTGGATCAGGCGTTGCGACGAACCTGATATCGCCGCGGCCAGATGTTCGGAAACCCAGGATTTCGCCGTCCCCGGCAGGCCAAGCAGCAGCAGCGCCCGGTCCGTCGCGAGCGTGGCGACGGCCGTTTCGATCAGTCGCCGGTTTCCGACGTATTTGGCTGATACCGGCGTTCCATCGGATGCCTTTCCGCCAAGGAGATAGGTAACGACCGCCTGCGGAGAGAGCTTCCAGTTGGCGGGTCGGGGACGGTCGTCGCCCTTCGCAAGGGCGGCCAGTTCGCCAGCGTAGATCTGCTCTGCAGGACGGCGAAGTTGGGCTTCAGGCATTTGCGGTCTCCAGGCTGTCCATGAGGTCGAGGAAAAGAATGGCATTGCTGCTTTTGGCGGGATCGAGCCCGGCAAGCTCGGCGCGCAGCGTCGAACGCATCGATGACGGGCACATGACGGCCATGCTGTCGGCGATATCGGCTTCGAAGCGCCCACTTTCCCCGCGCAACGCCTGCCACGGCTTAGAGCGCAGGATCTCGCCGAAGACGTTTTCCGTCGTCTGCCCTCCCAGCCATTGCGCCATCCCCCGCATCGCCCAAGGCGACGTGTCGGCCGCCCACCTGCCCGGCCGAAAGATGTATTCGATCCAGAGCTGCCGCATATCACCGGAATAATCAGCCAGCATTTCGCTATCGAGCTGGTGAAAGGCTTCCCAACCGTTGAGGAGATGGCGCTCGGTGATCACCTTGACGATATCCAGCCGCTTATCCTGCGTCGCCATGAAAAGCAGCGCGGCCAGGAGGTCGCCTTGCTTCTCGGCGGCAGCCACTACGCCATCTACCGTCATCGACAAGGCGTCGGCAAGAACCTCCAGACCGACTGGGCCAAAGGTCTCGTTGAGCCAGCTCATCTTCGTAAAATCTCGGACGGTGGCGGGCACGTCGAGCGACAGGGCGGCCTTTTTGAAAATCAGCCCGGTCTTGGAAACCTTGATGCGTTCCAAAGCTGCGCGCAAAGCCGGATCGTCCCCTTCGAACCCCGGCAACCGGACGAGCAGCCGCTGGGCGAGCTCGCGAACGCGTGGCGCGCGGTCCTTCTCCAGGCTCCTCAGAAACGGCGCATCTCTTTCCGACAGACTATTCCTGAGAGCGGCGAGAAGGCGCATGCGGCTATCGGCATTCTCCGAGGCCCAGACCGCCTCGACCATCGCCCGCGCCGCATCCGGATCGGAAGCTCTGCGGCCGCTGATGTAGCCGGCTTTCACGGCCGGCGCCGCAAGCATCCAGGTGTCATCGCTCAGGCTGTCCGGCGCGAAGTAGTTCTGCTTCTGCGCGACCGGCGTTTCACGATCGGAAAAGGCGAGCGCTTCCGCTCCAAGATTTTCGGCATGGGCCTTCACGAACGATTCGAGCCTAGGCAGGTCGAACGGATGCAGCCGGAGCCTCTTTTCGGCAAGCTTTTGGACGATTGCCGCGGACAGTTGAGCGGACGCCTGGTTCTTGCCGGAAAGCAGCCGAAGCAAGAGCTTCCTTGCCGCACCCGGCAGGATTGCGGCATGATCGGTGATAGCCTCCTCGGTTTGGAACTGTCCCGGCGGCGGCGGACGGTCGAACCGCAATGCCTGGCCAGCAAGCGCCAGCGCCTGCAGCGGATCGGTGGCGCCGATACGATCGAGCGGCAAACCGCTCCGGGTACCGGACAGAAGCTTCGGCAGGATCTCGTTCTTCAGGCTGGTCAAGTTCATGCAGTCCACCGCCCAAGCGCCGTTTCCGACCAGCAGAGCGTCAGCTCGGTGCCATTCCAAAGCCCGGCGCCGTCGATCGCCTCGAGTTGCAGGAGCGGCCAGCTTGCCGCCGATTGCGATTGCGCAAGCGGAAGACTGATCCCATGTCCGCTGAGATAGATGTTTTCGCCAGAGCGCCTGAGCCGCGCCCCACGAAACATGATAGGATAGTCTCCGAGCCAGGGTTTTTCGATCAAGGCCTCCTCATAGAGGCCATAGGCGTCGGCGAGATCGTGCGGCGGAAGCGCCAGCGGAGCGTCGGACATGGCGCTGCCGGTTGCCTGGCTGGCGATGAGCGCGCGCAATGGCACGCTCGACGGATAGAAGATCAACTCCGCTTCAAAACTATCGCCAACGCTGTAGCCGCTTGAGGAGGCGCCCGTCGAAACCGGGACGTATTCAATGAGCACCGCATGCCTGTCGCTACCGTGAAGCCAGGTTTCGATCCGGCGGAGCTTATCCGGCTGCACCTCGCTGCGGGTCGCCCAAACTCGCCACGCGCCGGAAACGCGCAGCGCCCGTTCATCATCAAGCAGCGCTTCACGCGTGAGGTTCCAGCCCATCATCTGCCTGATATCCTGGCGCAGAGGCTCGGACAGGCCATCCTGTCGCCGATAGGCCTCGGCCAGGAGATGCAGCGTGCCGAGCTCCTGAATGGCGGCAATCGGGCGGGCCGCCTCCGCGCGGGCGAAAAGCCGCGCGGGAATGGTATCGACCCGGAGCGCCAGGCCGGAGGCCTTGGCGTCAAACAGGCGCTGAGCCATTACCCGGCAGGTAGCCGTTGCCTTGGCCGGAAAGGCGGCGAAACCAGCATCCATCTGGTCGGCAATCCAGGTATTGAGTTCGTCGAGGCCGTTGGCGATCGACGTCTCGCGCTCAAGCCGGTTGCGTTCCCGAGCCGCCGCTGCGCGGGCCTCCGCCTTCGGATCAACCACCGCCTCGATTTCATCGGTCGCAGCGATCGACGCTTTGGGTCTATCGGCGCCGGCTGCTGGAGCGCCCGCATAAGGTCCGCGTCGGCGCGACAGCCAGTCGTTCACCCAGTCCGGCGCCGTTCCGGTCGCAAAATCGACCTTGCCGTCAGCGCGCATCCACATCAAGGCGAGCGAATGCTTGCAGGGAAACTTCCGGCTGGGGCAACTGCATTTGTAGCCGGCATCGGGTTCGGTGACGGAAATTCTGTAGGGCGTGGCGCCGGAGCCTTGGCATTCGCCCCAGATGAGGCCCGATCCGTCCTGGGCGAGCGTCGGCCAGCTCGAGGGTTTGAGAAGCTTCTTGGCTGCGGCGAGCGAGCCTTGATCCGGGGCAAGCTCTTCTATCTTTGCCAAACTCAAACTCAATGGAACCCCCGACTCGGCCACATTCCACTATCGCGCATTTTCTGGCATGGCATAGCAGAAAGTGCAACGCCTGCCGGCGAAACAACCCGTCATGGAATCACTCTGCTTCAAACGAGTGGGATATTCTCGCGAAAGATGATCCGTGGCTCGATGTTCTTCAAAGAAAGGGTCGGCGTGCTTGCCGCGATCGAGCCGAGGAGCCTTATGACAACCTGCTCGCCAATCAGGCGCGCATTCTGGTCGATCACGACGTCGATCAGATCTTCTGCCAGCCATGCCCGCGTCGCGTCAGTGAGGTCATGCATGATGACGAAGGGACGCTTGTTTCCTTTCGCTGCTTGCAGAACTTCGGCGATGCCGGCCCTGCCTGCGCCGACGCAATAGACGCCGACGAGATCGTCGGTGTCGCGTAGCATCCGTTCCATCGCCGGCTGGGACAGCTTGTTCTCGTCACGGGTTTCGATGGCAGGAAGGATCGTCAGATGCTTGAATTGCTCCTCCAGCAACGTCCGGAATCCATATTCCCGCTGCTGGTGTCCGTGGAGCGTTCGCGAGCCGAGGAACAGTCCTATCGATCCCTTCTTCTCACGCGACGTGAGGCCCATGATCAGCGCGGCGGTTCGCCCCGCCACCAGATTATCGACGCCGACGAAGGCAGAGCGCGGGGTCGAGAGAACATCCGTCACGATGGTCACGACGCGGACGCCGGATTCGCACAATCGCCGGATCGCATGCCGCGTCTTAGGATGGTCGACCGCAATCACGCCGACGCCGTTGGTCCGGAGCGGCAGACCTTCCAGCGCCGCTACGAGCGCGTCAGGGTCGATGCCGTCGAGTGCCGTGACATTGCACGACGCCACGAGCGGCAGGGATGACGCGAAGGTGGTGATCTTCCTGGCGACGTCCTGCATGAATGAGTTGTGCTCAAAGGGGATGAAGAACTCCAGATGCGCGGGGCGCGAGGGCAAGGCAAGCATCCCCTCGGTCGGCAGATAGCCCAGTTCCTTCGCGGCGCGAAATACCCTCTGGCGATTGGCGGCACTGACACCACCACGGTCGTTCAATGCTCGATCGACTGTTGCAGTCGAGAGGCCAGACGTCCGGGCGATATCGGAAATCGTCGTTTTCTTCATGATCCTTCCCTTTGCAAAGTTGAGGGAAATACCGTTTTGTTACATCAAAAGATGAGGCTAATCACATCATATCCCACTGCAACATCAATAAGTGCCGCGAAAGGAAATGAGCTTCTCAAATACGATAATTACCAAGAGTTTCGCTGAAATCCAATCAATATGGGAGGAAGCAACTGATGTGATTTGATGTGATATTGAGTTGCGAAGCTTCTATCGGCAGCCCAGTTTGGCATCAGGGTTGTTACAACATCATGGTAGGAAGGCCGAGGATCGGCAGATCTCGCAGCGGCCCTGTGTGATGAATAGGATGTAGGGGCGAACGGGTGATGTGTCCGGAGCGATCCGAGGTGCCGGCGGCAATACAGGTGAACGGCCTGAGCGGGACCGGTCAGTCGCTTTCAGCGCAGCATTTGTTCCCGCCACCGGAGATGATCGCATGAGCGCCAATTCGGCCAACATGGAAACAAGCGGGCCGTCTGCCGCCTTCCCCCGCGACTACGGTTTGACCGGTGCTTCCGCTAGGCAAGCCGTCGAGGCGGGTCTGGTGGCGGCCGAATGGTATCACACGGAAGTGCCGCGCAAGCTGATGAAGGAGCTGATGCAGCGCAGCGACCAGCCGGCGATCCGCGACACGATTCTATGGGCAGTTCTCCACGTGGTTTTTGCGGCTGGCGGCATCTGGTTCTGGGGCAGCTGGTGGGCGGTGCCGTTCTGGTTTTCCTATGGGGTGATGTATGGCTCGGCCTGCGATGCACGCTGGCACGAATGCGGTCACGGCACCGCCTTTCGCACGCGCTGGATGAATGACGTGCTTTATCACATCTGCTCGTTCCAGGTGGCACGCAACCCGGTGAACTGGCGCTGGAGCCACGCCCGCCACCATACCGATACAATCATTGTCGGCCGAGACCCTGAGATCGCCTGGATGCATCCAATTGCGCTGACGCTGAAAGCGCTCGCCTATACCGGCGTGGTCGAGGTCTGGCAGAACCTCAGGACCCTCGCGCGTAATGCGGCCGGGGCCCTCTCGCCGGACGAGAAGGACTACGTGCCCGAGAGCGAATGGCCCAAGGCGGTGTTCTGGGCGCGGGTGCATATGGCAGTCTACGCAGCCGCTATGCTGACCAGCATCGGCTTGCTCATCGCCGGTGCCGGTTGGAAGGCGGCGATCCCGCTTCTTCTGATCGGCGGTCCGCGCATCTATGGCTGTTGGCATATGGTGATGACTGGGCTCCTCCAGCACGGTGGGCTCGCAGAAGACGTGCTCGACCATAGGCTTAATTCGCGCACCGTCTATATGAACCCGGTCAGCCGCTTCATCTATTGGAACATGGGCTATCACGTCGAACACCACATGTTCCCGATGGTGCCTTACCATGCGCTGGCAAGGCTGCACGAGGCGATCAAGCACGACCTGCCGCCCGCCAATACCTCGATCTGGGACGGCTATCGCGAGATGTTTCAAGCGATCATGCGGCAGAGGCGGGAGCCCGGCTATTATCTCAAGCGTGCCTTGCCGCAAGGGGCGAAGCCTTATCGCGAAGAGCTGCATGCGGCGGTGCCGGAAAGGTCCCTCGCATGATCGCCCCGCCATCAGAGCTTCCCATTGAACATGGAAACGAGGACCATATGCCCTGGATTGCTGCCTGCGCCGAAGACGACATCGAAAAGGAAGACGTTTTGGGCTGGGTCCATGGCGGACGGAGTTTTGCAATCTTTCGCAGCCCTGACGACGAATTCTTTTGCACCGATGGGCTCTGTACCCACGAGCAAGTGGAGCTCTCAGACGGATTGGTGCTCGACTATGTGATTGAGTGTCCCAGACATAATGGCCAATTCGACTATCGAACGGGAGAGGCCAAGCGCTCGCCTGCCTGCGAGAACCTGCGAACCTATTCCGTCCGGCGCGAGGACGGGCAGGTCCTGGTGTTGGTCGAATGACAGAGTTGAGGAAACAGGAGAGCCGGGGCGCCGCATCACGCCGTTTGCCGACGGTGGCGGACCTGCGCGCCTGGAAGGGCCGGCGCCAGCTGACCATGCTGCGCTATTTCAGCCTCGATGAGGCGGCAGCCGCCGAAGCGGCGGGGATCGATATCGCCTCCGTGCCGGCCGAGATCGTCCTTGATCCGCACTACCGCGCGGTTGCGCCGACGGTCTTCTCGATGACCGGGCAGACCCATCTCGAGATGGGTACCCCGGACGATTATCTCCGCTGGTGCGGCAATGCGCTGAGCCGTGGCGCCGACGCGGTCTACTGTTCGGGCTCGCTGAAGACGGTCGAAAAGCTCTCCCGTGAATATTTTCCCGTCGTTGGTCACGTCGGGCTGGTTCCTACCCGCGCCACCTGGACCGGTGGCTTCAAAGCCGTCGGCAAGACTGCCGAGGCGGCGTTGCGGCTCTTCAAGGAGGTTAAAGCCTATGAGAGCGCCGGTGCCTTCGCGGTCGAAATCGAAGTGGTGCCCGCCGAAGTCGCGGCCGAGATCAGCAAACGGGTCGAAATCCTGTTGTGGTCGATGGGTGCCGGGGCTGGCTGCGACGCGCAGTATCTCTTCGCCAACGATATACTGGGCTACACCGAATGCCACGTCCCGCGGCACGCCCGAACCTATCGCGATTTCGGTGCGGAACATGCGCGGCTGCAAGGCGAGCGGATCGCAGCTTTCACCGAATATGCCGCGGACGTCGCCGGAGGTGCCTTCCCGCAGGATTGCAATCTGATCCGCATGGATCCGCGCGAACTGGAGAAGTTCATCGACGGAGTCGATCGGCAATGAGGAGGCCGACCGCCGCCACGTCGCTCGTCATACAACAGCTTTCACCGGCCGGGAGGAGCTAGAGACCGGCCAAACCAAAGGGAGGAAACGGGACATGCTGAGACGAACTTTTCTGGGCGCGGTGGCCGCATTGGCGCTGATGCCGGCAGTAGCAATGGCGCAGAGTGCGGCGAACAAAACCTTTTACTGGATATCGCACGGCTCCCCGACCGATCCGGTCTGGACCTACTTTCTTCAGGGTGCCGAGAAATTTGCTGCCGATACCGGTGTGAAGGTGAACACCTCGTTCCATTCGAACGACGTTCCGAGCCATCAGGAAGCCATCCGCGCCGCCATCGCCGCCGGCGCGAACGGCATCTGCACGACGAGCCCAGGGCCTGGCACCTTGGTGGATGTTGTCAACGAGGCCAACAGGGCCAACATCCCGGTCATCAACTTCAACACCAAGGACCCGGCGCCGGCCTGGAGGGCCTATGTCGGCGTCGATCTCAAGGTCGTCGGCCGCACCTGGGCACAGTATCTGGTCGACCACAAGCTGGTGAAGCAGGGGGATTTCGTCTGGATGCCGCTCGAAGTTCCGGGCGCAGGCTACGGCGAAGAGGAATCGGCGGGCGCCGACGAAGTGTTCAAGCCGCTCGGGATCACCTGGGAAATCCAGGACGCATCCTACGACCAGGCGGAGGCCATCAACCGGATGACTGACTACGTGACCGCCAACCGTAAGAAGATCAATGCCGTCATCGGTCTCGGCGATCTCGTAACCGGTTCCGTCAAACGCGTGTGGGATCAGGCCGGCATTGCCAAAGGCGAGATTCCAGTGGTGGGATGGGGCAACTCGTTGGATACGACCACAGAGG
Organism: Rhizobium croatiense; assembly: GCF_019793465.1. Taxonomy (GTDB): domain Bacteria; phylum Pseudomonadota; class Alphaproteobacteria; order Rhizobiales; family Rhizobiaceae; genus Rhizobium; species Rhizobium croatiense. Next base: position 528,006 of record NZ_JAILYJ010000001.1, on the reverse strand, counting down.
TCAGCGAAGGTTATGTGAATGCCGGAATGTGGCAGGATCCATTGGCAACCTCATACATGTGCCTCTCGGCGTTGATGTCTGAAGCGAGCGGCATCCCGATCAACTTCGACATCATCACGGGCGCACTCTACGAGGCCGATAAGGCGCCGTTCTACGCTAAGATCATGGGCGGCAAATAAGCATGCCATCCCGGCATCCGCGGTAGCTTGCCGCGGATGCCTGTTATAGCCCCAACGCGAGAGTCCACCATGATCGAGCAAAGCAGCGACGCTCTTACTCCGCCACGTGACAGGCCTAGCCTTGTCAGGACGTTTATCGCCTATCCGGAATTCGGGCCTTTCGTCCTTCTGATCGCGATGCTGGTCGTTTTCACGGCGATCAACCCCGCCTTCCTGTCGCTGATCAATGTCGGCAATGCCCTCACTTTCACCGTCGAACTCGGCCTCATCGCGCTCGCGATGACCCTTCTGATGACCGCGGGGGAATTTGACCTTTCGGTCGGTTCCGTCTTCGGCTTCGCCCCCGTGGTGATGTGGACTTTGTTCAATGCGGACGTGCTTCCCTTGCCGCTGGCGTTCCTTGCGGGACTAGCCGTCGCTCTGGCGATCGGTCTTTTCAACGGTCTGTTCGTCACCCGTCTTGCTATCCCTTCATTCCTGGTGACGCTGGGTACGCTGCTGGTCATCCGCGGCACGGCCTTGTGGCTGACGGCCGGTTTTCCGCAGCGCACCTGGGACGCCGAAGAGCAGTGGTTGGCGCAATTGCTGGTCGGCGACTTCTATATTGGCAACCTGCGTGTTTTCATGAGCCTCATCTGGTTCGTGGTGCTGGCGCTGGCGCTCCACTACGTCCTGACCCGCACCCGGTTCGGCAACTGGATCCAGGCGACCGGCGGCAATCCCAATGCTGCCCGAAACCGCGGGGTGCCGATCGCCAGGGTCAAGGTCATCCTGTTCATGCTGTCCGCCGCGATGGCGGCGTTTGCCGGCATCGTCTCGTCGATCCGCGTCTCGGCCGCCAACCCCAATGCCGGAACCGGCTACGAACTCGAGGTCATCGCGATGGTGGTGATCGGTGGCACCGTGCTGAACGGCGGCCGCGGGACGATCCTCGGGACCATGCTCGGCGTCCTGATCCTGCGACTGATGCGCAACGGGATCGTCCTGATCGGAGTGCCCGGTCTCGCCTACAATATTTTCATCGGTGCGATCATCCTGGCGATGATGGCGCTCCATGCCGGCCTTGAGCGTCGGCACAATACGGGGGTCTGAGATGAGCGGTACCGAAATCCTCGTCGAGATGCGACACATTGAGAAATTCTATGGTCGCGTCCACGCTTTGCGCGATGTCAACCTCACCATAAGAAAGGGCGAGATCGTCGGTCTCCTCGGCGATAACGGTGCGGGCAAGTCCACCCTGATCAAGGTGCTGTCGGGCGCGGTTCCCTACACGTCCGGCCAGATCTTCATCAAGGGCCGCGAAGTGCGGTTGCGCAGTACCAACGACGCGATCGCGAGCGGCATCGAAACCATCTACCAGGACTCGGCCCTGGTCCCGCAGCTTTCCATCGCCCGCAATCTCTTTCTTGGACGGGAGCTCAGAACGGGTCCCCGCTTCCTCGACCGGCTGGATCAGGAGCGGATGAACGCAGTTGCCGCCGATCTTCTGAAGCGGGTCGGGATTTCAAAGAACATTCCGCCCACCACGCCGATCGGATCGCTTTCCGGCGGGGAACGGCAGGCGGTGGCAATCGCGCGCGCCATGTATTTCGACAGCGACCTCATCGTCCTTGACGAACCCACCAACAATCTTGGCGTTGCCGAAACCCAGGGGGTGCTGCGTTTCGTGCGTGAGGCACGCGACACCGGCCACTCCTGCATTTTCATCGCGCATAACATCCATCATGTCTTCCAGGTGGTGGACCGCATGGTGGTGATGCGACGCGGCACCGTCGTCGCCGACGATCTAAGGCCCGCGACCTCGTCGATCCAGGAGGTCGAAAATGTCATCACCGGCGAACATATCGCGGCATGATCGAGATCCGTGCCAAGGGAATCCGCTTCGGCTTCGATGCGCGGACCGGTCTCCTCGACGGCTTTACGGTGGAAGATGAAGGGCACGAAATCGCTCTGCTGCACCGTGCGCCCTGGGTCGGCACCGAGGAGATAATGCCGCCCGGTACGCCGCCGCATCTTACGACGCTCGGCGGCGATTTCTTCTGCGCGCCCTTTGCGGGCAGCCAAGAGGGTTCACCCCTTCATGGCTGGACCGCCAATTCGCCCTGGAACGTGGTCGAACAGAAGGCCGGGCGGCTGCGGGCCAGGCTGCGACGCACCGTTTGCGGCGCGACTGTCACCAAGGAGCTCGAGGTTGAAGACGGGCACGCCTGGGTCTATCAGCGCCATGTCTTCGCCGGCGGGAGCGGCCGCATTGCCATCTCGAACCATGCCAACGTGTCGCTGCCTCGGGGCGGACTCATCAGTTGCTCGCCCAAATCGGCATGGGAGACGCCGCCGGCGCCGCCTGAAGTCGATTCCGCCCGCGGGCGTTCCGGCCTGCGCTACCCCTCGCGGTCGACGGCGCCCGACCGCTTTCCTGGGATCGACGGATCGGTGGATCTAAGCCGGTTCCCGTGGAATCCCCGGCATGAGGATGTCGTCATCGCCATAGAAGGCAGCGAACACAGCTTGGGTTGGACCGCAGTGACGCGGCCGGTCGAGGGAGATCTGTTCCTTTCCCTCCGGAATGCCCGCCGCTTGCCCATGACTATTTTTTGGCATTCCAACGGCGGCCGCGACTATCCCCCGTGGTCGAGCCGACATTTCGGCTGTCTGGGGGTCGAAGAGAGTGCGGCGGCAGTCTTGCGCAGCCACTCTAGCGAAAACGACCTCGCAGGTCCCGGGGCACTCACCCTCGTCCGGGACGGGGAAGCCGAAGTAAGGCATGCCATAGGCGCCATCTCGTGGCCTTCGGGCGAACGCGTCGAGGATATTCGTGTGGTGGATCGTGCCATAGAGGTTTGCGGCGATCGAGGAGGGTTCCGGCGCCTGGCTTTCCGGACGCACTTTCTCGACTGAGGCGAAGGACGCAAGATCGGTGGGGAGAGCCTTTGCCGAAAACCGGGCGACTCAGTATCGGGCCCTGGAGCGAAATCGCGCTGCTGCCCGGCACTCTCAGTGCTACCTTCAACGCAGCGTCGGTGACAAGGCAAAAATGACTTGCCTTGCCTGTTGCCGATAAGCCCCGTCCGGGCGCTACTCCTTCACCGCGCCTGTCATCGACGACACGTAATAGTCGACGAAGAAGGAATAGAGGATGACGACAGGCAGCGAGCCGAACAGCGCCCCGGCCATCAGCGATCCCCATTCGAAGACGTCGCCGCGCACCAGTTCGGTCAAGACGCCGACCGGAATGGTCTTGTTCTCCGAGGACTGGATGAAGGTCAGCGCGTAGATGAATTCGTTCCACGACAGGGTGAAGGCGAAGATGCCGGCCGAGATCAGGCCGGGTACGGCGAGCGGCAGGATGATCTTGACCAGGATCTGCCAGCGGTTGGCGCCGTCGACCAGGGCGCTCTCCTCGAGTTCGAAGGGGATCGAGCGGAAATAGCCCATCAGCAGCCAGGTGCAGAAGGGAATGAGGAAGGTCGGGTAGGTGAAGATCAGCGCCAGGCGCGAGTCGTAGATGCCGAGCTTGAAGACGATGAAGGCGAGCGGGATGAACAGGATCGACGGCGGAATGAGATAGGCGAGAAAGATGACGAGGCCGATCTGCCGCGAGCCGGTGAAACGCACGCGCTCGATCGCATAGGCGCCGAAGACCGAGGCCACCAGCGACAGTGCCGTTGATCCCACAGCGACCAGCATCGTATTCCACAGCCAGCCGGGATAGGACGTTTCGAGGAAGAGGTATTTGATGTGGTCGAGTGTCGGCCCGATCACCCAGAAGGGGCTGTAATTGTTGTAGTCGGTCAGCTGCTCGTTCGGCTTCACGGCGGTGATCGCCATCCAGTAGAAGGGAAAGAGCAGCACGAAGACGAAAACCGCCATCGGCAGGTAGAGCATCACCACGCGGCGCGGCAGCCGGTTCAGATAGCTCATGCCCTCGGCATTGTCGGTCAGGACCTGATCGGCCGTTTTGAGATTGGTCGACATCTTTTTCTCCTTAGTCCTGGCCGCCCTGCTGCCATTTGCGACGTTGCAGGCCGAAGAAGCTGAACATGATGGCGCCGAGCAGGAAGGGCACCATGGCGACGGCGATGGCAGCGCCCTCGCCCAGCTGCCCGCCCGGAATGCCGCGCTGGAAGGAGAGTGTGGCCATCAGGTGCGTGGCGTTGACCGGCCCGCCCTTGGTCAGCACGTAGATCAGCTGGAAATCCGTGAAGGTGAAGAGCACCGAGAAGGTCATGACGACGGCGATGATCGGCGTCAGCATTGGCAGCGTCACATAGCGGAAGCGCTGCCAGCTCGTTGCGCCGTCGAGCGACGCCGCCTCCTGTAGGGAGGCTGGGATGGTCTGCAGGCCGGCGAGCAGCGAGATCGCCACGAAGGGAATGCCGCGCCAGACATTGGCGACGATGACCGATATGCGGGCATTGGTGGGATCGCCGAGGAAGTTGATCGGCGCGTCGATCAGGCCGAGCTTCATCAGCGACCAGGAAACGATCGAGAACTGGGAATCGTAGATCCACCAGAAGGCCAGCGCCGAAAGCACCGTCGGAACCACCCAGGGCAGCAGCACGATCGCCCGGAAGAAGGATTTGAACGGAAGGTGCTGGTTCAGAAGCAGCGCCAGCCAGAGGCCGAGCGCGAATTTCAGCACCGAGGCGACCAGCGTGTAAAGGATGGTGTTGAAGACCGACAGCCAGAAAACCGCGTCATCGGCCAGGAATTGATAGTTCTCCAACCCGATGAAGATGCCGTCCCGGCCAATCCGCGTGTCGGTAAAACCAAGCCAGACGCCGAGCCCCAGGGGATAGGTGAGGAAGCAGACGAGGAACACGGCGGCCGGCAGCATGAAGAGGACGCCGAGCACATTGTTGTTCTGCATGAGCGAGGGGCCGCGCGTATCCCCGGATTTCAATGTCGACATTGCTGGTCTCCAGATTGCATTCAGTCCTTGAGGACATGCGGCATGCCGGTATCGAGCATGCCGCAAGCCTCGACTCCGGATCAGACGCGGTAGTAGCGGTTCGCCCGGCGTTCGGCTTCCTTCATTGCGTCCTCGGGCGACTTCTGGCCGGTAACGGCGGCAGCATACATATCGACGAGCACATAATCGGCCATGGTCGCCGCCGAGGCGTAGCCGAGCGGGCCGGCATAGCCGTTCGGGCGCAGCCTTTCCGAAGCGCGCGCATAGGGTGCGTGGACCGGATCGGCGGTCCAGACCGGATTCTTGGCGAAGGCCTTGAGAGGCTGGCAGCAATAGGCGCTGGAGCCTTGGATCCAGGCGTTCATCTGGTCTGCTTCCATCATGAACTTGATGTAGGCCTTGGCCGCTTCCGGATATTTGGTGTGCTTGAAGAGCAGCAGCGAGCTCGTCTGGAAAAGCTCGACGCTCTTGCCGACCGGTCCGATCGGGAAGTTCGTCGTGCGCATGTCCTTGGCGATCTCGGCGAGCTTCGGATCGTTCTTGGCCGTGTAATAGACCGAGACGCCATTTGCGATCAGCGATACCTGGCCCGCCAGGAATGCGCGGTTGTTGTTGACGTCCTGCCAGCTTTCCGTGCCCGGAATGAAGGTTGCGTAGAGCTCCTTGGCGTAGTTGATCGAGGCGAGCGTTTCGGGGCTGTTGATCGTCACCGTGCCGCTTTCATCGACCATCTTGCCGCCATGGCTCCAGAGCAGCCAATGGGCGTAGTTGTTGCCGTCTCCGACGGCCTTACCATGCGGGAAGCCGGCGGGCGTGCCCTTCGCCTTCATGGCCTTGCATAGCTCGAGGAAGCCCGCGGTATCGTTCGGAAATTCGTTGAAGCCTGCGGCCTTCACATGGCTCTCGCGATAGACGACGGCATTGCCGATCGCCGTGAGCGGCATGGCGATGAAGGTGTCGCCGCGGGTAGCGTAGCCCTTCACACCGTCGTACCAGCCCTCATATTTGTTGCCGAGGTAGTTGCCGAGTTCGGTGAGATCGACCAGCTTGTCGGGATATTGATGCGCGTCGTCGAACCAGCACATGATGAGATCGGGACCGGAGCCGACATTGGCGGCAACGGCGGCCTTCGGACGGATGTCCTCCCAGCTTTCCTTGTCGATGCGCACTTCCACGCCTGTGGCTTCGGTGAATTTCTTGGTATTGGCGATCCAGGCATCCTCATCGCCCTTCACGAAAGGCGTCCAGCGCAGGAGCCTGAGGCTTGCGCCGCTTTCCGGCGTGTAGGTCGGTTCGGCCTGCGCCAGAGATGGCCTGATGCCGAGACCGGCAACGCCGGCAACGGCTGCCGACGCGGCAAGAAATTCACGTCTCTTGATCGTCATGAGATTCCTCCTCATTGAAACAGCGGGAGCAATTCTCCGGCATCCACCTCCCGCTTGGTGAACGGCGGCCTGGCATCTCCGGGGGAACTTGCGCTCCCGGGATGCTTGCTCTCCGGCGGCAGGGAGAACTCCTCCTCTCCCGTGCCGCCGCCGGATGGCATCAGTCGGTCAACCTCTTGCCGCCATCGGCATCGAAGAGGTGGACATGCGCGGCGTCGATCGCCACGCGGATGGCTTCACCCGGGCGGGCATCGACACGCTCGCGGAAGACGCAGCTGACCTCACCGCCACCGAGGCGGACGGTCAGATGTGTTTCATAACCGGTCGGCTCGATCACCACGATTTCGGCTGGCAGGCCGTTCGGATCGAGCGAGATATATTCGGGGCGCAGCCCGTAGACGAGGTCGCGGCCCACTGCACTCGCCGGCGGCTTGGCGACCGGTAGCCGCGTGCCGTTGGCCGCAACGAATTGACCGGGATTTTCCGGATCGAGCCTGCCGTGGATCATGTTCATCGCCGGCGAGCCGATGAAACCGCCAACGAAGAGATTGGCGGGACGGTCGTAAAGCTCGAGCGGCGAACCGATCTGCTCGACGATGCCATCATGCATGACGACGATCTTGTCGGCCATCGTCATCGCCTCGATCTGGTCATGGGTGACGTAGACGGTCGTCGTCTTCAGGCGCTGGTGCAGTTCCTTGATCTCGGCGCGCATGGCGACGCGCAGTTTCGCATCGAGGTTGGACAGCGGCTCGTCGAACAGGAAAACTTCGGGATCGCGCACGATGGCGCGGCCCATGGCGACGCGCTGGCGCTGGCCGCCGGAAAGCTGGCGCGGATAACGGTCGAGCAGCTTGTCGAGGCCGAGGATGCCGGCGGCATATTTCACCCGCTTTTCGGCTTCCGCTTTGGGTGCTTTGTTGAGCATGAGCGAAAAACCCATGTTCTGCTCCACCGTCATATGCGGATAGAGCGCATAATTCTGGAAGACCATGGCAATGTCGCGGTCCTTAGGCGGCAGCGTGTTGACGACGCGCCCGCCGATCTTGATCTCACCGCCGGAAATATTCTCGAGCCCGGCCAGCATCCTCAGAAGAGTGGATTTGCCGCAGCCCGAGGGCCCGACGAGGATGACGAATTCCCCATCGGCGATATCGATGTCCACCCCCTTGATAACGGGATGCGCGCCGAATGATTTCCGGACATCTTCGAATTGAACGTTTGCCATACTCCCTCCTCCCAGATCATGAGCATCACGCAAGCACTGTATCTATGTCGTTTTCGGCCGGCGGCATCCCGCCTTCTCACCCTCGCCCGACGAAGGGCATCTTCGTCGCCATCACTGTCATGGTCAGCACATTGGCGCTGAGCGGCAGGCCCGCCATGTAGACGACGGCATCGGCAATATGCGCCGGGTCGATCGTCGCTTCCGCGGCGATGCTGCCGTTTGCCTGCAACACGCCGGCCGCAATCCTCGTTGTCATGTCGCTTGCCGCATTGCCGATATCGATCTGGCCGCAGGCGATGTCGAATTCGCGCCCGTCGAGGGCGGTGGATTTCGTCAGTCCTGTTATGGCGTGCTTCGTCGCCGTGTAAGGTGCGGAATTCGGGCGCGGCGTGGTGGCGGAAACGGAGCCATTATTGATGATGCGCCCGCCGCGCGGGTTCTGGCTCTTCATCAGCCGGAAGGCCTGCTGTGTGCAGAGAAAAGCGCCGGTTAGATTGGCGGCGACGATGGCGTTCCACTGCTCGAACGAGACCTCTTCCAGCGCCACACCAGGCACGGTGACACCGGCATTGTTGACCAGGAGGTCGAGCCGTCCGTATTTTTCCGAGATGGCGTCGAAAAGAGCCCGCACCGAAGCGGGATCGCCGACATCGGCGGAAACCGCGAGGAACTCCGCGCCGGTTTCGCCGCTAAGCTCGTTTGCCGCCTTTTCAAGCACGTCGGCCCGCCGTCCTGAAATGACGATTGTGTAGCCGGCAGCGCCGAGCCCCCGCGATATGGCACGCCCGACGCCGGTGCCGCCGCCGGTGACAAGCGCGATCCTTGCCTCTCCGCTGGCCGATATGCTCATGCGATCCTCCCGCCGAGTTCATCCTCGATATGTACCTTCAGGATTTCGTCGAAACTCGTCTCCGCCTTGAAACCGAGCGAAGAGGCCCGCTCGGCGTCGAACTGGGTCGGCCAGCCGGCAACGATGCGTTCGATCACCGGATCGGGCACGCGCTTGATGAGCGCGACCGCCTTGTCGCCGGCCACGCGGCGCAGCGCTTCGATCTCTTCGGAGACCAGCGCGGAAAGGCCCGGCATGGTGAGGTTGCGCCGCGCGCCGATCCGTGCCGTATCGATCGTCGCGGCATGGACGAAGAAGCCGACGGCCGCGCGCGGACTTGCAAACCAGTGCCGCACGCTGTCGCTGACCGGCAGCACCGCTTCCTTGCCAACCAGCGGCTCGCGCAGGATGTTGGAGAAGAAGCCCGATGCCGCCTTATTCGGTGTGCCGGGCCGCACGCAAATGGTCGGCAGCCGGATGCCGATGCCGTCGAAAATGCCGCGGCGGGAATAGTCGGCCAGCAGCAGTTCGGCGATCGCCTTCTGGGTGCCATAGCTCGTCAGCGGCGTCGTGAAGAATTCGTCGGGAATGACCTCGGGAAACGGCGTGCCGAAGACGGCGATCGAGGACGCGAAGACGAGGCGCGGCACATAGGTACTCGTCAGACCGGCCCGGCGGATCGCATCGAACAGGGCGCGCGTGCCGTCCAGATTGACGGCGTAACCCTTGTCGAAATCCGCTTCCGCCTCACCCGATACGATGGCGGCGAGATGGAAGATCAGCTCCGGCCGGCCTTCGATCAGCCTGTCGGCGGCGCCGGCACCGGCGAGGTCGACCGTCAGCGCCGTCGAGACCGGCCGGAGCGGTTCCGGCACCGGCGGCGAAAAGGCGTCCACCAGCGTCAGCCGGGTGACGGGCCGGCCGAAAGCCAGCGGCTCGCGCGCAATCTTCTCAACCAGCTTGCGCCCGACCATACCGGCTGCGCCCAAAATCATCACATGCATGGCGGCTCTTCCTCCCGTTCGGCCGGTGTCGTCGGCAAGATCGCGCTGCTCGTCGCATTGTCCTGGCGTTCAGTGCCTTTCGCAGCTGGCGGCGCGATCGGAATCTGTCCGATCGAATTCAGATAGGTCTGCAACCTGCAGGTCAAGCCGGCTTGGCTGATCCGCAGATCTTTACGTTCAACATTCGTCCGATGCAGGACTTCCGAAGCCTTGTCCGTCCCGTTTTTACTCCAGCGTTTTGCCGTTGGTATCGATACCGGTATCGGTAACAACGCCTATTTTGGTCGCATATGTCAAGTAGCGCGTGTTTTCCTTTTTTGAAAAAGAGCCTATGAATCTGGTGTTGGCCGCTGGCGAGGCAATTCGACTAAGGATCGGTGCGATGCGTAAATCCACACTGGAAGAGGTTGCCGCCGCGGCCGGCGTCAGCAAGATGACGGCATCACGGGCCCTTCGCGGCGCGGCCGACGTCTCCAAGGAGACCCGCGCAAAAGTGCTCCAGCAGGCCGAACGGCTGAGCTATGTCGGCAACCGGCTGGCGCTCTCGCTGTCGTCGCAGCGCACGAACCTCGTCGCCGTCGTCGTTCCCAGCATGTCCAACATCGTCTTTCCCGAGATGCTGGCGGGCATATCGGCCGGCCTGCGGGGATCCGGCATGCAGGCGGTGTTCGGCATCTCCGACTACGATATGGCGAAGGAGCGCGAGATCATCCGCGACATGCTCTCCTGGCGGCCTGCCGCCATCATCGTGACAGGCCTCGATCAGCCGGCAGAAACGGTCCGCATGCTGCAGAATGCGGAGATCCCGGTGATCCAGCTGATGGACCTCGACGGCACCCCCATCGATTTCAATGTCGGGCTTTCTCATGGCAAGGCGGGAGAGGAGATGGCAAGAGCGCTTTTGGCGGCCGGCCGGCGGCGGTTCGGTTATATCGGCAGCGCGATCGACAGGGACTTGCGGGCCGGCAAGCGGAAGGCCGGGTTTGAGAAGGCCCTGCGCGAGAGCGGCCTTTCTTTCGTGGCGGAGCGGTTCAACGCCGCCTATTCTTCGGTGGCCCACGGCAAGCGGCTGACGATGTCCATGCTCGCGGCGACGCGCGATCTCGATTGCATTTACTATTCCAACGACGACATGGCGACCGGCGGCGCCTTCGCATGCCTGGAACTCGGCGTTTCCAGCCCCGCCGATATTCTGATTGCCGGATTCAACGGACTTGATGTCGCCCGCGCCCTGCCTGTCAGGATCGCGACCTCGATCTCGCCGCGGCGTCAGATGGGCGAAGCCGCCGCAGCACTGCTGCTGGCTGCGAGCCGCGGGGACGGAAATCCGCCTTCAGAAAAGATCATCGTGTTCGATCCTGAGATTACCGGCGTCGATTAGGCTCCAGCAATCGTTCGTCAACAAAGCCTATCCCATCCGATCGCTGAATGGCTGATGGCGTCTGCGACGCATATAGGTCGTCCGGCCGGCGTGCCGCCGAAACACTATCCTATGGGCTGATCGCCGATACTTTGCTCGAGGCCGCCGACCGCTCCTTCATATTTGTCGAAACGGAGTGATCGCAATACCTCCTTTCATCGGCCTCGGCCGAGCTGTTTTGCCAGATCTGCAAGCATTGCGACCTGCCCCTTGAGAATCTTGATCTCGGCCTCTGCGGTGGGAAACCACTCGGCGCGGTCGACTTCGGGAAAATTCTGCAAACGGCCCGATCGCGGCGGCCATTCGAGCTGAAACTCTGAACTGCCCACCTTCTCGACATCAAGCTCCGCCTCCACCGACCAGACGACGACGATTTTTCCGCCCGGTTGGCGATATTCGCCGAGCGGGGCGAAGGCTCCCTGGATTTCCACGCCGAGCTCCTCCCGCGCCTCCCGGATTGCTGCCGACAGTTCATCTTCACTGGTTTCGATCAATCCCTTCGGGATCGACCAGGCGCCCTCGTCCTTCTTCACCCAGAACGGCCCCCCGGATGTACGAGCAGGACCTCGGGCCCCGTCTCGGAAAGGCGGTGGATGAGAAGTCCGGCGCTACGGACCGGCATCGGCAACTCTCGGCATGAGCGTGGCCTTTTCCTCGACGACAACTTTCCGCGTAGTGGCGCGTTAGGGGTGACAGCCACACAGATGCTCGGAGTATATCATGGCCAAAGGATTTCGTTTCGACCTGCTTGCCAAGAGCGGCTATGTGGCGCGCGGCGTCGTATTTCTGCTTGTGGCGGGCCTGGCCCTGTTCTCCGGCGTTGCCGGCGGACGGCCGGAAACGCAGTCGGCGCTTTCGACGCTGCTCGCACAGCCCTTCGGCCGCGTCTGGGTGGGGCTGATCGGCATCGGCCTTCTCGGTTTCGTGGCCTGGCGGCTGGCCCAGTCGCTGGCCGATTCCGACGGGCATGGCACCGGCGCCAAGGCGATCGCCATCCGCACGTTTCTCTTCGGCAGCGCCGTCGTCTACCTCGGGCTTGCCGGATACGCGCTGGCACACGCGTTTTTCAGCGGTGGCGCAAGCCAAGGCTCGGGTGAGAAGGGATTGGCTCAGTGGATCATGTCGCAGCCGTTCGGCGCCTATCTTGCCGTTGCCGTCGGCCTCGGCTTCATCATCGGCGGGGTCGTGACGGCAGCCAAGGGCATCACCAGGAAATTCGAGCGCTATCTCAGGCTCGCCGATGCCAGCGGCGTGGTCACCACGGTCTGTGTCTACGGCCTCGTTGCCCGCGGCGTCGTCTTCGTGATTACGGGAATCTTCTTCGCCTATGCGGGTTTTCGCGTCGACCCGCAACAGGCGGGCAGCATGGCGGACGCGCTCGAATGGGTGAGGCAGCTGCCTTTCGGCTCGATCCTTTATATCGCCGTCGCGGTCGGACTAGCGGCCTTCGGGGTCTATAACCTCGTCGAGGCGCGCTATCGCGTCGTGCGCAGCCCGTCCCTTGCCGATGTCAAACATTCGATCCCGACAGCCGGCCATTGAAAAAACGGCGACTTTCCAACCGGGCGAGCTGCGCCATCTCTGTCAGATGATTTACTTCACGGGCGACACCCACTTTGCAGATTCGCGCGTCCTTCGCATCGACCGACGCCCCTTCCCCGACATGGCCTCGCATGACGTGACGCTGATTCGGAACTGGAACGAAATCGTTGGTCCGCAGGACGACATCTGGCACCTCGGCGACGTCATGTCCTTCCGTGGCGGGGATTGTGACCAGCTCCTTTCGATGCTGAACGGGCGCAAGCACCTCATCATCGGGAATAATGATCCGCCGACGACGACGGAGGCGAGGGGATGGGCGAGCGTTCAGCACTACAAGGAGATGACGCTGGACGATCATCTGCTGATCCTGTGCCACTACCCGTTCCGCACATGGAACAAGATGGGCAAGAAATCGATCAATCTGCACGGACATTCCCATGGCCGCCTGAAGCCCCTGCCCCGCCAGTACGATGTCGGCGTCGACGGGCACGGTCTCAGGCCGGTGTCGCTGGAAGCCTTGTTGTCAACGAAGCGAGCACTGTGATACCGCCGCATCGAGAACATTCGGCGTCCGCGGGACCGTCAAAGCCCTGGCAGACGACGCTCTCCTTGCCGAGGCGCCGGAACCGGATGATCTGGCCGGCGGCGGCGCCATTTGCTTTGTCGCGGCGAGGTTCGATCGCGTGACTGGAAACGGATGAAAAGCATGGGCCGGCAGGACGAGATGAAGGCCTGGTTCTCTTCGCTGAAGCCTGTCCAGCCGGTCGAGATGGTCGGCTTGTGGAGGGGGGCGGGTATTCCGTCGGATCACCCGCTTGACGGCGTTCTCGAGAACCTTGGCTGGTTCGGCAAGCGGTTTCACGCGGACATGCGCGCGGACGCCCTGCTCTTTCAGTGGCGAGCCGATCGGCTGGTCGCCATCGACCCCGGCTTTTTTCCAATCGGACTGGCCATCAAAGCCGCACCGTTCGGGCGCACAATGGTCGCCCGAAGCTGGTTCTCCTATCTGCAGAAGGCATTGCGTGCGAGGGGCACCACCGCGTCGCTTGCGCTTCAAACCTCGGGGGACGGTGTCACCGCCGCAATGCGTTACGACAGGCAGCCGATCGTCGATTACTTTCGCAGGATGAATGGGCAAGAGCTGGCTGGCATGATGTGCATTACGGGCGACGCCCGTCGTTATTTCTTCAAGCTGCGAAGAATCGACGCCGCCGCAGCGACGGCGGGGTCGTCAGGAGGCGGCCGCCCTTCACGCGGGCGGGCGGCAAAAACAATCTGACGCCGGGAACAATCTGCCATGCCGACCTGTTGTCCGGAAACGCAAACCAGGGGGCTGCCATGCGTATGGTCCTGATCGCAACTTTGCTCTTGCTGCCTTGCCTGCCTGTCCGGGCGGTGGCGTCGGAGGTTGGTTTTTTGCAGTCTCTGGCCGGCGACTGGAGCGGGACTGGAAGGGTGCTCACGCGGATCGGCGGCACGAATCTGAAGGTCTCCTGCACCCTCCGATCTGATGCCAGCGCATCCACCGTTTCGATGAACGGGAAGTGTCGCGGCCTGGCGGTTTTCACCAGAAGCTTCTCGGCGACCGTCAAGGCCGCCGGGGAACGTTATACCGGCAACTATGTCGGGCCGTCAGGACTGCCGTCGAAGCTTGCAGGCAGCAGGAAAGGTGCTGCCCTCAACCTGCGTGTGACCTGGGCGCGGCTGGTCAACGGCGATCGAGACGCGGTGTTGATGATCGAGAAAGTCGGGCAGAACCGGCTTCGACTGCAGACCGTCGACCAAGATCCTGCTTCCGGCCAGCCGGTCGTGACCAGTCGCATCGATTTGCAGCGGCCCTCGACGGCAGAAAGATAGCAGGCCGCCCGCTGCTCTCGGCGGCGCGACAGCCGGATCGCTGTCATCGGCTCACGTGTCAGGCAGCCATTCTGACCAGCGCGTCGCAGAGCTGTCGGGTGTCGTAAGGCTTGGGGAAGAAGACCCCCCGCTCGGGCAATTCATCTTTGTCCGGCTGCTTCATGCCGGAGACGATGATGATTTCAACGGGCGGCCAGCGATTGCGGACGGCCTTTGCGAGTTTCAAACCGTCCATCTTTCCCGGCATGTCGATGTCTGTGAACAGGATCCGAATGCCGGGCACGCTTTCGAAAAGCATCAGAGCCTCATCAGCATTGCGTGCTTCGAGCGCCTCCAAGCCTGCTTCCTCGACGATGCCGACCGCCATCATCAGCAGCAGAGCTTCGTCCTCAACCACGACTACCTTGGTTTTCATGTTTCGCTCGCATGCATGTCATCCTTACCCAAAGGGTCAACTTCGCCTCTCGCAACCGGTTCCGCGATCAAAAATATAACTTCGAAAACGAGGCCCCCGGGCCTGTAGTCCGACCTGGACCGCGCCTGCGCCTTCGCCGGGAAGGCCCGTTCTATCAGTATCGAGCCGAAGCCCTTTTTCGTCGGTGTCGAAACCGGCGGCCCACCCGCTTCCGTCCAGACGAGAAGGACGCGTCCGTCATCGTGCTTCCACTCGATGGTGACTGTTCCATATTCGCTTCCGAGACTTCCATACTTGGTTGCGTTGGTCGCCAGCTCGTGCAACACGAGCGAAAGCGGCAGGGCGATGTCTGCGGGAAGAACCACTTCCGGGCCATCCAGGCGAATGCGCTCGGCCTGCGAGGCGACGTGGGCGCGCAAGGCCGCCGAGACAATCTCCCTGACAGACGAGGCCGATCCCTCGCGCGACAGGATGAGATCATAAGTGCCGGCGAGCGCTGCCAGCCTCTCGGCGAAGGAATTGTATCTTTCCGGATCGGAGCGTGAGAAGGTTTGCCGGGCGATCGCCTGAACGAGGGTGAAGCCATTCTTGACCCTATGCGCCAGTTCGCGGACAAGAAGGCTGCGCTCCTCCTCCGCCTCCTGGCTCTGGCGTCTTCGTTCATCGAGTTCGTCAAGCAGCCGGTCGAAGGTCGCACCGACGACACCGAGCTCGTCCGGTCCTTTCATGCCGGTCCGCGCTGTCGTTTGACCGCTGCGCCACTTTTCCATCACATCGGCGATCCTGGAGATCGGCACGAGGATGAAGCGGTTGCCGATGAAGATCGAGGCGAGGAAGGCAAAAAGCGCACCGCCGACAATGGCGAGCGTATTCATCGTCGTCGCCCGGTTGATCGGCGCGAAAGCTTCCTCCTTGGAGAAGCCGGCGCTGACATACAGAGGGCTGGAGGGCAGCGCGATCGGGCGATAGCCGAGGATGCGTTCGGTTCCGTCCTGGCTCACCACATCGATCACGTCGGGCTGGTCGGCATGGATCAGGCGCTCAAGCGCATCGGGTATGACGGTGCCGACGAAGCGCTCGGGCGAGGGAACGTGCGCAACGATCGTTCCGTTGCCGTCGGCTATCGTCACCGCGTTGCCGGGAGCAACGCCGCGCTCGGTGATGCGGTTCTGCAGCCAGTCCAGCCGGATTCCGCTGACGATGACGGCCTTCATGGCGTCGCCCTCCATCAGGGGCATGGCGAGCGGCAGGACGGGTCTGTCGACAAGGCGGCTCTGCGTATAGGTGCCGACGACGAAAGCCTTGGTCGTGAGCATCTGCTGGAAATAGTCTCGATCGGAGAAGATCACGCCCTCGGGAAAAGCCATGCTGCCGCAGATCGGCTGTCCGTCGAGCCCGACGACGAAGATGGTGCGGATGTTTGGAATGCTTTCGACAACCGCCTTTAGCGCCGTATTGCAAGCCGGGACGTCGAGCTGCCGGACGGAAGGCATGGCGGCGACGGAGACGAGAAGGGCGTGCAGGCCTTCTATGATCCGTTCGACTTCCGACGAAGCTTGTCTGGCCGCTTGTGCCGCGGATGCGCGCACCTCTTCATTGCGCTGGTGGCGCAGCGCGACTTCGTTGTAAACGAGCATCGCCACCACCGGCGCCAGCGCCGCGACCGCAACTGCGACCAGCTTAAGTCTCATCCTGTTTCCTCTCGGAACAAGGTAGGTAGCATGTCCGAGAGGGTCTGGCCCAGATCACACGGCCAAACTTGTTTACAAAATATCAACGCAGGAATCCGGACGTCCGCGCGGCAACCTTGCCGAGTTTCCGATTGCGGCTAGATAGTGCAAAGATGAATGATGCCAAAAGCACGTCCTTCGAAGGTTCTGCAGCCGGGTCCTTTTCGCCGCGGCCGCTGACCGGCGCGATGGCGGATGAGGTCGAACGCCTTTTATCGGGGCGAACCCGCGATATTCGCCTGACGGGCGACCTGCGGCGCCGGTTCGACGAAAGGCTATGGCGCCAGAGGGCGAAAGTCATCCGTTCCTGGATGACTTGGGTCGCCTTCGTCGATGTTCTGACGCTGGCGCTGAATGCCATGCTGCTTCCGCGTGAGGTTGCCCTGTTAATGGTCGCCCCGGCCTGCCTGCTGCCGCCGGCGGCGATCCTGACGGCGCTCATCTGGACCAAGCCGCGCTCGGCGGCGGTTCAACGCGCATCGCTCCTCGGCGGAATGTGCGTCATCCTGCTGTCGGTCGCACTCGTCGGCGTCTTTGCGGGGGGCGAATTCTACGAGCGCCATTTGACCATCATGCTGTTCGTTGCCACGAGCGCAATCACCATCTTCAGCGTGCCGCTCGCCTGGACGATCGCAATCGCCTGTTATGCCCTCGCCCTCTATTTCACCTTTCAATGGTACAACCCGCTCGTGGACGCGGGCAGCGTCATAGCCGGGACCCTGTTCTTTTCCTGCGGGATCATCGCGACCGTGGTCGCAAGGCGAACGATGAACATCCTGGCGCAGAAGACATTTCTCCTCGACTGCAGGGATCAGCGCCGCGTCGCGGAATTGGCCGATGCAAATGCCCGATTGGAACGGCTGGCCAGAACCGATCCGCTGACGGGGATCGCCAACCGCCGTTGGATGATGGAAACGCTCGAGAGCCTCTGGCGCCACGGCCGTGAAACCGGCATCGTCGCCATGCTCATGTGCGACATCGACCACTTCAAGGCGCTGAACGACAAGCTCGGGCATGGCGAAGGCGACCGCTGCCTTGTCAAGGTCGCCGGCATCATCCAGAGCTGCGTGCGCGCCGATCGCGACCTCGTCTCACGACACGGCGGCGAGGAATTTCTCATCGTCCTTCCTGACGTCGAAGAAGAAGAGGCTGTCGCGGTGGCGAAGCGAATACGTGAAAGCGTGGAGGCGGCCGCCCTTCCGAACCCGTCTTCCGGCGTCGGCCCGTCGGTGACGCTGAGCGTCGGGGTGGCCTTCAAATCGGCGGCCGATACCGGCGTTTCCCTGGCTAATCTCCAGCACGAAGCCGACGTGGCACTCTACCGCGCCAAGGAAGCAGGCCGCAACCAGGTCTGCGTCTTCCACCGTCCGCCACCCGCTGCCGAGCAGATCGCCGCCCGCCGCTGAAGGCGCAGCTGGGCGGGAGGTTTCGATCGACGGGCATCGGCGCAATCAGCGTCAGCGGATCACCAAAACCGCCGCCATGGCGGCTGCCGAGATGAAGCCGGCGGCGCTGAGCCCGAACGTCAGATATTCTGTCGCTCTTTGTCGGTGGCCGAGCTCGACACTTCCAAGGACGGCCGCAATGCCTCCCGCTATCCAGCTCGCCAACGTCAGTGCGCCGAAGAAAAGCGCCAACTGCGTTGCTGTCTCCATGATTCTGCTCCCGTTTCGGCCGCCGCCCGGCAGGAACACTCCTGCGCGGGTCTATCAGTAACAAAACTCGGCCCGCTTTGTTTCCACATGGCGTTGCACTTTTTCGAACCACCCGGCACGCCCGCGGCTCCGTGCTGCTGCAGCGTTCGGCAATCGCGCTCGCGAGCGAGCTCGCGGCAGAGAACGGCTGGGAGGAAGGAACTGTTCGATCCGTGCGGCCGCTACAGCATTGCGATGAGCGCACGCTGCCGCCGCAGCCGCTGACGACGATCGGCGCGAAGATCCATCTCGCCTGGCGCGAATGGCGCGCCGGCACGGAGTGACACAGGTCTCTAAAACGTAAGCTGTACCTTACAGGCGGCCGTCCGGTCGCCGGCGAGTGTGAAAGCGGCGGTGGCCTCTTCGAGGGGCAGGCTGTGGCTGATGATCGGCCGGACATCGATCTCTCGACCTGAGATCAGCTCGACGGCGGCGGCAAATTCCTCGTCGAAACGCTGCGTGCCGTGGATATGGAGCTCCTTGCCGACGATGGCGTTGAGCGGGATCGGAATCTCTCCCGTGACGCCGACCTGCACGATCGTGCCGCGCGGCCTGATGGCGGCAATGGCGCTGCGGATGGCGGTTGCGGCGGCCGAGCATTCGAAGACGAGATCGAAATAACCCTTGCCCGTCTCGAATTCGGCAAGCGCCGCAGCCTCTCGAGACACATTGATCGTCCGGCTCGCGCCCATCGCTTCGGCTCTCTCCAGCGCCGCATCGGCCAGATCGGTCACGATGATCCCGACCGCGCCGTGATAGCGGGCGGCGGCAACCATCAGGCAGCCGATCGGACCGGCGCCTGTGACGAGGACGCGCTTGCCCGCGATCGCTCCCGCACGAGATGCCGCATGCAGGCAAACGGCCAAGGGCTCGCTGCAGGCGGCTTCCGCAGCCGTCGTCGCCGCTCGCACTTCGAAGCACTGCTTGGCCGGCACGACCAGCCATTCCCGGAACATGCCCTGCTCATGAGGCAGGCGCATCGCGCTGCCCATGAAGCGCATGTCGAGGCAGTGGATCGGCAGTCCCTTCGCGCAATATTCGCATTGGCCGCAGGGCTGGCTGGGGTTGACCGCCACCAGCGTCCCGGGTTTCAGGTCTGCCCCTTCCCCCGCCCTCTCGACGATCCCCGATGCCTCGTGACCGGGTATGATCGGCTCGCGCACCCGGATCGGTCCGAAGCCGCCGTCCTGATAATAATGCAGGTCGGAGCCGCAGATGCCTGCGGCTGCCATTTTCAGAAGCACCTGGCCTGGACCGGGGGGCGCAACGATGTCGGCCTCGATCCTGAGATCGCCCTTTTGGTAAAGCCGTGCCAGACGTGTTCGCATCATGGCCTTCCTATCTCAACAGTCCGAGTTGCTGCGGCAGCCAGAGCGATACGGCCGGGATGAAGGTGATCAGGATCAATGCGAGGAAGAGCGGCACCAACCAGGGCAGGATTGCCATGGTGGTGCGTTCGACCGAGAGTTTCGCCACTCTGGACAGCACGAAGAGCACCATGCCGAGCGGCGGATGCAAGAGGCCGATCATCAGGTTCAACGTCATGATCAGGCCGAACTGAACCGGATCGATACCGAATTTGGCGACAATCGGCAGCAGGATCGGCACGAGAATGGTGATCGCCGCGATCGTATCCAGGAAGCAGCCGACGAACAGCATCAGCAGGTTCACGAGGATCAGGAACACCCATTTATTGTCGGTGATCGAAAGGATCGCATCGGACAGCAGCTGCGCGGCCTGGCTGACCGTCAAGAGCCATGCGAAGACGGAAGCCGCGGTGACGATGAAGAGAACCGATGCGGTCGTCTCGATCGTATCGAAGCTGGCCTTGGCGAGCGTCGAGAATGTCATGGTGCGGTAGCGCACGAGTCCGAGGAACAAGGACCAGAGCACGGCCGCCACCGCGGCTTCGGTTGGCGTGAACCAGCCCATCGTCATGCCGCCGATCAGGATAACCGGGGTCATCAGCGCCATGACGGCGGAAAAGGCGAAATACCAGTCGAGCGCCAGCAGCACGAGAAGGGCGATTCCCGCCGCCGCATTCATCGACAGGCCGGCCCGCATCATCAGATAGATCGCCACGGGCACCAGCAGGACGACGAGGATCTCCAATCCGGCCGACAGCAGCTGCCTGACATCGAACGGCGCGTCCGAGCCCCAGCGCTTGTAATAGGCGAAGGCGGCGACGGTGACCATCATCAGCAGCGTCATGACGACGCCGGGCAGGATGCCGGCCATGAACAGAGCGCCGATCGAGACGTTCGCCATCATGCCATAGATGACGAAGGGCAGCGACGGCGGGAAGATCGGGCCGAGCGTGGCAGACGCCGCCGTCACGCCGACCGCCGCTTCGACCGGATAGCCGTGATCCTTCATCGCCTTGATCTCGATCGTGCCGATGCCGGCCGCATCGGCGAGCGCCGTGCCCGACATGCCGGAGAAGATGACCGAGCCGATGATGTTGACCTGCGCCAGCCCGCCCTTCATCCAGCCGACCAGCGCGACCGCGAAGGAATAGATGCGGCCGGTCACACCCGCCGAGTTCATTAGATTGCCCGCCAGGATGAAGAAGGGCACGGCGAGCAGCGGAAAGCTTTCGACGCCGGCGATCATGCGTTGGGCGACGATAATGTCCGGCGCGATGCCGTAGAGCACGATGTAAAGCACGGAGGCGACGGCCATCGAGATGGCGACGGGCACGCCGATCAGCATCATCACCAGAAAGGAGCCAAGAAGCAGCAGCATTGGATCAACCCTCGACGGTCTGGAATTCTTCCGGGCGCTCCAGAACGGAGTAGCCGCGGCGCATATTGGCGATGAAGACGATCACCGCGCGGATCAGCATCAACACGAAAGCGACAAGCACCGAGTAGAAGACGATGTTGCGCGGCAGCTCGATGGTGACCATCTGCTCGTCGGCGACGATATCGACGTAACGCCACATCAGATAACAGCCATAGGCGAAGAAGCCGATGCGGACGATATCGACGAAAGTGGCGAGCACGCGGGCCAGCCCCGCCGGCATATAGTGATAGAAGACGTCGACCTGGATATGCCGCGAGGTGCGCACGCACATCACGGCGCCCAGAAAAACGACGCCGATCAGGCAGTTGATCGCGATCTCTTCCGTCCATGCATAGCTGTCGTTCAGCACATAGCGCGTGAAAAATTGCAGGAAGACGCAGCCCGCCATCAGCCAGAAGACGATCAGCGTGATCCAGTCCTCGATCGCATAGTCCGAGACTTTTGCGGTCGGCGCATGGCCTTCGAATTCGTGGCCGATTTCCTCGGCCGTAATTGGCGTGTGAATTTCTTGCGACATGATCGGCCTTGTTCCTGTTGGGGAAGGAGGGCGCGGCGCGGGCGGCGCGCCTAACCTTGATGACGAGCCCCGCTCCTTGCTCGGCGTCATCCTCGGCCTTGTGCCGAGGATCTGCTGCCCTATCGAACGGGGCCAGATGCTCGGGACAAGCCCGAGCATGACGAAAGAGGAGATGGCGGCCCTTTCAATTCGTCGACAAACCTCGTTATTGCTCGGCGGCGTCCCGCCCCTCATCCGGCTGCCGCCACCTTCTCCCCGTAAACGGGGCGAAGGGGATGTGCCGCGACCTTTTCGTCCCTCGCTTACGTCTCGCAAGGCACGTCCCCTCTCCCCGCGAGCGGGGAGAGGGTTAGGGTGAGGGGCAGTTGTCGCCGCGAGCTCTTACTGGATCGCCCGGATCGCTTCCCAGTCGGACTTCTCGTAGCCGAAGTCCTCGAACTTGACCTTCTCCATCACAGTCTTTTCGAAATCGGCCTTGTCGACCTCGGTGACGTTGATGCCCTTTTCCTTGAAGGTGGCGACGAGGCTGTTTTCCTTGCCGGCGATCGTCTTGGTGGTGCGCTCGGCGGCCTCCTGCATCACTTCGCCGAAGATCTTCTTGTCTTCGTCGGAAAGGCTCGCCCACCGCGTCTTCGAGATCACCGTGTTGAGGTGGTCGACGATGTGGCCGGTCAGGATGATGTTCTTCTGGACTTCGTAGAACTTTTTCGCCTCGATCGTCGTCAGCGGATTTTCCTGCGCCTCGACCGTGCCGTTCTGCAGAGCGAGATAGACTTCGGCAAAGGCGATCGGCGTGGTGTTGGCGCCGCAGGCGCGCGGCATGGCGAGATAGGCGGGAACATCAGGCACGCGGATCTTCAGGCCCTGCATATCGGCGCATTTGGCAATCGGCTTGTTCGAGGTCGTATGGCGCGTGCCGTAATAGCTGACGGCGGCGATGTGGTTGCCGGTCTTGTCTTCATAACCCTTGGCGAGGCGCTTGAAG
This sequence comes from Rhizobium croatiense, assembly GCF_019793465.1. Lineage (GTDB taxonomy): Bacteria > Pseudomonadota > Alphaproteobacteria > Rhizobiales > Rhizobiaceae > Rhizobium > Rhizobium croatiense. Next base: position 505,504 of record NZ_JAILYJ010000001.1, on the reverse strand, counting down.
ACGTCGCTCTTGGTATAGGCGATCAGGTGCTCCGGGCTGCGGAAGATATAGGGGAAATAGGTGACGCCGATCGGCTTGTAGTCGCGCGCCGCAAAGCTCGATCCCGAGATGATGATGTCGACCGTGCCGAGCTTGAGGCCCTGGTTGATGTCGGCTTCCTTGCCGAGCTGCGAGGCCGGATAGACCTCGATCTTGTAGCGGCCGTCGGTGCGCTTGTTGATTTCTTCCGCTGCCCAGACGGAATCGGTGTGGAAGGGCTCGGACGTTTCATAGACGTGCGCCCATTTCAGCACGGTCTGGGCGTGGGCGATCGCTGTACTCGCCATGATCGCGGCTGCGGTGCAAAGTATCGTTGCCAGTCTGCTCTTCATCGCTCTCTCCTCCGAGCTCGGTTAAGTCTTGGCCGTTCGTTTCGCGCGCCCCTTGTCGTGGCCGCGCTTCTCTGCTCCCGAGAACTCCTCCCCGAAGCTCTCGGAAAACCTCTTCTGCGACATGGTGAGATGGGTGCGCATGGCGACCTTCGCGCCGTCTGCATCGCCGGCGGCGATCGCATCGCGAATGGTCCGATGTTCATCGAGAGCACTGCGCCATGTATTTGGCCCCTCGAAATGGCTGGCGAGCCTGGCGAAATATGGGGTCATGCGCATGTCGAACATTTCGCCGGTCACGCGGATCAGCGTCGCATTGCCGACGATGGCGGCGATGCCGGTGTGGAAGGCCCGGTCGGCGGCAAGCACCGCGCTCGCATCATTGACGCCGCCGCTCATGCGCATCAGCGCCTCGTCGAGCACGGCGATGCCGTCCGGCTTGGCGCAGCCCGCCGCTTCCTCGGCAATGGCACATTCGATAATGGCGCGCGCCTGCAGCAACTCGAAAGGTCCCTCCACGGGCTCGCGTTCGCTTGCCGCAGCATTGGCGGCATGCTGGCGCACCACATAGATGCCGGATCCCATGCGAATGTTGACGAGGCCTTCGACCTCCAGGACGATCAGCGCCTCGCGTACCGTCGGGCGTGATACGGACAATTGCTCCGCCAGATCGCGCTCGGCCGGCAGCCGCTGGCCGACGGCAAGCTCGCCGCTCGCGATCATAAAACGAATCTGGTCCGCCACCTGTCGATAAAGGCGGCGGGATTCAACGGGCGAAAACATCATGCCTCCCTGGCGGCGTCTCCTCAAGCCGCGGCTGGTCAACTGGCCTGACCAATTAAATGCATCGATATCATCCAACGGGTTGTGCGTCAATGCGCCGCATAAACGCAGAACACGAGCGTTGTCGGCGGGTGTGCGGGCCGGGACGACGCCGATCGGCATTTTGCCCAGGAGCATCAGCAGATCATGATGCGGAAATGAGCCACCGCATCAGAGAGAGACTCGCGCTTGTCCGCCATCCGTTCGCAAAACCGATCAATGGCAGGTGATGGCCGCGTCGGTTTCAACACGCACTATCGTGGCCCGGAGCTGAAAGAGCTGCCTATCATCGCAGCAATCGTCAACGGCTCTGGCGATCGATACCGTCGATTCGCGGATCGTCTGAACCAGATGATGGAGGACCGGGCGCCGATTGGCGGCGCCGTCGCAGAGATCCTGAAGCTCATCGATGATCTGCCTGAGGGCGATCTGCCGTTCCAGAAGGCTCAGAGCGGAGGAACAGACCGGGATAGAGGCGCTGCGCCGGCTTCTATCCGTCATGGCACGCCAGCCCGCCGGCTTTCGCGGCTGGGCGCGAGACCGTGCCCGATGCATCTGGTGAGGTCGGCAGGTCTTGCGCATCCAGGTGCATGTGGCGCATCAGGCCAGCGAGCTTTTGCGGATTGCGGATGCCGCATTCGAACCAGGAGACGAGTTCCCGCGCAACATGCTGCGCCGCCGGACTGCCGATTTCGCAGGATTTTTCCCGGCACCACCCCCTGAGCACGGCATGCAGCATGGCTATGTCTTCGGGCTGCAGCGCCGGCTTCGTAATTCCCGAATGCTGGCTCATCCGCATTCCTCCCATATGTGAGCCAATCCTAATCTTCGGATTTTCGTTTTCAACTACGGGTACGGAAGCGTACGGAGGCGAGCGGTCGGTGGGCTTCCTACCTCAAAGCCGTGGAACCAACGTGGTCGGATCAGGTTCGGCGGGAATGGTGAATGACCGTCGCGCGGCGGGCTTACGTGTGTTACGCACGAGGAAGCGGATCGTCTGAGGTTTGAGTCGCCATTGAACAGCGTGAGCACCGTCCAAACCAAGGCTGTGGGCATCCGCCATGAAATCGCTCAGTCCGGTCGCCGGCAAAACGATCCTTATCATCGGTGAGCCGGGCTTCCTCTCGGACGATGCAAGACAGGCCCTGATCACCTGTCAGGCTTCGATCGCCGGGCCGGTCGTCGTCGCCAGCGCGATGGAATGCTTGAGTGAGGGGCTCGTGTTCGAGGCCGCGATCATCGACGTCAGGATCTCCGATCAGGCTATGCTCTGGCTGAACGAATGGTTGGAGAACCGAGGCATACCCTTTGTCTTCGCGCACGATCAGCGGTCCAAAGCGCCGCCCGGCGGCTTTACTCTCAGCGGCCGTCCTGCCGATATCGATGCGATGATCGCAGCGTTGTTCGGGCCGGACCTGTCCTATTATCATTGAGGGTGTTCGTTTGCGTACAATTCGTCGGGGAGAGTTGAATCGAGCTTCGTCGAGTCCCATTATTAGAAGATACTAATGGGAAGCCTTGGCATCAGGAACGGTGCTATGCCCGACTGTCAGTCTATTCATCTGAACGCATTGGATTCGGCCGATCTCAGTCGATTGCGGGCCATCTTGAATGTGATCTGCTCCGAAGCCGGTGAACCGCTGCGCGGGGCAGCGATGCAAAAGATCGCGGTTTTGCTGATCGGACTCTATCGTCATGGCGTGACGGACCATGACAAGTTGCTGTCGGTCGCTCGTCTGGCACTTACGCAGAACACGCCTGATGTGGCCGCAGCGGTCATATCTGGCGCCGGCAGGCCAGAAGGCGGAATGGCCGGATCGTAACGCGAATTGCGAGGGCGGCAGCTGCGCATCGACATCAACGCGCAAAGAAATATGCACGCGCGGATCAGTGATCAGCGGTGCGGCGATGGCGGGAACCAACAAAGGGCCTGTGAGTTGGGCTTGGGCGGACGCAGGTGGCCATTGGGATTCGACGGTCCCGTCTGTAGCATTCCGTGCTTGCCGGAGGGCAAATAATGGCAGAAACCATGATGCGGCCGACAGAGAATCGCCTGCTGGGTCTCTTGCCGGAGGACGAATATACGGCAGTCGTCGCCCATCTCGAACCCTGCGCCATACCTCGCGGTCACATTATCGTCCCGGCAGATGCGGTGATCGAGCATGCCTATTTTCCATGCTCGGGCATAGGCTCGGTCATCAATATCTCACCTGAGGGCAATCGCGTCGAAGCGGGATTGTTCGGCCGCGACGGTTTTGCACCGGTCGCGGCGGCGATAGGTGCAGGCATCAGTGTGCCTGAGGTCACCGTCCAGGTGCCGGGTTTCGCCTATCGTCTGCGGCAAACCACGCTGCTGGATCTGATGAAAACGCAGCCGGTTTTCGCCAGCCTTCTCCACAAGGCTGTTCATGTTCTGGCGACGCAGGCAGGTTTCACCGCGCTCTCCAATGCCGTCCATGAGATCGATGAGCGGTTGGCCCGCTGGATATTGATGTGCCATGATAGAATCGACGGCAATGAGCTCGCGCTGACGCACGAGTACATTGCCTTGATGCTGGCGGTGCGGCGGCCGAGCGTCACCACCGCCCTGCATCTGCTCGAAGGCTACCGCTTCATCCGCTCCGTCCGCGGCTTGGTGATCGTCAGGGATCGCGCCGGCCTGGAGGACTTTGCTTCCGACGCCTATGGCAAGGCAGAGGACGAATATGAGCGGCTGATCGGGCCTCTCAGGAAGTCGAGGCGCGGTCTCACCGAGATAGCGTCCCCACAGCCGGCATGAACAGGCGGATCAAAGCCTGCCGGTGACCTATATCCCGGCATACCATTCGTAGCCGCGATCTTCCCAGAAGCCGCCATTGCCGCCGTAGAGCTGGCCGAGATCGGCGACCGCCTCGATGCGGGTCAGATATTTCGCCTGCTTGTAGCCGAGCTGACGCTCGACCCTCAGTCGCAGCGGCGCTCCATGCGCCACCTCAAGGTCGCTGCCGTTCATCGAATAGGCGAGGATCGTCTGCGGATGGAAGGCGTCGACGAGATCGATGCTTTCATAGTACCAGCCGCTGCCGTCGAGCGTCTTTTCGTATTCGTCGGCGCAATGGAATACGATGTAGCGTACCTCGGGCTTGAGCCCGACCGATTGCAGCAGGGCGCCGAGCGGCAGGCCGGTCCATTTGCCGATCGCGCTCCAGCCTTCGACGCAGTCGTGCCGGGTGATCTGTGTGCGCGACGGCATCGCCTTCAGCTGCGCCAGCGAGAACTGCGACGGCTTTTCGACAAGGCCGCCGACATCAAGCTTCCAGGTCGAGAATTGCTGGCTCACCCAGTCGATATATTGCGGATTATCGGGCATGCTGGTGCCGTTCGACCGGAAGACCGGAGAGAGATCCGCCTCGGTGAATTCTCGGGCGAGCGCATCATCGCCGAGCAGGAAGCGCTGCGTCTTCATGCTGAAGCCCTCGGCGATCTTCAGCACCGACTTCGTCCGGTCGCTTTCGACCAATGCGTCGCAGCCGCTCAATCCCATTGCGGAGGCGGTCAGGGTCGAGCCGATCATGAAGCGGCGGCGGGTGATCAGGCGGCTCATCGTTCGTCTCCCTGTTCGATGGCGTAATAGCCGGTGATCATCGAGCGCAGATTGTTGAACACACCCGACAGCACCACCATGGCGATATGCACCGCGACGAAGGCGACAAGCGAGAAGGCGGTGAGGAAATGCAGGGTGCGGGCCGATTGCCGTCCCCCGAAGACATCGAGCAGCCAGGGCGCCACCGCGTTGAAGCCCGGCGACATGGTCAGACCCGTCGCAATCATCAGCGGCAGCAGCAGGAAGATCACCACGAGATAGGTCAGTTTCTGCAGCGTGTTGTAGTGCTGCGCCTCGGGGCCCTTCGGAAAGCGCAGCCGGGCGTGGTTGACGACCTCGTGACCGAGATGGGAAAGTGTCAGTTCGTTACCAGCCGGCGTAAGATCCCGGCGGAAATGCCGGCTGATCAGTCCATAGGCGAGGTAGACAAGGCCGTTGAAGACGAAGAGCCAGGCAAAGAAGAAATGCCAGCGCCGGCCGCTCGCCAGGTCCTGATAGCTCGGAAGCGTGAGCCAGTTCGGAAAGCCCCTTGGCGTCGCCTCGCCGTCGACATCGGAGAGGCCGAGGAAACCTGTCGTATCGAAGGTGAACGGACCGACATGCGTCAGCCCCTTCGCCCGGCCGCCGTCTTCTGTTGCTTCCATGGAGATGAAGGACGGATCGTTGTCGGCGCCGTACTGGCCCCAATAGAGAGCCGGGTGAGCATTGAATATCTGCAGGCCGCTGAACAGTAGCACGGTGAGGCAAAGCACATTCACCCAATGCGAGAGGCGGACAGGGAGACTGTGGCGGTACATAAGCGTGCGGCCGGTTGTCGGGCCGGCATCGATCGTCGTCATGATTGTTCTCCGAATGAATGGATGCTTCGGGAGAAGAAGACGCGGCCGCCGCCCGCTGCATAATCCTTAAATCGGAATCGATTTAAGGACAAAATTATGCAGCAACCAAAAGTGCTACAGCGTCCTTTGCGCGTCTAAAAAGACGCGCGGCGCTGTAGAAAGTTTCAGCGGCCGCGGAGACGCGAAAACGCCTACTTCATCGCGTCGCAGGCCTTCATCATGTCGGCCTTTTTCATCACGTCTTTTTCCATGTCGGCCTTGTTCATGCAGTCGGTCCTGGGCTCCGATGTCTTCATGGTTTCCTTCGACATCGCGCTGCTCTGCATATTGTCCTTCTTCATCGTATCGGATTTCATGGCGTCCTCAGCCGAGGCGACACCGGCAAGCGATAGACCGACGATGAAAGTGCAGGCTGCGAGGCTGGAAAAAAGCTTGGTCATGGAACTCTCCTGAATGGATTTGTCGTGTCCGCCGGCGGCCTGCCGATGGCTCACATCCGGTTATTCGCGGGAGTGCCGGGATGCGTTACAGCTTCACTCGCATGTGATAGGACTGTGATGCCGCAATTGTTTTGATCTCTGCTGTAACCGATTGGCCGCTTCCAGCGAATGAACTCGTGACAGCATGACAACCGCCCATTCGGAAGAAGCCCTGAAAGCATTGATGCTTCTCTCCCTTGACGGGGACGAGGCTGCCTATCGGCGTTTGCTGACGGCTGTGCGTGTGTTGCTTGTCGGTTACTACAGCCGCAGGATGGCTGCGGCGACGAAAGCGGATATGGAAGATCTGGTCCAGGAGACATTGCTGGCACTGCATTCCCGCCGGTCCACCTATGACCGGGAAAGACCTTTCACCGCCTGGTTCTTCTCGATCGCCCGCTACAAGCTGATCGACCATCATCGCGGCCGCGGCGGGCGCAGACTGGCTGAGACCGAGCTTGGCGAAGAGATCGAAAGCGATTTCAGCGAGGAAGCGGTGACGGCCCGCATGGATGTCGAGCGATTGCTCGACGGGCTGCCGCCGAGACAACGGGAGCTGATCCGGCAGGTGAAGCTCGAGGGCCAGTCGGTCGCCGATACCGCGAACAGCACCGGCCAGTCTGAATCGGCGGTGAAAGTCGGGATCCACCGGGCGCTCAAGGCGCTCGGAGAAAGATTGCGAGGCGCATCGTGACAGAGACGGACGACATTATCGAACGCCTGGCAGGGGACCTGAAGCCGGTGCCGCGCAATGCGCTACGCCGCCGCTTCGCGCTCGGCATCGTGCCGTCCCTCGCTTTCTCTTTGCTGCTGATGCTGACCATTCTTCGTCTCAGGATCGATATGCCCGACGTGCTGATGCTGCCGGTCTTCTGGATCAAGTCGGCCTATAATGCCTTGATTGCCGCGGCCGCCTTTGCAGCCATTTTCCGGCTTTCCCGCCCCGATGGTTCCGAGGGAAGCTTTTTCGGTCTGCTTGCCGCGATCTTCGCCGCCATGGCGACGGTCGCGGCCATCCAGCTCATGACGGCTCCGGTCGAGACCTACCCGGTGCTGATCCTCGGCTCTTCGGCGCTCCATTGCCCGGTCTTGATCATCGGTTTCGCGCTGCCCGTTTATGCCGGTATTGTCTGGTCACTGCGCCGGGCCGCACCTGCTGATCTCAGGTTGACGGGTTTCGTCGCCGGCATCGCCGCCGGCGCCGCCGGCGCCTGGGTCTATTCCTGGTTCTGCACCGAAAACGGCATGCCCTTCGTGCTGATCTGGTATTCGCTCGGCATCCTGCTCACCGGCGCGCTGGGTTCGCTCACCGGCCCCCGCCTGCTCCGCTGGTAAATCCTTTCTCATCCCGTTGACAGGAACATTCCGCCTTTCGGCTGGTTCAAGGGTCGAAGGAGAGGAAGATGAGCCAGCAATCGGATCGCCGCGCTTTCGCAATCTATATCGGAGCCATCGTCTTGGTCGGGCTTTTGATCGTGCTCGGCGCTACGCTCTCCTGGAACGCGGGCAGCAGCAGCGATCAAAGCACGCCATTTTCGCGGGAAGCCAAGCCCTGATGGAGCGGCCGATGAATCGACCGTGGGGCGCTCAGTCGACGAGGTGGTTTCCGAGCATTGCCAGCAGGGACGCGCGGGCGCGGCTGACACGGCTTTTTAACGTGCCGATGCGGCATCCGCACATCCTGGCGGCATCCTCGTAGCTCGTTCCGGCAGCCACCAGTGTCAGAGCACGGCGCCTGTCGTCGGAAAGCCGTGTCAAGGCCCGCTGCAGCTCGTGCTCCCGCAGCGTCCACTCCTGGGTTGGCGCGATCGCAACCTGTTCTATCACCGCATCCATCCCTGCCGGCTCGCGTTTTTGCCGGCGGTAATTGGTGCAGAACGTATTTCGAAGGATGGTGAAAAGCCAGGATTTGAGCGAGGTGCCGGGCTGATAGAGATGCAGCGAGTTCAGCGCCTTCAGCAAGGTCTCCTGGACGAGATCATCAATGTCGTCGTCACTGCGCAGGAACCTGCGGGCAAAGGCGCGCAACGCCGGCGTCAATTCGACGATCTCACGCTCGATTGCGGACGTTTCTTTGCAGTGCGACGCAGGCCCTACTGAAGACGAGGAAGTCATTTTTCTCTCCTAGAATGGGAGGGAAAGTTCCGGCAGTCCTATTCGTTGCCGTACGATATCGGACAAACCGAGCGTTTCAGCCTGGACCGGTGTTTTTTGCCGATCGGTCACGACCTCGCCCGCGGCATCTGAGCGCCCAATGGCCCGCGCCGCGCAATCCGAAGCGAGCTTTCTGCAGCCGTGCTTTGCCCCGGCTCCTCCAGCGATCAAAGACCGAGCTGCCAGATTTCGGCGGCGATGATATTTCCCTCGGGTGCGGTCAGACGCACCGCACCCACCCCCTTGAAACCGGGCAGCCGCTTGGTGCCCGTCCAGCGGCCATCGTCGGCGAAGACCTCGATCGAGCCGGCATCGAGAAAGATCCGGATGGTCGACGGGCGCGCGCCGGCGGCGATATAGCGGGGCGATGCCTTGGCATTCGCCACCGAGAAGGGAATGCTCAGCCCGTCGTCGTTCAGCTGAACCGCGACCGTCGCCTCGGGATGTTCGAGATCGAGGCGGAACGCATTGCCGGCCTGCCTGAGGGTGAGCAGGATTTCGACGGAGCCATTGGCGAGATCGACGGTCCGGCCATCCAGAAGAGCTTTGGCATCCAACTGGCGCTGACGCAGGCTTTCGACACCTGGCACCGGCGACGTGGTCAGCGCACCGCTCTGCAATGCCAGCCGGCGTGGCAGGGTCATCGCCGTCGGCATGTCGATCCCTTTTGATACATCCGTCCAGTTCGCAAGCCAGGCAATGCCGATCGGGCCGCCCTCGTCGACGAAGGCCTGGAAGGCGTAGGCGTCGGTGCCGAAATCCAGTTCCTGCTCGAATTCCACGGAGAAGCTGCGGCCATCGAAACGGCCGACGGTCGCAAGCGTCATATTGCGCCGGCCGGTTGCCGGGTCGCGGCTGGTCAGCAGACCGAAGATCAAGGCCCAGCGAGTCGCCGGGTCGTTGGCGGGACCGTCGAGCGGCAGCATGCATGGGCATTCCGCCGCCGTCATCCCGAAGCGGTTCTCGCGGTGAAGCGTGCCGAGGAAGGTCCATCCCGCCGCCGCGGCCGGATCGTCGGTTTCGTAGAGCAGGATGACGCCGCCCTCGCGGTCTCGCGTGCCGAGCAGCATCTTCCATTTGCCGTCGGGGCCTCGGAAGACGTAAGGGTCGCGGAAATCGGTCGTCAGCCCGAGCCCGGCGGGACGCGCCGGCAGGATCAGGCGCGCCGGCTCGACATTGACAAGATCGCGGCTGGTGGCGGTGAACTGAACCTGTTCCTCCGGTTCCCGGTCCTTCATATGCTCGGTGAAGAAAATGCGAAGGCCGGCTTGATCGCCGGGAAGAGCGATCGCCGAGCCGGAAAATGCCCCGCCCCGCCCGTCGGCCCGGGCGGCAAGTTCATCCGAAGGGAAAAGAAAGATCGGGAGATGCGTCCAGCGAAGGTAGTCCTTCGAGACCGCATGACCCCAATGCATGTTGTTCCACCGAAGGCTGTGGGGATAGTGCTGGTAGAAGAGGTGCGGCTTGCCACCGAACCTTCCAAAGCCGTTGGGATCGTTCATCCAGCCGAAAGGCGGGCGGAAATGATAGCCGCCCGGAGTTTCGGGGGTGGCATTGGCGGGGCGGACATGCAGCAGCCGGATGCCTTCTTCGAGAACGCGGGGCTCAAGGAAAGCATAGAGGACCGAGACCTCGGTTGTCGCCGGATCGTAGGAGAAGGCGGTCTCTCCGCCTCTTTCCAGCGTCATCGGCCGAAACTCGAACTCATCAGGATTTGAGGTTTCGACGGCGCCGGCCGGGTTCCCGTCGACATGTGCCGCCAGCCTTCCCGAGGTGCCTCCATGCGACGCCCTGATCCAGGCATGGATTGTGGACCCCGCGGGCAGGACGGCGCGGATCGGCTCAATCCCCGCTTCATCGGAGGGAGAAATCGCTGGGCTTGTCATCGATTCAACCTTTCACGGCAGAGCCGATAAAGGAGCTCACGAACCAGCGCTGGAATGCGAGGTAGAGCCCCAGGATCGGGATCATCATCAAAACGGAGGCCGCCATCGCCCGATCCCAGTAGATGCTGTCCTGTCCGAAGAAGGTGGCGATGGCCACCGCGATCGGCCGGGCATAGTCGGTCTGCGTGACGAGGATCGGCCAGAGATACTGGTTCCAGGTCTCGATGCCCATGAGGATCGACACGGTGGCGAGCGCGGGCAGGCTGAGCGGCAGGAAGATGGAGCGATAGGCCCGGAAAAACGAGGCGCCGTCGATCTCGGCGGCCTCAAGCAATTCCTTCGGCAGCTGCGCGAAGAACTGGTAGAACAGGAAGATGTAAAGCGGGCTTGCGACCCAGGGCACGATCTGTACCGCGAAGGTATCGGAGATACCCGCTCGCGAGACCATGATCACCAGCGGCATGATGATGCTTTCCTGCGGGATCACGTAGAGCGCGATGACGACGGACAGGATGACGGCGCGGCCCTTGAGCGAGCCCCAGGCCAGAACAAAGCCGGCCATCGAATTGACGATCAGGCCGGAGCAAACCGTGGTGACGAGGATGATCAGCGAGTTGATGAGGTAGCGTCCGAAGGCGAGTTCACCGGAGAGGCGGCCGACTTCTGCATAATTCGAAAGCGTCGGGTTCGATACCCAAAAGGCCCGGAAGCTGCCCATGTCGGCCAGAATCTGGAACCGGTCGTCCTTGAGGCTGGCGACGACCAGCAGCAGCAATGGAGAGACGATCACCAATGCGATGATGAAAATACTGACGGTTTGGATGGCGCGGAGAACCCTCGCGGCCGAACGGGGCCGTGCCGTGCTGGCCTGCGGGATCGAGAGAGCGATATCAGACATCGAAGCGCCTCAGGAGCTGGCGCTGGATCAGCGCGATGACGAGAACGATCACGAACAGGATGACCGAGACGGCGGAGGCATAGCCCATCTTCTGCTCTTCGAAGCCGGCGCGAACCATGTAGTGCACGACCGTTTCGGTGCTGCTCTTCGGCCCGCCCTGCGTGAGGATGGCGACCTGGGTATAGAGCTTGAAGGCCTGGATGGTGGTGATGACAAGCACGAAGACATGGGTCGGCCTGAGGCCGGGCATGGTCACATGCCAGAAGCGGCGGAAAGCGTTGGCGCCGTCGATCTTGGCGGCATCGTAGAGTTCATCAGGAATGCTCTGAAGGCCGGCGAGGTAGACGATCATTTGGAAGCCGTAGGCCTGCCAGGCCGAGAGCAGCACGAGCGAAAACATCGCCCACTGGGGATCGCCGAGCCAGTCGATCGGCTGGATCGCCCCACCGGAGAGGAAGCCGAGGATCTGGTTGAACGGCCCCGTCGGATACTGGAACAGCGTGCCCCAGATGACGCAGACCACGACCATCGAGGTGATCGCCGGCAGGAAGAACATGCCGCGCAGCAGGTTGCGCAACGGCAGCTTCTGATGCAGCAGCAGCGCCGTCGCGAAAGCGAGGCCGCACTGGGCCGGAATGATCCAGAAGGTGAAGCGCGAGACGTTCCAAAGCGCCGTCCAGAACAGATCGTCCTGAAAGACACGGATGAAATTGTTGAACCAGACGAAGCGGACCGGCGTCGGCCGCGGCACCAGAGGCTGGTTGGTCATCGCCGTCCAGAAGGACAGGAGAAACGGCAGGATCAGAAAGAGCGTCAACAGGATGACCGCCGGCGCAAGCATGGCCGCTTCCTGCATCAGCCGTCCCTTGTCATGCCGGCGTGCCGGAGCCCTTCGGACGGATGTCGAAGATATCGATTGTTGTATGGCCATTGGCTCCTCCTCTCCAGTCTCGATTGCCGGTCCCGCCCTGCAATGTCCGGCGGGGCATTGCAGGGCGATCGAGCTTATTGCTCGTCGCCGAACGGCGGATAGCCGTCATTGTCCTCGATATCCTGGTCGATCTTCTCGGCGGCCGCTGTCAGCGCCTCCTTCGGATCGCCGCCATTGAACACCTCGTCGACCGCCTGCATGAAGGCGGAGGTGATGGTCGGGTAGGCTGGATGCGGCGGGCGGGCGACGGCCGTCTTCGATGCCTGTTCGAAGGCGATCGCCATCGGGCCGCCGGGAGCATAGAGCGGAGATTCAGCGGCGAAGCTCTTCAGGCCGGGATAGCCGGACTGGCTTGCGACGTAGGTGCGGAACTCCTTGTCTTTCAGCAGGAAGCTGACGAACTTGCCTGCGATCTCGGGATGCGCCGACGTTTTGGTGACAGCCCAGATCCAGGTGCCGTCGGGGCTCGCGCCCTTGGCGCCGAATTTCGGAAGTGGCAGCACGACGATGTTGTCCTTCATGGTCGCGGCGGCTTCCGCATAGACCCAGTGTCCGCCGAGCGCCAGCGCTGCCGGATTGCCTTCGGCGAAGAACTGGTTGGTTCCGGCCGATTGCGGCACGACCCAGCCGTTCTTGACCCATTTCTGCATCATCGCCAGCGCATCGACGCAGGCGTCGTTGTCGAGCGTGCCCTCGGATTTCCAGGCCTTGCGGTCGATCAGATCGCAGCCGGCCGATTGCAGGATCGGGCCATAGGCATAGGTGATCCATTCGGTCTTGATGCCGTAGCCGCGGAAGGTGTCGATCGGCCACTTCACGCCGTCGACTTTGGATAGCTTCTCGAGATAGGTTTCGAACTCCTCCCGGGTCCAGGCATCCTCGACGGATTTCGGGATGCGGGCGCCGATCGCTTCGAGATATTTCTTGTTGCCGTAGAGAACGACCGACGAGTCGGTCAGGCCGATGGCGTAGAGGTCCTTGTCGATCGGGTATGTGCCCTGGGCGACGTTGGACTGCGTCATGTCGTCAAGGAGGTCCTTGTCGATCAGCGGCTTGATCGGCTGAAGATAGCCCGACCAGACGTAATTGGCGAGGAACGGCGCATCGAGTTCCATGACGTCGGGAAGCTGCTTGGCCATGACGGCGGCGCTGAATTTCTCGTTATAGGCGTCGTGCGGCGCATAGATGAACTGCACGTCGACATCGGGATTGGCGGCCTCGAACCGTTCGGCGACCTTGCCATAGGCGGCGACGAAACCGGGGTCGCCCTGATGCATGACCTGTATTGCGGTTTTCTCGGCTGCCTGCGCCCCTACGGCTGATAGTGCCGAGGACAGGACCAGCGACCAAAGTAAACGTTTACCCATTAGAATTCCTCCTCCATTGAATGGGCCTATTTCAATTCATACGGATGCCCGCTCCACCAGCTGGAACGGCAGTTTCTGCACCCCGACCGGGACCCGGTCTTCGGCAAGCAGGATTTGCGCGGCTTGGCGGCCCATGGCGCGATGGGGAAGCGCCATGGTGGTCAGCGGCGGGTCGAGACGCGAGGCGATCTCGACCTGGTTGTCGAAACTCGCAACGGCGACGTCGTCGGGAATGGCTGCGCCTGTCCGGCGCAACGCGGCATAGACTTCCATGGCGACGCGGTCATTGCCGCACAGGATGGCATCGGGGCGCTGGGGGCCGTTCATCAGCTCCTGCACATGCACGGCCACGAGGCTGTGGGCCCGGTCACTGTAGATCGCCTTGCTGACGGCGGGCAGGACGATGGCGCCGGCTCCGTCGATATCAGCTTGATCGAGCGCCTGCCGGAAGCCGAGTTCCCGGAGTTCGCCTGCGAGCAGTCCCGGCAGATTGATGAAGGCGATGTTGCGCCGGCCGGCATCGATGAGATAGTTGGTAATCTCGAGCGCCGCCCCCGTTTCATCGGGCACCAGCGAGGTCACGCGGTCGTTCGCATCGCGGCAATTGATCATGACACCGACCGCATCGGCAAATTCGGACGGCAGGTCGACGCTCTTGTGATACATGGCGGCATAGGCGATCGCCCGCGGGCGAAAGCGCCGCATCTCGTCGAGTATCGATGCGATGCTCCGGTGGCCGCCGAGGGTCATGGCGAAGACGGCCATGTCGGCGGCGCGCACGGCGCCGTCGAGCCCCCTGATGATCTCGGTGGCAAAAGGCGAAGTGATCAGATCATCGGCGACAAGGCCGACGAGCGGCATCCAGCCCTGCCGCATGCTGCGGGCGGCGAAGTTGGTGACATAGCCGATCTCCTCGGCGATCTCCTTGATCCGCTGCCGAGTTTCCTCCGACATGCGGGCCGAGCCGCCATGCAGTGCGCCTGACACCGTCTTGACGGAGACGCCTGCGCGGACGGCAATGTCATTGAGTGAGGCGGTCACGGGAGCCCTTTGGGTTATCGATTACCCAAATTGATATCGGTCGTTTTGCTGGAAGTCAAGTTGTGCTGGCGTTGCTGATACGCAAATGCCGCCTCCCGGGGATTTGCCTGAGCCCCTATGGTCCAACTCAACCAGAATTCTTACGATGTTCGAAAATGAGAGTTTCGCAAAGGGCGGATCAGGATGCGCAGTGCGCAGACGCGTAAAAACCCCGCCGAAGCGGGGTTTTTCTCGCAGGCAGCGCTCAATTGTTGTGTGCGGAGCAGGCTTCATCCATCGGCGTGGCATTGCTGGTGCCGCCCTGCGTCTGGAGATTGTCCGAGTTGTTGACCGGGTTGGGGCACTTGGTCTTGTCCATTTTCATCGTGCCGCCGGTCGTGGAGCCGGTCGTGGTGGTATCGGTTGCCATCGGCTTTTTGGCCTTCGTGTCGCCGGTCGCGCCGCCACCCTGATCGGCCTGGTTCTTATCGATCGTGGCGCCGGCCGGCGCCGGATTGGATTGGGCGAAGGCCGATGTGGCCATGCCGACGGCAAGAAGCGAAGCCGCTACGAGTTTCATATGCATTGGGGTATCCTCCTTGGGGAATTTTGCCTTATTGGCCTATCCACAACCTCACTGGCAGGCCATTGTTCCGCAACGGCTGCTGACAAATATGTGGCAGGTCTGGAGCCTTCGATCGGCAAACGCAGCAGCGATTGAGCCTGATCGGGCGTGTCAGATCGTCCGGTCGAAGAGCGCCAGCGACCGGGTGTCCTTCAATCGGAAGACCTGGGCGGGCCGATTGCTCGCCCGGCGCATTTCGCCCTCGACCGGCTCCAGGAAATCGGCTTCGGCCATGCGCTTTCGAAAGGCCGATTTGTCGAGCTTGCGGCCAAGAAGGGTCTCATAGACCGATTGCAGTTCGCTCAAGGTGAAATGGACGGGCAGCAGATGGCCGGGCAGGCTCGAATATTCGACTTTGCTGCGGATGCGGCCGACCGCCTCCTTCAGGAGGGCTGCATGGTCGAAGGCGATGGGACAACCGACGCCCTCGCCCTCGATCATCCGCCATTCGGCCTCCGCGGCCATTCCACCCTGCCGTTCGGCGACGTCATCGGCGGAAAGCAGGGCGATATAGACGATGCTGATGCTCCAGCCCCTCGGGTCGCGGCTGCGGCTGCCCGTGGTTTGCAGCTGTTCGAGATAGGGCGTTTCGACCCCGGTCTTTTCCTTCAGCACGCGCCGGGCGGCAGCTTCCAGATCCGCATCCTCGTCAATATGGATCCAGCCGCCGGGCAAGGCCCAGTCGCCGGAAAAGGGTGCGTTCGCCCGCCGCACGAGAAGCACGGAAAGGCCCGCCGGCGACAGCGAGAAGATCGCGAGATCGACGGTCGCGATCGGTTTGAAGGCGTGATTGTCATGCGATGTCATGATGCGAACATAGCATGCGCGAACCTTAGTGTAAATATTCAACTAAGTTAGTTGACATTTATCACTAAGTCATGTTTTCTCCATGTCGACACGAGCAGGGGCTCGCGCCAGCAACGGGGAAACGGTCATGTTCGGACTGCGCTTCATCAAGACGGAACCTACGCAATACGTCATCCAATATCAAAACGGCAAAGCCGTCCGCGAAGGCGCCGGCCTGGCCTTCTGGCATTTCGCGCCGTCGAGCTCGCTCGTGCTGGTGCCGACGGCCAGCGTCAACGACCCCTTCATCTTTCCGCTGGTGACGTCCGACTTCCAGGAAGTGACCGTGCAGGGGCAGATCACCTACCGTATCGCCGAGCCGCGCCGCACGGCGGCACTCCTGAACTTCACACTCGACCACAAGGGCCGCTATGTCTCGGAGGATCCGCAGAAGCTTTCGACCCGGGTGATCGACCGCGTGCAGGTGGCGATGCGCGCCGAGGTGCAGATGCTGTCGCTGAAGGAGGTTCTTAGTTCGGGCGAGACGCTCGTCGCCGGCGTGGCGGAAGCCCTCAAAGTACATCCGACGATCGAAGCGCTCGGCCTTGAAATTCTCGGCCTGTCGCTGCTCGCCGTCACGCCGAAGGCCGAGACGGCCAAGGCGCTGGAAGCCCATGCCCGCGAGGCCCTGCTCCGCCAGGCCGACGAAGCCATTTACACCCGCCGCAATGCCGCCATCGAACAGGAGCGGACGATCAAGGAAAACGAGATCGCCACCGAGATCACGCTGGAGAACAAGAGGCGGCAGGTGCGCGAGGCGCAGATGGAGGCCGAGCGCGCTGTGCAGGAACGGCGGCTGCAGATCCGGCGGGAGGAAATGGCCGGCAAGATCGCGCTGGAAGAGCAGAATCGCGATCTGGTGACGCTTGCCGCGACCAACGCCAAGGCCGAGGCTGATGCCCAGGCCTATGCGCTGACGGCGATGATGAAATCCTTCGAGCTGGCCGATCCGAAAGTGCTGCAGGCGCTCGCCTCGGTCGGCATGAAGCCCGGCCAGCTGATGGCGCTCGCCTTCCGCGACCTTGCCGACAATGCGACGAAGATCGGCCAGCTCAACGTCTCGCCCGATCTTCTGCGCGAGATATTGCAGCCGCAGGAGGGCAAGGACCGTGCCGGCCACTGACGAACGCAAGATCATCCTCGTCGTCCGCCCGACTCGCCTCGACGAGCTCATCGCCCGGTTCAACACGGTGCAGCAGGCGCAATTCTACGTCGAGCATCTCGGCGCCGATTTCAGCGATTACCTAGCCGAGAAGAAGCGCTACGAAACGGCGATCGCCGAGGTGGAGGCCAGCCTGCGCGCGGTCGCCCGCGTGCAACGTCTCGACCGCCGCTACCTCCCGAACTTCGTCTTCGGCCCCGACGATGTCGTCGTCGTGCTCGGCCAGGACGGGCTGGTCGCCAATACACTGAAATATCTTGACGGGCAGCCGGTGCTCGGCGTTAACCCGGATCCGATGCGCTGGGACGGCCTGCTCCTCCCTTTCAACCCGAAGAGCCTTCCGAAGGTGATCGGCGAGGCGCTGAGGAACAAGCGGCCGATCAAGCGCGTCAGCATGGCCAAGGCGACGCTGAATACCGGCGCTGTCATCCATGCCGTCAATGATCTCTTCATCGGCCCGCAAAGCCATGTCTCGGCCCGCTATCTCCTGCAGGCCGATGAGCGCGAGGAGCGCCAGTCCTCCAGCGGCATCATCGTCTCGACAGGCATGGGCTCGACCGGCTGGTTGAAGAGCCTTTATTCCGGCTGCCTCGGGGCCGCGAGCGCGCTCGGCCTCGAACCCCCTGAGCGGACGATCGACATGTCCTTCGCCTGGGATGCTGATTACCTGCGCTATTTCGTCCGCGAACCCTTCCCGAGCCGCACCACCGGCGCCACCATCGTCGCCGGCCTCGTCTCCGATACCCGGCCGCTGACCATCGTCTCCGAAATGCCGGAACACGGCGTGATCTTCAGCGACGGCATCGAGGCGGACTTCCTTGAGTTCAACGCCGGGACGCGGGCGGTGGTGACCGTCGCTGAAAGGCAGGGGTCGCTGGTGGTGTGAGCGGCCTCGGCGAACATATGTATGTGGCCGCCGATCGGGGCGTTGCGACATATGAAAGATCACCTATGCTGCAGGTCCTCAGCGGACAATTGGAAAGCTGACACTGTCATGAGCGTTTTCGTTTTGCTGATGGGCTTCCCCGGCGTCGGGAAACTGACGATCGCGACTGAATTGAGTTCACTCTTTCCTGCAAAAATCATCGACAATCACTGGTTCAACAATCCGATACTGCGTCTCCTGGACGACGACGGAACAACGCCTCTTCCCCCGGGGGTATGGGAATATACGGCGCGCGTGCGCCAGGCGGTGTTGGATGCAATTGTCGCTTATCGGCCCTCTCCGGCGAACTTCATTTTCACGCATGCCGGTATAGCAGGTGACGAGCGCAGTGCTCGCACGTTTCACCAGATCTGCGATGCCGCCCGACAATGCGAGGCGTTGCTGGTGCCGGTCAGATTGCTTTGCGATGAGGAAGAATTGGCGCGCCGTGTTTCAACGCCCACGCGCCGCGAGCGGTTGAAGTCAACAGATGTGCAAGCCTCCTTTGACAAAAGCAGACAAGCGCGGGTTCTCGATCCCAAACATAGGTTCACCCTGGATCTGGATGTCACTTCCAAACCGGCGCAGGCGAGCGCGGCAGCGATCCTGCATCATGTCGCACGCGCCATCGCTGGAGATTTCGGTTCTGTCGTTGGCTTGGATGAAAGTATAAGACGCTGATTTCATTGTCATGTCAGACGTTGCGGAAGCAATCATGACGTTTGGTTCCGCTACATCGCGGCAAGGGCGCGCGGGCTGTCTGGAAGATGTGCCATTTCATGGCGGCGCCACGCAATCGGGGCGGGTTCCCGATAGCATTTTCGAGCAGGATTGAGCTTCCGCCGCGTCGCGCACGAAAACTTTCCGCACTCCTTCAATCGTCACCTCGGTTTTCTCAAAGATCGCGCCGCTGCCCGCCACTGCGCCAGTTCTGCGCCGGCAATCGCGGCAGTGGCACAGGCTCACCATCAGTGGATCGCCCGCGGTCTTCGCGCGGAGTGATCCGCAGTGGCATTGCGCAAGCCTGTCCATGTGTTGTCTCGCTTGTTCATGTTGTTGATCTCATGACGGCGATTAGATGCCGCGGAGTATCGATCGCGGCGGCAACTTTCATTCACTTCGGCGCCGCCGAAAAAGCTGCGCTCCTCCGGATGATCTGACGAAAACCGCTCTCGTTCTTTTGCTCTCATTTCGGCATCCGGATCGAGCGGAGATTTCGGTCGCGCCGCCGCGCTCACGAATCTGGCTCGGGGAGATTATTTGTGAAGGGTGCCGCAAGCGCCGCTTCCATCGGCCGCCTGATCGCAGGGCGCGCCGACAGGGCAGGGTCGACAGAAGCCCGGCGCGGGAGAGATGCGCCGGGCTTCGAAAGTGGCCGACGGCATGGGAGGAGGAAGTGCCGTCCGTCCGGCCGAAGCAGCTCAGGAGGGGTGCAGCGCTTCAGCATTTCCCGAGGTAGTGCCGCAATGCGGCAAATTCAAGCCAGGTGGTGGGACCGGGCCGCGCAGACACTGCGGCCTTGGAGCAGGGCCAGTCACTACGCAAATGTGGAATCCTCAAAATGCTTCCGGTTCCACGTTTTCGCGATAGTCGCTGACGCTGACGGTCCGAAGTGGATGGTCGACCTGTGTCGCTTATATCTCCCGAGTTCAAAGCGAAATGCCGTTATTGCTTGCCCAGGCGAGGAAATGCGTTCTGCCTGCAGGCCGAAGTTTAACGGCTTCCCGCAGTCGTCGAGTTGCCTCGTTCCGGTCGCCAGAAAGCAAGGCGGCGCTGAAGGACAACAAAGAGGGGCGGTCTTTCAGAGCCGCTGCGAGGCGCGAGAGATCGAGGTGACGTTCGAGCCATGGAAGGCCAGTGGATTGCATCTTCTCAACCAGATCAGCCGCTACCAAATCCAGGTCCGATGCCGCCGTAACCTCCCACCAATGGTCTCGGCCATAAACGAGGTCTCCCAATCTGGTGCGAAGGGTGGAGCTCGGCTCCGAAGGTTTCTCGTCAATCGCGTTCTGCCCTGCCATGGAGGCCACCGCAGCCACGAAGACGCCGAGGTTCACCGTAAACTTGCCGTTCTCTCCAAAATTCGAACTGCTCGCTTGCAGGTTTACGATCAGCCAATTCTCGCCTTGAGGCCGGTGCCAATTGCGTCCCGACTTCTTAAACCCCTCGCCTTTGAGCAATTGCGCAAAGCCACGCTTGATAACTTCATCGATGCTTTTGGCAACGCCGCCCATAGTTCTCTCCAAACTGGCAGGCGACTATACGGCCAGGATTCCGATCCTGCCACCATGCGCGGGCATTTATTAAGCGGTTCGATGACCACAATTGGCCACTGGCGGTCAGGAGTCGAAGCCGCCGGGCGAAGAAATCTCCGGGATGCGCAATTCCCTTGATAGCCGAGGTATCGGTGGGTTGGCCTCTCGATTCCACATTTTGCGCTAGTGGCTGGCGAAGCGGGGGGAGGCCTTTGATTTTCAGTTGGCGCGGAGGGGCGCGTTGTCCGCGGACAACCGGCTGTGGCTGGTTCGCGAACTGCAGTCGCTCAACCTCTTGACTGTGGGGTCTTTCTGCCGCGAAACGTGGTGGGAAGCCCGCAGGGCGAAGCCTCGAAGGACATGCTTCAGCGCCGTTGCCCGGCAGCAACGGAGGCCTGAGGTCAGCTCTTCGACCAAGATTCCAACATTGTCCATCCGCTTGAACACTAAGTTTCCAATCTCCAAGCTGTCGTCGCTGGATGCTTGACCATGCCAGTAAGTCGATCTGTTCGTGTAGACTCTGATCGGGTGTCCGCGGACAACGCTGACCCGGCGGCTAGTTTCTTAGCAGTGCTTCTGATCGCTAGGCTATGAATCGCGCGGTATGAGCGCACCCTTGAGGGAGATGACTTTGAAGGCTAGAGTGCGAGTCTGGAGGCCCATTCCAAACTTGCTGCCGGGTTGAAGGGTGCTTACAGCGTTATCGACGGCCATGTTCACCACGGTCGAGGTGTAATCGGCAGACTTCGGTCAAGAGCACTGGATCGTCATATGCTGAACCCATCCATCAGGTTCTCGCCTTCGAACGTCGCCGCTTTGAAGAACCTCTTTGGCAGCAATATTCGAACATCAAGTCGTCGCATCTCGATGAGGCCATCGCCGCCTCGTTCGGCTTCAAATCCTATGCGGCCATGCGGCCGACTCTGCACCAGGTCAGATCGTCGTGACCGATCACCTGCTGCTTCTGCTTCGGCTGGAGGAACTCGGATATCGCAACATTCCCCCGGAGGCGGTGCGTCGACTCGTCTGGACGATCGAATTCCCCGACGACCGATACGACAACGACGTCGGGGAAATCGTCCGGGCGCGCAGGCGGCCCCCGGCGGCCAATGCGGAGTAGCGTTTCTAGTGGCGAGTTATCGTCGACAGGAGTCTGCGGTGAGACTGTCCTTGTGATCAGGGTTTGTGCCCGGATGGTTGCCCGCGGACAACAGAGGCCGCATCTCCGGTAGTGGCCCAGCAGCTTCTGAGGCAAATCGACGGCATGCTTCGCGTCGTCCGAAGCAAGCGTGCTCGTCACCGAGCCGCGTGGTCTTCGGACAAGAGCGCTTGCCTCTTCGCCAAGGCTACTGCCGTCAACTGGCCGGCCACGACCGCTAATCTCAGATCGGGGGACCCGCGATCATGAGGGAAGCAATAGGTTCGTTGATCAGGGATGATGTTAACCGTGGATAACGACAGCGCCTGTTGTCGTCCATCGCCGCCGGCGTTATTGATGGATCGGAAGCGCTCGAGCGAGCTTGGGCGCAGATCACCTGCAGGCCTGCGTCCGGCAGATGTTCGAGTCCTCGGCGGCGCGGAATACAAGGCCAAAATCTGCTCTTCTCGGTCGTGGAGGAGCGGAATTTTTGCCTCCGGAGCAGAAAATTTCTGACCGCCACAACCGGAGCCTGGTTGCCCGTGTGCCGCAGTAACGAAACCAAAGTCCGCTTTTGGTTCCGTAGTGCCAAGCGCATGCAATAAAATCAGTGATTTATAAATCCGGCGGTTGTTGCAGGTCCATGCCTGCTGAGGCGCCGATGGCTGCAGCGGCCCCTCCCCTGCCTCCGGGAATTTCCGCAGGAAAGCAACGGCTTGCATCCTTTAGCGGTGATCGGCGTTATCCACGCAGCAAATCGGAGGATAGGGTAATGGCAGATGCGTTCCGCCTCAAGAGGTTCTCGATCGCGGCGACGGTGATGGCCGCAGCGATCGGCGCGTTTGTTGTCCTCCAGGCAAGGCAGCGCGGGGCTGTCGCCCTGTCCAGCGATACCGCCTGGGGCGGCGACGATCATGGGCGCAGCGCGGCGACACCGGAGGCCATTCCGCTCAGCGGCCTTCGTGACGTATTCTGGCGGGTTTTCCACGAGATCCTTAACGACCGAGTCACGCTCATTGCCGCCGGCGTGACCTTCTATCTGCTGCTGGCGATATTTCCGGCGCTGGCGGCGCTCGTCTCCCTCTACGGACTTGTTGCCGATCCGGTCACCATATCCGAACATCTTCGCGAACTGGTCGTCCTCCTGCCGCCGGGGGCCTTCGACCTTCTCGCCGACCAACTGAAGGCGCTCATCGAACGACGCGAGAGCACGCTCGGAATCACCTTCTTCGTGGGTCTCGCCATCGCGCTCTGGAGCACGCATAACGGCACGCTCGCGATCTTCGATGCGATGAACGTGGCCTATGAGGAGGATGAGAAGCGGAGCCTTGTGCGACTGAACCTAATCGGCTTCTGCTTCACCTTATGCGCGATAGTCTTCGCCGTCCTCATGGTTGCCCTCGTCGGCGTGATGCCGCTTGTGCTCTCCTTTCTGTGGCTCGACCAGTTCAAGGAGCAAATGGCGCTCCTTCTCAGATGGCCGCTGCTGCTGCTGGTGGTGGTGATTGCGGTCATGCTGGTCTATCGCTTCGGCCCGAGCCGCGAGCCAGCCAGAGTGCGGTGGATGACATGGGGCGCAGCTCTGACAACGCTCGCCTGGGCCGTCATGTCGCTCGGCTTCTCCTTCTATCTCGAGCATTTCGCCAACTATAACGCGACCTACGGCACGCTCGGTGCGTTGATCGGCTTCCTCATCTGGATCTGGCTTTCCGTCGTCATCCTCATCGTCGGTGCGGAACTGAACGCCGAGCTCGAGCATCAGACGGCCAAGGACACGACGACGGGGCAGCCACTGCCGATGGGCGCGCGCGGGGCGTATGTCGCGGATACTTTGGGCGAGACCGTAAGCTGATCGTTAAGGAGCGGCATTGTTGCCCGCTGCTTCGATGCGGTTTTGATGTATTTTGTGCTTCGGCAGGTTCGACAGAGGAGACGATCATGACCGCCCCACATCCTTCCAAAACGCATATCGGCAATCACGCACTGCATCCCGAAACGCAGATGCTGAACTACGGCTACGACCCCGAGCTATCGGAAGGGGCGGTCAAGCCGCCGGTATTCCTGACCTCCACCTTCGTCTTCAATTCCGCCGAGGATGGCCGGGACTTCTTCGATTATGTCTCGGGCCGGCGCGAGCCGCCGGCCGGCAAAGGGGCGGGCCTCGTCTATTCGCGCTTCAATCATCCCAACAGCGAGATCGTCGAGGACAGGCTCGCCGTCTATGAGAAGACGGAGAGCGGCGCGCTGTTCTCCTCAGGGATGGCGGCGATCGCCACCACCTTGTTCGCCTTCGTCCGGCCGGGCGATGCGATCCTGCATTCGCAGCCGCTCTATGGCGGCACGGAAACCCTGCTGGCAAAGACCTTCCTCAATTTCGGCGTCGCCGCGGTCGGCTTTGCCGATGGTGTCAGCGAAAATTCGGTGCAGAAGGCGGCCGACGAGGCGGTGGCCAAGGGCCGCGTCTCCGTCATCCTGATCGAAACACCCGCCAATCCGACCAACAGCCTGGTTGATGTCGCGATGATCCGGCGCGTCGCCGATGCGATCGGCGCAAAGCAGGGGCATACGCCGATCATCGTCTGCGACAACACCCTGCTCGGGCCGGTGTTCCAGCGGCCGATCGAGCACGGCGCCGACATCTCGCTTTATTCGCTGACAAAATATGTCGGCGGTCATTCTGATCTGATCGCCGGGGCCGTTCTCGGCCGCAAGGCTGTCGTCAGGCAGGTCAAGGCGCTGCGCGGCGCAATCGGCACGCAGCTCGATCCGCATTCGTGCTGGATGCTCGGCCGGTCGCTGGAAACATTGCAGCTGCGCATGGAGCGGGCAAACAGCAATGCGCGGGCCGTCGCCGATTTCCTGCGCGATCACCCGAAGGTTGAGAAGGTCCACTACCTGCCCTACCACGATCCGGAATCGCCGTCCGGCCGCACCTTCGCCGCGCAATGCAGCGGCGCCGGCTCGACCTTCTCCTTCGACATTCGCGGCGGCCAGCCGGCCTCGTTCAAATTCCTGAACGCGCTGCAGGTCTTCAAGCTTGCCGTCAGCCTGGGTGGTACGGAATCGCTGGCGAGCCATCCCGCGACCATGACGCATTCCGGTGTACCCGCCGATGTAAGGCAGCGGATCGGCGTGCTGGAATCGACGATCCGCCTGTCGATCGGCATCGAGCATCCGGATGATCTGATCGCCGATCTGGAATTGGCGCTGCAGGCGGCCTGAGGCGGCGGGGGACGATGCCCGGCGCCGCCGGGCATCATGGGCGGCTTACTTGTCGTCGATCGTCAGTTCCGTTTCGGTGGTGTCCAGCACGAAGACTGCCAGCAGTTTTGCCGGCTCGGTCTTGCTGGCATTGGCGCTGACGCTGTGATGATCGCCGGGAAATTCGGAGAAGCTTTCTCCGGCTTTATAGGTTTTCTCCGGGCCCTTGTTCACCGCGCTGCGGATCGCCCCTTCGAGAACGGTGGCATAGATGAAGGCTGAGTCAGGATGGGTATGGCCGGGCGACATGCCGCCGGGCGCATATTCCACCAGCACCGCCTTCATGCTCTTGCCGGGAACATTGGGAAGCTTCTGATCGTAAACGACGGTTATCTTCGCTCTGTTGTCCCCGGCGTGCGCTTGCGTGCCGGCGGCTAGGGTGAGGGCGAGTGCCGCCGCCGAGATGATCTTTCCTGGCATGTCTGGTCTCCTCAGTTGATACGACAGGCGCAAATCCCTGTCAGGCGCTCTTCTTCCGGGGCGGCTGTTGGCTGAGCCAGTCCTCGAAGCGCATCCGGCTGAGCCGCGCATTGGGGCCGGCCACCAGCGAGTCGTCCTCGAGTTCAACGCCGAAATAGCGGGCGTGCGGATCGGTCACGACCTGGCGCGGATCGTTCGTTGCCCTGAAGAGGCGTGTCACGATCTCAGTGAGGCGGATCTTCTCAGGCCCGCCGATTTCGATCGTGCCATTGACGGGCGCGGCAAGCGCCACGTCGGCCATCACGTCGGCGACATCGTCCGAAGCGATCGGCTGCAGATAGGCCGGCGACAGATGCACGGTCTCGCCGACGGTGTTCGACTGAGCGATGCCGGCCATGAATTCGTGGAACTGAGTGGAATGCACGATCGTATAGGGAATGCCGGAGCCCTTGATCAGCTGTTCCTGCGCCATCTTGGCGCGCATGTAGCCGCTGCCCTGCAGGCGCTCCATGCCGACGATCGAGAGTGCGATATGATGCTTCACGCCGGCGGCAGCCCCTGCCTTCAGCAGGTTGCGGCCCGAGGTCTGGAAGAATTCGAGAACGGCCTTGTCCTCGAAGGAGGGCGAGTTCGCAAGGTCGAGCACCACTTGAGCGCCCGCCAGCGCTTCGGCCACGCCCTTGCCGGTAATCGTGTCGACGCCTGTATTCGGCGAGGCGGCCAGCACCTCATGCCCTTTCTTGCGCAATCTCTCCACGGTCTTCGAGCCGATCAGGCCGGTGCCGCCGATAATGACGATCTTCATGGGTAGTCTCCTTGTCCGCTGCGAGGTTTTCCTCTGTTGACTGGAAGATGGCTGCCGAAATCGCGTCCTCGGCGAGGCAAGCGACCTCATCGGTACGGGGTCCTCACCGCGCGAAACTCCCGGCCGCCGGCGGTCGCCACCGATGCGCAGGAGAATGCGCCGGATCGCGGCCGCGAACCATTCTCCCTGCGTCGCTGTCACCCTATGCGAAGGCAGTAGGGCGGCTCGCCCTGCGGTCGAAACGTTTTGCGGAAATGGAGGATTTGGCCTCCGCCGGCATCAGCCGCCGGCGTCAAAAACGCGCGTCTCACGGGATAAGCACCAGAACGCGCTGTGTGATAAACTTCGCCGGCTCACTTTTTCGTCAAACCTCGTTCTCGACTCGCCGTCATCCTCGGCCTTGTGCCGAGGATCTGCTGCCCTATCGACCGAAGGCAGATGCTCGGGACAAGCCCAGGGACAAGCCCGAGCATGACGAAAGAGGAGTTGGGTTTGTTACCTGCTTGAGCGACAGGCGGACCATTCCCAGAGAAATGGACGCTATGATGTCGTCGATTGGCTTAAGGGTAAGCGGATGCCCGTCACCTAATCACGAAAGCCGGACCACCTCGAACAACGCCGTCAGCCCGATGCCGCCGCCGATGCCGATCAGGGCGAGGCCGGTGGCGCCGGGAGTGCCGCCGCGGATCAGCTGGCTATAGAGCCGGGTCACCAGGATCGCGCCGGATGCGCCGAAGGGATGGCCGAGTGCGATGGCGCCGCCTTCCCGGTTGACCGTATCCGCCGGGATTTCGAGCTGATCGAGCGATGCCAGAACCTGGGCGGCGAAAGCCTCGTTGAATTCGATGGCGCCGATCCCGGAAAGCGAGAGGTCGGGCTGGCGCTGCAGCAGCTTTTTGGTCGAGGCGACCGGGCCGATGCCGAGCAGGTTGGGGTCGACGCCGGCGGCAGCGCTGTCGATGAAGGCGAGACCCTTTTTAATGCCGAGGCGTCTGGCCATGCCGCGGCTAATGACGAGCACCAGGCAGGCGCCGTCATTGAGCGGGCAGGCATTGCCCGCCGTCACCGAGCCGTCGGTCAGGAAGACGGGCTTGAGGTTTGCCAGCGCTTCCATCGATGTCGTGGGGCGCGGGCATTCGTCCCTTTCCACCAGCCCCTGGCCGGTGGAAATCTCGACGATTTCCGGCCGGAAGAGGCCGGCTTCGGCTGCCTTGACGGCGAGCCGGTGGCTGTGCAGGGCGAATTCATCCTGCCGCTGGCGCGTGATGCCGTACGCGCGGGCGACGTTTTCGGCGGCGACACCCATCTCGGGATCGCCGATTGCATCGGGGGAAAACCGGGCGCGACCGTAGAAACGCGGCAGGGCGCCATTGGCTTTCGGCCTTTCGGCCCGCCATGGCGCGGTGCTGACGCTCTCGACGCCGCCGGCCAGAAAGCAGGAACCGGCCTTTGCCTGGATCAGCCGGGCGGCCATTATGATCGCTTCGAGGCCGGAGCCGCATTGCCGGTCGATAGCGACGCCCGGAACGGCGATCGGCAAGCCGGCGGAAAGGGCGGCGAGCCGCGCGATATTGCCGCCGCCGCCGGCCGCATTGCCGACCAGCACGTCGTCTATGGCTTCGGACGCGATGCCCGTCTCGGCAACGATGCGGCGGATGATCGGCGCGAGCAGGTCTTCGGAGGCGACCGTCGCAAGCGAGCCGAAGGCCCGGCCGATCGGCGTGCGGTAGGCGGCGACCACGACCGGCTGCCAATCCTCGTCAGGCTGATAGGCGTAGGACAAGGCCGTCTCCCGAAATGACCGATGCCTGCACCTGGCCGCGCGCGATCTTGCCGCTGCTCGTCATCGGCCAGGCGCCGATCTGGTAGAATTGCCTGGGGATCTTGAACCTTGCAAGCTTGCCCGCGCAATGCTCGGCCAGAATTTTCGCGTCGATCGCCTCGCCGGAAACGACGGCAACGATCCTCTGGCCGTAATAGGCATCCGGCAGGCCGAAGACGACGGCTTCCTCGACGCCGGGGCAGGTCTTCAGCGCGCTCTCGACTTCGGCGGGATAGACGTTGTTGCCGCCCGAAATCATCATGCCGCCGGCCCGGCCGATCACCCGCAGCATACCGTTGGCGTCGATCTCGCCGAGATCGCCGACGGTAGCGCCGGCCGGTGTCACCCGGAACGCCTGTCCGTCGTCGCCCCAGAGATAGCCGTCGGCGATCAGGTCGCTGTTGACGAAGATGGTGCCCGGCACGTCGATGCCGACATCGTTTTCCTCAGGGTCGCGGATAGTGATCGCAACGCCGGGATAGGCTTGCCCCACCCGGTCGATCGGAAAATCGGTCTCGCCGCCGGCAAGCGTCGAGACCGTCATGAAACCGATCTCGGATGCGCCGTAATATTCCCGGATGCGCGCCTTGGGAAAGAGGCGGCGCATGGATTCGACCTCGTTGAGGTTCAGCTTGGCGCCGGCGGTCAGCACGTCGCGCAGGCAGTCGAGCGTAGGCTCGCCTGCCCATGCCCGGGCAATACCGGCTATATGGGTCGGCACGGCGACCAGCCGTTCGATCTCTTCTGAGGCGAGCGTGCGGGCGACCGCGCCGGCATCCCACTTTCGCAGCGAATGGAAGGTCGCGCCGGCATCGAACGCTTCCACCAGGGCGTAAAGCGCCAGGCCATGTGCCAGGGCGCCGGGACAGAGGGTCGAGGGCGCGTTCTGGAGTTCGAAAACCAGCCGTCCCCGATCGAGGCTCCGGCGCCACTGTTCGCGCGAGCGGTAATAGGCTTTCGGCTCGGCGGTAGTGCCCGAGGTGAAGCCGATCAGGAAGATGCCATCTGCATCCGGCAGATCCTCGCCCGGTGCGGTGAGATCGAAGGGCTCGGCTCCGGCGATGACGACCGATATGCCGAGCCGGCGGCCGATCTCCGCACTTGGGCTCGCCTCGTCGTCGGCGACAAGCACATCAGGCGCGAGGCGCTGCAGAATGCGCTCGATCCTTTCCGCCGGCATCATCGGGTCGATGATGGCGCAGGCATTCGGCAAGGCGGTGGCGGCGACGAAATATTCGGCAAAGCCGAGATGATTGCCGAGGCTGAGCGCAACGAGCTTCTCGACGCCGGGCAGATCGATCGTGCGGCGATTCGTGCCGGGAAGCCCCTGGAAAAAGCGATAGATCGCCCGCGAGCGCGCGTGGAGTTCGCCGTAGCTGAGCGCGGCGCCGTCGATCACCACAGCCGGCTTGTCCGGTCTCCCCATGGCATGTCGACGCAGCTCTGCATGGATCGGCATGGATCAGCCCTGCGACAAGGCGGCTCTGGTCGCCTCCGGGATCGGCGTTGGGCGGCTGTCGGAAAGGCCGACGCAGACCCAGACGAGGCCGGCCGATGCGCAATGGGCGCCGTCGCGCCGGCGAAAGAGTTCGATCGCAAAGGCGAGGCTCGTGCGCCCGATCTTTTCGACGGCGACCTTCGCCTCGACGACATCGTCGACGTCGATCGGGTTATGAAAGGTGATCTCAGCCTTCTTGACGTGATAGGCGACACCCGAGGTGGTGTGGCGGAAATGGCCGAGGATCTCGCGGTGCCTGAGGAACTCGACGACGGCATCCTCGCAATAGTCGAGGTAGACCGAATTGTGGACATGGCCATAGATGTCGATGTCTCGCATCGAGACCCGGAACGATGCTAAAGGCCTGTCGTCAACGCTCATTCGATCACCCAAAATTGGTGGGCTGTTCTAACCGCGAGTATGTGGGGGATGCAAATGCAATATCAGGCGGTCGTGCGAAAATTCGGCCCGGCCCCGGAGGTCGTCGGGATCGAGCGGACGCCGCTGCCGGCGTTGCGGCGCGACCAGGTCCGGGTGCGGCTGCTCGCCCGCTCGATCAATCCTTCCGATATCATCACCATTTCGGGCGCCTATGCCGGCCGCACGACCCTGCCCTTCATTCCGGGCTTCGAAGCCTTCGGCGTGGTCGAAGCCTGCGGCGAAGCGGTCTATGGACTGGCACCGGGGACACGCGTGCTGCCGGTGCGCAGCGCCGGCGGGTGGCAGGAGTTCAAGGACACCGATCCCAGCTGGTGCCTGCGCGTGCCGGACGCGCTCTCCGATTTCGAGGCGGCGACGAGCTACGTCAACCCGATGACCGCCTGGCTGATGCTGCACAACAAGATCGGGCTGAGGCCGGGCATGCGCATCGCCGTCAATGCCGCCGCCTCTTCGATCGGATCGATCCTGATCGGCCTCGCAAATGCCGCTGGCGTCGAGCCGGTGGTGATCGTTCGCAGCGAAGAATCCCGCCAGCGCCTGCGCGGCCGGCTCGAGGCTGTTGTCATCGACAGGGAGGATAGCGATCTGGCAGCAGGCCTCGCCGGCCGGCACGGGCTCGATGCGGTGCTCGACTGCGTCGGCGGCGCGCGCGCCTCGGTGCTTGCGGATGCGCTCAAGCCGGGTGGCCATTTCGTGCATTACGGCCTGCTTTCGGGCCAGAGCATCCCGAATTCCTTCTGGTCCTCCCATCCCGATATCACCTTTTCCTTTTGCCACCTCCGGGAATGGGTTAATTCCGAAACCATGGACAATGTCCAGCGCGCCTATTCCGAGGTGGCGGCGCAGATCGCCGCGAAAGTGATCGCCACCGAGGTGCGGGAGGTGTTTCCGCTGGAAAGGATCGCCGAGGCGCTGCAAGCCGCCCTGCCCTTCCGGGCAGGCGGCAAGGTGCTGCTCGCCTGATCGGGCACCCGCCTCGTCCTTCGAGGCCCCTTCGGGGCACCTCAGGATGAGGCTCTCCTGAGCGTTGGCGGATACTCCAACGTCCGTTGTTATCGGCGCGGCATCCACCAACCTCCCTCATCCTGAGGTGCGTAGGCCGCAGGCCGAAGCCTCGAAGGACGCGCTTCGACATTGCTTCTTGCCTATTCAACCCTACTCGGCGTCGTGCCGTAGCCGCGATCGAATGATCTCGGGATGGTTCTGCTCGGCCCATGCGATTAGGGTTTTCATGGGAGCGAGGAAGGATCGGCCGAGTTCTGTCAGCTCATATTCCACGCGCGGGGGAACCTCGGGATAGACGGTGCGCCTGATATAGCCGTCCTGCTCCAGATGCCGCAGCGTCTTGGAGAGCATCTGTTTGGAGATGTCGCCGATCTCGCGCAGCAACGCGTTGAAGCGCTTTTTCTCGGTTTCCAGCGCTTCGAGCGTCAGCAGGCTCCATTGATCGCCGATGCGGTCGAGCACGCCCCTGATCGGGCATCCTGCCCCGGGCCGCTCTTCCGCCGGATCGGTTTTGCCGGGCATCGCTTCCTCCTTCTCGGTCAACGCGCGCTGACCTTGGCACTGAAAACTGCCTTCTTGCCGGGCATTTCGCGCTGTCCTAGACCAAGCCTACTAGTCTGTTTCATAGACTAGATCGCGGAATCATACCAAGGAGATTGATGCATGACATTCGGGAAATCGCTTTGCGCACTCGCCGTTCTGGCGGGCATCGCCATGCCTTCCGGCGCTTTTGCCGCCTCTCGGGATTTGAAGGTCGAGGAAGCCAACCGGAAGCTAGTGGTGGAGTTCTACGATCGCTTCTTCAACAGCCATGATCTCGAGGCCGCTTCAGTCGTCGCGGACGATTATCGGCAGCACAATCCTCAGGTTCCCGATGGGAAGAAACCTCTCGTGTCCTTCTTCACCGGCTTCTTCAAGGAAAACCCTCAATCGAAGGCAGAAATCGTTCGCACTGCGGCCGACGGCGATCTCGTCTGGCTGCATGTGCATGCGACGAACGGCACTGACGACCGCGGCCAGGCGATCGTCGATATTTTCCGCGTCAAGGACGGCAAGATTGTCGAGCACTGGGATGTAATCCAAGCGGTTCCGAAAGAGGCCGCCAACAAGAACACCATGTTCTGAAAATGATGGGGCCGGCTGACGGCCGGCCTCGATCATTCCGCGATCAGGCGAGTGACAGACGCGTCGAGCATCAGTCCCACACCGCGTCGACGGCCTTTCGCGGCGATGATGAGCGTTTGCGGACGAGAAAGTAATCGGCGCCGATGGTCGCCGTCGCATTCGTCACCTGCACCAGCCGCCCGGCCTCGAGATCGGCCGCCACGAAAGCCCGGCAGGCGAGCACCACGCCCTGGCCGGCAAGTGCTGCATCCAGCGCCAGTGTCGTGTGGTTGAAGGCCGCGCCCGGCAGCTTCTCCCGGATTCGGAGGAACATCCCCCAGCGATCGTGCGAGTCATGCAGGAGCGGCAGCTTGCAAAGTTCTTCGCCGCTCAAGGGGAGGGTAAGGCCCTTGACCAGATGCGGGCTCGCGACCGCGACCAGTTCCTGGCGGAACAGCAGCCTCGCCTCCAGCGTTGCCGGGAAAGCCTGGCTGGTCAGGCGCACGGCAATATCCACCTGGTCGCGGTCGAAATCCGACAGCGCCTCGGTGGCGACCGTCCTCAGATCCACGTCGGGAAGGGCGCTGTAGAGCTCGGCGAGGCGCGGGATCAAAAGCTTGGCGGCGACGGTCGGGGTGACGCTGATCGTCACGGTTTCCGGCCGCGCCAGGAGCCGTCCGGTCGCTTCGCCAAGCATATCGAAGGCGCGGGTCACATCAGAGAGGTAGGCCGCACCCTGCGCGGTCAGCGCAAGGCCGCGAGGCAGGCGCTGGAACAGCATGAGGCCGAGCTGATCTTCCAGCGCGCGGACCTGCTGGGCGATCGCACCCTGCGTGACGCCGAGTTCCTGGGCGGCGGCGCGGAAATTCAGCCTGCGGCCCGAAGCCTCGAAGGCGCGCAAGGCATTCAACGGCGGCAGCGCGCGGCGGGATTGGATCATTGGCTCATCCAGTAGATTTTCTACAGTCTCGCATGTTTCTTTCTCGCGCGAAAGCAGAGAGCATATCTGGCATAATGCTTCGCAAACTCAGCAGTCGGAGATTTCAATGTCTGAAGAAAAAGTCGCTCTCATCACCGCAGGCGGATCCGGCATGGGCGCCGCAGCCGCGCGGAAGCTCGCTGCGGACGGCTACCGTGTCGCCATTCTGTCATCCTCCGGCAAAGGCGAGGCGTTGGCAAAGGAACTCGGCGGCGTCGGCGTCACCGGCTCCAACCAGTCCAACGACGATATGAAGCGGCTCGTCGATCTCTCGATGGGGCGATGGGGGCGCATCGACGCGCTGGTCAATTCCGCCGGCCACGGTCCGCGCGCGCCGATCCTCGACATCTCCGACGAGGATTGGCACAAGGGCATGGAGGTATATTTCCTGAGCGCGGTGCGTCCGATCCGGCTGGTGGCGCCGATCATGGAGAGGCAGGGCGGCGGCGCTATCGTCAATATCTCGACGGCATGGGCTTTCGAACCCTCGCCGATGTTCCCGACCTCGGCCGTCTTCCGGGCGGGACTGGCAAGCTTCACCAAGATCTTCGCGGATAGTTATGCGGCCAAAAACATCCGCCTGAACAACGTCCTGCCCGGCTGGATCGACAGCCTGCCCGCCACCGACGAGCGGCGCGACAGCGTTCCGATGGGCCGCTACGGCACCAGCGAGGAAATCGCGGCCACCATTGCCTTCCTTCTGTCCGAGGGGGCGGGCTATATCACCGGCCAGAACATCCGCGTCGACGGCGGCATCGCCCGTTCCGTTTGACCTGGGACCTGCCGGTGGATCTGACCGATATCGACGCCGCGGCATGGGCGGAGCTCGAAACGGCTGCGGCGGATCCGCAGTCGGGTTTCCGCTATCTCAACCTCTGCTCCGTCGACGCCGAGACGAGGCCGCAGGCGCGCATGGTCGTGCTGCGTGCGGCCGAACGATCGGCGCGGCGTCTCGAATTTCATACGGATACGCGCAGCCCGAAATGGCAGGAGCTTTTCACAAATCCTCATGTCACGGTCCTCGGCTTCAGCGCCGAAAGCCGGCTGCAACTTAGGCTTCAGGGAAAGGTCGAGCTTCATGGGCCGGGAAGCGGAGGGGCTGACGCCGCATGGGACAGGTTGCCCGCGGGGACAAGGATTACATATACGGGCGGCCCGCCCGGGGACGAACGCGCCTTCGAAACGATCGACACGGCGGCGGAGCCTGCGGATGAGGCAGAGGCAAAGGCGCGCTTCGGCGTCTTGATCTTTAGAGCTCGGACGCTGGATTGGTTCCAGTTGCGGCAGCAGGACAATCGCAGAGCATTATTCGGCTATGACGAAGCCGGCGCCCTCTCCTATTGCCGCTGGGTCAATCCCTGACCTGAGATTGGACCCGCCGAATCTGAGCACGGATCGGCGACACGGATCAATCGATGCGCGGACGTTCCGTTTTCGGCGTCGCCAGTCCGTGCCTGGAAAGCTCCAGCGTCAGGATGCGGGTTTCGAGCAGGTTGAAGATGCGCAGGACCGCCTCGATCGCGTCGAAGGGCTTGGTCAGGAAATCCTTCGCGCCTAGGGACAGCGCGCGCCGGCGCGTCGGCAGGGTCGCATCGGCGGTCAGCACCAGAATCGGCAGGTAGCTGTCGTCGGGGATGAGCCTTGCGAAGGTCTCGAGCAGCGCGAAGCCGTCGAGGTCGGGCATCATCAGGTCGAGCAGCACGAGATCGACGGTATGCTCGCGGAAGAGCCGCAGGGCCTCGCGCGGCTCGGTGGTGCAGATCAGCGCCGTAAAGCCCTCGCGCTTGAGGATGCGTTCCAGCAGCGAAACATTGGCGGGCTCGTCATCGACGATCAGGATCGTCGAGGCGCGCAGGATATCGGTGGTATCAGCCATGGACGCAAACCCGCGACGTCATCCTCGGCCTTGTGCCGAGGATCTACGCCGGCCCAATTAAGTTTCTGAACATAGATGTTTTTCCGCCAAGCAATTATCGTGGTCCGATGCTCGGCACAAGGCCGAGCATGACGGAGGAGACTTACGGCACCGCGACGTCTTGCGCCTCTGCGCCCCGCATCGCCGCGGGCGCACGCGGGAGATTGATGTGGAACGTCGCGCCGCCCGCCCGGTTGGTGAAGCCGAGCGTGCCGCCCATGGCGTCGATCAGGTGTTTCGAGAGCGCCAGCCCGAGGCCGGTTCCCTCCTGGCTGATGCGCTCGGCGCCCAGCCGGTCGAAGGGGGTGAACAGCCGCGCGACGCGCTCGGCCGGAATGCCGGGGCCGGTATTGCTGACCTCGATGCGGATGCGGTCGTCGAGCGCCCGGTGGCTGACGGTCACGCTGCCCTGCGGGCGATTATATTTCACCGCATTGGAGAGCAGGTTGAGGAACACCTGGAGGAGACGCCGGCGGTCGGCGAGCGCCGTCAGATCCGTCTCGGCCTCGATGATCTCGATGCGGATCTGTTGCTTGCCGCAGAGCGGCTTTGCGAGTGCCACGGCTTCCTCGATCACCTCGGCGACGGGCTGCGCTTCGACGGCAAGATCCATGCGCCCGGCCTCGATCCGCGCCATGTCGAGAACCTCGTCGATCAGGCTCAGCAGGTGCCGGCCGGCGCGCAATATCTGCGCGACGCTCTCCCGGGATTCGCCGTCGGTGACGTCCATTTCCAGAAGCTGGGCGAAGCCGAGCACGGAATTCAGCGGCGTGCGCAGCTCATGGCTCATGCGCGACAGGAATTCGCTCTTGGCATTGCTGGCGCGCACCGCATCTTCGCGGGCGGCAAGCAGCGCCTCCTCGAACTGCTTGCGCTCGGTAATGTCGCGGGTGATCTTGGAAAAGCCGCGCAGCCGGCCCGTCTCGTCGTGAAGGGCGGTGACCACGACATGCGACCAGAAGCGCGAGCCATCCTTGCGCAGGCGCCAGCCCTCCGCTTCGGTGCGGCGGTGCAGGGCTGCCTTTGAAAGCTCTTCTCCCGGAAACGTCTCCCTGGTCGCGGCGGGATAAAAGCGGGAGAAATGCTGGCCGACGATCTCTTCGGCCTGGTAGCCGGTGATCCGCTCTGCGCCGGCATTCCAGCTCACCACCCGCCCATCGGGATCGAGCCCGAAGATGCCGTAATCGCTGACGCCCTCGACCAGCTGGCGGAAGCGTTCCTCGCTCTCGGTCAGGTCGGCCTCGCGTTTTTTCAGAAGCACGCTCGCATCCGCGAGTGCCTGTCCGAGATTGCCGAGCTCATCGCGGAAGGGATCGGCCGATGTCACGACTTCCCCTCGCGAGAGGCGGTGCGCCTCGGCTTTCAGCGCGTGGACGCGGCGCACGATGCTCGCCGAAAACAGGAAGACGGCGACGAGCGCGCCGGCAAAGCCGAGAAAGCCGGCGGCGATCATCAGGCTGCGCGACAGGGTGCGGACCCGGTCGGCGGCCTGCGTTCTGGCGTTGAGGAGATCGGCCTCGCGCCGGTTCATCGCGTCGATCTCCTGCCGCAGCATGTCGAGCACCTGCTTGCCCTCGATGAGCTTGGCCGCCAGATCCTCGCGCCCGCCGGCGCGCAGGATGTCGGCCTGTTTCAGGAGTTGCAGACGGTCGACTTTGGCATCCACCAGGGCGCGGATGCGCTCGAGGCGGGCCTTCTGCTCTTCATCGCGTAAGCGCCGGCCGACCTCGTCGAGCACGACGGGCAGTCTGTCCTCTGCGCGGTTGAAGGGATCGAGAAAGTCGCTCCTGCCGGTCAGGAGATAGCCGCGCATGGCGGTCGCCGCTTCGGCAATCAGGGCATGCAGCTCCTGAATGCCGGACTGAATCTCCAGCGTCACCCGCACCTGGTCCTCGGCAATACGGCTCTGCCGGTCGGCGATGAAGACCGAGGCGAGAGCGGCCAAGAGCAGCGCCAGCGGCACCATGATGATGACGATGCCCTTTGCCCGAAGCGGCAGGTCGGCGAAGCGCAGCATCATTGCTCATCCTTGGCTGTCTGCACCAGCCCGCCGCGCACCGCCATGACGGCGGCCTGCGTGCGGTCGCCGGCCCCGAGTTTGGCGATGATGCGCTCGACATGGATCTTGACCGTGCCGGGCGAAATCTTCAGCGCCCGGCCGATCTCCTTGTTTGTCAGGCCCTCGGCCACCTTGATCAGCACTTCGCGCTCGCGCACGGTCAGCGTCTTCAATGCGCTGGCGCTGGTCTGCGGTTTGGTGGCGGCGCGCTTCAACAGCCTTGCGACCAGCGGGCCGTCGAAGAAGGCGTCGCCTTCGAGCACGCTGCGGATCGTGCGCAGAATATCCTCCCGGCTCGCATCCTTCAGCAGATAGCCGGTGGCGCCGGCTTCGATCGCCGCTTCGAGATAATCGAGGCTGTCATGCATGGTGATGATCATGACGCGTGTACCTGGCGAGACGCGCCGGATTTCCCGCGTGGCCGCCAGGCCGTCCATTCGAGGCATGCGGATGTCGAGAAGCGCCAGATCCGGTTTGTGAAGGGCTGCCGCCTCCACCGCTTCCGCGCCGTCGCGGACATCGAAGGCGACATGGAAATCTTCCTGGCCGCCGATCATGGCGATCAGGCCGGCGCGGGCGATATCATGATCGTCGGCAACGAGAATGGATGCGGTCATCCCGCCGTCTCCTGCTTGAGCGGCGCTGCGGCGCGGACATGCGTGCCGCCGGAAACGCCGGCGCCGATCTCGAAACGGCCGCCGAGCAGCGCCAGCCGCTCGCGCATGCCGGCAATGCCGAGCCGGGCTCCCCTTCCCTGAACTTCAGGATGGCGCGCCTCGCCAATACCCTTGCCGTCGTCGATCACTTCAAGATGAGCCTGGCCCGCACCGTCCTCGAAAAGGCGTACGACGAGCCGGCTCGCCTCGGCGTGCTTGAGCGCATTGGTGATCGCCTCCTGGGCGACGCGGTAGAAGATGATGCCGGTCGACGCTGGCCAGCGGTCGGCGCCGGCATCGAGATCGGCGACCACCTCCATGCCGTCGATCGCGTCGAGGCGGGTGCGGAGCGCCGCGGCGACGCCGAGATCGTCGAGCTCGGGCGGGCGGAGATCGGCGATGGCAGCGCGCAGATCGGCAACCGATCGGCGGGCCAACGCCGCAAGCTGATCGATCTCCGGTTTCAGCGCATGCGGCTCGCCGATGCGGGCCGCGAGGTCCTGCAGCCGGTAGCTGAGGCCGGCGGCAAGCTGTGCCGCGCCGTCGTGAAGATCAAGCGCCACCCGCTGCCTTTCCTGCTCCTGCGCCTGGATCAGCTGCGCGACGAGGGCAGCGAGTTCGCTGCGCTGCCGTTCGAGATCGCCGAGCAGCGCCTGCTTCTCCGCCGCCTGCCGTTCGAGATGGCAGGCATCGGCGAGCTGCCCCGCCACCACCTCCAGCGTCTTTCGGTCGTCGGCGTCGATAGCGCGCGCCCTGGGCGCGCCGATCAGCGTCAGGGAAAGAGCGGAGCCTTCCTCGGAAGCGAAGAGCATGGTGTCATTGGCGGTCGGCTTGCCGATCGCCAACTGCGTCGGCGTCTTTCCTTGCTGTGAGGGAAAGGTAAGTGTCGCGAGCGTTGCGCCTGCGAAATCGGCAAGCCGCGACAGGACCTCGGGTGCTGCCGTTCGAAGGCTTGCGCATCGAGCAGGGTGCGCGTCTCGATGATGAACCGCAGCCGGGCCGCCCGTGCTTCCGCCGCCCGGTAAAGCGCCCTCATCTCCGCCACATCAGGCGAATGCGCCGTATCTCTATTGTGCTCCATCCAGCGGGGACTGCTCCTGAAATGAATGACGCGGGCACGATAGTCATTCCGGCGGGAATGTCATCTATGCCGTTCGGCAGATCGGATCGAAGCCACCCGGCAGATGGGGCAGCGGTGTTCCGGCGCTTAACTATCGGTCATGCGGTTGACCGATGCGATGTCGCCCGGAACCGCCACAAAGGAACTCAAACATGCGTACGATCATTGCTGCCGCCCTTGTCATCGGTTTCGTCCAGGTCCAGTCCGCCAACGCGACCGAAACGGCGACCTGCGCGCCGGCGAGCGAAGAACAGGTCGCAAAGCTCTTCGACCGCTGGAACGCCTCGCTGGCGACGCTCAATCCCCAGGAGGTCGCCAATAACTACAGCGAGGACTCCGTGCTGCTCGCGACGCTGGCAAACAAGCCGCGCTTCACCCAGGAAGAGCGGATCGACTATTTCAAGCACTTCCTGGAAAAGGGGCCGAAGGGCCATATCGACAGCCGCACCATCAAGACCGGCTGCAACTGGGCCGTCGACACCGGCACCTACACCTTCAGCATGAAGGACGGCTCGAAGGTGCCTGCCCGCTACACCTACACCTATGAGTTCAAGGGCGGGAACTGGCTGATCACCTCCCACCACTCCTCGATGATGCCGGAGAAGTAAGGGTCCGACCGATCCGGCAGGGAGATCCCGTGCCCACCCTACACGGGATCTCTTGATTGCTTACGATGCCTGCCGGCGTCCCTTTCGTCATGCGCGGACTTGTGCTCCGAGCATCTGCTACGGTTGAGGTGCGGCAGATCCTCGGCGCAAGGCCGAGGATGACGTTAGGTTTAAGTTGGATGCTACACCACCGAGCGCTTTGACGGCCGAGCGGGATCGGCTAGCATCCTCGGGTAGCGGCAATGCTGTTAAAGCGGCCGGCCTGGGAGATGCGATGAAAAAGCACCAATTCCTGATGTTCGCAATGCTCACGCTCGGCTCGGCATGGCCGGTGTCCGGCGCCCTCGCTGCGGCGCAGCCGATTTTCTGGAGCGCCTTGCGGCCGGCCGATCAGGCCAGGGCGACAGTTCCGCTGTCGCCGAAAGCGGTCAGCGGCCCGCAGGGCGAAACCCTCGTCTGGCGTGACGAGGGCCAACCGGTCGAACTGACGGGCTTCGTCCTGCCGATCGATCAGGACGGCGATCTCGTCTATGAATTCCTGCTGGTGCCCTGGGCCGGAGCCTGCAGCCACATGCCCACGCCGCCGCCCAACCAACTGGTTCGCGTCGTTCCGCAGGAGCCTCTGCACCTTGAAAAAATCTATGAGACCGTCACCGTGACGGGCACCTTGCGGCCCGGCCTAGATCAGGCGCAGTTCTTCATGATCGACGGCGTCCGCGTCCTGTCCTACGGCTACAGCATGGGCCACGCCGAGGTGGCGAAGGCTTCGGCGACGAGAGATCCCGATCTGCTGTCGCTATCGCCTTTCGGAGTTGTGCCGCGCTAGCGGACAGGAGCGCGCCCTCTCCGGAGATACGGCCTCGTGTCAGATGTCGAAGGAGCTCGGGAGGATCACCACGTCGCGTATGGTCACGTTGCGCGGCCCGGTCAGCATGAAGAGCACGGCTTCCGCGACGTCTCGAGGTTCGATCAGCGCGCCCGCCTCTTTTGCCTTGCGTAGGTTCTCCTCCGGCCAGTCTTTCAGCAGAGCGCTGCTGACAGGGCCTGGCGAGACGGAGCCGACGCGGATGCCGTTCTTCAGGAGCTGCCGCCGCATGGCCTGGACGAAGCAGTGCATCGCCCACTTCGAAGGCGAATAGACCGGCTCCCATGGAGCCGCGGCTTGGCCCGCGACCGAACTGGTGACGATGATGTCTCCCCTCCCTCGCTCGATCATATGGGGCATGACCGTCCGGACGTTCTTGATGACCACGTTCACATTCAGATTGAGCATGCGGTCGATCGCGTCGAGATTTGCTTCCACCAGATCTCCGCCGATATAGGTGCCGGCATTGGCATGGAAGATGTCGAGCTGACCGACTTTCGAGAGAATGCCGTCAAGCAGACCGGCGCAATCTTCGGGTTGAGAAGGTCGAGCGGCAGCGCGATCGCCTTCTCTCCCAGCCTGCCGCAGGCAGCAC
Organism: Rhizobium croatiense; assembly: GCF_019793465.1. Lineage (GTDB taxonomy): Bacteria > Pseudomonadota > Alphaproteobacteria > Rhizobiales > Rhizobiaceae > Rhizobium > Rhizobium croatiense. Next base: position 465,053 of record NZ_JAILYJ010000001.1, on the reverse strand, counting down.
TCAGCGCCGCCTCGTCCCGATCTATCATTACCACAGTACCGCCGGCCGAGATGATCGCTTCGGTCGACGCCAATCCAATACCCGAGGCAGCTCCGCTGATGGCCGCGACTTTACCCTGCAAACCGTTCATGTCCACTCCTCCAATGTGTCGATTATCTATCGCATGTGAGGTCCGCCATAGTTAGAAGTTCGCGGCGTGGCGGGGACGGTCTGAGCGTAGAGGACCGGATGCTCGGGGGTGCGGAAAACGATCCGGGAAGAATGGCTCGGTTGTCCCCTCTTCCGTCATACTCGGGCTTGTCCCGAGTATCTGCCTCCGGTCGATAGGGCAGCAGATCCTCGGCACAAGGCCGAGGATGACGTCGAATGGAAATGAGACGGCTGCGGAAAAAAGTGGCTGGAGGCCAACCCCACACTCCTCACCAGTCACTCGTAGACTGGTTATTGAGGTCGGATGCGCCACCTCTCCTCCTCATTCCTGTGCCTGTCACAGGAATCCAGCCACCGCGCGTCCGCGCGGTGAACGACTCAATACAACAGTTGAAAAGTGTCTCGCGCCCAAGGACTTGGGCGCAGTGGATTCCTGTGACATCCCTCGGGCGAAGCCTGAGGCCACAGGAATGAGGGAGGAGAGGTGGTGCTTACGTCCACCTAAGCTGACTTGGTGAGGCAGGCGAATCAACGCCTTGGAAACACAGGGCATCCGATAGAGACAAAAAGCCCGGGCGCGGCCGAAACCGCGCCCGGGCAAGATTTGCGATACCGATCAGACGAGGTCGAAGCGGTCGGCGTTCATCACCTTGTTCCAGGCGGCGACGAAGTCCTTGACAAACTTCTCCTTGGCGTCGGCCTGGCCGTAGACTTCGGCGAAGGCGCGCAGCTGCGAGTGCGAGCCGAAGATCAGGTCGACGCGGGTGCCGCTCCACTTGGCCGCACCCGTCTGGCGGTCGCGGCCTTCATAGACGCCTTCCTTGCCGGCGGGAACCCACTGTGTGGCCATGTCGAGCAGGTTGACGAAGAAGTCGTTCGTCAGCGTCTCGGGACGGGAGGTGAAGACGCCGTGCTCGGGGTTGCCTGCCTTCAGCACGCGCAGGCCGCCGACGAGGACGGTCATCTCGGGACCGGTCAGCGTCAGCAGCTGAGCGCGGTCGACCAGTGCTTCTTCTGGCTTCATGAACTGCAGGCGCTTGCCGTTCACATAGTTGCGGAAGCCGTCGATGCGCGGCTCGAGCGCTGCGAAGGAATGCGCGTCCGTCTGGGCTTCGGAAGCATCCATGCGGCCCGGCGTGAACGGCACGCTTACGGCGGTGCCGCCGGCTGCCGCAGCCTTTTCGACGCCGGCAGCACCGGCAAGCACGATCAGGTCGGCGAGCGAGATCTTTTTGCCGCCGGTCTGGGCGGCGTTGAAGTCCTTCTGGAGGCCTTCGAGGACGCCGAGCACCTTGGCGAGCTGGGCCGGCTGGTTGGCGTCCCAGTCCTTCTGCGGAGCAAGGCGGATGCGCGCGCCATTGGCGCCGCCGCGCTTGTCGGAGCCGCGGAAGGTCGAGGCCGACGCCCAGGCGGTCGAAACCAGCTCCTGCACGGAAAGGCCGGTGGCGAGAACCTTCGCCTTCAGCTCGGCAATGTCCTTGTCGTCGACGAGCGGATGGTCGACGGCCGGGATCACGTCCTGCCAGATCAGGTCTTCGGCCGGAACCTCTGGGCCGAGGTAACGCACCTTCGGGCCCATGTCGCGGTGGGTCAGCTTGAACCAGGCGCGGGCGAAAGCGTCGGCGAACTGATCCGGATTTTCAAGGAAGCGGCGCGAGATCTTCTCGTAGATCGGGTCGAAACGCAGCGCCAGGTCGCTCGTCAGCATGGTCGGCAGATGCTTCTTGCCGGCGTCGTAAGCATCCGGAATGGAGGCTTCCGCGTTCTTGGCCTGCCACTGATGTGCGCCGGCCGGGCTCTTCGTCAGCTCCCATTCATAGGCGAACAGGTTTTCGAAGAAGTAGTTGCTCCACTTGGTCGGCGTCTGCGACCAGGTGACTTCGAGGCCGGCGGTGATGGCGTCCTTGCCGACGCCGGTGCCGAACGAGCTCTTCCAGCCAAGGCCCTGGTCCTCGATCGCGCCGCCTTCCGGCTCGGCGCCGATGAATGACGGGTCGCCGGCGCCATGCGTCTTGCCGAAGGTATGGCCGCCGGCGATCAGCGCCACGGTCTCTTCGTCGTTCATCGCCATGCGGGCGAAGGTTTCGCGGATGTCGCGCGCCGAAGCGAGGGGATCGGGATTGCCGCCCGGTCCCTCAGGGTTGACGTAGATGAGGCCCATCTGCACGGCGCCAAGCGGTTCGGCCAGCTGGCGTTCGCCGCTATAGCGCTCGTCGCCGAGCCAGGTGCCTTCAGGACCCCAGTAGAGCTCTTCCGGCTCCCAGACGTCGGCGCGGCCGCCGGCGAAGCCGAAGGTCTTGAAGCCCATGGATTCGAGCGCGACGTTGCCGGTAAGTATCAGAAGGTCGGCCCAGGAGATGCGGTTGCCGTATTTCTGCTTGATCGGCCAGAGCAGACGGCGGGCCTTGTCAAGGTTGGCATTGTCCGGCCAGCTGTTCAGCGGCGCAAAACGCTGCTGACCCTGCCCGGCGCCGCCGCGCCCGTCGGTGATGCGATAGGTGCCGGCGCTGTGCCAGGCCATGCGGATGAACAGGCCGCCGTAATGGCCGAAGTCGGCCGGCCACCAATCCTGCGAATCGGTCATCAGCGCGTGAAGATCCTTCTTCAGCGCGTCGAGATCGAGCTTCTTGAACTCCTCGGCATAGTCGAAATCCTTGCCCATCGGATCGGCGCGGCCGGAATTGTGATGAAGAATCTGCACGTTCAGCTGGCTCGGCCACCAGTCACGATTGGCTCGGCCTCGCGGCGTATTGCCATGGGCCACAGGACATTTGCCTGCGGTGTCAGTGGGGTTGTCCATGATCGTCTCCTTCATTGCTTGATCTGTCTTCGGTTCAAAAAGATGAGCCGAGCTGGCGCCCCACTCTCTCCCTTGCAGTCTTCATATCGGAAGCGTTCAATAATTTTAAGTTGGATTTACTGATTGCTGCGATAAGCTGAGCTTATGAAAAATCTTACCCTGAAACAGCTACGTTATTTTGAAGCCCTGGCAAGGGATGGTCGCTTTCGCCGTGCCGCCGATGCCTGCGCCATCTCCCAGCCGGCGCTCTCCATGCAGATCAAAGAACTTGAGCAGGAGTTGGGCAGCGAACTCTTCGAGCGCAGCGCCCGCGAGGTGAAGCTCACCCCCTTCGGCCAGACCTTTGCGCTGCGCGTCCGCGATATCCTGCGCGCCGTGGACGAGCTCGGCGAGTTTGCCCGCGCCTCCCGCGACAGCTTCCTGACGCGCCTGCGCATTGGCATCATCCCGACGATCGCACCCTATCTGCTGCCGGCGATTATAAACGATCTCAACAAAAGCTTCGCGGGGATTCAGATCGAGGTGCGCGAGACACAGACGGCCAAGCTAGTTCAGGAACTGGCGCAGGGCCAGCTGGATATGGCGATCGTCGCGCTGCCGGTGTCGGAACCTTCGCTGACCGAACTCGAGCTGTTCAAGGAAGAATTCGTGCTGGTCAGACGGCACGAGGATGGCGGCAAGCCGGTGCCCGAACGCGAGGTGTTGCGCGAAATGCGGCTGCTGTTGCTCGAAGAGGGCCACTGCTTCCGCGACCAGGCCCTGTCGTTCTGCAAGGTCGGGCCGGCCCGCCCGCGGGAAATCATGGAAGGCAGCTCGCTCTCCACCCTCGTCCAGATGGTCGGCGCCGGCATCGGCGTCACCCTGATCCCGGAGATGGCCGTTCCCGTCGAAACGCGCTCTGCCCGCGTCTCGATCTCCCGCTTCCCGTCACCCCAGCCATCGCGAACCATCGGCATGGTCTGGCGTAACTCCACGCCGATGGCCAAGCAGCTGCAGGAGGTCGCCGAGGCGGTGCGCCGCTCGGCGGAGACGATGCGCGAGCAATATGCCGATGGGGCGGCAGCGTTCGCGATTACTGCGTGAGCCGCAATGTATCCCCGCGAATGGCAGCCGCGATCGTTTCATAGACGGTCTTGATCGTCGCCGGTGATGCGGTGAAGAAATGCGCGGTGTTGGTGGCGCAGTTGCGGATGTTCACCACATCGGCATCGGCGCTGTAGGAAAGCGTATAGATTTCGATGCCGCTCTTCTTCATCGCCGTGCATGCGGTCTGCATCGCGGCGGTGGCGAATGCGTTGCACGCCGACGATTTCGTTTGCGAGCAGATCCAGTCGAACTTGTCGTTGGGGTCGTATTTGGTGTTCATTTCGCCATCGGTCATGAACACCATGACCTTATGCACGGAATCGGAAACCTCCGCAGGCGAGGTTGCGTCTCCCCACACGCCCTGCCACTTCGGCGAGAGCGTATACCATCCCGCGACCGCGCCTGCATCCAGCCGGGTCCTTCGGATGTCAGGTTCTTCACGACGCTTTTAAGATAGGCGAAGTCGCCGGTCAGCGGCGTGACCGGTGGCGGGAAAAAACTCGTTCCCGATTTGGGATTGGCGTCCATGGCGACGAAGGCGGAGGTACCAGGCGGCGCGTCGCCCATGCCGTCACCGATCGCACCGGTATCCCTGACCTCGACATCGGCACGTGGCTCGACGCAGCCCATCCAGTAGTAATTCTTCGATGTGGACATGACAGGCGTGACGCCGTCGATCCAGTAGGAGAGCTTGTAGCTGGAGGAGGTGTAGACCGATTTGGGGTCGGTCCAGCGCTTGGGAACTGCAGCCGTTCTATTGTAGGACTTGAGCCATGCCGTGTTTGCCAGGCCGAAATTGACGCGGCTGGAAAAGGGCACGATCGAAATCTTCGTTTTGTCAACGAGCGATGCGTTAGAGGAAAAGGCCTGGAGAAAGCCGGCGACCGCGGTCTGCATCGGCGTGAAGCGGTTCTCCTCGATCATCGAGCTCGACACGTCGAGCACCAGCGCGATCTCCAACTGCTTTACTCCCGGCAAAGCCATGATTGTGGATATCCCGCGCGTTTGAAGGGCGGGCGCCCTCGCCCTACGAGCGGCGTTTGAACGTATGTTCGGCTGCCGGGAATTTTCGCGTGCGCACCTCGCCAGCATAGGCGGCGGCGGCATCCGCGACTCTTTTGCCGAGCTCGTCGTAACGCTTGACGAAACGTGGCGTGAAATCGTTGAAGAGCCCCAGAATGTCGTCAGAGACCAGAACCTGGCCGTCGCAGGCGGCGGAGGCGCCGATGCCGATGGTCGGTATGTGCATGGCTGAAGTCACCTCGCGAGCGAGCGGTTCCACCGTGCCCTCGATGACGACGGCGAAGGCTCCCGAGCCGCCGATGGCATGCGCGTCGCGCCGGATCTTCGAGGTCTCGTGTTCGGAGTGCCCGACGGATCGATAGCCGCCGGCGGTCTGGACCTGTTGCGGCATCAGGCCGATATGCCCCATGACCGGAATTCCGCGCTTCGTCAGGAAGGCGATGGTCTCGGCCATCTCCTCGCCGCCTTCCAGCTTGACGCCGTCGCAGCCGGTTTCCTGTAGAATGCGGACGGCGTTGCGGAAGGCGGTCTCTTTTGATTCCTGATAACTGCCGAATGGCATGTCAACGACGACGCAGGCCTTGGCGACGCCGCGCATGACAGCTTTGCCATGTGCGATCATCATATCGAGTGTGACGCCGATCGTGGTCTCCATGCCATAGAGCACCATGCCGAGCGAATCCCCGACCAGCAGCAGGTCGCAATGCTCATCGAGCAGACGCGCCATCGGCGTGGTGTAGGCGGTCAGGCAGACGATCGGCTTGCCGCCCTTCATGGCTGAGATGCGGGCTGGCGTAAGACGCTTGTGGGATCCGACCGCACTCATCTGCTCACTCCCTTTCCCGGCAAGCTCCGCTCGCCGATAAACCTGTTGCCCCCGATGACCCTGTTGTCGAGAAGCCGTGTCGAACCGATCCGCACGAAGAGCGCGACGACAACGGGCGCGGTGATGGAATTCACCGGCTGTAGCGTCGAGGCGTCCCTAACCGCAACGACCTCGGGCTTTGCCAGAGGTTCGCGACCGAGAAACGCCGTCAGCTTTTCTTCGAGCTCCGCGGCATCCGCAAGACCATCGGCGACGAGACGCTCCGCCTCGTCGAGGGTCTGAGGGATGATCACCGCGGCATGCCGCTCCGCCTCGCTGAGATAGACATTGCGTGACGACAGGGCGAGCCCGTCGCCGTCCCTTACGGTCGGCACGGCAATGACACGCACCGGCACGGCGAGATCGTCCACCATCCGCTTGATGATGACGACCTGCTGGTAGTCCTTCTCTCCGAAATAAGCGGTTTGGGGCTGCACGATGTTGAAAAGTTTGCAGACGACTGTCGCAACACCGGCAAAATGCCCGGGCCGCACCGCACCTTCCAGCTCGCGGCCGAGATCGGGAAGGTCGACGATGGTCTGCATCGGGCGGGGATACATGTCCTCGACGCCGGGCGAAAAAAGGAAGTTGACTCCGGCCTGTTTCAGCATGGCTGCGTCGCGCTCCAGATCGCGCGGATATTGGCTGAGATCTTCTGCCGGGCCGAACTGCAGCGGATTGACGAAAATCGAGACGACGACGATGTCATTCTCGGCGCGAGCGCGTGCGACAAGCTGCATATGACCGGCATGGAGATAACCCATCGTCGGAACCAGGCCGACGGTCCGCCCCTGCCGCTTCAGCGCATCGAGCGTGTGGCGCAGCTCTTCAATGCTCGAGAAAACCCGCATATATCCTCCCCCGCGGCCGGTCATTCTTCTTGGGCGCGGATAAGAAGTGTAATCGATGCCGGAGGTCAATGCACATTCCACGATAAAAACGATTATATGGAAATGGCAGACCAATAAGGCCGAACCTATATCCGCCCGGAAATGGAAGCTTGCCGCGGGCTAGCAATGTTCGGGCCGCGGCGTTATTGGCCCTGTCCGTCAAGATACCATCATAGTCGGCCGTTATGGAGAACGCATGGAAACACCCTGGAAGATCAGCCGCGGGCCGATTGCGGCGACCGAGCTCGACGTGCAGAAGGCCAACGCGATCAACAGCATGTTGATCCGGCCGGTCGGCGTGCTTCCCGCCAAGCCAGGCGATCCGGTCCTCCCCTTCGCCGTCGGCCTGTTCAACGAGCTGCGCCCGCTCTTGAAGCCCGATGCCGGCGTGACGACGCTCCGGCGCGCGACTGCTGCCTATGTCCATTGCCGGCGTTATTATTTCGCCAGCGCCCAGCCCGATTCCATGCGCCACAACATCGACGGCCAGCCGGTCGAACCTTTGTCGGTGGAAGATCGGCTGGTCGCGCAGAAACGCTTCCTGAGCCTCAAGCAGAGCGCCAAGGCCGAGGCGCCCGAGCCGGCGCCGGTTCCCTCTCCCGTCCTCAGCAAGAACGAACAGATCCGCGCCGCCCTTCTGCGCGGCAGAAAGAGCACCGTCAGCTAGCCATGCCGATTGGCGTATCCTTCGCCCGCAACAGCGCCATCAGCATCGGGCCGAGCGCGAATTCACCGCGTCCGGCGCGTCGCGTGAGATCCCTCAGATAGCCGCCAGCGGAGTTGATGCACCCTCCCCTTTGCAGGATGCAGGCCATGACGGTGGCGGCATTTTCCGGCCCCATCACCGAACAGGCTTCCTCATAGGCCGGCGGGCTGACGCGCAGCATCGCGCGCACGGTGACCGCCGCCGCCATGAGATCCCGCCAGCTGCCGATGGCCCCGCCTGAACCGTAATCGATGATATCGGGGCAGGCCTGCAGCACCTTGCCGAGCGGGAAGGATTTCAACCTCCCGGCATGCGTCCGGGGTACGGCCTGCAACCCCTGCCCGCCGTCCTCTCGCCTGCCCTGCCCATTGTTTTTCAGCTCTGCGCTCGGCTGATCGTCCGGCCTCGCCTCCTGCCCCGTCTCCAGGCCGGGTTCAGATTCAGATAGGGATTCGGGATTCGAATTCTGTATGTGGCGCTCAAACCGGGATTCATTGGTGCTCGCCATTTGTACTTTCTCATGCGATTCCAATGTGTTGATGATGTTGAGGCGGATCGTTTCCAGCTTTTCGAGGATAGGTGGCAGATTGTCGAGCGTTGCCGCCTTCGGGATGCGCTGCAGCAGCGCGTGAAACAGCGAAGAAATCCGCTCCCACTCGCCGGGAACGGCCTCCTCGACGGCCGCGGCGAGCAGCTTGGCGATATCGCGCCGGCAGATCGTCAGCCGCTCCTTCATTGCTCGCAGCATCTGCCGGTCGGCGGCGAGCCGGGCCGCCATCGCTTCGATCTCCGAGGCGCGGGCCAGCAGCGGCGCCAGGCTGAAGCCATAGGCCTCGTCGATGCCGCCTGCCCTGTCGCGGCGGACATAGCGCTTGCCGTTCGGGCTGTCCTTGCGGGAGATCAGGCCGGCCTCGACAAGCACGGCGAGATGCCGGCGCAGCGTTGCGGCGGCCATGCCGCGTGCTCGGAGCGACAGCTGCGTATTCGAGGGAAAGACTACCAGCCCTTTTTCGCTGGAGAGCTCGTCCTCGGGATAAAAGCTCAGCAGCGCATCGAGCACGGTGAGCGCCCGGTCGGTCACGCTGAGCCCTGCCCGCGCCTCGCAGACCGATCGAAACAGCTTCCATTTGTTGCGTGTCGTTCCGGCCGCGATCGCTTCGCCGCGCCGCTGTTTCAGCAGCAGGGCAAGCGACATCGGCCGCCGCCCGAAGGGCGTCGTCACAGCTTCACTCTCCATTTCCTTCACCTCTATTCAGGCAAAAGAAATCCGCTCACCGAAACGATGCGAGGAGGAAAAGCACTGCAGCGTCATTCGCGCGTCTGAAAAGACGCGGGGGCGCTTCAGGACTCTTGACTGGGATTCGTGAAAATGCGATTCTCTGTCTTGCTTAAGGATGTGAGAAGGGCTTCCACGACTCGTTCGTTTGGGGGCCTTTTTCTTTTGCGGTTTCAGTCTCCTTGTTTGCCCTCCTCGGCGAGGAATTGGTCGTAGAGCGCATCCAGCCGGCTCGAGAGAAATTCACCGAAGCGGCCGGCATTCCTCGCCTTCATCGAGAGCGAGAACGCCTTGCCGTCATTCTTCATTTCCGCCTGGACCGCCTTGTCCAGCGGCTGCCACTTCACCTTCCTTGCGGCGATCGTTTTCTTCACTGGCCGCGCGCTTTTGTTCAGCGCCGCATAGAGCGCTTCGAAACGTTTGTCGGAAGGTAACTGATGAAAGTTGTCCTCTTCGAGGAGCTTGGCGACACTTGCCGCATTGGCCGATTTGCCGGCGAGCAGCGACAGCTCCACCCAACGCTCGCGGCCGACGCCGGGTGCCGGGCCGATCGCCTGGACGACCTCCTGCGGCAGCCGCTCCATGACCGACATCATCTTCGAGACCGAAGCCGCATTGGCGGCGAGCGCCGTCGAGATTACCTCCCTGTCATAGCCGAGCTCCTCCAGCCGCCGGGCAAAAAGCGCCCGCTCGATGAAGGTGAGGTCGGCGCGGGCCGAATTTTCCTGGCCCTGGGCAATGACATGGGTGCGGTCGTCGATCGCCTTGACGACGGCGCGGACATTGCGGCCGAGCTCGCGGGCGGCGCGCAGGCGCCGGTGGCCGAAGACCACCTGATAGCGTCCGTCGATCTTGCCGTGTGGGCGCACCAGGATCGGCGTGTCCTGCCCGCGTGCGCGGATCGCCTCGACCAGCGCGCGGAACGCCTCGTCATCCTCCGACAGCCGGTCCTTGACGAAGGAGGCCTCGACGGCATCGGGGTCGAGATCGACCACCGCCTCGCCCTCGAGGAATTTTTCCGCCTGCTTGGCCAGCTCATCCAGCGAGCGGACGAGCGAGCGGCCTGCCCCGCGCATCGGATAGTTCGGCGCGCCCGCGCTCTCGGGCATCTCGGTCAGTCCCTCCAGCAGATTTTTCCGTGCCATGACTTCCTCCGATTGCAATCATTCCATTGATTTGCTTCAAGGAAACGGTGAATTTGTCAGCCGACAAATTCACCGCCCCCATGCCTGGTGAATGAGGCCGGCGATCTCGGCATTGACGGCGTCCATCGCCTCGATCGCGCGATCATAGGTTCCCCGGTTCATCGAGGATCGCTCGACCTCGTAAAGCGTCTGCTTGGTGATGCCGGCATCCGAGATCGCCGTCGATTTGACCATCTGGTTCTTCAGCATGAATTCGTGGAACATGCTCGACATGAAGCCGACCATCTGCGCCTGCGGGACGTCGGTCGGCTCGTAGCGGGTGATGAGATAGCGGTACCAGGAGAGGTTCACCTCGGCGCCGGCCGCGCGGATCGGCTTCAGGATGCCGCCGAGCATCAGCAGGAACTGGCCCATCGACATGACGTCGAGCATCTGCGGATGGATGGTGATCAGCACGCTGGTCGCCGCCGTCAGCGCCGTCAGCGTGAGATAGCCGAGCTGCGGCGGGCAATCGATGACGACGACGTCGTAGCGTTCGTCGACCTCGGCAAGCGCGCGCGAGATGCGCGTGAAGAAGGTCTTGCCGTCATTGCTCGATTTGTCGGCCATGGCGAGCGGCGTGTCGTACTCGTATTCCTGCAGATCCAGATTGGCCGGCACGATGTCGAGGCCGGGAAAATTGGTCTTGTGGATGATCTCCGAGAGCTTCTTCTTCTCGCCGTCGTAACGGATCGCCTCGTAAAGCGAGGAGGCCTGGTCGAATTCCGGCTGGAAACCGTGCAGGGAAGAGAGCGATGCCTGCGGATCGAGATCGACGGCAAGCACCCGGTGGCCGGTCAGCGCCAGATGCTGGGCGAGATGGGCAGCCGTCGTCGTCTTGCCTGAGCCGCCCTTGAAGTTGACGACGGCGATGACCTGCAGCTTCTCATTGCCGCGGCGATGGGGCACATACATGCGGCTCTCGGAGCGGCCATGCGCGTCGAGATAGCGCCGGAGCTCCAGCATCTGCTCGGCGCTGTAGGAGCGGCGCCCGGAAGGCGAGGTCCTGGGGCAGGGGCCCTTGCCTTCGAGATGCAGTTTCTTCAGCGTGCTCTGCGACGCCCCGACATAATTGGCGACCTCCGCCAGCGAGAAGCTGCGCAGCGTCTTCTTCGCATTGGGCGGAAAACGCTGCACGCTGAGCAGATGCAGCTTCTTCGAAATCACGTCGCCCTGTTCGAGGATCTGATCCTCGAAATGCAGTGGCGCTGCCTTCAAGGCATTCAAATTAGCGTTCATCGGCGGCAATCTCTCGGATAACGATTTTCGGGATCAAAGGCCCGTCTAACCGTTATTATCCGCGATTCTCCGATACCGGCCAAGAATTTTAAGGTTAACGCATATTAACCTTTTGGCTGCGCGTTCAAACACTTGGCCAGTGCTGCATCATGTCTGGGAGGCCGGGGAGTTTGGGCCGGGGGCGCTGATAACGCGCCCCCGGCGGCGCCCGGCCGAAGGGGAGGGGCATTCGGCGGGCTTAACTCAATGGCGCTTCGCCTGTGGTGATCCGCTGCTCGTCCGCGGCGAAGAGGTGCACGGCATCGTGGATCGGCGCGATCTTCAATATGTCGCCGGGGGCCGCCCTGATCCGCTCGCGGAAGACGCAGGTGAGCGTCTGCCCTCCCAGCCGAACGAGGACCAGGGTTTCCGATCCCGTCGGCTCCACGACGATGGTCGTCACTTCGATGCCATCGGGGTCGAGCCTGATATGTTCGGGGCGAATGCCATAGGTGACGGCATTTGCCAGGTGCCGCTCGCTCGGCAGCAACAGGCCGTCGACGGTCCTGAAGCCGGTTTCGCTCATGCTGCCCTCGATGAAATTCATCGCCGGTGAACCGATAAAGCCGGCGACGAAGAGATTGCTGGGGCGGTCGTAGAGTTCGAGCGGCGAGCCGGACTGTTCGATCAGCCCGTCCTTCATGACGACGATCTTGTCGGCCATGGTCATGGCCTCGATCTGGTCGTGGGTGACATAGATGGTGGTCGTCTGCAGCCGCTGATGCAGTTCCTTGATCTCCGAGCGCATCTGCACGCGCAGCTTGGCGTCGAGGTTCGACAAGGGCTCGTCGAAGAGGAAGACGGCGGGATCGCGCACGATGGCGCGGCCCATCGCCACGCGCTGCCGCTGACCGCCCGAAAGCTGCTTCGGATAGCGCTCCAAGAGATTTTCGAGGCCGAGGATCTTGGCGGCATTGCCGACCCGGTGGTCGATCTCCGACTTCGGCATGCGCTTCAGCCGCAGCGAGAAGCCCATGTTCTTGGCGACCGTCATATGCGGATAGAGCGCGTAGTTCTGGAACACCATGGCGATGTCGCGATCCTTCGGCGCCAGCTCGTTGACGATGTGCTTGCCGATCTGGATCTGGCCTGAGGTGATGCCTTCCAGGCCAGCGATCATCCGGAGCAGCGTCGATTTCCCGCAGCCGGAGGGGCCGACCAGCACGACGAACTCGCCGTCGCCGATATCGACCGACACGCCTTTGATGGCTTTGAACGCGCCGTAATCCTTGCGCGCATTGTTGACCGAAACATGGGCCATGAAACTCCTCCAGAATTCGCCGTCAAAGTCCGTTCAAGACACTCTTGAGATAATCGAGGCCGAGGCGCTCGCCCTCCTTGCGCGCATGGAGATCCTTGCCCGGCCAGCCATAGGCGGCATCCTCATGCTCGATCGAGAGCGTGCCATCGAAGCCATGTTGGCGCGCCTGGCTGAGGAAACGCGGCCAGTCGAGAAGGCCGAGACCCGGCAGTTTGTATTGCCACCAGCCCCTGCCGTGATAGCCGATCGCCTGCAGGGCCTCCTTGTCGATCGCCGTATCCTTGGCATGCAGGATGGAGATGCGATCCTTCACCGCCTCCATTGCGTGATAGGGATCGACGCCGATGCGGATGAGGTGCGAGGGATCGAATTCCAGCCCGAAGCGGCGATCCGGGATTCTGGCGAAAAGCTCCTGCCAGCCCTTCGGCGTGGTGCCGATGAAATTGTCTTTCGGTCCCGGCCAGTTTTCGATCGCGAAGGTGAGGCCGGAGGATTGCGTCTCGGCGATCAGACCGTTCGCGAAGTCGGCGAAATCGTCATAATTGGCTTCGTCGCTGGCGCTGTCGTTCCGGCCCGGGAAGATCACGAAGATCGGCACGCCGGTCTCGCCGATCGCCTGGGCGAATTCCGCCGTCATTGCCCTGAGCTCCCGGCGCTTGTCGCGGTCGGCATCGAGCTGGTTGCCGAAATAGGTGATCGAGGAGACGAAGAGGCCGCGCTGCCTCGCAAGCGCGACGGCGTCCGCCACCCGGTCGGGTGTCTTGATATGGCCGCCGACATCGATCTCGATGGCGTCGAAACCGGCCGCGGCGGCGAAATCCACTACTTCCTCCAGCGGGCGGTCATTGAATGTCGAGGTATAGAAGCCGATCTTCACCATATCCTCCCGGGTCTTGCTGCCGTTTCAACTGTTCAGCCGATCCATGAATTTGAGCGGCGAGCGCGTGCGTTGCGCCACATCCGCCGATGCGAGCATGAGGGCGGCCGCCATCGGCATCGCCGCCGCGCCGATCGCCGAGGCGTCCTCGCCGATCGAGGCGCGATGCAGCGAGGGCAGGTTGGTATCCTCGGCGTCGAGATGCTCGTGCACATAACGCAGCAATTCATCGACGATGCGGATCGGCAGCCTGCCGCCGACGAGCACGGCATCGGGATCGACGATCATGGCGATATGTTTGACGGCGACCGCCAGATGGGCGCTCATTTCCTTGAGCCATTGCGAAACGAGCCGCCTTCCATGCCCGTCGAGCGTCAGCAGGTCCTGGGGAACGCTCACTTCGATGCCGTGTTTGGCGAGGAAATCATAGAGGAAGAACAGCGAGAAGATCTCGCCGAGAAGCTGGACCTTCTGGCCTTTGCCGTCGCGGCCGTCGGCGATCGGCAGCCAGCCGATCTCGCCGCTGAGGCCCATGGCGCCGCGATGGCCGTTGCCGTCAAGCACCAGGCCGCCGCCGGGGCAGGCATTGACGGCAATATAGAAAAAACTGCTGCTTTCGGCGCCGAGGCCGTAATCGAGCTCGGCAAGGGCTGCGGCATTGGCCTCGTTCTCGATGAAGACGGGGTGCTGCGTCAGGTTTTCGAGGGCGGCGCGCACATCGAATTCCGTCCATTCCTGATAGGCATCCGGCTTGCCGAGCAGCGAAATCTCGCCAAGCCAATCCGGCACCGCAAGCCCGATGCCGCAAAGGCGCGCATCGTCGATCAGCCGGCTGCGCTGGAAATGCGAGATCGCGTCTGCCGTCAGCTGCATGAATTCGCCAGGCAGGATGAAGCGCTTCTCGTGATGGACCCGGGCGCGGACATTGCCGACGGCATCGACGGCGAGGATCGTCAGATGGTCGCGATCGATGTTGATGCCGATGGCGTAAGAGGCATCCGGGTTGATCTCCAGCTCGATCGCCGGCTGGCCCCGCAGCCCGTGGCGACGGCGGGCTTCCATGATCAGGCCCTCGTCGAGCAGGCGGTCGACGATGCGGGCGATGGCCGGTTTGGTGAAGCCGGTGCGCCTGGCGATTTCAGCCCGCGAGATTGGCGCCTGACGATGGATGTAGCGCAGGACGACGGCCCTGTTATGCTCGCCCGCATCTTCGACATTAGCCCCCGTCAGATCCGGGGAGAGCCTGGCGCCGATCGTCTGGTTCATGCGTTCGATCCTTCCTCACGCGTCAAGAATGAAGCAGACCGTCTCATCCTTTCACCGCGCCGCTGGTCATCGCGCCGAGGATCAGCCTCTGCAGCGACAGGAAGGCCACGATCGCCGGAACGACCGAGATCAGGCAGGCGGCGGCAAGCAGCTGGATGGACGAGTCGGTCTGCATGCCGCGGAAGTTAAAGATTCCAACGCCGATCGGCATCAGGTCATTTTTGGTGAGCAGCAGGAAAGGCACCAGGAATTGCGACCAGCCGGCTATGACGGTGATGATGAAGACCGAAGCGATGCCCGGCGCCGACAGCGGAAGAATGATCCGCCAGAAGACCGAGAACCGGTTGCAGCCGTCGATCATCGCCGCCTCGTCGAGGCTGCGCGGAATGCCGTCGACCGTGCTCTTCAAGAGCCAGGTCGCAAGGGGAACGCCGAGCGCGATATAGACCATGACGACGGCAAAATGCGTATCCAGCATTCCGAGCCGGTTCATGTAGCGATAGAGCGGC
Organism: Rhizobium croatiense; assembly: GCF_019793465.1. Classification (GTDB taxonomy): domain Bacteria; phylum Pseudomonadota; class Alphaproteobacteria; order Rhizobiales; family Rhizobiaceae; genus Rhizobium; species Rhizobium croatiense. The sequence continues at coordinate 449,882 of NZ_JAILYJ010000001.1, read as the reverse complement.
ACCATGATAACCAGCGGCGAGATCATCTGGAAAAGCAGCAGCCCCATCATCGACAGGCCCTTGCCGCGGAAATTGAAGCGGGAAAAGGCGTAGGCCGCGGGCAGCGCCACGATCAGCACGCCGAAGCCGCTGAGCGCCGCGAGCTTCAGGCCGTTCCAGAGATAAATCGGGAAATAGCTGTTGTTGAGAACGGTGATGAAATTGTCGATGGTCGGATTGTTGGGAATATAACGCGCTGCGCCGCGATAGATCTCGCGCTTGTCGCGCATCGCCATCGACAGGAGATAGGTGAGGGGGCCGGCGAAGAAGATGAACATCGCCAGCATGAAGAGATAGCTCATGGCATCGCCGAGCCGTGTTCCGGTCCGCTGGCTCATTGCTCTTCCTCCTTCGGCAGGAACGAGGCGTAGATGAAGGCGAGCCCGAGGCTGATGATCAGCATCAGCACGGAGAGCACGCTGCCGCCGGAGAGATCGTAGTTCCGGAAGACGATGTTGAAGACGTAGAGCGAGATGACCTCGGTCGCCCGTCCGGGACCGCCGCCCGTCAGCGTGATGATCGCATCGAAGGTGTTCACCGTCTGGATGGTGATGAGGATCATGTTGACCAGGATGGCGGCGCGCAGCTGCGGCAGCGTGACGAAGAAGAACTGCTGCGAGGCGGTGGCGCCGTCGACTTCGGCGGCTTCATAAAGCGAGGGATCGATCGCCTTCAGCGCCGCATACATGACGACCATGGAAAAGGCAGTGCCGCGCCAGATGTTGGAGATCAGCGTCGACCATGGCGCGATTGCCGGATCGGAAAGCCAGGCAACGGTGGGCATGTGCATCAATCTCAGAATGCTGTTCAGTGCGCCGTAGGGCGCTTCGGAAAACAGCATCTGCCAGATGATGCCGCCGGCAATGCCGGGCACGACCCAGGCGACGAGCGCCGTCGTTCTCAAGATCGTCGTGCCGAACAGGCCGCGCTTTTCGCCGCGGATGACCGTGACGGCGACGGCAAGGCCGAGGATCTGCTGGCCGATGACGCTGCCGCCGACGAAGATCAGCGTCGCCCATAAAATGTCGGGCAGCTGCGGCGAGCTCAGCGCATTGGTGATCGAGCCCAGCGTATAGTCCTGATTGTCGCCGATCAGCGTCGCGTTGGTGAAGGAAAGCCGGAAAACATCAATGACGGGGTAAAGATAGAATATGCCGATGACGATGATCACGGGCATGATCCAGGGCAGGGGCGCGCCAGCGAAACGGCGCATGAACGTTCTGCTTTGAGGCGGGCTGTCGGCCTCGATGGCAATGGGGCTCATTGGCTTCTCTGTCCGGGTTATTAGCACTTTCGACGGCGCCTCAAGGCCAGGCGCCGTCGCTATCTGAAGTGGCGGAGATAGCTGCCCCTCACCCTAAACCTCTCCCCGTAAAAACGGGGAGAGGGGACGTGCCACGCGAGACGCCGGTGATAGAGGGAGAGGTTGCGGCATCGTCCCTTCTCCCCGCAGGCGGGGAGAAGGTGGCGGCAGCCGGATGAGGGGCAGTCCGCAATCTCCTGAGCTTAACCGCAGCATCACAGACGCTTATAAGCCTCCATAGCCGCGCTGAATGCGGCATCCAGAGCCTCTTCCGGCTTCTTCGTGCCCGAGAGCACGTCGCCCATCATGATCTGGATCTGGTTGGATATTTCAGGATAGATCGGCACGCCGGGGCGAGCCTGGCCGTTGACCAGAGCCTGGGCGAAGGTCTTGTTGGCTTCGGTGGAGAAGACCTCATACTTGTCGAACAGCGATTTGCGGGTCGGCAGCTGCTGCTGCAGCGCATTGGCCGGGCCCATATAGACCTCGCGGGCGAGATTGGCGCACATCTCGACCTTGTCCTTGTCCTTGCTGAAGGAGGCGATCGTCCAGCCGCCGGTGCCGGTCGAGCGCTGATCGGCCGTCGGGCCGGGGATGGGCGAGAAGGTCCAGTTGGCGAACTCGTCTTCCTCGAGCGTCGTCTTCAGCTGCGCATATTGCCAGTTGCCGCCGATGAAGAGGGCGGTCGTGCCGGCTGCCGCCGCCGCGTTCATATCGTCATAATTGGCGATGGTGCTGACGCGTTTGGGAGCCGCGCCGGAATCGACGAGATCCTTGAAATAATTCAGCGCCTTCAGGAATTTTTCCTTGTTCTCGCCCTCGCCGAACACCGGCTTGCCGCTGTCGTCGACGAGCTTGCCGCCGAGCGCCCAGTAGTTCGCCAGCCAGTCGAAGGTAGTGCCTTCCCAGCGCCCGCCATTGAAGAGCACGCCTTCCATGCCTTCCTTGGTGGAGGCAAGGGCGGCCTTCTTCAGGTCGTCCCAGGTCTCAGGCGCATCTGCTACAATCGACTTGTTGCGGTATAGCACGCGAAGGTCCGTATCCCACCACCAGGCGCGCACCGTCTGGTCCTTGTCGGTGATGCCGGCGCGGATGAAGGGGAAGAGATCGTCCACTTCTTCCTTCGAGAAGTAGGGCGTGAAGTCGGCCAGCACCTTGTTGACCATGAACTGCGACAGCACGAAGGAATCGACGGCAGCGCAATCCGGCGCATTGCCGGCCTTGGCCTGCTCCAGCATCTTGGCCTGCTCGGTGCCGATGTCGGAGGACATGAACTGCATCTGCAGTTTCCACTCTGGATGCTTCTTGATGAATTCGACGAACAGCTTCTGATAACCCTCGGCAATAGCGGGGTCGGAGTTGTTCGGGCTGTCGTTGGTCAGGCGGACGACGAGGGTTTTGGCCGCATCGGCGAGGCCGATCCGGTCTTTGCTAGCTAGTTCCTGGGCAAAAATGGCGGATGCTGAAAATAAGATAGTGCTCAGCGCCAATGCGCTGACGGTTGCGCTCTTCATGATGGGTCTCCTCCCCATTTTGAACGATTACAGCCTGGCGGTCAGTTGACCTCTCCTCATTTCCGTGCTGCATTAATTAGATTAAGTTACTTTGATTTGATGTCAAGCCAGAGCTTTGGGAGGATCGAGATGCTGGCGACATTCAACACCAGCTAGCGCGCCGCCGGCGAAAATCGAGTCGACTTCGCGAGGTCATGCGCCGGTCCGCCACGTCGGAGCATCTCTCCTGGACGCGCGGCGCATCCACCTCGCAATTTTCCCGAGGAAGAGCACGAGCGATCGCGGATTGCCGCGACCGCAAGCGGCGGCTTTTGCCCGGCGGCAGCCGGAAATCCAACTCTGTGGAGAAGAAGATGCGTTTACTCATTCTCGGCACCGGCGGCATGGCCAACCAGCACGCCGCACGCTTCAAGGCGATCGAAGGCGTCAGCGTCGTCGGCGGCGTCGATGTCGTTCCGGAAAGGCTCGCGGCCTTCTGCACCGAACATGGCATCGCCAATCATTTCCTCTCGCTCGAGGATGCGCTTGCCTGGGGCGAGTTCGATGCGGTCGCCAATGTCACGCCTGACAGCATCCACCATCCGACGACGCTGCAGGCGATTGCCGCCGGCAAGCATGTCTTCTGTGAGAAGCCGCTCGCCACCGATGCTGTCAAGGCCATGGAAATGACCGAGGCGATCGAGCGGGCGGGCAAGGTAGGCATGGTCAACTTCACCTACCGCAACTCGCCGGCGCTGCAGAAAGGCCGGCAGATGGTGCTCGCCGGCGAGATCGGCGCGGTGCGCCATATCGAGGCGTCGCATCTGCAAAGCTGGCTGGTCGGCCGCCACTGGGGCGACTGGAAGAGCGAAAGCAAATGGCTGTGGCGGCTGAGCAAGAAGCACGGCTCGAACGGCGCGCTCGGCGATATCGGCATCCACATCGTCGATTTCGCTTCCTACGGCTCCGGCCTCGACGTCGCCCATGTCTTCGCCCGGCTGAAGACCTTCGACAAGGCGCCGGGCCATAAGATCGGCGAGTACGATCTCGACGCCAATGACAGCTTCACGATGAATGTCGACTTCACCAATGGCGCGATCGGCACGATCCAGGCAACGCGCACCGCCGCCGGCCAGATGGATCAGCTGCGTCTCAGGGTCTATGGCGAAACCGGCTCGGTCGAGATGATCTACGATACCGGCAATTCGACGCTGCGCGCCTGCCTCGGCGAGGATGTGCACACGGCGACCTGGCGCGACGTGCCCTTCGATCCCGTGGAGACGAATTACCAGCGTTTCGTTCAGGCGGTGCGGGCGGGCAAGACCCAGGAACCGTCTTTCCGCCGCGCCGCCAATATCCAGAAGGTGCTCGACAAGGCGCTGGCCTCCGATCTCAGCCACGCCGATGAGGCGCTCACTTAGGCTGAAGCCGGCGGCAGCAGCAGCGTGTTGAGGAAGGGCAGCAGCGCCGCTCCCAGCGCCACGCCGCCGCTGAAGCTTGCCGGCCGCATCGGCGAAATCCATGGCGTGATGATGGGGCGTGTGGATGTATCGCGCCGCTCGATCGAAAGCTGGTGGATCAGCGCCTCGATCACACCCTGCGGCAGATCTCCGCCGATCATGACGGTGCTCGGGGCGAAGAAACCGGCCATGGCGATGATCGGATCGAGCAGATGGCCCGCGGCCTCGCGGATCCATTGCGACAGCAGCGGACAGGAGAATTCCTCGCTCTTCAGCAGCCGGGCGAAATCGTCTTCGCCGATGCGCGAGCGCAGGGAGCCGAAGCCGACGACGGTGTTGAGCTGGACATTATCCGGCCCGGTCAGCATTTCGCCGATGCTGCCCGCCCGCCCGTGCACGCCGGAATAGGGAACGCCGCGGATGAGGAACCCCGCCTGCACGTCGTCGTCGATGATAATCATCGCGAGCCCGCCCTCCGGCATGGCGCTGCCGATGGTGCGTTCGGCAAGAAGGCCCGCCGTGCACTCGTTCTCGACATAGGGCCGCGCAATCGTCGACAGCGCGGCGATCGCGTCGCTCTCATCCTCCGTCCAGTCGTTGGCGGCGATGCCGAGCCCGATGACCGGCAGGCTGGCATGCCGATCGACCATGTCGCGGACGGCCGCATGCACCAGCTGGACCTTGTCCGCCGGCTCCACATCGAAATAGGCCCGGTCATGCACCTGGCCGCTCAGATCGACGAGCACGATCTCGCCGCGCGTCTTGCGAAGCTTGACCCCGACCGAAAAAGCGCCTTCCGGCCGCAGCGCAAATTCCGTCGCCGCGGCGCCGCCGCCAAGCCCGTTGCGCCGGTTCGAGGTCACGAGCTTCTCCTCCGCCAGCCGCCGCAGAATATTGGTGATACCGGGCCCGGTCAGCCCGCTATGCCGCCCAAGCTCGGTACGGGTCAGCGGCCCATGCCGGCGGATCGCTTCCAGGATGACGCGAATATTCCGGTCGGCGATCTCGCCCGACCTCAGACCCACCGTTTTGGCACGCGGACCGCCCATCTCCTGGGTGTGAAGCCGACGCGGCCCTGACCGAAGATACCGCATGACCGTCTTTCCTAGAGCACTATCTCGATTGTCTATCACGCTTGCAGGTGTTCGTAACGATTTTCCGGTAGATGCTTGTAACCAAGGGCCGAGCTCTACACAGTTAAAATGTGCGCGGAATTACTTGCGGGGAGAGTTGAATTCAACAGATGACCGATGAACATTCTCCCGCCACTGGCCGCGACCCAAACGCCACCCATCCAATTCTCGTCTTGCGAGGAAGCGTCCGATACCTCTTCATGTTCCTTGGCGTCATGGCCCTTCTTTTCGTCTGCCTCTCACTTGTCGCCCTTGGGCAGATCGAAATGAGCAGACCCACGAGTGGTATCGGAGAGGGCCTGTTCGCGATCCTGTTCCTCGGCGTCATCGTTTATGTTGCGGTAAAGGCCCGGCAGGCGGATTTCACGAAGCCCTTGATGGTAATCGGACCCCAGGGCATCACCGGTCAAAAGCTGCCGAAGCTCATCCCTTGGTCAATGATCGAGCGTGTTGACATTCCCCGAACCTGGTGGGCGGGGCTGATCTATCTGACTGTGCGCAAGGATGCTGATCCGGAAATACTTGAGCAACTGCGCAAGCGGCAGCCTCTTGAAAGGACCGTCGCGATACCGCACAGATGGGTTCCGGGGTTCCGTTCAAGCCAAGTCAAGGACATCGTAAATCGCTACTTTGAACGCTCGCAGCAAAGCTGAAGCCGAATGAAATTTCTGCCTCAGACCGTGTATCCCAAGGTCGCCCCGACCGGCCATACATTCAGTAGCTGCAGGGACGATCGTTGCCAAAGCCGTCGCGGCAGGCGGGTCTCAGTCCATAGTCGACGCTGCTGTATCCAACCGAGCCGGTTTGCACCGAGTCGGTTGAGCTCGTGCAGGAAGTCAACGAGACGGCAACCGCGACGACGGCTGCTACGGCTGCCAGTGATTTGCGAATCTGCAACATCCCTACCCCTCCCCATCGCCAGCCGAGAGCCGGCGTCGTCAGTGTGATTACCGCGCAGATAGGCCGATGCGGCGATCGGTAAACTGTTGCGCCCGATCAAGATTCCGTTATTCGTTGAAAGGCGGTTGGCTTTCTGCCTTTCCCCATCGAGCCAATGATACTGATGGTCGCGTTGCATGACCTCAACAACGCTGCAACCCCATGACAAAGCTGCTTTCCAAGTTGCAGAAACCAAAGCACGAACTTCGGCTTGGGAAATGAGTCGCCGAGGAGTCTGATCGTTTCAGGGCGCCTGCTTTTCCACAGGACTTACACCGGCGCGATTGTCTTGGGCCGCGATTCTAGACAAGTGTCTCGGCGGAGCTTCGGTGCTAAGGCGACCTGAACATGTACGATATTATTCTTCTTTTCCTGGCCGGCTTGTTGGCAGGCAGCATGAATGCATTGGCGGGCGGCGGGTCGTTCGTATCCCTGCCTGCGCTGATATCGGTCGGAGTGCCGTCGGTTGCCGCAAACGCGACAAGCACTTTAGCCTTGTTTCCCGGCGGTATGGCGAGCTCGTGGGTCTACCGTGATGGGGTTAAGAGTGTGTGCGGTATCAATGTCGTGGCCATCGCTATCGTGACAGTGGTGGGTGGTGTGGCGGGAAGTGTTTTATTACTTCTAACCCCAGCCAGGATCTTCGATGGAATCCTGCCATGGCTTTTGCTGGTGGCGACATTGATGCTGGCTGCAGGGCCAAGGCTCAGCGCAAGGCTTCAGACGCGGGCACGTCCGAGTGTTCTGGCCTTCGCAATGGTTCAGTTCTTTCTCGGTCTTTATGGCGGCTATTTCGGCGGCGCAGTTGGACTTATGATGCTCGCGGCATGGAGCGTGCTCGGGGGCGGGGAGATCAAGAGCCTGAATCCGACAAGAATGGTGATGGTCACTGCCGCGAACGCGGTCGCCGTCGTCGTTTTCGTACTGGCCGGGGCAATCGTATGGCAACAGTGCATTTCCATGACGTTCGGAGCCGTTATCGGCGGATGGATCGGAGCGCATGTCGGACGCAGGCTGCCATCATCGATCGTCCGGGTGCTAACCCTCGCGGTCGCCCTTTTGACGACCGCGGTGTTCTTTTCGCGAGCTTATCTTTGAGCGGAGGTCCGGCACCCATCTGAGGAACTAAATCCAACAGACTGAAGACGCGGCTTCCGATTGGAGGCGCCCTTCAGCGCGGATCATGTTCGTGCATGTTGGAGAAAGGACGCTGATGCCGCGCAAATGCATCCTTTCCGCCGTTGCCGGCCGCCCCTTTGGGACGATGATTGGCGGTGCGGCCGGCTTCGCCATCGTCGTTTGGCGGACAGTTCGATCAAGCCGGCCTGCCAACGTCACCGGTTGAACTTCAGTCAGGCTGTGGTTGCGGTCAGCCCGGTATCGTCGGATCACGGGCTCCTGGCTTGCGGAGGGATTCGACTTCTTCAGAAAGGCGATCCTTGATTTCGTCGTGAGCGTCGGATGCAACCGCGACCGCGTGTTGGTAGGCGTTGGAAGCGATGGCGGTGCCTTGATCGACAAGTTCAGAGGTCTGTTCGCTTATCGCTTCCCTGGTGGCATCCGATGCTTCGCCAGCGAGTTCATCTTCAATTTCGGTGCTCGGAAGCGCCGCGCCGATCGCGGCTCCGACTGCAAAAGCCAATGCGCCGCCGACCAGCGGTTGATCGCGGAACTGGTGGAGGATCATTGCATTGAGCTTGTTTGTCTGTTCGTGCAGGTTCGTTACAGCAGAAGAGGCCTGGTCGGCGAGCGCACTCGCCCTTCCCGTCGCGCGGTCGGAAACGCCTTGCACAGCAGCCTTGGCTTGCTCCCACTTTTCGGCGGCCCAACCAGATGCAGCATCCAGGACAGCCCCGGTCTCATCGACAATCTGGTCGACCCGATTGCCGCTGGCATCCACGAAACCGCGATAGGTCTTGCCCGTTTCATCGACAAAATGACCCGCACGGCGTCCAGTTTCATCAGTGAGAGCCTTCAGCGTCTTGCCAGTGCTATCGGAGAAATGGCTGTACCGAACGCCCCCGACCGAGCTCGGCGGGCCAAGGCGGCGCACAGGCCCCTGAACGGGATAGAGGTCATATTCCGGCTCGGTAGACGTCGTTGAGCCGGTCGCCGATGAAGGAGTGCCTTTGGCCATCAGCCAGGCGAGACTGACGCCCATCAGCGCCACCGGAAGCGGATTTTCCTTAAGCGCTCGGCCGAGGTTTCCGACGAACTCGCTGCCCCCGCTGTTTTTGGCGTAGGCGATAACCTCGTCGACCAGTTGGCCAGGTGACAGCCGCTCCTGGATTGCGTTGATACGTTCCCCAAGTCGCTGGCGATCTTGGTCGATTTCGCGCTGAAGCTCCAGCGACGTCTTGTCTGAAGACGTTTCCATCAGAGTTTATCCTTCACGGTTTGCACGTCTCGACGCAGCGAGGTTGTCGTGCGTTCAAGCGTCAGATTGCTGCGATGGAAGGCGGCAAGGCCCCGCCTGATCATGATCCATGCAATAAGGCCGATGACGACGCTGACGATGATCGCAGCCAGCGCACTGGCCGTGGGCTCGCTGAACCCTTGCGCCAGGAAGAGCGCAGCGACACCGCTGACGACGGCGCTCAACAGCACGCCGACGGCACCGATTGCCAGGATCGTTCCTATGAGCAGGATTTCGACGCCGCTTAAGGCGGCAGAGAGCTTCTCCGATGCTTCCGCTTTGGCGAGGTCGATCTCCTTGCGCAGCAGACCAGTAACGTCACCCAACAGCCCGCCGATCAGCTCGGCCAATGGTGTGTTTTCAGATGGCTTAGCCATTTTGGTTGTCCTTGCTTCCCGAAACGAATGCCGGTGCAGACGGAGCAGTTGTCCGAGCCTTGTCATTCTGGGCTTTGTCGGTCCGTTTCGCGGAGGCGGTCAGAAACCGGCTTGCAGTCAGCCCGGCGAGGGCGGCAATTCCCAGAAATGCGATCGGCTGCCTGCGACCGAAATCCTCAGCCAGGATAGCCATCTCCCGGAGGTCCTTGCCCTCCACCCGTCTTGCCGCACTGGCAACGCTGCGACCGAGTTCCCGAGCGTAGCGGCCGACGTGCCGCTGATCGGAGCTTTCGAGCTCCGCCCCTACCTTCTCCAATGCAATTGCAATGCCGCTCAGCTGGTGAGCGGCAAAGTGCACCTGCTCGGAAACAACCGCCTTTGCCTTATCCAGGCCGGCGTCGGATGCCTCCTTCACCATCTCCTTGGTCGCGCTGATATCGTCGCTGATCTTGTCTTTCAGCTCAGTGGTCGGAGAGGGGTTCGCAGGCCGACTGCGTTCTCCTTCCGGCGCGGAAAATACGTCAGTCATTGGGGCCTCCTTGGCTTGGAATGTGTGTCATCGCCGAACCTCGATCTTCCCGCTTTGTTCCAGCAGGGTAAGAAGTTCCCGGCTCCGTCGTCGTTGGGCGGAGAGCACCAGCCTGCAATGAGGGCGGTTTTGACGCCCGAGGATGTTAGTCCGTAGCTTCTCCTCAGCCGATGCTGGCGATCTAAAACGCCAGTCGCAGCTGCGGTTCCGTTCCAGAGGCCCGCCGTTCCAGCGAAGACAGGGTAATGCCGAGCAGCCGGATGCCCTTTCGTGGCGGAAAGATCGGCGCCAGCAGCAGGCTGATTATCTCTTCGAGGTCAGTGATCGCGGGCAAGAGGGCCGGAACTGTCTTGCTGCGGGTGATCTGCTTGAAGTCGGCATATTTGATCTTCAGCGTTACCGTCTTGGCACCGATCCCATTGGCCTCGCAATAGCCCCACACCTTTTCGATCAGCGGCTCAAGACCTTCGCGAGCCGGTCCATAGGCATGGAGGTCTTGTGAAAAGGTATCTTCGGCGCCGACGGATTTGCGCACCCGGTTCGGCTTGACCCGGCGCTCGTCGATGCCGCGCGCGATGCCATAGAAATACGGTCCTGACTTCCCGAAATGCTCCACCAGGAATTCGAGCGTCTTCCCCTTGAGGTCGGCGCCGGTATCGATTCCGAGCCGGTGCATCTTGTCGGCCGCTGCCGGGCCGACGCCATGAAATTTTTTGACGACGAGGGCCTCGACGAAGGCCGGCCCGTTCCTCGGGGTTATGACGGCCTGGCCATTCGGCTTGTTAAGGTCGCTTGCCATCTTGGCGAGAAACTTGTTGTAGGAAATCCCGGCCGATGCGTTGAGGCCGGTGACTTGCTTGATCTTCGCCCGGATTTCCGTCGCAATTTCGGTGGCGATTTCCATGCCCTTGAGGTTGTCTGTGACATCGAGATAGGCTTCGTCGAGTGAAAGCGGCTCGATCAACGGGGTGTATTCGGCAAAGATCTCGCGGATTTGCTGCGACACGGCTTTGTAGACGTCGAAGCGCGGCGGCACGAAAATCAGGTCGGGACATTTCCGCTTGGCGGTGACCGACGGCATGGCCGAGTGAACGCCGAATGCCCGTGCCTCGTAGCTTGCTGCCGCCACCACGCCGCGAGCGGCCGATCCGCCAACGGCAATCGGTCTGCCCCGCAAGTCCTGATTGTCGCGCTGCTCGACCGACGCATAAAACGCATCCATGTCGATGTGGACGATCTTTCGGACTGGCGTTGGACTCATCTCGTTCATGGCGGCTTCAGCGATCGCAATGGCATCGGCACCTGGAGATTTACGCCGAAACAAAAAGGGAACATATCAGGCTTCAAGGCGAGATCAACCATTTCGACAGGCGCCTTGGTTCTTCCGCCGAAACTACCAGCCTCCGCAGGCGTTCTCACCCTGTGGAAATCAATATCAGGAGACGCCCAATGGCGGACGACAGCACCATGACGATCAGAGCGACCTTTGAAACGCGAGAGGCAGCTGATCGCGCCGTCGAACATCTGGTTCAGCAGCACGGTATCGCGAGGCCCGACATTTTCATCCAGTCGGCGACCGATCGCAATACCGCCGGCTCGGCGCCATCGGGGGGCGACGTCTCGCATAGCGATGGCGCCCGTCGCGACGCCCCGCTCGAAGGCGAGATCGAGGTTTCGGTGGATGTCGCATCCACTGAGCTCGCCGCCGTCCAGCGCAGTCTTGGAGATGCCGGCGGGCTGCGGGTTTCGCAGCGCTGAGCGGTGAAGGAAGCTGGCGCTGGTGTGCGTTGATAGGAGTCACAAGTCATGGCCGACAACCTCTCGAAATACAGGGCCAAGCGCGATTTCAAGATGACCCGCGAACCGAGCGGGGAAGCGGGCGTCAAACCGTCGAACCGCCGGCGGTTCGTGATCCAGAAGCACGACGCCACACGGCTTCACTATGACCTCAGGCTCGAGCTCGACGGCGTGTTCAAGTCCTGGGCGGTGACCAAGGGACCCTCGCTCGATCCACATGACAAACGGCTCGCTGTCGAGGTCGAGGATCATCCGCTGGACTACGGCGACTTCGAAGGTACGATCCCGAAGGGCCAATATGGTGGCGGCACGGTGATGTTGTGGGACCGCGGTTACTGGGAGCCGGAAGGCCGCAAGTCTCCGGAAGAGGCTTTGAGGAAAGGCGACTTCAAGTTCACCCTTGAGGGCAAGCGACTGCACGGCAGCTTCGTCCTGGTTCGGATGCGTAATGACCGCGATGGCGGCAAGCGGACGAATTGGCTGCTGATCAAACATCATGACGAACATTCGGTCGAGGAGAATGGCGAAGCGATTCTGGAGGAGAACGCGACCTCGGTCGCCTCCGGCCGCAGCATGGATGAGATCGCCGAAGGGAAGGGGCGCAAGCCGCGACCTTTCATGATGGCGAACGCTGACGTCGAGGCGGACGCCGTGTGGGACAGCAAGCATGGTCTGGCCGCCGACGAGCGCAAGAAGACGTCTCGCGAGGATGTCGCGACCTCCACGGCGGCCGATCTGCCTGATTTCATCGAGCCGCAGCTTTGCGACAGGCTCGATCGACCACCCGCCGGCGATGATTGGCTGCACGAAATCAAGTTCGACGGCTATCGGATCCAGATGCGGGTCGCCGATGGAGAGGTGACGCTGAAGACGCGCAAGGGCCTCGATTGGACGTCCAAATATCCTGGGATTGCGGAAGCCGCATCCGGACTGCCCGACTGCATCATTGATGGCGAGATCTGCGCGCTCGATGAGAATGGCGCACCGAATTTCGCCGCACTTCAGGCGGCTCTGTCGGAAGGCAAGACCGGTAACCTCGTCTATTTCGCCTTCGACCTATTGTTTGATGGCGGAGAGGACTTGCGGTCGATGCGCCTCCTCGAGCGCAAGGAGCGGCTGCAAAACCTTCTCGCCGCTGCCGGCGACGATCCCCGCATCCGCTACGTCGAACATTTCCAATCCGGTGGCGACGCCGTGCTGCGCTCCGCCTGCAAGCTACATCTCGAAGGTGTCATCTCCAAGCAGATGGACGCACCCTATCAGTCCGGCCGCACCGACACCTGGGCAAAGTCGAAATGTCGCGCCGGACACGAGGTGGTGATCGGCGGTTATGCCAAGACCAACGGCAGGTTCAGATCTCTCCTGGTCGGCGTTCACCGCGGCGATCACTTTGTCTATGTCGGCCGTGTCGGAACCGGCTACGGCGCAAAGAAAGTCGAGATGCTGCTGCCGAAACTGAAGGCGCTCGAGACGACGAAATCGCCTTTCGGCGGTATCGGTGCTCCGAAGAAGCAGGCCGAAGTGCTCTGGTTGAAGCCAGAGCTTGTTGCCGAAATCGAATTTGAAGGGTGGACCACGGACGGCCTCGTCCGCCAGGCTGCCTTCAAGGGCCTGCGCGAGGACAAGCCGGCGAAAGAGGTCGATGCCGAGAAGCCGGCGCCGCCTGCCGAGACTGAAACCACTGAGCCTGTCGCGTCCGCCAGACACAAGTCTGCCCGCCGTAAAGGCGCGAAGGCCGAGGTGATGGGTGTTCTCATTTCGAATCCCGGCAAACCGCTGTGGCCGGACGCGGGCGACGGACAGCCCGTCACAAAGGAGGACCTTGCGCGCTATCACGAGGCCGTCGGAGCTTGGCTTATCGAGCATATCAAGGGCCGACCCTGCTCGATCATTCGAGCACCCGACGGCATTGGCGGCGAGCAGTTCTTTCAGCGTCACGCGATGCCCGGCACTTCGAACCTCCTTGAACTGGTGAAGGTCTTCGGCGACAAGAAGCCTTACCTGCAGATCGATCGGATCGAGGGGCTGGCGGCTATCGCCCAGATCGGCGGCGTTGAACTGCATCCGTGGAACTGCCAACCCGGCAAGCCGGAAGTGCCCGGCCGTCTGGTGTTCGACCTCGACCCTGGTCCTGACGTGCCGTTTGCGACGGTGGTCGCAGCCGCCCGCCAGATGCGCGACCGTCTCGATGACCTCGGCCTCGTCAGCTTCTGCAAGACCACCGGCGGCAAGGGCTTGCATGTCGTGACCCCGCTGACCGCCAACAAACGCAAAGCCTTGTCATGGGCCGAAGCCAAGGGCTTTGCCCATGACGTTTGCCAGCAGATGGCGCGCGACAATCCCGACCTCTACCTGATCAAGATGACCAAGAGTCTCCGTGGCGGCAGGATCTTCCTGGATTATCTCCGCAACGATCGCATGGCGACGGCGGTTGCGCCGCTCTCACCGCGCGCCCGCGCCGGCGCCAACGTGTCCATGCCGCTTACCTGGGAGCAGGTGAAGTCCGATCTCGACCCGAAACGTTTTACGCTTCGAACGGTGCCGGCGCTTCTGACCAAGAGCTCTGCCTGGCAGGACTATTGCGACAGCGAGCGGCCGCTGGAACAGGCGATCAAGCGTCTCGGAAAATCGCGACGAGCAGCGTGAGCGCGACAAGAGCAATGCCAGGCGAATAGAACCAGAGACATCTTCCGCAGCCGCCGGTGTGGGCATGCGCCGGGGCGTACACAGGCGGCGGATCCTTACGGAACCTCCGCCGGAGGTGCGCTAGCGGACAGAAACCAATTTCCTCCAGGCGGATTTCATTCTGGACTGGAGGACAGGTGGCACACGACGAACACATATCTGCGATCGTAACCGCGCTTGAACGGCGGCAAGCAATTCTTTTCGTAGGCGCGGGGATATCGATGAATGTCGGGCTGCCTTCATGGACCTGCCTTATCGAACATATGTTGGCGGATCTCGATCTTGCACAGTCGTCGATGGGCCGCGACGCAACGTACCAGGAAATTGCCGAGTACTATCGTTTGAAGCACGGCTCCTTGTCGCGGCTGGTCGATTGGATGAAGAGTGAATGGCAGATCTCTCCGGAGCAACTGAAGAACTCGGAGTTGCATCGGCTTATCGTAGCGCTAGATTTTCCTCTGATTTATACAACCAACTACGATGCCAATCTCGAGCTCTCTTACCAGGCGTTCGGACGACCCTACGCTCGCATTACGAGTGCGAAGGACATCGCAACGGCCACTGTGGGCTTCACACATATCGTCAAATACCATGGGGATTTCTCCGATCCCGATACACTCGTCCTGACAGAGTCGGACTATTTCGATCGCCTCTCCTTCGACGCTCCCCTCGATATAAAGTTCAGGAGCGACGCCTTCGCCTCGACCATGCTCTTCGTCGGCTACAGTATGTCCGATTTGAATATCCGCTTCCTGCTTCATCGCCTTTGGTCGATCTGGCAACAGACCGGGCTGGACCGGCACCGGCCGCCACTATTTCTGTTCATGCACGAGCCGAGTGAAGTTCAGACGCATGTCCTGAAGAGATGGGGCGTAACCGTCATCTCTGGCGATGGCGAAAGCTCCGGCGACTCCCTTTCTCGTTTCCTCAAGCGTCTGGTCGAACAATGCTCGGCCGTCGCACCGGATCAGTGACACTTCGATTGTCCGCTGCGACGTCCCGGAGCCATGGAAGCTTGTGAAGGTCGGGAGCACTGATTGCAAAGGAGCCGCAGTGATGACGACGACGCCGGCAAGACTGGATGCTTTAGTGATAGGGGCAGGCCCGGGAGGCATGACAGCCGCTCTTTACCTGGCGCGACTAAACCGGCGCGTGGTCGCCGTCGATTCAGGCCACAGCCGTGCGCTGCTTATCCCGCTCTCGCGCAATCATCCGGCCTTTCCGGAAGGCATCGAAGGTGGTGACCTATCAAGACGCATGAGAACGCAACTGCAGAACTTAGGTATCGAGGTCGTGGCAGCGGCGGTATCGCGGGTGGAGCGCGGGGCTGACGCCGGCTTCATCGTCGAACTCCCCGGCCGGCCGACGTATGCAGAAAACATCATCCTTGCGACCGGCGTCGAAGACAAGCTCCCGCCCATCGGTAAAGCCAGCGACCTCATACGGTCAGGACATCTTCGCCTCTGCCCGATCTGCGACGGCTACGAAATCGCCGAAAGAGCAGCGGTGGTGATCGGCGCGACAGAGCGGGCCGCTTCAGAAGCCCTGTTCCTGACATCGTTCACGAGAAGGATCACAATCGCAACGCTCGGCGAAATACTGGATGTGAAGGACGCTATAATGGCCCAGCTGATCGAGCATGGCGTCTCTATCCGCTGCGACAAGTTAGTGCGCTGCTCGCGTTCAGTCGATGGAACCGTCGATCTTATCATGAAGGACTCGGCCACGTTGGAAGGGGTGATTCTGTATTCGGCGTTGGGGATTCGCCCGTGCTCGCAGCTCGCGGAACAGCTGGGGGCGGAGTTGGAGCAGGATCGGCGCATAAAGGTTGATGCACACCAGGCGACCCAGGTCCCAGGCCTATATGCGGTTGGCGACGTCGTGACCGGCCTCAATCAACTCGGCGTGTCCATGGCACAAGGCGAAATAGCGGCGGTCGCGGTGCATAACCGCCTACGGCGAGTGCGAGAACAATACCTTTTCGGCTGAACATCGGCTGAACCCCCAGCACAGGTCGAACGGAAAGTCCTTGGCCCCATCGGGCATCGAGGCCGGTCCCGCCACCTCAAGCCAATGTCTGAAAGCCTCGGGGGTCGTCATTGCGGTTCATAGCCCCGGGAGACATCTGAGCACCTGCGAGGGAGCCTCGTCGCCCATGCGCAAGACCACGTTTGCGCGTCAGGTCATGTCGCCAAGACGACGGCTGCCATTGCCGCATACGACCCCGAGGAGGTTGAGGCTCAGCGAAATGAATGCCGTCATCTCTTCCTGGCTTTGTTCCTTTCTTCGACACTTCGTCGATAGCCATCACGGATGAACGGAGGCAATCATCCTCCCTCACAGGACACGAGTTTTCCGGGAAATGTTTCGGGATGGGCAGGAGAAGCGCAACCTGAGGGAGCATTTCTGCGCCAATGGAACTAACCGCCTCGGCCGGCGTTCGACGAACTCCTGGGTTTGAAGCAGAGGGGAATTCCTTTGAGCGAACTGCAACGTGAGTTCCTCCTGCAAAGAGAGTTTCTGCCGGGACTCCAGGAGGATGAGCGCCTCGAGCCAACGCATGCGCCGCCATCGGCGGTCTGTCCCGGAAACCTCGAAACGTTACTGCAGCCTTGCCCATTGGTGGTCGATCTGGACGGCACCCTCGTACGATCAGATCTGCTGATCGAAACTGCTTTCGCCGAACTGGCTCGTCGCCCTCACTCGGCTGTGGATCTCGTCAGGGCCCTGTGCGGCGGAAAAGCCTGCCTGAAACACCGTCTTTCGCAACCAGTGGATTTCGATCCGGCTCTCCTTCCGTATGACGAGGAGGTCTTGAAGGTGATCCGGGCCGCAAGGGAGGAGGGACGACCCATCTATCTCGCGTCAGCGAGCCATGAGCGTCTCGTTTCCGCAGTTGCCGAACATCTCGGCCTTTTCGACGGTTGGTTTGCAACCAGCGAAACAACGAACTGCGCTGCCGATGTCAAAGCGGAACAACTCGTCGCCGCTTTCGGAAAAAGCGGGTTCGACTATATCGGCAACGACGTGGCTGATCTCCCTGTCTGGCGCCATGCCGCCAAGTCCTATGCCATACGGACATCGCCCGCGGTCGCGCAAAAACTCACCCGGCAGTGCGTCAACATCCAACATCTTCCGTATGAAAAGGCGACTTGGCGCACCTGGGCGCGGCTGTTACGCGTGCATCAGTACGTCAAGAACGGGCTGGTCTTTGTCCCGCTTCTGATCAGCCAGCTCTTCGATATCAACAACATGGTCAACGCCGGTCTGGCTTTCCTCGCATTCTCCCTCTGTGCTTCCGGCGTCTATATCCTCAATGATCTGGTGGATCTCCAGGACGACCGCGGCCATCGCACGAAATGCCGCAGGCCTCTTGCTTGCGGTGACATCCCGCTTTCGCACGCCATCGCCGTCATCCCAATCCTGCTTCTCCTATCGCTCATGGTGGCCGTCATGGTGACGCCAGGGTTCGTTCTTGTGTTGGCGGGATATTTTGCATTGACCACCGCCTATTCGTTTTTCTTCAAGCGCAAGATGATCCTGGATGTCGTGGCCCTTGCATCTCTCTATACCACGCGGGTGATCGGAGGGGCCGCAGCCCTCTCTGTTTGGCCATCGCCTTGGCTCCTGGCCTTCATGATGAGCTGGTTCCTCTCGCTCGCTTTGGTCAAACGGTACACCGAGTTGATCGGACGTCGCGCCGCGCGCCTGCCGGACTCCAAGGGCCGGGACTACAGGAAGGCCGACATCGGCATGGTGGGTGCCTTGGCAGCGGGGGCGGGGATGAATGCGCTGACGCTGTTTGCCCTGTATGCCGCGAGCGACAACGCACGAGACGTCTATGAGCGGCCGGGGATGCTATGGTTCGCCGGTCCGGTCCTTGCCTGCTGGATCGCGCGCATCCTCATGCTGGCCCATCGGGGGCAGATGCATGATGATCCGGTGGTCTTCGCTATCAGGGACAAGGTCAGTCTCGCCACGCTAGGGGCTGCCAGCCTGTTCGTCTTTGCCGCGATGTGAGGTGGTCATGATGGGCTCGCAGTTCCAGCAGCGAAGCACTCCCACGGGCGTCGCGGTCCGCTATGTCGCCTTCGCGTTGCTCTCCACCGCCGCCAATTTCTTGGTTCAGGCGATCGTTCTCCAAATAGCGCCGTGGTCGGGCCTGATGCCATCGATCCTTGCGGGCACCGCCGCCGGCTTCGCCCTGAAATATGTTCTCGACAAAAATTGGATCTTCTTCGACCGTTACTCCTCGCATGGCGACGAGATGTCGAAAGTTGCGCTTTACGGCTTGTTCAGTGTGCTGACGACGCTCATATTCTGGGGGTTCGAAATTGCCTTCTGGACACTCTGGAAGACGGAACTTGCCAAATACACCGGCGGAGCGATCGGCTTGGCGATCGGCTATGTCTCGAAATACGCTCTCGACCGAAAGTTCGTCTTCAAGCCAAGGGAGGCGTGACGGACAATGGAGGGCTGGGGACGTTATCCGCGTCATGAGAGCGAGGTGTTGAACTGCCGGTTTCCGGAGGCCCTGAGCGGGATTGCAGCATCGCACGCAGGTTTGATCGCTCGCGGCAATGGCCGCTCCTATGGTGACGCTGCGATCGGCGAGAATTCCACCTTGATGTGTGGTGGATTGAACCGGATGAAAAGGTTCGATGCTACCGATCGCGTCCTCACCGTAGAGGGGGGCGTCATGCTTTCCAACGTCCTGCATTCGCTGGTGCCCCGCGGCTATTTTCCGCCGGTGGTTCCGGGCACGAAGTTCGTCACGATCGGCGGGATGGTCGCATCAGACGTTCACGGCAAGAACCATCATTGCCATGGTGGATTCGGCGATCACGTCGACGAACTCAAGTTGGTGACCGGCAGCGGCGAGATCCTCACCTGTAGCCGCTCGCAGAATGCGGAGCTTTTTTCAGCGACTATCGGCGGGATGGGCCTGACAGGCATCATTGCCGAAGCAAGCTTTCGCTTGAGGCCGATCGAGACAGGCTGGATCACCCAGAAGACGACCGTAGCCGAGAATCTCGGCGAAGCATTGAGGGCGCTGCGGCAATCGGAGGACGCGACCTATTCGGTGGCTTGGAT
Source organism: Rhizobium croatiense (assembly GCF_019793465.1). GTDB lineage: Bacteria > Pseudomonadota > Alphaproteobacteria > Rhizobiales > Rhizobiaceae > Rhizobium > Rhizobium croatiense. Next base: position 430,617 of record NZ_JAILYJ010000001.1, on the reverse strand, counting down.
CGATTGCCTGTCGAAAGGCGCTTCTCTCGGACGTTCGCTGATTTTTGCGGGCGAGCACGCAACACAGGATCAGGTCGGTGAGACGCCGAAGGCCGATCGCTTTCCTTCGCCCCCCAGCGCGGCCCTTTCCCTGCCGCTCGATATGCCGGGTTGGCTCCTGAACACGGCGAGCGTTGCCGCCTTCAATGAGCTCTACTTCCGGTCCGGTATTCGCAAGTCGGCCAAGCCCTTGTTGGTCCATTGGGATAATTACTTCTTCCCCCTCGACCGCATCCTTCGATGGAACAGATTGTACGGCAAACGAGGCTTTATCCAGCATCAATGCGTGGTGCCGGATGCTGACGCGCTCCAGGTCCTCACGAGCATCCTCGACCGTTTTGCGCAGTCGGGCAAAGGTTCATTTCTTGCCGTTCTCAAAAGGCTGCGAGGCAGTGCAGGTCTGCTCTCCTTTGCTGCGCAGGGCTATACGCTCGCGCTCGACCTGCCGGTCACGCAGGACGTGTTGCGGCTGCTCGACGAAATCGACGAGCTGGTTGTCAAGGCAGGGGGGCGCCTCTATCTCGCCAAGGATGCGCGCCAGTCCCGCCTTACATTCGAATCCGGCTACCCCAGACTGGACGCGTTCAAAGAGCTGCGAAGAGCAACCGGAGCCGATCGTCATTTCAATTCCCGCTTGGCAAAAAGGCTCGGCATATGAAGGGGACCGGCAAGACACTGCTCATGATCGGCGCGACCTCGGATATTGGTCGGGCGACGGCACTTGTCTATGCCGAGGCAGGCTGGGCCATTCATTTGGCGGGACGGACGCGCGCGGCCGTTCAACGTGAAGCCGACGACATCGCTGCGCGGACGGGAGCAGCTGTCACCGTTCATGAGCTCGATATCCTCCAAACTGCGCGCTTCGAGGCCTTCCTCGGCGCCGTGTCACCCTTGCCGGACACGGTGGTCTGCGTCGTCGGCGAACTGGGTGAGCAGTCTCGGGCTGAACAAGAGCTCGAATATGCCGCCATGGTCATGCGGACGAACTTCGAGGGGCCGGCTTTGCTTCTTGGTCTTCTGGCCGAGCGTTTCGCGGCGCGCGGATCGGGCACGATCGTGGGCACGAGCTCTGTCGCCGGCGATCGCGGACGAGCGTCGAACTATGTCTATGGCGCCGCCAAAGCCGGCCTGACCGCCTTCTTGTCGGGCCTGAGGAACAGGCTGTCCCGGTCCGGCGTGCGCGTGCTGACCGTGAAGCCCGGCTTTGTTCGCACGCGGATGACCGATGGGATGAAGCTTCCGCCGCTTCTCACGGCCGAACCGCAGGAGGTGGCGCAAAAGATTTTCGCGGCCGCCGAGGGCGGGAGCCGCAGTGACGTCGTCTACGTCAGAGGGGTCTGGCGACCGCTCATGACGCTAATCCGGTCAATCCCCGAGTCCATCTTCAAGAGGTTGCGACTGTGACGGAACCCACCAATCAGGCCGCCTACGCCATCGGAGCGCGAGGTAGTGCCCACAGGCGACCTGCGGCTTGGATACGGCGATTGCTGTCGGCGGAATTCGCAATCATCGTCGTCGCCTTGGCCTGTGCAGCCATGCTGGCACTGCCGGGCAGGACCATCAATGCCGCCTTCATCAATGACGTGCTGATCTTTATCGACGGTGCGCATCGCATCGCCTTTGGTCAGGTGCCGAACCGCGATTTCCACACGGCGCTCGGGCCACTCGTATTTTACATTCCGGCTGCGGGATATCTTCTGTCGGGAAATTTCGGAGCTGCCATACCACTGGGGATGGCGATCGTCCTCGTCGCTTTCATCCCCGCGATGATCCGCATTCTTGTGTCGCGCCTCGGCCCTTCATTGGCTGCCGCACTCGGCATATTCCTTGTTCTCATTCTTGCGGCTCCGATCAATCTCGGCAGTTCGATCTGGTATCCTTCCTTCGCGATGTTCTATAACCGCATCGGTTGGGTCGCTCTCGGCCTGTTGTTGGTTATGTATCTCGCGCCGCAGTCGCCAAACAGGCGCAATAATATTGCCGATGCTTTCGCGGCCGCCTTTCTTCTGCTTGTCTCGTTCTATACCAAGGTGACCTACGGCCTTGCCGGAACCGGTCTGGTCCTGATCATTCTATCTGATCGGCAACAACGGCGCTGGGGCGTGACGGCTCTGCTGCTGACAGGACTGGCGATGGTCGCCATCGAGTTCTTCTGGCGCGGAACTGCCCAGCACATTGAGGATCTGCGGGCGGCGGCGCGCGTCAGCGGCGGTCATGATGTCGGCAGCATTCTGAAAAATCTGCGCGAAAATATGTCCGATCTCACCGTGTTCGCGGCCGTCGCTTCGCTCGCCGCCTGGCAAAGCCGCAGCCTGCGAGATATTGTCTTCTGTGGGTTTTGCATCGGCGCCGGCGTGGCGCTCATCAATCAGAACGCCCACAGCTGGGGCATCATCACGCTCTATTGCGGGGCAACCGTGCTGGCGCAGAGGACGGCCTGGCTTCAACCGGGCAATGAAGGCGGACCAGCAGGACGCTTGGCTCGTGCTGCCGGCGCCCTGCCGCTGATCGTTATCTTGTTCCTGTTGCCTCCGATCGTGCAGCACAGCGCGGCCGTCGCCTTGCATACGGCTCTCGCGGCCGAGAAGGCGGGGAAGTCTCTCGGGCTGCCGCGATTTGACGATGTCCGGGAAGTCGATCCACCGGGCGGGGAGCCCGATTTCATAAGGCGCTACCTCTATGGCATTGTCAGCGGCGGCGCGCTTCTCCAGTCTCTGCCGGTTCCAGCCGAACGGGTTTTCGTCCTCGATTTCGCAAACCCGTTTTCGGCCGGATTCGGCATTCGCCCGCCCGCCGGCGACACCGCCTGGCTTCACTGGAACCGCAACATCAATGAAAGATCCTATATCCCGCCGGAGGTGCTCTTTGCCGACGTCAAAATCGTCATGGTGCCCAAAACAGGCATCAACAGCCTGCCGTTGCAGGAGCTGTATGGTCCGTTCCTTTCGGCGAATTTCGATGTGGTGCGGAAGACATCCGAATGGACGATTTATCAGTGGCGCCCAGGCAAAGGCGCAAAGTGAGGCACGGTGACGCAAGCATCGACGTCGATACGGGAGAAAGGTACAGCGCGACCGGCCGTTCAGTTGAACTGGTGGCGTGCCATTGTCCCCTGCATCGGATTGTTTCTTGCCGGACTCCTCGCACTGCCGGGCGCAACGGTCACAACCAAATATGTCAACGATCTATTCGTTTTTCTGGATGGCGCACATCGGATCGCGGCGGGACAGGTGCCGAACGTTGATTTCCACACACCTCTCGGGCCGCTGACATTCTATATCCCGGCTGTCGGCTACGCTCTGTCCGGTAGCATGGGTGCGGCAATGCCAGTGGGACTGTCCCTGCTGATCCTCTTATTTTCGCTCGTCGCCGCCGAAATCGTCGGCAGCCGAATGCATTGGCCGCTCGGGCTGCTGCTGGCAAGCTGTCTGCTTCTGGTGCTTGCGGTACCTGCAAACCCGGGCGAACGGCTCGGGGAGCTCAGCTTTGCCATGTTTTACAACCGGATCGGCTGGTCGTCACTCGGCTTGCTGCTGGTTATGTACCTGTGCCGCTTGCCTGGCGCCACCAGCGGCAAAGGCGCGGACGCAGCATGCGCCAGCTTCCTCGTGCTGCTGATGCTTTACACCAAGATCACCTATGGTGTCGTGGGCCTTGCTTTTCTGGTGTTCATGCTTTTTGACCGTCGCCAGACCGGCTGGGTGGCGCTCGCGTTTGGGATCGTCGCCGCTAGCATCCTGGCGATTGAGATGGTCTGGGGCGGAGGGGTCAACTACCTCCTCGACATCAGTCTTGCCGGGAAGAACAGCGGCGGCTTCCCGACGATGACGGCTATCGGTCACGTGGTACGGAATAATTTCGCCGACCTTCTTGCTTACCTGGCTGTCGCCGTCATCCTTCTCATCCTGACACCAACCTATCGGCATCTGCTCTTTGTCGCCTTCTGCATGACATCAGGAATCCTCCTGATCGAGCAGAACTTCCAATTCTTTGGGATTCTGACGCTGGGTGCGAGCGCTGCCGTGCTGTCGGAAAGTCTCTTTCGCGCCGAGCTTCGCTCTCGGTATGCCAGAGCGCGGATCGCCCTGCCGCTGCTCGTAGCATTTTTGCTCATGCCGACTGCGGTCGGCAATGCTGCGTCGCTTGCCATTCATGCCTATTATTCGGCCGGTGGACGAGGCGAAGCTGTTCCGCTGCCTGCCTTTTCCGGGGTTCGGCTTGTTGAGATGTGGAGTGCCGGCCAATTCGAATATTTCCAACGTTACAACCGTACACTTGCCGACGCCTCGGCCGCCCTTTCCCAATTGGATGCGGGGTCTAAGCGTGTTGCCGTTCTGGATTTCGTTAATCCGTTTTCTGCCGGCCTCCGTCTCACGCCGCCGGACGGAGATAGCGTCTGGTATCATTGGGGACGCACTCTTGGGCCTGAGTATCATCCAGCCGCGAAAGAGATGTTCGCCGACGTGGACCTGATCCTCGACCCGAAGTGGCCCATAGAAATCTGGACCGGAGACGGCATGCGGGACATCTATGCGCACTATATAGCCCGACACTATGACCTCGTGCGGGAGACCGCCGATTGGCGCATCTACCGCAGAAACCCCTCCTGAGCTGGAGCAGATCGTCTTCCGAATTCTGAAATGACCAGACCAGCGAGCACCAGCACGAGCGCCCACGTGTATACCGAGTATGATCGGGACCGGTATTATCAGCGCGGTACCTGTCCAACCATGCCCAAGGTCTCTGCCAGTGGTGCAGCAGGAAGAGCGTGTGGTGGATCCATCCCAGAGGGGAGGCCAGAAGAACGTTAGCTGCCGCTTTCAGGAATGGACGTTCCGGTCTTTGCAAAGGCCGGAACGGCTGTATTCGCTCAACAGCTAATGAAGCGCACCGTCCCCTGCGGCCCAATTTGGATACCGACTGGCGAAGATAGGGGTCGGCGCCATGGTGCGCGCGAAGCGAACGAAACGCTCACTCGTGCGTATCTCCTTCAAAATGCAATACCCCGCCGACCGGATTATATTGTTGCCCATCGAACTGGTAAAGTTGGAGTGCCTCGATCGGAAAGATGTCGGACCCCTCCTTGGTTGTCACCTTGATGCCGTCGAAAAGCAGCGGGCTCCGCCAGCCGTCCATATTGTGGACGACCTTCATCAGTTCCTCGCGGGTCGGCTCCTTAAGCTTTTCAAGTGACTGGATGAGCAGGTCGCCAATCGAATAACCGGTTTGGCCGATCGTGTTGGCGAAAACAAAGTTCACTTTGGCCGACTTGATGGCATCGAGGTATCGGTTGATGCCCTCGTCACTGGACTTCTGGTCGCTAATGATCGGCTTCAGGAAGTCCGAGGTGATGATACCCTTGGCATTTTCCAGGCCAACGGACTGAAGGACCGGATACGAAGACGAAAGATTTGTGACCAGGGTCAACGGCTTCCAGCCGCTTTCGGATTGGAAGCGGATGGCCTCGCCGCCCTGGCGAGGCGCGGCGATGATGACGAGCGTGTCGGCGCCGGAGGCCTTCAGCGTATTGAGCTGGGTTTCCACAGTGGGATCTTGTGATGTCACTGGTTGACGTTCAACCACTCTAATCGCCGAACCCTCGATCGCCCGGTCGAATGCCTTCATGAATGTTTGGCCTGTTTCCGTGTTCAGATACAGGAACGCGACCTTGGCGTCGGGCTTGTTCATCGCGAGATATTCGGCAAACGCGTCCGCTTCCGTCGAGAAGGACGGCACGAACCCAACTTCCCACTCGGGAGCGTTCAGGGAAATAACCCCGGAGTACATGAACACGTTCGGCACCTTCTTCTGAGTGATGTAGCGTCCGATCGCGAGGTTGTTCGGGGTGGCAGCCGTGCCGATCAAGGCGAAGACCTTGTCCTTTTCCACCATCTTGCGGACATTCGCCAATGTGCGCTGCGGATCAAGGCCATCGTCCTCGATGACGAGTTCGATCTTGCGTGTCTTGCCGTCGCCCATCTTGACGCCGCCTTCGGCGTTGGCCTGTTCGACACGCGCCCGAATGCCCTCGGCGACGCCGCCGACGACCGCGACAGGACCGGTCAAAGGTCCGGTCACGCCAACCTTGATCGTGTCATCGGTGATGCCTGGCGAAGGTTCCGCGGCGCTAGCGTGAGAAGCGACGAGCAACCCGGCCGCGGCCAGCTGCATCGTGCATCCCTTCAGTATAGAGATCAGTCTCATTTCAATTCCTCCCAGTTCGATGGCGGGCTTTCAGCCAGCCGCCCTCCGAAAAATCACCGAAAGCCATTTTTCGATGAAACCAGTCACCCCATTGCGTGCGACCATCATGATGAGGATCAGCGCGAGGCCGTAAATCAGATTGCCGAGGCTCAGGTTGATGTCAGATGCCCAGCTCGGAACGAACACCATGAACAGGCCGCCGACGAACGCGCCGACGATGCTGGTGACGCCACCGACGATGCTTCCGATCACGATGTTGATCGATAGGATCGCCAGGAAAGACTCCGGGCTGATGAAGCCGCTGACGATGGCAAATACCCCGCCACCCAGCCCCGCGAGCGCCGAGCTGATCGCGAACGCCCAGAGCCGGGTGCGAGTCAGGTTCACGCCAAGCGCCTGGGCAATCTGAGGGTTGTCGCGCTGTGCCCTCAGAGCGCGACCGGCGTCGCCGAACAGCATTCGGGAGACGAGCAATGCACCGACGCCGGCGCAGGCGAGCGAGATCAGGTAAAGCCAAAGCTCCGGAACATCCGCCATGAAATCGGGCGTTTCGGGAGCGTCGACGGGAAGCCCGGATACGCCGCCGGTCAGGCTTCCCATCTTGAGGAGCAACTGCGGGAATGCCGCCGCGATACCGAAAGTGACGATGGCCAACTGCAGACCTTGAAGCCTGAGCGCCGGAAGGCCGATCACCAGGCCGACTGCGGCGGCGACCGCAGCCGCGGCCGGTAGCGTAGCCAGCGAAGAAATACCGTAGGTCGCGTTCAAGATGGCGGTAACATAGGCGCCAACGCCGAACAGCGTTCCTTGGGCAAGGCAAATCTGCCCGGCATATCCCATCAGAAGGTTCAGACCGAGGATCGCAATTGTGTAGGCGATCGCTATGGCCACTTGCTGGAGTGCGTAGGCCGGGGCGAAGACCGGGATCGATACCGCGACGATTGCGAAGACGCCAAGCTTGATCGCGGTTGAGAGGGAAATGTCTCTCATAGTTTTGTCACCTTGTAGGAGCCGAACAAGCCAACGGGCTTCACGAGCAGGATGGTCAACGTCAGCGCGATCGGGACGGCGACACGCATGTCGGCTCCGATGAACGGGAGGTAGCTTGCCCCCAGGCTTTCGGCGACGCCGACCGCGAGACCGCCGACGATGGCGCCGAGCGGACTATCCCAGCCACCGAGCGTTGCAGCCGCCAGGGCATAGAACAGGATCGGTGTCATCATCGTCGGGCTAAGGAACAGGCGGGGCGCAATCAGGATCGCGGCGAGTGCCCCGATGACGGCGGCGAAGCCCCAGCCGAGCATCAGCATTCGTTCGACATCGACACCAACGAGAACGCTGCGTGTACGATCGAAGGCAGCTGCGCGCATCGACAGGCCGAGCTTGGTGAAGCGGAAGACAAAACCCATCGCCAACGCAATCGCCAGGAGGATTGCCAGTGTCCCGACGGCAGAGGCAAGCACGCGGACGTCGCCGATGCTAAAGCCGCCACCTGGAAAAAGGCTTGGGAAGGAGAGCTGTTCCGCCCCCCAAATCCACATGCAGGCGGCCTGGAATAGCACGAGGATGCCTAGCGTGATGACGACGGTCGCTTCCACGGGAGCGTCCATCATCGGTCGGATGATCAGGCGGAATGTCACGATCCCGATGGCGAATGTCGCCACGAGGCTCGCAAGAACGGCGAGCCAGAGCGGCACGCCCCACTGCATCAGTTGCCATGCGCCATAGGCCGAGAACGTCGCCATCTCGCCCTGGCCGAAATTGACGACATTCGTCGCCCTGAAAATCAGGACGAGCGCCAGCGCCAGCGCCGCGTAGATGGCGCCCGTGGTCAAGCCGCTGACGGCGAGCTGGAAGAAAAAGCTCATCAGGCGACTCCCAGATATGATTTCTTGATGTCTTCGTTGCCGATCAGATCGCTTGCCGCACCGCTCGCGACGATCTGGCCAGCTTCGATGACAAAGGCCCTGTCGGCATATTGAAGGGTGATGTCGACGTTCTGTTCGACCACGAGCAAAGTCATGCCGGCCTCTTTGTTCAGGGATTTGAAGATCGCCAGGATTTCCTGCGTGATCGAGGGCGCCAATCCGAGAGATGGTTCATCGCACATCAGCAGTTTCGGCCTGGACATCAGCGCCCGAGCCACGGCGAGCATCTGCTGTTCGCCGCCGCTGAGATTTCCGGCGAGCTGGTTGCGCCGTTCCCGCAATCTTGGAAACGTCTCGTACCAGCGTTCCTTGTCTTCCTTCGCCTGCGAGCGGCTGGCCACGATCGTGGCGCCGAGCGACAGGTTTTCTTCCACGGTAAACTCTGTGAAGGTGCCGCGACCTTGCGGTATGTGTGCAACACCGAGGGCAAGGCGCGTCTGGGCGGAGATCGTGTCGAGCCCTTTGCCGGCATAGGAAACCGAGCCCTTGAAGGGCAGGAGGCCAGAGACTGCGCGCAGCAGCGTCGTCTTGCCGGCGCCGTTTGCGCCGAGCAGCGCAACGAACTCGCCTTCATCAACTGAGAACGAACAGTCAAACAGTGCCCGCGTCTTGCCGTAAAAAACGGACAGATCTTTGATATCCAGAAGGGTCATGCCGCTCTCCCGAGGTAGGCGGCGATCACCGCATCGTTTGACTTGATTTCGGCAGGAGTTCCCTCGGCCAGGTTGCGGCCGAGGTGGAAGACGACGATCCGGTCGCAAAGGCTCATCACCAAACCCATGTGATGCTCAATAAGGAGGATGCAGAGATTGTGTCTGCGCCTTATCCCGTCGACGAGCGCGCCGAATTCGTGGACCTCGCCGTGGGTCAGCCCGCCGGCAGGTTCGTCGAGCAGGAGTATTTTCGGCTCCGCGGCAAGCGCCCGGGCGATTTCCATCCGCTTCTGCAGGGGATAGGGCAGCGAGCCGGCCGCGCGTGCGGCGAGGTTCGCCATGCCGACCTCCTCGAGCACCGCCATTGCCCTTTCACGCGTAGACCGCTCCAGCACTCTTGCGCGGAACGGTGCGAAGATCGCCTTAGCGAAATTTCCGCCAAGCCGGTGATGGGCACCCAACATGACGTTCTCGAGAACCGTCATCGAAGCATAGATGCCCAGATTCTGAAACGTCCGTGCGACGCCCTTTCCAATCATCTCGCGCGTTTCCACGCCTTCGAGCGGCTGGCCGTCGAGCATGATCGATCCAGTCGCGTAGTTTACGAGGCGGGTTGCCGCGTTGAGAAAGGTCGATTTTCCGGCACCGTTCGGCCCGATCAGGCCACAGATTTCACCCGGTCTTACGGAAAGCGACACGTCTGTCAGCGCTTTCACGCCGCCAAACTGCACGGAAACACCCCGCGCCCGGAGCACCGGGCGCACCTCTTCGATGCTGCTGTCGTTCACTTTATTCCTCCCTCCTGAAGCGGCTTCTCCTCGATCTGTCGATTTCTGTTGTTGACAGCTCACCCCGCTTTGGATACCTATCAGTATCCGAAGACGTTTCGGTATGTCAAGTATCAATCGCACTCGATTGCTTCCCGAAACGTCCACGTACCGTCCGGCTGGAGACCGTGGCGGCTAGATTGGCGACAGCTCCCCAAAGGGGGCATGGGAGGAAATCAATGACGGGATCACACACCGAACTAACGGGCGAAAACCTTTACCGGGATCCGTATCCCGTTTACGCGCGTCTGCGGGCAGAGCAGCCCGTGGCCTTCTTCGAGGGAACGAAGGAATATTTCATCACTCGGTTCGACGATTGCCGCACCGTCGGCGGCAACGACAAGATGTTCGGACCGTCGGGGTCGACTGACCGGCCGGAAGCCCGCGTGATGGGGATGCCGAACGTCCTGACGATGTCCGGCGAGGACCATCAATGCCTTCGCGAAGGCATTGATCAGAACCTTACGCAGGAGCGCGTGCGCTCGTTCGTTGAAGGTCTAACGCGCCCGGTCGTTCAGCGTTATATCGACTCCATCAAGAAGAATGGAGAAGCGAACCTCACGGTCGAACTCTTCGAGCCGATCTCGGTGCGCTGCATCGGCGACGTCATCGGCCTGACGGAAACGCCCAACGAGATCCTCGTCGAGTGGTTCCATGCGATGGCGCTCGGCCTGCAGAATGTCAGCAACGACGCGGCAATCTGGAAGCGGCTCGACGATGCGCTTGCCGACATCGACAGGCAGATGGGCGATCTTTACCAAGCCTGCCTTTCCAAGCCCAACAATTCGCTTTTGAGCCACGTCATGTACGGAGGCATGCCCAAAGGCGAGGTCCGCAGCTGGGAGGAAATTTCGCCCACCATGCGCGTCATCATCCTCGGCGGCCTGCAGGAGCCGGGCCACGCGGCAGCGAACGCCTGCGCCGGTCTTCTTACAAATGCCGGTCAAGCGAAGGTCATGGCGGAGCAGCCGCAGGAAAACGCCATGCGTGCCTTCGACGAGGGCCTGCGCTGGATCGCTCCGATCGGCGTGACGCCGCGCGTCGCCAGAGAGGACTTCGAGATCGCGGGGACTGTCATTCCGCATGGAGCGTCGGTGGCGATCGTCATGGGTTCGGCCAACCGCGACGCGACCCGCTTCGAAGACGCCGACAGCTTCGACATGTTCCGCAAGAAGAAGCAGCACCTGTCGTTCGGCTTCCGCCCGCATTTCTGTTCCGGCCACTTCCTGTCGAGGGCAATGGGCGAGATCGCGCTGGCGGAGGTATTCCGGCAATTGTCTGAACTCCGGCTCGACCCCGCGCGCGAGATGAAGGGCAAGGGTTGGCGGTTTCGCGGCATTTGCGAACTTCCGGCGAAGTGGAACGCATAATGTCGCTCGTCATCGACTGCCACGGCCACTTCACGACGGAACCGCCGGAGCATCATGCCTTCCGAACGGCGCAGGTCGCTTATGCGGAAGGCAAATCCTTAGAGCAGCCCATCTATCCGGGCATTCCTGACAAGCAACTCCATGACATCATCGAAGCGAACCAGCTGAAGATACAGCGCGAGCGCGGTTCGCATGTGACGCTCTTAAGCCCGCGTGCCTCCGGCATGGGCCACCACGTTCCAGGTCTGGCAGTGGCCAAGGACTGGTCGCGTCTGTCGAACGACAATGTCGGCCGGATCGTCGACATGTTCCCCGACAACTTTGCTGCCGTATGCCAGCTTCCGCAGACCGTCGACGGCGACCTTTCTGCGGTCATCGACGAGTTGGAGCGATGCGTCGAAAACGGCTTCGTCGGCTGTAATCTCAATCCCGATCCCTCGGGCGGACGGTGGAGCGCCCCACCGATCTACGATCCGTGGTGGGACCCGATGTGGGAGGCCATGGTCGCCCTCCAGGTTCCCGCGATGATCCACGTGTCAAGCTCCTGCGAACGCTGCCTTCACATGACGGGAGCGCATTACATCAACGCCGACACCGCGGTATTCATGCAGCTCATCCAGGGAGATCTGTTCGAGCGTCACCCGGAGCTCAAGCTGATCATCCCGCACGGCGGCGGGGCTGCTCCTTACCATTGGGGCCGTTATCGCGGACTGTCGATCATGCTCGAAAAGCCCAGCCTCGACACGCATCTGATGAACAACCTGTTCTTCGACACCTGCGTCTACCATCAGGCTGGCATCGACACGCTATTCAACGTCGTCGAAGTCAAGAACATCCTTTTCGGCTCGGAGTTGCTCGGCGCGGTCAAGGCGATCGATCCCGAGACCGGGCATCCGTTCGACGATACCAAGAGATACATCGATCAGCTCGGGCTCGACGACGACCAAAGACATGCGGTCTTCGAAGGAAACGCGCGGCGAGTCTACCCGCTGTTGGACAAGAGACTACGCGAGCGCGGCCTTTGAAGGCCTCGCAACTATCAGGGAGAAATCAAATGGCTTCGAGCCAACATCTGAGCCTCGCAGGCGGGGCGCAAGGGTTCAACTGGCTACCGATTTTCGTCGCCGAAGAACTCGGCATTTTCGCCAAACATGGGCTGTCCATCGAATACAAAAAGATGGGTACCGTCGACAAGGCGACCAGCGCTGTGCTCGAGGGTGAAGCAGACCTCGCCATCACGCCGCCGGAAGGCGCGGTCGCCGACTTCGTCAAGGGCGGCGAATTGCGTGTGATCGCTTCGAACTCGAACCGACTGCCGATGTCGCTCGTCGCCCAGCCTTCGATCAAGTCGATCAAGGACCTCAAGGGCAAGAAGGTCGGCACGTCGTCGCTCACCGAAGGCACTGCGATCTACACGCAGATGCTGCTCTCCAAGGATGGGCTGCATTACCCAGGCGACTATGAATTCGAACTCGCCGGCATCCACACCAAGCGCTGGGAAGCACTCCAGGCAGGAGAGATCGACTGCGCGCCGCAGCCGGCACCCTGGAATTTCCTGGCCGAGCGGGACGGCTTCAACCTGATCGGCGAGATCAACGACGTCATCCCTGAAATCGTCTTTGCGGCCGTCATCGGCCGCAAGAGCTGGCTGGACGGCAATCGCGACATCGTTGTCCGCTTCCTGCGGGCGCTGCTCGACGCCTATGCGATCACCAACAATCCCAGTCGGGATGATATCACGCTGCCAATTTTCCAGCGGATCACAACGAAGGAGGATATCGATCTGGCGTCACATGGCCTTCGCTATATGCGCGACATGGGTATGTGGCCCAGTGACCTATCCATTCCACAAGCTGCGATGGACACCACCATCGACCTTATGATCCGCGCGAACCTGCTTGACGAAGCCGCCAGACCTTCAGCGGGTGGCGTGTTCGATCACGGTCTCCTCGAAGCTGCATCCAGCTAAGCGATCTGTTGAGGCGCGTTCCATGGTCACACCAGGAGATTTTCGATGAAAGTAATGACAAAGACGCCGCGGACCGACCGCGAAATATGCGAGGCGCTGGGTAAGCTCGGCGTCGCCACAGTTCATGAAGCTCAGGGACGGAAAGGGCTGCTGGCGCCGCACCTGCGTCCGGTAATCGACGGCGCGCGCATCGGTGGCACGGCACTGACCTGCGAGGTTCCGCCCGGAGACAACTGGATGATTCATGTGGCGCTGGAGATGGCCCAGCCGGGGGACATCCTGGTTGTCGCACCGACCTCACCATGCACCGACGGCTATTTCGGCGACCTGCTCGCCACCTCCTGCAAGGCGCGAGGGATTCTCGGCCTGGTGACCGACGCCGGCGTCCGCGACGTAGCCGATCTTCGTGCGATGAAGTTTCCGGTATGGGCGAAGGCCATATCAGCCCAGGGCACCGTCAAGGAAACGCTGGCGAACGTGCAGGCGCCAGTGGTCTGTGCCGGCGCCTATATCGAACCGGGTGACGTCATCATCGCCGATGACGACGGGGTCTGCGTCGTCAAGCGCGATGAGGCAGCTCAGGTGCTCGAAAAGGCCCTCAAGCGACAACAGATGGAAGACGAAAAGCGCGGCCTTTACGAGTCGGGCCAACTCAGCCTCGACATCAACAACATGCGTCCGCAGCTCCAAGCGAAGGGCCTGACCTATGAATAGGGCTACTGAACTGCGCATTCCTCGCCGCGTCGTCACGGGTATCAGGGACGGCAAGTCGGTGTTTGTCAGCGACGGCCCGACGCCCAATGCCCACGCCTACGATTCTGTGCCGGGACATTTGACCTCGGTTCTTTACGCGACAGCCGGAAAACCCGCCCTTCCGCAGGATCATTCGGAGCAGGCCCCACCGCAAATCCTGATCACGCCTGAACCCGGCGCGACGAAACTCATGATCGTCGTCTTCCCGCCGGATTCGGTGTTCGCCACCGTCGATCACGCCTCCGCCTTCGAAGAGCAGACAGTTCACATCCCCGGCCTGATCCACGCTTTCGAACCTGACGTGCCCGGCATGCACACCACCGACACCGTCGACTATGACATCGTCCTCGACGGTGAGATCTGGCTCGAACTCGACGATGGCGCCGAAACCCTACTGAAGCAAGGCGACGTCGTGGTTCAGTGCGGAACCCGCCATGCCTGGCGCAATAAGGGCGACAGGCCTGCCACGATGTGCTTCGTCCTCATCGGCGCTGAAAGAAAGTCGTGAGATGACACCGGACAACCTCACCCGATCTTTCGACTGCGTGATCGTCGGCGGCGGACATGGCGGTTCGCAGACCGCCGCCGCACTCAGGCAGTCCGGCTTTACGGGAAGCATCGCGCTGATCGGTGCTGAGCCGGAAGTGCCTTACGACCGCCCCTCGCTTTCGAAAGACTATCTGGCGGGCAAGAAGACGTTCGACAGGATGCACCTGCGACCCCAGGATTTCTGGGGTGCGCGTGAGGTGGAATTGTTGCTTGGCCGGCATGTGCGCGCGGTCGATCCCACGGCTCGCACCGTGATGACCGATCGCGGTGAATCTTTCTCCTACGGCCAGCTGGTCTGGGCCGCGGGGGGCGATCCGCGGAGGCTTTCCTGCCCCGGCAGCGACCTGGCAGGCGTTTTCTACATCCGCAGCAAGGCGGATTGCGACGCACTGATCGATGTTCTTCCCGACGCGCAAAGGATGGTGATCATCGGCGGCGGGTACGTCGGCCTGGAAGCGGCCGCAGTGTTCCGCGAGATCGGCAAGGACGTGACCTTGGTCGAGGCGCTTGACCGTGTCCTGGCCCGTGTGGCTGGAGAGCCAATATCTCGCTTTTACGAAAACGAGCATCGGGCGCGCGGCGTCGACATCCGACTCAACAGCAATGTCGCCTCTTTGGAGGGGGCGAACGACCGCGTGTCGAGCGTCGTTCTTGCCTCCGGCGAGGCGATTGCAGCCGACATCGTGGTCGTCGGAATTGGCATCATCCCGTCGGTCGATCCGCTGATCGCGGCGGGAGCCAATGGCGCAAACGGTGTTGACGTCGATCAGTTTTGCCGCACGTCGCTGCCGAACATCTATTGCGTCGGCGACTGCGCCCGCTTGGAAAATGGCCCGGGCATCCGCATTGAATCTGTGCAGAACGCGACCGATCAGGCGACCACCGCTGCCAAAGCGATCTGCGGCCAGTTCAAGGAATACGATGCAACGCCGTGGTTTTGGTCCAACCAGTACGACCTGAAAATGCAGACGGTCGGCCTCAATTACGGCTTCGACAGTCTCGTCACGAGAGGAGATCCCGCCTCGCGGAGCTTCAGTGTCATCTATCTGAAGGACGGAGCGGTTCTCGCCCTCGATTGCATCAATTCGCCGCGCGATTACGTGCAGGGGCGAAAGCTTGTCGACAGCGCAGCAATGATTGATCCCGCCGCCTTGGCGGACACATCGAGACATCTCAAGGAAATCGACCTCGTCACGTCATAAGGCGGTGCAGGCGTAGGAAAAGTGGAGGAAAAAATGGCTACCATATCAGTGCGGACCCGGGACGGAGAGATCCATAGCTTCGACGGACGGGTAGGCGCCTCGCTCATGGAGAATATCCGGAACGCTGGACTTGAAGAGCTTTTGGCGATGTGTGGTGGCTGCCTGTCCTGTGCCACCTGTCATGTGTATGTCGAGCAGGTGCCGGGCAGCGCCAGTTTGCCGGTTGCCTCAATCGATGAGACCGAGTTGCTCGAGGGATCTGATTACCGGCAGGAGAACTCCCGGCTTTCCTGTCAGATACCGTTCGATGAAACACTCAGCGGCATCGTGATCGGAATTGCGCCCGAAGACTAGAGTGTGAGGATGTCGCACGTCAATCTCGCTAACATCGGGGGCGGCTGAACGACGTCCGGATGGCGGCCTGAGGTTCAGTTTGCTCAAGCTCAAGGGCATTTACCTCTGGATCGCGTGCATAGGCGATGAGAGATGGTTTGTCCGCCGTCCCGAAATCCGTGATTGCAGCATTCTGCGGGCCATCCGACAGCACACTGCAACGGGACGGCTACTTCGCGCCAATACCGGACTTGCAGAGATGCTGATGCTGGCGGCACTATTGGCGACTAGGCAAAAACCCATATGGCGGCGTAGCCGGGCGAGACCCACGGTCTATCGAGGGCATATATTCGGCCGGACCATCGGCGTTCGAACGACGGAAAGATTTGTCAGCCGCAGTTTTAGTGTGCGAAACAGTCAGGACGACAGAAGCTTTCCGATGTCCCGGCGTGGCGGAGCCCCGAACAGCCGGGCATATTCCCGGCTGAACTGTGAGGGGCTGGCATAGCCCACCTCAAAGGCGACCGTTTCCGCCGACATTTCGCGCGACAGCATCAGCCGGCGCGCCTCCATCAGGCGGATCTGCTTTTGAAACTGCACCGGTGTCATCGCGGTCATTGCCTTGAACTGACGATGGAAGGCTGTCGGGCTCAGGCCGGCGAGCGCGGCAAGATCGTCGACGCGCACCTGCTTGTCGAAATTGCCCCGCAATGCGTGGATCGCTTCGACCAGACGCCGGTTTCGCTCCGCACCGACGACCATGCGGGCGAAGACAGCGCCATGTGGGCCGGCCAACAGGCGGTAGCAGAGTTCGCGCTTGACGCCGGGATAGAGCAGCGGGATTGCCTGCGGCTCGCCAAGCAGGCTGACGGCGCGCGCGGCGCATCCGAGGATCGCCTCGTTGAGCTCCATAACGAAGGCGGCATGCTCGTCGGAGGCCGGAGTGGGCGGTGCCTCCATGCTTTCATAGACTTCGCGTAGGATTGCCTGGTCGAGTTCGATGACGGCGCTGAGATAAGGCGCATCCGGCGCGCCGTGCACCACCTGGCTTGCACCCGGCATCTCGACGCTGACGACCATGGCCTGGCTGGTGCGATAGTGGAGCCTCCGTTCGCCGAACGTCGTCCATTTCGCGCCCTGCACCACGATGCAGAGCGCCGGCCGGTGGATCAGGTGGTTCGGATGCCGCTCGGAGAAGGATCGGAGCAAGGCCAGCCCGTCGATCGCGGTGAAATAGGGGCTCCTGTTTCCATGAGCCGCAAACGCGGCGACGACAGCATCATGCAACATCGAAAGAGTGCTCAATCGGATTCCCCGCAAATCTGGAATTCCAAGCTAACGCCCCAGGCAGGATCAGGCAAGAAAGAAGCCGATTCCGGCATGTTCGCCCGTGCTTCGCCCTCTTATGTTGAGCATCATCAATCAAAGGAGAACGACGATGACACAGAATTCCGAACGCAAAATCGCAATCGTCACCGGCGGCAGCCGCGGGCTGGGCCGCAACACCGTGCTCATCCTTGCCAGACGCGGTGTTGACTCGATCTTCACCTACAATTCCAGCAGGGCGGAAGCCGAAAAGGTCGTGGCCCTGGTTGCTGAAACCGGTGCCAAAGCCATTGCTCTCAAGCTCGACACGGGTGACGCCCACGGTTTCGACCTTTTCGTCGGCGCCGTAAAGCAGGCGCTTGCCGATCTAGGCGCCGAGCGCTTCGACTACCTCGTCAACAATGCCGGAACCTCGCACCACAACAGCATCGAGGCGACGACGGAAGATGAACTGGACATGCTTTACAATGTGCACTTCAAGGGCGTTTTCTTCTTGACGCAGAAGCTCTTGCCGCTGATCAATGACGGCGGCCGGATCGTCAATCTGTCGAGCGGCCTGACTCGCATCATCGTTCCTGGCAGCGCTCCTTACGGTGCGATGAAGGGAGCGGTTGAGGTGCTGACCCGGTACATGGCAAAGGAGCTGGGACCGCGTCGCATCGCCGTCAATGTCGTCGCGCCCGGCGCCATCCAGACCGACTTTAGCGGCGGGATGGTGCGCGACAATCCGGATCTGAACCAGCGTGTCGCCGAAATGACGGCGCTGGGCCGCGCCGGCCTGCCCGACGATATCGGTCCGATGATTGCCTCGCTGCTCTCTGAGGATAACCGCTGGGTCAATGCCCAACGCATCGAGGTCTCGGGCGGCATGTCAATCTGAGATGCCGCTCCGGACTGAGTCCAAATAATCCTACCGCTTCGCAAACGATGGAGATTCGATCATGATGATGAACAGACGCACGTTTTCGAAAACTTTGCTCGTCGGTGCCGCCACGTCATTTGTTGCGACACATGCCGGCCTGGCCGCCACACACACGCCTCCAAAGGCGCGCAATGTCGTTCTCGTGCATGGACTTTTCGCCGACGGATCATGCTGGACCGAGGTTATCGCCCTGCTGCAAGCGAAGGGCCTGAACTGCACGGCGGTCCAGAACCCGCTCACCACGCTGCCCGATGCCGTGGCGGCCGCCCGGCGCGTCCTCGACCGGCAGGACGGTCCGACCGTCTTTGTTGGCCACTCCTTTTCGGGGATGATCCTCACCGAAGCAGGTGTACACCCGAACGTCTCTTCACTGGTTTATGTCGCTGCCCGAGCACCGGATGCAGGTGAGGACTATGCAGCTTTGGCAAAAACCTACCCGACACCACCCGCAACCGCGGGCATTGTCTTCGACGGCGATGAAGGACGGCTGACGGAAGAAGCGTTCCTGCGCGATTTCGGGGGCGACCTTCCCGAGGCCAGGGCGAGGGTTCTTTATGCCGTTCAACAACCATTCCAAAAGGCGTTGCTCACCGGCAAAACCTCAAACGCTGCTTGGCGCTCCAAGCCAAGCTACTACGCCGTTTCGAC
Organism: Rhizobium croatiense; assembly: GCF_019793465.1. Lineage (GTDB taxonomy): Bacteria > Pseudomonadota > Alphaproteobacteria > Rhizobiales > Rhizobiaceae > Rhizobium > Rhizobium croatiense. The sequence continues at coordinate 411,894 of NZ_JAILYJ010000001.1, read as the reverse complement.
GCAAGATGGGACGATAAATCCAGACCTGCAGCGTTTCATGGCCAGACGCATGGGCGCTAAAGCCATCGAACTCAATTCCAGCCATCTGTCGCTCATTTCACATCCGGATGAGATCGCGAAGCTCATTCTGGAAGCTGCCGGGCAATCATGACATTGAATCCCCGCTCTGCGACCTCATTCACCGCCGTGCCGGGCCGAACGCTATCCGAAACGATCTAAGCTTTGACCTCGTCCGGCCAGTGCCGGTGAACCTCACGTCCAGGCTTCCTGGTCGTGAGAGCCTCCAAAGTACTCTCCATGGAGAAGCTCCCATTGCTCGTCCCATGGAAAGGCGATCACAGAATTCGGACAGACACGATAACGTGGGAGCGGAATATCAGTTACGCCGTTCCTACGGTCTTCCCATGTGAAGCAATTGGATACGCGGCTGCTTGGGCGAGGGTACTCGCCACGTAGGCGAGACTCCCCTGCCGGGCTGAGATCAGTTGATTATCGGCAGAAGCTTGTTGATCGAATCCTTCGCGTCGCCGTAGTACATCCGGGTGTTTTCTTTGTAGAACAAAGGGTTCTCAATGCCTGAGTAACCGGTCCCTTGGCCGCGCTTGGAAACAAAGACCTGCTTGGCCTTCCAAACCTCCAGGACCGGCATGCCTGATATCGGCGAATTCGGATCTTCCTGTGCGGCTGGATTGACGATGTCGTTGGAGCCGATGACGATGACGACGTCGGTATTCGAAAAATCGTGGTTGATTTCGTCCATTTCCAGGACGATGTCGTAGGGCACCTTTGCCTCGGCCAGAAGCACATTCATGTGACCGGGCAAGCGGCCGGCAACGGGGTGAATGGCGAAGCGCACGTCCTTGCCGGTGGCGCGCAGCTTGCGGGTGAGCTCGGAGACCGCACCCTGTGCCTGCGCAACCGCCATGCCGTAACCGGGGACGATGATGACTGAGTCGGCATCGTTAAGCGCTGCGGCAGCGCCTTCGGCGTCGATCGCGATTTGTTCGCCCTCGACGGCCATCGCCGGGCCCGAGGCATTGCCGAAACCGCCGAGGATCACGGACAGGAACTGCCGGTTCATTGCCTTGCACATGATGTAGGAGAGGATTGCGCCGGAGGAGCCGACCAACGCGCCGGTAACGATCAGAAGGTCGTTTCCAAGCAGGAAGCCGGTAGCTGCAGCCGCCCAGCCCGAATAGGAGTTAAGCATGGAAACCACGACCGGCATGTCGGCCCCGCCGATCGCCATGACGAGATGGGCGCCGATGACGAAGGCGATCAGCGTCATCAGATAGAGCGTCCATGAGCCCGCGCCGTTCATGTAGAGCAGCATGAGGATGAGGGAGGTGGCGACCATCGCGATGTTGAAGGCATGGCGGCCGGGCAAGATCAGCGCCTTGCCGCCGATGCGGCCTGAGAGCTTGCCATAGGCGATAATCGAACCGGTGAAGGTCACAGCACCGATGAAGACCCCGAGGAAGATTTCCACCTCGTGGATGATCTGCTCGGCATGCGCAGTGAATTCATGCGCCGTCATATCGGAATTGAGGCCAATCAAGACGGCGGCGAGGCCGACGAAGGAGTGAAGGGCCGCCACGAGTTGCGGCATGCCGGTCATCTCGACGCGCCGCGCCATGACCGCCCCGACGATTGCGCCGATCACGAGCATGACGATGAGCACCGCCGAAAGCCCGACGCCCGGCCCGAAGATCGTCGCAACGACGGCGATCGCCATGCCGACGATACCGTACCACACAGCGCGCTTCGCGTTTTCCTGGCCCGAAAGACCGCCAAGCGCGAGGATGAAGAGAACCGAGGCTGCTATATAGGCCGCGGTCTGGATACCGATAGACATTGTCAATTCTCCCTCGACGCGGTCAGGACTTCTGGAACATGTTCAGCATGCGGCGTGTCACCATGAACCCGCCGACGATGTTGATCGCTGCGATCGCCACGGAAATGGCGGCAAGCGCCGTCACCAGCCAACCGCCCGCGGTGATCTGCAGGACCGCTCCAATGATGATGATGCCGGAGATGGCGTTGGTGATTGCCATGAGCGGCGTATGCAGCGAGTGCGAAACGCCCCAGATCACCTGGAAGCCAACGAAGCAGGCGAGTGCGAAAACGATGAAATGGCCCATGAACACCGGCGGTGCGAAGGCGCCGATGAGGAGCATGAGCAGACCGCCAATGATAAGAAGCCCGACCTGGTTTCGCGTCGCAGACCTGAAGCCGGCGGCCTCCGCGGCCTTCTTTTCTTCAGGCGTCAGCTCCTTGGGCTTTTCCTTTGGTTTCTGGGCGGCAATCGCCTGGATCTTTGGCGGTGGCGGCGGATAGGTGATCTCGCCCTTCAAAGCGATCGTCGCACCACGGATCACGTCATCCTCCATGTTGTGGACGATGACGCCATCCTTGTTCGGCGTCAGGTCCGTTATCATGTGGCGGATGTTGGTCGAATAGAGCGTCGACGACTGTGCGGCCATGCGGCTTGGGAAGTCCGTGTAGCCGATCACGGTGACGCCGTTGTCGGATATGATTTTCTGGTCCGGGACGGTCAGGTCGCAATTGCCGCCGCGCTCGGCGGCAAGGTCGACGACCACCGAACCGGGCTTCATCGTCGCTACCATGTCGGCAAGCCAGAGCTTCGGTGCGTCGCGGCCCGGGATCAGCGCCGTCGTGATGACGATATCGATGTCAGCCGCGATTTCGCGGAACTTCTTCAGTTGTGCCGCGCGAAACTCGGGCGAGGAGGGCGCGGCATAGCCGCCTGTCGCAGCGCCGTCCTGCTGCTGTTCCTCGAAGTCGAGGAAGACGAATTCCGCGCCCATGGATTCGATCTGCTCGGCGACTTCCGGCCGCACGTCGAAAGCATAGGTGATGGCGCCGAGCGAAACGCTGGTGCCGACCGCGGCAAGACCGGCAACGCCCGCGCCGATGACCAGGACCTTGGCCGGCGGGATCTTGCCGGCGGCGGTCACCTGACCGGTAAAGAAGCGGCCGAAGTTATTTCCGGCCTCGATCAGGGCGCGATAACCGGCAATATTGGCCATGGAGGAGAGCGCGTCCATCTTTTGGGCGCGCGAAATGCGCGGCACCATATCCATGGCAATCACGTTGGCGCCGGTCGATTTCGCCCGGTCCAGTAGGTCCTTGTTCTGTGCTGGATAGAAGAACGAGATCAGCGTCTTGCCGCTCGAAAGCCTCGCCATTTCGCTTGACTCCGGCGGGCGCACTTTGGCGATCACGTCGGCGCTTGCAAAGAGCGTTTCGGCGCTGTCGACAACCGTTACCCCGGCAGCACGGAAGGCATCGTCGGAGAAGCCCGCAAGTTTGCCGGCGCCAGTTTCGATGGCACATTGATAGCCGAGCTTCTGAAGCTGTGTGGCGCTGTCAGGCGTCATTGCAACGCGCGCCTCTCCTTCCAGCCTCTCTCGAGGCGACCCTATTAGCATGTATCCCTCCCTTAAAATTTGAAAGTCACTGATCCGACGCGACGGTGGGTTTCGGTCCGGCCGAGGCTAAACCAATGAAAACCTTCGCCGCATTCCGTTCGGAGATTTGCGTCAGTACACCACGACGCCGCGGATGCTCTCGCCCTTGTGCATCATCTCGAAGCCCTTGTTGATGTCTTCGAGCGGCATGGTGTGGGTGATCATCGGGTCGATCTGGATCTTGCCCTGCATGTACCAGTCGACGATCTTGGGCACGTCGGTGCGGCCGCGCGCGCCGCCGAAGGCGGTGCCCATCCAGTTGCGGCCGGTGACCAGCTGGAACGGCCGGGTGGAAATCTCCTGGCCGGCGCCGGCAACGCCGATGATGACCGACTTGCCCCAGCCGCGGTGGCTGGCTTCCAGCGCCTGGCGCATCACCTTGGTGTTGCCGGTGCAGTCGAAGGTATAGTCGGCGCCGCCGATCAGATCGCCGCCCCGCTTCGTCATGTTGACGAGATAGGGCACGATGTCGTCGCCGACCTCCTTCGGATTGACGAAATGCGTCATGCCGAATTTCTCGCCCCAGGCCTTGCGCTCAGGATTGATGTCGACGCCGATGATCATGTCGGCGCCGGCAAGCCTTAAGCCCTGCAGCACGTTGAGGCCGATACCGCCGAGACCGAAGACGATCGCGGTGGCGCCGATCTCGACCTTGGCGGTGTTGATCACCGCGCCGATGCCGGTTGTCACCCCGCAGCCGATGTAGCAGATCTTGTCGAAGGGCGCGTCGGGATTGACCTTGGCAAGGGCAATCTCCGGCAGCACGGTGAAATTGGCGAAGGTCGAGCAGCCCATATAGTGATGGATCTTGTCCTTGCCGATCGAGAAGCGCGAGGTGCCGTCCGGCATCAGACCCTGGCCCTGGGTCGAGCGGATGGCGGTGCAGAGATTGGTCTTGCGCGACAGGCAGGAATAACATTCGCGGCATTCCGGCGTGTAGAGCGGAATGACGTGGTCACCCTTCTTCACCGAAGTGACACCGGGGCCGACATCGACGACGATGCCGGCACCTTCATGGCCGAGGATCGCCGGGAACAGGCCTTCCGGATCGGCGCCCGACAGGGTGAAATCGTCGGTGTGGCAGATGCCGGTCGCCTTGACCTCGACCAGCACTTCGCCGGCCTTCGGCCCCTCCAGCTGCACGGTCATCACTTCCAGCGGTTTTCCGGCCTGAACGGCTACGGCGGCGCGAACGTCCATTTAGAATTTCCTTTCGTCAGCAGCACGGGATCTTCGTTAACATACCAAATAGCATCTGCATACTAAAAAGTATCTGAGATGCTTCGAACGATTGCGGATCGCTCGGGCTTACCTCACGAACCTTCACAGCGCTCAGCGAAACGGCGATGGAAATCAAGGGGCTAATCGCCAAATCCGCACCGCTGTCGGTGACGGAGTAGCGGATGCGACCGCCGGCTCGGCGGAGCCGGCCGAGAGCAGCCTGAGGCATCCTGAACAAAAATGGCGCCGTCGCGATAACACGACGGCGCCGTTTCGGGAGGCGACCTGACGGTCTCGTATCACCCCTTGTGTTCGCGGCCTTCCACTTGGATCACGAGATCGACCTCATCGCCGATCATGCCGAGCGCCGCTTTCATGCCGAAATCGCTGCGTTTGACTTTGGTCGTGGCGCTGAAACCGACAACGTGGCTCTTATCCCAAGGGTTCTGCCCTTCCTTGTTGAACGTGACGTCCAAGGTCGTGGGTTTCGTCACTCCCGCTATCGTCAGGTCCCCGACGACCTGGCCGGTGTTGTCGGTTGTCTTTTTGAACTCCTTGCCGACAAAGGTGATGTCCGGAAATTCCGTGGCATTGAACCAGGCGGCGCCCTGGATGTCGCCATCACGCTGTTTGTTATTCGTCGAGATCGACGCAACGGTGACCTTGACATCGAGACTGCTGGCGTCCGGCTTGGAAGCGTCGAAATCGAACGTGCCGGAGAACTCTTGCGCGACACCGATCACCTTTGAGAAGCCAAGATGGTCGATGTAGAACGCAATACCCGAATGCACCGGATCGATGTCGAATTTCGCGGCCGAGGCGGGCGACACCGCGCCGGCGAGCGTCGTCATCGAAAGTAACAATGCTGCTAGTCGGTATTTCATTTTCATTCTCCTCCTCACGTTAAACTGGAAAGCTCGATCCATAATCGACGAACGCGACGGCAAACGCCGCTGCAGCCGGCAGTGCAGCCAAGGCGATATGGACGAAAAGGCGTGGAAACGGCCGAGAAAGGCCGAGCTTCAGGCAGATGCGTTCCGAGAGCGCCGGCAGCACAGTGCAGAGAGCGAGTACCGCAAGTGCGATGAGATCGGCTTTGCGCGTGATCAGCACGACGGTATCGGCGATGGCGATGAGGCCGCCCAAGGCGCCGAGGGACGAGGCGCCGCCAAAACGGAAGGCCGGCTTTGCTGCGTGAACAATCAGAATTCCGCAGCATCCAGTCGCAAACATCAGGCAGAGCTGAAACGAGGAAGATGAGGCGCCGAGAAGGGCAATCGGTGCAAAGCCGGTAGCAAGTACGGCAACGACGCCGCCTCGCTTCACGTCGTCCTCTGCGCCTGTTGCTCCGCGCCACATGACCATCCCCATGATCGCCATTCCGGCGACCGCGGCGAGCGCCGCTTCCCAGGACGCTGTCCCCAATCGCGGCGAACCGATATAGAATGCGACCGCGACCGGCTGCAGAAGCGCGAGAAGGCGCACCGCGCGTGGGGCCGCTATCTCGGCGGCGAAGCCGATCGCCGTTCCGACAACGATCACGTAAAATACCTTATTGATCGCACCGACGGGCGGAAACGTCGGAACTTTGTTGTAGGTGAGCCAATAGGCTGCCAGCAATGCTGCGGGCATCAGGAGGTCGGTCAGCCGCGCCAAGCCGCGCCAACGCATCAGGCCCGATACAAAAAAGCCAACAAGCGCCATGACGAGCAGGGACGCGACCAGCGTCTCCTGAGGGGAGTTGCCAAATCCAAGCATGTAGTGATTTTCCGAATTGCCAATCCACGACGTGCCGCTGACGCGCACGAGGTGTCTTATCCTGCGGCTCGTGCACTTCGACAGGTCGTCACGATTATGACTTTGTCCATGATACCCCCATAACCCGCATGCTCCTCAACAGCGGTCGCCGTTCCCGGCCAAAATACCATTCGGTTTTCACATACCAAGCAGTTTCTGGATGAAAGCTAGTCTTTGAGTTTTACGATGTCAAGCCGATTTGCGCGGAAAGATTTGCTTTCGCGCGTTTGGCAAGTCCTTTCGACATGGGCCGAGCTGTTGCTCATGCTCAAGAGCGCGCCCGGCCGCGGCGCGCACTTCACATGATCAGATGGCGGATGATTTTGGTTATACTGTAGCCGCTTTGGCGGGCGTCGACGCGCGTGAGGACCGGTACATTTCCCTCAGCACGACCCGGACCATGTCCCCAGGTGCGCCGTCCTTGAGGAAGCTCGAAATACCGCCATAAGTCAGCTCGAGCACGATACCGCCGATATAAAATGGGCTCGCCGGCGGCTGCAGAACAAGGTTCAGCTTGTCGATAAGGATCTTGCCGACGCCTTCCCACTGATCCCTGAATAGTTTTATATGCCGGTCTCCGAGCGTGTGGTCATGTTGGGCCATCCGAAGAAGCTCTATCGCCAGCATGCCCCATCGGCGATCGTCGCCGCGATCGTTTGCCCACCCTGCCAAGACATCGATCAGTCCCATTGGGTCATCGTGTTTTCCGAGGAGCTCGGTCAGCTGAACGACGTCGCCACCCGCGTTACCGGCAAGGAGTTGCAGGAAGATATCTTCCTTGTTGGCAAAATTTGAATAAAACGCCCCCTTCGAGTAGCCCGCCTCTTCGGCGATGCGTTCGATCGAAGCCCCGGCATAGCCGTAGCGTGCCATGACTTCGTAAGCGGACGCCAAAAGCTTTTCCTTTGTGCGAGCCTGACTTTGCTCACGTGTCAGCCGTGCCATTCGCAAATCCGTTTCGTGCGTATCCAGACACCGAGGCGTACCTCAAAATGAGGTCGTCACACAAGAGCCGTTAGAAGACAAACGAGTGCCCAGAAAATCGGGTACTCGGGACCCATCTTCTGCCAGCGCCAATTCTTGCCGTTGATTTTCACAACTGCGTAGCCCGCGCCAAGCAGCACCAGAGCACCGAAAAGGGCTGCAATCCGGGGGTATATCGAGAAAATCAGCCCCACGGCCGCGCAAGCTTCCGCAACCATGGTGAGCCCGACGAACAGCTTGCCGGGCCTGAAGCCTGCCGCCTCGAACGTTCCACCGGCCTTCTCATAATGCAGTCCCTTGCCGATGAGATGGGGAACAAGCCAGGCGCCGCAAAGAATGCGGAGCCAGTCAACCAACACGAAGTCCATGTCTCCTCCTTGACGCCGGCCTCTAGCCGGGTCCGCGAGGATAATTGGCAATCCCCGCTTGCTTTTTCAGATACTAAACGGTATTCACAATCCAAATAGGATGTCAATACGACTCGATCTCTGAGTTTGGGAGGGTAAAGCTTATGGAAATGATGCGTGCTGCGCGCTTGCATGCCGTTGGTCAACCGATGAGGATTGACGAAGTCGAGCGGCCGAAGGCGACCGGAAGCGATGTCGTCGTCCGCGTGAAAGCCTGCGGAATGGTCCCGAATTTGGCAAACGTCCTGGCCAACTGGGAGACCTGGTATCCGCAGATGCCGCTCCCGCCACGCCCGGCAATCCATGGACTCGATCCGAGCGGGATCGTCCATGAGGTCGGCCCCCAGGTCGTCAACGTCAAGCCGGGCGACAGGGTGTATGTGAACCCCGGTCGATTCTGCGGCGCTTGCCACCATTGTTCGTCGGGCAAGCCGCAGGCTTGCGAACATTGGACCCTCGGCGGCTACTTCGGCTACAATCAGAAAAGCCTGGAGATGTTCGCGCGCTATCCTTACGGTGGCTTCGGCGAATTCATGCTCGCCCCGCAGGCGCAGGTTATCAAGATCCCGGACAAGATGAGTTTCGTCCAAGGCTCTCGCGTTGGTTATCTTGGCACCTCCTACGCCGCCCTCAAGAAATGCGGGCCGCTGATGGGCAAGAGCCTGATCATCAACGGTGCGACCGGCACTCTAGGGCTGGGGGCCACGCTCTTCGCGCTGGCCATGGGCGTCGCAAAAATCTATGCCGTCGCTAGGGGCGAGACGCTGCTTAAGCGGCTTAAGGCGATCGCTCCCGACCGGATCGTCACTTTTTCGAATGTCAATGGATCGTCGGGAAGCTTCGTCAAAGAGCAGACCAACGGAAGCGGCGCCGACCTCATGCTCGATACGCTCGGCGCAAAGGCCCCCTTGGATTCCATGCTGGACGCCATGGGCGGCGTCAAACGGGGTGGTCGCATCGTCAACATCGGCGGAACGTCCGGAGCTTTGCCCGTCGACGTCAAATGGTGGATGGACGAGCAGATGGAACTGATCGGCTCGGTCTGGTTCACCGCCGCTGAAGGCATGGAAATCGCTGCCATGGTCGAGGCTGGTATCATCGACATGTCGGTCATGTCGCCAATGGTGTGGCCGTTGGAGAAGATCAATGATGCCATCTCCGGCGTCGGCAAGGACGAGGGCGGGTTCACCTACTACGCCATCGAATTGTAGATAAACGCCAATGGCTCACACTTACCGGGTCACGGTGGAGCGGCTGGAGGGCGACGTCCGTTCGGCTGACGACGAAGCTCTTGTTTTCCACACCACCAACCACGACGATCTGTTCAAAATCCTCTCGGCAGTGCGTCAAAAGCAGCTGCTGCCCGACGATGAGGCAGCAGAGTTCACCGTCGGATTGAAGCTCTTCACAGAGGTTCTCATGAGACACCGAGCGGATACGCCTTTCAAAGAACTGTTCCCGCATATCGGCAGCTTCATGAAATCCCTGAAACGCTGACGCCGCCGCCGTTCTGACGGCGGCGCAAGCGGAGGCAATCGAGGATAATGAGATGAAGACAATTTCGCTCGCTGCTTCTCGTTGATGTCGAAGATCGCGGCATTGTGCTGGACCTCGCGCAGGCCTTACCGAAGTGATAGCGATGAGGTTTCTCAAACGCCCTGACGTTGTCGACGCCTCTAATATTCCACTTTTTCAAAATAAGTCATCGAAATCGCTAAGGCGGGAATCAAAAATTGCACAGCACGCGGATGAACCCCCGGTTTTCACGGACCACGCGTTCGATGCGGGCTTCCGAGATGTCGTATATTCTGCGGCCGCGCTCTTGTTGCGATGGCATCGACGTCCTCCATTTGTCCTTACCACCGCCGCTACTGCGTTTCCGCCCGTTGAGGTTCGTTCGATGCCGGTCTGCGATTTGTATTGCAGAACGGCTACCGCTTGGTGTGTAAATAGGTAGACTGGCTGAGATTATCCGGGGGCTAATACACTTCGAATTCTCGATCGCGGGAGTGGCAGGCAGATAAGCAACACTCAGGCTTTGCACCGATGGTTTCGGGCATGGTCTTCTCATTGGAGCGATAGTGATGGTTTCCACATCTGCGCAGGGGCGAGTCCCACGTTTCCTTATCTGCTTATTCCTGCTGATCGCGTGTCAAGCCTTCACGGGATCTGCTCACGCAGAAAAGCGCGCGGCAATCGTCATTGGCAATAGTGACTATCCTTTTGCGCCGTTGAGCAATCCCCAGAATGACGCCAAGCTGATCGCCAATACCCTGACCGAATTGAATTTCGATGTGCTGTTGTTTTACGACCTGAAGAAAGAGGCGGTCAAGGACCTTAAAGAGACCGTTCGGACGCATCTGGTCGGTGCCGATATTGCCGTCTTCTACTATGCCGGCCACGCCTTGCAGGCCAGTGGCCGCAATCTCCTATTGCCCGTGGACGTCGATACCAGCTCTGCGCAACGGGTCGTCGCCGATGCACTCGTCCTCAATGATCTCATCGATATCGTCAAGAACGATCCTGTCGGGCTGAAGCTCTTCATTCTTGATGCATGCCGAAACAATCCGGCTGCAAATTTCCAAGGCCTTCGTCAGGGGCTGGCAGATACTGAGGCGGGAAGCGGGCAGGTCTTGGTAGCTTATGCAACGAGTGCCGGTGAAGTCGCCTATGATGGCACCGGGCTGAACAGTCCCTATTCGTCGGCGCTCGCCAATGCCCTGCAGCGACCGAACCTAGATGTTTATGACACGTTTCGAACGGTTCGCGGCGATGTCAGGCAAGCGACCGGCAATGCCCAAATACCTTGGATCACCGGCTCGATCGAAACGCGGTTCGTGTTCCGGCCACAGGCGGCAATCTTGAACGCGGAAGCCGTCGTTCCGCCCACCGAGACCTCGAGTCCGGTTAATATTGACGAGGTGCTGTGGACCTTCATCAAGGATAGTCCAGATCCTGCCGATTTCGAGCGCTTCGCAAAGATCTTTCCCCAAAGCGCGCACGCGGCGGAGGCGGAAGAAAAGAGCCGTGTCCAGGTTGCTGCCCTTTCGAAACGCGGGCTTTATGTCCGCGAAAGCCTTGTCGCCTCATCCATTGCCAGCCAGGTGCCGAGCGCAGGCGACTCCGAGGCTAAGGAGTTCGTCTTCCAGCAATCGGGCGAGCGAGCGGTAAGCGAAACGTTCAGGATGTGGCCGAGTTTACTGCCCGAGACGGCGGGCGGGATGCGCAGTCTTGTGACCGAATGCGATCTTTACGCTGCTGACCCGAACGATCCGCAGCGACAAGTCCCCGGCGTCAGTAATGGTCTCGTCAATGTGCGCGACGCGTTGCGGGCCTGCGCCTTTGCGCTTGCAGCAGACCAGAACAATCCCCGGCTGCAATATCAGCTTGGTCGCGTTCTCGAGATCGCCGGTCGATACAACTGGGCGGAGTATTTCTACAAAGTCGCCGGCGGTCATCAGTATAGCGCGGCTCTCGTCAACCTCGGCTATATGGCACGCATGGGGATCGGCCGGAAGGTCGACTACGATCAGGCTCTCTCCTACTACATGGCGGCCGCAAAAATGGGCAACCTGCGCGCACGCACGAACGTCGGCACGGCCTATATTCTTGGCCAAGGTGTCTCGAAGGAGCCAGAAGAAGGCATTCTCTGGTATCGTCTTGCCGCTTCCAGCGGATGGGCGAACGCTATCACGGCGCTGGGTGACTGCTACAGGCTGGGCACGGGTGTAAAGCAGGATGCCTCGCAGGCGGTAGCGCTTTACATCGCGGCGGCCGACACTGGCCAGATCGACGCCATGGCAAATCTGGGTCAGGCCTATATCAGCGGAGAGGGCACCAAAAAGGACCTTGGACGTGGCTTGGAGACCCTGCTCAAGGCAACGGACATGGGCAACAAATACGCCCCCTATTATGCCGCGAGGCTGTACCTGAAAGGCGCCGATAAACTTCCTGCTGATCGAAATCGAGCGCTTTCCCTTTTCAAGTTATCTGCCAATCGCGGCCTTGAACTGGCCAACCTCGATCTTGCCTTCGGTTACGACAAAGGCAGCTTCACGGGAAAGGCGGATGTGCCGCTTGCCTATTATTATGGGGTGCTGGCCGAAAAGCTGGGCGTCAATCGAGCCGATGAAGCGCGCGCGGCGATCGGCAAGAAACTTGACACGCCAACACGGCAAAAGATGGAGGCTCAGGTCGATCTCTTTCTGGAACAGAACGGCAAATGACGGTCCGGAGCTGACCTGAACGGGGGCATCGGCATGCGGATGCAGTATCGCTCGATATCGGATCTTCACAAAGCCATCGTCAACGGGTTGCACATGCTGCCGCGCGAGATCGATCTGGTCGTCGGTATTCCACGCAGCGGCCTGCTGGCCGCCAACATGCTCGGCCTTGTCGCCAACCTACCGACGACCGACCTGGACAGTTTCATCGAAGGCCGCGTTTATTCGTTCGGTGCAACCAAGAATACGGCTTCGTTCAGGAGCGCATCGGATGTTCGAAAGGTTCTTGTCCTCGACGACAGCATCAATACCGGTGGCGCCATGCGGGAAGCCAAAGCCAAATTGATGGCATGCAAAACACGCGCTCAATTTGTCTTCGCGGCGGTCTATGGCCTGCGCGATAGCGTCGAGGATGTCGACTTTATATTCGAGGTCGTCGAACAGCCAAGGCTCTTCCAGTGGAATTTCATGCATCACGGCCTGTTATCGAAGGCGTGCATCGACATTGACGGAGTGCTCTGCCTCGACCCGACCGATACTGAAAATGACGATGGTCCGGCCTATGAAGCCTTCCTGAGAAATGCACGGGCGCTTCACAAACCGACGCGATTCATCGCCTATCTCGTGACCAGCCGGCTCGAAAAGTACAGGTCCTTGACCGAAACCTGGCTTCGTACAAATGCGATCGACTACGGCAAGCTCATCATGCTCGATCTGCCGAGCGCGGCGGAGCGTCGCCGGCGGGGCACCCATGCAAGGTTCAAGGCCGCCTTCTATCGGCAGTGCGATGCCGAGATCTTTGTCGAGAGTAATCTTACGCAGGCGAACGAGATTGCCAGGATATCGAGCAAGCCAGTCCTTTGCACGGAGACCCACCAGATGGTTTTTCCGACCACCCGTTTGCGCAGCTTGTTCAATATGAGAATGCCTTTCGACGCTTTCGCGTTTTTGAGGCGAGAGCAGACTATGCCCGAGGAGCTCCGCTATACGATTGCCGACGCGCACAACCGCGTAAAATCCCGCACTCTTGTCACCTGGCTCGGGCCAAGACCAGACGGCTTTGTCGAAGCCATTGAGGCCATCCTCAAGATCTGCACGGCCAAGAGCGAATATCCGATCATCCTTCTTTCCGATTTCCATCAGGAACTCATGTCCCGGGCAGAGACGCCGGCCGAATTCATTCCGCAAGTGCACCACCTTCCTTCGCTTTCGCCCGGCCAATATCAGGACTATGTGCGCAGGCGTTACGACCTTATGTTGCGAAAGTGGGCGATTTCGCGTGAGGTGACGTTGGGATTGAGCTTCGAGGAATTCCTTGCCGAGCAGTTGGCATAGCGAAAAGGCGGGCACACTCAAGACAAACCGCCGATTAATCTTTAAGGTTGAAACGTGCATCTATTCGTTGCTTGAAAGGCCAGAGAAGTCCTTCAAGGCTGCATCGGACCATCGAAAATAATGAGTTTCACCTTGCTGGCCTTGACTTTCGCAGTTTGTGAATGCTTACTAAAATAAGCTGCGGGGAGGGCAATATATGCTTCGCAAAATCTCTATCCTCGGAACGCTGATACTTGCTTCATGCACCTCTCATGGCTCCAATATGACGCTGGCGTCAATGATCAGCGGTTACCGAGGTGCGCCGACTGCCGCGGAAGAAGTAGCCTGGCGCAACGCACGGCGAAGCAACACCGATCAAGCCTATCGCAATTTCATCAGCACGTATCCGAACAGCTCCTATGTCCCGGTTGCGACATCCAGAATCACCCGTTCGGTCAAACCAAGGCCCGTTGCTGTAAGGAATTTGGGCCGTCCCGAACGTAGCTCATCTTTCGGCCGCAGCGGCAGCGCTTATTAAAGCAACTGGGCCTGACAACTGGGAATTCACTCTGTTAGCATTGATAGACCCAATCTGGTTTTCGAATGCATTTTGATATTGTCCATGCAGCCGATCCTCGATTTTATGGCGGCTCCTCATCGGCGGTGCGGGTTGAGATCCAATCCGCCCAGCAATTTGGCCTCTCGACGGCTCTGCTTCCATTTCTCGGCGTTTCCGACATCCGCTCCAGACGGTTCGAGGAACGACTTCTCGACGTTCTTGAGCGTCAGGAAGTGCCGTGGCTGACGGGCGAGGAGGCAGTCGAGTGCGACATTCTTTTCGCGCATAATCCCCTGGCGTTCGCGCACATGCCGACACGGCCGCTACGCCTCAGATCGAAGGTCGTCCTCCTTTCGGTCCAGCATCCGCCCTTCGACGGAGCCGGCAATGCGCAATATAATATCGACGTGGTGAAACGAAATCTGGAGAGAATGTTCGGGGCGCCCGTCATCTTCGCACCGGTCGGCCCTAAGGTGCGCAATCAGTTCGAAGACATCATCGCCGACAGGCCCGAGCTCTTGCGTCATGATCTTTTCAACCTCATCGACCTTGACGAGTGGCCGATCAGGACCGCGCAGCCGCCGCGCGAACGGGCGGTTATCGGCAGACATTCACGTCGCGATCTCCTGAAATGGCCGGATACCGAGGCTGAATCGCGCGCGGCCTATCCCGACCTTGGCAATGTCCAGGTCAAGGTCATGGGCGGCGTGCCGGACCAAGTCGTGCCTTTGATTGGATCAAACTGGAATATCTTGCCTTATTCGAGCAGTGGGGTGTCTCAATTTCTGAACAGGCTCGATTTCTATGTGTTTTTTCACAGCCGACGATGGGTTGAGGCGTTTGGCATCGGCATTGCCGAAGCGATGGCGAGCGGGCTTGTGACCATCCTGGACCCATCGTTTCGGGACCTGTTCGAAGACGGTGCGGTTTATTGCCGGCCTGAAGAAACAACCAACGTTCTGGAGAGATTTCTCGCCTCTCCCGAGGCCTTCAGCGCACAGTCGGCAGCCGCGCGCGCATTGGTCGAGAAGAAGTTTTCGACGAGCCGATACCCGGAAAGAATGCGTGCGCTCTATGACGAACTCGGGCTTAGCTCGCCTCCCGCGCTTGCCACGGTCGGCAAGGCCGTTGACGCTGACGCTTTCTCCGCGTCGAGCGGGCGCGCAACGGTCCGTTCCAGGCCGGGAAGACCGCAACGGTCGCTGATGGGACGTCGGCGCGTCCTGTTTGTCGCGACAAACGGCATAGGCCTTGGACACATCACGCGATTGATGGCAATCGCCGAGCGCATGTCGCCGGACATGGAGCCCGTTTTCCTGACAATGTCGGCCGGATCTTCGATTATCGAAGCACGTGGGCACCCGGTCGACTACATACCGTCCGCCCCGAAGATCGGCGTCACGGACGACAGCTGGAATGAGGTCTTCGCACAGGAATTGCTGGCCGCCGTGGAGGCGTTTGCCATCAACAGCGTCGTCTTCGACAGCAACCATCCCTTTCCCGGCCTGCTGAAAGTGCTGGCCGCCCGTCCCGATCTGAACTGGGTCTGGATCCGCCGCGGGATGTGGGCTTCCCGTCATGGTCTCGATCCGTCGATGCAGCATCGGTTCGACATGGTGATCGAGCCGGGCGAGTTCGCCGCGGACGAAGATCACGGCATCACCGCGCAATTGCGCGCCGGCGTGATCGGCGTTTCTCCGATTCTCCTCGTTGACAATGACGACAGGCTCTCGCGGGCAGAAGCTGCCTCGGCTCTCGGTGTCGATCCTGCCGGTCTTATCGCCGTCGTGCAGCTCGGCTCGGAACGAAATTTCGACGTCAGCCGGCTGCGGCCGGCGATCATCGACGGGCTGCTCAAGCATGGCGTCCAGATCATCGATGCGGTCAATCCCCTCGCCCCGAAGCGCGAGGATCATATTGGAGGCACCGTGCAAAAGGCGATCTATCCGATCGCCAGATATTTCAATGCCGTCGACCTGATGATCACGACTGCCGGCTACAACAGCTTCCACGAATCTATTTATGGCGGCATCCCGGCAATCTTCGTTCCTAATGAGGCGCCCGAGATGGACGAGCAGGCCATCAGAGCCGCCTATGCGCAAAGCTCCGGTTTGGGGCTCTGTCTGAGAGCGGTGGATGTCGAGCGAGCGCACGAGACCATCGAACTCGCCCTGTCGGACGATTTTCTCACCCAGTATCATATGCGAGCAGCTCGCATCGTTTTTGCTAATGGAGCGCGTGAAGCGGCACTGGCGATTGAAGAGCTAGCATTCTCTGTCAGGACTGATCGCGCGCTTGGGGGATCGATCGCCCGCGTATGACATTTTCGCAGCGCCCGATTGCGCAGGTCAGACAGATCCCCTCCTTTCAGGCGTTGCGGTCTACCGGACGGCCACGCGACAGGCATCGGATGGTTGCACTGTTGATGTCACTTCCGAGGCGACCGGCCTTTGTGCTAGGCTTCTCTATCAGGATCGCCGGCGTCACGAGACAGGGGCATTCTCCGCATGGCTGATGATCGCAAGACAACCGTCCAGACGCCGCTCGGTTCCGAAGCGCTGACCTTCACGCATTTCATCGGCCGCGATGAGGTCAGCCGGTGTTTTGCCTTCACTGTCGGCTTCATCAGTTCCGATGAAAATGTCGACGCATTGAAGCTGCTCGGAAAACCCTTGTCGGTTGAAGGAGAAAGCGGAGACAAGAAGCGCTGGTTCAGCGGGCTCGTCACGGATTTTCGCCTGACGCGCATCGCGGAGAGGTTTGCCTACTACGAGGCGGAGGTGCGGCCCTGGCTTTGGCTGCTCGGCAACAGCACCGATTGCCGGATCTTCCAGAATATGAGCGTCGTCGAAATCGTCGAGAAGATCTTTTCGAAATACAAGGCGGCAAAATTCGAAAAGCGGTTGCAGGGTTCCTACGAAGCGAGGGAATACTGCGTGCAATATGACGAAACCGACCTCGACTTCGTGCAGCGGCTGCTCGAGCACGAAGGCATCATGTATTTCTTCGAGTATGCTGAGGGCGAACACACCCTCGTCCTTGCCGATGCAATGAACAAGCTGAAGCCGGCGCCAGGCTACGGGAGCGTCAAGTTCCGGGCCGAGGGCGACCCCGTGCGTCGGGATGAGGAATATATGACGGACTGGGTTTCGACCAGTTCCGTCCAGCCCGGCATTTTCGCTCACACGGACTACGATTTCACCAAGCCGGGCGCCGACCTCATGGCGCAATCGGCGCAACCTTTCTCTCACGCAGAGGCGCAGGGTGAGCATTATCGCCATCCGGGCGCGCATCTGACGGTCGGCCGCGGCGATGCGGTTGCCGTCGTGCGGCGGGAGGAAATTCAGGCGGCACATCAGCGGATTGCTGCCGCCGGCACGGTACGGGGTCTCGCCTCCGGCTGCACCTTCAAACTCGAGAATTTCCCGCGCAAGGACCAGAACGCGGAATATGTCGTGCTTCGCGCCGACTACCGTCTGTTCGACCCCGGCTACCGGCCTGCCGCCGATACAGGGGAGGAAACCTTCCGGGCAATTTTTCAGGTCGCTCCGACGTCCATCAGTTATCGGCCACCGCGCACCACGACAAGGCCGGTCATGCGCGGGCCACAGACCGCGACCGTGGTCGGTCCAGCGGGCGAGGAGATCTTCACCGACAAATATGCACGCGTGAAAGTGCAGTTCCACTGGGACCGCCTCGGCAAAAAGGATCAGAACAGCTCCTGTTTCGTGCGCGTGTCGCAGACCTGGAGCGGTGCCGGCTGGGGCTTCATCCAGATTCCTCGGATCGGCCAGGAGGTGATCGTCGACTTTCTCGAAGGGGATCCTGACCGACCCATCATCACCGGCAGGGTCTATAACGGCAAGGAAATGCCGCCCTACGAGTTGCCGGGAAACGCCACGCAATCCGGATTGAAGACGAATTCCTCGCCGGGGGGCGGTGGCTGGAACGAATTGCGTTTCGAAGACAAAGCCGGATCGGAGGAAGTCTATTTCCAGGCGCAGAAGGACCACAACCTTTTGATCAAGCACGATCGCAACAAGCTCGTCGAACACGATCAGTCGGATCGCATCGACAACAACGCCAAACACTCCGTCGGCGTGAACCTCGACGAGGATGTCGGCAACAACAAGACGACCAAGGTTGGTGTCGACCGCACCGTCAATATCGGATCGAATGATACCGAGACGGTGGGATCCAATCGCTCGCTTACTGTCGGTTCCAACGAGACGATCAGTATCGGCGCAAACTCCACAGAGACGATCGGCGCCAATCACAGCCAGGCCGTCGCCATCGTCCAGACAGTAACGGTTGGCGCCGCACGCGTCGATAGCGTCGGCGCGACAGAGACCAGATCGGTCGGCGCGACGCAATCGAATACGATCGGCGCGTCCCGTTCCGTCAGCGTCGGTGCCGGCCAGAGCCACGACATCGGCGCCTCCGACAGCTGGAACGTCGGTTCGGACCAGAGCGTGTCGATTGGTGGCGGGCAGACGAGCAGCATCGGCAAAGCGCGCAGCGCCAAGATCGGCGACGACGATGCGACGGAAATTGGCGGCAGCAGGGCGGTGAAAGTCGCCAAGGGCAGTCTCGTCGAGGTGGGCGAGGATGGAGCGATCAAGATCGGACAGGACCTGCTGATCGAAGCTGGAGACTCGGTCGTGATCAAGTGCGGGTCGGCAAGCATCGCGATGAAAAAGGACGGCACGATATCGATCGAAGGCAAGGACATTTCGATCAACGCCTCGGGCAAGTTCAACGGCAAGGCCTCGGGAGAGGTCACATGGAAGGGCAGCAAGATCAATCATAATTGAGGAAGGATCATATGTCCGATGTAGTGGAGCGTATCGAGGGAGTGGTCATCGGGCTGCTGCTCGGTTTCGATGCAGGTGTGCCCCTGGTCGTTTATCCCGGCAATCCTGAGGAAATTGCCGTACGTGCGCGAAGCCTGGCCGAGCTTACCTCCGCGATGGTCGGGGCCGAAGTTGCGCTGCTCTTCGAAGGCGGAGATGCGTCGCGACCGCTAATCGTAGGCCGTATCATCGATCCGGCCCGCAGGTCTTCGACGCCAACGGTCGTCCGTGACGGCGAGCGCGTGCAGATCACCGCCGAGGAGCGGATCGAGCTCCGTTGCGGCAAGGCGACCATCATCATGGAAAAGGACGGGCACATCACCATCCGCGGCACCTATGTGACGAGCCACGCTAGCGCGGCCAATCGCGTCCGTGGTGGATCGGTGAACCTCAACTAATGCCAGCCGCGCCCGTTCTTCGCGATATTGTCCGCCAACATGCCGAGATGGCGGCGTTTCTATGGACCGTCTATAACTATCATCTGCTTCATCCGGACGAAAATCCTGACATGGATGAGGAGCGGCTCGCTCGCCTGGTCGAGCGGCTTGAGGCCCATCTCGACGGGTTACGAGTGGCGGGGGAAGCAGGGCAGGAGATCGCCAAGGAACGATATGCGGAATTTCCCGAGGCAGGCGAGCTGTTTGTGGTGCGGATGCTGAGCGCCAGACGATTGATCCCTGTGAAAGAACTGGACCCGGACAAGGTCAGGGAATATCTGACCGCCAACGGCGCAAGCGCTCAGAGATAACGCCTGCTCATATCGATGACCTGAATGTACAGCTGTCCATCGTAGCCAAATTCGAACCCCGACCAGGAATTTCCGTCAAACACGAAGATCTCTTTCCACCCGGTGACGACGAGCAAATCGGGCGACGGCTGCATCGCATAGGCAAAGTCCAAAGCCCTGAACTCTTTCAGGACGTAATTGTCTTCGACAAAAATCCCGAAGTGATTGTCACCCCAAAACCGCGCGCCCTTGAAGTCACATATCGACATGAAATCACTGTCGGGCGCCTTAATCTCCTTCAACAGATTGTCCCGGTACTCAAAGCAGATGCCGTCTTCGCAACCGATGCTGATCGCCCCGTTGGGGGACACATGGATCGCTTCGATTGAGCGGTTGAAATTGAGCGGGACCTGCCGCCAACGGTCCCCCTGTAGATGGAGGAGGGTACCGTTGTTACCGGCCACGTGAAGGAGCTCGGCCGACGGCCCATGCATCGCTCTCAGGAATGAGGATACCACGGATTGGATCGGCTGCCACGAAATGCCATCAAAACGACACACGCAGCCGTCCTCGCCGTAAATGAAGAGCGCCCCATCAGGCAGACGGAACATCTTGTGAAAGAAGGGTTCCGGGGCCCTTGCGGTGCTGTGCGAACCGCCGCGCAGGAAATGGGTCAGGCCGCCGACCTCAAGAAACACATGATCATCCTGCGAACTGCTGATGTGCGCCAACATCTGGTTTTCTAGCTGCAACAGCACGTGAAACCGGGCGCTCCGCCCGGTAAACTCCACCAACAGCAGATAGGAACGCCCACGTTCTCTATATTCATCGCTCAGTTCAATCGACACGCCAAAAATCGTGCCGCCAAGATGAAAGCCACGCATTACCTCCAGATAGACGTCCTCTGAGGGCACCCCATCTATTGTCTTGCGCCCGGTCATGCCACTGTCCTGTGACGCATCGTCCGCATCTCATTAAGCTCCTCCATCGATTTCTTGGGAGGCGGAGGACCGACGACGCTCTGAATATAGGCCATAAATATCATAGTCAGGCATTTCGCGACCTTCTCTTGCGTGGCAGGGCTCGAATTCTTGCACTCCTTGTGTTGTTCGGAGATCGACTTCGTTCCCTTGGCGACAGCCCCTCGTAGCTTGGGCGACCTGCCAGTCTGTGCCTCCAGTTTTGCGTTGTAGTCGTTGACCGCCTTCGTCTTCGTGTCATGGGGAGTGTCCTTGCGGCTTCCTTTGCCGGTTTCCTGGAAACCGCCGCCCTTCTTGTGCTTCATCGAACGGATGCAGACACACGGGGCCTTGTTCACACTGTAGTCCTTCCACTGATCGTACGAGGTATTATGAGCTCGATCGGGCTGAAAGTATTCATTTCCGACGTAGTGTTCCGACTGATATCCCTGCGGACAATTCTTCTTGTTGTGCGGATGCAGCCGTAGGTTCATCTTCTGCAGGAGTGTGCCGCACGTTATTCCTCCGACATTTGCTGAGAGCACATGAACCCAAGGCGGCGTACCGGCCTGAGGCGATGCGTGGTCATTGGTCGCCATGTCGCTGAAGCGGATGACCGGCTCGCCATCGAATTTCACGTCATTCGACCAGGAGTGGAAATACTCCTTGCCGGTATTCTTCGAGGTAATGAGGTTTTTCTTTGGTGCGCAACCGGCTTCTGTACCGGTTGTCTTCGACAGATATGATTTGTTCTTGATGTTGACCGTCTTGCCTCCGATCTTGACGGTGCTAGTCCCCTTGTCGGTGTCGCTCGACGTGCCAAAGCTCGGATAGGGAACTGGGACGCCTGGTGGCGTCGCGGGCGTCTGAGGCGGAGTGAAGCAGGTGTCAGGGAATGCGGCGATGGTCTTCCCATCGGTGTCCTTGCCCGAAATCTCCAATCCGTTTGCAAAGACATTTCCCATCACGGCACCCGGGATAAGAAGATCGCAGCACCGCAAGCACCATTGTCGCTGGATGCCTCGATCAGAACGGGATTGCCGCCCGAATAACCCTTGGCGGCGGCGGTCATCGCCATTCCGACCATGATGGGCACGACGGCGGCTCCCATATTGCCGAGCGATTCGGCGGGAGACCGGATATCCTGAAAATCGTGGGCCCCGCGCACCAGCCGGATCGACGCAAGGGCCGATTGTCTGAACCAATATTGCTCACCGATGAGATCTGCGATCCTGTAGCCAAGATCCGCCATTTCGATCCCGCATTCCGCCAAGGCCTCCCTGTAAGCCGCCGTCATCCCATCGCCACGCAATGGTAGATGCAGCCCGTCCTCATCGAGCCCATTGTAGATGAAAGCCCGTTCTCGACTGAGCCCTAGCCCGGCGAGTCGGAAACTGCCCTGTCCCGCCCGGCCGCAGAGGATCGCGCCGGCGGCTTCGCCCGGAATGAAACCGTTGGCATTGTCTGGTGTCAGTAACCGGTTCTCGGCCAGATAGTGTGTGACCGTTCCAGCCGTGAGATAACTATCCACACCGGCGATGACGACGTGGTCCGTGTCAGGATCGGCCAACAATCGCGCTGCCGTTCGCAAGGCGGCATGTCCTGCCGGCCTTCCTTCGCTGATCACGCGCGTGGGGCCGGTGG
This sequence comes from Rhizobium croatiense, assembly GCF_019793465.1. Taxonomy (GTDB): domain Bacteria; phylum Pseudomonadota; class Alphaproteobacteria; order Rhizobiales; family Rhizobiaceae; genus Rhizobium; species Rhizobium croatiense. The sequence goes on along the minus strand of NZ_JAILYJ010000001.1, from coordinate 389,715 downwards.
CAGAATTTCCAAGGAGATCGCCAATTCGGCGTACGAGCCGTACGCTGTCTTCTATCGGAGAACCCGGACGGCCCTCCTCGGGAACGCAGAGTACCAGTTGGGTGGCCATTGCACGCGGGGTGGACAAGGCATCCAGACTTTCTCGGATCGCGGCAGTCACCATGTATGCCATACGCTGCTCGCCCACAACTTCGGGCATCAAAGGGATCGGAGCGCCGATGATCGGCTCATCCGGGCCTGACTGAAATCGGGTTTCCTGAAATCCATCAATGCGCGAACGTATGGCAGCACAGGCCGAAGGCGCATCGAGACCAACGGCGGTCACCATCCCGCAGGAGAGGACGTCAAGCGCACGGGTCGTCATGCGCTCACCTCATCATCAGCGACCATTTCCTTCTGCGTTGCCACGTCCCGGATATATTGCTTGCCTTCTTCCCGAGCCCTTCTCATCGTCGCAGTCGGAGGACCGACCCAGGCCTCCTCGAACTCGGTGATGACTTTCCGTATCCGCACCTCCGTTCGCCAGACCATTGATAAGCGCCTGCTCTCGATGTCGAACAGCAGCGTGTCGGGTCGGATGATCTTGTCGAGGACTATCTCGTTATCGCGAAAAATCGTCATTGGCAGTGCCGTATCGGGTAGCAAAAACCAGGTCTTTCCCTCGGGAGTGAGGTTGATGAGTATCACCTGCTCACCACCTTCGGGGTAAGATATCTGCTGATCGGGTGGCGCCATCTGGAAATAGCGCTCATCGAAATCGGGAGGCAGGAATGGGAAGATGTTGTCGATCCAGTTCTGGTCATAGGTCCCCGCGAACTCGATCCTGCCCGGGCAACCCCGACCATAAGGGCCGAAACTCATCGGCCGATAGTCGCCGAACGGCGAGCGGATCTCTTCGTTTACTGCTTGCGTATTCGGCAGCCTTAGGCCGGGAATAAGGCGCTGATTGCTCGTGCGCGCCCAACCGGTGCCGTAGGGGTTTTGCTTGTAACTTGCAGGCGTTTGTTCATCAGGATCGAGCCGGTCCACACCACCCCAAGCCGTATCGTATGAGAAGGGCTGACGCAGGAAGAGTTCAGCAGCCGTCGCGACGAAGGTCGGGCCTCGAGCACGCCATTCCCGTTGACCGAGGACTTCGAAAACCTTTGACCAGTTTCCAATCTTGATGCCGACCGTGACGCGGTCTGCTGGACGGCCCTGTGGAGCGTAGGCGCATCCATTGGCGATGACGTCGCAGAAGGTTTTGCGGAACGCGAAGTCGGATTCCCAAAGAGTTGCCGAATAACCCGGTTCGCCAGTGTAGGTGTCGGCCATGACCAGCGGGACTTGCACGGGCGATTTCTGCGCGACGCCCCCCGCGACATCGGGAAAGTCGAAGGTTCCCTTGACGACGACGACGATGTATTCCAGGCCCTGTTTGTCCATGCCCATCGTGAATTCGGTCGGGTAACCGGTCTGGTTCCAGATCCTCATGGGACATGGCTCTCATCTTCGGGGAACAACTGCCCAAGCGCGGCCTCGGGCATGGCAGCGTCGATCGCAGTTATCTCACCTCCCCATGTCCAGAAGACCATGCCCCGAACCGGGCCGTCGCACGCCTTGGCCGCCGGATAAGGCAGTGCCGCAAGGGCGCTGGCCAACGCGTCGCCGTCCATCCTGTGGTCTCTTGCTGACGTCCCTGTCGCTTCCAACTGATCGAACCATTCTGCGGCCACGCTTGCAATCTCGATGGCGGCAAGTGGGGGCGGTGCTGCGATGGTCAGCGGAAACCGGCGGCCCGCACGATCAGCGCTTGCCAGGATCACGCCGGTCATCGCGCCGAATGTCTCCCCGCCCAACAGAAACCGCAGCACCGGAGCGTTCTCCATCGGCCCTTGCGAAAATCGGTGAACCAGATGCCGGCTGATCCACCGGTCCCACCGCCCGACGAAGGAGGACGGCAGGCGGCGTGTGACGAAATCGCCCATCGCCGGCAGCTTTCCGAAAAATCCGGGCAGGATCAAAGCTGCGTCGGGCACGAGAACCTCGCAAACATCTTCAAATCGAAGGGATTGGCGACACTTGCCGCGCGAAGCTCGAAATCGGCGTAGTACCCTTGCGCAGCAAGACGCAGCTTGAAGAGCTCGGCAAGATTGGTCCCGCTCAGCCGACCGGCGCGCAGCATCCGCAGAAACGCCCAGCTTCCAGTCTCGCTGACCATCACTTCCGGCGAACCGTCGAGGGGCTGGAAGGCGAGGGTGATCACGCCGGTTCCATCCTTGCCGGGCCAGGTCATGGGCTGCGGGCGCGTCGGGTTGTTGAAGTAGGAGAGACTCTGACCGTCGACATTCAAGGTCACGCGGCTGACTGTCGGCGAAAGATCTTTCGGCTCGAGCGTGAAGGTCAGGATTGGCCCAGCGCCTCCCGGGAAGAGGCTGTCGCGGATCAGCCGCGCCTGCTCCAGCGCCGCCAGAGGCCGGGGATCGAGCTTGATGTCGGAGCGCCATTTCCAGGGGTGGCTGGTCGTGTCGATGTAGTTGACCAGATTATTATTGATAAAACTGTCGATCAGCCCGCCGGGACCGAAGACGCGCTGAAAATCGACGACATTGACATCGATTGCGCTGTCGGGAACGAACGGATAGCGGTTGGTAAGCGCTGCCTGGCAGAAGGGAAGCACGTCGGCACGCCAGATGGCATTGAGCTCTGAAGTGACCGCCCCTGTTGCCAGCGCGCTCGTATTCCCGGCCAATCCGGCCAGCCAGTCGTCCAGCGGATCGGGAAGGGTCACGGCTTGTTTTGCCACTGCACCGGTCAGTTCCGCCAGTCCGCCCTGTCTTTTCATTGCGTCCTGCGCATCCGGGCTTGCCGACACGGTCTGAAGCATGTTCGACAGCGCGGTCAAGGCTGCGACTGCATCATTGAGTGCGGGAGGCTGGCCATCGACCTCGACAATGGCGGCCTTGATGGGTTTGAAATGCTCGGCGACCAGCGCGCCCGAAAGATCGACATCCGACTTGGAGCCGGCTTTCGGCATTATCTTCACGCCCTTGGCGGCGAGTTTGCCGATCTTGCCAAGCTTGGACAAAAGCTTGGATGCTCCTGGCGGAGGAGCCTGGCCGCCGCCTCCGTCATCGGCACGGGTCAGTTCCGTCTCGCGCACGATGGCGGTCAGCAGACGCTTCATTGAGGAATCGGCGCTGGAGAGATCTTTGAGGTTTTCGCTGGCCGTCTGCAGGTCGGCCAGTGGTGCAAGCCTGACGTCACGCATGAAGCTGTCCCACTTGGCGATATAGTCGTCATAGTAGAGCTTGAGGATATCTTGCGAGAGGACGGCGACCGACGGGCTGGCGCTCTCGGAACATCCGCCGGCAAAAACCGAGCGGTCTAGCGCAGCCTGCGTTGCGACGTCTTCGAGCCGGATTAGGATCACGTTATGGAATCCGTCATAGGTGAAGGCACCGCTGATGCCGACCCTCAGCGTCTTGTCGGAGCGCCGCGCCAGAACCTTCAGGCCGTTCGGGCCGACATGATCTGCCGGGATCCATTCCTTCAACGCCGTGACCTCCGGATCGGAGAGCAGCGCGCTATAGGCGCGCACCGGCAGCGGGATCGAACAGATCGTGCGGAGCGCTTCGCCTACCAGCGCTTCGTCAGGAGCGACGAAGGCCTGTTCCGTTGCCATATTGTCGATCGCTGCAAGCTGATGATCTGCTGCCATCTCGGTCTTGAAAGGTGGCACGGGCGCCGATTCAGGCAATTTCTCCGTCCACCATTGCTTGGCGAAGTCCGTGTCCATCGGCGACAGGCCGGTCATCATGCGATAGGTTTTCAGCGCCCCCAACTGGAACTCGGGATCGCGGATCTGCCGCCACATCGTCGCCTCGAGCAGCGCGACCATGCGTGGCTCCAATATATTGCGCAGGCTGCGGTTGTAGGCGTCTGACTGCGCCTGGAGAATTTCGGGTTCAGCGGAAGGACCTATTAAGGCGGCTATTCCGCCTGGCTGGTAGGTCCGTGCATTCGCCACTTCCGTGGCGGCTTCGAGCGCCAAATCAAGGTCGAGTGGATCCACCGGCGCTTGGCGCGCCGCAACCGGCGTCAGGGGAAGCTGCAGGGCCTCGAGCTGTTCGGCCTGTGCCGCCAGGGCGGCGTCGTTCTTCCGATAGGATATCGTGAACAACAGACCGGCGATGACCACGAATGCTGTTGCTGCCACGGCGGCGCCGCGCCAGATCCAGATGCGCCGATCCTCTGCAGCCGGATCGAAGGTGCCGAGGCCCGCCTCCTTGAAAATGACCTTCGTCAGCAGGTCTTTGAGGAAGAAGCTGCGCTTTTCGGCCCGCAACATTGGTGCAACGGGTTGGGCGGGCAGGCCGAAGGATGAGGCCAATGCTGCCGTCAGCCGGTCGATTGCCGTACCTTCCTGGGTGGCGGAGGTCAGATAGATACCCCGCAACCAGGCGCTTTCCGCATATTTGCTTTCGCCGAAGACGGTCTCAATCAGCACACGAACCGGTTCTGAAAGGCTTTCGACCTGGGCTGGGAAACGAAATATTTCCGCCCGGGCCGTCAGGTTCTCCTCGCCTTCGAGACGCGGAATGAGACGCCGTTCGAGCACGCCGGCCAAGGCCGAAAATTCCTCGGTGACTTCGATGCCCTCGATGCGGGCGCGTGGCGGGAAGGTCACTCCCCACACTTGTTCACGATCGGCCGTCGAGAGCGCCCCGAAGAAGCTTTCGAAGCCCTTAATCAGGTCCGCTTTCGTCAGCATGAGATAGACTGGCAAGCGGATCCCGATGCGTTCCTGAAGCTCGGTCAAGCGTTTGCGGATCTGCCTTCCATGCATCCGGATCGCCGCATCGTCTTCCGAGAGCGTGTCTATGCCGAGCGCCACGATGACGCCATTTAACGCACGACGGCCCCTGTGCTTTTTCAAGAGATCGAGGAAGCCCAGCCATTCCGCTGCATCGACCTCCGGCTGGCTCTCCTGCTGCACGTAGCGACCGGCGGTATCGATCAGCACCGCCTCCTCGGTGAAGAACCAATCGCAGTTGCGCGTGCCGCCGACGCCGTGAAGGTCGTCGATGAGATCGATTGGAAAACTCAATCCGGATTGCCGGAGGGCTGTCGTCTTGCCGGTCGCAGGCGGGCCGATAATGACATACCAAGGCATCTCGCGGAGAAACTTTCGGCCGCCGACCTTCTGGCGTTTGAGACCCGCCATGACCTCCCGGAATTTCACTCCGACGGCGGCAACGCCCTCTTCAGCTGGACTTGGCGGAGCCTCGGGCTGCGGGGCAATCTCGGAAACGAAGAGACGGTTGGCGCGCACCGCACGCCGCCGCGCCGCAGCCCACCAGATGATGAACACGAGGAACAAAAGGCCGATGATGACCAGTCGCACGATCTCGGAAGCAAACGGCGCACTGTCTCCGACGCTGACGATAGGACCGAATATCCAGACGATGAGGGACAGCAAAATGAGCCCGATGAAGGTCCAGAGCCAGCGAGAGGTGAGAACAGCCCAGAGGAACCGGAAGATCGCCATCTCAGAGCCTCTTTTGAATAAGGATTTCGATGCGGCGGTTGGCGGCCCGACCCTCGCGGCTGTCGTTTGCGGCAAGCGGCTGTGTCGCCGCGCGTCCTTGCGATTTCACCTGCCCTGTCGGCACGCCGGAGGCGGCCAGCAATGAGGCGATCGTTGCAGCGCGGGCCTCGGAGAGGCGCTGGTTATTGGACAGCGGATTGCTCGCTTGCAGCGGGACATTGTCAGTGTGCCCGGTAATGGTAATGCCGCCGATCAGCTCCGCATTCTGCTTGAGAACCGCTGCGATGGAAGCAACAAGCGGTTCAAAGCTCTTCGTCAATTCGGGTCTGGCAGACTGGAAAAGCTCCGGTGTACTTGACTGCAAAAGAAGCGTAACCGACGAGGCGTTTTCATTTCCTTTCAGTGCCGGCAGCAGGGAAGCGGGCGCTGCGGCGCGAAATTCCGGCAGCAATTGGAAAATAATGGGCTCTACCGGTGGTGCGTTCGGCGGTGGTGTCCTCTTCTCGGGGCGATATATTTCCGCCCGCTCGGGCGGCGGCAGTGCCCGCACCAGCGTTGCGAGCTCCTCAGCCTTGGTATCGAGCCGCATCGACAACAACATGTAAATTGCCGTCGACAGTGCTGCCGCAACGACGGCAAGGACCCAGATCGGCACGGCAAAACGGGATGGCTCGTCAGCCGCCGCAACGCCCTCCCATCTGGGCGAGAGTGGTGCAGCTTCAGCATCGGCGTCACGCAGGAAACGAGCCGCGGCGGCGCGAACGGCGCTGATGGAGCGGTCGCCCGCACGGCCAGGCACACGGTACTTGCCGCGAAAACCAAGCGCCAGACAGAAATAATAAAGCTCCAGCAATTCCTGATCACGACCGGGATGGCGTTCCAATTCTTCCAGCCTGGCAAAATATTGCGCTCCGGCATCGACATCGCCGCGGAGCATGACGACCAGGGGCTGGCGCGGCCACGCGCTTGCTCCACCCCAGGGCGTGTTCAGCGCCAGATCGTCGAGAAGCGAGGCGACGGCCCAGGCAGCCGAGTCCGCCCGCGCAAGCGCCGAACCGGAGGCTACCGCAGCGTCTCGCGCTGAAACGAGCTCTTCCATCAGTCTCGTTCGCAGCACTTCTGGATTGCTCGGTGGCAACGCACTTTCGAGTTCCGGTGCAAATTCGAGCAACTTTGCAAAGGCACTGATCAGTTTGTTTGGATGAGACCGCGCCCTTCTTGCCAGGATTCCGCCAGCAGGAAGCTGTCTTGCGCTCGCCGGGGGCGGGGGGCGGATGCGTGTACGACCCTTATCGCCCGAAAGACCGAATGGATCCTCACTTGCCATGGCGCTACCTGTTAACCGAATAGCAGTCGACCTGCGGTTCGCTGGGCAAAACACCGGACACGCCGATTACGAAGCCGGGCGAACGCAGAAGGGATTCCCAATGCTCGCTGCGCTGATCGAGTTCAAGGCAGAGACGGTCACCGTCATAGGGGATCTCGCGAGGCTGCGAATGAAGCGGCTTTAGACGGATGCCCGGCAGTCGTGACTTCCACAGGGCCTCGAATTCGTCGGCAGCACCCACCGTCACCTGATCGACGAAGATTTTGCGCAGCGCCTCCTCGGACATGTCACATCCGACCCGCACGACAATGCGACTGGCGGTCAGCAATTCGGGATTGTCGACCCGAACCTTCCAGACATTGGTCGCGTGTTTGAGTACGGGAAGTGCCCGCGACTTCGGCTCGACATAACGCAGGCTGAGCAGCAGCGAACGCAAAGTGTCTGCGAGCGCCGCGAAGGCAGGTCCCGGCGCCATGTGATCATAGGTCGGAAGCTCGGTCAGCCTTCGGGAGCCGGAGCCGTAGGTCGCCATTCGCCCCGCAAGCCCACTCAGTTCGAGAAAGAGTTCCGCCGGGTGAAAAACCTCCTGGGGGAGCATATGGGCCAGCCGCGGACGCGCCGTGTTGGCAAGATCGAGGACCAGCAGATTTTCCACGCTGCGGCCGGCGCCGCCGAGAACCATCTTGCCATGTGCATCGGCGATACGGTCGAGCCCGGTTATCACCTCCTGCATCAACTGGCCGTAGAAAGCCACGCCGCCGGTCGTCAGGGCTGGTGGCAGAAAGTTTTCCCCCATCGCGACGCTGCCGTCGGCCAGCAGCCCGTCGACCTTCGCAACCGGCATCGCGGTATAGCCGCCGGTCATCTGCACCGGCGACAGGAGCAGGGCTTGGGGGCGGGCGATCTCGATCTCTTCCGGGTCGGCGCCCCCATTGACGGCGTCACGGACGCGTTCGATCTGTCCCTTATAACGCGCTCCGGTCGGCTCGCTATGAGCGGCATCGAAACAAGCGCCGCCTGGCGGTTCCAGCGGCAGGGCAAGCTGCACCGCCCCCGCACCCATGTCGCGGGTGATGGTCAATGGCACCGGCGCATCCATCGTCTCGGGAATGGAAAAGGGCGTGCCGTCCGGAAAAATGCCGCGCGCCGACAAGACGGCAACGCGGCCTGCTTCAAGCTGTGCGGTATCCAGCGTAAGGGATCTAAAGCCGAAGGTCTGCAACCTCCCCGCCTGCAGCGCGCCGCGTATCAGGGCCTCGGTATACCGGTCTTGCTGCTGAAAATGCTGCGTCCGAAGGAAGAGCCCCTCGGACCAGAGCACCTTATTCGTATCCGTCATGCTGGAACGCCCTCCATTCAGGCGAGCGCGAGCGCCATGCCGCCGCTACTCAATGCTACATTCGCCGTCACCGTCGATTCCGGCTTGACCGGGACTGCCTGTCGCCAGACACGGCCGCCGGGCGTCCTGAAAAACGCGACCACTCCGAGGAACGTGGCTTCCGGCGGGAACGCCACCGTCTTGGTGGCCGATCCGCCGGGAGAGACGGTCAATTGGTCGGAGCCGAGAAGGTCTGCCCCGAGTGCGGAAGCAGGGTCGGACTGGAGGGCGAAAATATCGGCAGAATTGAACTTTCCGACATCCTTGAGCCTGAGAACGAGCACGGTTACCGGGCGATCCCCGCCATCAGCGGCAAGATTCATCCCCGCCTGTCCTGTCGCCTTTACGGTCACGGTCGAGGATTTTGGCGGACCGCTCATGCAACCGGAAATCAAGCCTGTCGCACCGAGCATCATCAAGAAACCACGTCGGTTAAGCATCATTCTTTCTCCCTCTCTTCATAGCCGTCCCGGAAATCGCTGCCGATTTCGCCGAGGAAGCGCGTTGATGCGCTCCTGGCAATTTCGCGATAGCGTTTCTCGTAAAGTTCCCAGAGCTTTGCCCGTCGCCCGCCGGCAAGCAGCGCGTCCCAGGCCGATTGAGACTTCAATTCGCTTTCCAGCGCCGCCGGATCGAAGCGGTCCACCATCCTTGCCAGCGCGGCCTGGACGCCGCGCCATGTGCGCACGTGATGGTGGGCGAGATCGCGGATGGAGCCGTTGATCGCCGCTTCGGGCGGCAGGAATCCGACATTGCGTTGCGTGAGGAACGTCGCGATGACATCGTCGACGGTCGGCATAAATTTGAGAGGGTTGACCTCGGAGGCCCCGACAACAGTTTGTGCGATCCGGGCCTCGCCCTTTTCTTCGGCCCGCTTGCGCAGGAGATGGATCAACCCTTCCAGCATCATCCGGTACTCCCGGCCAAAATTCTCCATTTGGACGACGGGATCGGCAGACGGAAACTCCTCGCCACGGAAGCCCAATCCGCGCAGAAAGGCGTCGCGCAGGTCGGTCTCGATCGGCGCTGTCTTCTGCTGCCTCGGCTCCGTCTGTGGTTCCGGATTGGCTTGCGGCCTGATTTGTGGTGTGGCGAGCTCCGGAGCCGGCGGCTCTGCAGCCGTGCCCGTCGTAAAAAGATCCCAGGCCCGATTGTCCTGCCGCTGGGCCGGTAGCGGGTCGAGGCTGAACGGATCGTCGAACAGGGGGGCGTTTTTTTTCGGCTCCTGTCGGTCGGGATCGGCAAACGGCGCCGCAGCGGGGTGTTCGAATGGGTCAGGCAATCCGGCGGGTCGCCGGGGGGATTCAACCCGCTCGCTGCGTTCCGAGAAGAAAGAATCCCCTTCGAAGCCGATCGGCGGCGGCGATGTCGTTTGTTCAGACGGGCGCTCTGCCTGCATGCTTTGCAGCTCGACGCGGACGACATAATTGCCGAACTGCAGCCGGGCGCCGTCATGCAACGGGGCGGAATTTCCCACTCCAAGTGGTGCGCGCGCTCCGTCTATGAAGAGGCCGCCGCTTGACGTATCCGTCACCTGATATCGACCGTGAACGCAAGCAATAGTGCAATGGGCACGGGAAACATACATGTCCGGATCGTCGATCCGCCAGTCGGCGTCTGCGCTCCGACCGATGACGAGCTCGCCCTCGACGAGCCGCATCTGGCGCACGGCCTGGGGCCTGGGGGACTGTTCGAGGGTAAGGATCAAGGTCATGCGGTGGCCTCCGCAATCTCAGGACGAAAACCAACGAGGGTGCGCATGCACAAATCAGCTGCGTCGCCTCGATCCTGTTTCGGAGCGAGCCAGGCGATATGCCCGAGCCGCGCTTTTCCCAGCTGGGCTGCGGGAACCTCGTCTCGTTTGAGCACGAGCCTGACATCCACATCGAGCCCGTTTCCCATCAGATCGCGGATTGCCGTTTGCAAGGTTGCGCGACGCTCGCTGCCAGGCAGAAAGGCTGCGTAATCTCCAAGCGTCAACGGTCCGACGGAAAGTTCGATCCGTTGCTGTCGCTGGAATGTTCTCGGCCCGATCGTGGCGCTTCTGGCAAGCTGTGCGTGGGCGCCGGCAAGGCGGGACTGGATCCTTAGCGGTATGTCCATCCAGACACCGACAAATTCCCGAAGCTTGAAAGGAACCTTGAAATGATCGCCAAGAAACTGCGTGAGCCTCTCAGGCCCGTCGACTTGATGGGCAAGGGCTGCGGCGTGAGCAAGCTTCGTCAGGTCGATCGCGGTCGGCTCACGCTCAGCCCTGCCTCGCAGGCCGATCCCTGCCATGGCCGCCGCCATGGCACGAATGCGACCGCCCTCGGCGCGCTCGATCTGGACGGCCGGGTGCGCATCCGCCCACGCCCGATAGAAGAGTGCGATCATGCGATGTTGAAGCACATTGACGAAGTCGACGAACGTGGTGTCGCTGACCTCGCGCATGTCGGCACCGGCAAACCATCGCTGCGACAGGCGATCCAGCACCCAGCGCGTCAGATAAAGCGGCATCGGACCTTCGGGACCGAGCAAGCCGATCGTCGCCACCGTTACCCGGGCGGGCGCTGTTTCGGTGGAGGGCTCGAGCCTTGCGATGTCCTGCACGGCAAAACCAAGCCGTATGTGCTGTCCGAGCCGGGCCGGTTCCCGCTGCGGCGGGCCTGCCTGACCGAAGATCATGTCCGTATTCTCGAGCCGCCGCAGGAGCTCAAAAAAGTCGAACTGCTCGGCAGATCCGACGACGTTATTGTTCAGATCAGGAAGCGGTTGCCCGGCGTTATCGGCCATAGCACATCCTCCTGTTTCTGGAGGATCCGCGCTCTTGTGCGCACGAATCCGTTAATCGCCGCGTAGCGTGCAAAGAGCCTCGAGAGCAGCGCCGTAAGCAACAAGCTGCTATGCCCGGCAAGCACCGACTGGTCGACATGGAGCGTGATGTCGCTGCCGCGGGCAAAGCACATCGGCCCAGCGATCGGCAGGCGCTCGATGAGAGGCCGGGCCTCGACTCGCGCAATGGCGCGTACATGGCGCGAGAGACTTGGATCTCCCCGCTGTGCATAAAGATCGAGCAGGGCGTGAAGAGGGTCGACACCGCGGCCTTCCTCCGCCAGGCTGAGAAAGTTCAGCGACAATTGTGCGATAAAGCGCCAGGCGAGTTCATCGGCTCTTGAGGCTTCGACGGCGCCGGCCGGAAGCGTTGCCGGAATGGCAGGCCAGGGCTGGCGTAGCGCGCCAAGCAATTGCACGGTCTCGACAGGATCGCCGCTTTCGAGAGTAAGAGAGGGCGTGTCGTCCAGTATCGGCAAGTCCCGGTTGGTGCAAAGGGCCGTCACCTCAATCCGCTTGAGCGGCCGCCCCGTTTTCGACTGTGCCGGGCGTGAGAGCGAGATGAAGACGTCGTCTCCGATATAGGATGTGCGGGTTTGTCCCTGACGAAGCTCGTCCTCGCTCGGCCGCCGTGGGCGACGTTCTGTAAAATAGACCCAACCGTTTGTTCGGTTTTGACCGAGACTGAAAAGAGCTGGTATCTCAGCATCGGAGCCTTCGCCATCGGCGTCTTCCACACGCACCGCGCGATAGATTTCGAAATCGCGCGGCCGCGTTCGATCGGCGTGGAGGACCTGCCGGGTCCGCCGCGGATCGAACTCGATGACGCTGCAGGAGCGCTCGAACAGATTGATGATCGGCGTTGCGAAAAGCTCCAGATCCTTCGCCGTGAGGCCCGCAAGCTCCGGAACGGGCCGGCGAAGCAGGAAAACCAGTTCCAGCCTCTCGCCGCATTGGCGAACGACCGGTCGCATCCCCGTCACACGCGCATAGTGAAACCGCTCGGGGGCGATAAAATATTCGCGCAAAAGGCGGTAGCCCTCAAAGGTTTCGCGCGTGCGAGGCATGAGCGCCTCGTCGTCAGATATGCCGACCATCTCGGGCGCGGGCAGCGGCTTCAGGGGGTTGTCGCGCCCTTCCGGGCGCGCGCCAACGCCAGCGCAGGCGCCAAATAGCGTATCGAAGAGCAACGGCGCCTTGCTCTTTTCACTGAAAAAAAAGTCCAGACGATCGAGCGACAAGTCGGCGAGCTTGCCCTTGCCGGTTCGATTGATGGTGATGCTCAATCCGGACGCGCCGGCAACCCCGTCAATGGCGTCGATCCCCGCCGCCGCGAGTGCGCTTCGGTCCTGTATGTAGGTCACGGAGCTGATCGCAAGCGGCCAGAGCGTCACGTCCTGGACCGTGGTGAAGATGGACCGTGTCGAAATTCCAGGTCGGACGCTCGAAACGAGCCGTGTTCCCCGCTTCAAAAGGTGACCGGCAAACATGGTTTGAACTTGCTGGCCGGGCTTCAGCAAGGCCATGGCCGTTGCTGGCGCCGGCGAGACGAGGTCGGGATAGAAGTTTTCAAGCACGCTGCGGACATAGCGCGTGCTTTCTGCGTCCACCTTCTGGCGGGTGCGGGCTGCCAGAAACGCGACGCCGTCAAGAAGCCGTTCGACAAAGGGGTCCGGACACGGAATGGTATCCAGAGAAAGATTGCGCGCGATTGCGGGGTGCATATGGGCAAACTCAGCGGCAAGCGCGCGAATATGGGTGAGTTCCTCCTCATAATATTCAAGGAAGACCCGATCCATTTCAGGTGTCCTTCAACTCGGTTCTCGCCGAGCCGTTGTCGAGATCGAGAATGGTTCGGATGCGTAGCCGTTCTGGCGCCGGCGTCGTCAGGAGCAGCGCGTCAATATCGATCCTGAGGCCGATCGACTTGTCGCCAAGGCTGACAGTCACCTTGGTTGCGCCTTCCTTCAGCCGGGGCTCGAATGCCGCAAGCACTTGTGCGATTTCCTTGGCGAGTTCCTCACGGTCGAAATCACGCGATGAGCGGCCCGAAAATGGCGGCACGCCGTAATTGACTACACTGCGGCGCACCAGCGGAAAATCTTCAAGCGAGGGAGGGTTGTCGCCCACCAGGTCGGCCTCCGCATCGGTCAAAAGGGGCGAGGATTCGAAACGTTGCACATTGAAAAGCGCCTCGATGTCGCGTCGCACCGCTTCACGAAGCACATCGCTCGAAACGACCACGCCGCGACTTTCCAGTTCCAGACGACGACGTTCCAGGGAAAGCAGACGATGGATGTTCTTCTTCTGCTCGAAACTGAGATCCGTCGCCGACTCTATTTGCCCGACGCCGCCGGCCACCATCGCGTCCAGCCGCTCTGCGTCTATCTCGCTTTGCAACATCTGCCGGAGATCTTTGATCTCGGAGCCGAGCCCCGGCAGGTCATTGACCAGGCGATCCCACAAGGATGGCTGGATCGTTTCGCGGGTTGCGCGCTGGTGCCCGCCAAGCGGTCTCAACTCTCTTCCAACTTCTTTTCGCCAGCTGTCACTTGCCGACATAGACATCCATTTCGACCTCGTCCTTGTCGTCATAGTTGAACGTGATGTTCTTGTAGGCGAAGCCGACGCGCTCCTCGATGAGATCGGGTTCGTCCTCACTTGGCTTCATATTGTACTGGGTGACCGAAGCCTCCTTCAGCGTAACGACCAGATAATCGCTCGTCTCGCCTTCGATCGTTCTGCGCGCGGAGAACTTGACCTCGCCGAGAAGCGTGTTGGCGAACAGCGCCTTCTTCAGATAGGGCGAGGATTTGTCATAGTGCTTGATGAAATTGATCATGCCCAGACTGACGCGGCCCCGTCGCGAGAGCGAATTGGGATCGTAGGGGGCGACCATCTCAAACTCCACGCCGTGGATTTCGATCTCGTCTTCGTGGCCATCGCGAACGCTCGGTCCCGTGATATCCGGCACCTTGAGAAAACCGTCAATTTTCATGAATAACCTCCCTTGTGAATTCAGGTCTTCGTCGACGGCAGCTCCGATACGAGACGCAGTGACGCATTAATGCCTTCCAACTGATAATGGGGGCGCAGATAAAACCGGGCATTATACCATCCCGGGCGGCCTTCGACGCTGTCGACCTGAACCTCGGCCGCAGCCAGCGGCCGTTTGGCGCGGGCCTTGTCGTCGGCAAAGGCAGGGTTGGCAAGAACGTAGCGATTGATCCACTCCGTCAGCCAGATCTGCATGTCGGACCGCTCCTTGAACGAACCGATCTTGTCGCGGGCGATTGCCTTCAGGTAATGGGCAAAACGCGAAACCGGGAAAAGATACGGCAGATTTGCGCTCAGGCGCTCATTGGCCTGTGCATCCGGATCGACCAGGCGCCCGGCGCGCGTCTCGTCATCCTGTAGCGAGTGCGCACCGATGAAGGCTGCGATGTCTGTATTCTTGCGATGCAGGATCGGCATGAGCCCAAGCTTGGCAAGCTCTGCCTCGCGGCGATCGTCGATGGCGACCTCCGTCGGGCATTTCATCGCGACAGTACCATCGTCGGTCGGGAAATTGTGGACTGGAAGATTGATGACCGCTCCGCCGTTCTCGACGCCGCGAATTTGCGTGCCCCAGCCAAACAGCTTGTGGCTTCGATTGATGTTGACGCCCATCGGGAAGGCGGCATTCATCCATACGTAGCGATGATGATCGCCCTGGACATCCTCCTCGAAGGCGAAGCCCTTTACCGGAATGGTTTCCGCGCCGTAGGGCAGGCGCGCAAGGACCCGGGGCATCGTCAGACCGATGTAGCGCGCATCCTCGCTCTCGCGCAGGGACTGCCAGGAAGCGTAGGCGGGCGACGAGACAATCTGTTGCAGGTCCTGGGGGTTTGGCAGTTCCTGCCAGCTTTCCATGCGAAAGAGTCGCGGGGCGGCGGCTGCAATGAAGGGCGTGTGCGCCGACGCGCAGATGCCGGACATATTGCGAAGGAGGGCGACGTCCTTCGGGTGGTTGGAGAACTCGTAGGCACCGATCAGGCAGCCGTACGGGCTGCCGCCTAGCATGGAATATTCGTCCGTATAGACTTTCTTGAATATGGGACTTTGGTCCCACATCTGGCCCTCGTAGTCTTCGAGCGTGTCGGCCAGGGCTTCTTTTGAGATATTCATGACGCGGATCTTCAGCTTCTGATCCGTCTCGGTATTGTTGACCAGATACCACAAACCGCGCCATGTTCCCTCGAGCTGCAGCACTTCGGGCGCATGGAGAACTTCGTTGACCTGCTCGGTCAGAAGCTTGTCGATGCCGGAGATCAGGGATTTGATCGACTTGATCGCATTCGAGGAAATTGTCGTCGACTGCGAGCGCGCGCGCGCTGCAAGCGCGAGATTCTGCACCAGGGTTTGCAGCTTGTCGCTGTCATCCTTCTTGACCTTGAAGTCCTTTTCAAGAAGGTCGCTGAATTCCTGAAGATCGACGCCTTCGGCTTCCTTGACGTCGACAGCGGCGGTTCTTTCCTGTTCGGCCATGTTTCAGCCCTCCGACTTGCTGCCATCATCAATCGCCTGGTCGGCGATTTTTGCCAAAAGGGGCTCGTTGTTCAAAAGCTGGGCGATACGCTTTTCGGCGTCGACGCGGCCATCCATGAAGCCTAGCAATTCCTCAAGCTGGCGGCGCATCTTCAACAGTTCGGCGAGCTGCGGAACCTGTTCGGCGATCCGGTCCGGAGCGAAGTCACCTATGCTCGTAAAGGTCAGGTCGACGGCAAGTTCCTCGTCACGCTCTTCGCCGGGCGGTTGGGGAAGCGTGTTCTTGATCCGCGCCTTGACCCGCGGGCTCAGTGCCTCCATGAAGCGACCGAACCGGTTAGCGTCGGTTTCTACAAAGGTCCGGTCCCGCACGGATTTGAGTGCCTCTGGCGTTTGGGACGCACCGGCAAGATCTGCCATCACCCCCATCACGAAAGGCAGTTCGATCGTGGTCGGGCTGCCATATGTTTCCACTTCATAGGCGATCTGGACGCGAGGCGCCCTGTTGCGTTCGATTACCTTCGCCTTAGTTTCGCTCATTGGTGGTCACCTTTTGTCCCAGGGGCAGGTTTCTTGCTTTCCGAAACGCCGGCGAGAAGCCGGAATTCTTTTAGCCCGGAAGGAGCAAGGTCCTCCATGAGCTCGAGAAAATCCATTGGCACCATTCGCTTGATCCTGCGGGCCAGATGGGGAATGGGGCTTGATGGCTCCGTACGGTCGTAAAAGGCGATGATGAGGTCGATGCAGCGCGTGACTTCGTCCCGCGAGCTCAGGCGGGAGGGGAAGACTGTTGCCGGCTGGTTCGGAGCCCGGTCTGCCGCAGCGCTGGTGGCAGCCGACGCAGGTTCGTCGCCGGCAGTGTCATCTTTCTGACTCTCCTGTTGCGCATTAAGCTTGGTACGCTCCAGGGTCGCCGCCACGCGCTGCAGAAACCGGCTCAGATCCGGCAGGGTAACGCGCAAGTCGCCGCCGATCTGCAGGTTGAGCGACTGTTCGGCCGCCTCCAGAGCTGCGACGGCAGTCCTTGCATCGGCGGCCAGCGCCGCGGCTTCATCAGCGGCCTGTTCCGCAAATGCCGCGCAACCGAACCGCACGCGATTGACCAATTGCTCATGTTCGCTGACGAGTGAGCCCTTCTCGGCCGCACTCAAACCCGGCGCCGCTTCGTTCAAAACGGTGCGGCTGTCGATCGCCCCCCGCTCCAGATCGCGTCCAGTCACCGGGCCTGCGCCACGAGGCGTAAAGAACGTCATTTTGCGCAGATCGCCGAGCAGACCATCCTTGTCATTTTGCAGCTGGATCAGTGCGTTGATGCGGCGAAGAGCGGCCTCGCGTGGAGGCAGGCCGTCGCGAAGCTCCGGGTGCATTGTCTGCCAGTGCATGTCGAAGGTTTGGCCGATCAGGTTCAATCCGTTGGCGAGGCCGGCCAGTCCCCGCTCATTTGCAAGGGCACGCGTTACAATCACGAGCAGCCTGAGATCGCGCCCGTGCGCCCGCAGCTCCTCTGATTTGCGAAGCACGGTCGACCAGTCGACCGGCACTTCCGTTCGTGCGACGGGGTTGTTGCGCTCGTCGCGGCTGATTTCGATCTGGGGCTGTACGAGGCGTTCGAGCTCGTGGAATCGTCCGTCGTTCCGTAGGCTTTCGCCGGACGGGTTGTCACCGTTTATCGGATTCAACCAGAGCGCAGAGTCGAACAACAGATCCCCCGCTTTACCGAATATTCTTCTCGCAATCCTGTTTTAGCATAAATTTTCGCTCTGTACTAATGCCACTTATCGACGAGCGGCAACTAATTCCGAGTGTCGATCAATCGGGTCGTAGTCGATAGGATCGAAACCTTCCCGCTGGCAATAACTGCATGTAAATCCTCGGCAAAGGACTTTGTGGATTCGGTTGTGGGGCGAAGTTGCGAGAACAGAGGACGGTCGGTCTGCATCGCGAATATCAGGCTTCTGCCGAATGTATTGTCGACCGCGAAGGAAAGCTTTGCGGGATCGGTCGCTCCATCTGCCGTGGAGTAGGCGACACGGATGGTACGCATGCCATTGGACACCGTCCCGAGACTGGAAAGCGCGTTGTCCGGGCGCTTGATGTTGGGAAGGACGTTGAACAGATTGCCGGTGACATCGGCAATCGCGACCCAGAGATAGCCATCCGTGATCGCGGCCGGAGCCAGCACATCGATGACCGGATTGTCGCCAACCGAGTAGATGCCGGACATGTTCGGTTCGGATTTGTCACCATAACCGAGCACGATCGTCATCGGCCCTTGGGGCACGTCGGGCAACAATGACTGGACGACACACAACTGTTTGTTGAGCACTGTCGTATCAAATCGCAGATCGCGATCACCTAGACGCGGTGCGAGCCTTTGCCGGAGCGCTTCGATATCTCCGCTTGCCGCAACGTTTCCCCGAATGGCGACTGTCGAGCCAAGAGGAAAGTTTGCCCCTGCCGGTGCCTGGACGACAAGCGGACCGCAGGTCTCCAACGGTGTGATGGCAGATTTCAACTGGTCGGGCGTCAGGCTTCTCGGTCCTGCGGCAATCCGCACGACAGGTTGATAGCCGGCGGCCTTGCTCGCCTCGCTGAACCGGCTGACGACAGTGTCACGTGCTGTCGTGTCGGGAGCAAGGCCGGTCAGGCGGACGGTGCGGTCCGAGACATCGAGCCTCCATTCGTCGAGCCCGTCGGCGGCGGCGAAAAAGCTGTCGATATCCTGTGCCCAGCGCTCGGAAGGTTCCCCTTTCGCAAGTGCAAGCGCACCCGTGGGTGCCGGCAGCCCGGCTGTGCGCGCAAAACCCGCCAATATCGCCTGTTGCTGGTCGGCATCGGGAGCAAAGCCGGACAAGGTCGCCTGGTGTTGCCCGTCGAGCCCGGCGCTGAGTTTATAGGGTGCCTGGACCGGAAGGCTTTTCACAAACAGGCTCTCGCCAAAGCCGGCAAACCAAAATCCCGCGATTGCCGCCACGACAGCAGTGGCTAAGATCGCCGGCCAGTGCCGCCAGCCCGGACTGGCGCCACTCCCACCTTCCTTCCGCAACATCTCCCCCACCTGCTTGACGACGGCCGCAGCCGTTGGCGGGCGTCGCGATGGGTCGGGTTGGGTGAGATCGTCGATCAACGCCTTGAGCGGCTCCGGAACGCCCGCTGTGTCCAGCCGGCGCTCTTTGTAGCGGACAACCTCGCCGGGACTCGTTCCGACGTTGGGAATTTTTCCGCGAAAGGTCGCAAGCAAGGATGCGCCGAGGGCATAAAGGTCTGATCGCGGCTCGGCCTGCCCGTGCAATTGTTCGGGCGCTGCATATTCATATTTTCCGGCAAACTCTTTGCCGACGATTGTGCGTGCGCCCGTCTTGCTGTCCTTGGCAATGCCGAAGTCGATGATAACGGCTTCCTCCGGCCGGCCGCTGCGCAAGATGATGTTGTCGGGCGACAGATCGCGATGGACGATCTTGCGTTCGTGTGTCGCAACCAGGCCCTCCGCCACTCTTTGGGCCACGACCAGCAGGTCTCTGGGAGAAATCCCGCCACGCTCGAGATAGTCGTTGAGTGGCGTACCTGCGACGTAATCCATGACCAGATAGACGTAACCTTCGGCTGTCTGGCTACAGTCGGTATAACGCACGACCGCGTCATGCGAGATGCCGCGCATTTCTTCTTCCCGCTTCATCAATTCCAGATAGCCGGCATCGGCGGACAGCTCCCGCTTGAGTGCCTTGAGCGCCACGACACGGCCGGTGATCTTGTTGCTGGCGCGGTAGACTTCGCCCGTTCCGCCGCGGCCGAGCACACCCTCGATCTCGTAGGTATTGTTGAGTACCTGGTTCTTGCGAAAGATGTCACCGGGCAATGGGTCAATCATCTGCTAACTCCAAACCACGCGGTCACTATTCATCAAAGACATGCGGTTCGAATATTTGTCAAGAACACTATAATGTGGCAGTTTGCCATTGAGATTGAAGACTAGGCTCGTTCATTCGAGAGCACCTGGCAGGAGCCCGACCGGCATGCAGCAGAACGTGTCTTCTCACAGCTTCAAACGTAAAGAACTAATCGGCAAGCTCGATCCAATATGTCTGCGTGCATTCAAGACGGCAGCCGACGCCGCCAAGCTTCGGGGCAATCCCTATGTCGAACTCGTGCATTGGATCGAGCAGCTGGCGCTCGTCGACCGCGCGGATTTCCAGCTGATCCTTGCCGACGCTGGCGTGGACCTCGGGCGCCTTGCAGCCGACATGGCGCGGTCGATCGACAAGCTGCCTTACGGCGCGACGTCCATTGAAGAGTTTTCAGACCACATATTTCACGCTGTCCAGGAGGCCTGGAGTCTCGGAAGTCTTCAATTCGGTTCAGAAGAAGTGCGCGGCGCTTACGTTCTTCTGGCCTGTAGAAAGGTGCCGGTGCTTGATGGCTTGCTGTTGAAGATCAGCGGTGAGTTCGACCGGATCGAAGCCGATTCCGTCCTTGCTCGCCTGGACGACGTACTGTCGCAATCGCTTGAAAATAGAGGCAGACGCGAAGCTGGACAACCGGTGCGAAAGGAGCGGCCGGCTGGCGGCGATTCAGCGTTGGCCAAATATGCGACTGATCTGACCAGGCGTGCTCGAGAAGGGAAGATCGATCCGGTTGTGGGTCGCGACCCGGAAATTCGCCAGATCGTCGATATTCTCATGCGCCGACGGCAGAACAACCCGATCCTGACGGGCGAGGCCGGGGTCGGCAAGACGGCGGTCGTTGAGGGCTTTGCGCTTCGCCTTGCGGCAGAGGACGTACCGCCGCCACTCAAAGGGGTCGCGCTCCACATGCTGGATGTTGGCTTGATGCAGGCCGGGGCGAGCGTCAAAGGCGAGTTCGAAAAACGCCTCAAGACGGTGATCGACGAGGTGCAGGCATCGGAAACGCCGATCATCCTCTTCATCGACGAAGCACATACGCTGATCGGAGCGGGCGGGGCTGCGGGAACAGGGGACGCCGCAAATCTTTTGAAGCCAGCATTGGCGCGCGGCGAACTTCGCACGATCGCGGCAACGACATGGGCGGAGTACAAACAGCATATCGAGAAAGACCCGGCGCTGACCCGGCGCTTCCAGGTCGTCAAGATTGAGGAACCCAGCGAAGAAAGCGCCGTTCTCATGCTGCGCGGCGTGGCGGGCATACTCGAGAAACACCATCGGGTACAGATCCTCGACGAGGCGATCGAAACGGCGGTCGGCCTTTCACATCGTTACATTCCGGCCCGTCAGTTGCCCGACAAGGCAGTCAGCTTGCTTGATACCGCTTGCGCACGCGTGGCGGTATCACAGCACGCGACGCCGGCCGAGGTTGAAGATCTTCTGCGGCGCAAACAGTCTCTCGAAATCGAGCAGGGGATCATCGGCCGCGAAAGGTCCATCGGCATTGAGGTTGCAGAGCGTCAAGCTAAGGTCGACAACGCCCTTGGCGCGGTGGAGACGGCCCTGGCCGAGGCGCAAGCCCGCTGGGAAAAGGAACGGTTGCTCGTGTCTGACATTCTCGACCTGCGGGCCAGGCTGCGCAGCGAGGGAGTTCCCTTGGATGCGGCGTTGTCGCAACAGGGCGCTACCGCGCCCATTCCGACGGTCCCCGACGATCCCTCAGCGGAAGGCGAAAAAGAAGCTCCCGACGGAAGTGCCGACCTTTCGCGCCTAAGGGCACTTACGCACGAACTTGCCGAGATGCAGGGCGAAACGCCATTGATGCTGCTGTCGGTAGACCGCAACGCGGTCGCCTCGGTGGTCCAGGACTGGACAGGTATTCCGGTCGGGCGAATGCTCGCCGGCCAGACGGAAAGGGCGCTCAAGCTCGCCGCAATTCTGGGCGAACGCGTTGTCGGCCAGGACCTTGCCATGGAAGCGATCGCGCGCCGCGTACGGACCAGCCGCGCAGGACTAGGGTCGCCGGAAAAGCCGGTCGGCGTTTTCCTGCTTTGTGGACCGTCCGGTGTCGGCAAGACGGAAACGGCGCTTGCCCTTGCCGAGGCCTTGTACGGCGGCGAACAGAACCTGATCTCCATCAACATGTCGGAATTTCAGGAGGCCCATACGGTTTCGACCCTGAAGGGGGCACCCCCAGGCTATGTCGGCTATGGCAAAGGAGGAATTCTGACCGAGGCCGTTCGCCGCAGGCCCTATTCCGTCATTCTGCTCGACGAGGTCGAAAAAGCGCATCCCGATGTCCACGAGATTTTCTTTCAGGTCTTCGACAAGGGGATGATGGACGACAGCGAGGGTCGACGGATTGATTTTAGAAATACACTCATATTGCTGACCTCCAATGTCGGTTCGGATGTCATCATGAGACTGACAGGCAACGGGCTCTCCCGCACGCCAACCGAAGAACTCGAAGCCGCGTTGCGGACGCCGTTGCTGCAGGTGTTCCCGGCCGCCTTCCTCGGGCGCGTCATCGTCGTGCCCTATTATCCCCTTTCGGATTCGATGATCGAAGCAATCACGCAGGCAAATTTTGCGAAGATCGCAGAGCGACTGCGTACGAGCCATAACGCCGAACTGGTCATAGGTGAGGGCGTTATCGACTTGATCAAGGCGCGCTGCACCGAAGTGGAGTCGGGCGGTCGCATGATCGATGCGATCTTGACCAACACGCTTCTGCCGGCCCTCAGCACTGGCATATTGAACTGGGCGCTGGACGGCAAGCGATTGACAAAGGCGACGGTCGGAGCGTCTGCGGACGGCTTCACCTACGCCTTTGAATAGCGATTAGATCGCATCTGCGGCTGCTGTGCGCGTTTAGCTGACTGCCTGGAATTCGACGCGTCGGTTCTCGTCAGCTCTCGGTTTTTGTGCATCGAGCGGAAACTGCTCGCCAACGCCAACAGCCTCGAGCCGTTCACGAGGAATTTGGCAATCCTCTGTGAAGAAGCGCGCCACTTCCCTTGCACGCAGCGTGGAGAGATTCTGGTTGTACCTCGCCCCGCCGGAGGCATCGGTATGACCGACAATGCGAATGAGCTTGATATCCATTTCTTTCACCACACTGCAGAGCTTCAGCAGCATCGGCTTCTCCTTGGGTGCGATGGCAGAAGAATCGAAGGCAAACTGCACGCGGTAGTTAACCTGATCATCGTCAGGCAGCTTCCAGTATGTCTGCGGTGTTGTTATCGTCGCTGCTGCGGTTGTTGGTGAAGTCTCCACCGGACCCTGTCCGGGAGTCGCGCCGGCCTCGACTGTTTCCTCCTTAGCCACATCTGCCGAAGCGGCCGGATTGCTACTCGCTTGAGTGGAATCGATCTTGGCCGGCGGGGTCTCGGGCGTGGCGATCGGCACTGGCGTTGCCCCCGGCGCAGGCCCGGAATTGGTCAGCACGAGGCCGCGCGACGGCCCGAGCTTGGCCGCCTTGAACAATTCCATTTGCCTATGGAAACGTTCCTTGAGCGCCGTCTCGTTTAGTTCCTGTGCACGCAATTCACTTTGTAACGTGAAGAATAAAGCGAGAGACACCAGCAGCTTCAAAGTCAGCAGGCGCTTCATTTTAGGTTCCTCTCGGCAAAAATGTTTCGCCTGGCCAAAAAATTACTATAGGATGACCGTGGGTGCAACCGCTTCCGTGGCGGCCCTCACGGCGGAGCGAATGATGAGGTTCTTCCGGTCATGACCCCGGAGTATCCCGATAGTCCCTCGACGCGGGTCCCGAGCTGGCCGGGCAGGCCGAAAGGGGCCGGGCTCAGCCACACCGGTCATGTTCGCAACCGCAACGAGGACGCGATACTCATAGATCCCACAGGCATGCTTTGGGCCGTTGCCGACGGAATGGGAGGTTATGGCCACGGCGACGTCGCGGCAGGCCTGGTGATCGAGCATCTAGCCCTGCTTCCCCATGCTCCAATTTCGAGCGCCGATCTGGTGGGCGCGCTCGAGGCAGCCAATTCCGCCATTCGGCGATGGGCAACCTCGGCCGACGTGGCGCAGATGGGTGCAACCGTGGTGGCTGCGCTTCTGCACGGCGGCACTATTTCGCTTGCATGGGCGGGCGATAGCCGAGCCTACCGCTGGCGGGATCGAGAATTGCTACAGCTGACGCGCGACCATTCGGTCGTGCAGGAGCTTCTCGACGATGGGCGCCTTTCTCCCGCTGCGGCCTGGCAGCACCCGCAAGCGCATGTTGTAACACGCGCGATTGGAGCGTCCGATCATCTTATCGTCGAAACCACGGAAGTTTCGTTTTGCCCGGGTGATGTCCTCATTCTTTGCTCTGACGGGCTAACCGACTGTGTGGCGGACGCCGAGATCGCTGCCCTTGTGGCTGCCGGTTCAACGCCGGCGGTGACCTGTCAGCGATTGATCGGCGCTGCACTCGATAACGGTGCTCCGGACAATGTCTCAGTGATTGTCGTCCAGATTGATGGAGCTGCGGTATCTTGAGGCCAATGAATGCCATCGCGGCCATCGTCATCGGCATGAGCATCATTCTCGCAGCCGTCATCTTCGCGTTTGTCGGAAACCTCTTGCAAGATACGGAGCGTGATCCGAATGCGGGCAAAATCGATCGGCTCACACAGCAACTTGCCCAGCAGGACAGTGAAATTCGGGGGCTGCGCTCTGAATTGAACACCCTCAAAGGACAGATGGCGGATGTCAGCGGCAGGGTGATGGAGTTGGAAAAAGCTCCACCTTCCGAGCCTGCTCAGACAGCCCCTGCCATTAATCCGCAATCCATCCAACAGACAGCACCTTCACCCCTCTTCACGGACCAGTTCGGCGGTATGGCACCGCGTGAGGAAGAAGGAAATCTGACTGAACCGATGCAACTGGCCAAGAAGCGTTTCAACGAGAATGTCATACGCCCGACCCCGGCCGTGTTGCGACAGATATTGGGCGAACCGAGAAGCACCTATTCAACCACCTGTGCACCGGTCACCAATCCCAAATTGCTGCATGCACTCGAAACCCGCGACGTCGGCGGTATTCGTCTGACCATGATCAGGCCAGCGCTCGATTCGCTTCAGCAGATCATGGCGCGCCTAAAAAAAGAAGAGCCCGACATCTATGCCGCAATCGGCACCGCGGGCGCGCTCTGTGCAAGGTATGTACGTGGGTCGGCGAAGTCGGTGTCCTCACATGCGTGGGGGGCAGCCGTCGACCTGACGCTCAAGAAGAACCTCGACAACATGGGCGATAACAGCACGCAATTCGGGCTCGTGGTGCTCGCGGAGTTCTTCAATGAGGCTGGCTGGTATTGGGGTGCGGGCTATAGCCGCGAAGATTCTATGCATTTCGAGGTCGGCGAGGCCCTGCTGCGAAAATGGGCGGCTGAGGGCAAGCTGTGAAGGGGGATATCGAACCGCCGGGTCCAGCCCCTATCCAAGCAGATGTGCTTGCCGCACTGGCACAGCCCCTGCTGGATCTTGCAAAACGGGCCGAAAGCGAAAAGAATCCAGATCCACGCGAGCTTGCGGCAATGGCACGGAGCCTCGTCGCCGCGTTCGAGACGGAAGCACGGCGCCGGAAGGTCCCCCAGGAATGGCTCCTGGATGCCCGCGATGCCCTCGTTGCTTTGGTTGATGCGCGAGCGCGTAACAATCCGGCATTGTCAATCCGAAAATGGGAGCGCGCGCTGGCCGCTGCTCTTCCAATCGGGGGCGTTATGGCGGCCAGCAGGCTCGCCGAACGGGCGAGGGCGGCAGCGAAGGCAGGGCCTGCGAGCCGGGATCTCGCCCGTTTCCTCGGCCACTGTAACGACGCTGTCCAAGCGGCGCTTCTATCGGGCACACAGCATAAAACCCTCGCGGATCGCGGTCTTGCTGCTCTTGTGATCGGACTTTTCCTGGCAATTCTGGCGGTTTGGGCAGGATGGGCGGAATGGCGGTTTCGTGAGCGGCTTTTGTCGCAACTGCCCGATGTCGCACGTGTCGTAGAAGCCGGACGCACGGTAACACCGGCGGCGCGCGCAGCCCAGCTTGATGCATTCCTTGCAGGAGTTCGACTTGTTGAGCAGGATGCGCAGCGTTCACCCCTTGGTCTCATTCATCATTTGGGGATTTTCGATCCAGCAGAGGCCGCACGCCGGCGCTATGGCCAAGCCGTCGACGCGCTGGCCAGCGGCCCGCTTGCTGAAGCCCTTGGTGTTGCTCTCGCCACGGAAGGGGAGGCGACCGCACTTTACGATTCCTTACGCGCCTGGTCTATCTTGAAGAGCACATCGGACTGGCAACCGCGGTTCCTGGCGGGCTGGATCGAAGATCGAGCCCAGACATTTCCCGAACTTGCCGGCATGGCAATGCATGTCGCTGCCATGTCCGGACCTCCAACAGATCTTGAAGAGCCGGATCCCGAAGCAATTGCTCAAGCAAGACAGTTTGCTTCAGAGGGCTTGGCAAACGAGCGCGCCATGCTGGAACTCGCCCGGGCCGAGAAAACTGCGGGCCTGCCTGCCTGGTCTCTCGGGCAGGCAGCACCTGGTCTCGACAAGATATTGATCCGCAGGTCCGGACTGCCCATCGAGCGGGCCGTGCCCGGTCTTTACACTGAGGCAGGATGGTCTTACGCGCGCTCTGGCGCTGCAAAAGAGGCGATCGAGAAGGCGAAAGCCGAAACTACAATCCTCTTACACGCCGGAGACGAGACAAGTGCTGATGCAGTTATGGACCTCCTTCAGAAGCGGACGCTGGAGACGTGGTCTCAGTATCTTGGCGATCTTCGTGTTCGGCCATTCACCGACCAACCGAGCGCGGTTATTTTCAGCGGTGTGCTAAGCGCCACCAACTCACCGCTCTCGGCCCTGATCCGTGAGGCATGGCGTCAGGCGGGGGGCACCGACCGCAGCCGCAGCCATGCGAACCAGCTTCGAATTGCCGCGACACTCGGACCTGCCATCCAATTCGTGGAGCAGGGTCGCATGTCGGAAATTTCGCGCCTCTTTGTGTCGCTGAATGTCGCGCTTGCCCTTCTCGACGGAAATTCCGAAATCGGCAAAAAGTCGCTGATGGATGCGCAGGAGCGTGCCAACTCTGTTGTCGCCCTGCAGCAGGCCCCGCTCCTCGTCGTACAAATGGTCGAAGACGTGATCTCGCAGACGGCATCTCCAAAGGCGGTAGAAAAGACCGAAGATCCGGTCCCGACAGCAAAGCCGCTAGGGGCTTGGGGCGAGATCGCTATGGCCTGCCAGGCTGCTGTCGCAGGCCGCTATCCGTTCTTTAACGGGTCGGACGCGGATATGGCTGAAGTCGCGCGCATTTTCGCGCCCAAGGGTCTCGTGGAGACCTATTTCCGGACGCAACTGGCGCCTTTGATGGATATATCAACGACGCCGTGGCGCTGGAAACCGGGAGCCCGGGTTTCTGGTTATGCCCCCGAGAGTGCAACGTTCTTTCAGAAAGCTTCCGCAATCGGCGACGCGCTCTTTCGTCAGGGAACCTCGCCGCATCTCCCTGTCTCGCTGGAGGCACTTGCACAACGTGGTGCGGCTACCATCTCGATCGGCGGCGCAAACGCGCCGGTTACCACATCAGGCGGGGCAGTGACCTTTAGCTGGCCGGGCGATCTGCCATCACGTGGCTTCGAAATCTCCTTCGATAGCGGTAGTGCGGTTGAGAAAAAAAGCACGCCCGGGCCGTGGGGCCTGCTGCGCTTTCTGGACGGTTCACGCTTGCGGCCACGCGACGGCGGCCGGCGGTTTCTCATAGACGTGCGGACAACCCGCGCACGCGCCTACCTGCAGATGTCGTTCGCCGAGCCTGCCAACCCTGTCTCCGTGCGCACTCTAATGCGGGAACTGACATGTCCATCGAGCCTCTGACGTCGTGCGGATTTAGAGACGGACGCACTTGTCTGACAAAGTTACATTTGCCTGTCGGGCGAGCGACATCCCTTTCGCACTTGACGGCAAATCAAAGTTACTTAATCTAAGCTCCCGGCAGGACCCGCTGGGAGGAGGGGCCGGTATATCGCGATCTCTGTCGCATCATCTTCATCTCCCAAAGCCATGACTCCGGATCGTTCGCCGCCGATTTTTTCAACAGGGATAGACCATGCCTCTGACCATTGCCCAACGCCTCGATCGCCTCAAAGTCCGCATCGCCGAGCTGGCGCACTGGCGGGATCGGCAGAGTAGCCCGATCGACGGCTGGACCTTCGAGGGCGAGCCGATCGGCCATCAGCAGGATTGGCCGCATCGCCAGGGCGTCGTGCATTTTGCCGCAAGCGCCGAGGCGCCGGCGGGCTGGCCGCTCGAGGATATCCGCCTGCAGCTCGATCTCGGCGGCGAGAGCCTGATCACGCTGAGCTATCCGGATGGCCAGAGCGAGACATTCGGGCTCGATCCCTATCATCAGGAGTTTCCGGTCAAGGGCCGCCGCTTTTCGATTGTGACGGAGAGCGTCGCGCGTTTTCCCTTCGGCGAACCGAACCGGGCACCGAGACTGAACAAGGCCCGCTTCATCTGGCTCGACGGTCCGGCCCATCGCCTGCATCTTCTGTTGAAGCAGGTTTCCGAGGCGATCGAGGTGCTTGGTGATCATGAAGTCGTGCCGCATCTGGTCGACGCCGCCGAGCACGCCTTGCGCAGCCTCGACTGGCCGTCGGATACGGCGGCCTACGTCTCCCGCACCGCCGATGCGGTGATGCAGCAGAAGATCTGGGAACTGCCGGAGCTTGAGGCGAACCCGGCGGGTCTCACCGACGAGCAGAGTGCTTCGGCGGCGTCCGCCTTCGAGGCCCTGACGGCGCGGCTGAAGGAATTGCAGAAGCGCTATCCACCGAATGGCGAATTGCTGCTGACCGGCCACGCCCATATCGACCTCGCCTGGCTCTGGCCCTATCGCGAGACGCGGCGGAAGATGCGGCGCACTTTCAACACGGCGCTGTCGCTGATGGAGCGCTCGGCCGATTTCCGCTTCAACCAGTCGACCGCCCATTATTACGCGCAGATGGAAGAGGAGGATCCGGAACTTCTCGAGCGCATCAAGCAGAAGGTCGCGGACGGAAAATGGGAAACCGTCGGCGGCATGTGGGTGGAGCCCGACACCAACATGCCGACCGGCGAAAGCCTCGTCCGCCAGGTTCTTTACGGCCAGCGCTATTTTGAAAAAACTTTCGGCTTTCGTCACACGGTGTGCTGGCTGCCGGATTGCTTCGGTTTCTCAGGCGCGCTGCCGCAGATCCTGAGGCAGGGCGGCATGGACAGCTTCTTCACCATCAAGGTCAATTGGAGCGAGACCAACCATATTCCCTCCGATCTCTTCTGGTGGAAGGGACTCGACGGCAGCCAGGTGCTGACCCACACCTTCGACAATCCGATGCAGGGCTATAACGGCTTCGTGCAGGCCGATTGCTATCTGCCGACCTGGAAGAACTTCCGCGGTAAGGTGCAGCATCACGCCTCGCTTCTCGCCGTCGGCTATGGCGACGGCGGTGGCGGCGTCACGCCCGAAATGGTGGAGCGCGAAGTGCAGTTGCGCGATTTCCCCGCCATTCCGCAGGCGCGCTGGGGCACGGTCAAGGGCTTCTACGAGCAGGCGCACGGCACGGCGCGGGAAAAGAATCTTCCCGTCTGGGACGGCGAAATCTATCTCGAACTGCACCGCGCCACGCTGACGTCGCAAAGCGGCGTCAAGCGCAAGCACCGCCACGCCGAACGCGCGCTGATCACCGCCGAGACCCTGGCGTCGCTCGCGCATTTGCTGGGCGCCGACAGGCCCAAAAGCCTCGAAGCGGATTGGCGGGTGGTGCTGAAGAACGAGTTCCACGACATTCTGCCGGGCTCTAGCATCCGCGAGGTCTATCAGGATGCCGAGCAGGAGCTCGGCGGTGTCATCGACCATGCCAAGGCCGAACAGGCCAAGGCCTTGCAGGCACTGTCGGCCCGTCTGCCGAAAGGTAGCGTCGGCGATGCGCTTGTCGTCGTCAATCCGTCGCTTGCGCCGCGGCCGCTGAGCGCCACGCTTGCCGACGGCACCGTCGTCGCGGCCGCCGATATCGTCGCCCCCCTGTCCGTTGCGGTCTTCGACCGGCAAGCGCTGAAGCCGGCGGGCGGGCTGAAGGCAGGTTCCGATCGCCTCGAAAACGATCATCTCGCGGTCGTCATCGGCAGGGACGGCGCGGTTGCGAGCCTCGTTCATAAGGCGAGCGGCCGCGAAGCGGTCGACGGCTCGGCAAACCAGCTCTGGGTCTATCCGGCCGACAAGCCGCGCAATTGGGACGCCTGGGATATCGATGCCGATTACGCCGAAAAGGCCGTCCGTC
Source organism: Rhizobium croatiense (assembly GCF_019793465.1). Taxonomy (GTDB): domain Bacteria; phylum Pseudomonadota; class Alphaproteobacteria; order Rhizobiales; family Rhizobiaceae; genus Rhizobium; species Rhizobium croatiense. The sequence continues at coordinate 359,920 of NZ_JAILYJ010000001.1, read as the reverse complement.
TCGATGCGCCCGAAAGCATCTCGCTCGTCGAAAGCGGCCCGCACCGCGCGGCGATCCGTGTCGTTCATCGCTACCGGAATTCGAGCGTCACCCAGACCTATGTGCTCAGCGCCAATGCCAAGCGGCTCGACATTGAAACGACGATCGACTGGCATGACCGCCGCACCCTGCTGCGCACCCTCAACCCGGTCGATGTAAAGGCCCGCAAAGCAACGTTCGAATGCGCCTTCGGCATCGTCGAGCGGGCGACACACACCAACACCTCCTGGGAACAGGCAATGTTCGAGGCCGTCGCCCATCGTTTCGTCGACATCAGCGAGCCGGGCTTCGGCGTGGCACTGCTCAACAATGCCAAATACGGTCATAGCGCCCGCGGCAATGTGATCGGCATGAGCCTGGTGCGCGGGCCGATCTATCCGGATCCGCTGGCCGACGAAGGCGAGCAGAGCTTCACCTATGCGCTGATGCCGCATGACGGCGCCTGGCATGAGGGCGGCGTTCTCGACGAGGCAATCGATCTCAACCAGCCGCTCGTCACCTCGGAAGCTCAAGACCTGTCCGCCGGCACTTTCGCACCGCTCACCGTCGCCGGCACCCCCGTCGCCTTCTCTGGCCTGAAGCCGGCGGAGGAGGGTGATGGCCTGATCCTGCGCCTCTATGAACCTGCCGGCCGGCGCGGCCGCCTCTCCCTTGCGCTGCCGTCCGGATGGTCCGCCTCGCAGCCGCTCAACATTCTCGAAGAGCCGATGGAGCGGAAAGGACCTGCCGAGATCATGCCGTTTGAGATCAGGACCTGGAAGCTGCAAAGGGCCAGATGACGCCTAGATCAGGATGATTTTAGGTCCGGTCGACCTAAAATCTGAATCCGGTTCTAAATTAAAGAGTTAGAGCATGATGTCGTCCGAAAACCGCTCACACTTTTCGGCATGCTGGCGTTCACCGCTTCCGATCCGCGCCGTCACGCGAACCAGCCCGTTCCATCGGGCTGGTTCTCGGGCCTATCCGTTTCCGGCGCTTGATATCCCGATCGCGCATCAAGTTCCCGGCGCGGCGAAGGTGGAACTTTTTATTATATGTTCATCGACTGTTAGTGGACCCAGGCCAAGGCAAAGGGCAGCGCTTCGAAAGCGAAGGTGCTCTCAAAAGCCGGGCGCATAAATGGCGGTCGAATGAAGTCGATCACCCATTCCGTGGCGGGCAGGGGATATGAGGACTCCTGCTGCGCTCAGCAGGAACCGATACATGCCCGCAAGCATCTTTTCGCGCATCAGCACCAAACTGGCCACGCTTTCCGCCATCGGCATTTTCCTGGTGGCGGTCATGCTTCTTACCGTCTGGCAGGGCGGCCAGCATGTATACGAAAGCGCGAAATATCAGGAGGGCCAGCTGGTCGTTTCCCGTGATCTGGTCGATGCCAAGGCGTCATGGCGCGGCATGCAGATCGGGGTGCGCGATCTGCGTCTCGCCGCCTCCGCCGACGAGATTGCCAAGGCCGCCGACTATCTTGCGGCCCGCCACCACTCGGTGGTCAAATACCTCGACGATGCCATGGGCGGACTGCGACTGCAGGTCAACAGGGACCGGATCGTGAAGCTCAAAACGCTGGCCGAGAGCCTTTTCAACGCCACCGGCGAAATGGTCGACATCGCCAAGGCAAAGCTCGCCCTCAAATCTGGTGACACGTCCCTCGACGCAAAGGAGAGGGACGCTCAGGCAAGGCTGACGGCGCTTTCGGATGAGGCGGCCAAGCTGATCGACGAAGGAGTGGATTCGGCAAAGGCGATGGCGACAAAGGCTGGGGAAGAGGCGGATGCTGCCGCTGTTCTGGTTCTCTTTCTCAATCTCGGCATCGGCCTTTTGACCATCGCCACGCTGATCGGTGCTGCTGTCTTCGGCGCCCGGGTGATCGCAAGGCCGATCGGCCACATCACCGCGAGCATGAACGATCTCGCCGGCGGCAATCTCGACGCCGACATTCCCTTCGCCGACCGAGGCGATGAAATCGGGCAGATGGCCCGTGCCGTCGAAGTCTTCAAACAGAACGGCGCCAAGGTGCGCGAACTCGATGCGGCCGGCGCGAACAAGCGGGCCAAGGTCATCGAAATGCAGAAGAGCGTCGACGCGGTCATCACGGCGGCGGCAGCAGGCGACTTCACCCAGCGCGCGCCTGAAGAGTTCGGCTATCCCGATCTCAATCGCATCGTCATCGGCCTCAATCAGCTCGTCGCCTCGGTCGACCGTGGCGTTGCGGAAACCGGCCGGGTCGTTTCGGCGCTCGCAAATGGCGACCTGACCGAGAATATGCGCGGCGAGCTCCAGGGTTCTTTTGCGGGGCTGCAGAACAACGTCAACACAACGATGAGCAACCTGCGCTCCGTTCTTGGCGAAGTGCGGGCGGCCGTCGACATCATCAACGGCGGCGCCGGCGAGATGCGGACCGCTTCCGGAGACCTGTCGCAGCGCACCGAGCAGCAGGCGGCGTCGCTGGAGGAAACCTCCTCTGCTTTGGAGGAGATCACCGTCGCGGTGAAGCACTCCACAAAGCGTGCATTGGAAGCCAGCCACATGGTCGACGAGGCGAAGAGAGGCACCGCCCAGTCGAGCGACGTCGTCAGCCAGGCCGTTTCGGCGATGGGCCGGATCGAGCGGGCCTCGGGCGAAATCAGCAAGATCATCAGCGTTATCGACGAGATCGCCTTCCAGACCAATCTTCTGGCGCTGAATGCCGGCGTCGAAGCGGCGCGTGCCGGCGAGGCCGGCAAGGGCTTTGCCGTCGTGGCGCAGGAGGTGCGTGAATTGGCGCAGCGTTCGGCCAATGCCGCCAAGGACATCAAGGACATCAAGGTGCTGATCAACCGCTCCAGCGATGAGGTCCATTCCGGGGTGAAACTGGTGACGGCGACGGGCGAGGCGCTGGGCCATATCCAGGATCATGTGGTCAAGATCGACGAGCATGTCCGCTCGATCGCAACCGCCGCGCGCGAGCAGTCGACCGGTCTCTCCGAAGTCTCGACCGCCGTCAATCAGATGGATCAGGTGACGCAGCAGAACGCCGCCATGGTCGAGGAATCGACTGCCGCGGCCAACCGGCTGGCGGAAGAGGCCGCCAACCTCGCCCGGCTGATCGCCCGTTTCAAGCTGGATGCCGCGCAGATGGCGCCACGCGCCGTCACCCCGCAAAGCAGACCGGTCGCCTCTCCGGCGCGCACCCTCGGCCAGAAGCTCACCGGCGCCTTTGGCGGCCGCGCGGCGACGGCGACGGCCGCGGCTGCTTCATGTAGGGAGTTTTGATAGAAGCGCGTGCGGCCGGTTCTTGAAACCGGTCCTCTTTGCGCCGAAGAAATTCGGCGCGGAGTAGCGGAGGAAATCCGGATCACAGTGACCAGTTTGCTGCCGGGCAAAGAGCCTCGGGCCGGGCGGCAAAATTCTCGACGACGAAATCCACGAAAGCGCGGACTTTGGGTGAGAGCTGGCGGTTGGATGGCCAGACCAGCGAGAGCGAGCCGAAAGGCACCATGAAGGCGGTGAGGACGGGAACCAAGTTACCCGCTCGGAGATGAGGCTGCGCGACATAGACGGGCAGATGCGCGAGCCCGAGGCCGTCCTGTGCCGCCCGCAGCCCGGCATCCGTATTGTTGAACGTCAGGGTTTTCGGCAAAAGCAGCCGGTCGTATGGCTGATGGAATGACCATGGCGCGATGCGGCCGCTGGATGGATATTTGAAGTGAATGCAGGCGTGCCCTGAGAGGTCGTTCGGCGTCTGTGGCCGTCCGCGACGATCGAGATAATCGGCACTTCCGCAAACGACGAAATGCTGCTCGCCGAGATGGCGGGCGATCAATCGGGCATCGGCAAGTTCGCCGCTGCGCACGACGACATCCAGGCCCTCGGCGACCAGGTCTACGACCCTGTCTTCGAAATCGACGTCCAGTTCGATCTCCGGAAATTGCGCGGCGAACATCGGCAGGATCGGCATCAGCAGGTGATGTCCGACGATTTGCGGGACGCTGACCCGGAGGCGTCCTCTCGGCCGCTGCCGGCTTCGCAGGGTACCTGCCTCTGCGTCTTGCATATCGTCGATGATGCGCTTGTAGCGCTCGTAGAGGACCGCCCCTTCCTCGGTTAGGCTGAGGCTGCGCGTCGTGCGGTTGAAGAGCCGCACCCCCAAGCGGCCTTCGAGGCGCGCGATCGATTTTCCGATCGCCGATGGTGAAATTCCGGCGATGCGCGCGGCTCCGACATAACTCTGCTGTTCGGCAGCGTAGACAAGAGCGAAAAGGCCCGCGAGACCATCCATGGCAACACCTGATTGGAGATATTTTGTCCGGTATCTAATTCCATGAGCCGCCGTTGATCAATATTGCGTAGGAAATATCCTTTGTCCGTGAGTGACGTCTGGCCTTATCGAAAGGAGTTAACGGCATGCGGGACTACGCAAAAGAACGACCGGAGCACACGGCGAGATACATCGGGGAAATCGACTTGTTTCTGGAAATATTTCGTGGAAGCTCCGGTTCGGAGCGGCCCGCTCGGCCGCCTTTGCTCTTCGTCCACGGCGCCTTCACCGGCAGTTGGATGTGGAGCAAGTACGTTCCTCACTTCATGTCAGCCGGATGGAACGCCTACTGTATCAACCTGCGCGGCCACTACAAAAGCCGATCGGTCGATTTTACCAAAGTCACCTTCGAGGACTATCTGGACGACATCCGGCAGGCCATTTCCGAAATCGTTGAAGAATGCGCGGTCCCGCCTGTTGTAATCGGCTTCAGCATGGGAGGAATCCTCAGCCAGAAACTGGCGGAAAGCGTGGAGATTGCCGGGCTGGTGTTGATCGATTCCAGCATTTCCAGGCAGGTGCATGACGAGGTGCCCTATCAGGAGCTTGCGCCACGAATGCCTGGCCTTGTCGTGCCGGCGGCCGCGCGCGACGAGCAATGCAGCGCCGATGAAACGCTCGAAGATATCGCGTTCCAGCGGAAATACTTGTCCATGGAATCCGGCAAGGCATTCGCTGCATTTTCCTTTCATTTCGGAGCGAGGGGAATTTCCATCGAAAGCGGCAAGATCACTTGCCCCGGCCTGGTCATAGCAGCGGTCAACAATGAAGACGACGATCGTCGGGGCCGGGCGACGGCACGGCTTATTGGCAGCGAATATCTGGGTCTTCGGGGGACGACGCATACCGGTTTGCTCGTCGGGCAAAGGTATCGCGAAGCCGTAAGCCACATCATCGAATGGTTGGCACGCTTGGAAGATTGTTCCAGTCAGCCCTCCAAGCCAAGGCCCCGCCGGTAGCCAGCCGCCAAAGGCTTCCAGGCGCGACAATACCGGAGCTTCGGGCCGTCCATGCTCCGATAAGTCGTATCTGGCGCGGCTCCCGTCAACCGCCAATCAGGCGGATAGTCTGGGAACGAGATGCCCTGGCAAGGTGACTGTTTCGACGGCGCGGGCTCCGATAATCATCTCTACGATCGTGTTGATCATTTCATAAGTGGGCTGCTCGTAAGTCGTCAGGCCATAGGCGGGCGCCGCGCCGAGCTCGATATTGTCGAAGCCGACCACCGCAAGGTCTTGCGGAACGCGGCAACCAAATTCACTGCGGGCCGTGGCCATGGCTCCTAACGCCAGAATGTCATTTTCACACATCAATACATCGACCCGTGAGGAGGAGGGGGTCGCGCTTAGATAGGCTCGCACCGCCTCGGCGCCCGCATCGGCACTGTACCGGTCTGCGTTCAGCTCTACCACGCTCCCCACGCCCTTCCGTCGCCAGAAATTCGCGTAGTGATGGCGCCTGCCGAGTGCCGTCGACAGGGTTCTTGCTCCCGTCATAAAACCCGGACGGCGATACCCCTTGTCGAACAGGTAATCGACCATTTGGCTGAGGGCGAGTTCAGCATCGCAGGCGACTGCAGGGACACCGGGAATCTGGCTGTCTCTTGCAAGAACGAACATCGGCGGAAAACCTGGGCCGAGGCGTCGATCGCCGAGAGTTTCCTCGCGAAATGCCGTACCGAACAGAATCACGGCGTCGAATTGCCGTTGGTCGGCATTGATCAGCGCGTGAACGTGATCGAAATGCCGATTGATATTGATCAATACCGTCAGTAGTCCCTCCGCCTGCAAGCGCTCGGTGAGCATTTCCAGGACCGGAAGCTTGTGCGGATTGGCGAAGTCGTCGACGAAAACCGCCACTTGATGCGTGATGTTTGTCGCGAGGCTGCGGGCAAGCAGGTTCGGCGAATAGTTCAGCGCCTCTGCGGCCTGAAGCACTTTTTGCCGGCTGACGTCGGTGATGGATGCACCGGGTGTAAACGCGCGGATAACGGTCCATTTCGATACGCCGGCGGCTTCCGCCACCTCTTTTGCTGTCGCCCTTTTGCGCATGCCTATCTCCTGCCGACTGGAATGAATATTCCACAAAAAAATAAAAATGGAATGGATGCTTGATTTTTGCCGACAATAAAGTAACTTGTCTGAGTTTGCTACCGGTAGCAAAGGAGTTGCAACCGGTAGCAATCGCACGTTCGCATGAGGCGGACTGTTTTTGGGAGGGTTAAATGAAATTTGCTTTGAAATCGCTTCTCGCGGGGGCCGCGGTCGCGTTCATGTGCTCTTCAGCAATCGTCAACGCAGCGGACATTCGCATTGTTGCCGTCACCCATGGCCAGGCCAATGATCCGTTCTGGTCCGTGGTTAAGAACGGGGTCAATGCAGCGGCGAAGGATATCGGCGTTGGCGTCGACTATCGGGCGCCGGAAACCTTCGACATGGTATCAATGGGGCAGCTCATCGATGCGGCCATCAATCAGAAGCCTGACGGGCTGATCGTCTCCATTCCGGATGCCTCGGCGCTCGGCCCGTCCATCAAGAAGGCCGTGGCCGCCGGCATTCCGGTTATTTCGATCAACTCCGGATCCGACGTTTCGAAGGAATTGGGGGCGCTTCTGCATGTCGGCCAGGACGAATACACCGCGGGCAAGGCCGCCGGTGCAAAGCTGCATGAGTTGGGCGGCAAGGAAGGCTTGTGCGTGAATCAGGAGGTCGGCAATGTCGCGCTCGATCTGCGCTGCAAGGGCTTCGCAGACGGTTTTGGCGGCAAAGTTACGGTTCTGCCCGTCAGCAACGATCCGGCCGACGTCCGGGCAAAGGTCAAAGCGGCGCTGAGTTCCAATGCCGCTGTCGATACCGTCATGGCGCTCGGCGCCGGCACCGCCGGCGAGCCGTCTCTCGCGGCTGTCGAGGATGTCGGAATGACCGGCAAGGTCAACGTGGCGACCTTCGACCTTTCGGCAGATTTCCTGAAGGCAGTGGCCGACGGCAAGGCAGCCTTCGCGATCGATCAGCAGCAGTTCCTGCAGGGCTATCTGCCCGTCGTGTTTCTGGCCAACTACGCCAAATACGGGCTGATCCCTGGAGGCAATGTGCCATCCGGCCCCAATCTTATCACCAAGGAAAAGGCCGCCCAGGTGGTCGATCTTTCCGCCAAGGGCATTCGCTGACCAGAACTGACGGAAGGCATTCTCTCAGAATCTCCTCCCCCTCAAGGGGAGGGGGTTCGTTGACAGAGCGCTGCCGAGCAGCGCCGCCGCTACCTCAAAATAAAGATTCCACGGGAGGAGTTATGGCTTCGCTTGAGCAGAACACGGCGGCTGCGCCGACGGTCGATGAGCGCGTCAAACAAGTAAGTTTTTTAACACATATGATGCGGCGGCCCGAATTGGGCGCCGTGGCGGGCCTTGTTCTCGTCATCGTCTTTTTCTTTCTCACTGCAGATTCGACGATGTTTTCTCTTTCGGGCCTGATGACCATCATGGCGCCGGCATCGCAATTGGGAATCCTCGCCATTGCGGCGGCACTGCTCATGATCGGCGGAGAGTTTGATCTCTCGATCGGCTCGATGGTGGCTTTCGCAGGACTGATCTTCGGCGTCATCCTGACCAATTTTGGTCAACCGCTTTCGGTTGCCATCGTCATGACAATGCTGTTTGCGGCGTTCATGGGCGCGATCAATGGGCAGATCGTCATTCACACCAGGCTGCCGTCGTTCATCGTGACCCTGGCATTTCTCTTCATACTGCGCGGCTTGACCCTCGTTGGTCTGAAATGGGCCACCGGCGGCTCCACGCAGCTTCGCGGCATCGGCGACCATGTGAAGGACAGTCCGCTGCTCGGGCTCTTTTCCGGCGATGCGCTGAAGGGCGTATTCGTCTGGCTCGCAGATCACGACCTGATCGGCAAGTTCCCGAACGGCCTGCCGAAGGTCACGGGCATCCCCGTGTCGGTCCTGTGGTTCGTCGTGCTTGCCCTGGCTGCAACATGGGTCCTGCTGCGCACCCGCATGGGCAACTGGATCTTCGCAGCCGGCGGCGATCCGAATGCAGCAAGAAATTCAGGTGTCCCGGTCCATAGGGTGAAAACCGGCCTGTTCGCGTTGACGGCGTGTGCTGCCGCGCTGGTCGCCATCATCACCGTGCTTGACGCCGGCTCAACCGACGCCCGACGCGGTTTTCAGAAAGAGTTCGAGGCAATCATCGCCGCCGTCATTGGCGGGTGCCTGCTCACCGGCGGCTATGGTTCGGCGATCGGCGCCTTCTTCGGAGCCATCATCTTCGGCTCGGTTTCCATCGGCTTGACCTATACCAAGTTCGACTCCGACTGGTTTCAGGTCTTCCTCGGCTCGATGCTGCTGCTGGCTGTTCTCTTCAACAATTTCATCCGCCGCAAGGTTACCGGGGAGCGCTGATCATGCCAGACGTCAACAACCGAACACCGATCATCGAAGTAACCGATATCGTCAAGCACTACGGCTCCGTGATCGCTCTCAACGGCGTGTCGATGCAAGTGTCGGCCGGAGAGGTACTTTGTCTCCTCGGAGACAATGGCGCGGGCAAATCCACCTTGATCAAGACGCTGTCCGGTGTCGTCCGGCCAAGCGGAGGTGCGTTTCTGGTCGAAGGCAAGCCGGTCAATTTCCGCAGCCCGCGCGACGCCCTCGATGCAGGGATTGCGACGGTCTATCAGGATCTCGCCATGATTCCGCTGATGTCGATCACCCGAAATTTCTTCATGGGGCGGGAGCCTCGCAAAGGCATCTTCCCATTCCGTCACTTCGACCTCGCGCACTGCAACGATGTCACGCGTGAAGAGATGCGCAAAATCGGCATCGATATCCGCGATCCCAATCAGGCGGTGGGCACCTTGTCTGGTGGCGAACGCCAATGCGTTGCGATTGCGCGCGCGGTCTATTTCGGCGCAAAGATCCTTATTCTCGACGAGCCCACATCGGCGCTCGGCGTGGCACAAACCTCGATGGTGCTGAAATACATCCACCAGGTCCGACAGAACGGACTGGGCGTGATTTTCATCACCCATAACGTTCGGCATGCCTATGCCGTGGCGGACCGCTTCACCATCCTCAATCGCGGCCAGACGCTCGGCACTTTTGCCAAGGCGGATATCGCGATGGACGAGCTTCAGAACCTCATGGCCGGCGGCAAGGAACTGCAGCAACTGTCCGAAGAGCTCGGCGGTACCATCTAGCGCCCTGGCTTTACCCGGAGGCGGCGCCCATTGGCTTTCAAAGGCTGCCCGCTTTTTCAGTCATCAAACATGGAAACGGTCATGAACGACGGTTCGTCGAATATCTCATCCCCCTTCACGCTCGCGGTCTGCGCCGAGATGGTTTTCAAGTCGCTTCCTGTTGTCGACAGGCTGAAGCGGATCACCGAACTCGGCTTCCAGGCCGAGATCTGGGACTGGACGAAACATGACATCGCTGCCCTTGCGAGATCCGGGGCGGTCTTCTCGTCGATGACTGGCTATGTGACCGGTACGCTCGCCGACGACGATGGCGCAGAAGAATTGCTGCGAACTGCGAAGTTATCGATCCCCGTCGCCCGGGAGCTGAATTGCCCACGTCTCAACCTGCATGGCACCGGTCTCGACGGCAACGGGCTGCCGGTCGTCAAGGCTGACCAGGTGACGAGTTCCATGTGGCTCAAGGCATGCGATACGCTGAAGCGCATCGCCGAGCTCGGGGAGCAGGAGGGTGTGACCTTCGTGCTCGAAAACCTCAATCAGGCAGTCGATCACCCCGGGACGCCGTTTGCCAAGGCCGAGGATACGCTCGCGCTCGTCTCGTCCGTCAACCGGCCGGCGTTGAAGCTCAATCTGGACCTCTATCATGCCCAGATCGGCGAAGGAAACCTGATCGAGCTATGCCGGCGCGCGCTGCCCTATATCGGCGAAATCCAGGTGGCGGATGTGCCCGGTCGCATGGAACCGGGCACCGGCGAGATCAACTACAAGGCAATTGCCCGCGCGCTCAAAGACATGGGCTATCGCGGCACGATTGGCATGGAGGCGTGGGCGTCCGGAGACGACGAGACGGCGCTTGCCCGCTTCCGCGACGCGTTCACCGTTTGAATGTTTCGATAGTCAAGACTTACATATCATGGAGAGACATCAATGATCAGATTTGGAGTGATCGGCGCCGGCCGGATAGGCAAGGTGCATGCAACAACGATCGCGGCCAACCCCAATGCGAAGCTTGCCTATGTCGCGGATGCCTTCAAGGCATCAGCAGAAGAGCTTGCCGCACGGACGGGCGCCGAGGTTGCCGAGGCGGAGGATGTCATCAACTCCTCGAACGTCGATGCGATCCTCATCGCGACGCCGACCCCGAGCCACGCCGATCTCATCGAGGCGGCAGCGCGCGCCGGCAAGGCCATTCTCTGCGAAAAGCCGGTATCCCTGTCGGTCGACCGCATCAATGCCTGCCTCGAGATTGTCGAGAACAACAGGTCGACTTTGATGATCGGCTTCAATCGCCGATTTGACCCGAACTTCGCAAGTTTGGAGGCCCGCCTGCGCCGCGGCGATATCGGCGCGATCGAGATCGTGACGATCACCAGCCGGGATCCAGCGCCGCCTCCGGCCGACTACGTCAAATCCTCCGGTGGCCTGTTCCGCGACATGATGATCCACGACTTCGATATGGCCCGCTTCCTCGTGGGCGAGGAATTCGTGGTCGTGAACGCACTCGGATCCTCGCTCGTCGACAAGGCGATCGGGGCCGAGGGCGATGTGGATACCGCCGCCGTCCAGATGCAGACGGCTTCGGGCCGCATTGCTGTCATCACCAATTCGCGCCGGGCGACTTATGGATACGACCAGCGCATCGAAGTCCATGGGGCTGCCGGTATGCTTGCAGCGAAAAATATCGCCGCGACGAGCGTCGAGCTTTCCAATGCGAACGGCGTCAGCGGCGATCCCGTTCAACATTTCTTTCTCGAACGCTACGCGCAGGCTTATGCCAACGAGATCAATGCCTTCATCGAAGCGATCGACAGCGGCAACCCATCGCCGAGGCCAGGTGGATTGGATGGGCTTCAGGCTCAAAAACTGGCGGAGGCCGCCACAGTGAGCTGGCAGACAGGCAGGCCAGTTGCCGTCGATTGACGTCAAGGCGATGCAGTTCGGTCCTCGTGGCTCCCCTGCATCGCCGACTCCACGAATGCAGAGTCGACTTGTCCTGCGCGAAATGCATCCGCCACGGAGGCGCCAATGTCAGCCATGCGTTCTATGAAAGATCAACGTCCTCAAACCTTCCAGGAATTAAAACAGTGCATTGCCGAAAGAAGGATCTTTTTCCCTCACCAGATGGAACAGGTTGCCAGGCGGATGCTTGAGCATCCGGAGATGATAGCCTTCGAAAGTGCTGCCTCAGTCGCAAAAAAATGCGCCGTCTCGCAAACGACAGTAATACGGCTGAGCAGCTTTCTCGGAATTGGATCATACCGAGGTCTGAAAGATCTCTGTGCTCGCTATATTCGAGAACGCTCCAAAGGCATGTCGCCGCCTTACCAAGTCCCTCAGCCGCCACCGCGCAATGTCGGGTAGGATAGTCCGTTGCTTGAAGTCGCTGCCGCCGGCAAGGAATGAGTAACCGCCAGAGGCCGCATGATCGCGGGAGGCAGGCAACGGCCGGCAGTAGGCGACAATGCCAGGCCCTCCGATCTGCACCCCATCCTCGTTCAGCCATCCAGAACGAGGCTCGTCTGCAGGCGGCTGACATAGGCTTCGAGCCCGCCGACCATATCGAAGCGATCGGGGTCGCGCAGCCAGAGCATCTGCAAGCCGTCCATTACGGCGATCAGTTCGGCCGCCATCGCCTTGCTATCGATGTTCTTGGCGAACGAGCCATTGGCGGCGGCGCGTTCGAAGGTCGCGGCGATATGCTTCTGCATCTGCGTGGCGCGATCGAGAAACCAGGCCTTGGCGGGGTGGTCCTTCATCAGGCTTTCGGCATTGAGGATGGCGAAAGCCCTGGTGACCTCGAGCATTTCGGCGTTGCGACGGAAGACCGAGACCATGCCTTTAAGCAGGCCCCGAAGGTCCAAACGATAGTGGTCGATGAAATCTGCGCTTTCCAAATCGCGCTTGTCCAGAATGGCAAGCAGGAGATCGACCTTGGTCGGGAAATGGTGCAACAGGCCGGGCAGCGACAGGCCGACATCTTGGGCGATATCGCCAATGGCGGCATTCTGATAGCCGTCTTCGGCGAAGCGGCGCATCGCCGCCGCGAGGATTTCCGCTCGGCGCGCCTCCCCCTTGCTGGATTTGCGCCGCTGCTTTTCCCTCGCGCCGGTCCCTTGTTCTGTCATCGTCTCTTTCCGTTTGCCTCCTTTTAACGGCGACGCGCCAATCGGCAAAGCTGCAGCTTGCAAGCTCTATCCATACATCAGACAGTGGCAGTTGACATCTTAAAAATACCGAGTAATCGGTAGGTTTAAGGATCAAAGCGCCCGGATCGCCGTCTTGAAATATCCGGAGTCGTAGCAGGGAGGTTTGCATGATTGATTCCATTCTCGACCAGATGACGCTCGAAGAGCAGGTCTCCCTTCTGTCCGGCGCCGATTTCTGGACGACGGTCCCGGTCGACCGTCTCGGCGTGCCGAAGATCAAGGTGACGGATGGACCGAACGGCGCGCGCGGCGCCGGCTCGCTGGTCGCCGGCGTCAAGGCGACCTGCTTTCCCGTCGCCATCGCGCTCGGCGCCAGCTGGAATCCCGAACTTATCCATCAGATGGGCGCAGCCCTTGCGCGCCAGGCAAAGAGCAAGGGTGCCGCAGTGCTGCTGGCGCCCACGGTGAACATCCATCGCTCCGGCCTCAACGGACGCAATTTCGAATGTTATTCCGAAGACCCGATGCTGACCGCCGAACTGGCCGTTGCCTATATCGAGGGCGTGCAGGGTGAGGGCGTCGCGGCGACGATCAAGCATTTCGCCGGCAATGAATCCGAGATCGAGCGGCAGACCATGTCTTCCGATATCGACGAGCGGACACTGCGCGAAATCTACCTGCCGCCCTTCGAACAGGCTGTGCGTCGCGCCGGCGTCATGGCCGTCATGTCCTCCTATAACCGCCTGAACGGCACCTATACGAGCGAGAATCACTGGCTGCTGACCAAGCTGTTGCGCGAGGAGTGGGGGTTCGACGGCATCGTCATGTCCGACTGGTTCGGTTCGCATTCGACGGCCGAGACGATCAATGCCGGCCTGGATCTCGAAATGCCGGGTCCGGCGCGCGATCGCGGCGACAAACTGGTCGCGGCCGTGCGCGAGGGCAAGGTCGAGGCCGCGACGGTACGGGCTGCGGCGCGGCGCATGCTGCTTCTCCTCGAGCGGGTCGGTGCGTTCGAGAAGAAACCCGATCTGAGCGAGCGAGCGGTCGACCTGCCGGAAGACAGGGCGCTGATCCGGCGTCTCGGCGCGGAAGGCGCTGTGCTCCTCAGGAATGACGGCATCCTGCCGCTTGCCAAAACCTCCCTCGATCGCATCGCCGTCATCGGCCCCAATGCCGCAAGCGCGCGCGTCATGGGCGGCGGCAGCGCGCAGATCGCCGCGCATTATACGGTGAGCCCGCTCGAAGGCATCCGCGCCGCCCTCTCCAACGCCAACAGCATCAGCCATGCGGTCGGCTGCCGCCACAACCGTCTGATCGACGTGTTCAAGGGCAAGATCGCGGTCGAGTATTTCAAGGACCGCGGCTGCAAGGGCGAGCCGCTGCATGTCGAAACGGTCGACAAGGGCGAATTCTTCTGGTTCGAGCTGCCGTCGGGCGATCTCGACCCTGCCGATTTTTCGGCCCGCATGACGATGCAGTTCGTGCCGCAGGAGAGCGGCGATTACGTATTCGGCATGACCAACGCCGGACTGGCGCGGCTCTTCGTCGATGGCCGACTGACGGTCGATGGCCGTGACGGCTGGACACGCGGCGAGAATTATTTCGGCACCGCCAATGACGAACAGCGCGGGGCGGTGTCCCTCGATGCCGGACGGTCATACAAGATCACCGTCGAATATGAGCCGTCCACCGCGACCGAGGAGGGGATCAACCTCATCGCTGTGCGCTTCGGCGTCGAAAAGCCGCTCGGCGAGGCCGATATCGAGTCGGCCGTCGAGACGGCGCGCAATGCCGACGTGGCGCTTCTCTTTGTCGGCCGCGACGGCGAATGGGATACTGAGGGACTGGACTTGCCCGACATGCGGCTGCCCGGCCTACAGGAGGAACTGATCGAGCGGGTTGCGGCCGCCAACACCAACACGGTGGTCGTGCTGCAGACCGGCGGTCCGGTGGAAATGCCCTGGCTCGGCAAGGTTAGCGCCGTGCTGCAGATCTGGTATCCGGGGCAGGAACTCGGCAATGCCGTCGCCGATGTCCTGTTCGGCGATGTCGAGCCGAGTGGGCGCCTGCCGCAGACCTTCCCGAAGACGCTTGCCGACAATTCCGCCATGACGGGCGATTCCGCCGTCTATCCCGGCAAGGATGGGCATGTGCGCTACGCCGAGGGCGTCTTCGTCGGCTATCGTCATCACGATACACACGCCGTCGAGCCGCTCTTCCCCTTCGGCTTCGGCCTCGGCTATACCCGCTTCCGCTGGAGCGAGCCGCGGCTGTCGGCCGGCGAAATGGCTTCCGACGGCGTCACCGTCAGCGTCGACCTGACCAATATCGGCGACCGGGCCGGCTCCGAACTGGTGCAGCTCTATGTGCGTTCGCCGAAGACCAAAGTGGCGCGGCCGGACAAGGAGTTGCGCGCCTTCGCCAAATTATCGCTGCAGCCCGGCGAGACCGGCACGGCGATAATGCAAATCCGGCCGCGCGATCTCGCTTATTTCGACGTCGAAGCCGGCGCTTTCCGTGCCGAAGCCGGCAATTACCAGCTGGTCGCGGCGGCGAACGCTGCGGATATCAGGTTCGTGCTCGATCTGCCGTCACCATCCAGCTACGAGTTGCCGCCCTCCTAGAATAGAGGCCCGGGATACGGCTGGCGCGTCTGCGCAAGCGTCGATTGGCCCAATCTGCGATCAGGCCGCGTCCGGCTGGGCACGCAGGTTGGTGACGACACGCCGATTCTGCACCTTGCAGGAGCGGTCCGTGCAGTCGCGAACTTCTCTATCGTTGCCATAGCCCTTGGCCCACATGCGCTTCGGGTCGACGCCCTTCGAGGCGAGATAGGCCATCGCCGCATCGGCGCGCTTCTGCGACAGCGTTTCCATCTGGGAGGCAGAACCGGAATCGTCGGCAAATCCCTGCAGCTTGAGCAGCCAGGTCGGGTTTCTGGTGAGCCAGGCGGCCTGGTTATCCAGCGTTGCCATGGCGACGGAATCGAGGGCGGCGGAATCCTGCTTGAAATAGATCCGCCGGCCGACATTGAGGATGAAATCCTCTTCGCTGCCGGCCGCGACGTTTTCGAATCCCGGCGCCGGATCATTGGTCTGGCCGGTCATCGGCGCCGCAGTCGGTTCTTCCAGGGAGGCGATCTCGGTGGTGGAGCAGGCGGCAAGCGCCAGGAGCATGGCCGCGGCGAGAACGCGGCTCGTATATCCGGTCGTAGCTGACATCAGGTGATATTCCTTATTCGACCGGGGTTGTTTGGCTGACCTGCGTGGTGCTTTCGGCCTGGTCGGCAATATGCGGCAGAACCTGTACAGCGGTGCCGATCGGGCAGCGTTGGTAAAGATCGATGGCATCTTCGTTGAACATGCGGATACAGCCGCTGGAGGCGTCCTTGCCGATGCTCCATGGCTCCAGCGTGCCGTGGAAGCGATAACCGGTATCGACGCCGTCACGATGCAGATACATGGCGCGAGGCCCCAGCGGATTCTTCGGTGTACCGCCCGCGACGAATTCGGGCAGTTCAGGATGGCGCTTGCGCATCTCCGGCGGCGGCGTCCAGCGCGGCCAAAGCGATTTGGCGTCGATCGTGGCGCGACCGAACCATTTGAAGCCTTCGCGGCCGACGCCGACCCCATAGCGGATGGCGGTCTTGTTCTCCATGATCACGTAGAGAAAATGGTGCCTGGTATCGACGACGACGGTGCCGATCGGCTCGCTGCTGAAATATTTGACGACCTGGCGGTGCCACTTCCTGTCGATCTTGGCGAGGTTGGTCTTTCGGAACGTCACGCCATTGTCGACGAGGGTGCCGTCAAAATAGGACGAGGCTGCGGCGAATGCCGGTTTCCAAACTGCAGCGGCGCCAAGTAACGCCAAACCACCAAGCAAAATATCCCTGCGGGTCCCCACCATCGGCAATATCCCCCTCAAAGCCAAAGCAGCGGAGTATCAGTAAATCAGATTTTTCATTGGCGACAACAGAAAATTATTTCGCTTCCTAAAGACCGGGATCGAGTTGCGGTCTTCTGGATATATTTGCTTCGATCGTTAATCGAGAGGAGAACGCTACACCCTGCAACCCGCAGATCACTTGAACGGATGGATCCTTGTCAGAAGTCCTGACGCCGCTTCGAAAATATCTGCGTATGCGGTCGACTGCGCTCACGGTTCCAGGAGCGAGTTCGGGGTCATGCATCGTTAAGATGGCAAGCCGACAGGTGCCCCGGTGCAACTTCCCTTTTTGCGGGCACTTCCAGACGGCAGCGATCCATCGCAAACGGGCATCTCGGATGGAAGTGACAGCCTTCCGGCGGGTTTATCGGGCTGGGAAGCTCGCCATCGACGGGCTTGAACTGCCGCTTGCCGGGTTCGATGCGCGGCACTTCGGCCAAGAGCGCTTTCGTGTAAGGATGATTGGGCCGGCTGAAAACCTCCTCGACGGGCGCCTCTTCGACGATCCGGCCGAGATACATGATCGCAACGCGATCGGAAATATGTTCGACGACGCCGAGATCATGGCTGACGAACAAATAGGTCAGGTCAAGCTTGTCGCGAAGTTCCATGAACAGGTTGATGACCTGAGCCTGGATGGAGACGTCGAGCGCTGCGACGCTTTCATCACAGACGAGGAATTTCGGCTGCACGGCGAGAGCGCGCGCAATATTGACGCGCTGTCGCTGGCCACCGGAAAACTGGTGCGGGTATCGCTTTTTCATGGCCGGGTCGAAACCGGCCAGCATCAGATATCTGTCGACATAGGCGTCGCGTTCCGTCGAGCGGGCAAGTCCATGCGTTCGAGGCGCTTCCCAGATAAGCTCCTCGATGGTCATGCGCGGGTTGAGAGCCGCCATCGGGTTCTGGAAGATCATCTGGCTGGCGAGACCGAACTGATGCTGCTCGCCTTTCGACATGGCGCTTCGGTCGATCCCTTTCCAGAGAATGTGGCCGTGGCTGGGCGACGTGATCCCTGCAATGGCGCGGCCGAGGGTCGACTTCCCGCAGCCGCTCTCGCCGACAAGGCCGACAACCTCTCCGGGTCGAATGCTAAGGCTGACGTTATCAAGCGCTTGAACAACAGGTGCCGGTGTGGCCAGCCTGAGCTTATGCGCGATCTTGGCGGCCAGGTCGGGCTTGGCTCCGAAGCGCTGCGACACGTTCCTCGCTTCGATCAGGGGCGTGGCGATCGCCGTCATCATGCTATCTCTTTCGTAACGGGATGAATGCAGCGGAAGGAGCGGTCGCCTTCCGGCATGAGCGCCGGCATGACCAGACAGCCGTCGGTCGTCCGGTCACAGCGCGTACGAAAACTGCATCCCTGTGGAAGGCGGTTGATTGCCGGCGTCATGCCGCGAATCTGGTGGAGGGGCTCTCCGCGTCTGTTTTGCGAAGGAACGGATGCGATCAGACCGGCGGTGTAGGGATGGTGAGGATCGGTCAGAACCTTGCCCACTGGGCCGGTCTCGACGAGGCGGCCGGCATACATGACGGCGATCTCGTCGGCCAATCTTGAGACGATCGCCAGATCGTGGGTGATCCAGATCACCGCCGTATTTCCCTCTTCCGTGAGCTTCTGGAATTCGGAAATGATCTGGCTCTGGATCGTCACATCAAGCGCTGTTGTCGGTTCATCGGCGATGATAAGGTCGGGCTTGTGAAGAAGCGCAATGGCAATCGCCACGCGCTGACGCATTCCGCCGGAAAACTGATGCGGGTAGGCGGCAAGCCTTTCTTCAGGGCTTGGTATTCCGACCAGTGCCAAAGCATCCCGCGCCCGCTGCCGGGCGGCATCCTTCGAGACTCGGTCGTGTGCCTGGACGGCTTCCACCATCTGCG
The DNA here is from genome assembly GCF_019793465.1 of Rhizobium croatiense. Taxonomy (GTDB): domain Bacteria; phylum Pseudomonadota; class Alphaproteobacteria; order Rhizobiales; family Rhizobiaceae; genus Rhizobium; species Rhizobium croatiense. Next base: position 341,399 of record NZ_JAILYJ010000001.1, on the reverse strand, counting down.
TACCGACCGTCAGGACCGGGTTGAGAGTCATCATCGGATCCTGGAATACCATGGCGATCCGCTTGCCGCGCAGCTGCCGCATCTCCTCGTCCGAATATTTCGCGATGTCGGCGCCGTCGAAGATGATCTGGCCGCCGGCCACCCGGCCGGGTCTATCGAGGAGCCGCATGATCGAGAAGCCGGTTACCGACTTTCCGGATCCGGATTCCCCCACAAGACCAAGAACCTTGCCGCGCTCCACCGCGAACGATACGTCGTTGACGGCGCAAAGACTGGGGCGACCTTTGCCGCTACCGAATTCGGTGACGAGATTGCTCACTTGCAGCAATGGGGTCATGACATGTTCCTCGGGTTGAGCACATCGCGCAGCCGGTCGCCGACGAGATTGATCGCCGCGATCGTGATTAGAAGCGCAATACCGGGGAAGAAGCTGATCCAGTAGAGGCCCGTCAGAAGATACTGGTAGCCGGTCGAGATCAGCATGCCGAGCGAGGGTTCGGTCACGGATGCACCCAGACCGAGGAAGGACAAGGTTGCTTCGAGGCCGATTGCCCTGGCGATCTGCATGGTGGCGATGACGATGACCGGCGCAAGACAGTTCGGCAGCAGGTGCCTGAAGAGGATGCGCCATCCGGGCAGGCGCAGCATCCGGGCCGCCTCGATATATTCCTTCTCGCGCTCGACCAGAGCGGTGCCGCGGACCGTGCGGGCATAGGTCGCCCACTCGGCGATGATCAGTGCGATCACGACATTGGGCACGCCCTTGCCGAGCACGGCGAGCATCATCAGCGCCATCAATATGGTGGGAAAAGAGAGCTGCAGGTCGACGAGCCGCATCATCGCGGTTTCCGTGCGCCCTCCCATGTAAGCGGCGAACAATCCGGCCGAGGTTCCGATGATGGCAGCAGCGAAAGCCGACAGAACGCCTACCAGCAAAGAGGTGCGCAGGCCATAGAGGATGCCGGACAGGATATCGCGGCCCTGGCTGTCAGTGCCGAGGTGATAGACAAGCCCGGTCATGGATTCGGACCCCGGCGGCAGTCGACCATCCATGATGTCGAGCTGCATCAAATCATAGGGATTTTGCGGAGAGATCCATGGCGCAAACAGCGCCAGGCAACAGATGATCACCAGCGTGAGGAAGGCGATCGCGGCTGCCGGAGAGCTGAAGAAATCCGCGATCCCTTTCGACAGACGACTGGGTTCGGGCGTTGGAGCGCTTGTGTCTTGGGTGTTTGGTTCGGCCATGGGTCAAGCCTTTCCTTCCAGCCGGACCCGCGGATCCAGAAGGGTATAACAGATATCGATGATGAAATTGAGGATGACGAAGAGCAGCACCATCATCATCAGGTAGGCGACGATGACCGGGCGATCGAGAAGGTTGATCGACTCGATGATGAGCTTGCCCATGCCCGGCCACGCAAAGATGCTTTCGGTGACGACCGAAAAGGCGATCAGTGAGCCGAACTCGAGACCGATGATGGTCACCACCGGGATCATCAGGTTCTTGAGAACGTGCACGGAAATGATCCGCCGCTCTCGCAATCCCTTGGCGCGGGCAAACTTCACATAGTCCTGGGGAAGGACCTCCTGCACGCCGGCGCGGGTCAGCCGAAGAATGAGCGACGTCTTGAACAGAGCCAGGTTGAAGGCGGGCAATAAAAGGTGCCTGATGCCGTCTGCGGTCAGAAACGACCATTGTGCACCAAGCAGTTCCTGCGTCGGGCCGCGGCCATTCGTCGGCAACCAGCCGAGCTCGACGGAAAACACCATGATCAGCATCAGGCCGACCCAGAAGGTCGGAAGCGAGAAGCCCAGAATCGAGCCGCTCATGATGAGCTTGGAGGAAATCCGATTGGGGTAAAGCCCTGCATACAGCCCAAGCGGCAAGCCGAACAAGAGCGCGATGCCGAGAGCCGTGATCGCCAGTTCGAGCGTTGCCGGGAGACGTTCGAGGATCAGACCCAGCGCCGGCCGCCCATAAACGAAGCTGTTGCCGAAGTCCCCGTGCAGAAGCCCTTGGAGAAACAGCAGATATTGTTTCCAGAGCGGCTGATCCAGACCGTAATGCGCGATAACGAGTGCCCGCTCCGCCTGATTGGCGTCGGGGTTGATGAGGATGTCGACCGGATTGCCGATCACATTGACGCCGATGAAGACAATGATCGTCATCGCGACAATGACAAAGAGCGCCTGTATCAATCGCCTGATAATGGATGTGATCATAGAACCTCTCCTTAGGCGACGGAGATCGCCATCCCGTCGCGCTGCGGATCAGCGGCTCCTTTAGAGACACCGCCTTCAATCTTGATCGCGTGGACTGCGGCGAATGCGTATGTCTGCGGCGACCGCGCCACCTGGTAGCCCTGCGTCCGCAGCTCGTCCTCGACAGAGTGTCGAATACGATTGCAGATGTCGATCGTGTTTGACACCCCTACGATCCTCGGCGCCGAGACGGCTTCGAGCACCGACATGTCGAAATCGATCATGTTCATCAGGCATTGCGCAACGGCCGGTGCGATATAGCTGCCGCCCGGCGCTCCGATGACGATGCTGGGCTCGTCACCCTTGAAGACGATCGTCGGTGCCGCCGAGCTTGGACGCCGCTTGCCGGGCGCGATGGAGCCGGGTTTGCCCGGAACCGGATTAAAGCGGCTCATCGTGCCATTATACATGAAGCCGAGGCCATCGGTGATCGCGCCCGAGGGACTGCCGAGGGTGTGGGTCATCGCGACGGCGTTGCCGTCCTTGTCTATCACCGAGATGTGGGTGGTGTCGCGCTGCGAGCCATCAAGACGCGAAACGCTGGTGACCTCGCCTGCCTTGATCGCGTGGGCATGCGCCTGCGCATGCTCTTTCGACAGCAGCCTTTCATAAGGCACGTCGACATAGGCGGGATCGCCCATATGCGCGTCCTTGTCGATCGTCATTCGCTTCATGGCTTCGAACAGGATGCGGATATGCTCCGCGCTGCCATGCTGCAGCGAGCCGACGTCGAACTGCTCCATGATATGCAGGAGTTCCAGCATCGGGAAACCCGAGCCTGGAGGCGGTGAGGTGGCAATGAGGTTGCCGCGATAGTCGCCCCAAACGGGCTTTACCTTCGACAATTCGTAGCGCGCCAGATCTTCCCGATCGATCAAACCGCCATTTGCCTTGAAATCGTCGGCGATCTGTTCGGCCAGGTCGCCGTGATAGAAAATGTCTGACCCGCCGCTTCGCGCGATGCGTTCGAGGGTCTGTGCCATATCGCTGTTGACGAGCAGGTCGCCGACGTTTTTGAGTACGCCGTCGGCGTCGAAGTAGGTTTTCCGCCCCGTTGCGGAAAAGCGCAGCTTGTCGATCGTGTTGGCAAAACCGTCGTTCGCCTGGTCCTTGGCCCAATACCAATGCATGTGGTTTCGGATCATGAAACCGTTGCGGGCCAGGCGGATGGCCGGCTTGATGAGATCGGTCCACTCGAAGGTGCCGTAGTCGCGCAGCGCGGTCTCATAGCCCTTCAGCGAGCCGGGGGTGCAGACGGCAAGGTAGCCGATATCGGAGATATTGCCTTCAAGGACGTAGCCGAAGCCGTCGCGGCTCTGGTGCTTGATCTTGTCGAGCCACATGTCCGGCGCAGCCTTGAGCGGCGCGCGCGCATAAAATTCGAGGATCTCGTGCACGCCCTTTTTCGGCATGTAGACATGCATGGAGCCGAAGCCGCCGATGCCGGCCATTTGCGGGTCGACCACGCCTTGGACGAAGGCACAGGCGAGTGCGGCGTCGATGGCATTGCCGCCGCGCTCGAGAATTTCCGCGCCGGCTTCGACTGCCTCCGGCTGAGGCGCCACGATCGTTGCATTTCTCATTTCGCGCGCCGCTCTTTCAGCACCTTTGCCAGGAAGGCCTTGACGTGACCGAGAACTTTCATTCGGTCGTGAGAGACGCCAGGAACACGATCGAACGTCACGTCGACACCCGCTTCGCGGAATGAGCTCGCCAGGGCGGCAAGCCGCTCGGGCCGCGTTTTGCCGGCATCGTTTGCGCCATCCATATAATATTTGCCGCCCGGCTTATGGGTGATTTCCCAGGTCTCCAGATCGGCGTCGCCGACGATCATATGCACCGGCAGCTTGGCGAGTTCTTCCGACCGGAAGGCCTTGCCGAAGCGCGCCTCCAGATCCCGGATGCCGACCCACCAGTCACGCGTCGGATCCAGAAGGGTGACGGAACCCGGTGCGCCGATCGATGCCGCCCAGAGTTTTTCCGGATGCAGGATGGCGAAACGGTGCACGAAATGGCCGCCGCCGGAGAAGCCGAACATGGCGAATTTAGACCAGTCCTGACGGTATTTTTCGGCCACTTCCTCGACCATGGCAAGGACGACGCGATCGTAGCGGATGTCGCCCTCCTCGAGAAACTTGTAGCCGGAACGCGCACCATCACCGAGAACGCCAACCGGGAAGATCGGGCAAAGGATGGCACAGTCGTTGTAGAGCCCGAATTCGGCAAAACCGTCGCGGAAATCGATAGCCGATGTGCGCCCGGTGCCGTGGACCGCGACCAGGAGGTCGAGCTTGCGGCCATCTGCCGCCGTCGGCGGCACATAAAGCACCATATGGAGGCGAGGATCGGCCTGAGAGGCGAAAATGGCCGTCTGGCCATAGTCATAGATGGCCTTCGCCCGGGCGACGGCTTCGCCCGTTCCAAGTTCCTGCATGAATGTCTCCTGGGAGATGAAGAAAGGGCGGCCTCGGCGGTCCCATGCTGCTGTTTTAAACCGCGCCGCATCGATTGGATCGATGCGACGCACTTCAAATCTTTATTTGTCCCAAAACCGCTGTACGCTTTTGGACGACATGCATTAATCCGCCGGCTTCACGTCGTAAGCGAGCGTATATTTGTCACCGCGCGGTGTGTAGGACACGGTCTTCTTTGCACCCAGCACGACGTTTTCGTAATGCATCGGGAGGAGCCAGAGGTTGTTGAAGGTCTCGGTCGACAGCTCCTCGAGCAGGGGCGCGCGTGCAGCTTCATCGAGTGTCGAACTCGCCTTGGCCAGTACCTCGTCGATCTTCGGATCGGACACGCCGCCGCCGTTATATCTGCCGGTCCCCTTTTTCTCGTCGCGCGACGCGACGAGCGCGACAGTCGGATTGGTGGTTTCGCCGGTGTTCACACCCCAGGAGCCGAAATAGGTGCTGTAGGTGCCTTTTGAATAGGCTTCCGAATACATCGACCAGGGCAGGACCTCGACTTTCGATTTGATGCCGATGCGCGTGAACATCTGGCCGACCGCCTGCAGAACTTCGGCATCCTTGACATAACGGCCAGAGGGGCCATGCAGGGTCAGGCTGAAGCCATCGGGATAACCGGCCTCGGCCAGAAGCGCCTTGGCGGCGGCGGGATCATAACCCACCTTCTCGACTTTTTCGGAATAGCCCGCATAGCCTTGGGTGACGAATTGATCGGCCACCGTGCCGTTCTTCTGCATGACGCGGTCGACGATTGCCGGCCGGTTGATCGACATCAGCATTGCCCGACGCACCCGTTCATCCTTGAGCGGGTTCTTGTCGAGATCGGAACCATCCGCAGCCTTCACGAAAGGCGAAACATCGCGGCTGACATCGAGGCCAAGATAGACGAAGCGGGAAGACAGGCCGTTGATGACTTGCAGATTATCGCTCGCTTCCACGCGTGCCATTCCATCGGCAGGAAGGGTTTCGACAATGTCGATCTCGTTGGAAAGAAGCGATGCCAGACGGGCGCCGTCATCGGGCAGGAAGCGCAGCGTAACGTTCGACCAGTGCGAGGGGCCAGCGAAATAGCTGTCATTGCGCTTCAAGGTCAGGTTGCTGCCTGGCGAATAGGAGACGAAGGAATAGGCCCCGGTTCCGATTGCACACTTGCCGTTGTCGAAATCCTGGACCGGCGCCTCCTTGCAATCGGCGCTGATAATGCGGATTCGGCTGACGGAATTCAGCAGGATCGGATCCGGAACCTTGGTCTCGACGACGATGGTATAGGGATCGGTGGCCGTGACATTGACAATATTGCGGGTGTAGGAAGCAAAGCTCTGGCTGGGCTTGTCGCGGGCACGCAGAAGCGAAGCGATGACGTCATCGGCGTTGAACTCACTGCCGTCATGGAATTTCACGCCCTTCCGCAGCTTGAATTCCCAGTGGGTCGGGTCGACGACCTTCCATTCGGTGGCGAGTTCCGGCGCATTTGCCGACGTTCCCGTGAGGTTTATGAGGCTGTCCCAGATATGGCGCGAGGTCGCATTGTTTGGCGCCGAACTGTCTTCATGAGGATCCAGCGTCGTCGGCGTCGTCGACATCCCGATCGTCAGCCGGGTTTCCTGTGCGGCGACCATAGCAGGAATAGCAATCGTGCCAAGCAGCCCGATCGCTGCCCGCGTCAATGTTTTTGCGGCCATTTCTTCCATCCCGGTTTAGCGTTTTTGGGCCGACCTTGCCCGGTCGGTGCGAGCAGGTTCCCGTCCGCTCTTGACACAAATTGGTAAGGGGGCCTCAAGGGGGCTGTCAAACGGAAAACAAGAGCGTTACGATAGGCGTAACCTGAAATTATGCCACTCCTTCAGCCTTGGTCGCGGAGAAAATTCTGGTCCCATGGACAAAAGACAACCATCAAAAAGCGATATCGTGCAATCTGTTGATGTCTGCATCGAGGTATTGCTGAACGTCGCCAAAAACCCGGATATCAGACTGACCGAGGTGGCGCAGAACCTCGGGGAAACCAAACCGAGAATTTTGCGCATGTTACGCACACTGGAACGGCGCGGCCTGGTGCGGAAGAGCGATACAGGCACTTACCGGCTGGGGACGACTGCGATCATTCTCGGAACCGCTGCCTCGACACAAGTTGATCTGGTGCGAATAGCCAATCCTATTCTTGAAGAAGTCGGCCAGAAGGCGAACGAAACGACCCAGCTCAGGATCATCGACAATGGCGAATCCCTGTGTATTGCAAAGTTCGAACCGATGCGCGACTTGCGGGTGCAGGCGATGATCGGTCGAAGACGGCCGCTCACGGCCGGCTCGTACAAGGTGCTTCTCGCCTATCTCCACCCCCAGGTGCAGTTGCAAATGATCCCGGAGACCTTGCCCCGGCTGACCAAGCGCACCATCACGGATCGCAGCAAGTTGGTCGCCGAATTGGATAAAATCCGCCGCCAGGGATTTTGTGTGAGTTACGGTGAAGTCAGCGAGCAGCTTGTCTCCGTCTCAGTGCCGGTTCTGGCATTCGACGGATCCGTGATCGCCGCAGTGAATGTCGGCGCACCGGCCTTCCGCACGCAAAAAAGCGACGTCGACCGCTTTATCGTTCTGCTGAAGGAGGCCGCCAGCAAGATATCGGCCCGACTGGGATGGTAGAGGTTTGCGGTTCGACGCCCCTTTGGCGAACCAAAGCTCAGCTCGTTTGTTAAGCAAACTCAGGCGAAAAGATCGGGGAGTTCGGAGTGGGCGATGCGTCGCAACCTGACTGCTTCCTCCATGTCTATCGAACGATAAGGAAACCGCAGACGGGTGCTCACGGGTCCCAGTTGCCGATGGCGCTCAAAAGCTTGTCGAGAGCGGCGTTCGAATAGCCGAATTGCTGGCGGAAGGGGACGATATGCGCGTCCATGAGTGTGTGCCGCGATGGATGCGGATCGGTTCGGCAATCTGGTCGCCGATCGTGAAGACGGGATTGAGGCTCGACATCGGCTCTTGGAACACCATGCCGATGTCGTCGCCCCTGATCCGGCGCATGTTTTCTTTATCGAGGAAGACGACATCGCGGACCACGCCGCCCCTCGTCGTCAGGCGGATCCTGCCTGCGGCGATCACACCGATATTGCGGGTGAGCAGCCATGACCGACAGGCTGGTGACGGACTTGCCGGAGCCGGATTCGCCGACGAGCGCCAGCGTCTCGCCGGCGGCAACTGTCAGGTCGATATCATTGACCGCCGTAAAGCAGTGCGCGCGTGAGCGGCTTCATCGATTTCAATGTCAATGCCGGGTCGCTTACTCGCATCGCCGATAAAGGCTGACCGTAGGATATCTGTCAAATGGTCAGGCTGGTGGTGGCGCGTCGGGCACGGGCTTCGTAGCCATATCCCTCGCGAAAACGGCGTCCCGGCGAGCGCATTGTCCACTTCCAATTTGGTATTTGTGCGGTTGAACCCAAGGCAGAGACCGGGCCGAGCCTCGAAGGCGCGTGCAACCTCTTCGGGAGTGCCGAGCATGCGAAAATCATCGATTAAAAGATGACAAAAATAATCATCTTATGTTGACAAGGCTTTCTTCGCTCCATAGGTTCCGCGCGCATCTATGACGTAGGGACCAGGCAATGGCGCGTTTTTTTTTGAATGTTTCTAATAATGTATCGCGAATTTATAGAGGGACCCTATTTGCCACGACGGCGATCGTGCTGACCGGCATCGCGGCATCGCCGGCTTCCGCCCAGAGCGCCCCCACCGGCGACACGGCGACGACGCTGGAACCGATTGTCATCCAAGGTGCAGCCTCTGATAGCAAGACCGACCGGACGTCGGTCACCGCCAAAAACAGCGCCGGCGCGACCAAGATCAGCACGCCGCTCGTCGAGACGCCGCGTTCCGTGTCGGTCACCACCGAGAAGGAAATCGAGCAGCGCGGCGCGCAGACGGTCATCGAGGCGGTGCGCTACACCGCCGGCGTGACGACGGGAACGAGCGGCTTCGACCCGCGTTTCGACCAGATCTACATTCGCGGCTACAACGCCACGACGGTCGGTGACTATCGTGACGGATTGCGCCAGCCCTACATCAATTATGGGATGTTCCGCACCGATCCCTATCAGCTGCAGCGCGTCGAGGTGATCAAGGGACCGGTTTCCGTTCTCTACGGTTCCGGTTCGCCGGGCGGCCTCGTCAACAAGATATCGAAGCTTCCGACCGAGGAGCCGATCCGCGAAGTCGGCATTACCTACGGCACCGAGGACCGGGTGCAGGGGATGTTCGATTTCGGTGGGCCGATCAGCGAGGGCAACGACGATTTCCTCTATCGCATCGTCGGTGTCGCCCGCCGCGGCGACACGAATTTCGATATTGCCGACGACCGCTATTTGCTCGCGCCGTCCTTCACCTGGAAACCCGACGAGGGCACGTCCTTCACGGTCTACGGCCTGGCGCAGTCGGACGAGACCGACTCCAACGTCGGCGCGATCACGACCGTAGACGGCAGGATTCTCGATCTCAGGGCGAGCGATCCCGACTATGACTATCAAAAGGTCAAGCAGCAGCAGGTCGGTTATCAGTTCGAGCATGAATTCGACAACGGCCTGACCTTCCGGCAGAACCTGCGTTATTCGCATCTCGATCTGGAGGCTCGCTACCTGGGTGTTACCAGCTGGACCGGGACCGTCGCGCATCGTGGCACCAACGCGATCCGGGACGAAATGAACGTTTTCCAGGTCGACAATCAGCTCGAGGCGAAGTTCGATACAGGCCCGCTTGCGCATACGATGCTGTTCGGGCTCGACTACACCAATCTCCAGTCGAGCTTTGGCTACGGCGCCGGAGCCGCAGATCCGGCATTCGACTTCGATATCGCCAATCCGACCTATGGAGTCTCGGGCGCTACACCGGATTATAATATATTGGCGTCCGATGCCGACATGCGGCAGCTCGGCATTTACGTCATGGACCAGATCGAGGTCGGAAACTGGCGCTTCAACCTCGGCGGTCGGCAGACCTGGGTGAACCAGACGCGAGATTCGACCTTGCCCACAGTCAGCTCGGAGGACGTCGACAAAAATGCATTCTCCGTGCAGGCTGGCGCGCTTTACCTCTTCGACAACGGTATCGCGCCCTTTGCTTCCTACGCTACCTCCTTCGATCCGGTCACCAACCGGTCGGCAACCAACACGATTCTTCCGCCGACGAAGGGCGAGCAATTCGAACTCGGGGTGAAATACCAGCCGCCCGGCTCCGACATCCTGCTCTCGGCTGTCGCCTATCACATCGTCGAGCAAAACAAGCCGAGGCTCGCCGACCCGCTGACCTTCGCCTACGACTCCCAGGGCGAGGTGACGGGAAAAGGTATCGAGCTTGAAGCCCGCGCGGCAATCGCCGACGGCCTCGATATTATTGCCGCCTACACCTACAACGACTCGGAAATAACCGGGGGCAACAACGTCGGAAATACGCCCGCTATCACCCCGACCCATGTTGCGAGCCTGTGGGCGAATTATACCTTCCAGGAAAGCAACCCCTTCAACGGTCTGTCGATGGGCGCCGGCGTACGCTACATCGGCGAGACCTGGACGGATGTCGCCAACACCTCGAAGAATTCCGCAACTTTCTATGTCGATGCCGCCCTCGCCTATGATTTTGGGGCCGTCGACAAGAAATATGAAGGACTTACGGCAGCCTTCAACATCCGCAACATCGGTGATGAGCGCGAAACAGTCTGCGAAGAGGGCTTCTGCTACCTCGGCCAGGGTCGCAACATGACCGGCACCCTGAAGTATCGGTGGTAGCACCATGGCGGCAGAGATGAACGGGGCGGTCTCACGCCCTTCGATCGCCGATCATCCTGTCGCCCACCAGGCCGTCGACCTCGACGGCCTGGTGGGCGATGGCCCGTTCTCATATTGCCGCGGCAAGCTGCTTGCCTCTCCGCCGCCGACCGGGATTGTTGTTCCCTGCAGGGATCTCGGCGATCGCGACGTGTTTGACGGCATCATCGCGCGCTATGCCGAAAAATTTCCGGGCAGCGACCGCCGCGCGATCGTCTCCATGTGGACGCTCTATTATTTCAGCATGCTGACGATCGCTCCGAGCGTCCACATGTTCGTGAACCGCATCGCGCTGCCGCTGGACATCGACCGGCTGTCGCTCGTTTGCAACGGTGAGACTGGCGAGCCGGAAGCATTCGTGATGTCCGATCGGCCGGAGGCTGGGGCCGATCCGACAGCCGAGCTTCACCGGCTGATGCTCGGTCACGCCGAACCGGTCATTGCGGCGATCGCTGCCAATGCCGGCGTCGCGCCGAAGCTTCTCTGGAACAACGCCGCGGCCTATCTCTCCTGGATCCTCAAAGAGATCGCTCACCGCCATGAGCCTCCCCTTGTCGAGGGTGGCATGGCGCTGCTGAACGATGCCGAGTGGCCGGGCGGCGGGCGCAACCCGATGTTCGGCATGATCCGCATGGCGCGCCAGCAATGCGGGCTGGAATTCGCCCGCCGCAAAGTCTGCTGCCTGCGCTACAATCTGCCGGGCGTCGGCGGCTGTGGCGAAGCCTGCCCGCTACCGGACGGGCGGCATTGACGCAGCCCGCCGTCATGCGGAGGCGTTTGAAATGGTCTTTGTCTGCTCGGCATATCTTGACGGAGGCAATCCGGCAAAGCGCGTGAATGCCGTGCTGAACGCGCTTGCCGAGCCATAGCCGATGCGCTCGGCAATCTCCTGAATTCCGATATCCTCCTGCCTCAGCAGATTTTTGGCGAGCGCCATGCGCCACGATATCAGATATTCCATTGGCGTCAGGCCGATAGCGCGGCGGAAGCGGTTGAAAAACGCCGACCGGGAAAGGGCAGCCTCGCCGGCAAGCTGCTGCACCGTCCATTCCCTGGCCGGATTGTCATGCAGCCGACGGATGGCCAGGGCGAGGCGTGTATCGCTCAAACCCCGCAGGATGCCGAGCGGCGCCTTCTCCCCGGCATTCGAGCGCAGCGCCTCGACAAGCAAGACTTCCAACAGCCGCGCCAGGATCATGTTCTTTCCCGGCCGTTCGGCGCGGGCTTCGTCTGTCACGAGTCGAACGATCGCCGACAGTCTGCTGTCGCCACGGATATGGATGATCCGCGGCAGCAGGGAAACCAGCAGGGCCGCGTCAGGCGAGCCGAAAGCGAAGTGGCCGACCAGCAATCGTGCATTCGGAGCCCCTTCGGGATCGCCGTGACGGGTTTCTTCAGGAAGCATGGTGACGGTGAGGGGATCGATGCCGAGCGATAATCCGTCATCGAGGCTCGACATTGTGAAGGCATGGGCCGCCGGAATCAGGATGAAGTCGCCTTCGCGTAGTGTGATCTGCTTGTCCTCCGCGCTCAGCCGCGAAGAACCTTCCAGGATGACGCAGTAGAAGGGCTGACCCGTCTCCTGGCGCACAACGCGCCACGTCCCTGCGCCGCTGACGAGCTTTGAATAGCGCGCCGCTGGCTGCAGCAGTGTGACGATATCAGCCAAAGGGTCGCTCATCGATACTCCTGATAATGAAACAAGGACGGTGCGTTATATTCAGTAGCGACATCGCCGTCTACATCTGTCGCTCTCAGTATTGATAGGAGACAGATATGAAGACCGTTCTCGTTACAGGATGCTCGTCGGGGTTCGGGCTGGAAATTGCCAGATTCTTTCTCGCGCAGAGCTGGAAGGTGATCGCCACCATGCGAACGCCTCGCCAAGACCTTCTGCCGACCTCGGACCACCTCAAGATCGTTGCGCTCGATGTCACGAGCCCCGTAAGCATCCGCGCCGCGATTGATGCCGCAGGTCCTGTGGATGTGCTGGTAAACAATGCCGGCATCGGTTGGCTCAACGCGGTTGAGGGAACGCCGATGGAGATCGCCCGCGATATTTTTGAGACGAACACGCTCGGAACGATCGCGATGACGCAAGCGATTCTGCCGCAGATGCGGGAGCGGCAGGAAGGGGTCATCATCAACGTCACGTCGAGCGTGACGCTCAAGCCGCTCCCGCTCCTCTCGGTCTATACGGCCAGCAAAGCCGCGGTGAACGCGTTCACCGAGTCAGCCGCACTTGAACTCGAGCCATTCAATGTGCGCGTGAGGATCGTGCTTCCAGGGCGCGCACCGGAGACGCAGTTCGGCGATACGGCGCGCTCACGGATTCAACAACAGGGCGGCTTCCCGGAAGCCTATTCGTCGATCGTCGCGGACGTGTTCGCGTCGTGGGAGCGGCAGTCGGAGTCCGCCCTGACACAGCCCGGAGACGTCGTCGAGGCAGTATGGCGCGCTGCGACCGACCCTTCCTCTCCGTTGCGCATCCCTGCAGGGGCCGACGCCGAAGCATTGGCAGGATGAAGCCGGCGGCCTCTCAAGGCCGCCGGCGCAGAACGAACAGCAGCATCGGCGCCCCGACCAGGGCCGAGATCAATCCCGCAGGGACTTGGTAGGGGAAGGCGATCATGCGCCCGGCCCAGTCGGCAATGACGAGCAGGGTCGCCCCAATCAGCGCAGCGGCGAGGAGCTGGGTCGAGGGACGGCGAAGACCAAACCCATGGGCGAGGTGGGGCGCCATCAGTCCGACGAAGCTCAACGGGCCGACCACCAGAGTCGCTGCTGCCGTCATGATCGCAGAGAGACCGAACAGGACGCCGCGCGCGGGAGCAATCCTGAGGCCGAGTTCGCTCGCCGTGTCCGAGCCGAGCTGCAGCAGGGCCAGCCATCTGCTGGCGAGAAAGGCCGCGATGAGACAGGCAAGCGCTATCAGCATGGCGCTTGCCGCAGCGCTGTTGTCGACGAAATAGGTCGAGCCCGACATCCAGCGGATCAGCGCCAGGCCGCGCGGATCGCCGCTTGCCGCCAGCACGCCAATCCCGGCATCGAGGATCGCGCCGAAAGCGATGCCGGCGAGCAGAACACGGTTCGGGCCGAAGCCCGAACGAGCGCTCAAGAGGAAGATCAGCAGCAGAACCGCAAGAGCGCCGCCGCCGGCAAAGGCAAGCTGGACGGTCAGACCCGGCGCGGCAAAGGCGAACATGGCGGCCGCGACACCGAGCGTTGCCCCGGCCGAAACACCGAGCACCTCGGGACTTGCCATTTCATTACCGGTCAGCCGCTGCAGGATCAGCCCGGTCGCGCCGAGCACGGTTCCGGCGCCGAATGCGGCGGCGACGCGCGGCAGGCGGAGGGGAAGGATATCATCCCACGCGGCGGCCGGCAGCCAGGCCCAGCTTCCGTCGGGCGCGCGGCCGAAGAAGATCGCTGCCGCTGCCAGCGTGGCGACCGAGAGCAACAGCACGCCAAGGGATGCCGTTCTGTTGCCGACCGAAACTCTTGGCGAAGCCGTGCCGGGCAGCGCGCGGGTTGCCGTGGCAAGGCGCGGCAGAAGCGCAATCAGGATCGGTCCGCCGAGCAGCGCGGTTACTGCCCCCGTCGGCACGAAGTCGCCGGGAGCAACGAGCTTGATCGCCTCATCGGTCAGAAGAAGAAGCCCGGCGCCGGCAATGGGCGACCAGATCAATTGGCTGACGACACGGCGTGCGCCGGCCAGCCGGACGATCTGCGGGGCGACCAGCCCGATGAAGCCGATGACGCCGACGGCACTGGTGACCAGCGCGCTCAGCGCAATTGCGATCGCCAGGATGAAGCCGCGCGACCATTTGATCGGCAGGCCGAGGCTCGTCGCGCCGGCGTCGCCGAGCTGGCTCAGCGCCAGCGGCCTCGCGGCGAGAAAGGCAAGGCCGGCGAGCAGGGCGACCTTGGGCAGCAGCGATATCGGGATCGCCCAGCTTTGCTGCGAGAGCGAGCCGGCGCCCCAGATGAAGATCCCGGAGAGATACTGATCGTTCATCAGAATGAGAATGGCCGCCGCCGCCCCGCACCACAGGCCGATGATCATGCCCGACAGGATGAGGGAAAAGGGCGAAAATCCGTGCCGGGCGCTGATCGAGAAGATGGCGAATGCGGCAACAGCACTTCCGGCAAGCGCGACCGCATCGCGGCCCCATCCCGTCAGCGACGGAAAGGCGAGCATGACGGAGACCAGCGCCAGATTGGCGCCGGCCGAGACACCGAGCGTCGTCGGCGAAGCCAGCGGATTGCGCAGCACCTGCTGCAGGATCGTGCCCGAGAGCGCGAGGGCGGCCCCGGTGATCAGGGCCGTCGCCATGCGCGGAAGCGTCGAATAGAGAAGGAGAAGGTGCTGGGCGTCGTATCCGCCTGATGCCTCCAGATGCGGCAGCGCCGGGATCAGGTCGAGGAGAGCCAGGCCGAGGCCCGAAAACAGAAGCAGCGCCGCGAGCGCGGGCGCGCCAAGGCCGGAAATTTGCGCTTTCATCAGGCGGCAGTCTCCAGAACATCGACCATCAAAGTCGAAAAGCGCAGCGCCTCCTGGACCATTCCAAACATCAGCACGCCTGGAATGACCGAAATCCGCTGCCGCCCGACGAAGGGAAGGCTGGTCCAGAGCGGGCTTTCGGAAAGCCGGGTCAGGACATCGGGCGGAAGCAGCGGCGAAACGACGACAAGATGCGCCTCTTCATCGAGTTCGGCGAGCTGTTCAAGGCCGATCGTCTGAAATCCCCAGTAGCTCGCGTCGCCTTTCCAGGCGTTCTCGAGGCCGATCCGGCGCATGGCGCCGCCGTAAAGTCCGGGGCCGCCATAGATGCGCGCATGCCTCTGGTCGATGAAATTGATGACGGCGACCGGCGGCGCGGACAGGCTTTTCATCCGGTCGCGCAGCCGGGCGAACGCGGCGTCGGCGCGGGACAGAAATGCCTCCGCTTCCCGCTGCCGCCCGATCATGGCGCCGAGACGCAGCGTTTCGGCGTAGGAGCGGTCGAGCGCCTCGCCATTCTCGGCATAGACGGTGAAGGTTTCGACCGGTGCGATTCGGGACAGTTTTTCGTCCATAGTTGCAAGAAATGGTGTGCTGAGGATGAGCGATGGCCGCAGACTTTTCAGGACTTCGAGATTGATCTCGGCGGTGGTGCCGATATCGACGACGCCTGAGGGCATCGCCGGCTCGACCACCCATTCCGGCCAGTTCCTGAGGGAGGCGATCGCGCGCGGCACACTGCCGAGCGCCAGCATCGTCGACGCCAGCCCATAGTCGAGCGAAACGATGTTGGTATCGCCGGCGCGTGCGATAGTGGGCGCGCCGGTCATAGCCAGCGCGCCGAGAAGAAAGTCTCGTCGTCTCAAAGCGCGGTCCTGCCCGGCTGCGTCTCCGTGAGCGGCTTGACCATGAACAGGCACGGATGGTCCTCATGCCAGTGTTTTGGAAAGACCTCGGCGCTGACGAATCCGGTCCGCTCATAGAAGCGCCGCGTCGCTTCGAATTGCGGCTCGTCGCGGCCGCGCGGCGCCAGCGTCTTGACCGTCAGCAGCCGGGCGCCGGAGTCATGGGCAAAGTTCTCGGCCGCATCGACGAGATGGCGCCCGGCGCCGCGGCCATGATATTCGGGCCGCGTTGCGATCAGCGCAATCTCGACGGCGCCGGGCAGGTGCGGCTTCAGGGCGATCAAGGCGGTGACGACATCCGCTTCGATATATCCAAACACCGTCAGGTCCTCGACCGCAAGGGCGCTTGCCTCGATCACCTCCGGCTCTGAAAACCAGTCGGGCAAGGCCACCATGATCGATCGGCAGAGCTCTGCCTTACCCGTCAGAATTTCAACTGTTCGTCCCATTTTTTCTCGCCTTCGTTCGGTCGATTTAAACTTGACTCTTGTTATCATCTTAAAATAGACACTGCAATCACATCGTGTAGCTTCCTTCGAGAAAGGAACGCCAAGACCGCACCGACCAGCAACGACAGAGCCTGATTTTCCATTTGTAAAAAGGGTACAGGACAATGCGAGCATCGCATCGTGATGTGAATGGAAATGCCGTGGTCAACGCCATGATCGAAAACAAGGATAAGCTCCTTAAAACGATTGAAAGCGTTATCAAATCAAGGTCATATTCTGAGGATATATTTCAGGACGGAGTGATAAAAGCTTACGGGGTCAACACCGACGACATCCGTTGCCCGATCGGTTACGCCTTCCGGATGGTGTATAATCTCGCCCTGGACGAGAGCCGCCGACGACGCCAGCAAGTGAACAACTATAGGTCGATTGACCAGGTTCAAGAAATGACGGCGCCCATCCCCACCGTTCTCGATCAACTGGTCGCCGCAGAGACCCTGCGCGATGTGCTTGCCTCGCTCGAGGCGTTGCCGAAGCGCACCAACGACGCGTTCATCCGCCATCGCCTGAACGGTGTGCCGCAGAAGGACATCGCCGCCGAACTCGGTGTCTCCAGAACCCTCGTCAACTTCATGATCAAGGCGGCGGATCAGCATTGCCACCTGGCAATCGCCGAGCCCGCCCGCCCCGATCACGAGCGCCTGCGGGATATTACCGCTTCGCGGCGTGCAGCGCCTGCTGCAAATCGCTCCACAGCAATTCCGGTTCTTCCAGCCCAACAGCGAAACGGATCGTCTGCTCGCTCACGCCGAACCGGATGAAGGTGGTCATCCGGTCAGGGATCTGCAGCGCGACCTTGGCCGGAACGACCAGCGTTTCCGGCCCTCCCCAGCTGACCCCGAGGCGGATCTCGCGAAGCGCGTTGACGAAGCGCTCGACATCGATATCGGGTGTCAGATCGAAGGCGAAGAGCCCGGCATAGCCTGACAACGTCGCCCGCCCGGGATGATCCTGAAAGGCCGGATGGCGGACGCGCGCGATGTCGGGATGCTGCTTCAGCCGATCAGCGAGCAGAAGCCCGCTGCGCTCATGCTCCTTGAGGCGCACACGCAGCGTGCGCATGCCGCGCAGCAGCAGCCACGCCTCGAAGGGCGAGAGCTTGGCGCCGACATAGGGATAGGAAGTCGAATTGATCTTCGCGATCGCCTCCTTCGTGCCGACGACGACGCCGGCGACCGTATCGCTGTGGCCGCCGAGATATTTCGAGGCGGCGTGAATGACGATATCGACGCCATGCTGGATCGGCTTCTGGAAGAGTGGCGTCGCCCAGGAATTGTCGATGATGGTCGTCACACCGGCCTCTTTCGCCATGGCCGACAGCGCCACGATGTCCTGAAGCTCGAAGATGAAGGACGACGGGTTTTCGAGATAGAGCAGCTTGGCGCCCGGCAGCGCCTTGCGCACCTCGTCATGGTCGGAGGGATCGACGAAATCGACGGTGACGCCGAGCCTGCCGAGCAGCTTCACCAGAAGACGGTAGACGTCATTATAGAGGTGGCGGACGGCAACGACCCGGTCGCCCGCTTCCACCAGGCTGAGAATGGTCGCGGTGACGGCGGCCGTTCCGCTGGAAAAAGCGCGCCCGTCTTCGGCGCCCTCGAGGCGGGCGACCAGCAGCTCGAATTCGCGGACGGTCGGATTGTCGCCGCGCGAATAGATGAAGTTGCGCGTCCGGCCGGCGAAGACATCCTCCATCGCCTCGTAGCTGTCATAGGTGAAGAGGGAGGTCTGGAAGATCGGCGGCGAGACGGCGTTGAATGCCGCCGGATCGACGGGCGTGAAGAGATCGTCGGCGGCCGCATGGGCGCCAAGGTCGCGGGGGCTGAACGACTGGTTCATGATAATCCTCTCATGGACAAAAGCTGGGATAGGGATTGAGGGCGGCCAGATCGTCCGCCGAGCGCTGCCGGAGCGCGCTGAGCGATCTCGCCAGGCAGAAGCATGACAGCAGGCCGGTCAGCGCCGAGGCCAGGAACATGGCGGCGAGCAGGCCGGAGAAGCCGAAGAAGGGTGGCAGGAGTGCAAGCAGCGGAAGGAGAAGATACCCGTTCTGCGCAAGTCCGACGGCAAGCGCGGCTTTCGGCCTGCCCTGAGCCTGGAAGAGGATCAGCACCGTCTGCCGCAGGCCGAACAGCAGGAAGGGAAGATGGGTTGCAATGATCGCCTGGCCGGCGATCGATAGCACGGATGCTTCGTCGGTGAAGAACGAGGCAAGGCGCTCGGAAAAGATGATCGCCGTCAGTCCGTAGACGCCGCCGACCGCGCTCGTGACCACGGAAAGCATGCGGGCTGCCACCAGGACCCGGGATATATCCCCGCGCCCCCAGGCAAAGCTCAGGATGGACTGCGCCCCGAGCGATATGCCGATGACCGGCAGTGCGCCGACCGCAAGCAGCCGCAAGGCGATGCCGACACCGGCAATGCCGTCCTCACCGTGATAGGTCCCGGCGACCGACAGCATCGCGGCAATCGCGCCCGCCGTTGCGAGGCTCGTCAGCGTCGTCGGCGCGCCGACCGCAAGGACCGGCTTGAGATGGCTGATATCGGCGAGTCGCCAGCCGAGTGAAAGCCGGATCGTCCCGAGCCGCCTTGCATGATAGGCGCCGTAGATTGAAAGCGCCACGAGCTGGGAGAGGATGGTTGCCATCGCCACGCCCTGCAGTCCGAGGCCGAAGCCGAAGATCATGATCGGGTCGAGAATGATGTTCAGCGCGAAGCAGGCGACCAGCGTCCACATGCTGAAGCGGGCATTGCCCTCGGCGATCGCCAGGAAATCGAGAATGATCTGCGCCATCGTCAGCGGTATCGAGACCGCGATGATGAGGAGATAGCGCTGCGCGAGCGGCTCGATCGCGGGCGTGGCGCCGAACAACAGGACCGAGGGAAAGGCGACGATCGCAATCGCGCTCGCAGCGCCGAATACGATGCCGGCGGAAAGGCTGACCGAGGCAAGGATGCTGGCTCTCGACCGATTGCCGGCGCCGAGTGCGCGCCCGACCTCGGTCGCCACACCGACGCCGATGCCTTCGCCGAAAGCGGCGACGAGCATGAGGATCGGCAGCACGATCATGATCGCGGCGATCTGGTCTTCGCCGATCATCCCGACGAAGGCCATGTTGATCGTGTGATGCGCGGCGTTGATCGACAGGCCGAACATGGCTGGCAGCCCGAGCCGCAGCAGCAGCCTGAACAGGTGCGGGCTGGCAAGATCTTCCGGCGCAAGCCGCCGTTTCCGCAGGCTGCCGCTCATTTCGCTCTTGTCGTTCATGATGCGGGCACCCAGAGATGATCGCCGAAGAAGCGCTCGCGGGTCAGCATGACGAGAAGCGCCCGCTTATGCGGAAAATCGAAATGCTTGATCTTGGCGAAGCCCGAGCGGTCGAGATTGCGGATCTGCTGCTCGTGGCTGGCGCGCGGCTCGCCGACGATGCGTTGGGTGCGGGGATCGTCGAGGAAGATGAAATGCATCAGCGAGGGAAGCCAGGCGCTGATCCATTTCTTGCCGCGATAATCGGGTTCGCCGATCGCCACATGCCATCCGCGATCATAATCGTCGGCATCGTAGAACGGCCCGAGGCGGTTCTCCTTGGCCCAGTAGACCTCGAAATAGCCGAAGGGGATATCCGCGAAACTGCCGATCAGCGGCAGCACATGCGGATTGGCGAGCCGTTCTTCCAGGATCTCGCGGTGCTTGTCGAGCGAGCCCGCATCCTCCCAGATCGTGTTGACCTGTTCGTCGTTCATCCAGCGGTGGAAGGCGGCAAGATCGGTCTCGGGATCGGCCACCCGGAAGGTGATGTCCCGCTCCAGCCAGGGAATGAACCGCTGGTAGACGGTGCCCTTCGGCTTTGCCGGCCGCCGCGGATGATAGCGGCCCGCGGTCATCTCGCGTACGGGCGGCAGCGGATAGGAGAGCTGCGGCAGCCACAGCGACGGCCATTGCCACAGGATCGCGGAATCAAGCTTTCCCGTGCTCGAAATATGTCTGGGAAGGCTTGCCTGATGGCCTTCGAAGGCGACCGACTTGAGCGAGCGATCCTCCGCCGTCACCGCTTCGGCGGCGGCCATCAGAAGCTCCGCCGATTGCGGCGGCTCGCCGTGGTAGAAGGTGACCGTTGCGACACTGGCCTCGATCTCCAAAGCGGCCTCGTGCTGTCCGTGCGCGGTCTTCAAGTGGACGAGATTGGGGGCGAGCCTGATGTAGCTCCGCGACTGCAGAGCCCGCCTTTGTTTGGCGGCGTCGAAATCCATGATGTTCTCCTTGATCGACAGTGCTCTTGACGCTGCGAGCATGAAGCCCGCTCCTGTGCCGATTTGGTAGAATGACGATCCATCTCTGGCCCGATTTAGGGTTAAGCGAAGAAAAAAATTCTCATCAATTTTCTAAACTGCAACCTGCCCGATCCGTCATTTGCGCATGACGTCAATCTCAGCAGGAGCTTCGAATGGACAATCTTGAGCCCCGCGACGATCTCTGGATCGTCGTCTACGACACCGAGCGCCACTACTCGGTCTGGCCGCAGGACAAGCGGATTCCGGTGAGCTGGGAGGCCGCGGGCTTTGCCGGTTCGCGCCAGGAATGCCTGGCCCATATCCGCGAAATCTGGACCGATCCCCGCCCGCTCTCCCTGCGCTCGGCCATGGCCGATGACGCACGTCTCTGAAAACCGTCTGGATGGCAAGATGAACAAGCAGATCACCAATTTCGCCGATGCCCGCCCGACCGACCCAGTGGACGCCCTTTTCGAGAGTTTTCCGCTGACCATCGCGCAGAAGCGCATCTGGTCGCTGGAGCAGATCGGCAATTACACCGTCTTTCCCGACCAGGTCATCGGGCTGCGGTTGAGTGCCGCGATCGACGTCGAGACGATTGCCGGCGCTTGCCGGGCGCTCGTGGCGCAGAATCCGTCGCTCGCCTTCCGTTTCCGCCGGCTGGCGGGCGGCCGCATCGAGCAATATCGCGGCGCGTCGAACGCGGTGCCGGTCGAGATCCTCGGCAAAGACGGCGCGGCCGTTTCCGAGCCCTTGGCCGCACGGAAAGCCTTCCGCGACAAGCGCTTCGATCTCTTGGAAGGCCCCGGTACACGCATCCAGATCATCCGGCTTGCCGATGGCCAGTCGTTGCTGACGATCGTGCTGCATCCGATCATCTGCGACGACCGCGAAAAATCCGTTCTTGCCGGCTCGCTGGCGCGCATTCTCGATGGCGAACCCGCCGGCGACATGCATCCGGTGGAAATTGCCGCCGGGGCGCGGGAGGCCGATTGGCTGGAGACGGATGAGGCGCGGGAAGCGCTTGCCCATTGGCGCGATGCGATCGGCCTCGACTATGCGGCCTCGACCTTCCCGACCCGCTTCAACAGCGGCGGTCTGGCCGGTGTGGCACGCGCCGAACATCGGTTTTCGATCGAGCCCGACCTCTGGGGCAGAATCGAACGGCATGCGAGGGGGAAGGGCGTTCAGGTCGAGCGCGTGCTACATGCCGCTTTCTGCGCTCTGCTGGTGCGCTACAGCGGCAACTACGCCTTGCTGACCGGCCTCCTCGTCGCGCGGCCGCGCACCGAACATCTCGCCAGCCGCGGCCGCGCCGAGCAGGTTCTTCCCCTCGTGCTTTCGCTGACATCCAGGCATACTCTCGACGACGTCGTCGCGGCGATCTCGTCGGTGACGGAGGAGGGGCTTGCCCGCCTCGTGCCGCTGGAGCGCATCACGCAGGAGCTGGTCGTCGACGAAGCCGCCGCCCAGGAGGCCGTGGTCAAGGCTTTGTTCGAATTCCGCGAGCCTTATCCCGTCGCAAGGCAGGCGACGAACCTGGAGCCTTCAGGCGCACGCGCCGACAGCGAGCTTTCCCTGGTGATCGAGGCGCGTGCCGATGGCGCCGCGCGCGGGCTGATCGATTATGCCGGGGATCTCTATGACGGGGTCCTGATTGCCCGTGTCTCCAGGCATTTTTGCCTGGTGCTGGAGCAGATCGTCGCGAGGCCGGATCTCAGGATCAAGGATATCGAACTCATGGGCAGCGACGAGCTCGACTGGCTGTCGGCGCCCTATGAGGATGACGTCGTCAACGACGACAGGCCGGTGCACGAGCTGATCTCGGCCCATTCGCGCCGCACGCCCGACAAGACCGCGATCGTCTATGGCGACGAGGAATGGAGCCATGGCTGGCTGGAGGCGAGCACCAACCGCCTCGGACATCGGCTGCGGCAGCTCGGCGTTCGCGCCGAAGTGACGGTCGCGATCTTCATCAAGCGCTCGCCAGAGGCGATCGTCGGCATCCTCGCGACGCTGAAGGCCGGCGGCGCCTATATTCCGGTCGAACCAGACCATCCGCCCGCGCGCAACCACCACATCCTGCGCGACGGCGGCGTCAAGATCGTGCTCACCCATAGCTGGCTGCGCCACCGCCTGCCGGAGGAGCTCGACGCGACCGTCCTCGAACTCGACAAGCTCGACCTCGACGGCGAGCCGGATGCGCCGCTCTATGTTCCCACGCACAAGAACCAGCTCGCCTATGTCATGTACACCTCGGGATCGACGGGATTGCCGAAGGGCGTCGCCGTCGAGCACGGGCCGCTGACGCACCATCTGCAGAATACCTCGCGTGTCTATGGCATGAGCGCGGAATCGCGCGAGCTGCCCTTCCTGCCCTTCAGTTCGGACGGCGGCCATGAGCGGTGGATGAACCCGCTGATGGAAGGCGGCAGCATCATTCTTCCCGACCAGCCGCTGTGGACGCCGGAAGAGACGCTGACGGCGATGCGCAAGCATGGCGCCAACAATGCGAGCATCCCCACAACCTATCTGCAGCAACTGGCGGAATGGGCCGATATCACCGACGGCGCGCCGCCGATGCGGCTCTATTCCTTCGGCGGCGAGGGACTGGCGCAGTCGACCTTCGATCTTCTGTCGCGGGCGCTGAAATCGGAGTGGCTGATCAATGGTTACGGACCGACCGAAACGATCATGACGCCGATGGTCTGGAAGGTCAGGGCCGGTACGAAGTTCCAGGGCGTCTATGCCCCGCTCGGCCGCGCGGTAGGGCTGCGGCGTGTCTATGTGCTCGACCCCGACCTCAACCTGTGCCCGATCGGCGTGACCGGCGAACTCTATATCGGCGGCGAAGGCATCGCGCGCGGTTATCTCGGCAAAGCAGATACGACGGCGGACCGCTTCGTCCCCGACCCATTCTCTAGGGAAGGCGGCCGGCTCTATCGCTCCGGCGATCTGACGCGTTGGCGTGAGGACGGCACGGTCGAATTCGTCGGCCGCGTCGATCACCAGGTCAAGCTGCGGGGATACCGCATCGAACTCGGCGAGATCGAAGCCGCACTCCTCCAGCAGCCCGGCGTCGGCGAAGCCCTGGTCGTGTTGCGCGATGACGATGCCGGCGGCGAAAAGGCGCTGGTTGCCTATGTCGTTCCGAAGAAGGATGAGAGGCTGGACATCGAGACGGTCCGCGCCGGACTCGAACGCAGCCTGCCATCCTACATGGTGCCGGCCGCCGTGGTCGAACTCGAGAAGATGCCGACCAATCCGAACAGCAAGCTCGACCGCTTCGCGCTGCCGGCACCCCAGCCGGTCAAACGCGCCATCATCGAGCCGGCGACTGCGCTCGAAGAGGCGGTGCTGGATGTCTGGCGCCAGGTTCTCAAGCTGGAAGCGATCAGCGTCGAGGACAATTTCTTCACGATCGGCGGCAATTCGCTGGGTGCGATCCGCATCCTTTCGCTGCTCCGGCAGCGCCGGCCGAAGGTTCCGCTGACCGTCGCCGATATCTTCAACAACCCGACCATTCGCGCCTTTGCCGGCGTGATGGAGCAGGGGGAGGAGCGGGATCTCTCCGAGGTGATCGTGCTGCGCGCCTCCGGCGCCAAGCCGCGGCTCTATTGCTTCCCGGGGCTTCTGGTCAGCACTCGAGAATATGTGAAGCTCGTCGATTATCTCGGCGCCGACCAGCCGGCGACCGGCTTCATTTGCCATTCGCTTTCCGAGAAGAAGGAAGTCGGCGCGCCGATCGATGAGATCATCGAGAGCTATGTCGATTATATCAGGACGCATAGCAAAGGCGCGCCCTGCTATTTCCTCGGCTGGTCCTGGGGCGGGCTTCTCGCCTATGAGGCCGCCCGTACCCTCGGCAACGAGGTCGACGTCAGGATGATGGCGATGGTCGACGTTTGCGATCTCGGCTCGGAATTCGCGGTCGGCGCCAAACCGCGCTTCCGGCCCGGCGAACGCGATGCGCTGCATCGGGACGTGCAGGCATGGCTGCAGAAAACGGCGATGCGCCCCGAATGGGACCGGCTGCTTTCAACCATGGACGCGGATACTTACGAGCAGTTCCTGCGCTTCGTCGGCGACGAGAAGGATCCGCTTCCGACCGACGGGCCTGATATCAGCAGCCGTGAGCATACGTTCTGGGTGCTGATCGACAATGCCCTGATCTTCCGCAAGCATCGGCTCGTTCCCCATGACGTGCCAATCTATCCCTGGGCGGCCGATGACAGCCTCAACCGCGGCCTCAACCTGATCGATTGGCGCCGCCTGTCGCCGCGGGCGCGTGCGGCCGAAATCATCACCGGCACCAACCATCTGCACATGATCGGGTCTCCCGCCTTCCACTCAAGGCTTGCCCTGCGTCTCAAGGAAACAGAGAAGGATAACGCATGACCGTCGCTTTCACCCGCAGGGATGCCCTCAACGAGCCGCTCGAACTTGCCGGCATCGGCATCGGTCCCTCCAATCTGAGCCTTGCCTGCCTGCTGGAATCCGTGCCCGAAGTGCGCAGCCGCTTCTTCGAGCGGCGGGGTTCCTTCGATTGGCATCCCGGCATGATGATGCCCGGCGTCGAGCTGCAGTCGTCCTTCCTGAAGGACCTCGTCACCCCGGTCCTGCCGACAAGCCGCTGGTCGTTCGTCTCCTATCTGGTGGCGCATAAGAGGCTCTACGCCTTCCTGAACGCCAATTACGAAGCCGTTCCCCGGCAGGAATTTGCGAGCTATCTCGCCTGGGTCGCCAACGGCGTTGACGGCTTGCGTTACGGAACGGACATTCGCGATGTCGAGCACCGCGACGACCGCTTCGTTCTGCGCTTCGACAACGGCCAGGAACAAGCGAAGAACCTGGTGATCGGCACCGGATCCTCGCCCTTCGTGCCCGACTGGGCGATACCCTTCCTTGGGCCTGATTGCTTCCACAACAGCGAGGCCAAATCGCGTCTCAAGGATCTTCGCGCCGCCCGCATCGTCGTGGTCGGCGGCGGCCAGAGCGGCGGCGAGGTGGTCGAAGCGCTGCTTGGGGATGCCAGCTCGATGAAGGAGCTGACCTGGATCAGCCGGCGCCACAATTTCGAGCCGATCAACGACACGCCGTTTTCGAACCAGGTCTTCTCGCCGGAATATGTGCAGGCCTATCTGAAACTTAGCGGCGAGCAGAAGCAGGCGGCGCTGAAGAACTCGATCCTGACCAGCGACGGCCTGTCGATTTCGACGATCCACTCGATCTACCGCCGCCTCTACGCGCTGCGTTATCTCGAGCCGAGCACGCTGAATGCATCTCTGTCGCCGAACCGCGATGTGATCCAGATGGAGCGGAACGGCAATGCCTATCGGCTGATCGTCCGCAACCACTTCGACGGCGGGATCGAGGTGCTGCATGCCGATGCGGTGGTGCTGGCAACCGGCTACAGGTTCCGTTTGCCGGATGCGCTCGGATCGCTCAGCGAAAGGATCAGCCTCGACAGAAACGGCTATCCCACCTTGAACGACGACTACACGATGCAGTGGACAGGCCCGAGGACCAACCGGCTGTTCGCACAGAATGCCGGCCGATACTCGCACGGCATCGCCGACTCTCAGCTCAGCCTGATGGCCTGGCGCAGTGCAAGCATCGTCAACGCGCTTCTCGGCCGGCAGCATTTCGATGCCGAACCCGACAATGCACAGCTGGTCTGGGCGACGGAGGCAGCTTCAGCCATGCCGCATCAGCTCCGGGCCGGCTATTCGGACGGCATGCTGTCATCCTGAAACGTCAGGACATGAATGCCGGGGGCGCCGGATTGGGAGCGGACGGCCAGCGCGACGACGTGCTGGCTGCCGCCCTCGATCAGACTATGATGCCATTGCCGGTCCGGTTCGCCGCTCTCAACCATGACAGGGATGCCGTCCTGCCAGGAAAAGGCGACGCTGCGGGGATCGTCGCGCAGGCCCACCCCGAGTGCCTTGAGATGGCTCTCCTTGAGCGCCCAAAATGCAACGGCTGCCCGCGGCCCTTCGCCCGCAGGCAATTGATCGAGCCAACGCCTTTCATCCGGACTGCAATAGCTTCCCAACGCCGCCGCTTCGATTTCGGCGTCGGCGCGTTCACAGTCGATGCCGATGCGCTCGCACCCTGAAGCGATCGCGAGCGCCACCAGCCCGTCGGCATTGGAAAGGCTGAATTGCAGCCCATCATGACCCGCGACCTTCAGCTTGCCGTATGCGTCCGCCACCAACACGAGCTTGTCAGGCGGAGTTTCCGTATGCACGCCCAGCCGTTGCCGCAGCAGATACCGGCCGGCAATGAACGAGGTCCGGTCCCGTTCGAACCGGTAGGTCGCGGCGCGCTCCCGCTCATTCGATGAAAGAGATCGCATCCAGCGCTTCTCATCGCCTTCGTTCTGCGGATATTGCCAGAGCGCGACATCGATGGCGGCCGCTTGATTATCTGTTTGATGCATCAGGCCAGTATGCGTACCGCGGACCGATTGGCAATCGCCGCGGGGTCTACTCCGCGGCTTCGATGAAGCGGTGGCGTTCGTAAAGGAACTTCAGCACTGCCTCGCGGCATTTGAGATATGTCCGGTCGGAGGCGAGTTCGATGCGATTGCGGGGGCGGGGCATGGTGACATCGAGCACTTCGCCGATGCGGGCCGCCGGGCCGTTGGTCATCATCACGATGCGGTCGGAGAGCAACACCGCTTCATCGACATCATGGGTGATCATCACCATCGTATTGCCAAGCCGGGCGTGAATTTCCATCACCGCGTCCTGAAGATGGGCGCGCGTCAGCGCATCGAGCGCGCCGAAGGGTTCATCGAGGAGCAGGATCTTCGGCTCCATGGCAAGCGCGCGGGCAATGCCGACGCGCTGCTTCATGCCTCCCGATATTTCCGCGGGCCGCTTGTCCTTGGCATGCGCCATCTGCACGAGGTCGAGATTGGTCATGACCCAGTCATGCCGCTCGGCCTTGGTCTTCGTTCGGCCGAAGACCTTGGAGACGGCGAGATTTACGTTCTCATAGACCGTCAGCCAGGGGAGGAGCGAATGGTTCTGGAAGACGACGGCGCGTTCCGGGCCTGGCTCGTTGACTTCGCGATTTTCCAGGAGCACGGCGCCTGAAGAAACCGGGGTCAGGCCGGCGATGAGATTGAGCAGGGTGGATTTGCCGCAGCCGGAATGGCCGATGATCGAGACGAATTCGCCCTCGGATATCGTCAGGTTGATATCCTTCAGGACTTCGGCGCGCACGCTGCCGCGGTCGAAATGTTTGTCGATATGATCGAGCTTGAGATAGGCGTTCATCAGAATGGTCCTCAGTTGGCCATGGCGCCGCGGGTGACGAGTTTGCCGAGCGCGGCCACCAGCTTGTCGAGAGCAAAACCGACGATGCCGATATAGGCGAGCGCGACGATGATGTCCGAAAGGCGCGATGAGTTCCACGCGTCCCAGATGAAGAAGCCGATGCCGACGCCGCCGGTCAGCATTTCGGCCGCGACGATGGCGAGCCAGGACAGGCCGACGCCGATCCTGAGGCCGGTGAAGATGTAAGGGGCTGCCGACGGCAGCATGATCTTCCAGAAGAATTCGAGCTGGTTGAGCCGCAGCACCTCGGCGACGTTGCGATAATCCTGCGGAATATTGCGGACGCCGACGGCGGTGTTGATGATGACAGGCCAGATCGAGGTAATGAAGATGACGAAGATGGCCGAAGGGTTGGAATCCTGGAAGGCGGCGAGCGACAGCGGCAGCCAGGCGAGCGGCGGCACCGTGCGCAGCACCTGGAAGATCGGATCGAGGCCGCGCATCGCCCAGACCGATTGGCCGATGATCGCCCCGATGATGATGCCGGCGACCGCGGCAAGGCCGAAGCCATAAGCGACGCGCTGCAGCGAGACCAGCACCCGCCAGCCGAGCCCGATATCCTGGGAACCGTAGTTGAAGAACGGATAGGCGATGAGGTCGTAGCTATCCTGCCAGACTTGATGCGGCGACGGCAGAGAGGCATCCGCCGATGAACAGAGCGCCTGCCAGAGAATGAGGACGAGTGCCAGCACGACGGCCGGTGGAGCGACATTGTGAAGTGCGGTCAGCCCCGCACGGCGAAAATCGATCCGCGATCCTTGTTTGCCGGAGAATGACAGAATCTTCGCCGCCGGCTTGGCAGAGGCGACGATCGAGGGATTTTCTTTATTTGCCAGGGCGGACATCAGCGCGCTCCTCACGGGAATGAAAGGCCGGCGCGCCGCGCGCGCCGGAGGCGGGATCAGGAGACGGCCTTGATCGAAAGGCTGTCGAGATAGGCGGAGGGATTTTCAGGATCGAAGACCTTGCCGTCGAAGAAGGTTTCCTTGCCGCGCGACGAGGAAGCGGGAATGTCTGCGGCTGCGACGCCCAGATCCTTGGCGGCTTCCCGCCAGATGTCCTCGCGGTTCACCTGGTTGACGAGCGCCTTGATGTCGGTTGTACCAGGCAGATTTCCCCAGCGGACATTTTCCGTCATGAACCAGGTGTCGTGGCTCTTGAACGGATAGGAGGCGCCGTCTTTCCAGAATTTCATATAGAGGTCGGTGGCCTTGGCTTCGCGGCCGTTGCCGTAGTTGATGTCGCCCTTGAGGCGGCCGAGCACGTCCTTGGTCGGAACGTTGAACCATTGACGCTTGCCGAGGATCTCGGCCATCTCGGCCTTATTGTCCATGCTTTCGCACCATTGCTGCGCCTCCATGACGGCCATCAGCAGGGCCTTGGCGGCATTGGGGTTCTTCTCGATCCACTCGGCGCGCAGGCCGAGCGCCTTTTCGGGATGCCCCTTCCAGAGTTCGCCGGTGGTCGCCGCGGTGAAGCCGATGCCCTGGTTGACGAGCTGTTCGTTCCACGGCTCGCCCACACAGAAGACATCCATGTTGCCGACCTTCATGTTGGCCACCATCTGCGGCGGCGGCACGACGATTGTGGAAACATCCTTGTTCGGATCAATGCCGCCGGCGGCGAGCCAGTAACGGATCCAGAGGTCGTGGGTGCCGCCCGGGAAGGTCATGGCGGCCTTGATCTCCTTGCCCTCCGCCTTCTTTTTCTCGAAGGCGGCCTTCAGCTTGGAGGCATCCAGCTGCACGCCGGTCTCGGCATATTCCTTGGCGACGGAAATGCCCTGGCTGTCGAGGTTGAGCCGGGCAAGGATCGCCATCGGCACCGGCTTGTTGTTCTGCGTCACCTTGCCCGTCTGCATGAGGTAGGGGAGCGGCGAAAGGATGTGCGCGCCATCGATGCCATTGGCCGCGCCGCCGAGCACCAGATTGTCGCGCGTCGCGCCCCAGGAGGCCTGCTTGGCGACATCCGTTTCCGGCAGGCCGTGCTTGTCGAAAAAGCCTTTCTCCTTGGCGATGATGAGCGGCGCGGAATCGGTGAGGGCGATGAAGCCGAGCTTGACGCCTTTCACTTCAGGGCCGGCTCCGGCTGCGAAGGCGCCGGAGGGAAAGGCGGTCTTGACGGCGCCGATCAGGGCGGCCGCCGCTGTCGTCTTGAGCATGCTGCGGCGGGTGATGCCGGTTGTCGAAATCCCAGTCGTCGAAAGCTTTTTCATCTGCAGGTTCCCCTCTGCTTGGTGAATTCGGACGCAAAAAAACGCCGCCGGCATCTGCGTTCGGGATGGGGATCCCGGACAGCAAAAACCTTGCGACGTCGGTGTCGAAGTCGGCGCCTATGCCGCGCCTCTCTGCCTCAGTCGCCGTTGACCGGGCGTTTGAGACCCTGCAATCAGCGTGCCAGTTCCAGGGATGGCGAGTAACCGCCGGAAGCAAAACAGGAAAATCGGAAATTTCGTCAATGATTATTTATTGTGCACATGGAAAATATGATCACGATTTGGGCGCTTGCGAATGCGGGGCGCACTCGCAAGCGCCATATTTGTGCAGCGCACATAAACGTGACCACGCGATTTAGGCCCTGCGACCCCATGGAATGCTGCACGCTGGCCTTCAACGACGGAAGGCATCAAACGGGGTGGTTGCATTCCAAATCGCGACGCAGTGGGAGTCTGAAGGCGCCCGTCGCACTGATCTCCGCGCCCGAATTTCCGGAGGAACTCTTTGTCCGCAAGCTGCCCTTGTTCCGACGTCAGGAGGTCACGGACACATTTCGGCCGATGTGCGATTTGCGACGGTCGGATTCCCGCCGGCGGGTTGCTCTCGATTAGCACTCTTTAAAATGTTCAATGCGACATTCGGGCGAACGAAACAGCGAGATCGCCTTGAGCAACAAACTATCCAGGACAAATGTCGAGCTTGAGAACCTGCTTCGCCAGCTTGGACTGGCCCTTGAAGCGTCCGGGGTCGGGATCTGGCAGCACAACATCGCAAAAAACCAGACGAGATGGGATGAACAGCTCAAATCGATCTATGGCGTTCCGAAAGCGCCGCTCGATGTCATCTGGCTCGACAGTATCCACCCGGACGACCTCGTGCCGACCAATGAAGTCTTTCTCCGCGCGATCGAAACCAAATCGGATTATGCATCCGAGTTTCGCATCATTCGGCCGGATGGAGCGACCCGCTATCTACGTTCGCGTGCTCGTTATTTCGTCGATGCCGCCGGTGACCCATGCTTTGTCGGCGCCGAATGGGATGTGACGGACGACGTGCTTCTCAACAAGGAGCTAGAGAGGAGCCGGGCGGAGGCGCGGTTCGCGGCCGATCACGATCACCTCACCGGCCTGTTGAACCGGCGCAGCTTCGATTTCGCCCTGTCCGAACTTGCCAGGCAGGAGAGCATCAAGGTTGCGCTTCTTCATATAGACGTGGACCATTTCAAGGAGATCAATGACCGCTTCGGGCATGCGATCGGCGACCTCGTCCTCTGCCACGTCAGCAAAATTCTGCTGGAGGCCATTTCCACTGGTGACGTCGCGGCACGGCTCGGCGGCGACGAGTTCGCTGTCGTTATCACCGAGGACGAATGTGACAAGACGATTGCGGTGCTCGATCATATTCAGAGACGTCTGGAGAGCCCGCTTCCTGTCGGCGATCAGACGCTCATCGTGCGGTGCTCGATTGGCGTTGCCAGCGCCATGAGCGCCGATTTCGCCAGGCTGCTCTCCCAATCCGATTTGGCGCTGTACCATGCCAAACGCAACGGCCGGAATCGGGCGGAGATTTTTTCCGACGAAATGGCGTCGACCCTGGCGAACGAAAGGCAGCTCGCCCAGGATCTGCGGTCCGGGCTGGCGCTCGGCCAGATCCGCCCATTCTACCAGGTGCAGGTCGACGCCAGATCTTTCCGGGTGAGCGGCGTCGAAGCTCTGGCGCGGTGGCATCATCCTACCCGAGGAATTCTCGCCCCGGCGCATTTCCTGTCCATCGCCTCGTCGAATGGATTGGTCGCAGAGCTTGACGATGTCGTTCTGAAGGCTGTTCTGTCGGACATGAAATCCTCCGCTTCCCCACTCAAAGGCATCCGGGTGTCCGTCAATCTTTCCGCCGATCGTCTCGACGATCCCGAGCTGACGGCGAAGCTCGACGGCTATGACATCCCGCCCGGCCGGTTGAGTTTCGAGCTGATAGAGACGATATTCCTGGACAGCCTGAGTGACCAAGTGCGGCAGAACATCCAGGCGATCAAGTCTTTCGGCATCGACATCGAGATCGACGACCTCGGCTCGGGGCATGCTTCCTTGCTGGGTTTGCTCGAGCTGCGGCCGGATCGTGTCAAGATCGATCGCCAGCTTGTGACGCCGATCCTGCAATCGGTGCCCAGCCGCCGGCTGGTCGGCTCATTGGTCGACATAGCGCGGGCGCTGGATATGGAGGTGATTGCGGAAGGCGTGGAAACCCTCGAGCACGCCAACGTGCTTGCCGCTCTCGGCGTCCACACCCTCCAGGGTTATGCGTTCGGACGACCGCGGTCGTTTGCCGACCTGTCGGCGCGTTTGGAGCAGGAGATATTCGATTGCGAGCGGGCCGAAGTAGTTGGGGCCGGTCGATAACGAATGGTTCTGCGCTTTCCTTAAAAGCTGACACGCTCTAGCTTGCTTTCCAGTTCGCATTATTGGGGATTGACCGCTGAGGCACGACGACCTGGATGATGGACGGACTGTTCAGGTTTTCTTTGGCGCCGTTTATGGCATCCTCGAGTTCGCCATAGGTGTCCACTTTCCAGCCCTGGCAGCCAAAGACCTCTGCCAACTTGCTGTAATTCCATCGGTGCAGGATGCATGAATTGTAGAACGGCCTGTTACCATGGAAAACCGATGCATCGGCAAGCCATTGCTCGACGCCATAGATGCCGTTGTCCATCACGAAGATGATCGGGTTGAGGTTGAAGCGGGTTTGTGTCGAGAGGCATTGAGCGGTCATCTGAAACCCGCCATCCCCGGCAAAGACCAGCAGCCTCTGGTTATCTTGCTTCGCCAGCGAAACCCCGGTCGCGGCCGGGCCGATATAACCGATCGCCGAATAGGATGATTGGACGATGAAACCGCGGCGAGCCCCCACTTCAAGAAGCAGGCTGCCGAAATAATTCAAACTGGCGTCGGCACCGACGATGGTATTTCCGTCGATCTGCTGCTGAATGAAATCGTAGAAGCCCTGATAGGTAATTTCGCCTGCCGGCACCGCGACCGGCGCTTGCCGGGCCGTTTTCGCCGGAAGGCTTTGGGCTTTGCACGTCAGCCTTTTGTCGATCAAGCCGTTGACCAGATCCGCCAGCGACACCTGTGCGTTGAAGATCGTGCCGTATTTCACTGTATCCCAGGAGGCGAATGCGGTCTTGGCGAGATCGATAGGCCAGCCCAAATCGTTGATATCGGTCAACCAGACGCCCAGCGCCAATACGAAGTCGGAGTCTTTGACCAAAGACTGGACATAAGGTGACGACGATTTGCCGTCAAACACCCCGGCAAATTGGACATCGTCTTCCGACAGGATGGCCTTGCTCAATAGCTCGGTCACGTAGGGGATTTTGAGGTCCCGAATGAGCCGCTCTGCCTGGTCGTGCAGGCCAAACCGGTCGATCTCGACGCCGATCCAGATCAGGGGTTTGGTGGCATTCTGCAATCTTTCGCTGATTTGCGCGATCGACTGGTTGAGACTGTCCTCGTCGGATATGTCAGGCGCCGCTTTTAATGCGGCCGACGGGCGCGCGCATTGCAGGTCGACCATATCCTCGAGCAACTCGATATAAACAGGACGTCTTTCCGTGATGCACTGTGTCAGCGCGTAATCTATGAGCATTGGCGCAAGATGAGGGCTGTCGATGCGGACGGCAGCGGCCGTTATGTATTCGAACACCTGAAGATCCGTTTCCCGTCCGCTGATGAAGTGATGCGAACTGTAGCCGGTTTGTTCGAATGTGAGTGTTTTCTGGATGCTCGGCGCACCGTTGATCAGAACGACCGGCACTTTCTCGACGTAAGATCCGGCGATCGCATTTGTTGCGCAAAGCGAGCCTGCGGAATAGGTGACGCACAGCGCACCAATTCCTTTCAGCCTCGCATAGCCGTCGGCTGCATAACCGGCATTCAGTTCATTCACCTCTTCGATGACCTGAATATCGCTTTTCTCGACATAGCTGTTTACCCATTCGATCGAATAATCGCCCGCCACGGAAAACAGGTGCCCCAGGCCCAGTTCGCGAAGTCTGTCGACCAGATATTGTCCAACCGTGTATGTATCGCCCATGTTCCAGCGGCTCCCCTGCTAACGAGAATTGACGAATATTAGAACTCGCTCGCGTTATCGAATAAGCGCGGTATGTATATGTCGAATATTCCGGGGCATTTTCGTTCGGGAAATCTTTCCAGCAGGAAGCGCTTGAAAGCATCATTGGTGAGTCCGTTGCCGGCGGCCTCCATGGCGACCGACAAATACTCTATATTTTTGGCAACCTCGTTTTTGTCAGCCGGAAAGCCATGACCGGGAAGGAACAGCTCATAGTCGGACAGCAGCATGCCCTGCAAAATCCCGATCCAATGCTCCATGTATTTCGTCAGATAAAGGTGCGTTCCGCTGTAGATCAGGTCTTGCGCAATAAAAACGCCCACATCCGGAAGACCTATGGTGAGGAGAAAATCGATCTCCGTATCAACGACTTCATCAAATACGTATTTGACTCCGTCGATGATCTCGTGGCCGGCACGGACGGTTTTTTCGGGAATGACCAAGCTCGTCGGAGCGAGGTTGCCAAGTTTCCAATGGTCATTCAGGGAATCCTGCCCATGCTGCCTCAGGAACTCCTTCGTTTCCGACAATGCATGAATCGGAATGTCGCTGAATGCGGCTCCCAGGCCGAACCAATGGTCGGGGTGCCTGTGCGACAGGTAAATCCGGTCGATCTCCTTGCCGATACTGTCGGCATACGCCCTGAATTGCAGCGCATAGGGAACGAGGAATTGCCCATCGACAAGAACAAGCTTGTTCCTGCTTTCGATGATGTGCGTTGCATTGGCGATATTGTCATCCGTGAAAGCTGAAATGAAAGTATGAATACGGACATCGCCTGCTCGCCTGACGATTTTAATGGGCTCCGGCAATTGCGTCACCATCGGTATCTCCCTGTTTGAAGGTCGTTTGCTGAGGTTTGACGTTCACTTGGGGATGGCGGAGATATGGTTCCCCAGCATTCCCGGGCTGTTTCCAACATGCGCGCCGGAGCGCCATCACGGATGAGATCGACGGCCGTGGGACGCGATCTTTTCCTCCAATGTCCTCAGGGCGGCGCGCGCAACGTCGTACGCGCTGTCGACGCCCGCCTCCGGCGCGTCCTCGCCGGGCCGCCAGAAGCGTCTGCGCGTCATTCGCATCGAGCTCTCGAAGGGGGGAATCGCGTTGAAGACTTCGACGAGATAAGGGCCGGAATAGACCGGCTCGATTTCGTCCAGCATAATCTCCCAGGGAATCCAGCTATCTCTAACAGCGCCCCGGTCCGGCGCTGAGATATGAACGTAATTCAGCCGGCTTTGCTGTGCGGCCCGGGCGACATTTTTCCTGAAGATTGCCGGCCCCTGGCTTTCCATCACGACCTGGGCTGTATCGATCGTGACGCCACAGACCGGAATGTCGGCGCTTTCGAGAAAATTCAGCGCTTCCGAGACCATTGTCGGCCCGGGCGTTTCCCAATTCTTGACGGGTTCGATGGCGAGCTTCACCCGCTTCTCGGCGGAATATTGCGCCAATTCTCGGAAGATGGAGGCCGCCGCCGCGTATCGCGGCTTCATCCAATCCTGAAGCGCGTCGCTCCATAACCCTTCACCGTCATCCGTCAGCGGAAAGATGCCATAGGGGTAGAGGAACGGCCCTGACATGATCGTATTCTCCCCGCCCAGCACTGAGGTGATGTCGACGCGGGATTTGAGATAGGACAGAGCCTGCTTGCGCTGCTCCTCGTAGGGCGAGGTCGGATCGAAGGTTCGTGTGGTCCCCACATTGGTTGTGAACTTCACATCCCGGAAGCCGGCCTGATCGAAGGCTCGTCTGAGGCTGATGTAGCTTTCGACCTCAGCATGATGACCTACATGGGCCGGTCCTGGGGCGATATGCACATCGAAGCCGGTGTAGCCAATGTCGGTAAGAGCTTTCAGATGTCTGACGAGAACCTGGGTATAGGCCGCGTCATTCGGCCTCAAGTCCGCTGTAAACGTAAAGAAGCTGAAATATATATCTCGCCTGCGTGTCTCTTCCATCTTCATCGCTCCAGCTGTGGCTATCCAGGAATGCGTGGTTCAGGGTGATGTCTCGCCCGGCATTGTGATGAGGCGAGATCCGTCCCCGCCTCCTTCACATTGTCATCGGGCTGAAACAAACGGCCCGCGCCGGGCTACCATCCAAGCAGCTTGCGCAGATATTCGCGGCCCATTTTCGCGTATTGCAGCGGATTGGCCTTGGCCGGGTCCTGCTCCGCCTCGATGCAGATCCAGCCGGCGAAATCCGCCTCGGCCAACGCATCGAGGATTTCCGGAAAGGTCTCTATGGAGCCGTCGCCCGGCACGGTGAAGATCCCCGCCTCGATCCCTTGCTGGAAGGACAATTCTCCGGTGTGAATCTTCGTAACCACCTCGGCGCGAATGTCTTTCAGGTGAACATGCTTGATGCGGTGGGCGTATTTTCTGGCCAGCGCCAGCGGATCGACACCGGCGGCCGCCTGGTGCGCGGTATCGAGAAGCATGTTGACCAGGCGAGGATCCGTCTCGTCCATGAGCCGGTGGATCGCTTCCGTCTTCATCACCCCGGTTCCGAGATGCGGGTGATAGCAGAGCCGGCGGTTGCGGGCCCTGGCTTTCTCTCCGGCTGCGTGCAGGCCTTCGATCAGCTGTTTCCACTGGTCCTCGGAGAATTCGGGGCAATTCGGAAACAGGGCGACCGGAAGCGGATTGACCGCTCCGCCAAACTCGGCGACGACTAGATCGGCCCTGCGCGGATCGTCGCTGCCGCCTTCCATGGCTTCGAGGAAGTCGAGCTGAGCATCGACGCTTTCAAGCGTGTGACGATTCATCGCCTTAATGGTGAAGTAGGTGCTCACCCAAGGCTCCGAAATCCGCAATCCCCTGAGTTCGAGGACGGGGCGCAAGATTTTCGGATCCGTCGGATATTTATGGCCGACGCCGCACCCGACATAGCCGGCGAGCGCCATTTCACTCAGAGCCTGCTCATAGGGGATGCCGATGTCGATGTTGATGAAATCGTCATTCCACCAGAGCGTGGGGATGACGCCGAGCCAGACCTTAGCGGGCGTCAGTCGATGCAGATAATTCGTCATGGCGTTGATCCAGTTCTTTGAAGACAAGCGGAAGTGGCGTCAGGTCAGGTTTTGGAACGGGGGCCGGAGCCGGAATTTTCGGTGGAAAGGCCCAGGAGCCGAAACCCTGCCCCTTGGCGCCCGCAGGGTGAGCTCCGATCGCCTTCCAGAGCAGACCCTCGATATAGGCATCGGGAGAAACGACGAAGGTGGTATTCGCAGGCCTGGGGCCAAAGCGCTCCGTCCAAGCGGAGGACAGCTCGAACCAGGTGCCGGAATACCAGAGCTTGATCAGCGCGCGGGCCACATCTCCCAGCAATTCATTGCCGAGAATGGTCGTGCGCACGGCGTGGATACGGGCTTCACTTTCCGGCGGTGGCAGGGCGGTGAAAGCGGCCAGCAGTGCGTCGGTGATTTCGCTGCCGACCACCGTGTCGAGCGTGGCGAGATAGCGTTCTGCCAGGCCGGTTCCCAGAAGATCGAAGTAGGAGAAAGCCGTCAATTCGACGGAAAGACCCAGAAATGGCTCGAAACGGCTGCTCATGCGTTCACCTCCGCCTGCCGGGTGATGGCTGGCTGTTTGATGCCGCCGGGGATCTCATAGGTGGGGCTGCCGTTCTTACCGGGATGCCCCGGCAGCGGATTGCGGATGAGTTCGAGGATCATGTTGCGGAATTCGAACATCATCGGAACGGCTTCCAGCAGCAGGTTTGGTTGGCCGTTATAGGCACGCGTCAAAAGCTGGAGAAATTCGCCATAGCGCGTGTTGAAGGCGATCGCCGCCTCACGCAGTTCCGAACCTTCGAGTATATCTTTTACTTTCAGGTTCTCTTTTATGGGATAGGCGCCCTCCCAATCGACCTGTAAGTGCGGACCCGTGGGCTGGCCGGGCTGATCGCCCTTCTGGTAGTAGCGGCCTTTGACCAGCTCCTCGAAACGATAGTAATGGGCCAGTTCGTGGTCGTTGTCGTCGTAGATACCGCCGCCGTCGCCCTCGCCCTGTTCGATGACGAGCTCAATGGCTTCCTGGGCGCTTTTCAGATCGGTGACGGGAAACAGCTCGCCGCCGCCGGAGTAATAATATTCCGAGGTGATCTGGCGCGACCTGTCGCCGGTAAAGATGGTTGCGCCCGCCTTATGCGCTTCGGCTTCCAGATATTTGATGCCTTCCGCAATGGCCGAGTAGAACTCGCCGATACTGTAGAAATGGAAGTCCTCATGCCTCGGATGGCTGGCAAGCGCGGTGATATCGGCGGGAGTTTTGCGGTGCATCAGGCCCTTGCCGACGAGATGTTCAGGACGCTGGGCCGGCCGTTCGATTTTCAGGAAAGTCGCCAGCGCCTCACGGCCGAATGCCTGGATGCCGACCTTGAAATCGGTCTCGCCGTCCGGCAGGGCGGCCGGATAGCTGGCTACGAAATCCGGCCTGACAAGATCCGGCTTGCCGCCGATGGCATTGAGAATATTGGCCGCGATCGTCAGATGCAGCATTTCTTCCACGACGATCACGCGCAGAACCTGGGTCGCATCCTGGTTGACGCCGGGCTTGATCGAGTAAAGCGCCGTCAGATACGGCGGAATCGTCGCATGTTCGAGCTGCATCGCCCGGTAGAGAAACTCTTTCAGCTCATCGAGCGTCTTGATACTGTAGGAATCCATGCTCATGCTCCGTGAAAGATAAGTTGGGTGCACCGGCCGGCTTCGTGTCGCTTGCATCGAACCCATAGGTTCGTTCCGCGCAGCGGATGCCGGTCTTCGTTCAATGCAGAGACTTCAGAATGTCGCGACCGCTTCGGAAGCACATGGCGGCCAGCGTCAAGGTGACATTGGCCGTGCCGATCGTCGGCATGCTGCCGCCGCCCACGAGATAGAGATTTTCGTGGTCCCAGCTGCGCTGGTTTTTGTCCACGACGGAATTGGTCTTCGTCGTTCCCATGATATGGGTGCCGGCCAGATGATTGCCGCCGCGGATCGCATAGCCTTGTCCCTCATAGGCCACATAGCCGTAATCGCTGGGGTCGTAATGGGTATGGTCCTGCGCGCCCAGGCGCGCAAAGACGGTGCGCGCAAACTGGCGGCCATAGGCGGCGCCCTTCATGGTATATTCCGGAACCGTGAAGGACAGGATGGGCCGCATGTTGCCCAGAGCATCGGTATATTGCGGATCCACCGTGATGCGATTGCTGTCGACGGGCATGACCTCGATCATGAACGCCAGCAGCAACT
The DNA here is from genome assembly GCF_019793465.1 of Rhizobium croatiense. Classification (GTDB taxonomy): domain Bacteria; phylum Pseudomonadota; class Alphaproteobacteria; order Rhizobiales; family Rhizobiaceae; genus Rhizobium; species Rhizobium croatiense. Next base: position 301,731 of record NZ_JAILYJ010000001.1, on the reverse strand, counting down.
GCCGCGAAACCTGGTCGACCATGCCGCGCCGAAGATCCGCGCCGTAGAGGTTGCGATCATCCACCAGTTCCAGAAGGTCGGAGGTCGGCGCACCCGTGGCCCAACCCCAGCCGTCGTTATGGATATCGATGGCGAAGGCGGCCTGCTTTTCCCGGAAGGGGCCGTCCCGCAGGTCGACGATACCGCCCGTCGAACTGGTTCCGCGCATCGTGCCGCAGATCTCCGGCATCAGTGCCCAGTTCAGCAGGTAGGCGTGGTCCATCAGATTGCGTCCGACAAGACCGCTGGTGCTGCGCAGGCCGGAGGCCAGCATAAGACGCGCGGTTTCGATGGCGCCTGCCGCAAGCACGAAAACCTTGCCCTTGACGGTGATGGTCTCATGGGCCGGCGAGGCGGGGTCCTTGTAAATCTTGACCTCGAGGGAGCGGACTTTCCCGCTATCCGGATCGATGTTGACTTTCGATGCGACCGCCTGCGGCAATAGCTCGACAAGCCGCTCGCCCCTTTCCCCACTTACAGCGAATGCCTTGGCAATGGTTTTGCCGGAGTGGTAGCGCGCTTGCACGGGACAGAGCGGTACGCAGTTGGTGTTGCCCTGGCAGCGACCGCCCTCTTCGACCTGATGCGTATCGACCGCGCCGATTGGACGGTAGCCCTTCCCACCGTCATAGGCCGGGTTGGGTATGCCATTGCGCCCCTGCGGAAAGGGCCTGACCTTCAGGGGATAGGTCTTGTCGTAAAGTTCGACGCTGGTGCCCTCGATGCCCTTGTTGACCTGCTGATCCAGATAGGAAAGCGGCAGGCCGCGCATGGGAAAGACATAGTCGTCCGGGAAGGTCTGCCCGAGATATTGCTGATCTTCGACATTCGCCGATACGCCGATTTCCCGCTCGGCCAGGCGGTAATCCTCCTCGACTTCCTCAAAGCTCAGCGGCCAGTCCAGTCCGTGGCCGAAAATGGTGCGCGTCTTGAAATCGGAGCGAAGCAGGCGGGGCGTTTTCGCCTCCCAGTGCATGGTCGTTCCGCCGAAAATACGGGTATATACCGTATCACTGACATAAGGGCCGGATTGAACGATATAGTTCGAACTATCGGTTTCCCCCGCCTGCAGCTTGCGAAGCTGCGGGCTGCGGGGTATGGCCGCGTTCGCATTCAGCGGAAAGGGCGACTGGTTGTCCTTGGAGGCTGCCGAATAGAAAGTCGTCAGCAGATTGTCATAGCCTGCCAGAGTGACATTGGAACCGGTTCCGGCTTCAAGGATAAGGACACGTTTGCCCGCTTCCGCAGCCTGCTTGGCAATGATTGCTCCGGAAATGCCGCTGCCGACGATCACGATATCGTAGTCGCCAGACTCTGCGACGGTCTTGGCATCGGCTCTTATCGCCGATTCGAGGGGAAAAAGCACTTTGGTCCTCCATTAATCCCGGAAAGCTGCATCAGCTTTGCGAACCATGCCGTTCTGGACTCGATCGAGATTTCAGGCCCTGCGGCCTTCAATCGTCATGATTTCGGGCCGCGAGAGTTTCGGGGTTTGGACTTGGCGGCCGGGGCGGCGGCGCGGGCTCTGACTGCCGAGAGAAAGGAGGCATAGCTCCAGGTCAGATTCCGGACGCTTTTCTCGTAGCCAACGGTTCCATCGAACTGTTCGCTCAGCTCATAGTGATCGCTGTGATAGACGATGGCGCGCAGCATGGCGTCAGACGAAGCCCGCAAGGCAGCCGACGCGTCGGCGGCGCTGCTGGATGCGCCAAGTCCCAGTTCCGCGAAGAAGGGTTCGGAGAACTGATCGAGGGGGATAGCGCCGCTGGAATCGATGGCATTGGCAAGCCGATATTGAAACTCGGCGAAGTTGGCGGTGCACAGAGCCCAGGGATGCCCGCCGGCAACCGGCGCCGCCACATCGCCATCGTAATGGTCGCCTGGATAGCGCCCCAAGAGTGGTCCGAGCCCGTTGGCCGCGTCGGCGCCATTGACCGGGTAATAGTTCGAAGACGAAGGATCGGCCCACTGGCGCCGCAGGATGGCCGCCGTTGCCAGAAGCTTGGTATCGGTTGGCTCGATCCCGCCATAGCAGACCGAAGAGACGATATCGATATTCGCGTCGTAACCGGCTTGCTCCGCCGCATCCAGAATGCTCACATAGAGCTGCCCGTTCCAGTGGGTTGCCAGTTGGCTTTCCAGCCAGGAGATGGCGTCGGCCACCCCGGCAGGCACCGCAATACCGATCGTGTTTGTGGAAATTTCCCGGAAAAAGCGCAGCTGTACGGCTCTTGCGAAAAACGAATAGCCCTCATATTCCTCCCAGAGATTTGTGGTCTTGTTCTGGTAAACTTCGAGAAGATAAGCGAGATTGGCCTGGACCAGTTGTTTGGCGATCGTCTGCGTGGCGCCATCCAGCTGCTCGAACAGGGTCAGGATCGCAATCGACTGAATGGCCGGCCCGTCATTCTGCTCCGACCACGGACGAACCTCGCCGGTGATGGTGAAGCAGGCGTGACCAAGTGTAACGGTGTCGGAATTCTTCGCGTTCGCCTGGCAGAGCGCGGCGAAGTTCACGTAGTCGACCAGGCTCGGCAAAACTCCGCCCGGAACGGGCAGCAAGCAGGCAAGCGCGATCTCGATGGCCGTAATCGCCCCGTCGCGGACCCAGTTGAAAACATAGTCTTGGTCGACCCCAGGCGTGTTCGCTGGATAGGAGGGTGCGGCGATGACGCAGCCGGGGGCAGAGAAGACGCCGGGCGATGTGGGATCCTCGATGACATAGCCATCGCTTGTGATGTTGCGCATCATCAGAAGAGAAAAATAGCGCGACAATGCGACCAGATCGGTCTGCGCGAAGGCAGGCCTCGGTTTGACTGTAGGCGCATTGGCGCCGATATGGGCCGGGTTTGCACCCGTCATTGACTGACTCCAAAGCGCAACTGTCATTGACTGACTCCAAGATCGGTTGAGACTTACCGGGACCAGATCGAGAAAATAGTCCGGACCCGGATGGAAGAAATATTGCGGCCGAATGGGCGTCGAGAGTGAACACAAGGTCTCTGCGGCGAGGGGCAGGGTGGCTGGCCGCCCGCCGCCCCGCCCTCGCCGCCGCTGAACCTTTAACTAGAAAGATCGTCGAGGCTCTGCTTTTTATCAACCTAAACGTGTTGATCTCAGGTCAAAAAATCCCAGAGAATTGCGCTTGGCGTTACGGGTGCTCCGGCGGGATGGATTCGACCAGCCCGACGAGATTGGAGCGTGTTGCCGCAGACCGGTTGCGCAACGCCAGTACCATTTGCAATTCCGTGGCGGAGATCGCGCTGTTCCTATGCCAGTCCATCGTGCCGCGCCCGAGCAGCAGCCAGTCGAGGGAGACATCCAGCAGGTCGGCGAGCGCGCAGGCGCTTTCCAGCGAGGTATGACCGCCATTCTGCCAGCGTGAGACGGCAGCGACGGACACGTCCAGTTCGGCCGCCAGGGCATGAACTTTCCGGAACTTGCCGCGGGATATCGCCTCTCGAATACGTCTGCCGCGCGCCATGTCGTGGGTCATCAACAATCCTCCCCGTTGTTGCGTCAAATTACCAAAAGCTTCCGATCGACGAACATCAGAAACTTCTTATGGAAGGGGACGGCAAAGCCAAGCACCGGTCAACCTGGTGAAATATCCAGATTGCTCCCGCTCGGCCTCCTGTTGTGAAACGTCAGCACATCAGGAGGGACGCATATGTTGCGGATACTCACCAAAGACATGCTCGAGACCGATCGACGTGCTTTCGATGAAATGTTTCGGGCTCGCGCCGCCGTTTTTCGCGATCGGCTGGGATGGCAGGTCGATGTCCGGGATCAATGGGAGAGGGACCGATACGACGAGGCCGAAGATCCTGTCTATCTCGTCACGCAACGACCTTCCGGCACGCTGACGGGTTCGCTGCGCCTGCTGCCGACCACCGGAGCGACGATGCTCAAAAGCGAGTTCCGGCATTTCTTCGATCAGCCTATCGACGTCGATAGCCCGACGACCTGGGAATGTACCCGCTTTTGCCTTCATCCGCATGCCGGACACATGGAGCAGTCGCGGGCAGTCGCCACGGAACTGCTCACAGGGCTTTGCGATCTTGCGCTCGACACCGGTATCGAGAGCATTGTCGGCGTCTATGACGCCGCGATGGTCGCCGTATACCGCAGGATCGGCTGGAGGCCGACGCCGCTTGCCCGATCCCGGCCCGAGATCGGCAAGCTGTATGTCGGACTATGGGATGTGACGGCGGACAATTGTCGGACACTTCGGGCCAACCTGTCCCGACTTCTGGAGCAAGCCTCTCCCTATCCTGCCGAAGCCCTTGTCGATGGCGGCATGCGGTAAGCGCAGTCTCTGTCCCGCTCGGCATGGGATAGGTCTCGTCGGTCTTTAACCTGTTCTTCATGTCGCGCCATGGTTGCTAAAAAATACGCTGTTCTCGGCTGCCGCGAAATGTTACCGTTGCGAGCAGTTATGAAATCACGCAACCACGAGTCCATCTCATGCTGAGCAGTTCTCGTTTTTTCTACTGTCTGGACCGGATCTCCGCAGCGCCGACATTGCAGGATCTGGAAACGACGCTGGACGAAGTCCGCCACATCTATGCGATATCGCACATGGTTCTGCATGTGACCCGCTCCTCGGGGATGGCGGACAGCAATCCATTGCTGATGCTGACCTACCCGCCCGAGTGGGTGAAACAATATCGTGACCGGGACTACTTCAGCATCGACCCCGTCGTGCGTCTCGGCCGGCGCGGCTTCCTGCCCGTGGAATGGTCCGCATCAAAATGGGATTCAGGCCGAGCCTATGGCTTCTTCAAGGAGGCGATGGCCTTCGGTGTCGGCCGGCAAGGCGTTACCCTGCCGGTGCGGGGACCTCAGGGGGAGCGATCGCTGTTTACCGTGACCTCCAATCATCCCGACGCCTACTGGCGGCAGTTCCGCATGGACAGCATGCGCGACCTCCAGTTTCTCGCCCACCATCTCCACGACAGGGTCATGGTGCTGTCGGGCATGAGGGAGATTGCGGATTTTCCGCAATTGTCGCGGCGCGAACTGCAATGTCTTGAAATGACGGCCAGCGGCCTAATGGCGAAGCAGATCTGTGCCCGCCTGTCCATTTCGGTGAGTGCAGTGCAGCTCTATCTCGCCTCGGCGCGCCGGAAGCTGACTGTCGCCACGACGAGCGAAGCGGTCGCCAAGGCCACGGCGCTTGAATTGATATGAGTGTGGGGATCGCGGTTCAGCGCCGGCCTCTGGTGCGCGTCGCCAGAACGTTGCGGATCGAGAAGCTGGAATGGATCCTGAGGACCCCGGGCAGGGTCGAAAGGATCTCCTTGTGGATCCGTTCGAACTCGCCGGCGCTGGCGACCTCGACGCGCAGCAGGTAGTCGGAGCCGCCGGTCATCAGAAAACATTCGCGGATTTCCGGATGCCGGCGGACCGCCGCCTCGAAGCGGTCGAGATGGTCCTCCGTCTGCCGCTCAAGGGTAATGTTGATGATCACGGCGATCATCTCATCGGCATTGCCGGTGTCCACCAGCGCCGTATAGCCACGGATGACGCCTGATTTTTCCATGATCTTGATGCGTCTGAGACAGGCCGACGGCGAAAGGCCAATCTCTGCGGCGAGCTTGGCGTTGCTCATACGCGCGTCAAGGCGCAACAGCCTGAGGATATTGCGGTCGACCGTATCGAGGGCGGGCATGACGGTTTCCTTCACATCTTGGTTGATTATGCGAATAATATGCAAAATTCGCAATAACCAACGACAAAACCATCGGCAATTTCGCTCATTATTTCATAAGCTCTTGATATCGAGATGGGGTGGACATGGATAGCGATATTTTGGTTTCCCGCGCACGCACCGCTACGATCACCCAGGGAGCCACGGGCTATCTGACGATCGATCTTGCGGCACTCGGCCGGAATTATTCGAAGCTTGCATCGATGCTGGCGCCGATCCGCGCGGGCGCCGTCGTCAAGGCCGATGCTTATGGCCTCGGTGCCGAACGGGTCGCCCAAACGCTCTACGATCAGGGCTGCAGGCATTTCTTCGTCGCCCAGTTCGTCGAGGCCGTGAGGCTGCGGCCGGCCCTTGCTGAGAGTGCCCAGATATTCGTGCTGAACGGCTTGCAGCCCGGCAACGAAGTCGCCTGCGCCGAAAGCGGCATCGTTCCGGTTCTCAATTCGCTCGCGCAGTGGCGGCAGTGGTCGGCGACCGCGCGCCGGCTGAAGCGCTGCCTGCCGGCCGTTCTGCAATTTGATACCGGCATGTCGCGGCTCGGCTTTCCCGAGGAAGAGCGAGCCGAATTGGCGGCAGCCCTTCGCGACGGCGCCAATGTCGATATCCTGTTCATCATGAGCCACCTGGCCTGCGCCGACGACCTGGAGAGCAGCCAGAACGGCGAACAGTTTGCCGAGATGGCGCGCATTGCCGATGAATTTCCGGGCTTCGACATCTCCTTCGCCAATTCCGGCGGCGTCTTTCTCGGCGATGCCTATCATGGCGTGCTCGCCCGCCCGGGCATCGCCCTTTATGGCGGCGCACCGAATGCCGGCGGCACGAACCCGATGGAACCGGTCGTCAGGCTGGACGTCGCCGTCGTGCAGACGCGTACCGTACCTTCAGGCGCCAAGATCGGTTATGGCGGCGCGCATGTGACGCGCAGCGAAACCCGCCTTGCCACCATCGCCGCCGGCTACGCCGACGGCCTGCCGCGCAGTCTCGGCGACTGCGGCGCCGTTTATCACAAGGGCATCCGTCTGCCGATCGTGGGGCGCGTGTCGATGGACAGCGCGACCGTCGATATCACGGCCTTGCCCGAAGGGGCGCTGAGCCTCGGGAGCCTTGTCGAAGTGCTTGGCCCCAACCAGACGCTTGAAGACGTGGCTAGCGACGCCGGAACGATATCTTACGAAATACTAACCGGTCTGGGCGATCGTTACGACAGGCACTATTGCTGAGAGCCGGCCGGCTTTGTTCTTGAGGAAATCATGAAAGTCATCGTTCTGGGTGCCGGCATCGTCGGCGTCACATCCGCCTATCAGCTGGCCAAATCCGGCCATGAGGTAACCGTCGTCGACCGGCAATCCGGGCCGGCGCTGGAGACGAGCTTAGCCAATGCCGGCGAGGTCTCCTTCGGTTATTGCTCGCCTTGGGCAGCCCCCGGCATTCCCGTGAAGGCCATGAAATGGCTGTTCATGAAGCATGCGCCGCTCATCCTGCGCCCGAAATTCGACATGGCCATGCTCGCCTGGATGACGAGGATGCTGTCCAATTGCACCTCCGAGCGTTACGCAATCAACAAGAGCCGCATGCTGCGCCTTGCCGATTACAGCCGCATCGCGCTCGCCGAGCTTCGCACGGAGACCGGCATTGCCTATGACGAACGCATGCAGGGGACCCTGCAGCTGTTCCGCACGGCGCAGCAGCTCGAGGCCTCGGCCAAGGACGTCAAGGCGCTGGCCGCCGACGGCATCCCCTATGAGGTGCTGGACCAGGACGGCTGCATTCGTGTCGAACCGGCGCTGAGACATGTGCGCGACAAGATCGTCGGCGGCCTTCTGACGCCGAAGGACGAAACCGGCGACTGTTTCAAATTCACCAATGCGCTGGCCGCCAAAGCCGAGGCGCTCGGCGTCCGCTTCGCCTATGGCACGACGATCAAGGCGCTGGACGTCGAAGACGGCCGGGTGCGCGGGATCGTCACCGATCGCGATCGCGAACGGATGAGCGCGGACGCGGTGGTGGTTGCGCTCGGCAGCTATTCGCCGCTGTTGCTCAAGCCGTTCGGCATTAGCCTGCCGGTCTATCCGGTCAAGGGCTATTCGCTCACCATCCCGATCACCGACACGTCGCGCGCGCCGGAATCGACTGTCATGGACGAAACCTACAAGATCGCCATCACCCGGCTCGGCGACCGCATCCGCGTCGGCGGCATGGCCGAGATATCAGGCTATACCAACGATCTCGGCCTCGCCCGTCGCGGCACGCTGGAACATTCCGTCACCGATCTCTTTCCCGGCGGCGATGTGTCCAAGGCTTCCTTCTGGTCGGGTCTGCGCCCGATGACTCCTGATGGCACGCCGGTCATCGGTCCGACGAAGATCGTAGGCCTCTTCCTCAATACCGGTCACGGCACGCTCGGCTGGACCATGAGCACCGGCTCGGCAAGACTCATCAGCGACCTCGTCGGCGCCCGCACCCCTGAGATCGACGCGCGGGATCTTGCGATCAGTCGCTACGCCTGAAATCCACTGAGGGAGCGCAAAAAGAGAAGTGTTTATCTGCGGGAATCGACTATTACTCGTAGGAATTAAATTCGAGGTCGTGAATGTCCGTTAATTCCGAGGTACATGCCGCTGGCGGCTTCCTCCACCATCCGGCGGTGCAGAGCCCAATCTTTTCGGAAACGGCATACAGCGGGACGGACCCAGATGCCCTCTCGGAAATATTGTCGACCTCGACCTCTCCGATCAAGGCTGCGGCGCAAGCCAATGCCTCCATCGCATATAGCTGCAATTTCGTCTCGGCGGGAGATCTGGCCATAGCCGATTGCGCCTATGAGGGCGCGATCTCGCTCAGGCGGGAGGCGCCGAGCGGCAAAGTGATCATATTCCTACCGGTGGAGGGAGATGCGATCTTCAATGTCGGGCAGGAGGCGATCCATTCAGTTCCCGGTCGCGCCACCATTCTGGCAGCAGGTCGCGCCACCGGCGCCCGTCTGCTTGGCCGTCGCCGCCATCTCGGTTTGTTCGTCGATCAGGCGAGGATCAACGCGCACCTCACGCGTATGTTCGAACGAACGATCACCGGTGACGCCGATTTTCATCCTTATATTGATCTGACGGCCGGCCCGGGGCTGTTGTTGCAACAACTCGTTACGAACCTGCATCGTGGACTTGGCGGGGGCGGGCTGCTGCAGGAGTCGCCGCTGGCCGTCAGCGCGCTCTGTGACGCGACGATCTATTTGCTTCTCGAGAATTTTCCGCATCGCTATTCGAACGAGCTGGCGCTTCCTGCACCGGCGCCGGCTCCACGCCATGTGAAATGGGCCATCGATTTCATGCACGCGCACATCGCCGAACCGATTTCGCTCAGCGAGATCGCGACGGCAGCCAGGGTCAGCATTCGGACTTTGCAGCAGGGCTTCCGGCAGTTCAGGAATACCACTCCGATCGCCTACCTCCATGAAATCCGGATGGTCGCTGCCCGTCGCGACTTGCTCGAATCCGGCGCGAAGCAGGCCGTCGCCGATATCGCGCTCAGGTGGGGATTTACCCATCTCGGGCGTTTCGCCGCCGAATACAGGAAGCGTTTCGGTGAGCTGCCCTCACAGACGCTGAGGGGTTGAGCTCCGCCTCGGCGTGCCGGATGGTTCCATCGGCGAGGGACCGGGCGTCCGATCGCCGACGGGATTGTGCCCCGGATGCCAGATCTAGGCCGCGCGTTTCAGGGCATCGGCAAGCGTCGAGACGAGCGTGTCGATCTGGTCCTTCTCGATGATCAGCGGTGGAGACAGGGCGATGATGTCGCCGGTCACGCGGATCAGCAGTCCCTTGATGAAGCAGTCGACGAAGACGTCGTAGGCCCGTGTTCCGAGAGCGCCGTCACGCGGCGCCAGTTCGACCGCTCCGACCAGGCCGAGGTTGCGGATGTCGATGACGTGCGCGAGACCTTTCAGGGAGTGGAGGGCGTCCTGCCAATAGTCGGCCAGCTCGGCTGCGCGGGTCAGCAGGCCTTCTTCCTCGTAAATTTCGAGCGTGGCGAGCCCGGCGGCGCAGGCGACGGGGTGGCCGGAATAGGTATAGCCGTGGAAGAGCTCGATCGCATTTTCCGGTCCGACCATCAGACCGTCATAGACCTTGCGGCTGGCAAAGACTGCGCCCATGGGAACGGCGCCGTTGGTGAGGCCCTTCGCCGTGGTGATCAGATCGGGTACGACGCCGAAGTAATCCACCGCGAAAGGCGTGCCGAGACGGCCGAAGCCGGTGATGACCTCATCAAAAATCAGCAGGATGCCGTACTTGTCGGCGGTGGCGCGCAGCTTCTCCAGATATCCCTTTGGCGGCAGGACAACACCGGCCGATCCCGACATCGGCTCGACGATGACGGCTGCGATGGTTTCGGCGCCGTGCAGTTGCACCAGGCGCTCGAGATCATCCGCCAGTTCGACGCCGTGGGCGGGCAGCCCCTTCGAAAACGCGTTGCGCTCGATATCGAGCGTATGGCGCATGTGATCGGCTGGGATCTGCGGGAAGACCCGGCGATTGTTGACGAGGCCGCCGACGGAAATGCCGCCGAAGCCAACGCCGTGATAGCCTTTTTCGCGGCCGATGATCCGGGTGCGCGTGCCCTGGCCGATTGCGCGCTGGTAGGCGATGGCGATCTTCAGAGCCGTGTCGACCGATTCCGAGCCCGAGCCGGTGAAGAAGACCCGGTCGAGCTTGGCGTCAGCCCCGCCCGGTGCATTGGCGGCAAGTTTTGCGGCGAAGTCGAAGGCGATCGGGTGCCCCATCTGGAAGGTCGGCGCATAGTCGAGCGTGGCAAGCTGCCGCTCGACCGCCTGGGCGATCTTCCTGCGGCCGTGGCCGGCGTTGCAGCACCAGAGCCCGGCCGTGCCGTCCAGCACCCGGTTTCCATCGACGTCGGTGTAATACATCCCTTCGGCAGCGGCCAGCAGGCGCGGCGCGGCCTTGAATTGCCGGTTGGCGGTGAACGGCATCCAGAAATTTTCGAGTACGGGCGCATTCGTCTTGCTGATCTGGTCCATCCTGGCCTCCTTTGAAATCGCCTGGAGAATGGCAATTTCTATCCTTCAAACAAGTCCTTTTCTTCATCGGCGCAACTTATTGAAATCGAACAGATAAGAAAGTAGGTTTTCGGATATTCTGGACAACGCAAACGGATCCATCATGTCAGTCGACATCGGCAGCCGCCTTCGCCATCTGCGCCTCGCCCACAAGCTTTCCCAGCGTGAGCTCGCCAAACGCACCGGTGTGCCGAACTCGACGATCTCGCTGATCGAATCGAACGCCTCCAACCCTTCGGTCGGAGCTCTGAAGCGAATTCTCGACGGCATTCCGATCGGGCTGGCGGAATTCTTCGCCTTCGAACCGGAGCGTCCGAAAAAGGCCTTCTACGCCGCCGAGGAGCTGGTGGAGATCGGCAAAGGCGCCATTTCCTACAAGCAAGTCGGTGAAACCCTGTTCGGGCGCAGCCTGCAGATACTGAAGGAATGCTACCAGCCGAGTGCCGACACCGGAAAAATTCCCCTTGTTCACGAAGGGGAGGAGGGCGGGATCGTGCTCTCGGGAAGACTCGAGGTCACGGTCGACGACGAGCGGCGTATCCTTGGGCCGGGCGACGCTTATTATTTCGAAAGCCGGCGCCCGCATCGGTTCCGCTGCGTCGGACCGGTGCCCTGCGAGGTTATCAGCGCCTGCACGCCGCCGACGTTTTAACGCAATTTCAGAAAATGCGCGCAATGGTTTCGGAAAGATGATCCCGAAGGCGGATCGGTAAGGACCCGTCTCCGGCAGTTGATCTTAACTTAGTCGTTCGCCGATACCTTGACGCCGAGCACCGTGGGAATGGTGTTCGGCGCACCCATGGCAGCCCCGACGATCATCGGCACGGGAACGGGCTTTTCCGGAGCGGCGCTGATCGTCAGGCTCTTCGGCCCGTCGAGATAGGTGTTGAGGGCCGCCGATATCTGGTTTTGCAGTTCCGGCATGTTGAGTTGCGCCATCATCATCGGAACCAGCGCCTTCAGCGATTGTGCCAGTTCGTCGCCCGTGACGCCCTGCTTCGCGCCGGCATAGTCGAGCGCCTTTTTGGTGATCGAGGCGTCGTCGAAGCGGATCGAGGCGCTGTTGAACGTCAGCTGCTGCATCAGCCCCATCATCGCAAGTCCGGCGGCCTGGTTGGCCTCTTCCTTGTTCGGATTGGCTTCGGCTGTCTTGACCGCCTCCTGCAGCGACTTGATGAAGCCGAGCGTATAACCGGAGAAGTCGACGGCGAAGTTCAGCCGGCCGACATTCTTGAAATCGAAAGCATATTCGTCGAGGACAACCTTGCCGCTTTCGACTTCCCAGCTTCCCTTCATCGTCATGGTGCCGTCGAGCGTCGTCAGTCCGAGTTTCTCGATGGCCTCCTTCGCAGCCGCGTCCTCGACCTGCGACAGGTCGGCCTTGAAGCCGGCGACGTTGGCGTCGTAGGCAAAGCCGCCGTCTTGGCGCCCCATGTTTGCCTGGACGCCTTCGATCGCAAGCACATCCTTGCCCTTGATGTTGAGCGCGATCGGCCCAACGCTGGCGTTCTCATAGAGAAGGATATCGTCCAGCGTCTCGCCGGTCGCATTGGCAGGAATCGTCAGGCCGGTGAACAGAATATCCTTGGCGGAAAAGCGCCCTCCCTCCTGGTTGATATCGACATCCGCGAAGGAAAGGGTCTTGGCGTAATAGCCGCCGCCTTCTTTTTCCTCGACGCCCTCGAAGGTGAGGTCGCCGATCTTCAGCGTGTCGCCGGGCAGGTTCGCAAATCCCACCTGGACGCCTGTTGCCGTCACCGTGTCGCCGTCGACTTCGGCATTCTCGAAGGTGATGACCGTGCCGCCGGCGTTGGTTGCGGCGCTGAGCTTCTTCATCATATCCGCGCCGTCGAGGGCGAGCGCCGGGCCGGCCAGCGTCAGGAACGCGGTGCTTGCCATCATCAGGTGGAAATTGCGCAGATGCTTCATGGAGATGTCCTTGTGTTGAAAGTAGATGCGGGGAAATTCATGGAATATGCCCCGCCGCGCTCTGCTCGCAGAGCGGCCGGGACGTCAGGGTTCGTCAGATCAGCTAATGGGGGTGACGCGATCGGGATCGGCCGGAGCCGGCAGGCCGGAGAGATCCGGCCACCCCGCCGCCGGGGGCCGGGCGAGGATATTTTCTCTAGCAAAAGTAGTTTTCTGACTCATCGCCAGAGCTAAATTGCATTTCTTCGATTTTTGCAACCGCGAATTTTCGTTGGTGGAGCGGAATCAGTCAGGCTTGCCGGCGAGGCCGACGCATTCGAGGATGGTCGTGCGGCAAACACCCGCCTCCCGCTGCGGGAGAGGCTGCGCGCGCCAGTTCTGGTAGGCGATCCGGAATTCGATATCCTTGTAAAAATAGGTCCTGGCTTTTTGTCGCGAGCGGCTCCTGTTCATCGCATCGGCCGTGACCACGACATGGGTGGCAAGCCGTTTGAATTGCCACGGCGGTGTGCGTCGCTCCTTCTCGATCACCCCGACGTGGTAATGGGGGTCGTCTTCCCCGGGATCGGGAGCCTTGTGGACGGTGGCCCAATGGACGGTCCGAAGTGAGACGGAAAGAATGATGGCGGAAATGGTCGGTCGCTCCACCGGTTCTGCGCGCGCCAAAATCGTCTGGCTCAAAATCGCGGCGACCGAAAAAACGACGGTAAGGGATTCTCGCTTGGCGTGCATGCGCTTCAGCTGCTGCGGCCCTCGATTCGGGCGAGCACGCCGTCGAGCGCTGCCGTCAGCGCAGCAAGGCCGCCCTTTTTGTCGACGTCGGAAAGAACCTGCTCGTTCAATCCGCCCTTGGTGGCGAATTCACGGCTTAGCGCGCTGAACGGCTCGGTGCCTGGGCTGTTGGCCTTCTGCGCCAGACTTGCGAAAAGCGGCGCGATGTAGGCATTTGCTTTCGACCTGTCGAGGCCGCTTTTTTCCAGCCAGACGGCTACGGTTTCCATAATGCCGAAATAGGTTGACATCACAGCGCTCGCCACCGCGAGCAGATCATATTCCTTTTTCGACTGACACTGGACGGCGGTTCCGAGCGTATCGAACAGCGCCGCGACGGCGGCATCCGGCGGGAGAATGGCGGTGACGCCTTGCCGCTGCGCGACGAAGGGCAGGGGGATGGCCTGGACGAGGTGCACGTCGGCGCCGATCCAATCGAGAAGAGCCTGGCGCTCGGTCGCTGCAACGAGGCTGACGACCACCTGGCCGGTTCTGAACGAAAGCGCCCGTACGACCTCCTCGGCGATCTGCGGCCGGATCGCCAGGAACACCATGTCGCTGCGATCGACGACAGTCTGGTTGTCCCCGGCAATCCTGACGGCGGTGAACTCCTGGGCCAATGTCGCGCCAATGTGCGCGCTCCGCGGCGATACGTGGATCTCGGAGGCGTAGGCCGGTGCGGCCAGAAGCCCGCGAACCATCGCTTCGGTGATTGCGCCGGTGCCGACGAATCCAATGCTGTTGATCATCACGTCGTTACTCCGCAGCCCGCAGCGGTCCGATTTGGTCGACACGCTGTTGACACACATGGTCATCAGTCGACACGCAGCCGACAAAGAATAACAGAAGCGGCTAGAGCCGACGAGTGGAACCGCGCGCTTAGCGCACAGCAAAAGTGGAATGCCCGATACTGTCGAAGTTGATCACGTCCGCCTTGCGGGCGCTGCCCGCGCTCGCGACGCATCGCTTGCGGCGATGATCCCGCTTTCGTTTCGGGTGTCTTATGTTTACAAGCGGAGGCTGTAAACATATGACCGAACGGAGGCATCGATCTTGCATATTCTGCGTCGCTCGCTCTTGGGGTCCCTCTGGGCCATGATCGGTTGGAAACCGGCTTTCGCCGGGGAGGCGAGCTCGGAATCGGCGATCCGGGGGGAGGCGTCCTCGGTGACGCCCCGGCATGTTCTGTGTTTCCTCGGGAAGGATCGCGATCTCAGCCGCTTGTCCGAGGCGGCAGCCCAAGCGATTCGGGACTTCGCCGATGGATTCAGCGTCGACGAGGATTATTCGCAGGCAGAGCCGGATGATCGCATGAGCCGATCGTTCGATGTCTGCTGGGATCGGGTCGAGGCAGATGTGTGGAATGAGGCGGATGAGAAAGCCGTCGCCGATCATCAATCCGTCCTCTATGTGCTCGGGCCGAGCATGGCGCAGGCGGAGACGGTAAAGGTGTCGATGACGGCGCTGCGACTCGTCGAGCGACTGATCGCGGCGGGAGCGGTTGCCGTCAAAGGCGAAAGCGCCGGCATCGCTCACGGCCTCGATCGATGGAGAGCGCTGATCGGCCAAGGTGCGGAGGCGGTGAAAGCGGCAGATCCGCTCGCCCAGCAGCGCATCGGCCGGCTCGCTTTCGCCAAGCGGCCGCTCTCGGCGCGCGGATATCTGGAGAGCGTCGGCTTCCATCTCGTCGGGTTGCCTGATGTCTATGTGCCGGAGACCGCCGGTAGTGAAAGGAAGGTCGTTGCCATTATGGATGCGGTAGCCGACGAGATTGCCGAGCAGGGGCTCGAGCCGACACTCAAGGCGCGCGGGGCCAGGCTCTCGTTCGATTCCACCTATGAAGTGGACGAGTTCAAGTTCAATCCCTACGGCATCGTCAAGCTCGCCGGGTGAGCCTCGTTCCACTCAGTAAAGGCTGTAGTGATAGGTCATAGCTGCGCAGCCAGGCGCCACGAAGCTGCAAGGGCTGGCCGGGTCCTGCGACCAGTGAAGACCGGCTCGTGCCGCCGCGGCTGGAGCATGGGAACTTGCGATCGCGGCCAGCCCGATCGGCGCGGCGGCGGACAATTGCCGTATGCCGCCGGAACCTCTTCCGGCCGTCATTTCACGTTCCTCATATTCACGATCATGCTTTGCGATTCCCCGGAAAAGCCGATCCGCCGAGCGCCGAAGCAATGCATCATTGCCGGCCCGGCGACAACGGTCTGATTGGCGGGCAGCCTGCGGCTCAATTGTATTTGATCGTGTCGCTGACCCTGGGACGCGTGAAGAAATGGTGGTCGAAGCTGTAGCCGTCCATTCCCGTGAAGTTTGAAAAGAATGCCGAGACGGGCGTCGTCAATCGATATTGCACGCGGGTCAGCACCACCTGCACCCCGGTCTCCTGTATCGTTTTCGGTATGTCGATGGCGCTTGCCGTGCCGGAAGCAAGCGCCGAGGTGTTGAACGCGGCCGACCAGTTGATGGTTGCCTTGCCGCTGTTGTCGACATCGTTGACCGTGACCATAATGGTCAGCCCGGTGGTTTCATAGGGCTGCAGGATGAAGCTTGCGCCGGAGAGAAGCTTAGCGACGTCGGTCTTCGTCCAGGTGCTCTGCTGGGCGATCATGTCACTCGTGCTGGAAGCGATCTCGTCTATCTTGCGGCTGACGGTCAGGGCATGGCCGAGATCGACGGTGCCGAACAGCAGCACGATCAGGATCGGCAGCACCAATGCGAATTCCACGCCGGAAGCGGCCGAACGGTCGCGGGCGAGCCGGCGGATACGGGACCTGATGAAGCTGATAAGGGGGAGGCTTCGTTTCATCATCATGTCAGAAGGGCTCGTTGCGGAACAGAGCGGACGATCCGAGGAGATAGCTGCCGTCCGAGAGCTTGGCGCTCGACAGGCTGAAGAAGTTGACGGTGGCTCCCCAGGGCAGGAATGCCTGCACCAGAATGTAGTCGCTGCCCTTGCCGATATCGTAGGTCTCGGTGACGGTGAGGTTGCCGCTGTCGTCGATAGGATCGGCGCTGGTGGCGGAGGACAGGTCGGAAAGCACGCTGACCTTGACGACGAGACCGCTGGAGCAGCTGAAGGCCAGAATCATGTCGTCGCAGATCTTGCTCTTGAATCCGGCCAGTGTGATCTTGGACGAGGCGACCTCGCCGGTGCGGATCATCCGGGAGATCTTGTGAACCGAAGCGTCCAGCGCGGAGTTGACGAAGAACATCAGCGACACTTCGATAATGCCGAATATCATGATGAACAGGGGCAGGGCCAGGATCGCAAATTCGATCGCGGCCACCCCCTTGCGATCGCCGAGCAGGCGGCGAAACGGCGCAAAGCGTTTTCTTGCGGTCATTGAGTCAGCCGGACGGAAGAGAGGTACTGGGTAAAGAGCGTCGACAGGCCTTCCGTGATCTCAGACGAGGACGATGCCGAGATGAACAGGCTCTTCGACGATGCGCAGCCGGCAAGCGCATAGGGGATGTAGTCCCGCCGCGTGATGCTGCTCGAAACGCCGCTGTCCATGGTGCCGCCCCAGGTGTTCTTCCAGTTGGCGCTGGCCATGGTCGAGCCGACGGTGGCGTTGTAGCCCCAGTCCGAGGTAATTGGCAGATATTCGGTATAGAGCACCGCCATGGTGTTGGACTGGTTCTTTAGATAGCCGCACCACTCGGGATTAAGCGGCGCGACCTTGTTCCAGTATGAGCCGGAAATCGCCTTTCCCTTGCTCCATACCACTCCGTCGGTGACCCATTCGCGTTGCGACTGCACGCCGTCCGTCAGCAGGAGAACCAGCTTGAGCGGCGAGCCTGAGGTGGTTCCGTCCCCTCCGGCGCCGACTTTCTGCTTGAGCGTTGCAAGCGATACGTCGAAATAGGTGGCGGCCTTCGAGGTCGCGCTGGTGAGGCCGTAGCTCGCGTCCGCCAAGCGGGTACGCGCCGTATCCGTGCTCAGCGTCGGGGTCAGAACTTCGGTGAGCGTATCTCCCAGGCTGTAGAGTCCGACCTTGATCCGTTCATGATTGGCGTCGGATTCGTCGATCATGTCGAGCACTTCGCGGACGGCGTCGCCGGCGACATCGGCACGCAGTTTTATCTTCTTTTCCGAGCTGTATTCATAGTTGTTGGCATATTTCTTCTTGCCGATCGTGTGCGCGTCGCCGGTGTGGCAGGCGAACTGGCATCCGATGCCGGCATACATCGTCGCCTGGCCCGATGTCGTTGCCGCCAGCAGCATCGAGGGCGACGTGTCGATGACGATATAGACGTTGAGATAGGAGGTGGCCGGTCCCTTGACGGCGCTCGCCACGCTGACGTCGACGGTCTCGATGTTGGCGATCTTCATGAAGGTGGTCGGGACGGTGCCGCTCGCCGTCGCCGTGATGTTGTGGTTGGCCGTATCGATCTCGATCTCACCCAACGTGTAGCTGTTGTCCACCTGTGCGTGGAACCAGTCGGAAACCTTCGTCTTGAGAGCGTCCGCGTCCTCGACATTGTCGATCTGTTTGACGGCGGCGATCAGGGCCGCGTCGAGGTCGCTCTGCATCCTCTGCCGGACATTGTAGCTGCGGATGTAGTCGAAGCTCGCGCCGACTGCGACGAGCATCGGCACCAGGCTGAGGGCAACGACGATCGCGACATTGCCGGTTCTGTCGCTTCCGAGACCGCGAAGCCTGTGCAAGCATCGACCCAATGAAGATGAAAAAACTGACTTCAAAAAACCACCAACACGCCCGGAATGAAAATCGTGATGGCAAGATGTTTCAACGAAGCTTAAGCCTTTGTTAAATCTTGTGAGTTCCAGCCGCCAGCGCACGGGCGGCGCGCCATTTGCTGCGCTTATCGTACATCTCTGCGAATTATGGATAGTCGTGCCGTGCTGCAGTGCCGGCCGTCCGCGACCTTCAGCGCTGCATCAGCAGATCGTGCAAGCGCTTCTGAACCTCTTGCGGCGACATGTTCCTGTTGTTGAGGAAGTCGCCGACCACGGCGATCCAGCCCTTCCGACATCTGTGTCGGCATGGCCTGGGACTGGGCGCTGACTTCGCCCTTATGCGCCTTGATCATCTCCAATCCAAGTTTGCCGCAGCGATCGAGTCCCGATGGATCGACATCGGTGCGAACGGGCAAAGAACCCTTGATCCGGATGAAGCAAGCTGGTTGTTCCGATCGCGCACATGCGCGCGAAAGCCTGCTGCGCTTGCGCTGTGCCGTCCCGGTTGGTCAGCGGGAAGGCGAAGGCATCGATCACCATGAAATAGGCGGTGCCGGGAACGAGGCTGCAGTCGAAATCCTTGTCGACGCTGTAGCCGCGCGCTGCAAGTTCGCCCTTGGCCCAGTCGCCCATGAACTGCATGCCGGCCTTGCCCTGGCCGACCGCCGCAGTCGCGTCAGCCCATGTCTTGTTCTTTCGCTGTTCGATCGGCTCCACATAATCGGACAGGCGCAGCAGCATATCCAGCGCCTCGATCATGCGCGGGTCCTGCACCAGCTCTGTATCGCCGCTCATCAGCCGGGCATAACCTTCCGGCCCGAACTTGTGATAGACGATGTCGTTGAAGATGAGAGACACCTCCCATCGGGCGCCGCCGAGCGCGATCGAGAGCCACCTTGACTGTCAGGAAGGTTGCCCCGATCAGAACTGTCATGACGACGACGGCGAGGACGTAATGGCGCCCGATGGAGCGGATATATTTCGCTACGGAGGAATGGGACTCGCCGGACGGCATCACCGTATTTTCCAAATCCGAACCCCCACCATTCGCGCTTCGTCGGAACAAGACAGCCCCGGCCGAGCGGCCTCCGGGACATTGCTTCACAATCATTTGCTAGATATCGGCCATCATGGCCCGGCCCCGCGCGGCGGGTGCGGCGGGCCGGGAGAATGGCGTTCACGTCGCTGACGTGCAGGCCGAACCGATCTCGTGATCGTCGTCCAGCCGTCAACGGATAGTCACTCGGCTGTCTTCCGATCCAATCGCCCGGCCCGGACGCAGCGTTTGAGGTCACGAGAATTATGAATATCCATAATGCGCCGACCCGATCCGGTTCGCGCGTCGAAAATTGCTGAGCTGCCGAAGACCACAGCGATCTCTTAATTTTCTGACCACAATATCCAATGCCAAGCCGACATGCTCGGATCGCGGCGGACCGGTGCCTTTGCGATCCGATCTTCAGGCCATAACTTTCCCCTCAAATGACTTGGGCGGCCTTTGCTAAAGATTCTCGACCGGGTGAATGAGACATCTGGTTGTTTCCCATGGTTGAGGGAGATCCACGATGACCTTGTCCCAGTCGCTTCAGCAGCCGGCCCTTCCTGCGCGGGGGCATGACCACGGGCGAAACGGAGAGCAGCATCAGAACGCGGCAATCGATCGGGAAGCCCTGCTCGAAGCCTTGCTCGGCGCCTTTCCTCTTCCGGTTTTCTACCAGAACAGGCATGGGCGTTACCTCGGCTGCAACAGGGCCTTCGAGAACCTGCTTGGCCATGCGCGCGAGGAGATCATCGGGAAAACTGACGCCGATCTCAATCCGGAACATCAGGCGGAATGGCATTTGGCGCAAGACGCGGCTCTGCCGGAAAGGGGTGGAGCCTGCGATTGCGAGACCAAGATCACCACGGCGGGCGGGACGGTGCGCGACGTCGTCGTCAACAAGGTGGCGTTGTCGGGGAAAGATGGCGATGCCGCCGGCGCGATCGGCGCCATCGTCGACGTTACCGAGCACAAGCGGGCGGAGCGGGATCTCAAGAAGGCGCTTGAATTCGCCGAGGGGATCATCACCGCCATTCCCGACGTCCTCTTCGAGGTGGATGAGGACGGCCGGTATCTTCAGGTCTGGACACGAAATCCGGAACTGCTGGCCCAGCAGAAGGAGATGTTACTCGGCAGGACAGTCAACGACGTCCTTGCGCCCGATCAGGCCGCCATCGCCATGGAGGCGTTGCGCGAGGCCGGCAAAGAGGGCGTTGCCTACGGCCGATGCATATGCATCGGCTTGCCGGACGGTCAGATGCGGTGGTTCGAACTCTCCGTGGCCAGACGGCCGAGCGCCGATCCTGCTGCCGCGACCACGCTCCTGGCGTTGTCGCGCGACATTACCGAGCGGAAGCAGGCGGAAGACGCCATCAACCTCGTGCGAATGCAGTTGCTCAGCGTGCTTCGGACCATGCCCGACATGGTGTGGGTCAAGGACATGGACGGTGTCTACCTGCTGTGCAACCACGCCTTCGAGCGGCTGACGGGATTGGCGGAAGCCGACGTTGTCGGGAAAACGGATTTCGAGCTGTTCGACATCGAAAGGGCGCGGTTTTTTCGGGAATCGGACAAGGCGGCTCTCGAGGCTGGAGAATGCATCCTCAGCGATGAGGAATGGGTCATTTCCCGGGAGAACGGGCAATCTGTTCTTCTTGAAACACGCAAGGTGCCGGTCGTGGATGCAGGGGGAGGCGTCGTCGGGGTTCTCGGTGTGGCACGCGACGTTACCGAATTGAACGTCTCGCGCCAGAAAATCCACCAGATGGCCTTTTACGATCCCCTGACCTCCTTGCCGAACCGATCGCTGTTCAACGACCGGCTGCGGCAGATGATCACATCAGCCGTGTCGCGCGGTCAGCGGGCCGGCGTGGCGCTGATCGACATCGACCACTTCAAGGTGGTCAACGATACGATGGGGCATCCCGTCGGCGATCAATTGCTCTGCCAGGCGGCGGCCCGCCTCAAGGCGAGTGTCCGCGACTACGACACCGTCGCCCGTCTCGGCGGCGATGAATTCGCGATCCTGTTGCCGGACATCCGCCAGGGCGACGACCTCGGCCGGATTGCCGGCACGATCCTCGAGAGGTTCAAGGAAGGCTTTCTGCTGGATGGCAAGGAAGTATTCATCTCATGCAGCGTCGGCATCGCGCTCTATCCCGATGACAGCGCTGACGTCAACGATCTCGTGAAATACGCCGACTCCGCGATGTATCTCGCCAAACGCTCGGGGCGAAACAGCTTTCGCTTCTATTCAAAGGACCTGACGGCGAGCGCCGAAGAGCGCATGCGGCTGGAATCGGATTTGCGCCGTGCCATCGAGCGCGGTGAACTGGAGCTGCACTACCAGCCCAAGGTGCTCCTGGACAGCGGCGCCATGATCGGTTCCGAGGCCCTGTTGAGATGGCGTCACCCGGTGATGGGCATGATTCCCCCCGTCCGCTTCATTCCGGTCGCGGAAGACACGGGGCTGATCGTGGAGCTCGGCCGATGGGTGCTGCGCGAGGCATGCCAGACGGCCGCCGAGCTGAATGCCGACGGCGGGATACCGCACAAGGTGGCAATCAACCTGTCGGTCAAGCAGTTCCAGTCCGCCGGATTGATAAAGTCGATCGCCGAGATTCTCGAGAACACAGGCTGCCGCGCGGAATGGCTCGAAATCGAAATCACGGAAAGCCTGCTTCTGGATCAGAAGGATGAAACGCTGCAGATGCTCTCCGAGCTTCGGAGCATGGGATTTTCGATCGCCATCGATGATTTCGGCACGGGCTATTCGGCGTTGAACTATCTGGCCCGTTTTCCCATCGACACGCTGAAGATCGACCGGTCTTTCATCAACAGCGCCGACAAGCGCAACGAGGAACTGGTGAAGGCGATCCTCTCCATCGCGCGCTGTCTCGGCCAGAGCGTAGTGGCGGAAGGCGTCGAAACCGCCGAGCAGGCAGCCTTCCTTGCCGCAAACGGATGCGGGACGGCGCAAGGTTTCCTCTACAGCAAAGCCCTGCCGAAGACGGAAATCATGGCCCTCTGGCTGGGCTCTTCGATGGGCGAGTCTGCAGGAGGGCGCCTATAACGCCGCGCGGATAAAGAACGACCGCTTGCGAGTTCGCTTCGAAGCATGGCAAGCGGCCGGGATTTCCGCATTTTGCCGGTTCTTAAGCTGCAGAGACTGAACGGTTCTCAAAGTTGACGGTTGCGTTATCCGAATTTCGCAACGCTGTCCGATCGGCGCAGCAAAGCTTGGAACTGAGCCGCCAGTAGGGGCAAAAGTAGGAGTTTGTTAAGGTTGACAAGGCGTTTACTGGGTGCAGGGACGAGCGCAACACATTGAAATGAAAAGCGAAGACGTTCCGGTCGATCGGCAATGAACCCACGCCGCATCCTGGAGACATGAGAGTTTCCATCCTCCCAGGCACAATGAAAATAATGAATGAGAATGGCTGAAATCATCCAGTTCCCAAATCCGGTCTCCGATATCACGTCGAATGCTCATGACCTGCAGACCGCAGCCGGACCATCCGGAGGCTCCGACATTGATCAGATGCTCCAGGCACGCGCCCGCATCCAAAAGGTTCTGCACGAACTCGACAGATTGACCGGTGAGCTCTGCCAGTTGTCTATCGAGGGGTGACAGCGGAATGATTGGTCGGCGCGCTCCTTGCCGGCGAGGCCGCCTACTCGGATGAGGTCTCGGCAAGGCGCAGCGGGATGCAGAGCGGCCGGCCGTGAACAGGATCGGTTATGACCCTTGCCTGCACGCCGAAGACGTCGGAGACCATCGCCTCGGTGACCAGATCGGCGGGCGCCCCCGTGGCGACGATCTCGCCGCCCCTCAGAAAAACCAGGGTGTCGCCGTAGCGCGCCGCGAGATTGAGGTCATGCAGGACGAGGACGACCGTTCTGCCGAATTGCTGCTTGAGACGGTCGACCAGTTCGAGGCATTCGAGCTGGTGGGCGAGATCGAGATGGTTGACCGGCTCATCGAGGCAGATGATGTCGGTCTCCTGCGCCAGAACCATGGCGATCCAGGCGCGCTGCAACTGCCCGCCCGAGAGCGAGCCCAGCCTGCGGTCACGCAGATGCCCGACGCCGGTGCCTGCCATCGCCTGCTCGATCGCTTCCGCGTCGCCGGCGTTCCAGGGCTGCAGCAGCGTCTGGTGCGGATAGCGGCCAAGCCGGACGAGCTCCTGCACCGTCATGTCCTCAGGGGCTGAAGGACTCTGGGTCAAGAGCCCGATCTTCCTGGCGAGCGCCTTATCCCCGAGGCTGTGAAGGCTCAGTTCCTCAAGGAGGATCTCGCCCTTGCTGGGCTTGTGCAGCCTGCGGATCGCTCTCAGCAGGGTGGATTTGCCGCAGCCGTTCGCGCCCGCCAGCACGGTGATCTTGCCCCTGGGGATGGCGAGTGACAGGGAATGCAGGACGTTGACCTTGCCATAATCCAGGCTCAGCCCCTCGATCGATATGACGTTTCCGGTGGTGGTCGCACTAGCCATGGCGCTGGTTTCTCATCAGGAGATAGAGGAAATACGGAGCGCCGATGACGGCCGGAACCGTTCCGGCAGGCACCTCCGTCGGCGAAAAGAGCAACCGGACGATAAGATCCGCGCCCACCAGCATCGACGCTCCGATGAAGAAGCTGCCGATCAGGCCGAAATGGACGCCTCGCCCGATCAGCCGGCGCGCCAGATGCGGCGCCATCAGACCGATGAAGCCGACGCCGCCGACGAAGGCGGCCGAAAGTGCGGTGATGGCCGCGGCAAGGACGAAGATTTGAATGCGGAAGCTCGGCAGGTTGAGGCCGACGCTTCTGGCCGACATCTCGTCAAGGTCGGCCGGCGGCAGCCTGCGGGCGACGATCAGCACGACGAGGGTCAGCGGGAGCATGCCGATCGCCGTGATCCGGATCTCGTTCCAATTGATCTCGTTGACTGCGCCGGCGATCCAGCGGGCGGCCTGTCCTGCCTGGTAGACCGGGCCGACAAGCATGGCGATGACGGTGAGCGATTTGAGCACCGCGGCAACGGCGGTGCCGAACAGAAGCAGACGGATCGCCGAGGCCGCCTGGCGGCCGGCAAAGGCGAAGACGACGAAGATCGCCGCAATCGATCCGGCAACCGCGGCGACGGGCTGATAGGCGACCGAGGTGACGAGCGCGTTCGACTCATTGGAGAGCGCCGCAAGGAAGCAGACGACCGCCAGCGCGGCGCCGTCGACGACGCCCAATATGCCGGGCGATGCGAGTTCGTTGCGGGTGACGCGCTGGAGAAGATATCCGGCGACCGCAAAGCCCCCGCCCGCCAGAACAGCGATCACGACACGAGGCAGGCGGAACTGCAGGATGATGACGGTTTTGCCGCGGATCTCGGCGCCGAGAAGGACGTCCCAAACCTGGGCAAGCGGGATCCAGGTGGAGCCGAATGCCACGCCGGTCGAAGCGACAGCGACGAACAGGAGGACGATCGCCGCGAGCGTCAGGGGAGTTCTGGAGGCGGCGAGCGACCGGACAGGCGAGGTCATGCGGCTCTCCGTTTAAGCAGGATGAGCAGCGTGATGCCGCCGACGGTGGAGGTGATCGCGCCGACCGGAGCTTCGGCGGGATAAATGATGAAACGCGCGAGAATATCGGCCGCAGTCGCATAGATGGCGCCGATCAGTGCCGAGGTGACGATGAGGCGGCGATGGCTGAGGCCGACGAGCCATCGGGCGAGGTGCGGCACGACGAAACCGACGAAGCCGACCGGACCGGCCATGCAGACGCCAGCTCCCGTCAGCAGCGAGACAGTCAGGAACCCGGCCCAGCGCACGACGGCGAGCGGCACGCCGAGATTTGCTGCTGTCGTATCGTCGGCCTGCAGGGCGTCGAGCGGCTGCGCGAGCATCCATGCGGCCGCCAGCCCGGCCAGGACCACGGGTGCGCCGCCGATCGCAAAGGCGATCGGCCGGTCGGCAAACGAGCCGGTCAGCCAGAAGAGCAGGTCCTTGAGCTGGGCTTCGTTGGTGGTCAGGATGATCTGGACGATCGAATATGCCAGACCGCCGACGGTCACGCCGACGAGCACGATGCGGATCGGCGAGAAGCCTCCCGAAGTGGCGGCGACGCCGAAGACGAGCAGGCTGGTCGCCAGTGCGCCCGAAATGGCCGCCACCGACATTCCGGCAATCGAGCCGATCCCGAGCCAGACGCTGGAGGCCACGACCGCGAGAGCTGCGCCGGCATTGATGCCGAGCGTGTCGGGGGAGGCGATGCGATTGCGCGCCAGCGTCTGAGTCAAGACGCCGGCGACACCGAGAGCGGCGCCGACGAGCGGCGCAAGAAGAGCCCGGGGGATGCGCAGCGTGGTGATGACGACGGCGCTTTCCGATCCGTCGAATGCGAAGATGGCGTTCCAGATCGCAGCCGGCCAATATTGCCGATATCCCAGTGCCACACTGGCTGCGACGCAAAGGATGAGGATCGCCGGCAAGGCGATCGCCAGCAATGTCATCGGCCGCGAAGACGTGGAGAGGGGGATAGAGCGCACGAGTTTCAGCTTGACTTTAAGTGGACAATGTATCTCATCTTATGACCCAACCGATTGGTCGAAAAATCATTCAATTGTCAAGTTCGAGGCCTGTGTGCGTACGAAATCCATTCTGCTGGCGGCGTTCGTTGCCATTCTGTCCCTTATCGCCGTAACTGCGGCCGGCGCGCGCGAAGTAACCCATGCCATGGGTGTAACCGACGTGCCTGATGCGCCGAAGAGGATCGTCGTGCTGACGAACGAGGGAACGGAAGCGCTGTTGGCGATGGGCATCAAGCCGGTCGGCGCCGTGCGGTCCTGGCTCGGCAAACCCTGGTACGACCACATCGCCCAGCGGATGGAGGGCGTAACCGTCGTCGGCGACGAGTCGGCCGTCAACCTCGAACTGATCGCTTCGCTCGAACCCGATCTCATCCTGGGCACAAAATTCCGGCAGGAGAAGATCTATTCGCAGCTTTCGGCCATCGCGCCCACGGTCCTTTCCGAACGAATTAGAAGCGACTGGAAAGGCAACATGAAGCTTTATGCGGCCGCCGTCGGAAAACTGCCGGAGGCGGAAGCGGCCTTCAAGGCCTATGACGACCGCGTCGCCGCGATCAGCAAGGCGCTGGGGGATAAAAAGGCCGAAAAGATCTCGCTGGTGCGCTTCATGCCGGGGCGAACGCGGATCCTGCTGAAGGATACTTTTGCCGGCAATGTTTTGAGCCAGATCGGCTTTGCGCGGCCGGTAAACCAGGATCGGATGGAATTCGCCGACGAGGTGACGAAGGAGCGCATGCCCGAATTCGAAGGCGATCGGCTCTTCTACTTGGTTTATGACACCGGTGACGGCAAGACGGCCGCCGCCGCGGCCGACTGGACGTCCGACCCGCTCTGGAAGAACCTGACAGTCGTCAAGGCGGGCAAGGTCGAGGCTGTCGGCGATGCCGTCTGGAATACGGCCGGCGGCATTCTCGCGGCAAATCTGATGCTCGACGATATCGAGAAGATATACGGCCTGCCCGCCTCGCGCTGAAGCGTCGCATGCCGCCTTCCGCGGCTTAATCTGTCTCCGACTTCTCATGACGAAGGGCGGCGACGACACGATCGGCCATGAAAGCACAACGGGCGCCATCGAACGGGAACAGGGCCGAGAAGGCGCCGGACAGCCGTTTTTCGATCGATTGCCGCATCATCTTCCGCGCCCGGTGCAGCCGGGTCTTGGCCGTTTCGGGTCTTATTCCGAGGTGAGCGGCGGCCTCGTCGGTGCTCATGCCCTCGACATCCCGCAGCACGAAGATGGCGCGGAAATCGTCAGGAAGTTCGTCGACCGCATTTTCGAGGAGATGCCGCGCCTGGCTCCGTGACAGTTCGGCTTCCGGATCGGTTGCCGACAAGGAGGAGGGAAACTGGAGTATTTCGCCACCCGGCGATGTCGTCTGCATGTCGATTTCCTCAAGCCCGGCGGTGTTCTTTCGCCGCCGCACGCGGCCAAGCGCCTCGTTGACCGCAATGCGGGTGAGCCATGTCGAAAGCTGCGCATTGCCGCGGAACGCGGCCAGACCGGTGAATGCCTTGATATAGGCGGCCTGGACGACGTCTTCCGCCTCCGCGTCGTTGCGGATAATGGCGCGCGCGGTGCGGAACAGGCGCTGGTTGTGGCGCTGAACGAGGATGCGGATGGCAGGCTCGTCGCCCATTTTCGCCAAGGGTACGAGATCGGCGTCGGAGAGTGCCGATATCTGCTGCCGAAGTCGCTCGGTCGGAACCGGAATGGCTGTCATGGGGATTCTCCGCCTATAGTCTTTGATTGAAGCCCGGCCCTATGGCCGAACGTCCAGTTTGCTGGTCATGGCAGGATGAAAGCGGCAATAGAAATCGACGGCTCCTGCTTTGCTGACCGTCATGCGGCCTTCCGATTTCGGCGGCAGGTCGATATCGAAGCTCTTGTCACGCGCGGTTGCCGTGTGCCTGAATATATCATCGTTTCGCCAGACGATCACATCGCCGACATGCAGCTCGGCCGGCGATGCGCTGAATTTCATTCCGGCGATGCTGACCTGATATTCCGCAGCAAAGGCAATGCCGCTGTCTGTGCAAAGTAGCGCAAACAGCAGCAGCGATTTCGTCAGCAGGCGCATCGCAAACCTACTTCATTGTCGAAGCGAGATGTTCGGCATGCATCTGGTGCTGCTTGAACAGGGTCAGGCCGGTTTCCAAGAGCGACTTGAGCTCTTCATTCTGCGCCGAAGGGATCAGCACCGTGGAAAGCGCCTCGTTGACCGACTGGTGGTAGGCGACTTCGTTTTCGACATAGGCCTTGTCGAATGCGGCGCCGTCGAGCGCGCCCAGTGTCGTCAGTTCCTTGCTCGCCTGGGTCGACAAGGACTGGCTGATGTTATTGTCTTCGGGCGTCACTTTCAGCTTCTTGACGAGGGCGAGCGCCTGCTCGTTGACGGCCTTGTGGTCGCGCTCCATGGTTTTGGCGAATTCGATTACGTCGGCATTCTTGCTCTTCTTCAAAGCCTGTTCTGCAGCGGTGACATCGATCTGCCCGGCCGTATAGGCGATATGAGCGATCTGAGGATCGGTCGGCTTGGCATCGGCGGCCATCGAAGCTGTGCCGAGAGATGCGGCCATGAGCGCGGCGCCCAAGATTCGTTTCAACATGATCTGTCTCCCTTGTGTCCATGTGACTGAATGCTTGCCAGCGGCAACGGTGCCGCGCTTCGGAAGCGAGCATTGGATGCGGAGCGGCGCAAAAGGTTCCCGGAAATTTTTTGACGGAAGGCGACGACTTGTCATCGGCGCCGGTCACAGCTGCTTCAGTCCTTGCAGATGAAACGCTGCAGCACGATCGCGTGATTGTGGTGCAGGTCTTTCGCAGCATAGAGAAGTGTAGCGTCCGATTGCCCGATCCGGCGCTCGAGCTCCTCGACGCTCGCTGAATTCTTTTTCAACTCGTCCCGATAACGACGCTGGAATTCGGTCCATTTGGCCGGATCGTGGCCAAACCATCGGCGCAGCGCGGGGCTTGGCGCGATATCCTTCAACCAAATATCGACTGCGGCATCCTGTTTGCTTATCCCGCGCGGCCACAGCCGGTCGACCAGAATGCGCGTGCCGTCTTCGTCTGTCTTCGGCTCGTAGATTCGCTTGATGTGCACAGCCATTTTACTCATTCGCAGGGGTTCAAACCAATCTCGACCGAATAGGCGGGCGAAGGATTTGGTTCCATATGGTTGCCAATTAGCCACAGCTGTCTGCCTCTAAGCTGTCACAATTGATTTTTCGCGCGTAACTGGTATTGCTCGGTCGTCTGCCGTTGCTATTTTTTGATTCTCTCAATATTGCCAAAAGGATACGTGATGCGAAAGTTGGCGCCGTTCATCGTTGTCGCGGTACTCAGCGCATGTGCCCGGCCATCGGATGGCCCAACTGCCGGTGGTTTCTACAACGCCACCTCACCGCAAACCAACGAGCGAATCCCGGTCGTGAGGTTGTCGGAAGCGCCGATGGGCCAGGTTGCCGTTACTCCGCTTGCCTATGCTGCCAGCGATCCCGGGCTGAGCGTCATGCGCTCGAACGGATTTGCCGACACGCGGCTCCGGCGCGGCGACGTCATCGACGTGACGATTCTCGATCCCGGCGAGGATGGGCTTTTCTCCTCGACTGAGAGCAAGACCCTCAATCTCGGCCGCTTCACCGTTGATTCGACCGGCAACGTGACCCTTCCCTTCATCGGCAAACAGCGCGTGGTGGATTCCTCGACCGAGGCGCTGCAGACGCGCATCGTCACCGGCCTGAAGGGCTCGGCCGTCAATCCGCAGGCTGTCGTCACCGTGGTCGACAGACCCTCCAGCGGCGTCACCGTCAATGGCGACGTGCGCTCCGCCGGCCGCTTCCCGCTCACCGCGCGCAAGGAGCGCGTGCTCGACGCGGTGGCACTTGCCGGCGGCGCTTCCTCCGATCCGGGATCGGCCACCGTCACGCTGATGCGTGGCAAACAGCGCGCCACCGTGCCGCTGCAGCGCGTCATCGACGACAGCAAGCAGAATGTCTATCTGCTGCCGGACGACCAGATTTATGTCGACAAGGATTCACCGACCTTCACCGCCTTCGGTGCCTTCAAGAGTGTCGGCGAGTTCGAATTCGAGCCGGGCAGGCTGACGCTGGCCCAGGCGCTCGGCCGGGCGGGCGGGCTGCTCGACGACCGGGCTGATGCCAGCAATTTCTATGTGCTGCGCAATCAGCCGGTCTATACGCAGGTGGCGGCGGCGAATGCCAAGACTGCCGCGCCGGTCGTGGTGAGCAGCAAGCCGGTGATCTACCGCGTCAATATGAAGGATGTTTCCAATCTGGCGCTGATGCAGCGTTTCCAGATGATGGACGGTGATATCATCTACGCCAGCAATGCCAGCCTAGTGGACTTCGCCAAGCTCTTCAACGTCTACCAGAAGAGCGTGCCGACGGCCGCAGCGCCGATCCCCGGTTCGAGCGGCAACTAAAAATCGACTGGACGTTCCGCGGGGCCGCCGAGCAGATGCAAGGCGGCCTTTGCATTTTCCGGCCTGTCTTGCGGATCCCGCTGGGACAGGCGGATCGCCAAAGCCTCCAACCTCTCGTCGTGTTGCGTGCAATGGCTGAGCAGCAGGGACAGCAGGAGCCCGGCCGCGTAGAGATCGGATCGTCCGTCGAGCCGTTCGCCCGCCGTCTGTTCGGGAGAGGCGAAATCCGGCCGGCCGGCAAAAGCGAGATCGAATTGGCGATGCCGGCATCCCGCCTCGAGCGCCACGCCGAAATCGGCGATCTTCAAACGAGAGAAGTTCCCTTGCGATAGGAGGTTGAGCGGCGACAGGTCGCAATGAATGAAACCGGCGGCATGGATCGCGTCCAGGCCGGAAAACACCGATGTCATGAGCGAGGCCACGTCGCCAGGGAACAGCGGCCTTTGCTGCAAAAGCTCCGCAAGCCGGCTTCCGATCCATTCCATGACGAGGGCAGGGCGTCCGTCGGCAAGACGCAGCATGGTTTGCGTCGCGGCAATGTGGGGATGGCGCAGCGCCATGCCGATTTCCGCTTCGCGCAGCATGAGTTTCCTCAGCACGGGATCGTCGGCATGCTCGGGCCGCGGCATCTTGATCGCGTGAAGCGTTCCGAGATCGCGATGCCGGGCGCGGTAGACTTGGATGGCCGCGCCATCATGAACCAGCTTCTCCAGCACGAAGCTGTTGGCAATGATTGCGGTATCCAACTCACTGAGGCGGGCCTCGCCCCGGTCAAGTGCATCCCGGACCCTGTCTATCAGTATCTTTCGGGTGTCCGGCGAATACGCCTTG
Organism: Rhizobium croatiense; assembly: GCF_019793465.1. GTDB lineage: Bacteria > Pseudomonadota > Alphaproteobacteria > Rhizobiales > Rhizobiaceae > Rhizobium > Rhizobium croatiense. The sequence continues at coordinate 270,631 of NZ_JAILYJ010000001.1, read as the reverse complement.
TCCGCATTCAACGCCTGCCAGAGATGCGAGAAGCGCCGCGCGATCTCCTCGAAAGCCGCTTCCGGAGGGTCATGGCTCATCGGTCTTCACGTCGATCACAATGGCGCTGAGGTTGTCGCGGCAATTGGCGATCAGTCCCTCCTGAACGAGGATGTCGGCCGCTTTTTCGATTGTTGCGGAAAGGAGAATTTCGGCGATGCTGCGCTCGGACAGGGCGCTCGGCAGCGGCGCGCTGCAAAGCAGGAGCCGGTCGCCGACTTGCAATCCGCCGGAGAGGACTTCCGGAACGAGATGCCCGCGCAGTCCGATCGCGCGCGACAGTGTGCGCCGCAGGCCGATCTCCACATGGTCGCGGGTGAGGCAGCGCATCATGCCGTCCCGCAGAAGATAGCAACGGGCATCGCCGGCCCAGAGCAGAGCGCAGCTCTCCTGCAGCGTGGCCAGCACGACGATACTGGCGGCCGCCGGCTCGCGAGTCTCGGAAAGATAGGCCGACTGAAGCAGGCCGTGGGCACGGCCGAGCTTGCCCTTGATCTCCTGCACCAGAGCTTCGATCGTCTGCTGTTTGACGGTTTCGGCCAGCACATGAACCGCGATCTTGCCGACATCTGAGGCAGCGTTGCTGTCACCGACGCCATCGGCAACGGCGAATAGCGAGGGCGTTTCAGAAACGAGCAACGCATCGGCATTGACCGAGAGCCGCGTGCCGGCGTGCGTGGCATGACTGTGCCGCAAGACGAGAGGATGATGCGCTTCGATGCCGACGGGACGCGGTGTCTCCGTCGTTTCGGCTTGCGGGCCTGCCGAAGCGGCCGGGGAGCTGTCATGCAGCAGTTTGGAAAAATGCCCCGGCTCGGGGGCACCGCTGAGACGAAAGCCTTTGGCGCGCCGCTCTTCGGGACTGATCCGCCACCAGAGCGTGCCGCGGTTGGAGGCGTCGTTCTGCAGTATCTCGTTTTCCGCGAGGTCGGCCGGGCGCAGGGTCCGCAGCCGCTTCAGGCTTGCGGCGAAATGGTTGATGTCGAAATCCCGTTTGGCCGAGCTTTCGGCGATCGCCTCGGCCGCCGTGAACCACGTGTCGTCGAGATAGAGCTGGCGTGGATGCTCGACAAAGCCATGAAGCTGCGCGGCGATGACGAGGGGAAAACTGCGCCCGACGCGGTCGAGGCTGGGCAGCAGCACGCCGGCAACGGTTGCCGGCCCCCAGAGACCGCGCTCGATAATGAAACGCCATGCCGGCATCGAACGGAAGCGGCGTTTCCAATCCTCGCCGTGTTCCTGCTGCGCCGCCTGCATCCCGGCCTGCATCCAGGCATCGAGCGCAGATTGCAAGCTATGGCCGAGGCCCATCGAAACGAAATCGCCATGGCTCGGCAGCTTGCCGTAAAAGCCGATCCTGTCGGTTTCAGCAGGATTTCGCTCGAGGGTGGCGCGCTCGTTCATATCAGCCCGCTCAGAACTGTGCCGGGCATGAGAAGGCGCCGAGCGCTTCCAGCCGGAATGGGTTGAGCACCGAACCGAACTGTACGTCGAACTCCGCTGCCCGCCCGTCCTGCTGGAATTTTGCCCGGAAGAGATCGTCGCCCTGTATGGTGACGCTGGCATCGTCGAACAGCCGGAAGGGCGACCAGTCGCCGTTCTCCGTCAAGGCCTGCTGCCAGCCGCCCGGCTGGAAGGCGATGCGCGAGGCGTTGCTCGCTTCCGTCGACGGCCAGGTGATCGATTTCGACTGGATCGGCCCGTGGAAATAGACGACGCGTTCGCCTTCGATCTCCAGCATCACCGCGCTGGCGGCATCGGTCAGCGACACCGGCTTGATGTTGATCGTGATCGACGGGTTCTCGCTGCCGGCCGGGAAGAAGGCGCGATTGATCTTGTCGGCATTCTCGAACTGGGCGATCGCCGCGCTCGGAATGCTCGCCGCCCCGAAGGTGCCCTTCCAGCCCCATGGCGAAGCGCTGGTATCGACGAAGGCTTCGAGCTTCTCCTTGAAGAAGGTCTTGAACAGGCCTTCCGGTCCGAACAGCCTGACAAAGTCGCTCATCGCCACGTCACGCGGGGATTTTCGATCGAAGGGATAACGGCCGGCGACAACGTTCGAGCAGAAGCCGGCACCCTCGGCGGCCCAGGCGTCGCTGATGCGCGAACGGGCGGATTTGACCGCCAGCGATCCGACATCGGCGGCGAGTCCTGCCATCCATGTATCGACCGGCGCCGGCAGCTTGCGGGCCTGTTGCAGCAAGTCCTGGTTGGCGTCGGTCAGCTGGCTGTCGACGTCGAAGACCTTCGCCACTTCGGCGGTGGAGGTCGTCGCCCGCGAAAGCTGCTCCTGTACCCTCTGCAGGATCGGTTCCAGCTGCCCGATCTCCGAGCGCGGCGCCTCCTTCGATTGGTCGGGAAGCGGCGACTGGCCGGCCGGCGCCTTCAACGCCTCTCGCAGATTGCTGAAGGGATCGGGCGCATTGGCGGCACTGCTCAGAGCCATGGTTGAGTCGGTTAAACTGCCGCCTGCAGCCGAGGCGATCTCGGCGCCGGGGCCGCGCAGATCGGTGGCCGCGGCGATCGAGTTCGCGATCGCCTCGACGGGGCCGGGCTTGCCGGCCAGGATGCGGGTGGTCTCCGCCGCATCGCTGATCGTCTGCGAGGGTTTGACCCTGATATCGGTCAACAGCGTCGACCAGCGTTGATCGAACTTGTCGAAATAGAGCTGAAGTGTGGCCTGGGCGACGGTGTCGACCGTGACGCCGGCGGAATTGGGATCGCCGCGAACCCATTGCTCGTCGAGCGCCTCGCGCGCGGCCTCGCTGATCTCGGGCAGAACGACCGTCCGGTAGCCGGTCGCGGAAAAAAGGCCGGGGATGCTCTCGCCTAGCGGCGCCTTGGAGGTCCGCTCGAATGCCTGTTCGCCGAGCGGACCGAGCGCGCCGGCCGGGCTCCAGCCGGGAAGGGCGCGCGAGGCGCGGTATTCCGCCAGGATCTCATAGGCGCGGCTGGCGATGTTCTGCGAGCGGATGATTTCGCGCGCCTTGGCGATCAGCGTCTTGTCGAGCTCGATCGGCGGCAGCACGCCGCGCGCCATGGCTCCCGCATGGGTGATCAGCGCGTTACGCGCCGCGGCACGGCCTTCGTCGGGATAGAGCCCGGTGAACATGTCTTCCGCTTCCAGGGAGGCGAAATCCACATTCATCGGGCCGAGCCCGCCAAGCATGCCGTAAAGTTTCAGCGCGTCGAAGGTGCGGGTGACGTCGGTGGTCTCTGTCATCTCCTTCTGGAGCTGCACCAGCATGCGCGGCAGGAGCAGCGTGTTCAGCGCCCGCTGATAGGCCTCGCGCTGGCGGCTCGCGACCTTGCCTTCCTGGTCGAGGCCGAGGCTCACCGGCCAGAGGCGGGTCTTGGAAAAATCGGTGCTGACGGCGGCGAGATTGTCGAGCGCCGGCAGGATGCGCAGGAAGTCGGCATCCGAAACGTCGCGCACCGGCACGCCGCGCACCAGCTGCTCATAGGCATCGATGCGTCTTTCGGCGGCGGCGAGCGCCGTGGTGTTCTGGATGTAGGTGGCTGTCCAGCTCGTCAGCACAACGGCAAGCAGCAGCACAGCAGCGGCGTAGGCAGCCCGGCGGAACAGCAGCTGCCGGCCGGAAAGCCGCTTGTCACGCGCGACCAGCGAGGCCTCGCCGAAGATCACCTCCTTGAAGAGGCGCGAGAGAAAATAGCTGCGCCGCGTCCGGGGGACGGCAACCGTCTCGTCTCTCTGCGTGCCGGAGGCGAAATAGATGCCGCGTAAGAGTGGCGCTTCCACCAGTTTCGACCCGGAGCAAAGCTCGGTCACGACCTCCTGCAGGCGTTCTTTCAAAGAGACGAGTTCGGCCGGGAAGCGGAAGATGCGGCCGCGCAGCTCTGGATTGGGCTCCTGCTGCAGGCGTTCGATCAGCATGGCGTCGACGCGCTGCTGGAGCAGGGTGAATTCCTCCATGAAGCGTTCCGGGAGGTTCACCGCCTTGTAGCTCTCGTCGAGCCCGAAGGTCGTGCCCCAGACCTGCTCGCGGTCGCTCTTGTTGAAGCCGTCGAAGAACTCGACGAAGCCGGTCAGGAGATCGGCCTTGGTCAGGAGCAGATAGACCGGCACGCGCGCATGCAGGAGTTCGTCGAGCTCCGACAGCCGCTGGCGGATCGCTCTGATTTCCTCGCGCTGCGCTTCGGCATCGCGGGTCAAGAGATCGCCGATCGACAGCGTCACCAGCGCGCCGTTGATCGGCTGCGACCGGCGATATTTGCGCAAGAGGCCGAGAAAGCCTTCCCAGCCGGCCTTGGCGGTGCCGTTCAGATCGTCCTGCGTGGTGTAACGGCCGGCGGTATCGATGAGGATCGCCTCGTCGGTGAACCACCAGTTGCAGTGGCGCGTGCCGCCGATGCCCTGCACCGAATTGCTGCCGAGCGCATCGCCGAGCGGGAATTTGAGGCCGGAATTGCTAAGCGCCGTCGTCTTGCCGGAACCCGGTGCGCCGAAGATCACGTACCATGGCAGCTCGTAAAGATAGCCTAAGCGTCGCTTGGTGATGCGGCGCAGGAGCTGCAGGGCCTCCTTCAGCCGGCCGTGGATCTCGCTGATCTCAGCCTGCTGACTGGCCGCCGCTTCGGCCTCGGCGTCGCGCTCGATCCCTTCGACGAGCTGCTTGTCGCGGCGGCGATCGCGGATCACGGTGAAGAGGAGGTAAGCGAGCCAGGCAGCGAGCACGATGCCGATCAGCGTCAGCCGCGCCGAGGTGCTCGCCAGCGGCTTGAAGTCGCCATAGGCGGCGAGATAGCCATAGAACCAGATGACGACGCAGATCGCCGCCACCCAGATGATCGAGATGAAGCGGCGGCCGAGAAGGCCGGCATAGGCCTCTACATAGGAGCGTAGCGTGTAGAAATAACTTAAGGGATTCATCGCGAAGCGCCTCCTGCGGCGGCAGCCGGTGCATTCGGTCTTTCGGCCTCGATCGGCGGTGTCTTGAAACCGGCGTCACTCAGCCGTTCGCTCGGATCGGTCAGCACCAGGATCTCGGTGCGACGGTTCATCTCCCGGCCCTCCTGCGTATCGTTGCCGGCGATCGGATCGCTGTCGGCGCGTCCCTCGGTCAGGATCGCGCCCGGCCCGGTGAACGACGCCAGGATCTCACCGACCGCCTTGGCCCGGGCTTCCGACAGGTGCCAGTTGGATGGGAACTGGATCGTGCGGATCGGCACATTGTCCGTATAGCCCACGACGACGGCGCGGAATTTCTCCGCGGCGAGGGCGCCGCCGATCCGCTGCAGCAGATCGTGGAACTTCTCGCTGACCTCGGCGCTGCCGGTAGCAAACAGGCCGGAATTGCTGATGCGCACGAGCAGCCTGCCGTTCGAATCCGACAGCGTGACGAGTTTCTTCTCGACCTCCGGCTGGAGGAAGGCGAGCAGATTGTCGAGCCGGCTCGGCGGCTTCACCTGCGGCGGCGGAGGCGGCGGCGGCGTTTGCGCGACGACAACAGGCGGAGGGTCGCGCGGCGGCTCCGGCACCTTGACCAGCACGCTTGGCGTCTCGCGTGGCGGCAGGTTGGCAAGGCGCTCGAAAGTGCCGTCGGAGGCGCGGTTCAGCGAGAGCGTGAAGAACAGGTAGCCGAACGCCAGGATCAGCGTCAGGACGGAAAGCAGCGTCCAAAGGGCGGCGGCGGTGCGCAGCGGCTGGTGCCGGGCGGAAACCCCCTTCCAATGCGGGGAAAGCTCTCGCTCGAAGACCCCGTATTGGCCGAGCAGTGTCTTATAGAGGCTGTCGCGGATGCGGGCGAGCTCCAGCGCGCCGCGCGCGGAAACGCGGGTGCGGCCCTCGAAAGCGAGCGACAGGCAGAGATAGATGAGGAGCAGCAGGTCCTTGTTGGCGCCGGGGCTCTGGTGGAAATGGTCGAGCAGGTCGAACACACGTTCGCCGCCGGTCACGTCCATATGGAAGGTGGAAACGAGGCCAGAGCGCGCCCAGCCGGCGCGCACGCCCCAGGCTTTGCTGAGCACGACGTCGTCGACCGTCGCGCAGACGACGTAATGAGCGGCGCGCGCCCGTTCGGGGCTGATGCGCGCGCTCGCGAGATCCCGCTCGTAGCGGCCGACAGCCGCGATCGCCACGGCTCTCAGTTCATCGATATCGGGCTGCTCTTCCGTGTAGCGCAGGCCATGGGCAAGGTTGAGCAGCGGTGCGGCCGAGCGCACCAGGGTCGGCACGTCTTCGGCGCCGAAGCGGAAATCCCGGACGAGTGTTTCGACCGATGCTCCGCCCGTCGCAGGCTTTCCCGCCGGTCCCGTTGCCTTCTCGCCTTCGGGAAAATCAAGAACGTCGTCCAGCATCTCCGCCATCTTGCGGGCGGATTGCTTTTTCTTCACGCCATCCTCGGTGAGTTCGACGATGGTCGGCAAGCTTTGCCAGTTGGAAGCGGGTTCGTTCTTCATTCTCTAAGGGCCCACAGTTCTATTTCGAGCCCGGGGAAATCGCCGGCAAGATGCACGGCGATGGCGCCGGAGGTATCGAGTTGTTTCCAGAGCGGATTCTTGGTGTCGAGTTCGAAGTAGATGGTGCCGGAGCGATAGGGGAGCTGGCGCGGCAGCACCGGCAGCGGCCGTACGGGAATGCCCGGCAGCGCCACGTTGACGAGGTCGGCGATCCGTTCGACCGGGCCGACCTTGATCTGCGCCGGCAGCTTGCGGCGCACGTCCTCGGCCGGCATCTCTGCCCGGACCGCGAGTACGAAGCCGGCATCGCGAAGCAGGGTGCGGTCGTTGATCGTGCCGATCCTGACACCATGCCGGCGTTCGGCAAGCTCGATCGCGACCGCCGCCTGTTCGAGCACCGAGGAAAGCGACGCGCGCAGATCGTCGAAGACGGCAGCGAAGGTCGCCTTCAGGTCATCGTGCCGGTAGGGCGGGAAGTCACTGGCGCGCTTGCGTTCGGTCGTGAAGGTGGCGAGTTCGCCGGCGAGCTGGATGCAGTGCTCGTAAAAGACGATCGGGTGGATGCGCGTCGCATTGGCCGAGATATGCTTCAGCATCGGATCGGCGCGGTTGAGGATCTGCAGGAGCAGATAGTCGCCGACCTCCGCCGTGCCGCGGATGGTGGGATCGCCGATGCGTTCGGCGATGGCTTCGGCGCGGTGGCGCACGATGCCGAGAAGCTCGGTGATCAATTCGTTCAGCCGGCCGGCGGCCGTGCAGTTGAGGCTCGGCAGGATGTAATCGGAATCGAGAATGACAGCCCTGTCGGAACGGACTTCGATGATGCGGGCAAGCCCGATCAACTCATAGCCGGCAAGCTCGTCGCCGGTCCGGAGATAACGCAGGCTGAGGCGGCCGACATCGATCGGCGCCATGAAATCGGTTTCGACATTGGCGTCGGGCGCTTCGTAGGGCGATGCGACGAGCCGGACGCTGTTGCGCGCGGCGCCGCCATTCAATGCCACATCGGCCTTGCCCGGCTGACGGGCGGGAAGCGCCAGATAGACGATCGCATTTTTGGTGTTCTCGTCGAAATCGAGCGGCGGCGGCAGGTCGGCATCGACAGGCGCTTCGAACGGCGTCCCGTCGGGCAACACGCCGCGCAGGTTCGACAGCGCGAACTGCCCGATCGCCAGCGCGCCGCGGTCGATGCCGATCTCCGATATCCCCCAGGGATAGGGCGCCAGCCCATGCGTGGCGGTGCGCACGAGCCGTTCGGTCCAGCGGTCCGCCTGCTGAAAATGCTGCACGCGAAGGAACATGCCCTCGCTCCAGGCCACCCGGTTCTCATTCCTCATGATGCGCGTCTTGTCCTTCCTGGCTGTCTTGCGGACGAGGCCCTGTGTCTCTGCCGTTGATCGCGGCCATCATGGCATCGCGAAAAATGTCTTGGATCGACCGGCTTTTGCCGTCTTTTTCGAATTGCGCCCGGTAGGCCCGCCAGTAGTTCCGGTCCCGACGCCAGCCGCCCGTCTCGACACGCGCTTCCAGGCTGCGCGGCTCCAGCTGGCCCGCCGCCTGGGCGAGAGCGACGAGCGCGGAACTGAGCTTGAGCTGTTGGCCGAGCAGGGTCTCGATGCGGGCAAGCAGTGCCTCCTCCCTGTCAGGGAAGCCCGGCTGGCTGCCGGAGGGCGGTGCATTCATCTCGAAGACGCCATAGGCACTTTCGACAGCCTCCTCGAGCCGGCCGAGCAATGGCTCCAGCCTGTCGGCGAGGGCTGCAGGCCGGCCGATGATCAGCGCCGGAAAACCGTCGGATTCGGGCTGCGGGTCGTTGTCGTTGACGATGTCGGTCAGCGGCGCGGCCCGGCGCTGGGCGATGGGGGCTGCGACATGGGTGGCAGAGCCGTGTTCCAGATGGCTGCCGTACTCGGTCTCCTCCGAATTCCAGTCTTCCGGCAGAAGCTGGGTCATCGTGCGAATCTCCGGGGGGCCGCTCCAGCCGATCTCGACATTGCGGGATGACGCCGCGCCTTTCTTGCCGGTCTGTTCGGAAAGGCTCCAACCATCGGCCGTGCGCTCACCGAGAATGCCGTTTGCGGTATGGCCGCCCGGCGCGATGTCGGCAAGGATTGCGGAAATGGTCAACGGTTCGTCGCTCAAGACGAGCCCGGCATCGGGGTCCTCGATCTCGCGATCCCTGTCGCCGGAGATGTGGACGGAAAAAGCAAGTCCGCCGATCTCCAGCCGCGACCTGTCGGAAAGCCGGGCGATTTGACCTTCATGCACGGCAACGCCGTCGACGCGGGAGCCGTTGGCGCTCTGGTCGCGCAACAGGAAGCCGTCGCGGTCGCGCTCGATGATGCAATGAAGCTTCGAAATCGAGCGCCTGTCCTCCGGCAGCTGCCAGTCGCAATCGGGCGCCCGGCCAAGCGTACGCCGGCCGCGTTCGAAGAACCATTTCGGCCGGCCGGCCGTTGTCGCCGCGTCGCCGGTGATCTCTCTCAGTTCGAGCCGCATCCTCGCCTCCTCACCGCATCTCGGCCGACAGGCGTTCGACGATGATCGCATCGCCGCTGTCCTTTGCCGCCGGTGCGACCCTCGCCCAACTGTTCCAGCCGAGACGTGGCGGATCGCCTGCCTGGCCGAGCCGGCAGAAGGGAACGTCGTCCTTCCTCAGCACGACCTGTATGTCGAATTCGAGCGCCGAGCCGACATAGAGCCGGGTCAGGGCGAAGAGTTCGGTGATGGCCCGTCCGCCCGGCGCAAGCGTGAGATAATCGGCATAACCGAGCGGGCCGATGACGACGCGAAAGCCGCCGCTGAAATCGTGGACGGCCGCACCGGCCGTGGCATTGACCCCGAGCTGCACGCCCTGCGGCTGGCCCATCTGGCTGCGCTCTTCCGGCGGAATGCTCAGCCAGCGGCCGCGGAACGGTTCGATCTCCACCGGCAGGCCGCTGAATTCGGTCAGCATGGCGCGGAGGTTGACGGTATTGCGGTTGCGCGCCGCGAAGAAGCCGGAAAAGCGCAGGATCAACTCCTCGTCGACGCCGCTCTGTTCGACGAGCCGCTTGGTGCCGAAACCGGTGAGCGCGAGCAACGTCGTGACGAAGGCGTTGCTTGCCGAAGCACCACCCCAGCGCAGGCGCCTCGCAATCCGGTATTTCTCACAGGCGTCGGCGAAGAGCTCCGCCATGCGCGCGCCGAAGAGATCGAAGAAGCTCGCCAACCCCCGCGACCGGTTGCGCTCCTCGCGCATGACGAGTTCGTTATAGGCCGATGGCATGGAGCCGAGCGCGCCGACGAGGCTGGCAAGCGCGCTGCGCACGGTGGCGCGGCCGGCCTTGCGCCTGTATCCGCTGATTGCAAGCGGCGCCGGCGAGACACCGACATGGGAGGCGACGTCAAGCCGTCCTTCGCCCACCGACGCCTGCGCGACACGAAACGCCGTCACCGGCTCGAAGCGGCCGGGGTCGCGTTCGAGCAGGTCGGTAAGCGCGTCTGGCTTGCTGGCGGCTTGCATGTCCATGATCGACTGGCGGTCCTTTCTCAGAGAAGCGGGCGTTCGGCGGCGCGCGCCGGCCAGCGGGCGATCGGCCTCGACTGTCCCTTCATGCCGACAGTGAGCCGGGTGAAGCTGTTGACCGAGGTGTAGAGGCTGAAGAAGCGGTCGAGCACGCTGCCGAACAGGAAGGCCGACGGCCGGTCGATGGCGGCCGGATCGAATTCCAGCGCGATCTCGGTGCCGGGCACCATGCCGCCGCTGCCGAGACGGGCGGTCGAATTGGCGGCCTTGATCCTGACCAGCGCATCGGCGAACTGCTTGGTCTCGGGGCTATCGCGGAAGGCGTAGAGCGACAGGATGTCCTTCAATGTGGCTCCCTCATTGTCGAACAGCGACAGATGATTGAGGAGGAGATGCGACATCAGTCGCCAGTTCCGGCCATCCTGATCGTTCATTCTGACCGACGGTGTAGGCGGGATCAGCGCCTCGACGCCTGCGACCGCCTCATGGCCGGAGGCGAGATGCAGCAAGGGGTGGCCGCCGCCGAAGGGAAGCTGTTCCGGCAGGTCGCGGTTGAGGCAGAGCGTATCGACGCTCGCCACCGCATCGACCGGGCCGGCCGACCGGCGCTGCCGATCGACGAAGGCGATATCCATATCGCTGGTCCTGTCGTCTTCGTCGAAACGGCGAGAGGCCTGCCAGTAGGTCGCACTCGCGCCTGCCCGTTGCGATCGTCCGAAGAAGGGCTGGCAGAATTCCTCCTGGCCGCGCGATCCGGTCAGCAACACGCGGTCGATCGAGTAAATCTCGCGGGTCTTCTGACGCCGCGCATCCGGCAGGAGACGGTATTCCGTGCGGGTGCCATCGATGGCGATCGGCTCGCAGACCTGGCGAAACAGGTTGACGACAGGCGTGGCGTTGAGCGCGAAGTCGCGGGCCGAAACCGCCCGCTCCAGCTTCGCGTCGCTTTCCTTGAGGTAAACGAAGAGCTCCAGCGTTTCCCCTCGCCAGGATTCGAGCCCTTCGATATCGAGAAAAAGAAATTTCCGCGGCAGAGCGAAAAATTCGGTGAGCAGCCGGTAGCCGATGAAGCTCGGCGCCGGATAGGGCAGCATGGCCTGTTCCGGCTCGAAGCCGACGGGTTTCAGGTTCCCTGCCGGCAGGAAGGTCGGCGAACGGTCGTCTGCATGTTTGGCAAGCGCGATGCCGAGCGTGTGGTTGGCAAGCAGTTCGTAGATCGCCACGGCCTGCTGCCAGGCAGAGGGAATATGCAGGCGCAGCCGGCTCAGGCCGAGGCTGCCCAGGGGCTTTCGGGCATCGAGAGAGCGGATGGAGAGCTTGAGGCAGCCGGCAACGCCGGCATAGGACGAAAGCGGCGCATTGATCGGCTGGCCGGAAAGCACAGCGCCCGCGATCTCGATCGGCGCCATCTCGACGTCCTGCGTGGTGCGGAAGCGGCAGGCCTCGCCTCTCACCGGCTCGGCGAGCACCTCCGTGTGGCGGGGCACGGTCTGGACGGAGGCGAGCGTGTCGCTTGGGCGGAACTTGACGATGCTCATCGAGGGCAGGGGTGCGAGATAATGCGGATAGAGCGTTTCAAGCAGGCCGTCGGTCAGTTCGGGAAATTCGTCGTCGAGCTTCTGACGCACGCGCGCCGCCGAATAGGCGAAACTCTGGATCAGGCGTTCCACATGCGGGTCGTCGGCGACGTCACCGGTCATGCGCAGGCGTCCGGCGATCTTGGGGAAAGCGTCGGCAAAGCGCGCGGCCCGTCGCCGCAGTGCCAGCAATTCCTCATTGTAGCGGTGCAGGAAACCTTCAGCCATGCGCCGCCTCCACGAGGACACGCTGGGTCGACGGATCGATGGTCGATTCGAAGCTGATCGGTGGCATGCCCTCATGCAGACGGAAGGTCGCCTGGATGCGCATGCGCAACGCCCGCTCCGTCATCGTCCGGCTTTTCAGGATCGTCACCCTGATATCGGCAAGCCGCGTCTCGAACAGCGCAACCCGCCGCTCGATCGCTTCCGCGAGCTTGAGCTTCGCCTGGTCGGTCATCAGATTTGCCGAGACGATACCGTCGACGCCATAGCTCACCAGCGCGTCCCGCAATTCGGAAAGGGCCGTCGGCGGCGTCGTCGGGCAGCGCCGCGTATTGAGCAGCGCTTCGAGATCGCGGCGGATCGCCTCCCTGACCTCGCGGACCTGGTCGACGAAGCTCGTCGGCGGATCGACGGCGCGATCCGGAGCCTGGTCGATCAGCCTGTCGAGGATCGACCGGGACAGGACCCGGTCGCGCAGCCGGTAGCGTTCGAGCGGATCAACCATGCGCGACCTGCCTGCCGGCAGAGCTTGCCGGCACGATCTCCAGACTTTGGGTGTCGTGGAAGGAGACGAGTTCGTCGCCCGCGAGGAAGCAGCGCTGGCCGCGGCCGGTGGTGATGCCGCTCGCTTCCTCGACCCATTCGGTTTCGCGTCCGAGCCTGAGCGCCGCATCCTTGCCGGTGCCATGATAAACCGCCGGCAGAAGCACCGACGCGGCTGCGCCGTCGATCAGGGTCAGTTCGGCGCGCCGGAAGGCGAGATCCCGCGGCCGGGCAATCGGCTCGATCGACAGGGCTGATATCTTGGCGAAGTCGATCCAGAGATAGCCGCCTCCGGTCATGATGACTTCGAGCGCGTGTGGCGTGCGATCGTCGAGGTCGCGGAAATCGGAGACCGCCCTGTCGTTCCAGATCAGCGGGCGCTCGCTTCTGAGTTCGTCGAGCGCAGCGAGCGCGGTCTTCGCCGCCTCGGCATCGCCATCACGATGGGCGATGCCGAGGCGGACGGCGAGCTTATCGAGTTCGCTCGGTCCCTGCGGAAACTCCGGCACGCCGCCGCTCGCAAACCAGGCGTCGCGCGCCGCCATCGCCCGAAGCTCGTTGCGCAGCAAGGCGAAACCCATCGTCGCGTCGGGGGAGAGGGTGGCGGCAAGGCTGCACTGATTGTCCGCCCGCTCATATTCTCCGGCAAGAACGAGAAGATCGATATAGAGATGCCGCGCCTCCTGATCCGATGGTTTGCCCTTCAGATGCGTCTTGACCTCCTCGAGCGCGTCCTCGAGGGCGTTGTCGCTGAGCGATCGGGCGATGCTGGCGGAAAGTGTCATGCGGACATCCTCTCGGGTATGGCGACCGGGCGGCTCAGAATCTGGCCCGTGGTTGCGGTCTCGGCGATAAGGTGGAAGCTGGTGGCAACGTCATCGAGCTGGAAATGCGGCTGCAGCCGGACCGTACAGGAGAAGCTGCCGGGCTTGCCCGGAATATCGGCGACGCCGATGCCGGCCGAGCGCAGCGGGAAACGGGTGCGCAGCGCGATATCGGCATCGTCATTGCCGAGCGTATAGGCGGTCAGCCAGTCCATGAGCTTGCGCTCGATCGAGATCGCATCGGAGAGCTGGCCGATTTCGTCGCGCATGATGACCTTGAGATAATGCGCGAAACGCGAGGCGCAGAGCACATATTGCAGCATGGCGGCGAGGCGGGCGTTCTGGCGTGCATGCTCGTTGGAATAATGCGGCGGTGCATGCAGCGACTGATTGGAATTGAAGATCGCCGAAGAGGAGAGATAGGTGGTCGCGGCAGGGATGATGCCGAGATCGCACAGCTGTTGCTCCTGGCCGCTGGTCAGCTGGATTTCGACCGGCGCCTGGGCGGAAAGCCCGTTGCTCTCCGTGCCGAAATCATAAGGCGGCAATTCGCCTGCACTCAGCAAGCCGCCGTCGACGGCATCCTGCGTGACGCCGCGGATCTCCGCAAACCAGCCGGACGCGATGAAATTGCGAATGACGACTGTCGCAAAGGCGAAAGCGGCATTGCCCCAGAGCAGCGAACTGCCATCGGCAGCAATGCTTTCGCGGAAGGGAAAGCCGTCATTGCGATCGCGCGCATGCGGCGCAAGCGGCGAGCGCATCAGGATGCGTGGCGCGACAAGCCCTAGGAACCGCGAATCTTCTCGGGCGCGCAGACCGTTCCAGCGGATGCGGTCCGTCTCCGTGGCAAGCCAGGAGAAGTCGTTGACCCGGTTCAGCTCGTGAAAGTCTTCCAGCCCGATCGAGAGCGGCGCCGCACCCGCGATGAAGGGGCAGAAGGCGGCAGCCGCCACCATGCCGATCTGCGACAGCGTGCTGACCGGATCGCCGTCGGCGGGATCGTGCGGAGACAGATGGTAGTCGCCGACCAGCATTCCGAAAGGCTCGCCGCCCGGCATGCCGAACTCGCGGCTGTAGATCAGTTCGAAGAGGTGGCTCTGGTCGAAATCGTTGGCACGCTCCATGCTGCGCGCGAGCTCACGCCAGCTGACGCTGAGAAGCTTCACCTTCACCTCGCCGCTGCGGCTTGCCTCGCGCACGAGCATGGCAAGGCCACGCCATCTCGCCTCCATCGCCTGAAAATCGGGATGGTGGAGGATGGCATTGACTTGCCTGTTCAGCGCCTCGTCGATCAGCGTAATCAGCTGATCCGCCCGGCGCCGCCATTCAGTGCTGGAACCCATCGTCGACCTGACCAAATGTTTCGCAAGAGCTTGGCGCGGCGGAAAACCGCCGCGCCGGACTCTGATTTCATCAGTTCTTCGAAGGAATCCGGGCGACCATGCGCAGCGAGGTCGTCAATTCCTCCATCTGCAGCCACGGACGCATCCAGGCCACGGCGTTGTAAGCGCCCGGCCTGCCGGGGATCTCCTGGACGGTGACCTTTGCCTCGCGTAACGGATATTTCGCCCGCGACTCCTCGCCGGCGTCGTCATTGGCGTTGACATAGTTGGAGATCCAGCGATTGAGCCAGGCCTCGCAATCCTCGGCCTCCATGAAGGAGCCGATCTTATCGCGGCCCATGACCTTGAGGTAATGGGCAAAGCGCGAGGTCGCCATCATATAGGGCAGGCGGGCTGAAACGGCGGCGTTGGCGGTTGCCTCGGGCCGGTCGTAGAGCTTCGGCTTGTGCGCCGTCTGCGCCCCGAAGAACACCGCGTAGTCGGTATTCTTGTAGTGGCAGAGCGGCAGGAAGCCGAGCTTGCCGAGTTCGGCATCGCGGCGATCGGTGATGCCGACTTCCGTCGGGCATTTCAGATCGAGATCGCCGTCATCGCTGGAGAAGATGTGCATCGGCAGGCCTTCGACCTTGCCGCCGTTTTCCGCGCCACGGATGGCAGTGCACCAGCCATTCTTGGCGAAGGCTTCGGTCAGCCGCGTGCCCATCACATAGGCCGCGTTCATCCAGCAATAGGAGCCGTGCGGCAGTTCGCCGGTCTTGGAGCCGCCGGTTTCGTCGAAGTTGAACTCCTCGATCGGGCTGGTCTTCGGGCCGTAGGGCATGCGGGCGAGCACACGCGGCATGGCGAGCGTCACGAAGCGGGAATCATCGCTGTCGCGTAGGCTGCGCCACTTGGCGTATTCGACCGTCTCGAAGATCTTTTCCAGATCGCGCGGTTTTGCCAGCTCGCGGAAATCCTCGAAGCCGAACATGCGGGGGCTGGCCGCCGAGATGAACGGGGCGAAGGCGGCGGCGGCGATCATCGAGACGCCTTGCAGAAGCTGGACGTCGTCGAAGGAATTGTCGAATTCATAGTCGCCGATCAGCGCGCCCATCGGTTCGCCGCCCGGTGTGCCGAACTCGTCTTCGTAGACGGACTTGAAGAGCCTGGACTGGTCGAATTCGACGGCCTTGGCGAGATCCTTGGCGACGTCGCGCTTGGAGGCGTTGAGCACGCGGATCTTCAGGTTGGCGCTGGTCTCGGTATTCTTGACGAGATAATGCAGGCCGCGCCAGGCGCCTTCGAGCTTGGTAAATTCCGGCGACTGCATGATCGCCGCGAGCTGGCTCGAGATCGCCTTGTCGATCTCGGCAATGGCGTTGTTCAAGGTGATCGTCAGGTTACGATCATAGGTGACGGTGCCCTTCAGGGCTTGATCGGTCAGGGTGCGCAGAAGATCCTGCGCACGGTCGGGCTCGGTCTGGCGGGTTGCCGCAACGACCTTCGAGAGCAGGTTCTCATCGGGTGCGAAGCCTACGTCTTCCTTTGTCTGCAATTGCGTTTCGGCGGTCATCTATCGATCCTTTTTTGCGAAAGCGGCGGCCCTCGGGCTATGAGGGGTTCCCTTCAAAGGGGCCGCTGCCGGACAACGACTCTTCAGGAATTCGCGCGGGCCGCGATCGGCCCGCGATCCCAGGCACTCAGTTCAGAACGTCCTTCGCCTCTCCGGCTTTGCCGCCGCCAAGCTGGGCCACCAGCTGCGAGAGATCGGCCTTGTTCTGCAGGATGTCCTCGAGCAGGCGCTCGAGCTCCTCGGAGCGGTCCGCCTTGCTCATCAGGTCGCGCAGCTGGTTGCGGGCGTTGAGCAGGGCCTTCAGCGCCGGCACCTGATCGACGACCGCGCCGGGTTCGAAATCGGCCATGCTTTCGAATTTCAGCGAAACCGGAAGCTCCGTTCCGTCCTTTTCCAGGGTGTTCTCGACCGAGAGCGTGAGGCCCGGCGTCATGCGGCGCATGACGTCGTCGAAATTGTCGCGGTCGATCTGCACGAACTTGCGCTCGCCGAAAGCCTTGAGCGGCTGGGTGGGATTGCCGGAGAAGTCACCGAGCACGCCGACGACAAAAGGCAGCTCCTTCACCACCATCGCGCCTTCGGTTTCGACTTCATATTTGATATGGACCCGCGGCTTGCGAACCCGTTCCAGTTTCTCATGTACACTTGCCATCGAGGCTCTCCTTCGTCTCATCGGCGGATTACGAATTGCGGATGCTCCAGATTGCGGCCGGGCAGGGCCCTCAGGCCGCTAGCCTCCCTTGTCGGTTGCGGGCTGTATGCCGGCCGCCGTCAGCACTGCATTGCGCGTGTGCTGCTCAGGCAGGAGCTCGGCAAGTAGCTCGGAAAAATCCATGCGGCCGCGGCGCACCAAGGTCTCGATCGACATGGAGATCGGTGAATGGGGTTCGGTGCGACGGAAATAGCGCGCAACGGCAGCGAGCAGTTCGAAGGCATCTTCGCGTGAACGAATCAACTCCGCGCCGACGGGCCGCATGCGGACGGCCTCGGACTCACCGATATCGGTTGCCGGCAGCGGCTCCGAGCCTTGCGAGGGAGGGGTTTCGGCGATGGCCGAGGGAGCCTCGATGCCGGCGAGCATCCGGATTGCAGATGCCGCTTCCTGCAAAGCATTGCGTGTATTCGAGCTCGGCGGCGCCTGATCCCCGCAGTGTTGATCAAGTATTTCGATCATGCTGTCGAAAGCGGCGATGCACTCTGTCACCACCCTGAGATGGGCCGACATCTGTGCGACACCGGCTTCTGCCGCCGCCTGCTGCAATTCCTTGCGCCGCTCGGCTTCGTTCGACCGCTGCGAAAGCTGGAAATCCCAGAGCGAAAACTGAGCGAATTTTCCGTCCGGGATCAACGAAGTCAAACGAATAGCCTGGATAAGCGTTCCTTCGCCGCCCACGCCGTTAAGACCCGCAAAGGGAGCGAACCGCTCCTCGAAATCGCTGTCTCCGATCGAGTGCAAAGTGTCGAAATGCTTGTCTAAAAGCGACGCGGTTGCAACATATACGTCGCGCAATCCTGAGAAGCCGCGCAGCCGCAGCTGCGCTTCGGCGAGCCAGGCCAATACTTCTATGTCCTTGCTCTGGGAAGAAAGGATTTGCAATCCAAGATTGCTAACATCGTGCCAAGCTGGTGCAAGCGTAATAACGTCGCCCGGTGAAATACTACGTTCGGCTGTACGCGCGGCGTTTCTGGCGTCTTTAATTCTATAGTATATTTCACGTGATGCAGTATTGATCCGAACGTTTTCTCCGCACGGATAATTTTGTTCAAGTGGATCTATGATTTCTCTGACATTCACGCTGTTAAATACCCCAAAAATCTAAACATACTGCGGCAGGGTCGGCATTTTGTGCGGCTTGTATTGGCTTGTCAACCATCTCCCGATGATGACGGATTTATGACGACTACTGTAATGCTCATTTTTAAAAATAGAGTCCTTTTTCTTCTGGACAAGGGTTTATGAGCGCCCTAGTTGTTGCTTCGCATCACGAGGACGCACTGAATTTCGTCGAATAAACGGGACTTGCGGATGTCGAATATCGATCTCAATCGTCTGATAAGAACGCTTGAGCCCAACTTACGTGTCGGACTTGAGACAGCGGCTTCGCTCGCCGTGCGCCATCAGCACGCCGTCGTGGATGTCGCTCACTGGCTTCGCTCCCTTCTTGATATTGCGGCGTTTTCGGCCGTTTTCGAAGAGCTCAAGCTCTCCTCTGAAATGCTGAGAACGGAGCTGGACGCGGCGATCGCCGACATTCCGCGCGAGGCCGGCGCCGCGCTGGCGCTCTCCGCCAACCTGCTGGCCCTTGGCCGGGAATCCTTCCTGGTTGCATCGCTGCAGTGCGGCCGTAATGTCGTGCTGCTGGCCGACCTGCTCGCCGCCCTGACCGGCGATTCGGCATTGCGGGTGGTTGTCCGCGGCATTGCCCCCTCGATACGCAATCTCGACCGGGCAATGCTCGACAAATTGCTGGAGAAGGCGGCCGCTGGCCCGTCGGACCAGCTTTCCGTGCCCACCGCGACATCGGCAGGCAATGAATTTCTGCGGCTCTACACGCACGACATGACGGCGGACGCCCGCGCGGGCCGCATCGATCCTGTTGTCGGCCGCGACGCTGAGTTGCGGCAGCTGATCGATATCCTGACGCGCCGTCGGCAGAACAATCCGATCCTGGTTGGCGAGGCGGGTGTCGGCAAGACCGCGGTGGCCGAAGCGCTCGCACTGGAGATCGCCGCCGGCAATGTTCCGGCCCGGCTGAAGGATGTGAAGCTGCTGCTGCTGGATCTGAGCCTTCTGCAGGCCGGCGCCGGCGTCAAAGGCGAGTTCGAACGGCGCCTGCATGGCGTGGTCGACGCGGTAAAGACGTCGCCGGAGCCGATCATTCTGTTCATTGACGAGGCGCACGGGCTGATCGGCGCCGGCGGACAGGCAGGGCAAGGCGATGCCGCAAATATTCTGAAACCGGCTTTGGCGCGCGGAGAACTCAGGACGATCGCGGCAACGACCTGGAGCGAATACAAGCGCTTCATCGAGAAGGATGCTGCCCTTACCCGCCGCTTCCAGACCGTGCATGTCCGCGAGCCGGACGAAGAGGCCGCAATCCGGATGCTGCGCGGCGTGGCGCAAAGCCTGAAAACCCATCACAAGGTGCGCATTCGCGACGAGGCGATCGTCGCCGCCGTCCGCCTTTCGGCGCGATACCTGCCGGACCGGCAGCTTCCCGATAAGGCCATCAGCCTGATCGATACGGCTGCCGCTGCCGTGGCGCTGGCTCGCCAGACGAGGCCGGAGGCTTTGAAACAGCTCACCGACGAGCGCGATCTCCTGGAAACCGAGGCGAACTGGCTTGCGCGAGAACCCGAGACACCGGAAAAGGCCGCCCGGCTTAGCGAAATCGCCGGCAAGCAACAGGAGATCGTTGCGGAGATCGAAGCGCTCCGGGCGCAATTCGAGGAAGAAAACCGGCTCGTCCGGGAGGCCGACCGGCTGGAGGAATTCTTCTCGCCGGACGAGGCCATCGTCCCGTTGGCGCCGGCGGACAGCGCCGGCGACGGCACGAATGTCGCGCCTTTCCCGCCGCAGGCCATGACAGCTGAAGCCGCGCGCGCCGCATTTGCCGTGACTGAACGGACACTCGCGGCGGTGGCGGATCAAACGGCCCTGCTGCCGCGCGTTGTCGACAAGGAGGTCGTTGCATCGATCGTTGCCCGCTGGACCGGAATTCCTGTCGGCAAGCTGTTGGCGGACCAGATCGAAACCGTCAAGACGCTCGATGCCCGCCTGAAGGAGAGGGTGCTCGGCCAGGACGCTGCGATCGAACGCATCGCTTCGGCCATGCGGGCCTCGCGCGCCGGACTTTCCGATCCGCGCCGGCCGCCGGCCGTCTTCCTGTTGGTCGGCATGTCCGGCACCGGCAAGACCGAAACGGCGCTGTCGCTGGCCGACATGCTCTATGGCGGCAGCCGCTACCTGACGACCATCAACATGTCCGAGTTCAAGGAGGAGCATAAGATTTCCATGCTTCTCGGCTCGCCGCCCGGTTACGTCGGTTATGGCGAAGGCGGCGTGCTGACCGAGGCGGTGAGGCGCAGGCCTTATGGCGTGCTGCTGCTCGACGAGATCGACAAGGCCCATCCCGGCGTTCAGGAAATCTTCTACCAGGTGTTCGACAAGGGAACGCTGCGCGACGGCGAAGGCCGCGACATCGATTTCAAGAACACCACCATCGTCATGACCGCCAATACCGGTTCGGAAATGATCGCATCACTTGCCGCCGATCCCGAGACGATGCCGGAGGCGGAAGCGCTGGAAGCGATGCTGCTGCCGGAATTGCAGAAGCATTTCAAGCCGGCCTTCCTGGGCCGCACGACCGTGCTGCCCTTTATGCCGCTCGGGCCCGAGACGCTGTCGGGCATTGTCGATATCCAAATCGGCCGTATCCGCGAACGGGTTGCCGCCACTTACGGGACCACACTTTCATTGTCGCCGGCAGCCCGCGACGCGCTGATTTCGCGCGCCCGCACCAGCGAGATGGGCGCCCGC
This sequence comes from Rhizobium croatiense, assembly GCF_019793465.1. GTDB lineage: Bacteria > Pseudomonadota > Alphaproteobacteria > Rhizobiales > Rhizobiaceae > Rhizobium > Rhizobium croatiense. The sequence goes on along the minus strand of NZ_JAILYJ010000001.1, from coordinate 250,057 downwards.
GCCATCGAGGTCATGATCGCGCGCGACCTCCTGCCTGTTCTTTCGACGTTTTTCCTCGATGCCGTCGCGGCCGGGAAGAAAATTACGGGGATCACCATCGGTTACGATGGGCAACGCTTCGGCCTCGATGTCGAAGAGGACGCCCCGCAGGAATTCGGCACGCCGGGGGAAAGCCGGTTGTCGGATGAAGTAGCCCCGAGCCGCAAACGCACTCGGGGAGCAGGACGAAGAAAGGCGACTACGCCTTAGACGCAACTAGGCACTCAACCGCCAATAGGAGAGCTTACAGAATGCCGATTTATCTTCAGATCGACGGTATCCAGGGTGATGCGACCCACGAGCAGCATCGCAAGTGGATGGACATCGAAGCCATCCACTGGAACGTGTCCCGCAACATGAACACCTCCGCTGGTTCTGCGGCCAACCGCGAAGCTTCCGAGCCGACCGTTTCGGAAGTGATCCTCACCAAGGTCAGCGACTCCTCGTCGACCAAGCTCTTCCAGGAGGCCTGCTCGGGCCGCACCGGCAAGCGCTCGGTCATCCATCTCGTCACCACGGGCAATCCCGGCGACACCTATATCGAGTATTCGCTCGAGAACACGCTGATCGCCAGCTACTCGATCGATTCCAACGGCGACCGCCCGGTTGAGACGATCAAGCTGAACTTCACCAAGATGGAAGTGAAGTACACGCCTTACGACGACAAGCACTCGCCGCAGTCGCCGATGATCGCGTCCTACGATCTCGCCACCACCAAGGCCGCTTAAGCCTCTCGACATCGGCAGTGCCGGCCTTGCGGCTGGCACTGTAACTCCATGTTTCCGGCAATTTTCCCCCTGCCTTGGGGAAGGCGCTGAAACATGCTGTTTCCGCAGATGAGTTGAGAGACGTCCTCGCGCTTTGACAAATGGAGATGATCGTGTCGGCTGCAACTGAGCGTTTGAACGATATTCTGGTAGAACTCCCCAAGTACAAGTCCCAATGGGAGGCGAACGTTTCCAGTCCCTATGTCAGGGCCTACGATCTCGCCATCGATAATTTTCAGAAAACCACAAAGGCCCAGGAAGCCCGCGACCGCATGCTGGCCGAGCTCTTCGTGTTTTCCGCTTCGATCCTGACGGGCAGCATCATGATGGCGGCCTTCGCGACGACCTCGGTGCGCGTGCTGGCCGGCCGCGCCGCGTTGAGCGTGATCTGCAACAACAATCTCAACCGCACCTTCAACGTCATGCATGCCGCCGCCAGCAACAAGGTGGTGATGTTTGCGCTCGGCGGCGTCCTCGACGAAGCCAAGAAGCTCGCCAACAAGCAGGTGACCAGCGCTGCGGAAAAACTGACGAGCAGCGCGCCGGTCGCCTCTGCGCCGACTGCCCTCAACTTCAAGACGCGGATCGACGATTTCATCGCCATCAACCACGTCTGCGTGCACGAATTCATCAGGGGTGTGCAGCAGGACAATACGATCAGCGAAGCTGGCAAATCCAGGCTTGCCGATCTTGTCGGTCAGACGCCGTTCTGCAATCCGCCCGAAAGCCGGCGCGTGGACGAAAACCGCCTCTCCCAGAAGATGGAGCTGTTGTTCTACATGAGCGCGGTTCTGGATTCCGACAAGCTCGTGACCTATGCGCCTTCCACCGGCGGTACCGTTGGCGGCATCGGCCGCGACATCGAATACAGCAAGAAGGCCATCCCGCAGCTGCCCTCGGCAACCGATTATCCGAAATCCATTTCGCCGCGCCTGACGGGCCGGCCCTTCCAGCCCTACGATCCCGGTCAGCGTATCGAATACGACAATATCGGATCGGTCGTCCGCGAACGCATCAATACGCTCAGCCGTTTCACCGGCAATTCCTCTTTCTACCCGGAGCAGAATTCTGTCGAAAAGCTGTTTATCGACCCAACCAGCGGCGCCCAGATGGTGAAGGCGGAACAGATCATCAACCGGCTTTCCGCCGATGCGCGGCCGAAGCAGCTCACCGATGTCAGGATGATCTAAGGCGGTGCCGATGCTGTTGACCGGTCTTCTCAAGCAAGGATTGTTGGGGCGCATGCGATGGCCGCTGGCCGCGGTGACGATCGTCGGTGTCATGGCCGCGAGCGCTGCCGCCATGGTCGGCGCGTCTGATTCGACCGATCAATCCCTGCTGCAGATCGAAGCGGTGTCGTCGCGCCTCTCCGCCACGCCCGCCGCGGTCGAAAGCGTCGCCAAAGCTGCCGCCGACCGGAGCGTTCCCACTTCGGATGCGCAGCCGCTGCTCGAGACCGCTGCGCGGTCTTCCTTCGACGCCGACGGCATGCTTGCCGAAATCTCGAAAGCCGTCGCTGAAGCTGGCAGCGATGCCGTGGATCCCAAGGCTTTCGCCAAAGCGGCCGCGGCATGGCACGAGGGGCAGTCAAAGGTCGCGCGCATGTACCAGGCGCAGGACCAGGCCGGCGCGAAGGAGATCGAAACACGCCTTGCCGACCCTGACAAAGGTCCGTGTATCAAAGCGCTTGCCGATCTGATGGCCGGCCCGGACCTTGCCGTGGAAAGTGCCGTCACCTGGCAAGCCATGTATCTGTCCCTGGAGGCCCTTTCCAGCGCCGATGCCGGAAAACTGGCCTCGGTTTCGCAGGACAAGCTGCAGTCCGAGATGAAAGCCGTGATCGCGTCGCTGCGTGCGAGAAGCGAAAACGAAAAGCCGCTTCCCAAGGACATGGCGCGGGCGGACGAAAAGGCGCGGCTGACCTTCGTGCTGGCCACCCTGCCGCCCGAAGACCTGTCGGTGCTGACGGAATTCTATGAGAGCTCAGGCGGAAAGGCCAAGCGCGACGCGCTCGTCGAAAGTTACATGCGCGTGTCCGACCAGGCCAATAGCCAAATGCTGGGGCAATATTTCCAGGCGCTGGCGGAGTATTTCAAGACCCATCCCCGGCCGCAACAGCAGCAGTAATCCGGCTTTCCAATACGGAACGTGACCTTATGGACGATTTGCAATCCCTTGCCGCCGACTTCATCCAGGCGAACCGCATTCTGAAGATCGTCTCGCCGCTCGGCGAGGACCAACTTCTGCCGGAGCGCGTGGCGATCGATGAAGGCATTTCTTCGCTCTTCGAAATCAAGGTTTCCGCGCGCGCCAAGAAGCCGTCGGTCAAGCCGGAGGAGCTGATCGGCCGGCTGATGGATGTCTCCGTGGAAGTGCAACAGGGCGATGGCGAAGGCGCCGTGCGCCGGCCGTTCAACGGCCTGGTGACCGAACTCAACGAGGGGCCGCCGATCACCCGCGGGCTGCGCTCCTACTCCATGGTGCTGCGGCCGCAGATGTGGCTGCTGTCGCGCCGCTCCGACTGCCGCATCTGGATGGACAAGACCTCGATCGACATCGTCGAGACGCTGTTTTCCGAGCACGGCATTCCGGCGCCCGACACGTCGGGCGTGATCACGCCACCACCGCCGCAGCATTATTCGGTGCAGTGGAACGAAACCGACCTTGCCTATCTCACCCGCCGCTTTGAAGAGGACGGCCTGTTCTACTGGTTCTCCCACGAGGACGGCAAACACAAGCTGCATGTCGCCGACAGCGCCCGATCCTGGCTCGGCCCGTCGCCCTCGGCGCAGGGGGAGGGTCGGGTTCGCCTGGCGCAGGGCTCGGCCGACCGCAATCACATCACCGAGTGGAGCCGGCGTTATTCCTATGTGCCGGGCCAGCGGGCCGGTGCGGACTGGAACTTCGAAACCCCACGCATGGTGCCCGGCACCATGACGCCGTCGCTCGTGCAGATGCCCGAGGCGACCAAGCGGGAGCTTTACGAATATCCGGCGCGCATCTCTTCCGTTGCCGAGGCGGAGCGGGCGGAGAAGTTGAGAATGCAGGCCTCCGAAGCCGATCACGACCGGGTCTTCGGCGGTTCTACATCCCGCATCCTGGAGGCGGGACGCCGCTTCACCCCCTACGAGGTCGCTCATCCCGACCACGTCTATGAGGAGCATGTGGTGGTCAAGGCGACCCATACGGTCGTCGACCGCTCCTATGAGACCAACAGCAACGAGCCGGAATACACCAACACCTTCGAGGCGGTGCCGTCGCGGGTGCCGATGACGCCGCACCGCGAGACGAAGCGGCCGCGCATCGAGGGCACGCAGGTGGCGATCGTCGCCGGCCCCTCCGGCGAGGAGATCCATCCCGACCAATACGGCCGCATCAAGCTGTGGTTCCCCTGGGACCGCAAAGCAAAGAAGGACGGTTCCGACACCTGCTGGGTGCGCGTCAGCCAGGTCTGGGGCGGCGGCACCTGGGGCGCGCAGGTTATCCCGCGCATCGGCATGGAAGTGATGGTCGCCTTCGTCGACGGCGACCCCGACCGGCCGCTGGTGACAGGCGTGGTGCCCAATCCCAGCAACACGGTTCCCTACGACCTGCCGGCCAACAAGACGCGCATGGTCATGCGCTCGAACACGCATAAAGGCACCGGCTTCAACGAAATGACCTTCGAGGACGAGGCCGGCCAGGAGAACATGTTCTTCCACGCGCAGAAGGACCAGACCACGCGCGTGCTGAACGACCGCACCAAGCGCGTCGACCGGCACGAGGTCTCGGCGATCGGCGCCAACCGGACGGTTGAAGTCGGTGGCAATCAGAAACACGAGGTAGGCGGCTCGATGAACACCGTCGTCGGCGGCACCGGGCCGATGGCGATGGCGCTGATGGGGGCGGTCAGTGGTCTCTCCGGACATACCGCCGGGCTCCTGGCCCAGACCGGGCAAATTGCAGGCGGCGGCGGGGCAGGGCTTGCGGCCTTCGCCGGCACGGTTGCGTCTTCGGCGCTCGGCTTTCTCGGCGCTGGCGGGCTGGCCAGCCGCGAGGGCGTGGTGTCGGGACCGTCGCCAAGAGCGGATGCGGGCACGGCGCTTGCCGGTTCCGGCACGGGTGTTGGCGATGCGGCTTCGGGCCTTTTCCCAATGCCCGGCATCATGAACACAATCGTCGGCGCCTTCAAATCCGACACGATCGGCATAGCGCGGGCCGAGCAGATCGGCATGAGCAAGGTCACCAATGTCGGTCAGACCTCGCTGGAGAGCGTCGGCAAGTTCAAGAAGATCGCGGTCGGCGAGGAATTTGTCATCGAATGCGGCGATTCCAAATTCATCATGAAAGCCAACGGCGAAGTGATCATCCTCGGCAAGACGTTCAACTTCGTTGCGACCGAACATTTCCAGATGCGCGGCAAGCCGATCGACCTGAACTGAGGAGGACGATCACTTGGAACTGATCAACCGGCTTCCCTTTCCGGCTATTGCTTTCCGGCAGTTCGACGCGAACGGGGATCTGGATTGCGTCGTGTCGGTTCGCGGAACTTTCGTTCACCGGCAGGGCGAGGCGCTCGCCATCGCTCCGAAACAGGAAGATTTCCAATGGGAGGACGCCTATGACGGCGATCCCCATGCCGGCCCCCTCTTGCGCCAGACCGATCTCACGCCGGAGAAGGTCGGAACCGACATCACTTTCCTCGGCAATGCCCACGCGCCGGGCGGCACTCCAGCGCCGTCATGGCAGGTCGGCCTGCGCGTCGGCGAGCTTTCCAAAAAGCTTGACGTCCATGGCGCGCGCTTCTGGCGCCCGGTCATCAAGGAAAAATGGGCGGGCTTTTCGGCAAGACAAGCAAGGCGCGTGCTGACGGATTGGCAACTCACTGAAGCCGAGCCAGCATCTTCAGTGCAGATTTGCTGGAGCAAGGCTTATGGTGGGCAAATTCCGGGTACGGGAAATCCGGAAACCGAAACGCCCGCCGATGTCGAAGCGCGCAATCCGCTCGGTTGCGGCATCGTCAATCTCGACATGCCTTCAGATCAAGCCCCCGTCGCCGCGCCGCAAATCACCTTGCCCGGAGAGACGCTGAATTGGCGGGAGCAGGTCGAGCCGCAGGGGCTGGGTCTGGTGTCGCCTTGGTGGCGGTCCCGCCAGCAACACGCCGGCACCTATGACGAGGCCTGGCTCAACGAACGCCACCCGCTTCTGCCGAAGGATTTCGATGCGCGCTTCTGGCAATCCGCTCATCCCGATCTCGTCGCAATTCCGCATCTGACCGGAGACGAAGATTACCAGCTGGATCATCTGCACCCTAGCTTCGCCCTAGCCGCAGGGCGACTGCCGGGAATCTCGCTGGGGGTCCGATGTGCCGGTCATGAGCGCGATGAGTGGTATCTGCTCTCTCTGGACGGTGTGCATTTCGACTGGCGGAACGACAGTCGAGTGATGCTGACCTGGCGGGCACGCTTTCCCCTTCAGGAGGCAGGCGAAACATCGCTTACGTTGACGCGGGTCCAAGTCAAAGCGGCGGTTGATGCTGATGCCGGTGAGGTAGTGGCATGAGCATCCCACGCGACAACTATGTCGGCGAGCCCGACTACCCGGCGCCCTGGACGACGAAGCAGCCGCGCGAAGGTTTGCGTGATCTTGACGAGGCAAAGATTGTCTCGCTGTCGCCGGATGTATGCCTGACGCCGGTCGGCTCCTCGGTTGTTCCCATCCCGTATCCGATCGTCGACTATTGCGGGCACGATAAAGGCTATACGCCATCCGTCCGCTTTACCGGCAAGAAAGCAATGGTCATGCGTTCCTGCACCACGCATGTCCATGGCGATGCTCCAGGCAATCGAAGAGGCGTCAAATCAGGCACAGTGGAAGACATTTGCGAGCCGATCGAGCACGCGGACCAGGTTCGAGCCGAGGGTTCTCACGTCATTCGTCATCTCGACCGGTTCTGGATGAACAACCGCAACACGCAAGGTGAAGCGATTTTCGTGCGCGGTACCGAGACATTCGCACCGCCGGAAGACGACGATCCTATCCCCGGCTCGCTGCGCTGGAACGTCAGTGACCAAGGGAAGGTCATGAGCGACGCGTCACCCGAGCCCCTGATAATGGGCGCTCAATATGCTGATGCCGGAAATGCTTTGCGCAAGGTCGCTCCGCAGCAATCCGGGGGAAATGCGCAGCCGAGACCGGGCACACAGGCTAGGCCGCTGCCACAGCCACAGCGGCCGCAAACGACCCGACCTTTTCCGCCAGCCGCGAATGATAACGTCTATCAACGTCGAGGAACCTTCGGACGGCCTTTGCCGACGGGAGCGGGACGTGTGCTCGGTTTGCTCGGCCTTGCGCAAGCCGGCTACCAACTCGGCGACATGGCCGGACGATGGTATGTCGGGCCGGATGGCGTAATGGCGCGGGCGATCGGGGACCATTTGCGAGGGCAAGTTCCCATCACGTCGCCTCAAGCGCAGCAAATCGGAAATTTGCCCTGGCATATGGGGGAATGGTTCTCCGGCAATGCGACCATCCTCAACGCAAATGACATCCTCTCATTAAAGGCTGGCGTGCCGCTCGATTTTCGCACGATGGACCCAGATGATCTCGCCGATCTGCTTGAGGCGCCGTGGCCGAGCGCTGAACAGCTGCGGAAAAACGCGGAACGCATCGGCGAGCGGCGAGCGCCTGCGGCACTGCCGCTTCCTGAAAATGTCCGGGTGGAGCAGGAGCGTGAAAAGCGAAGATGCCGCATCGACACCTACGAAAAAATGGAGCCGATCTGCAAGAGCATCGGAATGCAGGCCCACCATATCGTGCCTGATTGGACCTTGCGCTACGGCACCCGTAAGGAGGCGATCGTCGGTCAGAAACGCATTCCGAATATGCCTGGTTTCTGGCAAGGGCAGAGCATGTGCGTCGTCGGGCAGGCAAGGACGCAAGGAACTGAACACCATGAGGCCCATCTGGCCGACGGCGCGATCGAGGCGCTCGGGAGAAACTCCAATCCGCCGTTCACCGCGACTTTGGATGATGTTAAGGATGCCTCTATCGACGCGATGACTGCCCTCCGGCCGGATTGCGCCGCGCAGATCCTTTCCGCAGTAAATGGTGAGTTCGCGGGGAGGGACCCCAACCAGTTGTTGCGTGCCAAACAATATCCGCCCTTACCTGGTGACACGCTTCGCGCGTTGCAGACGGGTGCCAAGAGAGGTGCAAATGCAAGACCTTAAGAGCGCCAACAGCGCCATAGAATTCACTCGCGCCTGTGCTCGCTCCGATGATGTCGTCGTGGTTAATGCCGTCATGACTGGATCTGACGTGTATGCTCCGGAATCCCGCATCTTCCGCTTTGAACACGATGCCCGGATCGGAGAACAATGGTATTTCGACGACTTCGATTTCCATATGCAGGATATCAACTTGTTCAGAAATCCGGAAATCGACGCCACGACGGACTATCTCACCTACCTGTCGTCTGAGGGTGACGTTTACCATGCTTGGTGGAAAGGAAACTTTCGCGAAAAGATCCCCGGCGCGGGAACCTGGGTCGCCGACGCCAAAGGATATGGACGGATGTCCGCGATCACCCAGGTCGGCGACAAACTCTATGCATGTGGCCAGGGCGGGCAAATTTATCGGCGACAAGGTCGGGAAAACTGGAGTCTGCTGACCGATAAATTGCTGTTCGACATGGTCAGTTATCAAAAGCGGAAGGAAGGGCGACCTCGCACCGATGATCCTAATTACCTCTCGTGGCTGACGGAGTTTCAGAAACAAGCGCCCAAGAATATTTCCTTGAACGCGATCAAAGGCCCCTCAGAGGATGCGATATATGTCTGCGGATCAGAAGGAACCCGGCCGGTTCTCTACTTCTGGGACGGATCGGCGCTTCATGAACTCAAGGTCTACCTTGAGGAAGGCGCGCTGACCGGCATCCACATCGAGCATGCGGATAGCGTCTGGATCTGCGGACGCGAAGGCCTGCTGCTGCACGGCAGCTACGCACGCGGGTTCACGCCGATCAATCTGCGTCAACAGCTCAATCTCTTTCACATGATCACGCCTTATCGAGGCAAGCTGATATTGCCTTCGAGCGTTCGACCGGGCGGCCTGTTCGAACTCGCCCCCGGCACATCAGATCTGCGCCGTTTTTCTCCCGCGCTGCCGAAGCTGCGCGGTGAATATATTTTCTATGCGGGGGCTGTCGGCGATATTCTTTGGGTTGTCGGCCAGAAGGATATCTTTCGCTTCGACGGGAATGAATGGGAGCGGATTGAACACCCTGATCTCTGAAAATGGGTGATATTAAATGAATTTGCTTGCCAATGGACGCGAGCGATGGGGGCGTTACGCGGGGCCGTCAGCAGCTCGAACGTGTGCGCGAGATCGGATCGCCGAGATAACCGAGGGGTTAGTGCACGAAACATGACCGCAGAAGAATTTCTTGAGGCGCGCGGCAAATGGTAACCGGACTGCTGACAGTATTAAGATTTATGAAGCTCTTCCCCATATGGCAATCCTGGCCCAGGCGCACCGCATGCAACTCATGGATAATACGGTATTTCCACCGAAGCTTGTCAGAACAGTTGGAGGCTGATGCTCTGAGGTTGGGGTCATAGGCAAGACTGACAATATCGCAAGCGGTTTCGAAGACGAGGAATTCCACGTTGTTGGCAGTCCGGTTACTCTCAAGGGCCATATGCGTGTTTGCCCGATGGTTAATCCCGGTCTGCGGCCGCATATCGGGGGCCGGTGTCTGCGACATCTCAGTCTTTCGTCTGCGTCGAAGGCATGCCAATCGCAACGTTAGGCGATAAATGCACGTGCACCGGCGTTCCGACGACAGCCGGCATTACCAGTGAATCGTCGGTTACCAATATCGGCGGCAAGAAGATCGCCCGCTTCGGCGATGCCTGCGAGCATGAGGCCGGCTGGTGCAAGGAGTTCCTTGGCTGACGTTTGATTAGCCGATCTCCAAAGTCGATCTGGAGGCCGATCAGCAACTGTCCAGACACGCCCTCTGCGAAGGGAGGTGAGCCGGTGAGAATTGACGTGCGCCTGGCTTTGGTGCGATCCGTATGCTGCAGGTCACGCTTTGCATGGCCGGTTTTGCTGAGGATCAATATGAAGCGGTTTTCGAACGTCCGAACCTTGTTCTCCGCATCGATCGTCCTGATCGGGCTCGGCGCTCCGGCGGCATTGGCGGGGCAGAATGAATGCGCCGGCCGTGCGGCAGACATCATTCGGCGGGCCTATCCGAGCGCGACGAATGCCGGCGATGGTACTCTTCTGTTCGAGGGGGCAACCATCACGCTATCCAAGGGCGACAGTGTTGATGGCGATCCGCATGCGGTGATCTGCCGGGTTTGGCCGGCTCTGCCCCAGCTGACGCTGATTGCGGTTCCGTTGATGACGGAGCAGTCGGATTCGGAAAACGAAGGCGATATCGAACTGCTCGTCGTCGACAGCACCAACCTGCAAGTAGGGCAGCGGCTGCGTCTTGACGGCCTTATGTCCGACGACGCCTTTCGTGTACGAAGCGTCGCCTTCGATACCGCACGCTATCAGCTCGCGCCGAAGAGAACGGCTTTCGGCCTGCGTGTTTCGCTGGATGGCAGCTCGCGCGCCAATCCATTTGGTGAAACGACCTTATGGCTTTTTTCGATCGAAGGCGATCGGCTAAAGCCGGTTCTCGACAACATTGTCGTTCGCGAAAGTCGCGGAGAATGGGATACCGTCTGCGCCGGTGAATTTAGCGAAACCACGCGCACCCTTTCGATGGTCCCATCGGCGAAAGACGCGGTTGCCGACATCGTTGTTACCGAGAAAACGACGACATCCGTCAATAGGGTCGGAACGGATAATGATTGCAACAGCGAAGATAAGACGACGATCCGCAAACACCGGCTGCGGTACGATGGATCGGGATATGGCGTTCCCAAAGACCTGAAGCGGGTCGATTAGGAGGAACTGACCGGGACGGTGCTCCAGGCTGCGCATCGAACCGGCGGCGATAATCCGACGCCCTGGCTGCAGGCTGGCGGATCATGGTCAAAACACGCCGCTCTGCGGCGCCGAAGGACATTTTTAAACCTTGCTGCCCTGGATGGTCTTGCTTTGGCAAAGCTGGCGTCGGCGCCGCTCATAGGCGGCAGCGTGGCAATTGGGCCGCCGGAAAGATTTGCGGTCCGACGAGCGCCAGGGACGGGTAGGTCAGCGCGTTCTGTTCGACCCCTCGCAGACGGGCGCGTCTGCGCGCATCAAGCCAAGCATTTTCAGGTCCTGCCACAGCGCGCAAGGGATAGGTGTGCTGCGCCCGCGGGCGTTTGACGCCACTTGATCGACTGACTGGCCACCCGGGATGACGGAAACGACAGCCGGATGGAAGAGCGGAAAGTTGAGCGCCGCGTCTGCCAGGGCGACGTCGTGTTTCCGGCAGACCTGCTCTATTCGAAGGACCTTGTCGACGATCTCGGAAGGGGCGTCGGAGTAATTGTATTGTGCGCCGGCAATCGGCCCCGTCGCCAGGATGCCGGAATTATACGGGCCACCGAGCACTATGCCGATATCGCGGGCTTCGCACATGGGGAGAAAGGATTCCAACGGCTCCTGCTCGAGCAGAGTATAGCGTCCGGCAAGCAAGAACAGATCGAAATCCCCCCGTTCGGCAAGCGCCTGACACATCTGCCACTCGTTTATACCGCCACCGATCGCCTTCACGACTCCCTGGTCGCGCAGCGAGATCATTGCCTGGTATCCACCGGCCATGAATTGCCCGACATAGTGGTCGCAGGCTGCTTGCGTGCCGTGATTGAAGACATCCAGATCGTGTACGAACAGAATATCGAAGCTGTCGAGACCGGTGCGCTCGAAAGATGCTTCGAACGATCGCATGACGCCATCGTAGCTGTAGTCGAAAACTTCCCGGCGACTGGGAGTATCGAAGAATTTGCCGATGCCGGTCCGCTGTTCGGGTCGGCAGACCTTCATGATCCGGCCGACTTTTGTCGACACCACGAAGTCTTCGCGCTTTTTCGTTGCAAGGAAACGGCCGACCCGCCTTTCCGCGAGACCAAGCCCGTAAAGCGGCGCGGTGTCGAAGTAGCGGATGCCGTGTCGCCAGGCTGCATCCAATACGGCGCTCGCCGCGTCATCAGTGATTGCTCGATAGAGATTGCCGAGCGGCGCCGTGCCAAACCCGAGTTCCGTAAAGGTGAGCCCGCCGTCTCCCCTGCGATCCCAGTGTCGCGTCTTCATGTCAACTGCAACTACCCTAGATTTGCCTGTCACCGGTAAGAGTGATCGTCCTGTTTGAGGTTTGATTCGACCGCGAACGCTCCCGCAGGCTCTCACTTATCGCGACGTGGCAGATAATATGGCGCTCCTACACGGGCTGTCGATATCATCGCCATTTCGGTGCTGGCTCTGCTCGTCGGGCTTTATTTCAGCCCAAGCATCGCCTCCGCCCGTTAGATCCAGGCAAGTGAGACCGCACTGCTTTCAAAAAATTGGGAAAGCCGGTAGAAAACCCCCGGCACAAACAGTGTCTGCTCGGCGAGAGGCGAGGTTCATGCGAAAGCGGGAATTCCTGATTGGCGCGGGTGTACTTGCGCTGTCCCTGGCAGCAGGAGGTAAAGGCATGGCGGCGTCGAAGGAACCGGTGGATGTTGCAGCGCTTGCGGCGCTACGGCCCGGTATGCCGATGTCGGCGGTCGAAAAGGCGATGGGCTCTGTTTGGCGCACGCCGGCGCCGCATAAGGGCGGCGTGATCGACATTCTCGAAAACACCCATGGCGTCATCGTGCGGATCGACCGAAAAGGGCTGATCGGCAGGGTCGATTACAATTCCCGCTTCATGCATACCATTGCTGACATTCCTATGGGGATATCGCTTGCCGACCTCCGCGCCAAAGTGCCGGATATGGAGATCGGTCAGGAAAGTGCTACGAGTGGGGGTGCACGTTTCGGCAAGAAGCAGCTGCCGGAAGGCACCTTGTCCGTCCGCATCACGTTCGACAAGGTCTATAATATCGCCATCTTCAATCCAAAAGCAGAATATGCAGAGCCGAGCGCTCCGCCTTACCCGGCTGTGGCCGGCGCTCCCGGCGCGCCTTTCTCGGATCCGAACCTGAAGCTGGCGGTGCTGTCCTCGCTTCTCTATGCGAAACTGCTTGATCTCGGCACACCGGAACAGCTGGCGACCCATGTGCTCGGGCGTGCGGTCGATCTGGAAAAAGATGGCTACGAACTCATTCCGGAAGCGCTGGATTATCTGATCCGCTATCCGCTAACCGAGGAACTGCTGGCCTCCGTCGAGGATATTGAGCTTGATGGCGGGCCGGCGATCTATCCGTTCGCGTGGTATTTCTGGAGCGGCGAGGAAAACGCCTTCGATGTCAAGGATCTCTCCGGTATCCGTTTCTGCCCCAACCTGAAAGACTTTTCAGTCAACTCTATGATCGACAAGGTCGATATCCGCGCCCTCGTTCCGCTGAAAAAGCTCGAGCGCGTCAGCATCAACGTCCCGTCCGAAAACGTCGATGCATTGCTCGATCTGCCGGCGCTCAAAGAGGCAGGCCGCTTTTCGCCGAAGCCGGCCACGCAAGATATCTTCGACGAATTGGGGCGGCGCGGCGTGCAAGTGTACTGATCGCAGTCGGCCGACCGGTTTTTATCCGCCGGCCCAAATCGTTCGTGATGCCCGGGAGGATGGCGTGGAAGTCCGGCTGGTCTGTCGCGTTGGGATTGCACGCCCGAGAAGGTGGAGGGCAAAAACCGGCACGGTGCAGCTCGGCATGCGTCTGGTACGGGGATTGGCGACCGCCGATGCCGCGCATTGCGGCCGCGCGCGCCGACGAGCCCTTGCGGCGACAATTGAGATGTTCGCACACAAGTGGAACACTACGCAGAATTCGTTACCTTCCGATTTAACGAAGCTCAAACCAGTATCGTCGTATAACAGCTTCGTTACATGGTTTGGGAAGGTGGATCCAGCGCGGTGAACGGCAATTGGACGCAATTCGGTGGCAACCTTTCTTTCGTGTGCCTGGCGATTTCGCTGTGGGCGCTTTTTTCGATCCAGTTTCAGCGCCGTTCCTTCAACCAGGAAAAAATCGCATTCGGGATTGTTGCCGGCGGCGCCTCCATCGGATCGATATTGCTGGCCGTTGAGTTTCATCCGGGCATCCATATCGATCTGCGTTTTTCGCCGCTTGTATTGGCCGGCATGTTCGGCGGGCCGATCGCGGCGGCTTTTGCCGCATCGCTGGCGATGGCCTTTCGATTTGCCGTCGGCGGCACGGCGATGGTCGACGGGATCATCACGATGGCTGTTGCCGCCGGCATCGGCGTGGCCGGTCATTTCTGGACCCGCAAGAGATCTCCGGTGCTCATGGACGTTGCGCTGCTGAGCCTCGCCCTTGGCGTTGCATTGGTCCTATCCATGGCTCTGCTACCCACTCTCGTGACCGCTCATGTGCTGGCCGGCGTCGGTTTTCCCCTCACCGCTTTGAATTGTCTGGCAACCGTGCTGGGCGGCTTCGTGCTCTTGAAAACGCAGCAATGGGAGCTGGAACGCAGCATTTTGGTCACGGCGTTTTCGCAATCGCCCGATTATCTCTATGTGAAGGACCGAAACAGCCGGTTCATCACCGTCAATGAAAACATGACCCGCCTCTTCCGGTTCAGAACGACGGCTGAGATGATCGGATTGTCGGATTTCAATCTGATGTCGCGACCGCTCGCCGAGCAACTCTATTATCTCGAGCAGCAGGTCATAGACACCGGGGTGCCGCTGATCGATTCCACCGAATATATCGAAGGCAGAATCCTGCTTGCCTCCAAGGTGCCGCTCCGGGACAGGCAGGGCCGAGTGATCGGCCTTGCCGGCGTGACACGCGATGTGACTGAACGCACGGCGCTGGAGCGGGAATTGCGTGAAAGCAAGAACCTCTTGTCGCATGCAATGGCCGGCATGTCCGATGGTATCGCCATGTACGACAGCAAGGGTTTTCTGGTCTTTTGCAACGATCAGTACCGTAGCGCCTTTCCGCTGTCTGGCGATGCCCGGGTGGTCGGCGCGCATATCAGCGACATCCTGCGCCGTGTCGTCGAAACCGGCGAGCGGCCGGGCGTCGTCGAGGGTGATCCGGAAGAGTGGATCAAGCTGACCAGCGCGACGTTGCACAGCAATAAGGACGAAGAGGTTCAGCTCCACAACGGCGACTGGCGCAGCATCCGGACGCGACTGGCAGATGATGGCACGGCGATGGCTGTCGTATCGGACATCACGGCGACGAAACAGGCGGAAATCGCGCTCAGGCTCTCGGCCGAGCAATTGAGGAATCTGGCCGAAACCGACGGGCTGACCGGCATCGTCAATCGCCGCGCCTTCGATGAAATCTTCGCGCGCGAGACCGCCGGCAGCGCCCGGAGAAACACGCCGTTCAGCCTGCTGATGGTCGATATCGACCGCTTCAAGGCCTATAACGATACCTATGGGCATCCGGCCGGCGACCAGTGCCTGCGCGTCGTCAGCAAATGTCTGCGCCAATCAGTCAGCCGGCCGGCGGACATCGTCGCGCGCTACGGCGGCGAGGAATTTGTGGTATTTCTCCCCGATACCAGCGCCAAGGGGGCAATGATCGTCGCCGAACAATTCGCCGGCCGCCTGGCCAAGGAGAATATCCTTCATTCCGGCAGCGAATTCGGGCGGGTCACAGCGAGTATCGGCATATCCTGCGCGACAGGGGCAACGCTGCGGGCCAGTCCGAACCGGCTGCTGGCCGAGGCTGACGCCGCGCTTTATGAGGCCAAGACGCAAGGTCGCAACCGCATACTGGCGCATTCCCGCGAGAACGGGCATGCGCTGAAGGAAACCGGTTAGTCCGAAATCCTGTTCACCTCCCCCGACTCGGGGGCGCTCGATAGGATTTTTCTATCAAACCATCGCTTGTATGGCCTTGATGTTTGTCCCGCTTCGACAATACACGGGCGCATGGACACAAAATTCATTGGGAAGAAATCGGCGGCGGCCGGAGGCTGGGGCGCTTTGAAGAGTTGCGGCAAGCAGTTGCTTCAAAGCGGGATGCCGATCGCCGGGGCGCGAACGATGCTAAGGGCAAACCAGGCGGATGGGTTCGACTGCCCGGGCTGCGCCTGGGGCGACCCGGAACACGGATCGTCGTTCGAGTTCTGCGAGAACGGGGTCAAGGCCGTCGCCTGGGAGGCGACGGAGAAGCGGGCAACGCCGGCCTTTTTCGCGGAAAGAACGGTATCGCAGCTTCGCCGGCTGTCGGATTACGAGCTTGAGCTCAACGGCCGCCTTACCCACCCCATGCGATACGATGCGATAAGCGACCGCTACCTGCCGGTGGCGTGGGAGGATGCCTTTGCCGAGATCGGCAGCATCCTCAAGGGCCTCGATAATCCCGATCGTGCGGAGTTCTATACGTCCGGCCGGGCCAGCAACGAGGCCGCCTTCCTCTATCAGCTGTTCGTACGCGTCTACGGCACCAATAATTTTCCCGATTGCTCCAACATGTGCCACGAGGCCAGCGGCATCGCCATGCGCCAGGCGGTCGGCGTCGGCAAGGGCACCGTTCTGCTGGAGGATTTCGAAGAGGCCGACGCGATCTTCGTGATCGGGCAGAACCCAGGCACCAACCATCCGAGAATGCTCGGCGATCTGCGCCGGGCGGCACTTCGCGGCGCGCGCATCGTCGTCTTCAATCCGATCCGCGAGCGCGGCCTGGAGCGCTTCTCCGATCCGCAGGACAAGATCGAAATGCTCCGGGGCGCTTCGACCGATATCGCCAGCCATTATCTCCAGCCGCAACTCGGCGGCGACATGGCTGCGGTGCGCGGAATGGCAAAGGCCGTGCTGGCTGCGGAAGACGCAGCCGTCGCCGCGGGTCTGCCGCCGGTTCTCGACCATGCGTTTCTTGTCGAACACTGCGCCGGTTTTGCCGAATACCGCGCAGCTGTGGAGGCGACGAATTGGGCCGACATCGAAGACCAGTCGGGGTTGAGCCGAGAGGAGATCGAACGGGCCGCCGATGTCTATATCGCTGCCGAACGGGTCATCTGCACTTGGGCGATGGGCGTGACGCAGCATCTGCATTCGGTGGCGACGATCAGAGAGATTGCCAACTTCATGTTCCTGCGCGGCAATATCGGCCGGCCCGGCGCCGGCCTCTGCCCGGTGCGCGGCCATTCCAACGTGCAGGGCGACCGAACCGTCGGCATCAACGAACAGCCGTCGGACGATTTCCTCGATGCGCTGGAGACGCATTTCCGCTTCACCGTTCCGCGCCAGCACGGCCACAATGTGCTCGGCGCGATCGGCGCGATGCTCGACGGCTCGGCCGAGGCCTTCATCGGGCTTGGCGGCAACTTCGCCCGCGCCACGCCCGACAGCGCACTCGTCGAGAAAGCGCTTCGGCGGCTGAAACTGGCGGTGCATATCGCAACCAAGCCGAACCATTCGCATCTGATGCCTGGCGAGACGGCCTTTATCCTGCCGTGCCTCGGACGGACCGAGATGGACCTCAACGCCGCCGGCAATTCCCAGCTCGTCAGCGTCGAGGATTCGATGAGCATGGTGCATGGTTCCGCCGGCATCAATCGTCCGGCCTCACCGCATCTCCTCTCGGAAGTCGCCATCATCGCCGGCATTGCCCAAGCGACGGTCGGCTCTTCCGTGGTCGACTGGGCGGTACTTGCCGAGGACTACGATCGCATCCGCGATCATATCGAGGCGACCATTCCCGGCTTCGAACACTACAATGCGCGCCTGCGCAAGCCGCGCGGTTTCCACCTGCGCAATGCCGCCGCCCATCGGGACTGGCAGACGTCCACAGGCAAAGCGTCATTCTCCTCCCAGGCGCTTCCCGAACAGACGGTGCATCAGCGGGCGCGAAAAGGCGAGGGACGCTTCGCCCTGCAGACGTTCCGCTCGCACGACCAATACAACACCACGGTCTACGGCCTCGACGACCGATACCGCGGCGTCTACGGAGAGCGGCAGGTCATCTTCATTCATCCGGAGGACTTGAAGGCGATGAATGCCGAGGCCGGCGACCGCGTCGATGTGGTTGGCGAGCATGATGACGGCATCGAGCGCGTCGCACGGGATTTCCGCTTCGTGCCCTACGACATTCCGCGGGGCAGCATCGCCGGCTATTATCCCGAGCTGAACGTGCTCGTGCCGCTTGGCAGCGCCGGCGAGGAAAGCGATACGCCGACCTCGAAATCGATCATGGTTTCCTTCCGTCGGCGACATGCCGCGTGAGCGAAGAGGCATCCGACGCTCGCCGATTTCTCGCCCTTGTCGCTGCAGCGCAAGACAGGGATGCCGGGCTGACGTCGATACAGGCCGGCCTGCTCGTCGCTGCGGAACTCATGATCGCATCTGACAGCCGCTCTTTCGCACGCACTCTGGGGATCGCGCATGCGCTCGTGCTGCGGGAACTCAACGCGCTCGCCGAGCGTGATGACACGCTTGAGATCGTCAAGCGGGATCCGAGGACGATGCGAGCGTTCTACAGATTGGCGAAGTCCTGAAGCAGGTCGCGCAATATGTTGCAGCGCGTTGCGATGTCGGCGATACCGGCCGGCTTATCGACGGCTCACGCGCTTCCTCGTGTCTGAGGGGTATTCCCCATAGGTCGTTTTATAGACCGCGGAAAAGCGGCCGAAATGAAAGAAGCCCCATTTGAGGCAGACGGCCTTCATCGTCTCCTTGCTTTCCGGGTCGAGCAGATCCTGGCGCGCCGCGCGCAGGCGAAGCATCAGCAGATAGGCGGCGGGAGACGTTCCCTTGAAGGCGCGGAAACCGGTTTCGAGCGCCCTGCTCGAGACGCCGGCCGCTTCGGCAACCTTCGGCATGGTGATAGGCTGATCGATATTGGCCTGCATGAACTCGATAGCCCTGCGCACATGCCTCGGGGCGATCAGGGCCGGCCCCTTGTCGAGGAAATGCGATAGCCGGTGCGGCACCATGCGCACGACCAGATCGGCCAGCGCCTGCGTCATGTGCGCCATGGCGATCGGCGACTGCAGCAAGGGGCCGTCGTCGCGCATTCCCGATATGATCGTTTCGGTGAGATTGCCGATCGTCCGGCCAACCGGCGTCGATAGATCCAGTTCCGGCAGCAGGTCGAGCGATCCACTGAACGGCATTTCGAAAGTCTGACCGATTGTCTGGAGGATAACGGGCCAGTTGATCAGCAGTTCGTCGATGACATTCCCCTGCCCATGCATGAGAACGCTATCGGGTTCGAAATTGTTGTAGAGCAGCAATTTCCCTTGCCCGGCCTCGGCCTTGCGCGCGCCATAGGTCACTCCCATGCCGCCGCGGCGCGGGACGACGAGCGACAAATACTCCGCCGTGCTGACGGTCGGCTCGATGTTGAACTGGAACTCGGCCTCATGATAGCCGGTCAGCAGGACCGCGCTGCCCGCCACCGAAAAATCCAATCCCCAATGGAAGTCTTTGGCGCGGCCGACAGGCTCGGCATCAAACGCGCCGAATGCACCGCCGAGCGTTTCCACCATGTTGTCGAAGGACGAACCATGGAATCGGAAGGAGAATGGCTTTGCGCTGTTTTCCGTCATGCTGTTCCCGTCAATTCTCCTGACCGAACACTGCGCAAGGCATGGTTGCACGGCGGTCGAGATGATGTACGTCCCTCTTTCTGGCCGCAGTCGCTGTCATTATCCTTCTCCTCCTCGCTTGGTCAGGGCCTGTTGGATGAAACGAAGTGCGAGGCCTCGGCGCATATTAGCGAAAATGCGGGCTCAGCGCAGCACGTGGCGGCGCAGCGGACAGGCTTCGACCGGATGGGGGCGTCGAAAGGTGTTCGGCCAGGCGAATTCGAGTCGAGACCGAACCTGGCAGGTGCCGGAAAAACGAAGATTTCGAATGTTTTATCGATAATGCCCATCGGTCGGACTTTCCTGGCCGGTCGGCAGGAACTGACAGAGCCGGCAGCACTTGGCAAGCCTTGGCGCAGCTGTTTTTGATGGTTATCCGATGATGAAACGATTAGCCAGCTTGCACAGACGGCGCGCATTAATGCGCCATGCAAAAGTCGCCTGCCGAAGGTTCTAAAGTGGACCGCTCGAGATAGCCTTCGGCAGGCTGACAGGCAGTTGGCATACGCACGGGATGGAGTGCGTATGGATGCAGCCCCTCCCATCATTTGGGGTGATCGATAGAGGGGCTTGGCTTTCAGACCGTAGACCATCATGGCCCCGGTCATCGTTACTTTAGTGTTCCGCTGCCAGGGAGCAATTGTCGCGCGTCGATATTGTCGGTCGATCGGCTTTTCGCGACGCAGTCTGGACTGGTCCTGCGCAAAATGTATAGGCCGGCGCTCCGCTCTCCCGGCTTCGCCGCTGCGCATCAGAGTTCCAATCCGACTCGTCGGCCGTCATAGAATGCATAGGGTGCGTGGCGCGGTACGGCGCAGATCTCCACGGCATCGATACGCTGCAAACGCAATTCCCCGCCCAGCCAAGCGGCCGCGCCGTTGGTGGTGGCGGGCACCAGGCTGTCGCCTTCCTCGAAAAAACGCCCACCGGTATTGTGATCCAGCAAGGTGACGCCATTGCCGTGCCATCCCAGCACGCCGACCTCCAGCAGCCACTTGACTCAGAGCCTCTTCAAGGTGCGGCGAAGCGGTACGTCCGCGGTCGTGCGCTGAAGCTCCTTGCCGATGAAGGCGTCGGGTGAAAGCATCGTCACTAGGCGCCGCCGATGGCGCGTTCGGCATAATAGGCGACGCGCTGGTCACCCGGCACGCCGTCCCTGGCCATGTTTGCCGTATGCGAAGACGATCCGGTTGCGCAAGCTTCGACATCGTAATGTCTCAGACAACCGGCTTGCCGGTTGAGTGGCGCGGCGAGGCACCGAAACTCGGTGTCGCCGGCCAAACTGAAAGAGGCCGCGTGGAGCGTCAGAGCGCGACCGAAAGGGTATTCTCGCGTCGGGCAGCGACCTCCTGCGAATTCACCATTGCGCCGGCGAGCTGACGGAAGGTGACGAGCCCCAGGGTTTCCCCCGACGGCGACACCACCCTGGCATCGTCGTCCGGCGTGGCGGCCAGCATGCGGACGGCCTCTTCGACCGTCGTGCCCGATACGATCGTCAATCCGCCGGGTGCTGCGGAATGCAGCGGCGTCATGACGGCTTCGACATGGACGACCCGTCCCCGGTTCACTTCCTTGACGAAGTTGGCGATGTATTCGTCGGCCGGGCGCAGTACGATGTCCTGGCTCGTGCCCTGCTGGATGACTTCGCCGTCGCGCAGGATGGCGATCTGGTCGCCGAGGCGCAGCGCCTCGTCGAGATCGTGGGTGATGAAGACGATGGTCTTCTTGATTTCCTTCTGGATGTCGAGAAGCACTGACTGCATATCCGTGCGGATCAGTGGATCGAGGGCCGAATAGGCCTCGTCCATCAGAAGCACCGGCGCATCGTTGGCAAGCGCCCGCGCCAGGCCGACACGCTGCTGCATGCCGCCGGAAAGCTGGTTGGGGTAGCGCTGCTCGAAGCCTTTGAGCCCGACTCGCTCCAGCCAGCGCATGGCGATGTCGATGGCTTTCGCCCGCTCCATGCCCTGCACTTCGAGGCCGAAGATGGTGTTGTCGAGGACGTTGCGGTGCGGCAGCAGCGCAAACTTCTGGAAAACCATCGCCGTCTGCTGCCGGCGGAACGTCCGCAATTCGGTCTCGTTCATCTTCACGACGTCGACGCCGTCGACGAGCACTTCGCCGGATGTCGGGTCGATCAGCCGGTTGATATGGCGGATCAGCGTGGATTTGCCCGATCCCGAAAGGCCCATGACGACCTGGATGCAGCCGGAGGGGATCTCGATATTGATGTCCCGCAGCCCGAGCACGTGGCCGTGCTTCTGGTTGAGCTCGGTCTTCGTCAGGCCTTTCTGCACCGCCTCGACATGGGCCGCGGGGTTGGGGCCGAAGATTTTGTAGAGGTGGCGGATCTTGATGCCGCCGAAATGCTGCTCAGCCATGGACGGTCTCCCGATGCTTCTGGAGCCTTTTGCCATATGCCTGGCTGACCCGGTCGAAGATGATGGCGATGCCGACGATGGCAAGGCCGTTGAAAATGCCCAGCGTGAAGTACTGGTTGGCGATCGCTTTCAGCACCGGCTGGCCGAGGCCCTGGACGCCGATCATCGAGGCGATGACCACCATGGCGAGCGCCATCATGATCGTCTGGTTGATGCCGGCCATGATGGTGGGCAGCGCCAGCGGCAGCTGCACCTTGAACAGCTTCTGCGACCGCGAGGTGCCGAAGGCGTCGGCGGCTTCGAGCACGTCCTTGTCGACGAGGCGGATGCCGAGATCGGTCAGGCGGATCATCGGCGGGATGGCGTAGATGACGACGGCGATCAGGCCGGGCACCTTGCCGATGCCGAGCAGCATGACGACCGGAATGAGGTAGACGAAGCTCGGCATGGTCTGCATGACGTCGAGGATCGGATTGACGATGCGCTGCAGCCGGTCGGAACGGGCCATCAGGATGCCCATCGGAATGCCGATGGCGATGGAAAGAACCGTGCAGACGAAGATCATCGAGACCGTCCGCATCGTGTCGTCCCACATGTCGAAATAGCCGATCAGCATCAGCGTCACCAGACAGCCGGCGACAACCTTCAGGCTGCGGCTGCCAAGCCAGGCGATGGTCAGAATGATCGCGGTGATGATCGGCCACGGTGTCTGCGTCATGAAGCGCTCGGCGGCGATAAGGAAATGCTGCAGCGGCACGAACAGGCTTTCGATGCCGTCGCCATAGCTGCGGGTAAATCCGCGAAAGCCGTCATCGATCGCCTTCTTCAGATTGCGAAGCGCGTCATCGTTCATGTGCGGGAATTTGTAAAACCATTCCATCTCGGTTCCCCTTTCGTCAAACAGCCGTGGCAGTCTTTTTGTTTTGTCGGCGCGTGAGAAGCGGTGCGCTTTTCGCGCACCGCTATTTTTGGCTTTAGAGAGCAGCTTCGATCTTCGCGGCTGCCTCCGGCGAGACCCACTTGGTCCAGATGTCTTTGTTTTCTTTCAGGAAGTGCTTGGCACCGTCTTCGCCGGTCGCCTGGTTGTCGGTCATCCATGCCATCAGCTTGTTGACCGTGTCGTTCGACCAGGAGCGCTTCGTCAGATAGTCCATGACTTCGGGGCCAGCCTTTTCCGAGAAGGGCTTGGCGACCAGCGTCACGATCTTGTCGACCGGCCATGCATTCGGCTTCGGATCAGGGCAATCGGCGACGGTGTTGCAACGCTTCCATTCGGCGGCGTCGTTCGGCACGCCGGCTTCGAGCTTGACCATCTGATACTTGCCGAGCAAAGCCGTCGGAGCCCAGTAATAGCCGACCCAGCCTTCCTTACGTTCGTAGGCTTTGGAGATCGAGCCATCAAGCCCGGCGGCCGAACCGGTATCGACGAGGGTAAAGCCCGCCTTGTCAGCCTCAAACGCCTTGAAGAGCTGCGTGGTCACCACGGTGCCGCCCCAGCCCTGTGGCCCGTTGAAGATAGCGCCCTTCTTCGGGTCTTCCGGATCGGGGAAGAGTTCAGGATGCTTCAGCACGTCGCCGATGGTCTTGATGTCGGGATGGGCGTCGGCGAGATATTTGGGAATCCACCAGCCCTGCACGCCGCCGTCGGGCAGCGGCGAACCGACCTGAATGATGCGGCCTTCGTCCGTACCCTTCTTGACGACGTCGGGCAGCAGGTCGATCCAGGCTTCCGGCGCGATGTCCGGCTGGCCCTTTTCGGCCATGGAGGTGATCGTCGGGACGGTGTCGCCGACGGTGATATCGGCGCTGCAGCCGTAACCTTCGTTCAGAATGAACTTGTCCAGGTTGGAGAGAACTTCGGCGCTCTGCCAGTTCATGCTGGCGATGGTGACGCTGCCGCACTCGGCGGCGCTGGCGTAGGACGCGCCGCCGAGCAGGCCGAACGTCAAACATGTCGATGCGAGTAGTTTCTTCATTTTCGTTCCCTCTATTTAGCGGCCAATACTACCGAGCGGGGTGCCGCAGTACCCACCCTCAACGGTTGTCAGGAAGCGTCTCCCATACTCACCGATTTCTTGAATGCTGCCGATAGTCCGTCTGCCACCGCAGCATCGAACCCGGCGGCGCGCATGCCTTCGATGGCTGCCGCCGTCGTGCCGCGATAGTCGAGAAAGATTTGAACGACGTCTTCGGGACATTCGCTGCGGCGCTCCAGCAGCCGACCGGCGCCCGCGACCACCGTGTTGACCGCGCGGCGCGCAACCTCGACCGGCAGGCCATGGGCGATGGCGTCGCTCATCATGGCAGCGGCGAGCAGCGCCGGAAACGCCGGGCCGGAGCCCGAAAGGCCGGTGAGGTAGTCGATGTCGCTTTCGGTTGCGACCTCGTCCTGAGATCCGCAGCTCTCGAATATGGCGCGGACCGTGGCACGGTCATCCTCCGTGATGCCGCTCGTGCCGATCCAAGGCGTATAGGATTTCGCAACTTCGGCAGCGGCATTCGGCAGGGCGCGGACGACGCGGCCGGTCTTGTGCCGCTCCGAAAGGGCTGCGAGGCGAATGCCGGCCATGACCGAAATAACGAGCTTGTCGGAAGCATCGAGGGCGAACGGATGCCAGTCATCGGGGCGGATGGAGAGAAGAATCACATCCGAGCGGTCGGCAAGTTCCTGACTGTCGGTGGTCCAGAAGGAGTTCGGGAAACGGTCGGGCTGCCGGCTGCGATAGGAGAGGCAGAGATTTCGAGGGTCGACCAGGCCGGAATCGAGGATCGAGCCGGCAATGGCCCCGCCGAGCCAGCCACCACCGCCAATAATACCGATCCTCAAGGAAACGCTCATTTCGGCTTCCCTCATCCGGGCCTATAGCCATGCCGCGCGAAGAAGCGATCGAGCTCCCTCTGCTGCGGCACTTCGCCCGTGTAGATCGCAATATATTCCGGAATCCGTTTCATGCGGATGGCGAGTTCCTCCTTCGACTGCATGGAGATATAGCCGATCTGAACGAGATAAGTTGTCCGCGCTCTGACATCTGATGTCGTTTCTGGTACCCCGAACCGCATAAACATTCGTTTAAGCGCCTCCAGCCGGATCTGATCGGCCTTGTGGACCTCGGCCAGAAGCTCGTCCGACTGCAGCGCCCAGCTGCGCACGGCAAATTCGAACTTGGCGTCGAAGAGTTCGGTGTCCAGCCAGCAATCGAAAACGTTGAGCATCGCTTCGGCGAGCGACTCCGCATAGGCTTCGGACTGCTTGACGATATTGCCGGTGTTTTTATCGCGCCAACGCGCAACCAGCGCGCTCAACAGTTCCTCCCGATCCTTGAAAAACCAGTAGAAGCTCGTTCGCGAGAGATTGAGCTTCTTTGCGAGCGGCAGAATTTTCACCGAATCCACGCCGGATTCCAGCAGTGACTGGTAGGCTGCTTCCAGCCAACCCTCCTGCGATCCGCGCCAGCCGGTGTCGTTCAAAGCCTGGTCCATGCATCATCTCCTATCAACTTCCGCGGCTTGGTACAAGAAAAATGTACATTAGTGTCAAAAATAATGACCTTCCTGTTTTCAATATTGACACATATGTACATTGCCCTTAGCGTTTGCTTCGATGTTTAATCCGGAACCACGGCCCATGTCGAACGATCCTCTTCTTCAGCCTTACCAGCTCAAGCATTTGACGCTGCGTAACCGTATCATCGTAACCTCGCACGAGCCGGCCTATCCCGAGGACGGCATGCCGAAGGAGAGGTATCGGGCCTATACGGTGGAGCGGGCAAAAGGCGGGGTGGCCTTGACAATGACTGCAGGCTCAGCCGCGGTTTCCAGGGATAGTCCGCCTGTTTTCAACAACCTGCTGGTCTATAAGGACGAGATCGTACCCTGGATCAGGGAAATGACGGACGCCGTCCACGAAGAGGGTGCGGCGATCATGATCCAGCTCACCCATCTCGGCCGCCGCACGCGCTGGGACAAGGGCGACTGGCTGCCGGTCGTGGCGCCGTCGCATCATCGCGAGGCCTCCCATCGCGCCTTCCCGAAGAAGGTGGAAGACTGGGACATCGAGCGCATCATCAAGGATTTCGCCGATGCGGCCGAGCGCATGAAGGCGGGCGGCATGGACGGTGTCGAACTCGAGGCCTACGGCCACCTGATCGACCAGTTCGTGTCTCCGCTCACCAATGAGCTCGACGGCCCCTATGGCGGTTCGCTCGACAACCGTCTGCGCTTCTGTTTCGACGTGTTCAAGGCGATCCGGAAAAGGGTGGGCGAGGATTTCATTCTCGGCCTGCGCTATACTGCCGACGAATGTCTTCCCGGCGGCACGGGCAAGGCCGAAGGCATCGAAATCTCCAAGCGACTGAAGGAGAGCGGCCTCATCGATTACCTGAACGTGATCCGGGGCCACATCGATACCGACGCCGGTCTGACAGACGTGATCCCGATCCAGGGAATGGCGAATTCCCCGCACCTCGATTTCGCCGGCGAAATTCGTGCCGCGACCAATTTTCCGACCTTTCATGCTGCGAAAATTCCGGATGTCGCCACGGCGCGCCACGCGATCGCGGCCGGCAAGGTCGACATGGTCGGTATGACCCGCGCCCACATGACCGACCCGCATATCGTTCGCAAGATCATCGAAAAGCGGGAAGAAGAAATTCGGCCCTGCGTCGGCGCGAATTACTGTCTCGACCGCATCTACCAGGGCGGGGCCGCCTACTGCATCCACAATGCCGCCACCGGCCGCGAACTGACCATGCCGCATATCCTGGCGAAGGCCGATGTGAAGAAGAAGGTCGTTATCGTCGGCGCCGGCCCAGCCGGTCTTGAGGCGGCGCGGGTCGCCGGGGAGCGCGGCCACAAGGTCGTCGTTTTCGAAGCGGCGAACAATCCCGGCGGCCAGATCCGTCTCACCGCCCAAAGCGAACGCCGCAGGGAGATGATCAGCATCATCGACTGGCGCATGAGCCAGTGCGAGAAATACGACGTGACCTTCCACTTCAACACCTGGGCGGAAGCCGACACGATCGAAGCCGAAAACCCCGATGTCGTCATTATCGCGACCGGCGGCCTGCCGCATACCGAAGTTCTTTCGAGAGGCAATGAGTTGGTGGTCTCCTCATGGGACATCATCTCCGGCGACGTGAAGCCTGGCACCAACGTCCTGATTTTCGACGATGCCGGCGACCATGCCGGCCTTCAGGCGGCGGAATTTCTCGCCAAGGCGGGCGCCAAGGTCGAGATCATGACGCCCGACCGGTCCTTTGCGCCGGAGGTCATGGCGATGAACCTCGTGCCCTATATGCGCTCGCTTCAGAAGCATGACGTGACCTTCACCGTCACCTATCGCCTGGAGGCGGTCGAGAAGAGCGGCAATCAGCTCGTCGCCCATGTCGGCAGCGATTACGGCGGGATCGCCAAGCAGAGCAGCTACGACCAGATCGTCGTCAATCACGGGACCATTCCGCTCGATGAGCTCTATTTCGAGCTGAAGCCCAATTCGAGCAACTTCGGCGAGATGTCGCACGACCAGCTTCTGGCCGGCGAACCGCAGTCCGTCGTGCGCAATCCCGAGGGCAAATTCCAGCTATTCCGGATCGGCGACGCTGTCGCTGCGCGCAACACGCATGCCGCCGTCTATGACGGCCTGCGTCTCGCGAAAGATATATGATTGCAGGAGAGGCCACTGGCTGGCCGGGCTAAAATCGTCCTGTTTTAGGGAGGGGATGGCATGAGTTTACGCGGGGAGAGCCTGCAGCTTTTCCTGGACGCAGCGTCTCAGGCTTTCCAGACATTTGCGACAGCCCCGGAGGCCCGGCGCTCGATCCGGCAGTTTCTCGCAAGGCTGGAGCAGCCGGGGACCGCACGGGCGGGGGACGGGAGCCGGTTGCCGGTCTGCGCTCACCTTGATGTGGCGCTCGCGATTGATACCTCCTATGATCCTTCGCTGGGGCGATTGGTCGAGGCGTTCAAAGGTATCGAGCCAATGCTTGAATGGCGTCGGCGCACCAAGTATGGCCACTCGGCCAGCGATAATTTTGCCGATGGGCATGCGAATGCGATGATCATCGGCCCCGGCGGATTGGAGGAGCGGAGCGACCTGTGGCTCGGGGTGACGTTGATGGCGCCGCATGTGCGCTATCCGGATCATGACCATGCGCCGGAGGAGGTCTATCTCGTGCTTTCCGAGGGGGAGTTCAAGCAGGGGGAGGGGAACTGGTTTTCGCCTGGCATCGGCGGATCGTTCTATAATATCCCAGGGATCAAACACGCAATGAGGTCGGTCGACACACCGCTCTTTGCTTTCTGGGCATTGCTTTCTGATCGGCCGCACTAGCGCAAGGCACAGGTCTCACGGTGTCCTCAGCTTGTCTGGCAAGACACCGGCGCTGTAAGGGCCTAACATTCGGAATAACAAAGGGGATTTGCAGATGAAGATTCTCGTGCCCGTCAAACGGGTTGTCGACTACAACGTGAAGATCCGAGTGAAGCCGGATGGTTCGGGCGTCGAGCTTGCCAATGTGAAGATGTCAATGAACCCGTTCGACGAGATCTCGGTGGAAGAGGCGCTGCGGCTGAAGGAAGCCGGCAAGGCGGAAGAAGTGGTGGTGGTGTCGATCGGCCCGGCCAAGGCCGAGGAGACGCTGAGGACGGCGCTTGCCATGGGCGCCGACCGGGCGATCCTGGTCGAGACCGACGATCAAGTCGAGCCGCTCGCCGTCGCCAAGATCCTCAAAGCGGTCGCCGATGCCGAGCAGCCGGGGCTGATCATCACCGGCAAGCAGGCGATCGACGACGATTCCAACCAGACCGGCCAGATGCTGGCGGCATTGCTCGGTTCGGCCCAGGCGACCTTCGCCTCGAAGATCGAGATCGGTGACGGCAAGGCTGAGGTCACGCGCGAGGTCGATGGCGGCCTGCAGACGATCGAGATCAAGCTGCCGGCGGTGGTGACCACCGACTTGCGGCTGAACGAGCCGCGTTATGCCTCGCTGCCGAACATCATGAAGGCGAAGAAGAAGCCGCTCGACAAGAAGAGCCCGGCCGATTTCGGCGTCGATACGACGCCGCGGCTGAAGGTGTTGAAGACCGAGGAGCCGTCCGGCCGCAAGGCCGGCGTCAAGGTCAAGTCGGTCGCCGAACTCATCGACAAGCTCAAAAACGAAGCCGGCGTGCTGTAAGCCAGGAAAGAGAGAACACCATCATGACCATTCTTCTTCTGGCCGACCATGACGGCAATCACCTCTCCGACCAGACCGCCAAGGTGCTGACGGCAGCAAACCAGATCGGCTCCGACGTGCACATCCTCGTCGCCGGCAAGGCCGCCAAGGCTGCGGCCGATCAGGCCGCCAAGCTTTCCGGTGTGACCAAGGTGCTGCTCGCCGAAAGCGACGCGCTTGCCAACAATCTCGCCGAACCGCTGGCCGATCTGATCGTCTCACTGGCAGGCAGCTACGACACGATCCTTTCTGCCGCCACCTCGGTCGGCAAGACGGTGCTGCCGCGCGTCGCTGCCCTGCTCGATGTCGCCCAGGTCTCGGAGATCATCGAGGTCGTCAGCCCCGACACCTTCAAGCGGCCGATCTATGCCGGCAATGCCATTCAGACGGTGCAGGCAAGCGATGCCAAGAAGGTCATCACCGTGCGCACCGCCTCATTTGCTTCCGCCGCGGAAGGTGGTTCGGCAACGGTGGAGGCGATCGCAGCGATCTCCGATCCGGGTCTGTCGCGCTTCGTCAAGGACGCGTTGTCGGCCTCCGACCGTCCGGAGCTGACCTCGGCGAAGATCATCATCTCCGGCGGCCGCGCGCTCGGCTCGGCCGAGAAGTTCAAGGAGGTCATCCTGCCGGTTGCCGACAAGCTGGGGGCTGCCGTCGGCGCAAGCCGGGCGGCCGTCGATGCCGGTTATGCCCCGAACGACTGGCAGGTCGGTCAGACCGGCAAGGTGGTGGCGCCCGATCTCTATATCGCCGCCGGCATCTCCGGGGCCATCCAGCATCTGGCCGGCATGAAGGACAGTAAGGTGATCGTCGCCATCAACAAGGACGAGGAGGCGCCGATCTTCCAGGTCGCCGACTACGGCCTCGTCGCCGATCTGTTCGACGCCCTGCCGGAATTGGAAAAGGCGCTTTAACGGGGAGATCGAACGTGGTGCGCGTGGTGGGACGTCCAATCAGACCTGGTGCTGACCTTCTCCTGAACGATGACGAAAAGCCGGCTTATATCCGGCTGCACGACATCGGAAGGGAAAGGCGCCCCCAGCCGCTGCAGGAATTTCTCAACGATGTCGGTGGGCTGATGTTGTCGGCCGACGCTCCCGCCGTTGCCAGTTTTGTTGCCGGAAAGGTCCTTCAAAGACTGCTCAAGACAGGCAAGGTGCGCCCGGAGGGAGGTCCTCTTCCCGGGGTGCCCGAAGGGCTGAACGACGCCGTCAGCCATCTGGCGAAATCCGGGCGGAAATACGAGGCAATCGCCGATCAGTTCAACAATCTCGCCGGCAGGCTGCTGTGGAGACGCGGCCGCACTGGCCCGTTTGCAAGCCTGAACTTCGGCAACACGCACTCCCATGCGGTTGTGGTCGGTCCTGGCGGCATGGAAGAGCGCGCCGATCTCCGGGTCGGAGTGATCTACATGGATCGCTACACCCGCTTCCCCGACCATGTTCAGACGCAGCCGCGCGCCTTCATTCTGCTTTCGCCGGGAGAAATCTGCCTTGGCGATTCCCAGTGGTTTTCTGCCGCGACCGGTACGGTCTTCGCGAATGATGCCGGGCAATCCTTCGCGATAAGGTGTACGGCCCAGCCGCTTCTTGCGGTGTGGTGTCAGGTCGAGCCGGGATGAACGAGGTGAGGCCGAAGCGGATCGTTTCGATCTCTCGGTCGTATCTCCGCATATTTAACAACCGAAATTGAATTAACAGGGAGATATCAAATGGATGTTCGCGCCGCCGTAGCCGTTCAGGCCGGAAAACCGCTGGAAGTGATGACCGTGCAGCTGGAGGGGCCGAAGGCCGGCGAAGTGCTGGTCGAGGTCAAGGCGACCGGCATCTGCCACACCGACGATTTCACCCTGTCGGGCGCCGATCCGGAAGGCCTGTTCCCGGCGATTCTCGGCCATGAGGGTGCCGGCATCGTCGTCGATGTCGGCCCCGGTGTCACTTCGGTGAAGAAGGGTGACCACGTCATTCCGCTCTACACGCCGGAATGCCGCGAATGTTATTCCTGCCTGTCGCGCAAGACCAATCTCTGCACCGCCATCCGCTCGACCCAGGGCCAGGGTCTGATGCCGGACGGCACCTCGCGCTTCTCGATCGGCAAGGACAAGATCCATCACTATATGGGCTGCTCGACCTTCGCCAATTTCACCGTGCTGCCGGAGATTGCCCTTGCCAAGGTCAATCCCGACGCGCCCTTCGACAAGATCTGCTACATCGGCTGCGGGGTGACAACCGGCATCGGCGCGGTGATCAACACCGCCAAGGTCGAGATCGGCGCCACCGCCATCGTCTTCGGTCTCGGCGGTATCGGCCTCAACGTGCTGCAGGGCTTAAGGCTTGCCGGCGCCGACATGATCATCGGCGTCGACATCAATCCCGACCGCAAGGCCTGGGGCGAGAAATTCGGCATGACGCATTTCGTCAATCCGAAGGAGGTCGGCGACGACATCGTGCCCTATCTCGTCAACATGACGAAGCGCAATGGCGACCTGATCGGCGGCGCCGACTACACCTTCGACTGCACCGGCAACACCAAGGTGATGCGCCAGGCGCTGGAAGCATCGCACCGCGGCTGGGGCAAGTCGATCATCATCGGCGTTGCCGGCGCCGGCCAGGAGATCTCCACCCGGCCGTTCCAGCTGGTCACCGGCCGCAACTGGATGGGCACCGCCTTCGGCGGCGCGCGCGGCCGCACCGACGTGCCCAAGATTGTCGACTGGTACATGCAGGGCAAGATCCAGATCGACCCGATGATCACCCACACCATGCCGCTCGAAGACATCAACAAGGGCTTCGAGATGATGCACAAGGGTGAAAGCATCCGCGGCGTGGTCGTATACTAAGCCATGAAGACCATCTCGACCGACAAGTCTTACGGCGGCACGCAAGGGGTCTACGTCGATCGCTCTGAAGCCTGCGGCTGCGACATGACTTTCGCAGTGTTCGTGCCGCCGCAGGCGGCGAAGGGAAAGCTGCCGGTGCTGTGGTACCTGTCCGGCCTGACCTGCACGCATTCCAATGTCATGGACAAGGGCGAGTATCGGCGGCTTGCCGCCGAGCTCGGGCTGATCGTCGTCTGCCCGGATACCAGCCCTCGCGGCGACCATGTTCCCGATGAATCCGACAATTGGCAGTTCGGCAAGGGCGCCGGCTTTTATGTCGATGCCACCGAGCCGCCGTTTTCGGCGAACTATCGCATGTATAGCTACATCACGGACGAGCTGCCGCGGCTGCTTGCCGAGGAGTTTCCCGTCGACATGGATCGCCAGGGGATCTTCGGCCATTCGATGGGCGGACATGGCGCGATCACCATCGCGCTCAAGAACCCGGACCGCTTCCGGAGCTGCTCGGCCTTCGCGCCGATCAGCCACCCCTCGGTCTCCGGCTGGTCGAAACCGGCGTTCCGGAAATATCTCGGGCCCGATGAGAAGAGCTGGCGGGCCTATGACGCCTGCTCGCTGATCGAAGACGGGCACCGGTTCTCACAATTCTTCGTCGATCAGGGGACGGCGGATTCATTCCTGGAGGATGGGCTGCGTCCCGACGAACTCCGGCAAGCCTGCGAGGCAGCGGGTATTCCCCTCAAGCTTCGCATGCAGGAAGGCTACGGCCACTCCTACTTTTTCATTTCGACATTCATGGAAGACCATCTGCGCTGGCACGCGCAGAAGCTCGAAAAGTGATTGCAGGGCTCGGCCGGGCATAACGCAAACGGCCAGGGAGGAAAGGGAGAAAAGCAATGAGCAGCATAGCCATTCATCCGGCAGTGGATTCAGGCTTTCGAGCGACGGACGCTGCTTTCACAGGTGGGACGCTCGTGTGCAAATGCACGAGCAATCCCGTCAAGGTCAGGATCAAGGGCGATATCGCCCACAATCACGCCTGCGGCTGCACCAAGTGCTGGAAGCCGGAGGGAGCAGTCTTTTCGGTCGTGGCGGTCGCTCCGACCGAGAGCGTCGAGGTGCTCGAGAACGGCGACAAGCTCGCCGTCGTCGATCCCGCCGCTCTGATCCAGCGGCACGCCTGCAAGCAATGCGGCGTGCATATGTATGGGCCGGTCGAGCGCGAACATCCCTTCCAGGGGCTGTCCTTCGTCCATCCGGAGCGCTTCCAGGAAAGCGGCTGGGCAAAGCCCACCTTCGCGGCCTTCGTGTCGTCGATCATCGAAAGCGGCTTCGATCCCGCCAAGATGGACGCCGTCCGGGCGCAGCTGAAGGCGTCGGGCCTCGAACCCTATGACTGCCTCTCGCCGGGCCTGATGGACTACATCGCGACCTGGACGGCCAAGAAAAGCGGCGCGCTGGCCGCATAAGTCTTGCGGGGAGCGCCCACCGGCGCTCCCCGCTGGAGGGCCGGCCCTGCGGTCCGCCGCCTTACCCTCAATGGCTGCGGCTCGATAACCCGCTCCGACGCCGGTTTTTCACACAATTTGCTCCCGATAATAAGCCTGGAACGGGTTCCGCGATGGCGTCAAGCGCCGCGGGTCTCGACCACGCGCGTCGTCGAGAGCTTTTCGCGGCGACCAAGCTGGCCAATGCGATGCGGAATTGTATTCTTGCCGAATATCAATTGTGTACGCAAAGTACACAATTGATTGACTCTCGTCGAAACGCGTGCCATCTTCGCGGCCGTAGAGCCACGAATGGCTGGAGATCGACGATGGCGAAGACACCGAAAAGCAATCTCTACGAAGATCTGAAACGTCAGATTCTGACGATGGAGCTGGACCCGGACACCGATCTGGACGAGGCGAGTTTGAGCGAAAAGTATGGGCTTTCCCGGACGCCGGTGCGGGACATATTCCGCCGCCTTGCCGGCGAGGGTTATATCGACATCCGCGAGAACAGAGGCGCGCGGGTTATCCCGATGAACCATTCCACGCTTCGCAATTTCTTTCTCGTCGCGCCGATGATCTATGCGGCAATCGGCCGTCTCGCCGTGCAGAACTTCAAGCCTGCGCAGCTTGCCGACCTGACGCAGACCCAGGAGCGGTTCCGCGCTGCCAGCGAGAGCATGGACGCTTTGGCCATGGTGCTGGAGAATAATCGCTTTCACGAGATCTTCGGCGAGATGTCGGGCAACGTCTATATGCAGCCGAGCCTCGGCCGGCTGCTGATCGACCACGCGCGTATCGGCCACACGTTTTTCCGGCCGAGAAACGACGATATGCGGCGGCGGCTTCAACTGGCCGTCGACCATCATGACGGCTTTATCGCAGCGCTCGGCGCCCACGACGAGGATGCTGTCGTCGATCTTGTTTTCGAACACTGGGAATTGTCTCGCGAGAACATGGAGATGTTCATCGCCCCGCAAGGTCTCAAGGCCGACGCCTTCGTGGGCGGTCCTGCCACCCAATTATTGGAGAAGTCGTCGTGAAATTCGAGGGGATCTACACGCCGGCGGTCACGCCGCTCGGTCAAAATGGTCAGATCGACAGGCCGGCCTTCGCCGCAGTGCTCGAGTCGCTGATCGAGGCGGGCGTGCACGGCATCATCGTCGGCGGATCGACGGGCGAATACTATGCGCAGAGCAGCCAGGAGCGTTTCGAGCTCGCTGCTTTTGCCAAGCAAGTCATCGGCACGCGGCTGCCGCTCATCATCGGCACCGGCGCCACCCGCACCGAGGATTCGGTTGAATACGCAAAATCGGCAAAGGAAATCGGCGCCGATGCGATCCTGGTGTCGTCCCCGCCCTATGCGCTGCCGACCGAACGCGAAAATGCCGTTCACGCCCTGACTGTCGATCGCGCCGCGAACCTGCCGATCATGCTCTACAACTATCCCGCCCGTATGGGCGTGGTGATGGGCGAGGAATATTTCTCCCGCGTTGGCAAATCGAAGAATGTCGTCGCCATCAAGGAAAGTTCCGGCGACATGGGCAATCTTCACCGGCTCGCCCGGAAGTTTCCGCACATTTCGCTCTCCTGCGGCTGGGACGACCAGGCGCTCGAATTCTTCGCATGGGGTGCGAAAAGCTGGGTCTGTGCCGGCTCCAATTTCCTCCCGCGCGAACATGTCGCCCTCTATGAGGCCTGCGTCGTCGCGAAGAACTTCGACAAGGGCCGGGCGATCATGAGCGCGATGCTGCCGCTGATGGATTTCCTCGAATGCGGCAAATTCGTCCAGTCGATCAAGCACGGATGCGAGATCATCGGCCTCAAAGCCGGCCCGGTGCGGGCGCCGCTGC
The DNA here is from genome assembly GCF_019793465.1 of Rhizobium croatiense. GTDB lineage: Bacteria > Pseudomonadota > Alphaproteobacteria > Rhizobiales > Rhizobiaceae > Rhizobium > Rhizobium croatiense. Next base: position 214,838 of record NZ_JAILYJ010000001.1, on the reverse strand, counting down.
GCGGACTGAACTCCGAAGAGAAGAGAACGCTTGAGACCGTTGTCGCCACGTTGAAGCGGACGGTCGGGCAGATCACGTCGGGAGCCAACCATGCATGAACCCTTGACCGCAGCCGAATACAAGGCGATTGCCGCCGGTCTTCAACTTCCGACGAATGCCTTCATCGATGGCGCATTCCGTCCGGCGAATTCCGGCAAGACCTTCACTTCGACCGATCCCGCCACCGGCGAGGTCCTGGCCGAAATCTCCGCCTGCGATTCCAGCGATGTGGATTTCGCAGTGCAGAAGGCGAAAGAGGCATTCGAAGATGGACGCTGGCGGCTTCGCTCGCCGGGTGAGCGCAAGGAACTGCTTCTGAGGCTTGCCAAGCTCCTGGAGCGCAACAGGCACGAACTCGCCGTCATGGAAAGCCTCGACAGCGGCAAGCCGGTCCGCGAATGCCAGACAGTCGATGTTCCCGATACCATTCATACGCTGCGCTGGCACGCCGAACTGATCGACAAACTTTACGACAACACCGCTCCTGTCGGCGCCAACGCGCTGACGATGATCGTGCGCGAGCCGATCGGCGTCGTCGGCTGCGTGCTGCCGTGGAATTTCCCGTTGCTGATGCTCGCCTGGAAGATTGGCCCGGCGCTTGCCGCCGGCTGCTCGGTCATCGTCAAGCCGGCGCAGGAAACGACCTTCACCGCGCTGCGCGTCGCCGAGCTTGCCCTTGAGGCCGGCATCCCGGCCGGCGTCTTCAACGTCGTCACCGGCTCCGGCCGCGAGGTCGGCGAGCCGATCGGCCTGCATATGGATGTCGACATGGTCGCCTTCACCGGCTCGACGCCGACCGGCCGCCGCTTCCTGCGGTATGCGGCGGATTCGAACCTGAAGAAGGTCGTGCTCGAATGCGGCGGCAAGAACCCCGCCGTCGTTCTCGACGATGCCGAGGATCTGGATCTCGTCGCCGAGCAGGTCGTCAACGGCGCCTTCTGGAACATGGGCGAGAATTGCTCGGCCACGTCGCGTCTCATCGTCCATGCCAAGGTCAAGGACGAGCTGATGAAGCGCATCGGCGCCTATATGCGCGAATGGAAGACGGGCGATCCGCTCGATCCGGAAAACCGCATCGGCGCGCTCGTCAGCAAGTCGCACTTCGAGAAGGTGAAATCCTTCCTCGACGATGCAAAGACGGAGAAACTGTCCGTCACCCAGGGTGGCGAGACCTATAACGGCATCTTCATCGAGCCGACCTTGGTTGAGGACGTGACGCCGGCGAGCCGCCTGTTCCAGGAGGAGATCTTCGGGCCGATCCTGTCGGTCACGACGTTCAACACGCTGGCCGAGGCGACCGCTCTGGCCAACGACACCAATTACGGCCTGACGGCATCCGTCTATACGGGCAGCCTGCGCAATGCGATCCGGCTGACCCGCGATATCCGGGCGGGCCTGATCACGGTCAACTGCTTCGGGGAAGGCGACGCCACCACGCCGTTCGGCGGCTACAAGGAGTCCGGCTTCGGCGGCCGCGACAAGTCGGTCTTCGCCCACGACAATTACTGCGAGCTGAAGACCATCTGGATCGACATTTCGGAACGCTCCGTCGACGAGACGATCCGATGAGCCGCCATGTGATCAAGCACCTGCCGACCGATACCGGCGTTTCGGGATGGGAGGCGACCAGCGAACGCGCCTTTCCCGTAACGGCGCTTGAACACGACATCACCGCCGATTGGCTGATCATAGGCGGCGGGTTTGCCGGCCTTTCGGCGGCTCGCCGTCTCTCGCAATCGCGGCCTCAGGACAAGATCGTTGTCCTCGAGGCGCAGGAGCTCGCGAAGGGTCCGGCCGGGCGGAATTCCGGCTTCATGATCGACGTGCCGCACAACCTCTCCTCCGGCGAGTATTCGGTGGCGGACGAGGCGGCTACCAAGGACGAGATCCGCCAGAACCGCCTGGCGATCTCCTTCGCAGCCGATGCTGCAGCCGAATATGGCCTGTCGCGCGAGACCTTCGATCCGGCGGGCAAGGTGAATGCCGCAGCTTCCGACCGAGGGATGAGACTCAACGAGAATTACTGCAAGTCGCTCGAAAAGATCGGCGAGGAACATCGCGTCCTCGATGCGGACCAGATGCGGGAGATGACCGGTTCGCACTATTATAGCGGCGGTCTTTATACGCCGGGCGCGGTGATGATCCAACCCGCTGACTATATTCGTGGCCTGGCGCGCGGCCTCCGATCGAAGGTCGCCATCCATGAGCACTCGCCGGTGCTCGAGCTTTGCCGCGCAGGCATGACCTGGAAGGCGAAGACCGCCCGCGGCTCCGTCTCGGCACCGAAGGTCATCCTGGGCGTGAACGGCCATATTCAGAGCTTCGGCCATTTCCGCGGCCGGCTGATGCACATCTTCACCTACGCGTCGATGACAGCGGCCTTTTCCCAGAACGAATTCGGCGGCGATGTCACCGGTGTGGATCGTTGGGCGCTGCTGCCGGCCGACCCGATGGGCGCGACCGTGCGCAAGATCACCAAGAACGGCCTTTCCAGAATCGTGGTCAGGTCGCGGTTCACCTACGACCCGAGCCTCAAAGTGTCGGAGAAGCGCGTTGCCGTCATCGCGGCCGAACAGCGCCGCTCATTCGATGCCCGTTTCCCGGGGCTGGAGCGCCTGCCGATGGAATACAGCTGGGCCGGTGCGCTCTGCCTCAGCCGAAACCATGTGCCCGCATTCGGCGAAGTCGAAGAAGGGCTATTTTCCGCCTGCTGCGAAAACGGCCTCGGCACCGTCAAGAGCACGCTTGCCGGGATCATGGCGGCCGATCTCGCGACAGGAACCGCAAGCCCGGAGCTCGACAGATTCAAGAACCAGGCGGAACCGACGAGACTACCGCCCGAGCCGATCGCCTGGCTCGGCATCAACTCGGTCATCCGCTTTCAGGAATTGCGTGCAGGCCGTGAGGGATGATCCCTCGGCTCACGCAATAGGAAGACTGCAGTCTGCAGACTTCATGAGAATGGGAACGAAAACCAGGAGTAATAACAATGAAAACTCTGTGGAAGGCTCTCTGCGCCGCTGCGGTGATCGGGATGAGCATCCTGCCTGCCCGTGCTGAGGAAAAGACGATCAATCTGGGCACGATGTCATGGGAAGACCTGACGCCGATCACCGGCATCACCAAGAAGGTTCTCGAAGACGCCGGCTATACCGTGAAGGTCACCGAATTTTCCGAATGGGGCATTGCCTATGCCGCTCTTGCCAAGGGCGACATCCAGGCTCTCACCTCGCAGACCGACTACGTTGCTCACGACTATTGGGACAAGAACAAGAGCCGCCTCGAGAAGATTTCTCCGGTCTCGCACGGCCTTTATCAGGGCGTGGCCGTTCCGAAATATGTTCCAATCGACTCGCTCGAACAGCTCAATGACAACGCCGACAAGTTCGGCGGCAAGATCATCGGCATCGAACCGGGCGCTGGCCTGATGCGCGATACCTCGAATGCGGTCAAGGAATATGGCCTCAAGCTCCAGCTCGTCGAAGGCAGCACGGCTGCGATGACGGCGGCGCTGAAGTCTGCCTACGACCGCCAGGAATGGATTGCGGTCACGATCTGGGAGCCGTCGTGGATGGTCCAGAAGTACGACGTCAAGTACCTGAAGGACCCGAAGGGCGTCTTCCCGCCGCCGCAGAGCTATTACTGGATCGGCCATAAGGGCTTCTCCGAAGAGTACCCGCATGCTCGCGAAGTCATGGCCAGCGTCTACGTGCCGATTGCCGACATCACCGCCATCAACGGTGAAGTCAAGGACGGCAAGACGATGGACCAGGCCGTGCAGGACTGGATCGGCGCCCATGCCGACCTGATCAAGCGCTGGGAAAACATCAAGAAGATGTAAGCATCTCGTGGCCGCCCGACATTTCGGGCGGCCATTTTGAAACCGAATGAAGAAGCCAGCGCCATTGGCTCAAAGGGGATCGCTATGAAAGCTGTCAATATCGATGCCAAGGATGTCCTGATCGACTGCCAATGCCTTTGGAAGGTTTTCGGAGGCAAGTCGGTGGCGGCGATGAAGTCGATCAGGGAGCGCGGTCTCGGCAAGAAAGAGGTCCTGCAGGAATTCAACTGTGTCGTCGGCGTCTCCGACGCGAGCATTCAGGTCCGGCGCGGCGAAATCTTCTGCATCATGGGATTGTCGGGAAGCGGAAAATCAACGCTCATCCGCCTTCTCAACAAGCTGATCACGCCGAGTTCCGGCAAGGTCCTCGTCAAGGGACGCGACCTTGCCAGTCTGTCGCCGGTCGATCTCAGGCAGATGCGCGCCAAGAATATCGGCATGGTGTTTCAGAGCGTCGCCTTGTTGCCGCACCGCACGGTCCTGGAAAATGCCGCCTTCGGCCTCGAGGTCCAGGGAATTGCCAGGACGGAGCGAAACAAGACCGCCGCCGCCGCTCTCGAAAAGGTCGGCCTCGCCGACTGGCTGAGCCGCTATCCCAGCGAGCTTTCCGGCGGTATGCAGCAACGCGTCGGACTTGCCCGCGCGCTCGCCTCCGATCCCGAGATAATTCTGATGGACGAGCCGTTCAGCGCCCTCGATCCGCTGATCCGGCGCCAGCTTCAGGACGAGTTCCGCCAGCTTACCAAAGCTCTCGGCAAGTCCGCGGTCTTTATCACCCATGATCTCGACGAGGCGATCCGCATTGGCGACCGCATCGCGATCATGAAGGATGGCGTCATCATCCAGACCGGTACGGCCGAGGAAATCATCCTCAATCCGGCCGATGACTACGTCGCCGAATTCGTGGCCGGCATATCCCGCCTGCATCTGATCAAGGCGCATTCCGTCATGCGCAGCGTCGCCGAGTTCCAGCAGAGCGCGCCGAATTCCGACATCGCCTCGCTGGCGCGCACGACGCCGGATGCCGACATCGATGAGCTCATCTCCTTGACGATGCAGTCGGACCGCGACGCCATCGCTGTCGTGGACAGGGATCAGGTCGTCGGCGTGGTCACGCCGCGCAGCCTCCTGATGGGTGTCAAGGGAACCTCCGCCCACAATCTTTCGGCAGCGTGAGCCCACCTGGAGTTATCGACATGGGTACTTCAGCCTTCACCGATCTTTTCGACGAATGGACGGACTCGGCGCTCGAATGGGTGAGCGACAACGGGGAGTTCCTTTTCGACTACATCAGACAGCTTCTCGAAGGGCTCTATGATGGGATCCTCTGGCTCTTGGAACTTCCGCCCTTTTATGTGGTCGCCCTCATCGTGGCGCTGATCGGCTGGCGGCTGGTCAATGTCTGGTTCGCCCTCTTGAGCGGCGTTGCGCTGGCGCTTTGCTTTTCGATGGGACTGTGGCCGGAGACGATGAGCACGCTGGCTCTGGTTCTGACAGCGACTGTCATCGCCTTGGTGATTGGCATCCCGATCGGCATTGCCGCCGGCTTCTTCACCGCCCTCGATCGCTTCATCGAGCCGGGCCTCGATTTGATCCAGACACTTCCGCCCTATATCTACCTGCTGCCGGCGATCGCCTTGCTCGGCTACGGGCCGGCAACGGCATTGATCGCGACCGTGATCGTCGCCGTGCCGCCGGCAATCCGCCTTACCTCGCTCGGTATCCGCATGACTCCCAAGGAATTCATCGAGCTTGGGGAGGCACTGGGGATGACGCCGGCAAGGATGTTCTTCAAGATCCGCCTTCCCTTTGCCCTGCCGAGCATCATGGCGGGCATCAACCAGAGCCTGATGATGGCCTTCGGCATGGTGGTCATCGCCGGCATCGTCGGCTCCGGCGGACTCGGAGAAACGATCTACGGCGCGATCAGGACACTCGACATCGCCACCTCTATCAATGGAGCGATCGCCATCGTGGTATTGACCATGGTGATTGACCGGATAACCCAGAGTGCCGCTCGCCTGGGAACAGGGAGGAAAGCATGAATCTTTCGACCTTGCAGTTTTCGCCCGGCGCGTTCCTGGCCCCGGCCGTCGATTGGCTCAACACCAATCTTCACCCGCTGTTTGCGGCCATCAGCTATCTTGTGGAAACGGTGCTTTCGGCAATCGAGGCGGCACTGCTCTTCGTGCCGCCCTATGCGCTGATCGCGATCGTCGTCCTCCTGGCATTCTTTGCCGTCAGCCTGCGCGCCGCGATCCTTGCCGGTCTCTGCCTCGGCTTCTGCCTGCTTGTCGGATTGTGGACGGCATCGATGCAGACCCTAGCGCTGGTCAGCGTCGCTGTCATGATCTCGGTGCTCATCGCCTTTCCGATCGGCGTCCTGTGCTCGCGGCACAAGACGCTGGAAGCGGTGGTTCGGCCATTTCTCGACGTGATGCAGACCGTGCCCCCATGGGTCTATCTCATTCCCGCGGTGATGATCTTCAGCCTTGGGCGCGTGCCGGCGATTATTGCCACCATCGTCTACGGCATTCCGCCGATGCTGCGCCTGACGACGCTGGCCTTCAACCAGGTGCCCAAGGTATTCATCGAGCTCGGCAGCGCCATCGGCGCGCCGCCGCGTTCGATCCTCTGGAAGATCGAAATACCCCTCGCCAAGCAGACTCTGCTGGTGGGGCTCAACCAGTGCATTCTTTTGTCGCTGGCAATGGTCGTGCTGGCCGGCCTCGTCGGCGCAGGCGGGCTCGGGGCGGAGGTGACACGTGGTCTGACGCGCATGGAAATGGGGCTTGGCCTCAGAGCGGGCCTGGCGATCGTCGCGGTTGCCCTTCTGCTAGACCGGTTGTCCCGCGGCCTTCTCGACCGCAACAGGCTGCCGGAGGCGAGATAGCAAGGACATGCCGGAATGAGAACCAGCTTCTTCTGCATCGATGCCCATACCTGCGGCAACCCGGTCCGTCTCGTTGCCGGCGGCGGTCCGCTGTTGCCGCATCTGCCGATGTGGGAGCGCCGAGAAATCTTTGTCCGCGACCACGACTGGGTTCGAAAGGCGCTGATGTTCGAGCCGAGGGGGAACGACATCATGTCGGGCTCGATCATCTACCCGGCCTATCGGGACGACTGCGATTTCGCCGTTCTTTTCATCGAGGTCAGCGGCTGCCTGCCGATGTGCGGCGCCGCCACGATCGGCACCGTGACCGCCGCGATCGAAGAGGGACTGGTCAAGCCGCGCGAAGCCGGAAGGGTCGCGATCGAAACGCCGGCCGGCAGGGTCGATGTTACCTATGAGGAGAAGGGCGGATATGTCGATTCCGTTCGTCTCCACAACGTGGCGAGCTATCTCCATGATGCCAATGTCGAGATCGATGTGCCTGGAATGGGCCGTATGCACGTCGATATCGCCTATGGCGGCAACTATTATGCGGTCGTCGAACCGCAGGAGAACTGGAGTGGACTTGACGGCATGAGCGCGTCCGACATTGTCGGATGCAGCCAGAAGCTCAGGGCAGCACTCGCCGACGTCTGCAATCCCGTTCACCCGGACGATCCCAGGATTTCCGGCGTGCATCATGCGATCTGGTGCGACGGCCCTATCAATGACGTCGCGGACGGGCGTTGCGCCGTCTTCTACGGAGAAAAGGCGATCGACCGGTCGCCAGGCGGCACCGGCACGTCCGCGCGCATGGCGCAGCTTCACCGAAAGGGACGGCTTGCCGTCGGTTCGAAATACCGTCATGAGAGCCTGATCGGCACGATCTTCGAAGGCAGGATCGAAGCCGAGGTGAGCATTGGGCCTTATGCCGGCATTCTTCCGAGCATTGGAGGCTGGGCGCGGGTCGTTGGCCACAACACTATTTTCGTCGACGATCGCGATCCGCTGGCGCACGGTTTTCAGATTCGATGAGCGCGTTTGGAGGGCAGGAGATGAACATACGACCTGAGCATCGGTTGGTAGACGGTGGCGCAAAGCAGGCGGCCCGGCTCAAGGTGGGGTTCGTTCTGTCGCGGTGCTTCACACTGTCGGCTTTCGCACTGTTTGTGGATACGCTGAGGCTTGCCAGCGACGAGCAGGATCGTTCCGGAAGGGTGCTTGCCGACTGGCAGGTGATCGGCAGTACGCGGCACCTGATCACCTCGAGCTGCGGCGTCCAGGTCGCACCGACCTCGGATTTCGTCGATCCGTCAAGATTCGATTATATCGTCGTCGTCGGCGGCTTGCTGTCGGTGGAAAATCCGGTCGACCAACAGACCATCGCCTTTCTGCGCCTGGCGGATGCGAAGAAAGTGCCGCTGATCGGCGTTTGCACCGGCTCGTTCATACTTGCTGCGGCGGGCCTGATGAAGCGGCACGAATCCTGCGTGAGCTGGCTGCACTACAAGGAGTTTCGTGAGCGCTTCCCCGATCTCAGCGTCCGCTCCGACCGGCTCTTCAATCTCGACCGGCAGCGCGGATCCTGCGCTGGAGGCAGCAGCGCTGCTGACATGGCAGCATTGCTGGTAAGGAAATACATAAGCCGCGACGCCGAACGCAACGCGCTTGAAGTGCTTCAGATCGAGAAGGCCCGAACTACATCGGATATTCAGCCTCGGCGCCCGCTTTATGACGACTACGACGACGCTCGCGTCAAGGCGGCGATGATTACCATGGAGCAGTTCGTCGACGGCAGCATGCCGATCGAGAAGCTCGCCGCCATGGTCGGGCTCTCAAGGCGGCAGCTGGAGAGAATCTTCATCGAGAAGACCGGGATGTCTCCCGCCAAGGCCTATAACCGCGTCCGCATGGAGCGGGCAAAATCGATCCTTGCCCAGTCGAAAGCGCCACTGATCGAGATTGCACTCGACGTCGGATTTGAAAATGCCTCGCAGTTCACCAGAACGTTCAAGCGCACATTCGGGCAAACGCCATCGCAGCATCGCGCAGCCGTTTCGAGAGCGCACTAGAGCGCGTCGCAATCTTTCAGATTCGCTCCTCGCGCTTTAGGTCTTTGTTTTTACGCATGCCGTTGTCGCCGCTGCACACTTTTGCGCGACATGCTTTAACGCTCTTCATATATTTTCCCAGGGAAACGTGTCCAGCCGGTCGGCTCCCCTTGCCGTGATCAAAACCTGGGTTTCCAGCTTGATGCTCTCGGATCCGGCTTCGGCAATCAGGCTTTCGACGTTGAGCACCATGTTTTCCTCGATGATGCCGCTGAAGTTCGGGTCGAAATCCGGATGCAGAAGGATCCCCGGCCATTCGTCCGCCATTCCGGTCCCATGCAGAGCAAGCGTGTATCGATAAGGCTGGTATTTTTCTGGAATCCGCCACGACAGCGCGTTGAACTCTTCGAACGTCATGCCGGGCTTCAGGATGGCGAGATTGTGCTCGATCTGATCCTTGGCGGCGGCGTAAAGTTCCTTCTGCTTGGCGTTCATCGCGACATGTCCACATGTCCATGATCGCGAAAGATCGGCGCAATAGCCGTAGGGCCCGATCATATCGGTGTCGAAGGATATCATCTCGCCGCGTTTAATGACGTAATCCGAACATTCCTGATACCAGGGATTGGTTCTGGGGCCCGCGGTCAAGAGCTTCGTCTCCAGCCACTCGCCGCCACTGCGGGCGTTTTCGAAGTGAAGCTCCGCCCAGATCTCTCGTTCTGTCCGGCCGGGCTCCGAAGCCTCGTACATCCTGGCCATGCCCGCTTCGCAGACGCGGATGGTCCACCGCATCAGCTCGATTTCCTCCGCGCACTTGATGGACCGCGCCCGTTCGGCCAGTTCCTGGCCGTCGAGGAGCATCAATCCGCGTTCCCTGAGTTCGAAGGCGCCAGCTGGTTCGAGCCTGTCCACGGCAATACGTCTGTTGCCGCCGTTGCGCTGCACGAGGTCCGCGACCTCATCCGCCCAGGCTCTCATGCGGGGCTCCATGAGGTTTCCTGCAGTGAAGAATATCCACGACTTCGCCGGCCGGATCTCGTCAATGCCGGGGAGCCCGTCATTGACGTGTTCGGCGCCTTCGAATTCGAAAAGGATTGCAGGCCCATCGGCCAGGATCAGAGCGTAGCGCGATGCATTGTGCATCGTCCAAATGCTCATGTTCGAGGAATCGAAGGCATAGCGGATATTGACGGGATCGTAGAGGAGCAGGGCGCCGCAGTCCCATTCGCGCATCTTCAGGCGCAGTCGCTCGAGACGATAGCGGCGCGCCCGATCAAGCGTCGCGGCCGGCAGCGGGCTGATGAGAGGCCGATCCCCTCCCTCGGGATTGAGGTAGGCCTGCTTTCTCTCGTCCTTGAAGACGGTCGAGCCGGCCAGCTCGGCGGAACAGCTTTCGTCTCGCAGCATCCGAGTACATCTTTCCATCCGTGAATAGGGTGAGGTGACCGACCTTCAGCGCTCGATGACGAGATCGCTGAGCGGCTTGGAGCAGCACGGCAGGAAGAAGCCGGCGTCGATTTCCCTCTGGCGGATCCCACCATTGTGGTTCATATCGACCGTGCCCGAAGTCAGCTTCGACTTGCAGGTGCCGCAGACGCCGTTGGCGCAAGAGGATGGAATCCTGACGCCTGATTTCTTGGCGCAGGAAAGCACGCTCTGATCGCCCGATACGTCGATGTTGCGGGCCTGCTTCGAGAAGGTGACCTGGAAAACCTTGGCGGCCGCCTCTTGAACGGCGGGGATCTCCGGCTCATCGATCACTGCGGCGTCGAAGCTTTCTTCCACATAGTTCGAAGTGGGCACGCCGAGTTCGCCGGCAATACGGCGCGCCGCCGCCATAAACGGAGCGGGGCCGCAGCACATCACGGTGCGGTCGGCGATGTCGGGTACCGCAAGCCGCATATACTCCGCCGAAATACGGCCGGTCAGCCCCGGCCACGATGCTTCGCCGACGACGGTCTCGGGAAGAAAGTGCAGCCGAAGACCTTTCACCCTGCGGGCGATGCAGGCGAACTCGTCGCGGAAGATCAGATCCTGCGGCGTGCGAGCGGCGTGCATGAAGACGACATCGGCCGGTTCGCAGCTATCGGCGATCTCTCGCAGAATGGACATGACAGGCGTAATGCCGGAACCGCCGGAGAGCAGCAGGAGCTTTTGGCCCGTGCCGGATCGCACGAAATGGCCGAGCGGGCCGTTCGCCTTGACCGATGCTCCGGCCACCAGCGTATCGTGCAGCCAGTTGGAAATCTTGCCGCCTGGAACGCGTTTCACCGTTACCGAAAAAGCGTTCGTGCGATGCGGCGATGAGGAGATGCTGTAGCACCGGCTTTCAGCCTCTCCATTGTGTTCGAGGTCGAACAGGAAATACTGCCCGGCCTTAAACGCGAAACGCTTGCCATCGCGGGATGCGAAGGTGAAGGTCTTGACGTCATGGGTCTCCTGCTGGACGTCGAGGCAGACGAGTGCGTCGTCTTCCTCGGGATCCCAGAGGTCGGCGGGGGTGGCTTTAACGGACAAGCCCTGCGGGCTCCTAGTATCCATGGGCGCGCATCCGATCGATGTACCAGGCGGCGAACTTGTCGAGGTTGGTCTCGGAGAAGCGGGAGTAGGGGCCCGGCCGATAGGCGGGATCGAGCGTGCCGGCATGCGAGCGGGCAACGAGGTCGGCATCCTGGTCCGTCGTCTGAATCCAGACATCCGTCAGCTTGTCGAGATCGTAGTCGATCCCTTCGACGGCGTCCTTGTGTACCAGCCATTTGGTGCGGACCAGCGTCTTGCCGGCCGATAGCGGAATGACGATCGCCACGACCGCATGGTCGCCCATGAAGTGGTTCCAGCTGTTGTGGCCCCAGAGATGCGTGTCGCCGAGATCCTTCCGGGTCATCTGCCCGAGCAGTTTGGACGATGCGGCGGTGGCGTCATGGGTCTGGGATTCACCGGCGCCAGCGATGATCAGCCGTTGCGTGCGAAAGTTCGTGGCGCAGTCGGCGAGCTGCTCAACGGCTGCCGAGGGAAAGCCGTCGACTTCCCATGCCTTGGTCCGCTCTTCGTAGAGCCGGAAATGCTCCTCGGCCTCCTCACGATCCTCGGGGCTCAGCGTTTCCGGATCGAAGCCGAAATCGAGGTCGACGAAGGAGACGCAAAGTTCCGGATGATTCGCGGAGCAATGGTAGCATTCGCGATTGTTCTCCATCGTCAGCTTCCAGTTGCCGTCCTCGACGACGTCTGTCTGGTGAGCGATCTTGGCATTGCGGATGTCGTAGGGAGCGAGGCGCTCCGTCATCGTCTGCTCGAGGAGAGCGATGTCTTCCGGCGGATTATCGGAGAGGCATACATAGATCAGCCCACCGATGGACTTGAAGGTGACGGGTTTCAGGCCGTGGCAGTCCTTGTCGAAATCCTTGCCCATATGGGGCGCGTAGCTGAGCTCCCCGGTCAGCTCATAGGTCCAGGTGTGATAGGGACAGACGAGCTTAGAGACAATCGTCTTGCCCGGATCGAGAAGGCGAGAGCCGCGATGGCGGCAGACATTGTGCAGCACGCGGAGTTCGCCGTCGTCGTCGCGCAGGAGAATCAGGCTTGTCTTGCCGATATCAATCACCGTGGCGTCACCGGGTTCTGGGACGTCACAGTCGAGGCCAACGCAGATCCAGTGCTTGTGGAAGAAGACGTCAATGTCAGCTTCGAACACATCTTCCCTGGTGTATAGCCCGGCCGGTAGGGAGTGGCCATCGGCGCGAGCGTCGAGAAGGGCTGAAATGGAAGATGGAAGCTTGTTTAGCATGAGAACCTCTTATGTGAGAGTTTCCCCAGATTGCGCTTGCAGTTACAAGGTTTCAACGGCATAAAAAATCACGTTCGCATGACTTTTTTTTATGCGAGGAGGATTGAGATGCAGTTTCGAAGGCGGCTTCCCTCGCTGACGGCGCTGGTGACGCTGGAAGCGGTGCTCAGGCGGAAAAGCTTCACGCTTGCGGCAGGCGAACTCGGCGTCACCCAGGCCGCGGTCAGCCGGCAGATCGCTGCCCTCGAGGAGGAGCTTGGCCAGCCGCTGTTCCTGCGCAAGCACCGGGCGATCGAGCCGACCGCGGCTTGCGTCAACCTTGGGGCAACCCTCGCCAAGAGCTTCGGCGATATCGCAGAAAGCGTGGAGGCGATTCAGTCGCGCGGCCAGGATGTCGTGACGATCGGGGCGACCGTCGCATTCTCGTCCTTTTGGCTGCTGCCGAGGCTGGCGGAGTTCCGCAAGGCAAATCCCGGGATTTTGGTGCGGGTGATCTCTCAGGACAGTCCGATCGCTCTCGACGACGGGGAGATCGACGTGGCCATCCGCTACGGCATGCCTCCCTTCAGCGATGGTACGGTAATCGCCTCGCGCGGCGACGTCATTACTCCTGTCTGTTCGCCCGACTATCTCAACCGGCGGGCAGATGGGCCGCTGGGCTCGGCCGACGAATTCATCGAGACGGATGTCCTCGATCGTTCCTGGTACAGCTGGTCGCAATGGGTATCGCTCACCGGCGCCAATATCGAGATCAAACCGTCGCTTCGCTTCAACCATTATACCGAGACCATCGCCGCCGCGCGCGCGGGGCAGGGAATCGCCCTAGGATGGCGCATGCTGATCGGCACCTTCCTGGAGGACGGAACCCTGGTGAGCGCTGAGGCAAGCGAGCTTGCCGCCGAGGACCGCTACAACGTGATCGTGCCCGTCAAGGCCAAGCGAAGCAATGCGCGCAATCTCGCCGCCGCCTGGTTGACGGCCGCGCTGCACGGTTGATCACAGGCCGAGCCCGGGAGTTGCCGTCCGGTGCACACCTTTGGGAACGAAGGCGAACTGATCCGCAAGGCCGAGGAAATCGGCTGCCAGGTGAATGACGGAAAGCCACATCTCCGTCCCCTGTAGACTGGGTTCGCCATCGTCGGCGAAAGGAAATCCCTCGCCGTCCCGCCATCTGTCCGGAGCCATCAATATGAGATTGCGCGCGATCTTCTCGCCATCTGTGCGCCTATAATCGGTCTGCCGGGCAATCAGCAGCAGGGGATGGATCGTATCCAGCAGGTTACACGCATTGTATGTCGCGCCAACGAAGCCCTTGTGGCTGCGATAATTGAGGTGAATTGTCTCAAGCGACGCGTGCGGGTGCGGAAGCGCATTGCCGAACTGGGCATAGGTGCCACGCGTCAGGCGATAAAAGCCGTTCACCGGCTGGAGCCATCCCTCCAGCGCCGTCGGCTCGCCCCACAAGCCGGAGACAATGTTGACATGGCGGTTTAGCCATTCGAATAGCGCCTGCCGCGATTGCCGAATGCCGAAATACCTTGCGTTGAAATACATGGCGGTGCCGATCGCATCGACCACGCTGCCGGCATGCCACGCCCGGCTTTGCCAGGGCAGCGCTCTCAGCCATTCGTCGAGCTCTGCGGCTTCGAGCGCAGCCGCGTGGACAGGGCACCGCGGACGTGAGCCGAGCAGTTCAAGCGCATAGCCGACCGACAGGACATTGTAGAGCGCCTTCGGATCATCTCTCAGCAGCGTCCCATGCGCAGGCGCATGTTCTTCCGGGAAAAGGCCGGTCTCCCGGTCCTGGATCCCTTGCAGGCGCTCGATGGTCTCCGACGCATCGAGGCCCGGCGGCAGATGGCCGAAGCCGGCGGCGATCTCGATCGCATCACATAGATGCCGGATTGCCGGTCTCCTCACGCCGTCCGCTTCCAGTGATTCATAACCCGCTTCCGTTTTCCAGCGCGCGAGAATGTCCGGCCATTGCTCCTTCGCCTTCTGCCCAAGCTTGATCAGTCGATCTTCAATGTCCCCCGCGTTGGGTTTGCCGGCCGCCGAGCCCCGATGCCACAGCACTCGGGCGGGGACGCCACCGGCGATCGCCACGGGGGGAATATCTCCCGTGACGACCGCGCCGGCAGCAATGACCGCGCCGTTTCCAATCGTAACGCCATCGAGGATCACGCAATTGGCGCCGATCCACACATCGTCACCGATCACGATGCCGAGGCTGATGACGCCCTGACGGTGTATCGGCAGATCAGGATCGTCGAAGCCGTGATTGAAGCCGACGATCGAAGCGTGCGAGGCAATGCGGACCCCATTGCCGCACGTCACCTTACCGGAAATACAGGCATAGGGATTGACGGAGCAATCGTCGCCGAGTGAGACTTGGCCGCGCACGAGCGCATGCCCCGCGATCCATGACCGCTCGCCCATCACCAGGCTTTCGGTGAAGACCGCGGCATTCTCGGCGATGTAGGAGGTCTCGGCCAGCTCCGCGCCGCAGGATTGCATGAGCGCGGCTTTGCGGGCAAGATGAGCGGGATGGTCGAGGTCCGCCGCGATGCGCTCCCAGGGGAGAAATTGAAGCCTGCGTGCTTCCCGTTGTTCGTTCGCCAATGGTGGCGAGCTGTTAGCCTGATCCATCTGCTCCTCATTCTATATTTCGGTAGCAATGCGCTATAAACGGACATTGTCTCCATTGTAGAACGTTGTCAGGCATACACAATTTCAATATCCGCACGCCTATTTGAGAATCCAATCATGTCCGCGACAAGTTACGAGTCCATATGAGTTTCATCGTTTTTACGCTGGTCGTGCTCGCCATTTGCGCCCTGCTGTTCATCGCCGCCATAGCAATTGTCTTTCTTGGGTTGCGCCGTATCTGGCGACGGACACAACCCAACCAATTCGTTTTAAGAAGCGTCATCATAGCTTGTGGTCTGGGCGCTGTCGCACTGCCATACGTTGCCATCAAAGTTGGGGAGCGAAACAACCTTCTCGCACGCGTTCCCGAACCACTTGAAGTGGCTGAAATCGAATACCGCCTGGAAGAATCTTGGGGCTCCGGTTTCATGCCCGGAGACAACGAAACCGGTTTTGTTGTCTATCGGCTGACCAATGACAGCGCAGACTGGGCACGGAAACAGGGAAGCCAGCTAGGCGATATGCTTTCGGGAGCAAGGGGAACGTGGCAAGAAACACCGGTCGACGACAGGAGCGACCAAACCGCGCCAATGGCACCCCTACGACCGTGATCCGGAGATGATGACAATGGAGCGTCTTCAGCGCCACCCTCCTACAATATTTGAATTCCTGGAAAAGTACGGTTTCATAATCTCGATCGAAAAAGGTCGCGATCACGAAGCCGACCGGGCAATCCAGTCAGGTGGGTCGTTACACGTAAGTCTGTCAGATCCGTTCGATACGCACCGGAAATTCTCCCCGTACGAGCAGCGGCTGGAAACCAGTGCCGAAGCGGCCGGGCCGGATCAATCCTCCCCAGTGGTAATCGCCGTAGAAGAGGGCGAGGTTTCGCCAGGGCTTGAAGTAGCAAAGATCGCCTGCCTTCGTCGAAGCCTTTCGCTACCGTCGTAGGGTAACCCCGAAAGCACACCGGGCCGCTTCAAGGGGCGGAACCTGTTGCGCCCCCTCGCTCACCGGCGATTACCGAGCGCTGTCGATGATGGCGCCGCCGTCGGGCGTGAGACTGTAGCCCGTGATGAACTGCGAATCTTTGCTGGCAAGGAACAGGACCACCGGGGCAATGTCATCTTCCGGTGAGCCGAAACGCGCAAGCGCGTTCGTCGGCGGAGGCACGTCCTTTTCCGCGGCGCCCCAGGTGTCGGCGATCGGCAGAACGTTGTTCACTGTGATCTTGTCGGCACCCCATTCGCGTGCCGCCGTGCGGGTCAGCGCGCGCACTGCTTCCTTGGCCATGTTGTAAGGGCCATAACCAGCCAGTCCGCTGGTGGCGGCCATCGAGGCGAAGTTGATGATCCGGCCTTCTCCGCTTTCTCTCAGGTGAGGATAGCAGGCCTGCATAAAGAGCAGATAGGCGATCGGCCCGGTATCGAAGTTCCGTTGCAGTTGCTCGACCGAGAGGTCGATGATCGAAGACGAGACCGCGGAACCGTCGAAAGCATTGTTCACAAGAACGTCGATGCGGCCATAGGCTACGACGACCTTGTTGACCGCAGCCGTGATCTGATCGGCTTCACCGACGTCGCAGACGACGGCGAGTGCCGCGCCGCCCGCCTCGACGATGTCAGCGACGACACGCTCGACGCCTTCTGATGTGCGCGAGAGAATTGCGACCTTCGCGCCTTCGGCAGCAAAGAGCTTTGCGGTGGCGCGGCCAATTCCGCGGCTTGCGCCTGTGACGATGGCAACTTTTCCATTGAGTCGACCCATGTGTATCTCCATTGGTGGGGCTTGGGAATCATCGAGACGTCAGAGCGCAGCGGCCTGGACGTAAGGGGAGGGCATGTCGCGGGCGTCGTTCTGCGTCATGAACGAGGTGACCAATAGCGCGAGGCCGATCGCCGCGGGCAGGGCGCCGGCAGGTTTTCGAATGCCGATATGCGCCAAGCCCGAGAGCAGCAGGTGAAAGAAGATGCCGGCATAGGCGAGATCGCTGAGCGGCACGCTGACACGTGAAAGGATCGCGACCGGGCCGAGAACCTTGATGACGATCATGAACGGAATGAGATAGGAAGCTTGGTATCCGAGTTCCGCCAGAACCTGGCGAACCCTGTCTCGTTTGGTGACATAGATGGCGGCTGAGGCGAGGTAGAGCACGGATAGAAGTGCCGTGCTGATCCAGTACATGTAAAATTCAGGCATGAGTTCATCCCTGTCGCTGCCGACGCAGCAACATTCCTCTTGTCGGGTCTGTCTGTTTGTTTTGAGAGGCGCTTTTCCTGCGCTCCCTTGTGCATGCAGAGAAATGTCGCCTAAGGTTTATATTTGCAAGTAGGATGAATTACTTGCTGCTAGTATGGAAAACCAGACTATGGCCGATGGCGAAATCAATATGCATGAGGAGATGCGGCGCGCGTTCGCGCTGCTCTCCGGCAAATGGAAGCTGGAAATCATGTGGCTGCTCAATCAGCGGGTCTACCGTTTTGGCGAGTTGAGAAAGACTATTCCCGGCATCACCCAACACATGCTGACGGCGCAACTCCGCGAACTCGAAGCGGACGGCTTGATATCCCGCACCGTCTTTGCCGAGGTTCCCCCGCGCGTCGAATATGAGATCACGCAAAAGGCGCGGGGCCTCGGCCCTACGATGGAGGCGTTGACGGCGTGGTGGAACGAGTACGGCAAAAGCGTGCCGGTGAAACCGAGCGCACGCGGACGCAAAGCGAGTGGCATCTGAACTGCCTGGGAGACATTGCCGCTATTGCAACCGCTTATTCGTTCATGATCATGAAAGGCTCGAACCGAACTTATCCCAGCCTTCCTTGATCGTTTCCATCGCGACACTCGTCGAGGTGTTGGCAACATGGGGCAGCGTCGAGATGCGTTCGCCCAGCACGCGGCGGTAGCGGCCGATGTCGCGGGTGCGGATCTTCAGGAGATAATCGAACCGACCAGCGATCATGTGGCACTCTTCGACTTCCCGGATCTTCTTGATCGCTTCATTGAAGCTTTTCAGCGCATCCTCGCGGGTGTCGGAGAGCTTCACCTCGACGAAGGCGATGTGGTCGAGCTGCATTTTCGATGGATTGAGGACGGCCCTGAAGCCTTCGATATAGCCGTCGCTGATCAGCCGCTTGAAGCGAATCTGGCACGGCGTCTTCGACAATCCGACCCGCGCGGCGAGATCGGTGATCGATAGCCTGCCGTCCTCGGCGAGCGCGGCGAGGATCTTTCTGTCGAACTGGTCCAATTCACTAAAAATATCGGTTTCTGCAGCCATATGAACTCTCATGGGCGAATTAATAAGTTCATACAGCCTGCAAATGGCGAAAATCAAGTAAGATCGCGATTTGCGCCTGTGATAGGTTATCTGCCTGCAATGGAGGAGCGCCCAACCGGCCGGCAGCTTGCCGGGGCCGCTATCGGCGCCGAACGCAAAATGGGGAGTGACATGCACAAGAAGGAGACGGGTGAGGATCAAAAGCCGGATCTGCTCGTTCACTATCGGCCACTGGCGATAAAAGCCGTGGCGGCGGCATTCACTCTTAAACGCGACAAGCCCAATGCGCGTCCGCTTCGCGAGACGGAATATTCCGGCCCGATTTTCACGGACGATGCCACCTGGGATGATGAGCCCGGTGTTCCATTTATCCGTTAGACGAAACATTCACTGATCAGGGATTTCCCATGTTGAACGCAGCGACCGACCCCGCATCCTCCAAAGAACCTGCCGGCGGCGCGCCGTTCGCCGCTTTTGCGCCGCCGATCCGGCCCCAATCGGAACTTCGCCAGGCGATCACGGCAGCCTATCGCCGTCCGGAAACCGAATGCCTGCCGCCCCTCGTTGCGGCCGCGCGCGTTTCCGAGGCGAAACGTTATGACATCCGCAGCACCGCTCGCACGCTGATCGAAGCCTTGCGCGCCAAGCACAAGGGCACCGGCGTCGAAGGGCTGGTGCAGGAATATTCGCTTTCCAGCCAGGAAGGCGTGGCGCTGATGTGCCTTGCCGAAGCGCTGTTGCGCATTCCCGATACCGACACCCGCGACGCGCTGATCCGCGACAAGATCGCCGAGGGCAACTGGACCTCCCATATCGGCGGCGGCAAATCGATGTTCGTCAACGCCGCCACCTGGGGCCTCGTCGTCACCGGCAAGCTGACGTCGACGGTCAACGCCCGCAGCCTGTCGGCAGCGCTGACGCGGCTGATCGCGCGGGCCGGCGAACCGGTCATCCGCCGCGGCGTCGACATGGCGATGCGCATGATGGGCGAGCAGTTCGTCACCGGCGAGACGATCGAGGAGGCGCTGAAGCGCGCCCGGCCGCTCGAAGCGCGCGGCTTCCGCTATTCCTACGACATGCTCGGCGAGGCCGCGACGACGGCCGCCGACGCCGAGCGTTATTTCAAGGATTATGAAAAGGCGATCCACGCCATCGGCAAGGCCTCGAACGGACGCGGCATCTATGACGGCCCTGGCATTTCGATCAAGCTTTCGGCGCTGCACCCCCGCTATGTCAGGGCGCAGGCCGGTCGCGTAATGGGAGAATTGCTGCCCAAGGTCAAGGCGCTCGCCGTGCTCGCCAAGACCCATGATATCGGCCTCAACATCGATGCCGAGGAGGCCGATCGGCTGGAGCTTTCGCTCGATCTGCTCGAGGAGCTCTGCTTCGCGCCGGAGCTTGCCGGATGGAACGGGCTTGGCTTCGTCGTGCAGGCCTATGGCAAGCGCTGCCCCTTCGTGCTCGATTACATTATCGATCTCGCCCGCCGGTCCGGGCGCCGGATGATGGTCCGTCTCGTCAAGGGCGCCTATTGGGATGCGGAAATCAAGCGCGCCCAGCTGGATGGCCTCGATGACTATCCCGTTTATACCCGCAAGATCTACACCGACGTCGCCTATATCGCCTGCGCGCGCAAGCTGCTCGGTGCGCCGGATGCGGTTTTCCCGCAGTTCGCGACCCACAATGCGCAGACGCTGGCGGCGATCTATCATCTCGCCGGTCCCGATTTCGCGGTCGGCAAATACGAGTTCCAGTGCCTGCACGGCATGGGCGAACCGCTCTATGACGAGGTCGTCGGCAAGGAAAAGCTCGACCGCCCCTGCCGCATCTATGCGCCAGTCGGAACCCACGAGACGTTGCTCGCCTATCTGGTGCGCCGCCTCCTCGAGAACGGCGCCAACTCCTCCTTCGTGCACCGCATCTCCGATCCGAACGTTTCGGTCGAGGCGCTGATCGCCGATCCCGCCGAGACCGTTGCGGCCATGCCTGTCGTCGGCGCTCCTCATGTGCAAATCGCTGCGCCGAAGGCGATCTACGGCCATGCTCGCGCCAATTCGGACGGGCTCGATCTCTCGAACGAGGCGACGCTGACGGATCTGGCGCAGGCGCTCGCCTCCACGGCCGCGAGCCCGTGGCATGCGCTTCCGATCCTCGCCGACGGTTCCACCGATGGGGTGACGCGCGACGTTCTTAATCCCGCCGATCGCCGCGACGTCGTCGGCACGGTCACCGAACTGAAGGTCGAGGAGGCGGCCCGTATCGTTGCGATGGCGGCCGCCTATGCACCGCAATGGGCGGCCGTGCCGCCGGCCGAGCGGGCGGCCTGCCTGGAGCGGGCGGCCGACATCATGCAGGCCCGCATCAAGACGCTGATGGGCATCGTCATGCGCGAGGCCGGCAAATCGGCGGCCAACGCCGTCGGCGAAGTGCGTGAGGCGATCGACTTCCTGCGCTATTACGCCGAACAGGCGCGCAAGACCCTCGGGCCGTCCCACGCGCCGCTTGGGCCCATCGTCTGTATCAGCCCGTGGAATTTCCCGCTGGCGATCTTCACCGGACAGGTGGCCGCCGCCCTCGTGGCCGGCAATCCCGTGCTGGCCAAGCCCGCCGGCGTGACGCCGATCATCGCCTCGGAGAGCGTCAAGATTCTCCACGAGGCGGGCGTGCCGGTCGGCGCTCTGCAATTCGTGCCCGGCAGCGGCCGGCTCGGCGCCGGCATGGTCGGGGCTCCTGAAACCGCTGGCGTCATGTTTACCGGCTCGACCGAGGTCGCCCGCATGATCCAGGCGCAGCTGGCCGAACGGCTGTCGTCGAGCGGCAAACCGATCCCGCTGATCGCCGAAACCGGCGGTCAGAACGGCATGATCGTCGATTCCTCGGCATTGGCCGAGCAGGTCGTGGCCGACGTCATTGCCTCCGCTTTCGACAGCGCCGGCCAGCGCTGCTCGGCGCTCAGGGTCCTGTGCCTTCAGGACGATGTCGCCGACAGGACGCTTGCCATGTTGAAGGGCGCCTTCCGTGAACTGACGGTCGGCCGGACCGATCGCCTGAGCGTCGATGTCGGCCCCGTCATCAACGACGGCGCCAAGGCCGAGATCGACCAGCATATCGAGCAGATGCGCGGCTCCGGCTGCAAGGTGGAGCAGCTGGCGCTGCCCGCAAGTGCTGCGGCGGGCACTTTCGTTCCGCCGACGATCATCGAGATCAAGTCGCTGTCGGATCTGACAAAGGAGGTCTTCGGACCGGTCCTGCATGTCTACCGCTTCAAGAGAAACGGGCTCGACCGCCTGATCGACGACATCAATGCCTCGGGCTACGGCCTCACATTCGGACTTCACACGCGGCTTGACGAAACCATCGCGCATGTGACGAGCCGCATCAAGGCCGGCAACCTCTACGTCAACCGCAACATCATCGGCGCCGTCGTCGGCGTCCAGCCGTTCGGCGGCCGCGGCCTGTCGGGAACGGGTCCGAAGGCAGGCGGTCCGCTCTATATCGGCCGCCTGGTGCAGCGCGCCCCGGTGCCGCCGCAGCAGGATTCGGTTCATACGGACCTTGCCCTTCGCGATTACATCGTCTGGCTCGACAAGAAGGGCCTGTCGGGCGAAGGGGAGGCGGCGCGCGGCTATGCCGGCCGCTCGGCACTTGGGCTCGAACGCGAGCTCACCGGGCCGGTCGGCGAGCGCAATCTTTACGCGCTGCATCCGCGCGGCCGCATTCTGCTCGTGCCGCAGACGGAGAGCGGGCTCTACCGCCAGATCGCCGCAGCCCTTGCAACGGGCAATCATGTCGCGGTGGATGCCGGTTCCCTCTCGAAATCGCTGCTCGCCGATCTTCCGGCGGCGGTCGCCAGCCGCATTTCCTGGACCTCGGACTGGGAAAAAGACGGGCCTTTCTCGGGCGCGCTCGTCGAGGGGGATCGCGACAGGGTCCAAGCGGTCAACAATAGGATTGCGGCTTTGCCCGGTCCGCTTCTCCTGGTTCAGGCCGCCACGAGCGAAGAACTTGCCAGCGATCCTGAGGCCTATTGCCTGAACTGGCTGCTGGAAGAGGTCTCGACCTCGATCAATACCGCCGCTGCCGGCGGCAATGCCAGCCTGATGGCGATCGGCTGACCGAAACCGACGAGGGCGTCAAAAGTCCGCCTTCAAGACCGCTGACAGAGCCCTCTTTCGTCATGCTCGGGCTTGTCCAGGCTTGTCCCGAGCATCTGCTATCCGTCGATAGGGCAGCAGATCCTCGGCACAAGGCCGAGGATGACGTCGAGGAAAGGGCGAGGTTGCCAGCAAATCGGGGCAGAAGAGGCAGAAAAAATATGCCTTCGGTCATCCTCGCGAACAAACTCGACACCATTGACCATTCTTTTAATAGTTATGCCTATCGTGATGGCCTCGGGCGCAGCCGCCGACTGGAACGGGTCTATTCGCATATAAGCGTGCCGTTACATGGTGGGCGCCGGAGTTAAGAGCCGAATTTCCTGGGCGGGGGCCACCCTTTCATGTCGTTGATTGATCGTCTGTTGCAGCGTATGCGGATCGTGACGAAGGTCCTGTTCTTCGTGGTGCCTCTCGTCATCCTCATCGCGGGCATCGGCCTGTTCGGTTATTTCACGGCTGGTACGCTGAATGGCCAGATGACCCTGACCCGGCAGACGATCGATACGCTTTCCAGTTTTCAGCAGCTGCGATCCTCGCTGACCGCCTTTACCGACCTTCCGACACCGGCCACGCGCGATCGGCTGGTCGCCAGCATCGCCGATCAGCAGAATGGTGCGGCGACACTCGATGCCATGTTGATCGATCCCGCCCAGAAACAGCAGATTTCTGACGTGCGCGAACTCGGCGGCAAGATGCAGGGCGGTGCCGACACTCTCTGGGCGGTAGCGCAGGAGCGTGCCAATACCGAACTGGCGATCGAGGGGGCGGTGGCGCAACTTTTCAAGGAAAGCCAGACCGCCCGCAAGCAGCTCGACGTGCTTCAGGACCAGGCCAACGGCAAGGAGGCCTTCGTCCGGGCGCTTCTTCTCGACGCCTCGGCCTACAAAAATCTCGCGGGACGCATTGCGAAATTGCGCAAGGCGACCGCAGCCGCAGCCGACCCTCAGAAGCTTGCCCAGGCCATCGGCAGCCTTCTGCCGCCGCTCGTCAAGGAAGTCGGCGAGGGTGAGGCGCTTGGCTCCGACAAGGCGAAAAGCCAGATCGCCCCGCTGAAGCCGGTTCTGGACAAGCTTGCCGCGATGGCGAAGGACAGCGTCAATCTGTCGCTCGACGGTTATGCTCCCGTCGACCAGGATCTGCAGCGTTTCGAGGAGCAGTTTGCAAAGCTTGCTTCCGGCAATGCGGATACAGCGATCGAGCGCTTTGCCGGCATGGATGCGAGCATAGCAACGCTTCGCTCGATGGTGGCGATCGTCAATGCCGCGTTCAAATCGATCGACGATCTGCGACTGCACCTGAGCGAACTGAACAGGCGGGTCGATGCCGAATCGCGCGATGCGGTTCTGGTGGATCTGAAGGCCTTGCGCGAAAGCGCTGCAAAGCTCGAGCCCTTGAGCGGCAAGAACGCCGCTTTGAAGGATCTTGCCAAGAAGATCGAGCCTTCCCTTGCCTTGATCGAAAAGGGGACCTCGGCACTGATATCGATCGCGGATCAATGGCAGGGCAACAAGCAGGCAGCGACCGAGCTGGTGGCGGCCGCTAGCCACACGCTCGAACAGTTCGTCAGCACGGCGCAGGAGAGCGGCAAGGAAATCAGCCAGCGCTCGGCCACCATGTCGCTCTCGGCCATGATTGCCGGCACGGTGCTTGCCATCATCGGCGGACTGATGCTGATCGAGACGCTGCGCGGACCGCTGAAGCGGATCACCCAGACGATGACGAGACTTGCCGCCGGCGATCTCAACGTTCCGATCGGCGATGGCAAGCGCGGCGATGAAATCGGCGATATGATCCGCTCCGTGACGGTCTTCCGCGACCAAGCGCTCGAAAAGACGAGGCTCGAAGAGGTCGCTGAAGCGAACAGGGCGCGGGACGAACAGGAACAGGCCAGCCGCGCAGCCGAGCAGGCACGCATCGAAGCCGAGCAGAGCGAGGCCCTGGACGCCCTCTCCGACATGCTCGGCAAACTCGCCGACGGCAACCTCGCTGCCGTGATGAGCGAAGAGCTGGCCGCCGATTATGTCGCGATGGCCAGGACCTACAACCAGGCGATCGATGCGTTGCGCCGCACCCTCGCCGAGGTCCGCAACACCACCTATGAAATCGCCGAGGGCAGCACCAATCTTTCGGGCGCGGCCGACGACCTGGCGCGGCGCACGGAACAGCAGGCGGCCGCTCTCGAAGACAGTTCGCGCGTGCTCGGCGAGCTGACCGCCAGCGTCCGTACGACGGCGGAGAATGCGCGCCAGACATCGGTTTCCGTCGCCGAGGCGCACCGGCAGGCGGAGCATTCAGCGGCCGTCGTCGCCAAGGCGGTCGACGCCATGGACGCCATCAACCGGTCGTCGGACAAGGTCACCAGCATCATCGGCGTGATCGACGAGATCGCCTTCCAGACCAATCTTCTCGCACTCAATGCCGGCGTCGAGGCGGCGCGGGCTGGAGAGGCGGGCAGGGGCTTTGCCGTTGTCGCACAGGAGGTGCGCGAGCTCGCACAGCGTTGCGCCACCGCTGCGCGCGAGATCAAGGGTCTTATCTCCAACAGCGCATCGCAGGTCGGCACCGGCGTCACGCTCGTCGAGGAGACCGGCGAGGCGCTGGCGGCGATCATGGAGCACTTCACCTCGATCAACGGGCTGGTGCAGGTCATTTCGACGGCCACGAGCACCCAGTACAAGGGGATCGACGAGGTCAACAACGCCGTTCGTGACATCGAGCATATCACCCAGCATAATGCCGCCATGGTCGAGGAAAACACCGCCGAAATTCACCGGTTGCGGCAGCAGGTGGAACTGCTGAACGAGCGCATCTCCCGCTTTCAGACCGCTGACAGCCGCAGGGCGTCAACGGCCGACAACCAGCGGATCGCCCTGGCCTCCTAAACGGCGTCTATGTCTTTCCCCTGGGGCGTGCCTCTTTAGAAATCGGCGACTTTGCCCCAGGCGGACGCCGCGAAGCGGCTGGGATGGTAGGGCCGCGGATCGACGATCGGCTCATCGCCGGTGACGATGTCGGCAATCAGATGACCGGCGCCGGGCCCGATGCCGAAGCCATGACCGCTGAAGCCCGCAGCGAGGATGAAGCCGGGGAGGGTTGCGATCGCACCGATCCCAGGCACGCCGTCGGGCGTGCTGTCGATATAACCCGCCCAGGCTGCACTGATGCCGGTATCCTTCAAGGCAGGCAGAAGCTCGAGCGCCCGCGCATGTGTCAGGGCAATGGTGGCCGCGTCGACCGCCGGGTCGAGGATGCGCATGCGCTCCATCGGCGTCTGGCTGTCGAGCCGCCAGCGCGCCAGGGATTCATGGCCGGAACGAATTCCCTCCAATCCGCCGGGCGCGAGGCTCCGCCAGCGCCGGGCGAACATCGGCAGGAATTGGGGCGCGAAACGGAACTGCTGTGCAGTGGGATCGATGCGGCCGCGGCCGCTGATCGCCAAAGTGTAACCGCCATCGCCGCGACGCGTCACGGAAACCGCCGATGTATGCAGCGCATCCGGCAGGCCGCTCGCACCTGGTGACACAGAAAGGATCGACGAACGGATCGAGGCTTGTGGGAAACGAATGCCAAGCTGCCGGCAGAAGGAGGAAGCCCAGGCGCCACCCGCCAGGATCGCGACCTTTGTCCGGATCGTGCCATGCTCGGTGACGACGCCCGCAAGCCTGCCGCCTTCGATGTCAACGCCGCGGGCCGCACAGGATTGATGCACCGTGCCGCCGAGCTTGACGATCGCGCGCGCGACGGCCGGCGCGGCATTTGCCGGGTCGGCGGTGCCGTCGGTCGGTGAAAACACCCCGCCCTTCCACGCGGCGCCGGTCGCGCGCCCGCGTTCGGTTGCCTCGGCGCTGCTCAGCATATGCGTCGTGACGCCGACCGACCGTGCGAACTCGCCCCAGCGGGCCCAACCGGAGAGCTCCTCGTCGCTGTTGCTGAGATAGAACAGACCGCAGCGGCGGAAGCCGGTGTCCTCCCCGGTTTCGGTCGCGAATTGCTCCCACAGATCGAGGCTCTTCGTCGACATCGGCAATTCCCGGGCGTCGCGGTTCTGCTGCCGGCACCAGCCCCAGTTGCGGCTCGATTGTTCCGCCCCGATCAGGCCCTTCTCGACCAGGGCGACCCTCAATCCGCGCCGGGCGAGGTAATAGGCTGCGAAAACGCCGACGATGCCGCCGCCGATCACCACCGCATCGGCGGCAGCAGGTAGCTGTGATGTGGTGTCGACGCGCGTGAGCGGTGCGGGCATGGCATGGTCTCCGGTTCAGGGCTAGTCTAACGGATCCGCAGCCGCGCCTTTGCCGGAGATCGACCGGCGGCAGCAGAAGATTCTGTCTTGCGGGGTGCCCGGCAGCCATTTGTGCTTCGCGATGCCCCGCAATCTGATCGACACCGCCTTGGTATATGTTAAGCTCGGTGTTGGAAAGCCGCAGCATAATCTGCTGCGTCGTTGGCGATCTCAAGCACACGAAGGCGCGTGATGAAACTCGATCGGATCGACATAAAAATCCTCTACGAACTGCAGAAGAATGGCCGCGTCACCAATGTGGAACTCGCCGAACTGGTCAACCTGTCGCCGAGCCCCTGCCTGATGCGGGTGAAGAAGCTGCAATCCGAAGGCTATATCGAAGGCTATTCGGCTCAGATCAATGTCAGCAAGCTCGGTCAGACGCTCACCGTGTTCACCGAGATTACGCTGAAAAACCATCGGCAAATCGACTTCGCCCGTTTCCTCGCGGCGATCGAGAAGGTTGATCAGGTGATCGAATGCCATCTGGTTTCCGGCGGCTATGATTATCTCTTGAAATTCGTCACCGCCGGCATCGACGAATACCAGACGATCATGGAGCGCCTCACCGATATGGATGTCGGCATCGACAAATATTTCAGCTTCGTCGTCCTGAAATCGCCGATCATCAAAGCCCACATGCCGCTGACCACGCTGTTTCCGCATTAGAGCTGTTTCAGCAAAATGGCATAGTGGTTTCGCGTCCCTCGTCAGTGCTGGGTGGATAGCGTTCTCTCTGTCGCAGGTTGTTCCCCCTATAACTAAGAGCTTCCTATTGGTGGGAAGGACTTGCGACAAAATCTCATCCTTGCCTTCCGGAGCCATGTTGGCTGCCACTTGCTGCTGATCTGCTGTGGGGTCGCGGCTTTCCAGCACGACCCGACCCGGTGCGCGCTTGATCGGGCAAGCGCCTCGCTTATGGCTTCGAGGTAGGCAGATCAGTAACGCATAGAACGACTGCAAAATTCTTGAGGCAAATCCGAGCCAAGAAATTTCGCAAGTGGAACCGGTACTCAGTGCCGGCAATAGGCCCGCACGAGTTCCGGATCCTGCCTGAGCCCGTCGAGCCAGGCCGGGTCGAGCGTCGGCACGGAGGAGAAGAGCAGTTGCGAATAGGGATGCTGTGGCGCCTTCACGCGTGAAGGGGTGATTTCCTCGACCTTTCGGCCGCCATACATCACGACGATCTCGTCGCAGATCGCCTCCACCACCGACAGGTCGTGGCTGATGAAGATGTAGGAGAGGCCGAGTTCGCGCTGCAACTCCTTGAGCAGGTCGATGACGGCGGCAGCGACAACGGTGTCAAGCGCCGAGGTGATCTCGTCGCAAAGGATCAGCTTCGGATCGGCGGCAAGCGCCCGGGCGAAGTTGACGCGCTGCTTCTGTCCGCCCGAGAGTTCTCCCGGCCGGCGGTGGCGCAGGTTGCGGGGAAGGTGCACCATGTCGAGCAGTTGATCGATCCTGGTGTTTCGCGCCTGTCGATCCATGCGGTGGTAAAAAACCAGAGGCCTGGCGAGGATGTCCTCCACCGATTTTGCCGGATTGAGCGCAGTGTCGGCATATTGGAAAACGATCTGCATCTCGCGCAGCTGATCGCGTGAACGCTCGCGCGCATTGCGGCGCAGTTCCGTGCCGTCGAAGACGATCTTGCCGACTGCGGCCGGCAGAATGCCTGCAATGGTGCGGGCGAGCGTCGACTTGCCGCAACCGGATTCGCCGATGATGCCGAGGTTGCGCCCCTTTTCCACTGTCAGGCTCACATGCTCGACCGCGCGTACGAGAGGAAGGCCGTCGGCCTGGCGCTGCCCATAACCCGCAACGACGTCCTCGATCTTCAGGAGCGGCGCCGTCGCACTCTCGGCAAGGCCTGCCGCGCCGCGCGGTTTCGGCTCGAAGGCTGCAAGCAATTGGCGGGTATAGGGATGCTTGGCATTGTTGAGGATTTCTTCGGTGGTGCCGGTTTCCTGGGTCTCCCCGCCTTTCAACACCACGATGCGGTCGGCGATCTGTGCGACGACAGCAAGGTCGTGGGAGACGTAGACGCCGGATATGCCGCCCTTCTTCATGACCGATTTGAAAGCACGCAGCACTTCGATCTGGGTCGTTACATCGAGCGCCGTCGTCGGCTCGTCGAAGATGACAAGTGTCGGGTTGCCTATCAGCGCCATGGCGGCTGCCAGACGCTGCAGCTGACCGCCGGAAACCTGGTGCGGATAACGGCTGCCGATCGTTTCCGGTTCGGGCAGGGACAGCGCCCGGAAGAGTTCGATGGCCCTGGCACGCGCATCTTCCGGCGACATCAGCTGATGAATGCGCGTGACTTCGATCACCTGATCCATGATCGATGTGGCCGGGTTGAACGCGGCGGCGGCCGATTGCGGCACGTAAGCAACCTGGGTGCCGCGTAGTTTGGCCCGCTGCTTTTCGCTCAGCGCCACCATATCCTTGCCGGCGACCGACACAGTGCCGCCGGAGATGCGACAGCCCGGGCGGGTATGACCCATGAGGGTCAGCGCGATCGTCGTCTTGCCGGAGCCGCTCTCGCCGATCAGCGCGACGATCTCACCCTCGGCAATGTCGAGGCTGACACCTTTGATGATCTCGACGCGTCGGCCGGAATCGGTGGTGGCTTCGACCCGGAGGTCACGAATTTCGACATGATTGGTCATCACTCGCTCCGATCCCGGATTTTCTGCGGCAGATTGTCGATCAGCAGGTTCACGCTGATTGTGAGGCTTGCGATGGCAAGCGATGGGAACATGACGGCGGGAGCCCCGAATGGCAGGCCGCCGATGTTTTCACGCACGAGCGCACCCCAGTCCGCATACGGTGGCTGCACGCCCAGTCCAAGGAAGGAAAGGCCGGAGAGCAGGAGAACGATGAAGACGAAGCGGAGCCCGAGATCGGCAAGTACGGGACCTACGATATTGGGCAGAATTTCCGAGCGGATCAGATATAGGGTGCTTTCACCGCGGATGCGGGCGACAGTGATGAAGTCCATGGAATTGACGTTGACGGCGAGCGCCCGAGCGAAACGATAGGAGCCCGGGATATAAATCACCGAAAGCGTCAGGATCAGCACTGGGATCGACGATCCGACGGCTGCAACCACGACCAGGCCGAAGAGCTTGGACGGAATGGAATTCATGGCATCGAGGAAACGGGAGAGCAAGGTGTCGAGCCAACCACCGGCGACGGCCGCGATCATGCCGAGTACGACGCCGCTGAAGCAGGCGATCGTCACTGCCGCGAGAGAGATGCCGACCGTGTAGCGCGCGCCCATCAGGATGCGCGAGAAGACATCACGGCCGAGATAATCCGATCCCATCCAAAACTGCTGGGATATCGGCCCGAAATAGTCGTAATCGACGATTTCGCCCACGGGGTAGGGGATGAGCGAGTGCGCGAAAATCGCGATGCAGCCCCAGAACAGGATGATGGCAAGTCCTAGGATGCCAACGAGATTGAAGCGGTAGCCAAGCCGGCGGGCCACAGCGGGCCGTTGTTCGATATGGGATGTCATCGCAGCCTCGGATTGGAAAGAATGGCAACAATGTCGGCAAGCGTAATGAGGATGAGGTAGCCGACGCAGAAGATCATCGCGCAGGTCTGGATGAGCGGCAGGTCGCGCGTTGCGACCGCATCGACCATGAGCTTGGCAATTCCGGGATAGTTGAAGATCGTTTCGACGATGATGACGCCGCCGAGCAGATATGAAAGCGAGAGCGCAACCGCATTGATGATTGGGCCGAGCGCATTCGGCAATGCATGCTTCAAAACAATGCGACTGCGTGAGGCGCCTTTCAGCAACGCCATTTCGGCATAGGGCGTGTTCAGGGTTTCAACCACGGCAGCCCGCGTCATCCGGATCATCTGCGCCGATACGCCGAAAGTCAGTGTGATCACCGGCATCGCATAGACCCGTAGCATATCGGTGAAGGTTTTCGCTTCATTCGTCAGGGAGATTGCCGGAAGCCACTGCAGATAGACCGCAAAGAACAGGACGGCAGACGTCGCGATCATGAATTCCGGCACCGATATTATGCCAATCGTAAGCACGGTGACTGCACGGTCATAGAGCGACCCCCGCATCATCGCTGCCGTGGTGCCGAGTGTCAGCGCGATCGGCACCGCAAACAAGGCGGTGATGCCCGCCAGCTTCATCGAGTTTGCAAAGCGGCCGCCGATGAGGTCAGCGATTGGCATATCGTTGGCGTAGGAAGTACCGAGGTCGCCCGACAACAGCCCCATCATCCAGTAGACGAAGCGCAGCAAAGCCGGCTGGTCGAGATGCATGGCCTTGCGCAGTCCCTCGACGGCTTCAGGCGTCGCCGCTTGCCCGAGCAGGATGGACGCCGTATCGCCCGGAAGCATGGTCGTGGCGAAGAACACCGCGAAGGATACAATAATCAGCGTGACGACTGCGATCAGCAGCCTGCTTGCTATGAGGGACAGGACCGGATTGTTCATCTTCATGCTCCCGTCGGCCGAAGTCCGACAGCTTATCACGAAAGGGGAGGACGACCGGGAACAATCCTGTTCCCGGTCAGGTGCCTCGTCAGGATTCCAACCAGATATATTCCGGGAAGGAATAGCCCATCATTCCGCCGAGCGGGTTGGATTCAAGCCCCTTGACTTTGGACGACACCGCATCGACGTTGGAGAGATAGGCCGGTATGATCGTGCCGGCTTCTTCCGACACCATGACTTGCATTTCGTTGTAGATCTCCCGGCGCTTGGCCTGATCGAGCGAGCCGCGGGCCTCGATCAGCATCCGATCGAACTTCTCTGACTTGTACTGGCTCTCGTTCCAAGGCGCGTCAGACGCATAGAGAAGCGAGAACAATATGTCGGGTGTCGGACGCGGATTGATATTGCCGAAATGAATCGGCGCTTTGAGCCAGTAATTGTCCCAGTAGCCGTCGGACGGTACGCGCTGCACGTCGAGCTTCATGCCGATTTCGGCGCCGGCAGCCTGGACGATCATCGCCATGTCGATTGCGGAATTGGCTGCGTCGGAGGCAATAACAGGGATCGACTGGCCGAGAAGGCCTGCCTTCTCGAATAGGAACTTCGCTTTTTCCGGATCGAATGCCTTCGGCTTCAGGTCGGCATTGTAATAGAAATTGGCCGGCGAGATCGGCTGGTCATTGCCGATTTCGGCGAAGCCTCGCAAGGCCGATTTCTGAATCTGCTCGCGGTTGATCAGATATTTCATGCCCTCCACGAAGCCCTTCTTGTCGCCGGGAGACATGTCCAGGCGGACATTCAGATTCGTGTAATTGCCGGACGTCGTTTTGTTGAGGAAGAAGCCGTCTTTGCCGTCCATCAGACGCACGGATCGTGGATTGATGGCTGCGGCGAGGTGAATGTCACCCGAGAGCAGCGCATTAATGCGCGCATTGTCCTCGCTGATGGCAAAGAACTCAAAAGAATCAACGTTCGGGTGGTTGGTCTTCCAGTAGTTTTTGTTCTTCAGCCCGATCGAGCGGACGCCAGGCTCAAAAACTTCCCGCACGAAGGCGCCGGTGCCATTGCCCTTGGAAAAATCGGTTGTGCCGTCGGCAACGATCATAAAGTGGTGCATGCCGAGAATCGTCGGCAGATCGGCATTGGGGTTTTCCAGGGTAATCTCGACGGTCAGTTTGTCGACCGCTTTGAAGCTTGTCATTTGCTTGGCAATCTTGGCGACCTTGGAGCCGACCGCCGGGTCGAGATGGCGCTTCATCGAGAAGACTACATCGTCGGCAGTGAGCGGCTTGCCGTCATGGAAGGTTACGCCGCTGCGCAGCTTGATCGTCCAGACTTTCGCATCGCCGCTTTCGATAGATTCGGCGAGTTCCATCCGCGGCGTACCGTCCGACTGGATATAGGTGAGACGGTTGTAGAAGGCGCAGCAGCGGACATAGTCGGTGGAGAGCGATGCCTTGGCGGGGTCGAGCGTATCGGCCGTGGAGGACGACCAGCCGGCCGCCTTCAGCGCACCGCCGGAAACGGGCGTGGCGGCGAGCGCCTTGCCGGCGCGACCGAGCACGAGCCCGCCGGCGGACATGGCCACGCCTCCCGCGAGCATCATATGCAGCAGCTCGCGGCGGGTGGCGCCACGACGGATGGCGGTTTCGACCATGGCGTCGTCGGATCTGGTCCAATTGGTGATCTTGTCGTTCATCTCATTCCCCTTTTCTTCTGTGGCGGGCGGCCGTGCAGGGCGAGCCCGATCCGGTTTAAAAGTCAGGCGCGCGCGGCGGCCACGGCATCGGCAAGGCCGGCCATGGACGTGAAATGATAGTCGGGCGTCGTGAACTCGGCTGGTTCGATCGTGCCGCCGTAACCCTTCTCAGCGTGCCGCCGCTCAATCCAGCAATTGGTCAGTCCGAGTTTCCTGGAAATCCCGATATCGTGATACTGGCTCTGGGCGACATGCAGGATGTCATCCTTCGAATGCCCTTCCGATGCGATGTAGGCGAAGACCGTTTCGAAGAAGGCGGGGTCGGGTTTCTCGGTCCCAGTATCGTCGGCAGTGAAGGCGGCATGGAAGGGATTGCCGAGCTCCTTCTCGAAGAAGGCGAAGGCCCAGCGGCGGGCATTGGTCATCGCAACGAGCCGGTAGTTTTTCCCCAGCCTTGCCAGGGCTGCGGCGCTGTCTGCGAAACCCTTCCAGTTTTTCGCCGAGTCCCGCAGCCGCTCGCCATATTTGCGATCGGCGGGCAGGCCGAGCTTCGGCGCGATCGCAAGGTAGACGCGCACGAGGTCGTCGGGAAAGAGGTCGGCGTCGTCGGAATAGCGGGCGTCGCGATAGAGGCTGAGAGCGCGTTCGCCATCGATTTCATTTCCCTGTTCGGCCGCGATCTCGGCGAAACAGCTCTTGAGGCCGCCCTCGAAATCGATGAGTGTGCCGACGACGTCGAAGGTCAGATACTTGAATTCCGGAAGGCTCTTGCTCACGCGAATTCCCCAGTGTTCGGCTCCGATGGGAGCACGCTTCTCAAAGAAGAATATTCTGTTCCCGGCGGGATCATCGTCCCGCTCTTGTATGGAAGGCCCATTCGTTGGGATCCGGGCCTTTTGTCGATTTCAGTTTGTCACCTGCACCGCGCCGGAGTCTCCGAAAAGACGCCATGCAGCGGCACAAAATACTGAATCTGACCGTTTCGCGGTATTCTCAGGCCTGCAGCGCCCGGCGCACATCCGGGTCCTCAAGCGTCTCGTTCAGCGTGATGCGCGTGCGCTCGACGATCGCATCGATTTCCGTTTCGGTGCAGCATAGCGGCGGCGCATACCCGAGGACGCCGTTGCCGAAGGCGCGGATGACGAGGCCATTTTCCCAGGCGCGATCGAAGATCCGGCGGGCGGGTTCGGCGGATGCCGGCAGAGGCGTCTTGTTGATTTTGTCGACGACGAGCTCGACGGCGGCGAGCATGCCGCGGCCGCGAACATCGCCCACGAGCGGGTGATCTCTCAGCGATTGGAGGCCCTGCATCAGCCGCGCGCCGGCCCTGACGCCATTGTCGAGCAGGCCGTTTTCGTAAAGCCTC
This sequence comes from Rhizobium croatiense, assembly GCF_019793465.1. Classification (GTDB taxonomy): domain Bacteria; phylum Pseudomonadota; class Alphaproteobacteria; order Rhizobiales; family Rhizobiaceae; genus Rhizobium; species Rhizobium croatiense. The sequence continues at coordinate 180,351 of NZ_JAILYJ010000001.1, read as the reverse complement.
AAGACTTCGAGGCCGACGGCGGCGCTGACGGGATGGGCCGAATAGGTGTAGCCGTGACCGATAGCGGTGGCGCCCGCCCCCTCGGCAATCGTTTCATAGATGTGATCGGCCATGAAGACGGCGCCCATCGGGACGTAGCCGGAGGTGAGGCCCTTGGCGGTCGTCATGAAATCCGGCACGACCTCTTCCTCGCTGCAGGCAAACAGCGGTCCGGTGCGGCCAAAGCCGGTGATTACCTCATCCGCGACGAAAAGGATGTCGTGGGCGCGGCAGAATTCGCGCATCGCCTTCAGCCAGCCTTTCGGCGGCACGAGGACACCGCCCGAACCTTGGATCGGTTCCGCATAGAAGGCGGCGACGCGCTCCGGCCCGATCGCCTCGACCTTGCTTTTCAGCGCCGCGAGGGAGGCTTCGATGATTGCCTGCGGATCATCGCCGACAGGGTTGCGGTAGGCGTAATGAGACGGAATTTTATGCTGCCAGTCGAAGGGGATGCCAAAACCGGCATGGAAGGCAGGCAAGGCGGTCAAGCCCGCACCGACCGTCGAGGAGCCGTGATAACCCTGTTCGACCGAGATGAACTGATCGCGTTCCGGCCGTCCACGGGCATTCCAGTAGTAACGGATGAACCGGATCGTGCTGTCCACCGCGTCGGAGCCGCCGAGCGTGAAATAGACATGGTTGAGATCGCCCGGCGCCCGGTCGGCGAGTTCTGAGGCAAGCCGGATCGCCGGCTCGGAGCCGAGACCGAAATAGGCCGTTGCATAGGGAAGCTCCCGCATCTGCCGGGCCGCTGCCTCGACGATGCTCTCGTGGCCGTAACCGGCATTGACGCACCAGAGGCCGGCGAAGCCGTCGATCAGCTGTTTGCCGGAGGCATCGGTGACGGTTGCGCCCTTGGCCGAGGCCAGCACGCGCACGCCATGCTTCTCGTGACTGCGGTAGGAGGCCACCGGATGGATGAGATGGGCGCGGTCGAGTTCGATGAGCGAGTTGGCGTACATGGGGTCTCCGATCAGCCGAGCGCCTGGCTGGCAAGCGCGAAGGTGGTGGCAGCAGGGGCGGCGGCGTAGCCGACCGATGGCTTTTTCATCGCGATGCCGCCGCCGACATGGGCGAAGCCATGTTCGGCGAGCCATGGGGAGAGTCCGGCCGCGGCCGTGGTATCCACCCTGAGAAAGCGTCCTGGCCGTCTCGCGATGTGATGTTCGATGAGTTTCCTGGCGTCCTCGATGTCCGCGGCAACCACGGGTCCGATCACCTCGCCGCGCCCGAAGGCACGCAGGCAGGCAAAGCCTGAAACGCCGCCCCCGCGGCGAATGACGGCGAATTCGCCGACCTTGGCGAGATAGGAGAGCAGGTTTTCGCGGTCGGCGCCGAAGGCAAGGCGATCAAGCGCCATGATGGCCGGGAGATCGTCGGCGATGGCGACGTCCGTGCCGGCCGGCGCAGGGAATTCTCCGGCTAGGCCTTGGTGCTGCAGCACGGTTCCGGTTTCATGAAAACCAAGCTTTTGGTAGAGCGGCAGGCCGGCCGTCGTCGCGACCAGCCTTAGCGGCCGGTCGCCTGCGATCTGCAGCGCGGCGTCCATCAGGCTGCGGCCGAGACCGCGCCCGCGCATGGTTTCGTCGACGATGACCATGTTGATGGTCGCGCAATCTTGCTTGTATGGCGTGACGAGCACGGTGCCGACCACCCTGTCGTCTTCGATTGCGACCATCCCCTCGCTCAAGGCGAGGGCCATCTGCCAGTCTTCCACCCGATGCGGCCAGCCGGCCTGTCGGGCGAGCGCGACGGCGGCGCCCAGATGGTCGGGCCTGAACGCGGCGATTTCGATTTGACGTGTTTGCATAGACCGTCCTTCATGTCCTGCCCGCCAGTCTGCCGGAGCGCCGGCGGGAAGATCGTCTGAAGGCCGTGGTTCAGGCAGTATCTTATGGCTTTGCGATCACCGGCCGCCGCATCTTATGCTGGAGGACCGAGCCTTTCGCAAACCTTGTCACCGCATCATCGCCAGCGCAGCAGTGAAGAAATCTTCGCCGCCGAAATTTCCTGATTTCAACGCCAGCAGCATATCGCCCTGCGTATTGCCGACCGTACGCAGCACCGGCACGCCGGGAGCAATTTCGGGGCCGATCAGAAATGCCGGGATGGCGAGCCTGTCGACTGCGGCTCCCGAGGTCTCGCCGCCTGCGACCACGAGGCGCCGCACGCCTCTCTCCACTAGTTCGGCGGCGATGATCGATGTGGCGGTCTCGATCGCGTGGCCGGAGGCCTCCCGCCCATATTGCGATTGCAGCCGGGAGACGGTTCCGGGCGCCGCACTCGCGGCGACCACGACCGGGCCGGCAGAAATGCGGTCGCCGGCCCATGAAATCGCCGCGGCGATCTCATCCGGACCGGCGGCCAGCAGCCGCTCCGGATCAAGCCGCAGCACGGGCATCAATCGCTCGGCGACGTCGAGCTGGCGCAGCGTCGCCTTCGAACAGCTGCCGGAAATGATCGCTGAAAGCCCGCCTACGGGGCGAATGGCGTCTTCACCTGTCGCGCTGGCGGATATCCGGCCGGAACGCACAAGTGCGCGGGCAAGGCCGAGGCCGAGGCCGGACGCACCGGTGGAAACCGGCGTCTCCAGCGCGATCTCGCCCAGCGTTTCCAGATCCCGTTCGAAAATCGCGTCGGCGATAGCCATGGTCACGCCCGTCGTGGACAACGCGTCGAGCTTCACCTTGACGGCGGCCGGTCCGGCCGCGATGGCAGCCAGATCGATCAGTCCGACGGCGCCGCGCGATTGCCGGGCGAGAATGCGCACGAGATTGGCGTCGTGCATCGGGTTCAGCGGATGGTCCTTGAGCGGGCTTTCGTTCAATGGCTGGCCGCCGACGAAGAGATGGCCGAGATAGACGGTGCGCCCAGTTTCCGGAAAGGCCGGTGTAACCAGCACGCCGCCGCCGCCCGCAGCCTCGCTCAAGGCCTCGGTGACGGGGCCGATATTGCCGGCATCGGTGGAATCGAAGGTCGAGCAGATCTTGTAAAGCACATGGCCCGCGCCCTGCTGGCGCAGCCAGCGCTCAGCCTCGGTCGCAGCGTTCACGGCCTCCGAAGCCGGAACGGAGCGGATTTTCAGCGAAACGACCACAGCATCGACATCCGGCAGCGCGAGCGACGGATCGGGAATGCCGACCGTCTGCACCGTGCGCAGGCCGTTCTTCGTCAGCGTGTTGGCGAGGTCGGACGCGCCCGTATAGTCGTCAGCGATCGATCCAAGCGATATAGCCATCGTCTAGCTCCGTGCAAAAGGTTTGAACCAGCCAAGGCCGTCTAGCGTCTGGCCGCGCGGGATATATTCGCAGCCGATGAAACCGTCGTAACCCAGCCGGTCGATTTCGCCGAACAGATAGGGATAGTTCAGCTCTTCCCCGTCCGGCTCGTTGCGTGACGGCACGCTGGCGATCTGGATGTGGCCGGTGATCGGCAGCAGGCGCCGCAATGCCATCGTGATGTCGCCATGGAGGATCTGACGGTGATAGATGTCGAATTGCAGCTTCAGGTTCGGCAGGTCGGATTCGGCGATCAACCGCTCGGCCGCGGCGAAGTCGTTGAGGAAGTATCCCGGCATGTTGCGCCCGTTGATCGGCTCCAGCAGGAGATCGATGCCGTTTTCCGCAAGCCGGCCGGCAGTGTAGGCGACGGAGCGCCGGTAGGCGGCGGCGGCCTCCTGATCACGAGGGTCGGCGATACCCGCCATCAGGTGCAATCGCCCGACGCCCGTCGCCGCCGCATAGTCCAATGCCCGCTCGACATCCGCTTTGAGGTCGTCGAACCGTCCGGGAAGAGCCGCGATGCCGCGCTCGCCCGCACCCCAGTCGCCCGGCGGCAGATTGAACAAAGCCTGCCGCAGATTGTTGCGGGCAAGCCGTTCGGCAATGGCCTCCGGTGCAGCCTCGTAGGGGAAGAGATATTCGACGGCGGAAAATCCCGCATCGGCTGCGGCGTCGAAGCGGTCGAGGAATTCCCATTCGTTGAACATCATCGTCAGGTTGGCGGCGAAAGCGGGCATGTCGATGTTCCTTAGCGGCTCTGCGGTTCTTTGGCCGGGCCGGGCAATTGCGCGCCGGAAAGCTGCGCGTAGAGGCGTGCGAGCGAGGAATCGTCGTCACGGCCCATGCCGGCTCCGGCGGCCGCCAGGTACATCTGCAGGGCCGCTGCCGCAAGCGGTGCCGGATAACGCTCTGAACGGGCCATATCCTGGACGATGCCGAGATCCTTGACGAAAATCTCGATGCTGCTGAGCGGCGTATAGTCTCCGGCCAGCACGTGCGGGATACGATTCTCGAACATCCAGGAATTGCCGGCCGAGGCGGTGATGACTTCATAGACCTTGTCAAGGTCGAGGCCCTGCTTGGCGGCAAAGCTTATCGCCTCGCATGCGGCTGCGATGTGCACGCCGGCGAGAAGCTGGTTGATCATCTTGAACGCAGCGCCCGTTCCGGCGGCATCGCCGAGCTCGTAGACCTTGCCGGCCATGGCGTCGAGGGCGGGGCGCGCCGTATCGAAAGCTCGGCCGGAGCCGGAAGCCATGATCGTCAGCTCGCCAAGCGCGGCCTTGGCCGCGCCACCTGAAATCGGCGCGTCGAGATAGTGCAGGCCGAGGGCCTCCGTCCGCCCCGCGAGATCGCGCGCGATGGCTGGATCCATGGTTGCCGACGAGATGAAGACGGCGCCAGGCTTCATTGTATCCGCAGCGCCCTGCGGTCCGAACAGCACGGTCTCGGTCTGTGCGCCGTTGACCACCACGGAGACGACGATGTCGGCGTCCTTGGCGGCGTCGGCTGGGGTCGCCGCGCCTCGCCCGCCTTCGGCGACGAAACGGTCCACCGCTGCCGGGGTTATGTCATATCCAACGACGTCGAGACCTGCGCGCTTCATCGACCGGGCCATTCCCAGCCCCATGGACCCAAGACCGATAACGGCCACGACGACGGCAAGGCCCGGGTTTTCAGCAAGCGGTGTCATGAGGAGGTTCTCCAGTCTCGTGAGGAAAGATCCGTGCCCCCCCCCGGAATCCGTCCCGGAGGGGCTGTGGTTTAGCGATTGACGGTTTTCGCCGGGACCGTCAACACGGCCAGCGAGCCGATGACCAGTGCGGCCGCCAGCAGATACATGCCGGCGCTGTTGGTACCGGTGAAGTCCTTCAGATAGCCGACTAGAAACGGTCCGAGGAACCCGGCGAGATTGCCGACCGAATTGATCCAGGCGATGCCGGCCGCAGCGCCCGTGCCCGCGAGGAAAGCGGTCGGAAGCGACCAGAAGAGCGGTGCGCAGCTGATGGCGCCCGCAGCGGCCAGCGAGAGGCAGATGATCGACACCGTCGTGCTCGTCGCGATCGTTGCGGCAACGAAGCCGCCGGCGGCGATGAGAGCCGGAACGACGAGGTGCCACCGGCGTTCGCGCAGCCTGTCGGCAGAACGCCCGAGCGCCAACATGGCGACGAATGTGCAGATATAGGGAATGGCGGAGATGAGGCCGATGTTGAGATTTCCGCTGACGCCCGACGCCTTCACGATGGTCGGCATCCAGAAATTCAGGCCATATTGCCCGAGCACGAAGCAGAAATAAATCAGGCACATCAGCCAGACGCGACGGTCGGTCAGCGTGCCCGAGATGCTGTGCGGGCTTGCTGTCTTGGCTTGATTCTCCGCTTCAATATTGGCCGTCAGCACCCGCTTTTCCTCATCGTCCAGCCACGTCGCGTCAGCGATCCTATCATCAAGATAAAAGAACGTCGCGATGCCGAAAAGAATGGCCGGAACGGCTTCGATCAGGAACATCCATTGCCAGCCGGAAAGCCCGTGCGTTCCGTGAAAGCCGTCCATCAGAAGGCCGGAAAGCGGATTGCCGAAAATGGCGGATACCGGGATTGCGGACATGAAGGTGGTGATGATCTTGGCGCGGCGATGCGCCGGATACCAGGATGTCAGATATAAAATGATGCCGGGGAAAAATCCTGCCTCGGCCACGCCCAGCAGGAAACGCAGGACATAGAAGACGGTTTCCGAAGAGGTGAACATGAAGGCGGCGGAGATGACGCCCCAGGTGATCATGATGCGGGCGATCCAGACCCGCGCGCCGACCTTGTTCATGATAATATTGCTCGGCACTTCAAACAGAAAATAGCCGATGAAGAAAATACCGGCGCCGATGCCATAGGCAGCTTCCGAGAGGCCGAGCTCGCTCGACATCTGCAGCTTGGCGAAGCCGACATTGACGCGGTCGAGATAAGCGACGACGTAACACAACATCAAAAACGGCACGATGCGCCAGAATACCTTGCCATAGGCCCGGTCTTCCGTCGCCTCTGCGGGATATGCGCCAGCGATTGGCGCCTCTGTATGCAGCGTCATGATTCTCTCCTCCGATCGTTGCCGCGGTCTCCGACAGGTCCTCCCGCGGTACGCTGAGCCTTTTTTGGCAGCGCTGCCATTCTGGTTAACTCATTTTGGCAGCGCTGCCAACCGCAATTTGGCAGCGCTGCCAAAAAAATCTTGCTTCTTGCCTGAAGTAGTGAAAAATGAAGCCCGCCTAGCGACGGTGTTGTCTGACCGCTTCGCGCCGGAAGCTGCCTCATGTCGGGTTCAAAATTGACTATGGAATTCAAACACCAAGCGACGGTCACCCTTGCAGAGGTCGCAGAAGCGGCCGGCGTCGGCGAGAGCACGGTGTCGCGCGTGCTGCGCAATCATGGCTCGTTTTCAGGCAAGACCCGGGAGCGGGTGATGGCCGCCGTCGAGCGGCTGGGCTATGTGCCGAACCGGATCGCCGGAACGCTGGCCTCCACCGGTTCGCGCCTCGTCGCTTTCGTCATCCCTTCGCTGTCCAACATCGTCTTTCCCGATGTGCTGCGCGGCGCCAGCGCCGTTCTGGAGCAAAACCGATATCAGGCGGTTTTTTCGGTCGCCGACTATGATCCGGGCAAGGAGGAAGCGCTCGCCGCCGCGATGCTCGCCTGGCGGCCGGCGGCGGTGATGCTGGCAGGATACGAACATACCGAAGGCACGGCGAAGATGCTGCGCGCCAGCGGCTGCCGGGTCGTGGAACTGCTCGATCTGGACGGGGATGCGCTCGACATCGCGGTCGGCTTCTCGAACCGCGCGGCCGGGCGGGAGAGCGCTGCCTTCCTGCTCAGGCGCGGCTACCGAAGGATCGGTTATGTCGGTCACGACCTGAACCGTGATACCCGCGCCGGGAAGCGCTTTTCCAGCTTTTGCGAAACGCTCGACGCCAACGGCACGCCCCTGGTCGCCCACGAAATTCTTGGCGGCCCTTCCTCGGTGGAGAACGGCAGGTTGGGCCTGGAGCGACTGCTTGCACGGGCGACCGATCTCGATGCCGTCTATTTTTCCAATGACGACATGGCGTTGGGCGGTTATTTTCATTGTCTCGCCCAGGGGATCGCGATCCCGTCGCAGCTCGCCATTTTCGGCTATAACGGCCTCGATATCGGCCGGGCGATACCGCAACCCTTGTCGACCATCCGGACGCCGCGCGTGGCGACGGGTGAGATAGCCGCGCAGCTGATCGTCGCCAACGCGCCGCCCCAGGCCGTCGATCTCGGCTTTGAACTGATCGAGGGGGCAACTGCCTGATATTGGAGGAAGTGTCATGTCCGACGCGCGCCAGCGTGAAGAAATCTGCCGATACGGCCGCTCGCTGTTCGAGCGCGGGCTGACGCCCGGCTCGTCGGGCAATATATCGTTGCGGCTGGAGGACGGCGGCTGGCTGGTCACGCCGACCAACGCCTCCCTCGGTTTTCTCGATCCGGCGCGTATTTCAAGGCTCGATGCCGAAGGCCGGCTCCTGTCCGGCGACAAACCGACCAAGGAAATCCCGCTGCACACCGCCCTCTACGACACACGCGGCAGCGCCCGCGCCATCGTCCATCTTCATTCCACCCATGCGGTGGCGCTGACGATGCTGCCTGAGATCGATCCGCGCGCCGCCTTGCCGCCGATGACGCCATATTATCTCATGCGCGCCGGCGAAACGGCGCTGGTGCCCTATTATCGCCCCGGCGATCCGGCGGTGGCCGATGCGATCCGCGGGCTGGCCGGCAAATATTCGTCGGTGCTTCTGGCCAATCATGGACCCGTCGTCGCCGGTGACAGTCTGGGGGCGGCGGTTTTCGCAACCGAGGAACTGGAGGAAACGGCGAAGCTCTATCTGCTGCTGCGCAACCTCAATCCTCGCTTCCTCAGCCCGGAGCAGGTGGCCGATCTCGTCAAGACCTTCGGCCTCGATCTTCCCTCGCATCATCACCACGATCACGATTGAACCCGTCCTCGTTTCGTGGACCATCGAGCGTGACGGCATGATCCGTTTGCGGCAGCGCGCAACCTTCTGCCAAACCCCGCTTCCGATACGATAGATTCTGCTTCCGATGCCGCCAATTCAGGCAAGCCATGAGCAAAGCGGTGCCTATGATGGTGAACAGGTTTCCCCTAGTTCCGATCGTTCGAGGATATGCAGATGACCACATTCCGTCCGAAATACATCACCTTCGATTGCTACGGCACGCTGACCAATTTTCAGATGGCGGAAGCAGCCCGCGACCTTTACGGCGACCAGCTCAACGAGCCGCGCATGGCGGAGTTCATCAAGAATTTCGCCGCTTATCGTCTCGACGAGATCATGGGCGCCTGGAAGCCCTATGCGGAAGTCGTGCACAATTCGCTCGAGCGGACATGCAAGCGCAACGGCGTGACCTTTCGCGACGAAGCCGCGGAAATGATTTACGCGCGTGTACCGACCTGGGGTCCGCATCGCGACGTACCCGAGGGCCTTGCCAGGGTTGCGCGGGAAATTCCGCTGGTCATCCTGTCCAACGCCATGGACGCTCAGATCATGTCGAATGTCGAAAAGCTCGGCGCCCCCTTCCACGCGGTCTATACGGCTCAGCAGGCAAATGCCTATAAGCCGCGCTTCCAAGCCTTCGAATATATGTTCGACATGCTCGGCTGCGGGCCGCAGGACGTGCTGCACTGCTCGTCTTCCTTCCGCTACGATCTGATGTCGGCGCATGATCTCGGCATCAAGAATAAGGTCTGGGTCAATCGCGGCCACGAGCCGGCCAATCCTTATTACGGCTATGTCGAAATCCCTCACATCTCGGGCCTGCCTGGCGTCGTCGGCCTCTGACGGAGACAAACGGATGCAGTTCCAATCCTACTGGCACGACACGGCCCGCGCTTTTGCCGATGCGGCCCAAGGTCCTGTCGAGGGACATTACGACGTCGCCATCATCGGTGCCGGCTTCACCGGGCTTGCCGCGGCGCGCCAGCTTGCGAAAGCCGGTGTCAAGGTCGTCGTGCTGGAGGCCGAACGCGTCGGCTGGGGAGCATCGGGACGCAATGGCGGCCATCTCAACAACGGACTTGCGCATAGCTTCCTGTCCGCCAAGGCCGCGCTGGGCCCGGAGCGGGCCGTTGCGCTCTACCGCACGTTCGACGATTCCATCGATACGATCGAGACGATCATCACCGAAGAGGGGATCGACTGCGATTTCCGTCGTGCCGGGAAGCTGAAGCTTGCCTCCAAGCCGCAGCACTTCGAGGCGATTGCGCGCAATTTCGAAGCTGTGCACAGAGAAGTCGATCCGGATACGGCGCTTCTGACGGCAAACGAGCTGAAGAGCGAGGTCGGGTCGCCTTTCCACGGCGCCATGCTCTCGAAGAAGAGCGCGATGATGCATATGGGCCGCTATGTCGCCGGGCTTGCAACCGCGGCCGTCCGCCACGGCGCGACCATCTTCGAACAGGCTGCGGTGGCCGCCCACAGGCAGGGTAACGGCCGCCACAGCCTTCAGACCGCGCGGGGCACCGTTACCGCCGATCACGTGCTAGTTGCGACCGGCGCCTACACGCCGTCGCTCTTTAGCTATTTCCGCCGCCGGATCATTTCCGTCGGCAGCTTCCTGATCGCCACCCGTCCGCTGAGCGATGCCGAAATCGCCGCGACGATGCCGGGAAACCGGACCTGCGTCACGTCGATGAACATCGGCAACTATTTCCGGCTGTCGCCGGACAAGCGGCTGATCTTCGGCGGTCGCGCCCGCTTTTCCGCCACGTCGGATCAACAATCGGACGCAAAGAGCGGCGATATTCTGCGTGCCAGTCTCGCCGAGATATTCCCGCAGCTTGCCGGCGTCGAAGTCGATTATTGCTGGGGCGGTCTCGTCGATATGACCAAGGACCGTTATCCGCGTGCGGGCTATGTCGACGGCGTTTGGTACGCCATGGGCTATTCCGGCCACGGCGCCCAGCTTTCCACCCATCTCGGCATGATCATGGCCGATGCCATGATGGGCAAGGCGGACCGCAATCCGGTAAAAGGGCTTGAATGGCCCGCCGTTCCCGGTCATTTCGGCAAGCCATGGTTCCTGCCGATGGTCGGGCTTTATTACAAGACGCTTGATCGCTTCAAGTAAGCGGCGCGCACGCGAGAGCGGTTCAATCCTTCCAGAGGATAGATGTAGCAAGGGCGCCGGGATGAATTTCCGGCGCCCTTTGTTTTTGCGCGGGTCAGGAAAGCCCGCCGATGTGGAAGCTCTTCATTTCCAGATATTCCTCGATGCCGCATTGCGCGCCCTCGCGACCGAGGCCGGATTGCTTGACGCCGCCGAACGGGGCGACCTCGGTGGAAATGGCGCCGGTGTTGAGGCCGATCATACCGAATTCGAGCGCTTCGCCGACACGCCAGGAGCGCTTCAGGCTCTCGGTGTAGAAGTAGGCGGCAAGGCCGAAGGGGGTGGCATTGGCGATGCGGATCGCCTCTTCCTCTGTGTCGAAGCGAAAGAGCGGCGCAACCGGCCCGAATGTCTCTTCGCTGGCGAGCTGCATGTCGGTCGTCGCACTGCCAAGCACCATCGGCGCCGCATATTGATCGCCGGCCGGCATCGAACCCGCCGTGGCGAGGATTTTTGCTCCCTTTTCGACCGCGTCGTCGACGTGACGCTTTATCTTCTCGATCGCGGCCTTGTTGATCATCGGCCCGATATCCGTACCGGCATCCGTACCGGCCCCGACCTTCATGGCCGCGACCCGCGCGCCAAGTTTGGCGGCAAAGGCCTCGTAAACGCCGGACTGGACGAGAAGGCGGTTGGCGCAGACGCAGGTCTGGCCGCCATTGCGGAATTTCGAGGCGATTGCGCCTTCCACGGCAAGATCGAGATCGGCATCGTCAAAAACGATGAAGGGCGCATTGCCGCCGAGTTCGAGGCTGAGCCGCTTGACGCTGTCGGCCGCGCCGCGCATCAGCAGCGAACCGACGCGGGTCGAGCCGGTGAAAGAAATCTTGCGGACGGTCTGGTTGGCCATCAGTTCGTCGCCGATGCCGGCCGGCATGCCGGTGACGATATTGATCACGCCTTTGGGGATGCCGGCGCGCTCCGCCAGGACGCCCAGCGCCAACGCCGAAAATGGAGTCAAATCCGATGGCTTGATGACAACAGTGCAGCCTGCCGCGAGCGCCGGTCCCACCTTGCGGGTGATCATCGCATTGGGAAAATTCCACGGCGTGATGATCGCCGATACCCCAACGGGCTCCTTGAGGACGACGATGCGCCGATCTGCTGTCGGTGAGGGAATGGTTGTGCCGCCGATGCGGCGCGCCTCCTCGGAAAACCATTTGACGAACGAGGCGCCGTAACGGATTTCGCCGCGCGCTTCGGCAAGCGGCTTGCCCTGTTCCCTGGTGAGGATCAGCGCCAGGTCCTCGATATTGTCGAGCATCAGATCATGCCAGGCTTCCAGCAAGGCGGCGCGCTCGGCATGGGTCTTTGCCCGCCATGGGCCAAAGGCTTTTTCCGCCGCCGCGATTGCGGCCCGCGTATCGGCTCCATCCATATCGGGCACCGTGCCCAGAACCTGTTGCGTCGCCGGGTCGGCCACCTCGATCGTGCGGCCGGCTGCGGCCCCGCACCATTCGCCGTCGATGAGACCTTGCTGGCGAAGCAGGCTGCCGTCTCTCAATCCGTTCATTTTCTCCCCTTTCGTCAAAGCTTTAAATTACTGCCCAGTTTGCGCGACGCGCTAACCGAGTTCGGAAAGCACTGATGCCGTGATCGCGTCGGTTTTGTCCTTGCCGGGAATTGCGCCGATGCCGCGCACCGTCGTCGCCTCGATTGCGGCCATCACCTTTTCGGCGGCGGCCGTCTCGCCGAGATGTTCCAGCATCATCGCGCCCGACCATATGGCGGCGATCGGATTGGCGATCCCGAGATGAGCGATGTCGGGCGCCGAACCGTGGACGGGTTCGAACATGGAGGGCGCCGATCGATCGGGATTGATGTTGGCGGATGCCGCAAAGCCGAGCCCGCCCTGGATCGCCGCGCCAAGGTCGGTCAGGATATCGCCGAACAGGTTGGAGGCGACCACGACATCGAGGCTTTCGGGCGCCATGACCATGCGGGCGGCCATGGCGTCGATATGATAGCTGGTCACTTCGACATCGGGATATTCCGCAGCGAGGCCGTGGGTGATCTCGTCCCAGAAGACCATCGAATGTTTCTGCGCATTGGATTTCGTCACCGAGGCAAGCTTGCCGCGCCGCCGGCGCGCCTGCTCGAAGCCGAAACGCAGGATGCGCTCGACCCCTGTGCGGGTGAAGATCGCGGTCTCGACAGCCACTTCGTTGTCTGTGCCCTGATGGACGCGGCCGCCGGCGCCTGAATATTCGCCCTCGGTGTTTTCACGGATGCAGAGGATGTCGAAACCGTCCGACCGCAACGGCCCCTGTACGCCCGGCAACAGTCGGTGCGGGCGGATATTGGCATATTGCACGAAGGCCTTGCGGATGGGCAGCAGCAGCCCATGCAGCGATACGGAATCCGGCACTTTTCGCGGCCACCCGACGGCGCCGAGCAGGATGGCATCGAAAGACCGCAGCGTCTCAATGCCGTCGGCCGGCATCATGCTGCCATTTTCGAGATAGTAGTCGCAGGACCAGGGGAGGCGGGTTGCCTCAAGAGATAATCCGCTCGATCCGGCCGTCTTTTCGAGCACGGTCCAGGCTGCTTCCGTCACGTCGCGGCCGATGCCGTCTCCAGGCAGAAGGGCGATCTTGTAGGTCTTCATCGCAGCTCCTTAAAGGCTGATGAGCACGCTCTTGCTCTTGCGGTTGGCGTGATAGGCTTCGCGGCCGAGATCCTTGCCGATGCCCGACTGCTTGTAACCGCCGGTCGGCAGGATATGGTCGCGCGAGCGGCCGTAGCGGTTGACCCAGACGGTGCCCGCCTGCAGGCGGCGGGTGAGGCGGATGGCGCGTGAGAGATCGCGGGTGAAGAGGCCGGCGGCGAGCCCATAGGCCGGATGATCGGCCAAGCTCAACGCCTCCTCCTCATCCTCGAAGGTCTGGATCGTCAGCACCGGTCCGAAGATTTCCTCGAGAACCGCAGGTGATGTTGCCGTGACGCCGGAAATCAGCGTCGGTGCGTAGAAATAGCCGTCGCGGTCAAGGCGGTGGCCGCCTGTGAGGCACTCGGCCCCGCCGTCGATCGCGGCGCGGATGATGCCATCCATACGGGCAATCTGGCGTTCGGAGATGACGGGCGAATAGTCGGTCGTTTCTTCCCAGGTGGGACCGGGGCGGATTGCCGCCAGCCTGCTAAGCAGTGCCGTCACAAGCGCATCGGCCACCTTCGCCTCGACGATGAGGCGGGATCCGCAAACGCAGGCCTGGCCGGCATTGGACAAAATGCTGCCGGCGATGGCGCCTGCGGCGAGTTCGAGATCGGCGTCGGCGAAGACTAGCTGCGGGCTCTTGCCGCCGAGTTCCAGTGTCATCGGCTTCACGCCGGTCCGGGCGACATTGGCCATGATCGCCGCGCCGGCCGCGGTCGAGCCGGTGAAGCTGACCTTGGAAATTCCCGGATGGCCGGTGATGACGGTTCCGGTGGTCGGACCGTCGCCGAGGACGACGTTGACGAGGCCGGCGGGCAGGCCGGCCCGCACCGAAAGTTCGGCAAGGTAGAGCGTCGAAAACGGCGTCATCTCCGATGGCTTCAAAACCACCGCATTGCCCGCCGCCAGCGCCGGAGCAAGCTTCCACCCTGCCATCGACAAAGGAAAATTCCACGGCGTAATGGCGCCGACGACGCCATAGGGTTCCGTCACGATCATGCCGAAATTTTCGTCGTCGGTCGGGACGAGATCGCCGCCTTCCTTGTCGGCGAATTCGGCGAAGAAGCGGATCTGCTCGGCGGTGACGGCGATATCGCCGGCGACGAGCTGGCCGACCGGGCGGGTCGAGGAGAGCGCTTCGAGCCTGGCGAGGGTTTCCGCCTCGGCTTCGATCAGGTCGGCCCAGCGCTGCAGCGCGCTGGTGCGCTCCCGCGGCCGTACGCCACCCCAATTACTGGTCTTCAACGTCGCTCCGGCCGTCTCGACGGCGTGGTCGACAAGGGCCTCGTCGGCAAGCGGGCAGCCCGCATAGGCCCTGCCGTCGGACGGCCGATGCATGTCGATAACTGCTTTGGCCGGAACCAGTCGGCCGCCGATGAAATGTCCGACGGGCAGGGAGATCGTGTTCGGATCGAAGCTGAGTGTCATTGCGCGTCCTCGGAATGAACCGAGGACAAGCCTAGCCGGGGAAGGCGAGCAGCATGCATCGATCGATCGCGCTGCGGCGGCCGAAAATTGCGTTTTGCCCGCCGCGGCCAGTCAAATCTATGGCGGGTGGCCGGCGCCCATGCCGGGCTGTCTGCGGTCGGGAAACGCCTGCTCCGCAGGCGGGCGCGGCGCGCGGCATCGGCGTCATGACACCGTCACGTAAATCTTGCGCACCGTCTCGATCGTCTTCCAGACGCCGACGAAACCCGGCTTCATGACAAAACTGTCGCCGGCCTTGTAGACCACCGGCTCGCCGCCGTCCGGCGTCAGCTCGACCAGGCCGGAAAGGATGTGGCAGAACTCGAACGTCTCGCCCTTGATCGAACGCGTTTCGCCGGGCGTTGCCTCCCACACGCCGGTATGAACACTCTCTGCGCGGGCGACATCCTGCGCCCAGGTCTTGAAGGTGGGATTGCCCGAGATCAGGCGCTCGGGCAGGGGGCCAGACTCGCGCGGCGCCTGGGATGGGTTGGTGTCGATCGTCTTGAGCAGGGTCATGGCTTTCCTTTCGGGGTTTACGTTTGGGGGGATGATTCAATAGCCCCGGCTGCGGTCGACCAGCCCGATCGGGTCAAGGCCCGCCCGATGCCGTTTGATATTGTCGATCACGGCCGCCGCGGCGGTTTCGGGCTGGGTGACGCTGGCAATATGCGGCGTCAGCAGGATTTGCGGATGGCGCCAGAAGGCGTGGTCCGCAGGCAGCGGCTCGGGATCGGTGACATCGACGACGGCGCCGGAGAGATGCCCGGCATCGAGCGCGTCGACGAGCGCCTGATGATCGAGCTGCGCGCCGCGGCCGACATGGACGAGCGCGGCGCCGGCCGGCAGCCTTGCGAAGAGCTCGGCATTCAGGAAGCCGCGGGTCTCCTCCGTCAGCGGCAGCAGGCAGACGAGAATGTCGGTGGTTGCAAGCAGGGTGTCGAGACCTTCGCCGCCGCTCAGGCACCGGACGCCGCCGATCGTGCGCGGACTGCGGCTCCAGCCGGAAAGCGGGAAGCCGAAGGGCTGCAGACGTTCGAGCACCGCGCCTCCAAGCATACCGAGACCGAGCACGCCGATGCGGCGTTCCGCGGCCTGTACCGGTGCGATCGGCTGCCAGAGCCCGCGTCGCTGCTGGTCGAGATAGGCCGGCAGGTCGCGATGGAGTGCAAGGACAGCGAGCGTCGCATATTCCTGCATCATCCTGACGATGCCGTCCTCGACCATGCGCACCACCTTGACCCGCGCCGGCACGGCATCGATGCGGAACTGGTCGACGCCGGCGCCGATCGAGAACAGGATTTCGAGATTGCTATAGCGCGCGAGATCGTCGGGCACGGTCCAGGTGATCAGGTAGCGCACAGCCTCCGGTTCGACCGATGCCGGATCCATGGAAAAGGCGATGTCCGGCAGTTCGCTCGCGAAGGCTTCGGCGAATATGGCGCCGCGCTTCGCGTCGGAATTGAAGAGAAAGGTCATTGCATCGGCTCCTTAATCTCAAGTCAGGCGGTGCAGCGGCGGGCGAGGGCTTCGACCATTGCCTGGCAGGCCAGGATTTCGCCGGCGAGAATGAATTCGTTTGGCTTGTGGGCCCGGCCGATATCGCCCGGCCCGCAGATGATCGCATCGATGCCGGCGCGCTGGAAAAGGCCGGCCTCGGTGCCGTAGCTGACGGCGGCAAGCGGTTCGATGCCGGTCAGTTCGCCAAGCAGGCGCGCAAGCGGCGCATCGGCGGCAAGCGACAGTGCCGGATAGGCGCTGAGTTCGCGCCATTCGACCTCGAAGCCGCGATGCGGCAGCGCCTCGGCCGCCGCTCGCAGCGGCGCCAGCAATATGGCCGGATCGACGCCGGCAATGGCTCTTGCCTCGAACTCGGCCTCGCAGGTGTCGGGAATGATGTTGACCGCCTGGCCGCCCTTCAACGTGCCGACCTGAAGAGACGAATAGGGTGGCTCGAACACATCTTCGAATGGGCCGTGTGTCAGCCGGGCGGCTTCGGCATTGGCGCAAGCCAGGACGCTGCTCATGGCATGTATCGCGTTCAGTCCCTGATCCGGGCGGGAGGAATGGCCGGACCGACCCCTGACCGTCAGCCGGGCGGCGGCCTTGCCCTTGTGGGCGCGGATTGCCCGCATGTTGCTCGGCTCGCCGATGATCGCGCCGAGCGGGGGCGCACAGAGGTCCGGCAGGCGTGCGATCATGTGCGGGACGCCGCGGCAGCCGGCCTCCTCATCGTAGGAGAAGGCGAGATGGATGGGCCGGCGGAGCTGCGTCGCCGCGAGCATCGGGACGGCGGCAAGAACGGCAGCCAGGAAGCCCTTCATGTCGGTGGCGCCGCGGCCGTAGAGGCGGTCCGCTTCGGCGCGCAGGCGGAACGGGTCGCTGCTCCAGCCGACCTCGGCGGCGGGGACCACGTCCATATGGCCGGAGAGGATATAGCCCGGCACCTCGACCGGCCCGATCGTCGCGAAGAGGTTCGAGCGGTCACCATCGGGGCCGGGAAGCTCGGTGGCGACGATGCCGTGGCGTTGCAGATAGTGCCGGATCCAAGCGACGATTTCGCCGTTCGGCGTGCCGACGACGGAGGGAAAGCCGACCAGCCTTTCGAGAATTTCAATTGCCTGCATGGGCGTCCTCACGGCACGGGATGTCGGGGTGCAACCGGGCTCTTGCGGTCAACGGCGCCGTCGGCCGGTCGGGGTCTGGCCAATGACTGTAAAGACCGGCTCAGGCTTTATTTGCCGAAAGCGCATCGGATTTGGTCGATTGTTGTGTTTGCGCGGGCGTCGCCAGTGAATTGTATCGCGCGATCCGTCCTAATCTCGATAACGAAGTGGGGCAGCTTTCCCTGGGGAACTTTGCCAGAAATGCGGCAGGAGGGCGGGAGTGAGCGCACTGACATCCGAATCCAGGTTTGTCGACAGTTTCGAGACGCGCATTGCCGACATCGACAGCGTCGATATCGATAAGCTGCATGCGCTCTCAATGTCGGTCGCCTGGCCGCATCGCCGCGAAGACTGGCAGTTCTTGCGCGACTTCGGCCAGGGCATTGCGGCGATCGATGAAATCGGCCGTATCTTCGGCTCTGCGATGTGGTTTCCCTATGGCGGCCGATTCGCGACGATCGGCATGGTCATCACCTCGCCGCGCCTGCAGGCCAACGGCGCCGGGCAGTGGCTGATGGGCCACGCACTCGATCAGGTTGCCGGGCGCAATCTCGGGCTGAACGCGACGCGGGCGGCCCGGCGCCTTTATATGTCGCTGAATTTTGTTCGCGAGGCGTCTGTCTTCCAATGCCATGGCGAAGCGATCTTGCCACCGGATGTGGAACTGCCGCCAGGTGCCGCGATACGGGCCGTGGAAGCCGATGACCTGGAGGCGATTGCGGCATTGGATTCTTTGGCCTTCGGCGCCGATCGCACGCTGCTCCTGGCTCGGCTCCTTGCAAATTCCAAGGGTGTCGTCCTAATCCGCGCCGGCCGGATCGAGGCCTTCTCGCTTTGCCGAAGGTTCGGGCGCGGCCATGTCATCGGTCCGGTCGTGGCAAGCAATGACGCCGATGCGATCGCCGTCGTCCATCCGCATGCGGTGGAGCATGCTGGAGGATTTTTGCGCCTCGACACACGCGAAAAAGGTGGGACATTTGCCGATTTCCTCTCCCGCTGCGGTCTTCCCATTTATGATATCGTGACGACCATGTCGCGGGGCGAGCCTTGGCTCCCGGTTCCGGGACGCCGAGGGATGCACGAGCCGAAGACCTATGCGCTCGTCAGTCACACGCTCGGCTGACCTGGACGAGCTCTAAAGCGCGTCGCATCAAATATGATTCACGCAACGCGCTTTAGCTCTTTGTTTTTATGCATGTCGTTGTCCCGGAATCGCTGCAAACTTCCGGGCGACATGCATTAAGCGCCGGGACAGAGGGGAAGCGATGCCTGAGCCAGAGCGCGCTCGCACTCGGGCCGGAATGAGCGATATTGCCAGAAACCGTCTGGAGATTCTCGCCGGTATACGGTCTCGAGCCAGTAGATGGTGTCGTCGAGCGGCAAGACGGGATGCCAAGCATACCACTGTGACCAGATCTTTCTTTCCTGTTCGTTTCCTCTCATCGCCCCCTCTCTTTCCAGAGCGGTCCGCCCGACAAATATTCAGAGGATGAGAATAATATTACAAAACTATTCTTCTACGAAGATCCTTTTGGGATTAGTCAAAATTGTCCTTCACCCAATGAGGCAATTCCGCACGATATGGATGGGCACAACCTGTTTGCGGGGGAGTCTGCGAGCCGCGTGATGGAATGAGAACGACTTTCGCAACGGCTCCATCGCCGTCTGCCGGGTCATGAGGCAGAGCGGATGCTCAGTTGATCGAGCGCAGCCCGAGATAAGCGGCCAAGCAGACGGCGGAAAGGCTGATGGTCAGCCTGGGTCTGGCATCGTCGAACATTGCCGCCAGCGAAAGGCAGAGCATCAGGATGACCGATTTCGCCCAAAGAGCCTGATCGGAGAGGGTGAAGGCGACAGCCGCCAGAAAGACCGCACTAGCGACCATCGTGACGGGAGCGGATTTCTCGGCGAGATCACCCCCAGAAAAATACGGCAGGAGAAAACGTCGCATGCTCAAGCCTGAAGCGACGCTCAGAAGAAGGCAGGTCAAAATAAGGTGCAACATTGGTCGTCGACGATCGCTCTGCAGATATCTTTCAGATGCAAACGCCATGCCAGCCGCGATTGCCCTGCCGCAGCGGCAAGGCTGGGGCTTCTATGGCTATTTCGGCGGCGGCGCGATCCTTTTTTCGGCATCGCCGGCTTGTCCACGCGCTGAATAGCGCGCATGCCAGACCCACAGCCGGGATGGCGAGGCGGAACTGTGCGACGCAGAAACCTGCTTGAGCGGATGAAATGATTTTTATATAGAGAATGATAAATCATCCAAATTCTGAAAAAGAGATTTTCATTGGATCTTTCCTCGATCGAGATATTCCTCGCCGTCGCCAGCGACCGGAGCGTTACAAAGGCCGCCAGGGCCGTCGGGCGGGTGCCGTCGAACGTGACGACACGTATCCAGCAGCTGGAGGAAGACCTCGGCGCTTGCCTGTTCTGCCGTGACGGAAAGAAGATGACGTTGACGCGGGAGGGCGAAACGTTTTTCACCTATGCCAACAGGCTTATGGCGCTTGCGCTCGAAGCGCGCCAAGCCGTGCGGCCACTCGCCCCATCGGGAACATTGCGGGTCGGAACGATGGAGAGCACGGCGGCAAGCAGGCTGCCGGCGGCGCTGACGCAATTCAACCAGATGTGGCCTGACGTGTCGCTGCAGCTGACGATGGGCGCGTCCCGCGATCTCGCCCGCGATGTTCTGGCCGACGCACTGGATTGCGCCTTAATTGCCCGGCCGCCGAAGACGGTGCGCCAAGATGACCGCGATTTCGATGCCGAGCTCGAGGCGCTGGCGATGGAGACGGTCTTCGTTGAAGATCTGTTGATCGTGCTGCCGTCCGGGCATCCCGCCATCAAATCCGCCGCCGACCTGCGTGTCGGGGCGCTCGCCGCTTTGGAGCCCGGCTGCACTTATCGCAGGATCGCCGAAAACTGGGCGCGTCAATCGAGCGCCCTGCCGACGAGCGAGCTCGGCTCCTACCACGCGATCCTGGCGAGCGTTGCGACCGGCAATACCGCAGGCGTGATGCCGAAATCCGTGCTCGACCTCATGCACTGGCCGGCGGTTCTCCCGACCCATCAGCTCGGCCCCGTCGAGACGCTGCTGGTGTCCCGCAGGGATAACCGCCCAAGCGCCTTCAGCGCCTTCCATGAAGTCCTCAGCGCGACCAAAAGCAGAGACATGAGGCTGGCGACAAACTAGTTTCTCCGTCTTCCTCCTTCGCCCGCCAGACAATCCTCGCTTACAATTGGTCTTTGCATGCAATATCCCGTTTCCCCAAAGATGGGGCAGAGCCGCTTTCGCCTGTTTTCGCCCATCCTGGCCGGTGCGACGCTGAGAGAGCGGCTGATCGCCTGTTTCGGCGCGTTGGTGGGCATCGGGCTCACCGGCGTCATCAGCGGCTATCTGTTCGGCCAGGGGCCGCATCTTCCCTTGATCGTCGCGCCGATGGGCGCCTCGGCAGTGCTGCTTTTCGCAGTGCCAGCAAGCCCGCTGGCGCAACCATGGTCGATCATCGGCGGCAACACCATTTCCGCCATGATGGGCATCATTGCCGCTTATTTCATTCGCGACCCGATCATCGCAACCGGCGTCGGAGTTTCACTGGCGATCGGCGCGATGTCGTTTACGCGATCCCTCCATCCGCCCGGAGGGGCCGCGGCGCTGACCGCAGTGCTCGGCGGTCCCATCGTTGCCGGCTGGGGGTTTCTCTTTCCCTTCGTGCCCGTCGCCTTGAACTCCTGCATTCTCGTCGCCCTTGGCCTGCTGTTCCACAAGCTTTCCAGGCGGAATTATCCGCATGTCGTGCCGAAGTCGGCGGAGAATACCCATCAGACGGTCGACCTGCCGTCTGCGGTGCGGGTGGGCTTTCGCGAGGAGGATCTCGATGCCGCCCTGGAAGCGCTCGATGAAACCTTCGATATCGATCGGGCCGATCTCGGGCGGCTGCTGCAGCAGGTCGAGTTGCAAGCCGCCATCCGCTCCAACGGCAAGATCAGCTGTGCCGACATCATGTCGCGCGATGTGATCGCTATCGGCGAGGCTTCGGAACCGGATGCCGCACGGCATCTTCTCCTGAAGCATAATATCCGGACGTTGCCGGTGAAGGATCAGGAGGGCCGTCTCGTCGGCACCGTCGGCCTGCGGGAGTTGTTCGCGAGCGGCGATACGATTGCCCATGCGATCTCCAAGCCGGCGGTGGCGAGAGCTTCGGATGCCGCTCTGTCGCTGCTGCCCGTTCTGACGGACGGGCGCACGCATGCCGTCATCATTGTCGATGACGATCATCGGATCCTCGGCCTGATATCGCAGACCGATCTGCTGAGCGCCGTGGCGCGGCTGCTGCCGAGTGAGGGCGAGGCGATCGCGGCCGTGGCATGACCTCGCGGAGCGGCTCGGCTGCCGCAAGCCGGTCTTTGGCATCACGCCACATGCTTCGTCGTCAGTTCGGTGGGGACGCCGTGAGTGACCGCGGGATTGCCGGATTTTCCGACACTATCCGGGCAATGACCTGGAGCGGATGCGGGATGCGCCTGCCGTCGATTTCCTTCACCTGGGAGCGGCAGGAATATCCGGTCGCCATGAGGATATCGGCATCGCCAGCCGCATCGAGCTCCGGTTTCCAGCTCAGCGCATAAAGGCGCTCTGCGATCGGTCGGTTGCGAGCCTCGTGCCCGAAGGTGCCGGCCATGCCGCAGCAGCCGGTTTGCGCCGCCTGAAGATCGACGCCGAGGCCGTCGAACACCTTTTGCCATTGTGCGACGGAGGCCGGCGCATTGGTGCGTTCGGTGCAGTGGGCCATCAGTCGGAAGCTGCTGGCCTTAATGGCAGAAGGCGAAGCGGTCAGCCGGTCGAGGTTGGCGGCGAGCCATTCCTGTGGGAGCAGGACCGTCGCCTTCAGCAATCCCTTATATTCGCTGCGGAAGGCGAGCGTCATGGACGGATCGAGCCCGACGAGCGCGACGCCCGCTTCATCCAGTCGCTGCAGATAACGCGCGGTGCGCTTCGCCGCAGCCTCGAAGCGTCCGAGATAGCCATGAACATGCAGGGCCTTACCGTTGACGTGGGACGCCGCAAGAAGGGGCGCCAGTCCCATTTTCCGGGCGAGCCCGATGGCTGCGAGCGCAACATCGGGATCGAAATAGGCGGTAAAAGCGTCGGCGACGAAAACCACGCTCCGCTGCCTTTCCTGCGGCGACAGGGCGTCGATCGATTGCGGCGTCGCAAGCGGCACGCCGAGGCGGGCGGCTTCCCTGGCGAGTGAGATTCGCGGCAGGTGCGGCAGGGAGGTTAGCCCGGCGAAACGCATTATCGTTCTGCCGGCGCGCGTGCCCACGACCAGATTATAGGCAGGCCGGATGCGCCGGACGAGCGGCAGGGTGGTTTCGATCGCCGCGACCAGCGGATCCTTCAGCGGGCGGAGGTAGCGTCCGTAATAGAGTTCCAGGAATTTTGAGCGGAAGGCCGGCACACTGACCTTCACCGGACACTGCCCCGCGCAGGCCTTGCAGGCCAGGCACGTGTCCATGGCCGCGCGCACCTCGTGGGAAAAGTCATCGCGGTTTGCCGGATTCAGCGAATTGAAGGCGCGCCGCGCCAAGCTGGCGAGCGGAATGCTCCGCCGCAGGCGCATCGCCTCCTGGCGGGGATCGATGCCCTTCTCGGCAAGCAGCCTCAGCCATTCCCGCATCAGGGCGGCGCGCCCCTTGGGCGAAAAGCGCCGGTCGCGCGTCGCCTTATAGGAGGGGCACATCGGGCTCGTTTCGTCGAAATCGAAACAGGCGCCATTGCCGTTGCAGTAGGCGGCGTTGTCGAAGGCGGAGCGGATCTCGTTTCCGATGATGCGGTCGACATCTCCCCGCAGTGGAAGATCGTCGATCTTCGTCAGCACTTGCGCGGAAGGAGTTGCGATCTTGCCCGGATTGAGCCGATTCTCAGGATCGAAAGCCCGCTTGATCTCCTGCAGGCTGGGATAAAGATCGCCGAAAAACTCCGGCACATATTCCGAACGCACGCCCTTGCCATGCTCTCCCCAGAGCACCCCGCCATATTTGCGGGTAAGCGCCACGACGGTGTCGCTGACCTCTCGAACCAGCCGGGCGTGATCAGCGCGGGTGAGGTCGAGTGCCGGCCGCACATGCAGGACGCCGGCATCGACATGGCCGAACATGCCGTAGGAAAGGCCGGCGCCATCGAGAAGCGCGCGGAACTCGCGAATATAGGCCGCCAAATTCTCCGGCGGCACGGCCGTATCCTCGACGAAAGCGACGGGCCTGACCGGCCCTTCCACATTGCCGAGCAGGCCGACCGCGCGCTTGCGCATCGACCAGATCGCCTCGACATCGGCATGGCCCCGGGCGATCGTATAACCGGCATGGCGGGCATTAGCGCCCATGTCGAGCGCGGCGGTCACCTCCGCAAGCTTGCGCTCGAGTTCGTCTTCATTGTCGGCCAGCACTTCGGCGATGTTGATGCCGTTCGTGGCGCTGCCCGGATCGTCGGGAAAGAAGCGGGCGATGCCGGTCCAGACGATATCGCCCTTCGCGAGGCCGAGCACTTTCTCGTCGACCGTTTCCACCGAGGCCACCTTCAGCGCCACGAGGTTGCGCGCGTCCTCCAGGGCGGTGTTGAAATCGCCGTAGCGGATGTTGATCAGCGCTGCATGGGCCGGGATCGGTAGAAGGTTGAGTTCGGCTTCGGCGATCATCGCCAGCGTTCCCTCCGAGCCGCAAAGAACGGCATTGAGGTCGAAGCGTCCGTCACCACGCCTGATATGGGCGAGGTCGTAGCCGGTCATGTAGCGGTTGAGCTTCGGAAAGATCTCGGCGATCTGCTCGCGCTTCTCCAGCGCGATCCGTTCGACCCTCCTGTGGATCTCACCAACGCGATCCTTGCGTGCGGCGATCTCCGCGAGCGCCCCCGCTTCAAGCGGGCGCGACCAGAAATCGGAGCCGTCCATCAGCACGATACGCAATCCGAGGACGTGGTTGCTGGTCTTGCCGTAGAGGCATGAACCCTGGCCGCAGGCATCGGTGGAGATCATGCCGCCGATGGTGGCGCGGTTGGAGGTGGAAAGTTCGGGCGCGAAGAACAGGCCGTAGGGCTTCAGAGCCCGGTTCAGCTCATCCTTGACAACGCCCGCCTGGACACGCGCAATCCTTCGGACGGGGTCGATGTCGAGAATGGATTTCATATGCCGCGAACAGTCCACCACGACGCCCGATGTCAGGGATTGACCGTTCGTGCCGGTGCCGCCGCCGCGCGGCGCGATGTTTATCTCCCGGAAGGCCGATTCCGACAGCACGGCCGCCACGACCTGCAGGTCTTCGACGCTCCTCGGAAAAAGGACGCCGGCCGGCTCAACCTGGTAGATGGAATTGTCGGTTGAAAATACGGTCCGGCTCGCCGCACTGGTCTCTATATCGCCGTCAAATCCCGCCTCGACGAGCCGCTGGAAAAAACCCGCGGCGGGAAGCGGGATGGGAGCCTTCGGCTGGAGGCATGGGATCATTTCGAAACCTTCAGAATGCACTCGAGCCTTGTCACTAGCGCATCGGCCCGAAAATCGGAAGGCGTCGTCAGCGGCCTGTCAACCGGTCGGCGTGGCCGCTGACCGGTTGACAGGGCCGTCCGCTTCGAAGAGGCCGCGCGCTGCCTCGACCATCGACTGCAGGTGGTTGGGGTCGCGCACGCCCTGTCGGTAGAGCTCGATGATGATGCTCGCCATTCGTTCGGCCTCGGCGCTGTCCCTTGCTATCGCATAATCGGCGCTGAGCGTGTCGAAGACGCGCTGGCAGGTTGCAAGATCGCGGGAGTCCAGCGGCACCTGCGATCGGTTTGTGATCGTTTGAACCATCTCAATTCCCTCGGAAAACAGCCCGCCCGGACATCATCCTGTCGGGGCGGGCCGGCGACCTTTCGTCTCAGAAGTCCATACCGGGGCCGCCCGGCATTGCCGGAGGGGCATCCTTCTTGGGCTTCTCGGCGATCATGGCTTCCGTCGTCACGAGAAGACCGGCGATGGATGCCGCGTCCTGAAGCGCGGTGCGAACGACCTTGGCCGGATCGATGACGCCCTGCGCATAGAGGTCGCCATATTCGCCCGTCTGGGCGTTCCAGCCATAGGAGAAGTCGGTCTTTTCGCGCAACTTGCCGACGACCACCGAGCCCTCCGCTCCGGCGTTCTCGGCGATCTGACGAGCCGGTGCCTCGATGGCCCGGCGAACGATGTCGACGCCGACGCGCTGATCGTCATTGGCGGTCTGAACTTTTCCAAGCGCCTTGACGCTGCGCAGCAGCGCCACGCCGCCGCCCGGCAGGATGCCTTCCTCGACCGCCGCGCGGGTTGCGTGAAGCGCGTCGTCGACGCGGTCCTTCTTTTCCTTCACTTCGACTTCCGTCGAGCCGCCGACGCGGATGACGGCAACGCCGCCGGCGAGCTTGGCAAGGCGTTCCTGCAGCTTCTCGCGGTCGTAGTCGGAGGTGGTGTCTTCGATCTGGGCCTTGATCTGGGCAATACGGCCTTCGATGTCGGACTTGGCGCCCGAACCGTCGACGATCGTGGTGTTCTCCTTCTCGACCGACACCTTCTTGGCGCGACCGAGCATGTCGAGCGTGACGCTCTCGAGCTTGATGCCGAGGTCTTCGGAGATGACGGTGCCGGCCGTGAGCACGGCGATGTCTTCGAGCATGGCCTTACGGCGGTCGCCGAAGCCAGGGGCCTTGACGGCAGCGATCTTCAGGCCGCCGCGCAGCTTGTTGACGACGAGCGTTGCAAGGGCTTCGCCTTCGACGTCTTCAGCGATGATCAGGAGCGGCTTGCCGGACTGGACAACGGCTTCGAGAACCGGGAGCATCGACTGCAGGTTCGAGAGCTTCTTTTCGTGGATGAGGATATAGGGATCCTCGAACTCGACCCGCATCTTGTCGGCATTGGTGACGAAATAGGGGCTGAGGTAGCCGCGGTCGAACTGCATGCCTTCGACGACTTCGAGTTCGGTTTCGGCGGTCTTGGCTTCTTCAACCGTGATGACGCCGTCATTGCCGACCTTTTCCATCGCCTCCGCCAGGAAGCGGCCGATTTCAGCATCGCCATTGGCTGAGATCGTGCCGACCTGGGCGATCTCGGAATTGTTGGAGATATTACGGGCGTTGGCCTTCAGTTCCGCGACGATGGCGACGACGGCGAGATCGATGCCGCGCTTCAGGTCCATCGGGTTCATGCCTGAGGTGACGGCCTTCGCGCCCTCCTTGACGATGGCCTGGGCGAGAACCGTCGCAGTCGTGGTTCCGTCGCCGGCGATGTCGCTGGTCTTCGAAGCGACTTCGCGGACCATCTGGGCGCCCATGTTCTCGAACTTGTCTTCGAGTTCGATTTCCTTGGCGACCGAAACGCCGTCCTTGGTGATGCGCGGCGCGCCGAAGGACTTGTCGATCACGACGTTACGGCCCTTCGGGCCAAGGGTCACTTTCACGGCGTTGGCCAGGATGTCGACGCCGCGCAACAGCTTCTCGCGGGCTTCGACGTTGAATTTGACTTCTTTAGCAGCCATGTCCTCACTCCTTCACTAGGCAGCTAGCATTGACCACGTCCTGAGGGTTCAGGCGGCCTGCTTTCCTTCGCTCTGGGCTTCGATGATACCCATCACGTCGTTTTCCTTCATGATCAGCAGGTCTTCGCCGTTGATCTTGATCTCCGTGCCGGACCACTTGCCGAACAGGACGCGATCGCCGACCTTGACGTCGAGCGCCTGAATCTGGCCGGCATCGCTGCGGGCGCCGGGACCGACGGCGATGACCTCGCCTTCTTGCGGCTTTTCCTTGGCGGTGTCGGGAATGATGATGCCGCCCTTGGTCTTTTCCTCGGAATCGACGCGGCGGACGAGAATGCGGTCATGAAGCGGTCGGAACGACATGTCTTCCTCCATCGACAAACAATGATGACGTTGTTCGCCAGACCGGACCGGATGACGAGGTCCGGGCGGGTGCAAGGTCGCGCGCCTTGCGGGATTGATCTGGTTCGACGGTTTTTCGATTTCAAGGGGCGGCGCGGAAAAATTAGCACTCGCTGCCGGCGACTGCTAATGGCCCCGCCGGGAACAGAAGACCGGCTCCTGCGTTCGAACTAATGACGATGGTCGTCCCTTCGTCTTGAAGACGAGTTCAAAACTGTGCTCCGGCTTGAATCCGGATTTCGGCGTTCCTAGCTCTCAGGCGATCGAGGCTCGATGAGCTCGATCCGTCCCACGTCTTTAGGAGTGAGTGACATGGAAGAGAAGACCAATATAATCAAAGACCTCACTATCGAGGAACGCGAGGAAATCTTCGTCGACATCGCTCGTACGCTGGAGGATACGGCGCGCGAGGCCCTCGTCGAGGGCAATATGCACTTCGCTGTACTGTCGAACAACATGGCCGAAGCGATCCGCGTCAACGCCGACGAACTCGCTCGGGACGATCCCGAGAATGCCGAGCGCGTATTGCTCCAGGCGACGGCGATGATCTCGCAGTTCGAGGCCGTGCATCCCTATCGCATGGTAAGCATGGCCGTTCACTGATTGCCCGCTCAAATCAATCGCTGGCGTGCGGAACTCTCACAGCTGGCGAAGGTTAATGGATCACAGCATCGAAAGGTGATCCATGACGACTTCCAAAACCAATACACCAACCGAAAGCGGAACCGACGACGCGCGCTCCTTCGACACGCAACGGGCCGAGATCGATCGCCAGAGAGCATCGGACGCAGCCCGGCGCAATGCGAGTTCGACATCGGATCGCGACATCGGCAGCGAAACGCCAAGCCTGAAACTCGCGAAAGAGTATCTGAGCCTCGGCGGGCGCCGCCGGTCCAAGATCGACGACAACATCACCACTGTTCGCCAATGGGAGGAGGATCCGCCGGCGGCCGAACGCTTCTGGCAGGAGCGGGTGGAGACGCTTTCAAAGGCTGAGCGCAAGCAGGTGGAGGATTTTCTTCCCACGATCAACACGCCTTGAAACACTGCCGCTCGAGGCGAAACCAAAACTGCGAGCTCTGGGCGGGACTGGAGAAGATCATGGCCACGGACAAACACGAACAGATACGCCGGCGGGCCTACGAAATCTGGGAGGCCGAAGGCCGCCCTGAAGGGGCGGACCTGCGTCATTGGATGCAAGCCTGCGACGAGCTGGCCGGCGAGGACGAGTATGAGACGCTGCAGGACCTGCTCGATCAAGACGACAGGGATGACGCGGCGCTGCTTCAAGGCGCCGGGGAAAGCGGCGATCTCGACCGGCCTCGCCCCGGACTTGGTCAAGGTGCCGGGGCGACGCCGCCCGATATCGAGATAACCACGGGGGAGAAGCCTTCCCGGCAGAAGATCAGAGAGACCGAAGGACCGTAATCGTCATGCAGCATCTCGACCACGCCATGCAGATCGCCATGGAGGCACATGACGGCCAGACGGACAAAACCGGCCGGCCCTTCTTCGAGCACTGTCAGCGAGTCGCGCTTCTCGTGCCGGGCGACGAGGCGCGAACCGTCGCCTACCTTCACGACGTCGCCGAAAAAGGCAATGGCTGGACGCTCGACAGGTTGAAAGAGGAAGGCTTCCCGCCGGCAATCATTTCTGCCGTGGATGCATTGACCCGGCGGCCCGACGAGCCGGACGAGGAATTCGTCAGACGTGCGGCAGCAAACCCGCTCGCTTTGCCCGTCAAGCGGGCCGACCTCGAGGACAATCTGCGCCAAGCCGAACAGGCCGGTAAAGACAAGCAAAAATATCAAACCGGCCTGGATCTGCTGCGCGATATCGAGAACGGACAATAGTGTTTCCTTCTGGTGGCCGCAGTGAAGGGCCGGCAAGAGGCGTTCGTGTCGCTATTTCTGACGCGGCTGCCGCAAGCCGGCGCCGGCAGCGATCTGGCGGCCTTGGCGCCTGGCGACAGCGGCTTCGTATAGCGTTCGCGCCGCATTGCGGATTTCCTCCTGCATCGCCTGGTCTTTCTCGTATGCCGTATGGCTTGTCGCGTAGGGTTCCCAGTAACCAATATAGCGGTCGATTTCCGCAAGCGGGCCGGCCGGTACAAGATCCATCGATCTCAGCCAGTCCGAGAGGTTCCGCCGGACGCCCTCCGAACCTTCCGTGTCACCATGAACGATGACGGAAAACAGACGGCCTTCCAGATGTCGGGGATAGGGCCATCCGTTCATCTCCAGCTGTTTTGCCTGGTCGGCATGTTTTCCGTGGGTGCTTGTCGGATCCGGGTTGCCGCCGTCGGCACAGACAAGCCGGTCGATCATCAGCTTCAGCGATGACGGCGCCTGATACCAGTGCACCGGCGTAACGATCATGATGCCGTGCGCCTCGACCCACATCGGATAGATCTCGTTCATCCAGTCATGGATCTGTCCGAGCGAATAGTTGGGATAACAGGAACAGGGCCAGTGACAGAGAGCCGCCGCAGTGGAGAAGCAGGCTTTGCACGGATGGATCTGCCGGCCGTATTCCGAGGCGATCCGGCTCAAATCGAGGATCTCGATCTTCACATGGCGCTGCTGCTCCAGCATCTCCCTGGCGATATCGACCATGCGGTAGCTCTTCGAAATCTCGCCCGGGCAGGTGTGTTCGCTGCGCGTCGAGCCGTTGACGAGAAGCAGACGGGTAGGCCCGTTCGGATCGTCATGCCGCTTTTCCGCGTCACGGATGGCATCGCGGGCCGCCAGCCAGTCTTCAGCCAGATCATAATCGGGATCGGCGAAGCCGGGGCCGGCCTTGCGGGTCTTCGGGCTTTTTCGCGAATTTGCGTAGGCTTCCCAGGCTGCCGAAGCGAGTCGCGCAAGCTCTTCCTGCAATTTGCCGTAGGCCGGATCCTGAAATTGATTGAGAAAGCGCCGCTTGAATTCATGCTCGTCAAGCCGCGGGCTGGGACTGCCCTTGCGCGGTTCGAGATCGGAGGCTGACGTGGCAACATTGGCTGACATGGGAACTCCTGAAGCCGGTGCTTTGCTGAACGCACCGGCAGATACTGTGTTCCCGTCATGGCATCGATGGGCCGATGCAACCGGAGCAAGCGCTAAACTTCCGGAATTTCAAGAAGTAGCCACCCGCTGACCATTTCCTGACGATGAAACAGACCGCGATAGCGAGACGACCAGCGGTAAGTCGCTTATTAACTCATACGACTTATAGTCGCGGCTACTTGGGCGAACGGGGGAGTAGTCTTGTCCGACGAGCTGCACATTATCTCTGCAATGGATGGTGCGTTGACGGGCCTGCCCGGACTTGGCGATTGCCTTGATCAACTCGATATCGTGCTCAACGTTCACGTCGATCGAGATGAATTTCACGAATGCGTCGCCAAACGGCCGTTACCGAACCTTATCCTGCTCGACGCCCTATCGTCGGAGGGTCGCGGTCTCGAAGACTGCCGGCGTCTCAAGGAAAACGCCGTAACGCGTGATATCCCTGTGATTATCCTGGTCTCGCCGCAGGACGAGCAAAGCAAGATTGCGGGCTTTGGCGCCGGTGCGGTGGATTGTGTCTCCAACCGCGTGTCCGCCGCCGAGCTCGTCGCCCGCATCAAGCGACATCTCGAGCTCGGCGCGGCGCAGGCGCGACTGCAGCGGCGCAACGAGCAACTCGACACCGCGCTTGCCAGCATGGGACAGGGCGTATGCCTGTTTGACGAGGGCGGCCGGCTGCTCCTTTCGAATAATCGTTATGCTGAGGTTTACGGGCTCGATCCCGCCGTCATCCATCCGGGGCAGTCCCTGGAAGACATCCTGAAACTTAGACATGCGGTCGGCGCCGTTCCCGCCACCTCCACGTCGGACTATCTCGCCTGGGCCGAAGCGACCAATATAGGTGACGTGCCCCAGGATTGGATCAAGGAACTCAAATCCGGCCAGATCATCCGCGGCTATCATCAGCGGACACCAGGGGGCGGCTGGGTATCGACCCATGAGGATATCACACAGGCCTGGTTCGCGGAAAAAGCCCTCGCAGAGGCGCACGCCCAGGCAGAACGCGCCGAGCAGGAGGCGCGGGCGGCGCATGCCCGGCTTCTGGCAGCCTTCGAAGTCGTCCCGGAAGGCCTCGTCCTGTTCGACGCCGAAGACCGCTTCGTCCTGTGGAACCGGCGATACGAACAGCTTTACGCCGAAAGCGGCGATATGCTTGTCAAAGGGATGCGCTTCAAAGACCGCCTGCGTGCGGGCCTCGACCGCGGCCAGTATCCGGAGGCGGTCGGGCGCGAAGAGGAATGGCTTGAGGAGCGGCTGGCCCATCATGCCGAGCCCACCAGCAAACACGAGCAGCGTCTGCCCGGAAACCGGTGGATCCGGATCGAGGAACGCCGGATCTCCGAAGGGGGCAGCGTCGGCATCCGAGTCGATATCACCGATCTCAAGATGCAGGAGGCGTCGTTCAGGCTGCTGTTCGAAGGCAACCCGATGCCGATGTGGGTGTATGACCGCGATACCCTGAAGTTCCTCCATGTCAACCAGGCTGCCATCGATCACTATGGCTATCGTCTGGAGCAGTTCCTGACCATGACGCTGCGTGACATCCAGGCGCCGCAGGACGCCGGACGGGCAACGTCTGCCGTCTTCGACGCCGAGGATCCAGCCGCCACGACCTGCTCCTCCCGCCACCTCAAGGGAGATGGCGGCGCCATTGAAGTCACCGTTTATTCCACCTGCTTGAACTACAAGGGCAAGGCGGCATCGCTGATGGCCGTCGTCGACGTCACCGAGGCCAAGCGTGCCGAAAAGGCATTGCTGCAGCACCGCGATACGCTTGAGGAGATGGTGCGCTCCCGCACTGTCGAACTGGCGCGGCAGGCGGAAGAACTCGAACGCATGCTCGAACAGGAGAAGCAGATCAACGAGTTGCAGCGCCAGTTCGTCTCGATGGCGTCGCATGAGTTCCGCACCCCGCTGGCGGTGATAGACGGCGCGGCGCAGCGGCTTATTCGGCGCAAGGAGGCGGCGACGCCGGAATTCCTTGCCGAAAAGGCCGACCAGATCCGCAGCTCGGTTTCCCGTATGCTCGAACTGATGGAAAGCATTCTTGCCGCCGGGCGGTTGGATCATGGCCGGATCTCCATCGTGCCCAAGCCGTGCTCAATTGCCGAAATCATCGAAACCTGCAGCGCGCGTCAGGAAAGCATTCGGCGGTCCCATCGCTTTCTGCTCGAACTCGACCGGATTCCTCAGACCATTTATGGCGATCGCCCCGCGCTCGATCAGGTCTTCAGCAACCTCTTCTCGAATGCCGTCAAATACGCGCCGGATTCTCCAAACGTCCACGTCACAGGATGGCAGGAAGGAGAAAGCGTCTGCATTACCGTGCGCGACGAAGGCATCGGTATCGACGCCGACGACCTCCCGAAAATGTTCCAGCGCTACTTCCGCGCCAGAAGCTCCACAGGCATTGCCGGCACCGGCATCGGCCTCAATCTCGTCAAACAGATCATCGAGCTTCACGGTGGCACGATCGAGGTGGCGAGCAGCCGCGGGAATGGCACGATGTTTACCCTCAGGATCCCGATCGGCGCGGAGGTGTACGATGAGCTGCGTGCGGCGGGCTAAAGCGCGTCGAGATCGTTCAGATTCGCTCCTCGCGCTTCAGGTATACAAACCTAAAGCTTCAGGGCGAATGCCGGCACGCAAACGCCGTTTTCACGGAAGTGCCGCTCCAGCTCGTCAATGTCCGGTCTAGCCGGCGGATTGCCCAGCGCCTCGGCCCAGTTCTCGCGGCTGGGCAGGGCCATAGCCGCGGTGACCAGCACGGCGGTTCCAGGGCCGAGTTCGCCGCGCAATTGCGGTAGCAGAGTTTTGGCGCGGATGAGGTTGGTGTTGGGGATCGGGCTCATCGTGTGACCGGCCCTCGGACGGGATGACAGATCGACGATGGCGCTGACATCCGTCTGGCCGTACCAGACGGCCCTGCCTTCCCTTGCATCGGATCGGTCGACATTAAAATCGGCACGCTCGATCGCAAAGCCGCCTTCGACGGTGCTCAGCGCCCGCGGTGTGACGATGCGGTGAATGCGGATGTGCCAGGGGTTTGCGGGAAGAAGCCAGGTCTCGATGCTGACGTCCTGCCAGGGGCGCCAGCGCGAAAAGAGCCGGTCGCCCGCTATCAGCGCTTCTTCGAGGGTTTCCCGCATGCGGAAGTGGACCCCATCGTCGGAAAGGCCGAGCATGCCGTCGAAGCTGGCGGCGGCAAAGTTCCGGTCGTCGGCCTCGATGTTGAAGGCATAGCGGGTGGAGTAGGCGAATTTCGAATATTTCTCGTTTGCACCGCGCATCTTGTCGTGCTGCTGGCCGGAAGAGAGCACGACGACATTTCCCGGCGTATGCATGGCGACCATGCCGGCCGGCTTCAAAACCACCGGCTCTGAGAATTCCGGCTGCGACGCCTCTTCGGCGGCCCAGAAGGGGTGATCTTCAGGAAGGGCAAGCGGCAAGAAGAATTTCAGCGCCCAATAGGGCGAGCCGGGAGAGTTATAGCTCTCGCTCATCAGAAGGTTCGGGTAGCCATAGCCGACGGACAGAACGCCATCGCGGTCGGCGATCGGCAGCGCCGACCACCAGCGGATATGGCGCATGTAATAGCCCTTGATCTCAGCCCACGGCAGCGCCTCGACGCCGGCAAAGGCGAGCGCACCCCAGAAGCCGCCGGCGGCGAAGCGGTAGGTCTGGCTGCGGCCGAAGGCAAGGGCTGCGCCATCCGGGCCGAACCAGTGACGGATATCCGCGGCGAAGGTCCGGGCGCGATCGCGAAAGCGGTCCTTGCGCGCCTCGTCGCCGCGCGCCAGCACGGTGTGGATCAGGCCGTAGAAATGCATGGCGAAGGGGATGTAGTGATCGACCCGCCGGACCGGCCCGTCGCGATACCAGCCGTCGCCGAGATCGAAAGCTTCCAGTTCGTCGAGATAGGCGACGGTTTTGCCGTGGTCGAACGCCACACCGACACGCTCCAGCCCGAGATCGATGAGGACGCGGAAGAATTTCCAGTTGTTGTCGATGAATTCCAGGTTCCGCGCGGCGACAAGATAGGCGGAGACCGTCTTCTTCTCGTTGTCAGCAAGCGGCTCCCAGATATGTTCGGGCACGAGCGCCAGCGCAAAGCCGACGGCGGCAAGCTCGACCAGCCGCTGGTTGCGATCGGCGAGATCACCCCAATATTCGGGATGATCGGGATTGGTGCCGTTTGCCAGCCCCTGCCGATAGAGATCCCAATGCGGAAAATGGCCGCCGCCGGCGGCGAGCGGAACGATGCCCCAGAGCGGCCGTGCAAATCCCTCCAGATCCGCTGCCGCCCGGTCGAAGATCGCGCCAGCAGCGCCCAGGCGCACACGTGCGCCGCCTTCGGAGAAATAGGGCAGAAGCGGTTTGAAGAGGTCGATGACGGCCTTGGCCAGATCGTCGCGTGTCGTCAGCGGATTGCCGGAAAGCGGGTTGGCCTTGGTGGGATCGTAGATCATCGTCAACTCGGAATTTCGTAAAAACAAATTCGGCCGCGGGCCGATGTTGACCCGCGGCCGCCGACATCTTGTGAGGCTACTTGATGGCTTTCACGCCTTCAGTCATTTCCTTCAGACCGTCATCGACGGAGGTGTTGTCGGTCATGATCGCGTCGTGGGCGCGGTTGAGCACCACCTCGATCTTCGCGGCGTTCGGATTGACGGCCATTTCCAGATAGGCTTTGGCCGGTATCAGCGCTTCCTTGCTGGCCTCATCCTGCGGGAAACCGGGCGTCGACGCGATCTTTGCGCTGACATCGGCGGTCTTCAGCGCCGGGAAGGTGCCGGTTGAGGCGATGACGGCCGCGCCCTCCGGGCCGGTGACGAACTTGATGAAATCGAGCGCGGCATCCTTGTGGGCGGAATTGGCATTGACCGCGAGCCCCGAGATCTGCGCAGCCGTCGTGCCGGCGGCCACACCATCAGGATGCGGGAACTTCACGATGCCCCAGTTCTTGCTCTTCGATTCACCCGACTTGACCTTGGCGATCTGGGTGCCGACGAACCAGGTGCCCATCGGCAGCATGCCGATCGTGCCGTTGAAGAAGAGCGCCGAATAATGCGTATTCGATGTCTTCAGGAAGGCATAGGAGGGAATGGCGCCGTCCTTCTGCAGGGTGAGCGCGCGCTCGTACCAGGGCTTCAAGAAGGCGTAGTCGCCATCAACCAGCGTATGTTTTCCGTCGAGGATGCCGGGCAGCTGGACGGTCGAACGCCAGGTGTGCAGCAGTGCGCCATAGGTCTTGTTGGTGCCCATGCCGCCCGCGAGCTTCTCGGCGGTCTCGTCGAACTGCGCCCAGGTCATGTCGTTGGTGGGGTAGGGGACGCCTGCCTTGTCGAAAATGTCCTTGTTGTAATAAACGATCCAGAAGTCGGAGCGGAACGGCAGCGAATAGATCTTGCCGTCGATGGTCAGCTCTTCGATCAGGCCGCCATAAGGCGCCGGATCGATCTTCTGATCCTTCACGAAGCCGCTGAGATCGGCGATGTTGCCGGCGCGCACCAGATTGGTATAGCCCGGCACGTCCTTGATGGTGACGATGTCGATATCTTTCGAGCCGCCGGTCAGCTGCGTCGAAATCATCTGCTGGTAGTCCTGCGAGCCGAGATCCATCGGCTCGAACTTCACGTTCGGATGCTTAGCCTGATAGGCCTCGATCAGCGGCTTGTAATAGGCGGTCTTGTCCCAGTCCCACAACGCCCATTTGAGCGTCACGGCGTCTTGAGCAAGCGCTGCGCCGGCCGTCGTCGCGGCCAGAGTGAAACCTGCCACGGCAAGTTTCACCGCCCTCCCGAATTTGTCCAAATACATTCCTGTTCTCCTTCCCTGGATCGTCTCTGGATCAGTTATTTTATGAAGTGTCGGTGCGGCCGCATTGCCTCTGGCAGGTCCAGAACCAACACCACTGTCCGATGGACGCCGAATACGACGGCGAACATTCCGAGTGAAAAATTGAAGGTCGCCGGCATGAACACGGAAACCGGATAGAAGAGGATGTGCGCCAGCCACAGCGTGGCGTTGACCGCGAGCGCGGCAAGCGCCGGCAGCGGGCGGGCGACGGAGGCGAGCGCGGCGAGGCGAAGGAGCCGCAGCGCCGGCAGGTCGCGCATTACCATTAACACGATGAGATGGCAGGCGAGCACGGCGAGGAAGGCGGTCGCGACGAGCGCGATCGCCAGCGGTGCGGCGAGCATCAGATTGTCACGCGCGCCAGCGGCATAGGTGACGATCGCATGGACGCCGATCGCAAGCGCGCCTGCCAATGCCAGGCCCCAGGCGGTGGCGCGCCAGAAATAGCGCAGGAATGCGTCGGTGAAATCACGCAGCAGATAGGTGTTGCGATCTTCGACGAAGGCGACCGAGACGCGGGCCATGGCGGCGAGTGCTGCCGGCAGCGTCACCACGAAGAGCGAGGCCAGGATGAACAGAATGTTGAGCTTGACCATCTCCCACCATTCGCGGGCGAGAATATCGGCGAACAGGGCAAGGCCGGTCTTCGCAGGCGCATCCTTCGGAATGCCCGGCCCCTCCTTCGTCCACATGTCCCGCAACCACTGCATTGCCGTCTCCCCAGGCGCTCAGTAGAGAATCGATCGTTCGGTTTCCTTGTCGAACAGCTGCGCATTGCTCATGTCGGCGACGAGTGTCGCTTCCTCGCCGATATCGGGCCGGAAGCGCGGCGATACGCGGGCGATGAGATTGCGCCCGCCGGCCACCATGTTCAGGTGCACTTCCGAGCCCATCGGTTCGGCAAGTTCCACCACCGCCTTCACAGGGGCCAGGTTCTCGGCCGGAATGTCGGCCGGCGGGAGTTCGTGGAAGTTCTCCGGGCGGATGCCCAGCACCAGTTCGCGGCCCTCATAGGACGCGATCCTGCTCTTGTCGAAATGGTCAGGCAGCGGCAGCTCCCGGCCATCGAAGATTGCGACATAGCGCTCGCCCCGGCGCTGAATGATCGAGGGCAGCATGTTCATCTGCGGCGCGCCGATGAAGCCGGCGACGAACATGTTGACGGGGCGGTCGTAGAGGTTCTGCGGTGTGTCGACCTGCTGGATATGGCCGTCCTTCATGACGACGATGCGGTCGGCCATCGTCATGGCTTCCACCTGGTCGTGAGTGACGTAGATGAAGGTGGCGTTGAGGCGCTTGTGCAGCTTGGTGATTTCTGAGCGCATCGTGCCGCGCAGCTTGGCGTCGAGATTGGACAGCGGCTCGTCGAGCAGGAAGACGGCCGGGTTGCGCACCATGGCGCGGCCGAGCGCCACGCGCTGGCGCTGCCCGCCTGAAAGCGCCTTCGGCTTGCGGTTCAGGAGATGGGTGATGTCGAGGATCTTGGCGGCGTCCTGCACCTGTTTGTCGATGAAATCGCGCGACACTTTGCGCAGTTGCAGCCCGAAGGCCATGTTCTTGTAGACGGTCATATGCGGATAGAGCGCATAGTTCTGGAAGACCATGGCGATGTCCCGATCCTTGGAGGGGACGTCGTTCATGACGTCGCCGCCGATCCGGAGCTCCCCGCCCGAGATCTCCTCGAGGCCGGCGATCATCCTGAGCGTCGTGGACTTGCCGCAGCCGGACGGGCCGACCAGGATGATGAATTCCTTATCGGCGATCTCAAGATCGATATCGTGGACGACCGTGAGCGCGCCGTAGGATTTGTTCAGCTCTTTAAGCGAAATGCTGGCCATCGGGTTCTCCTGACGTCACCAATAGGAAGACCAACGGCGCGAAAGGCGCGTCAAAGCTTCCATGTAATAATAATCTCCCCAGGAGACGCACTCATCGACGCCCTCGCCACGGCAGGTGTTGAAGGGCGATTTCTTCGAATAGGTGGCGTGCAGCACCAGGCCGTTGGAGACTGCGGGGTCCTTGACCGCATAGTGATCGGCAAGGCTCTTCACCATGCGCCGCGCCAGCATGCGGTAGCGTTCGGCGGTGTCGGCGTCGACGAGATCGGCCATTTCAAGCAGGCCGCAGGCGGTGATCGAGGCCGAGGAGCTGTCGCGCGGCTCGCCGTCGCCATCCGAAAAGACGAGATCCCAATAAGGCACCATGTCGGCCGGCAGCCGGTTGAGATAGAAGGCAAGCAGCCGATCGAAGGTCTGGCGATATTCCTCGATCCGCTCATAGCGGTAGGAGAGCGCCATGCCCGCGATGCCCCAGGCCTGCCCGCGCGCCCAGAAACTGTCGTCCCTGTAGCCCTGCTTGGTAGCGCCGCGCACCGGCGCGCCGGTGACCGGGTCCATGTAGAAAGTGTGATAGGTGGAATCATCCGGCCGCACCGAATTGGCGAGCGTGGTGCGGGCATGGGTGAGCGCAATCTCGCGGTAATTCGGATCACCCGTCTCGTGGCTTGCCCAATAGAGAAGCGGCAGGTTCAGCAGGCAGTCGATGATGTAGCGGTATTCTTCCGGTCTGCCCTTGCGGCCCCAGGCCTGGATGAACTGGCCGATCGGCTGAAAGCGCTCGATCAGCTGGTCGGCGGCCAGGATCGCGGCCTTGCGGCCGTCCTCGTCGCCGACGAGTTTCCAGGCGGCGATGCAGGAGGGCGAATACAGGAAGCCCATGTCGTGATGATCGGTCTCGATGCGGTTGACGATCCGATGCACGAAGGACTGGACCTGGATCTGCGCGGCATGCCGGAACACCGGATCGCCGCTATGCTCGAAGGCGAGCCACATCTCCCCCGGCCAGAAGCCGGCCGTCCACTGGTCGTTGGCAACGGCGGGATAGACATTGTTGACGCTCGAATGGTTCTGCGCAGCGTAAGTAAACTGAGGAAGGTTGCGCCTGACCTGCGCGACGGCGAGATCGAGCGCGGCGTTCACTTCCTTGTCGGTGATCGGCTGCGGGGCGCCTGTTGAAACGGCATTCATGGCTTTACCCCTTCAGTCCCGTCGAGGCGATGCCCTCGACAAAGAAGCGCTGCAGAGCGAGGAAGACGATGAGAACGGGAACGAGGGCGACGACGGAGGCCGCCATGATCAGCCCGTATTCGGCCGAATACTGCGAGATGAACATGCGCAGGCCGATCTGGACGGTCTTCAGCTCGGTCTTGGTGAGATAGATCATCGGGCCGAGGAAGTCGTTCCAAGTGCTGA
Organism: Rhizobium croatiense; assembly: GCF_019793465.1. GTDB lineage: Bacteria > Pseudomonadota > Alphaproteobacteria > Rhizobiales > Rhizobiaceae > Rhizobium > Rhizobium croatiense. The sequence continues at coordinate 140,935 of NZ_JAILYJ010000001.1, read as the reverse complement.
CGAAGGTGAAGATCGTCAGGGTCGAGAGCGCAGGTTTGGAGAGCGGCAGCATGATGCGCGCCCAGATCTGATATTCGTTCATACCGTCGATGCGTGCCGCCTCGCAGAGCTCGGTCGGGATCGACATGTAGAACTGCCGCATCAGGAAAACGCCGAAGGCGGTGAAGGCCTGCAGGCAGATCAGCGCCAGATGCGTGTTGTTGAGGCCGAACTCGCGCATCAGCAGGAATTGCGGCACCATATAGACCTGCCAGGGCATGGCGATGGTGGCGATATAGCCGAGGAACAGCGTGTTCTTATAGGGGAAATTCAGGTTGGCGAAGGCGTAGGCGGCAAAGCTGGAGGTCAAGAGCTGCAGCAGCGTGACGATGATCGTCAGCTTCGACGTGTTGTAGATGAAGAGCGCAAGCGGGATCTTCGTCCAGATGTCGACGTAGTTCTGCCATTGCGGCTGCGACGGTATCCACTCGATCGGGAAGGCGAAGACGTCGCGGCTGAGCTTCAGCGATGCAGAAAGCATCCAGGCGAAGGGCATCAGCATGACAACCGTCACCGTGATGACGATCGCATAGAGGAGGACCGTTTTGACGGTGATCTTGCGTCCGGCGATCCTCATGCCTCGTCCTCCCTCTGGCGGCGGAACTGGAAGACCGTGACCGCGAGCACGAGGAAGAACAGAACCAGCGAAATCATGCTGGAATAGCCGAGGTCCCAGGAAATGAACGCCTCGTTATAGATGTGATAGACGAGCACGAGCGTCGAAGTGCCGGGGCCGCCCTGGGTGATCATGAAGATCTGATCGAACACCTTGAAGGACTGGATCGTTAGCATGACGGTGACGAAAAAGGTCGTCGGCCCGAGCTGCGGCACGGTGACATGGATGAATTTCTGCCAGGAATTGGCGCCGTCGAGATCGGCGGCCTCGTAGAGTTCGGAATTGATGCCCTGCAGCCCGGCCAGGTAGATGACCATGTAATAGCCCATGTTCTTCCAGATGCCGAACAGGATCACCGTCACCATCGCCCAATGTCGGTCGGCCGCCCATCCCGGCATGTTCTTCGGGTCGAGGCCGAGCGTGTAGAGGATCATGTTCACCGGTCCCATCTCGGGGTTGAAGATCATGTTCCAGACCACGGCGACGGCGACCAGCGAGGCGACATAGGGAAAAAACATCGCCGTGCGGAAGAAATCGCGCCCGGCGATCTTCTGGTTGAGGAGGACGGCGAGGCCGAGGGCGCAGAGCAGCGTCGCCGGCACCGAGGCGACCGTATAGATGATCGTGTTCCAGAAGGCCGCGACGAAGGCCTTATCGTCGAACAGCCGCCAGAAATTGTCGAGCCCCGCGAATGTGATCGCATTCGAGCCGTCCCAATGCATGAAGGCGAGCGCAAAGGCGAAGAGGATCGGGCCGAGCGTGAAGACGGCGAAGCCGAGGAAATTCGGCGCGATGAAGGAATAGGCGACCAGCGCGCTGCGGATCTTGCGCTGGCGCTTGGACAGAACCGCGACCTTCCGGCGTGGAGTTGCCGGGGCGCCATCCGTCGCGATGACCGAATTCGATATGGACACCGATGCTTCCTCCTGGTCGGGCATTCTGCAGCTGGCGGCTTTTGGGCTTCTCTAGCCTAAATTCAGAGCCGTTCGGGCGGATGGGTGCCGCCTGTTCTTCCTCCTGCCAAGGACATAGCACATCTCCGGTATTGGTCAAACAAGTTCTGGATAGATCATACAAATTTTATGGCATGCGTCGGAAACATATGATAGGTGGAAGTGAAGGCCAGACGCCCGTCGATGCTTTTCCAGTGCGGGGAGGGACATGTTCAGCGAGATTTCAGGCGCGTTGCCGGACATCCTCGGCGATTTCACGCCGGGAGCGGTCTACGCCGATCGCGAGAGATGGAAAGCGGTGCCGCAGACCGTGCGGGACGTGGTTGTCCGCGACGCCGAGGCCGCGCTTGCGCGCGCATGGCCTTTGATCACGGCCTCGGATTACCGGGAATACACGGCGGCCGGCGATCGTTCGCGCTTCGAGGAGCTTTATTTCACGCGGCGGCGGATGCTCAACGATCTGGTGCTGGGTGAACTCGTCGAAGGGAGCGGGCGATTCCTGCCGGGGATCGTCGACGGCATCTTCCTGATCGCGGAGGAAAGCGGCTGGCAGCTTCCGGCGCATAATGCCTATGGGCGCGGCGGTCCGCGTCTGCCGCTGCCCGATAATTCGCAGCCGGTCGTCGATCTCTTCGCGGCCGAAACGGCAGCCCTTCTGGCAACGATCGTCGCATTGTTCGGCGATCCGCTCGACAACATCAGCCCTGAAATTGCGGCGCGTGTGAAACGCGAGATCGAGGCCCGCATCCTGACGCCCTATCTCGGCCGGCATTTCTGGTGGATGGGCAGCGGCGACGAGCGGATGAACAACTGGACCGCCTGGATAACCCAGAACATCCTGTTGACCACCTTCTCGCTGAAGACCGATCAGCCGACGCGCCGCGCCGTTATCGAAAGGGCGCTCGGCAGCCTCAATGCTTTCCTGAAGGATTATGCCGAGGACGGCGCCTGCGAGGAAGGCGTGGTCTATTACCGCCATGCCGCACTCTGCCTGCACGGCGCGCTGACCGTGCTCGATAGCGTGGCGCCCGGCCTGTTCGGCAAGATCTGGCGGCAGCCAAAGATCCGCAACATGGCCGAATATATCGCCCAGATGCATGTGGCCGGCCGCCATTATTTCAACTTCGCCGATTCCTCCGCCGTGGTCGAACCCTGCAGCGCGCGGGAATATCTGTTCGGCAAGGCGGTCGGCTCCGAGATGCTGGCGGCCTTCGCCGCGACCGACCGGGCTGACGCCGAGAGCCCGCACCTGCCGGGGGAATGGAACCTCTGGTATCGCGTGCAGGAGCTGCTGACCGGGCAGGCAATTCCAAAGATCGAACCGAATGCGGCGTGCGGTCGGGATATCTTCTATCCCGGCATCGGCCTGTTCGTCGCCCGCGACGGTCAGTTTTCGCTTGCGGTGAAGGGCGGCAACAACGGCGAAGGCCACAATCACAACGATGTCGGTAGCGTGACGCTCTACAAGAACGGTCGCCCTTTCCTGATCGACGTCGGCGTCGAGACCTATACCGCCAAGACCTTCTCGCCGCGGCGTTACGAGATCTGGACGATGCAGTCGGCCTATCACAACCTGCCGACTTTCTCCGGCATCATGCAGTCCGCCGGCGAAGTCTTTGGCGCAAGGGATATCGAGGTCGAATTCAGCGAGGCGAACGCGCGCATATCCCTCGAAATTTCAGGCGCCTATCCCGAGGAAGCGCAACTGCGCAGCTATCGGCGCACGGTTTCCCTGCAACGTGGCCGCCATGTCGAGATCGTCGATACCCATGACGGCGACCGGCCGGCGGTCCTGTCGCTGATGACGTGCCTCACGCCTGTTATCACCGAGAACAGGATCGATCTCGCCGATCTCGGCAGCATTTTTATCGATGGCGCCGGCGAAATCGAAATCGACGAGATCGAGGTGAATGACATGAGGCTGAGATCAGCCTGGCCCGAGAAGCTCTACCGGCTGCGTCTGCCGCTTGCCGGCAAGCGCCTGAGATTGCGGATAAATTAAAAAGTTAGAGCATGATGTCGTCTGAAAACCGCTTACAGTTTTCGGCATCATGCTCTGAGGAGGTCGAGCATGGAATTGACGCTGAAGATCGTGGATGCCGACGGATTCGTGCGGGCAAGTTCCACAGGGCGGGACGAGACCTTCCTGGTCTATCGCCAGGATTATCGCGAGGGCGACTGTGTCGTCGTCGAGGCTTCCGAACCCGGGCATCTCTTTCTCGCTTTGGACAGCGCGATCCACCCCGGTTTTGTCTACATCAAGGAAAGCGCTTACTCGCTGGCCGTGCCTTTCGGCGATAAGCGCAAGTCCTATTCGCCGAATGCCTTTAAGGGCGATATTCACCGGCTTTCGGCGAGAAGTGCGCGGCCCGACGAACTCACCCAGCGGCGCAATCTCGCTCTAAATCCCTGGGACGATCATGCCAATCGGGCGCTCTTCCCGCATGCGCGCGCCAATGTCGAGACCCGCGGCGAAGCGGTCTTCGCCGCGCGCAACGCGATCGACGGCGAAAAGGCCAACGACAATCATGGATTCTGGCCTTACACCAGCTGGGGCATCAATCGCGATCCCGAAGCCGCGCTGACGGTGGAGTTCGGTAGGCCGGTACGGATCGACGAGATCGTCTTCTACCTCAGGGCTGATTTCCCGCATGATTCCTGGTGGGAAGAGGCAAGCGTCACCTTCTCGAACGGCAGAACCTCTTCTTTTCCGCTGGTGAAATCCGGCACGGCGCAGCGTTTTTCCATCGAGCCCTGCACCGTCGAATGGGTGGAACTGCACGGGCTTATCAAGGCCGAGGACGGCTCGCCTTTTCCGGCGCTGACGCAGATCGAAATCTGGGGGACGGAGGCGCTCGGTGTTGCAGCCGTCGCTGCCGAAGATCAGGCCGGGCACGCCGCTCTTTCTCTTCCTCTATGAACTGAAGGCCGGCCTCGGCCGTGCCGCGCTCGGCGGGCTATCGTGCAGCCGATTCCAAGCTCGGCGCAGCTGCCGGGCCGAGCCGAAGCCGGCGCGCAAGGCCACGGCCTCCATATCCAGCCGAGAGCCGGCGAGCATTTCGCGGGCGAGAGCCACGCGCATGCGGTTGACGAAATCCGTGACGCTCATGCCGGTCTGCTCGTTGAACAGCCGCGAGAGGTTCCGCGCGCTGGCGCCGCTGAGGCGCGCAAGCGAGGCAACCGACCAGTCGCGAGTGGGATCGGCGGCAACCGCATCCTGTGCACGGTGAATGACCGGGTGGATATGGTTGCGGCCTTCGAGCCAAGGCGAAAGCTGCGGGTCCGAGCCGCCGCGCCTGAGATAGACGACGAGATATCTGGCCACAGCAAGCGCGCAGGCATGTCCCGCCGCTTGGGCGACGATATGCAGCATGAGGTCTATGCCGGCGGTGATGCCGGCGCTGGTGAGACGCTCGCCGTCCTCGACATAGAGCCGGTTGTCCCGGATGCGCGCGGTGGGCGCGAGCCTGGCCAGGTCCTCCATGCAGCCGTGATGCGTGGTGCATTCGCGGCCGTCGAGCATCCCGGCCTCGGCGGCGAGAAGGGCGCCGGAGCAGATCGAGATCAATCGAATCCCCGGCCGGATGGCGCGTTTCAGCCACGCGACGATGGCCGCCTGCGCGGCGCGCTCCTGCTCGTCCCAGGGACGGTTGTTCTCCATCGGCGCGTCGGCGCTGCCGGCGATGACGACGAGCGCCTGATCCGGCAAGCGCTCCGGCAGGGCGGCGACGCCTGTGACGGCAAGGCCGATCGAGCTGCCGACCGTTGCCGACGGGCCGATATAGGTAACGCTGAAGCGCACCGCCTGCTGTTCTAGATTCGCCTTGCGCAGCACTTCGATCGGGCCGGCGACGTCGAGCAGCAGCACGCGCGGCGGCACGACGACGAAGACGGAGATATCGAAGGGCTGCGCGGCTTCCGTCATGCGGCGAGCGACTTCCCGCGCCCCGCCAGCGCCTGTTCGACGGTGGCGATCCTGGCGAAACGGTCCGAAAGGACAAGTTCCGTGCGGCCGCGGATTTCCCCGGCGCTCCAGGTGCGTCCCGCCGCGTCGGTCATCGGGAAAGTCAGGGTCGCTTCGCTGACATAATCGACCTGGTAGCCGAGATCCGATGCGTGGCGAGTCGTGGTCTCGCAGCATTGTTCGGTGCGGATGCCTGAGACAATGATGCGACGCACGCCGTTCTCGGTCAGCCAGACGTCGAGCCCGGAGCCGACGAGGGCGCTGTGACGGCTCTTCCTGAAGGTCGCGTCGGGGGCGATCCTGAGCGGGGCGAGCGTCCTGACGAAGCCCGAGTTTTCCGAAAACGGACCGCTTCCATCGACATGGAAGATCTGAATGACGGGTATCCCGCTTGCGGCCGCGCCGTCGATCACAGCCTGCTGGCGATCGATATAGGCGGATGCGAGGCTTTCATCCCAATAATCGCGCTGCCGGAAGGACTCTTGAGCGTCGATGACGAGAAGGACGGTATCATGGCCGGACATTTCTTGCTCCGTGGATGTTGATCATGAAGCCATATTCGGCGATCCCTGGACAGAGGAAAATGCACGGGCCGGACAAATAGCGGACAATTCGCGCCAATGACGGTTGAGGACACTCAGCTACTCGGAGCAGCAGGCGATGTCGAATATGGCCGCCCTTCCATGCGCCCGCTTCCGCGAGCCCCTCCGCACGTGCTAAGGGGATCGGATGCGACTGCTTGTGGTGGAGGACAACAAGGATCTGGCGGCCTGGCTGGGCAAGGCCCTGCGGCAGGCGCAATATACGATCGACATTGCCTATGACGGCGAGGACGCGGAGCATCTGCTCAGGGTGGCGGAATATTCGGCGATGATCCTCGACCTTTCGCTGCCGAAGCTCGACGGATTGACGCTTCTGAAGCGGCTGAGACAATCGGGCAACAAGCTCCCCATCATCATCCTGACCGCCAATGCGAGTCTCGACGGCCGCGTGGCGGGGCTCGACAGCGGCGCCGACGATTATCTCGCCAAGCCCTTCGAAATCGCCGAACTTGAAGCCAGGATCCGCGCGGTGGTACGCCGCGGGCAGGACCGGGCATCGTCCGAGATCACCGTCGGGAACCTGCGCTTTTCCGGCGGGACGCGGCAGTTCTTCGTCGAAGGCGAGCCGCTGCAATTGACGCCGCGCGAATATGCCGTTCTCGAGCAGCTGGTCATGAAGCTGGGCAATACAGTCTCGAAGGCCGCCCTTTCCGAAAGTGTCTTCGGTTTCGACGACGAGGCGGATCCGAGCGCCATCGAAATCTATGTCCACAGGCTTCGAAAGAAGCTCGAGGCCAGCTCCGTGCAGATCGCGACGTTGCGCGGGCTCGGCTATCTCCTCAGACATGTTCAGTAGCGTCTTCAACAAAAGCGTCGCCGCCATCGGCCGGCTCAGCCAGAGCCTCAGGGTGCAATTGCTGTCGCTGGTGCTGCTGACGCTGTTCGGCGCGATCGGCTTCAATCTCTACGACAGCTTCTGGTCGGCCGATGCGACGGCGAAACTGGTGACGGACCGCACGCTTCTGGCCTCGGCCCGCGTCATTGCCGAGGCGGTGCGCGTCGACGAGGGCGGCAATGTCCAGGTCGATGTGCCGCCTGCCGCGCTCGAGATGTTCGATACGGGGTTCGGCGACCGCGTCTTTTACCAGGTCATCACCGTGTGGGGTAATCTGGTGAGCGGCTTTCCCGATTTGCCGCTGCCGGCGGCCCAGCGTGTCGGCGAGGATCGCGTCTTCCACGGTGCCGATGTGCGCGTCCTGATGCTCGACCATCCCGTCGTCGGGCTTCCCGATGACGGCACGATTTCCGTGACGGTCGCGGTGACGCATAACAGCCAATATGCGATGCGCAAGCAGCTGTGGCTTTCGGATTTTGCGAAGCAGTTCGTGCTCGTCTTCTTGGCGAGCCTGGTGACGATCCTCGGGCTGCAGCGTGGCCTTGCGCCGGCTTTGAGATTGCGGGACGCCGTGCGAGCGCGCGGCCGCAACCGTCTCGATCCGCTGCCGCCGGAGATGGTACAAAGCGAGCTGCGCCCGCTCGTCCATGCGCTGAACGACCATATGGAGCGCGTCCAGAACCAGATGGCCGCGCAGCGGCGGTTCGTATCGAATGCGGCGCATCAGCTCAGAACGCCGCTCGCACTGATTTCGACGCAGGCGAGCGTGGCCGCCCGCGAAGACGATGCGGCTCGCCGCGACGAGGCGCTTGCCGCACTTCGCACCAGCACCAGGCAGATTTCGCGCCTCGCCGGCCAGCTCCTGACCTTGTCGCGGGCCGAGCCCGGGAGCCGGCGGCCGCGCGGCGACGTGACCGATCTCAGCAAGGCCGCCCGCGAAATATTGGAAGCGCATGCCGAAGAGGCGCTGAAACGCAACATCGATGTCGGCCTGGAAGCGGACGGCCCCGTCACCGTCGAGGGCGACGGAACGATGCTGCGGGAGATGCTGGTCAACCTCATCGACAATGCGATCCGCTACAGCGCTGCGGATGGACGGGTGACCGTCTCGGTCGGGCAGTCGGACGGAAGCGCAGTCATCACCGTCGAAGACAACGGGCCGGGTATTCCCGTCGCCGAGCGTGAACAGGTCTTCGAACGCTTCTACCGGATCATGGGGACCGAAAGCGAGGGAAGTGGCCTCGGGCTTGCGATCGTCCGCGAGGTCGTCGAAGGCGCCGGAGGTTCGGTGTCGCTCGGCGATGCGGAAGGCGGCGGTCTCATTGTGACGGTGCGGCTGCCGCTTGCTTAGATCGGAGGCTCATCGAATGAAATAAGGCCGGGTATAGCGCCGTCCCCGGTTAATGACGCTCCTCGCTCTCTACCCGGCGTCATTCTCGGCCTTGTGCCGAGGATCTGCTGCCCTATCGACCGGAGGCAGATGCTCGGCACAAGGCCGAGCATGACGAAAGGGAAGTTGGCCGAGTTTGCCATCAAAAAACGAAGGCCGGGCTTTGCGCCCGGCCTTCCCTTCGATCTGCCTTGGGAGGAAGCAGGTCCGATTATTGCGTATCGAGCTGCTGATGCGGGCGCCATTTCGCCAGGCGGTTCTCGATCAGCGTCATGATGTATTCGGCAACGAGTGTCACGACCATGACGAGGAGGATTGCCGCGAACATGCCGGCCGCGTCGAAGGTGCCCTTGGCGATCGAGATCAACTGGCCGATGCCGAAGCGGGCGCCGACGAATTCGCCGACGATCGCGCCGATGATCGCAAAGCCGAAGGAGACGTGGAGGCTCGCAAAGATCCAGCTCATCGCCGAGGGGATGACGACAGTGCGGGTCACCTGCCAGTCCGAGGCGCCGAGGATGCGGGCATTGGCGATCATGTTGCGGTCTGCCTCGCGCACGCCCTGGAAGGCGTTGGCAAAGACGACGAAGAACACCATGATAAAGGCGAGCGCCACCTTGGACGGCAGGCCGAGGCCCATGATCATGATGAAGATCGGAGCCAGCACCACGCGGGGGATCGAGTTGATCGCCTTGATGTAGACGGAGAAGATATCCGACAGAAAGCGGTTGCGGCCGAGGCCGATGCCGACGAAGACGCCGGTGATCGAGCCGGCGAAGAAGCCGATCAGCGCCTCTTCCATCGTTACCCAGAGATTGTACCAGAGCGAGCCTTCGGTCGTGCCCTCGGTCGCCCATTCGTAAAGGCGCTCGAGAACGCCGCTGGGGCTCGAATAGAAGAACGGGTCGATCCATTGCAGGCGGGAGGAGAGCTCCCACATGCCGATCACGAAGACCAGGATGGCGATCTGCCAGAAGCGCACCAGCGTGTTGCGCCGGCGCATCGCCTTCAATGCGGAGGCTTCGATCTCGGCATCGGATGTGCCCGGGCGGAAGGGCACGGCCGAACCGGCCTCGAATGTGATGTGTGCCATGATACCCTCCCTCAGGCCGCTTCGCTTGCGCGGCGGTAGCTGGTCTCGACCTCTTCGCGCAGGTCTTCCCAGATCGTCTTGCAGTAATCGATGAAGCTCTGTTCGTAGCGAATCTCCGACACGATGCGCGGCCGGGGAAGATCGATCGTGTAGACCGACTTGACCGTGGCCGGGCCGGCCGTCAGCACATAGACCTTGTCGGCAAGCGCCACTGCCTCTTCGAGATCGTGGGTGACGAACACCACCGAAGCCTTTCGCTCCGCCCAGAGCTTGAGGAGTTCCTCGTGCATGACGGTGCGGGTCTGCACGTCCAGCGCCGAGAAGGGCTCATCCATCAGCAGGATCTCAGGTTCGTTGATGAAGGTCTGCGCCAGCGAGACGCGCTTGCGCATGCCGCCGGAGAGCTGATGCGGATAGTGGTGGAGAAACTTCGAAAGACCGACGCGCGCCAGCCAGTCGCGGGCCATCTTCTCAGCCTCGGTGTGCGGCTTGCCGCGAAACAGCGGCCCGGCCATGACGTTGTCGATGACGTTCTTCCAGGGAAAGAGCGCGTCGGTCTGGAATGCGAAGCCGACGCGCGGATCGATGCCGGTGATCGGCCCGCCCATCAGTCGGACTTCACCGGCGGAGGGGCGTGCGAGGCCCGTGACGAGGTTGAGCGTCGTCGACTTGCCGCATCCGGTGGGGCCGACAACGGCGACGAACTCGCCGCGGGCAACTGTCAGGTTGAAATCGCGCAGCGCAGTGAGTGACTTGCCGGTCGGCGAGACGAAGCGGCGGCTGACATTGATCAGTTCGATCGCCGGGACCTGTTTGTTGTCCTGTTGCATGGTGATACCTGAGGCGTGCTTTGAGGGCGCGCACGCAATGCCCATGATCGAACGGAGGCCGCTCCCGCTTGGGAGCCGGGAGCGGCGCGGCTGACTTACTTGACGTTCTTGACGAATTCCGTCGTGTAGGTCTTGGAAAGGTCGATCTGCTTGCCCTTGACGTTCTTGGAGAACTCCGAGAGCACGGCAAGCACCGTCTTCGGACCGTCTTCCGGCATGACGCCATCCGGCGTGAACATGCCCTTGCCCTCGTCGAGAGCCTTGACGTAGCCGTCCTTGTCGCCGACGTAGAAATCCTTCGGCATCTTGTCGGCGATTTCGGCGGCCGAATGGGTGTTGATGTATTTCAACGTCTTGACGAAGGCGTTGGCGAGCTTCTGCGCCTCTTCCTTGTGTTCATCGACCCAGGACGTTTCCATGTAGAGCGAGGCGGCCGGATAGGTGCCGCCGAGCGCCTGCCGGGTCGCTTCGACCGTCCGCATGTCGACGAGAACGCTCGCTTCGCCCGTCTTGACCATGCGCGAGATCGTCGGCTCGGTCGTCATGCCGGCCTGGATCTGATCCTGCTGCATGGCGGCGATGAAGGTGCCGCCGGCGCCGACGGGAATGGTGACGACATCGCCGGGCTTCAGGCCGGCCTTGGAGGCCATGTAAAGGGTCAGGAAATTGGTCGAGGAGCCGAGACCGGTGACGCCGAGGCTCTTGCCCTTGAAGTCGGCCGGCGACTTGATCTCTGGATGCTTGCTCGACACCATCTCGACCTCGCCCGGCGCCTGGCTGAACTGGACGATGGATTCGACGAATTTGCCCTTGGCCTGCAGGTCCACACAGTGGTCGTAGAAGCCGACGACACCCTGGACTGCGCCCGCCAGCAGCTGGTTTTCGGCATCGACGCCGGCCGCCTCGTTCAAGAGCTCGACATCGAGCCCCTCGTCCTTGAAGTAGCCGAGGGATTCGGCGAGCTTGGCGGGCAGATAGATCTGCTTCTCGTAGCCGCCGACCATGATGGTGATCTTGTCGGCCGCATGGGCAGCTGTTGAAGCAAAGGATGCCGCAGTCAGCAGCGCGGAAAAAGCGACGGTGTGAAAAAGGCTGCGTGAAGAACGCATGGAAAACTCCTCCTTGTGGTTTACCCGCATCGTCGTCTCGCCACCTTTGACCCGTGTCTCCTCCACGATGCTGCCCTTTCCTATGACGCCGAAGCTTTCAACTAGCTTTCAGCCGCAGACGGGTAAACGAGCCGGTCCATGCCTCGTGCGGATGTGGCTGCGCAGTATCCCTACAATAGACGCGACGAGGCAATCGGCCAGCAGATTTACTTACGCCGACCGGCGGGAGGTGGGTGATGATGGCGGGAGAGCCTGGGCCTGCCTCAGCTTGTAAAGCTGCGCAGATCCTTCAGCAGGTTGCGATATCGCGCCTGGCTGCCGACCAGATGCTCGCGCATGGCGTTGCGCGCCGCCTGATCGTCCCTGTCGGAGATCGCGACGATGATCGCCTCATGCTCCCGGTGGATCAGCTTGCGATAGGCCGTCTGCTCGGCGGTGCGGGTTTCCGGGACGAGCCGCGACTGCGGAATGATCGCCGCGCCCTGAGATTCCAGGAAGTGCTTGAACAGCGGATTGTTCGTCGCCTCCGCGATGGCGACATGGAGTTCCAGATCCGCCTCGCGGATGGATTGATCAGCCTCGATGCAGTGGAGGATTTTCCGGTGGCATTCGAAGATCGCCTCTTCCTGCGCCGGCGAACGGCGAAGCGCGGCAAGTCCTGCTGCCTCGATTTCGACGGGCGTGCGGATTTCGAGCACTTCGAGATCGGAAGCGACGCGGGCCTTGTCGACCCTCCGGCCCGATAGCGCCGGGTCGGGGCTGATCACGAAAATTCCCGCACCTTGGCGCACCTCGACCAGCCCGTCGGATCGCAGCGCGGCGACGGCCTCGCGCACCACGGTTCGGCTGACGCTGTGCGTTTCGGTCAGTTCATGCTCGCTCGGAAGCTTGTCGCCGGCGGCATACTGCCCGCTCAAAATGGCTTGCCGAAGGCTTTCGCCGACCCGTGAGACCAGCGACCCCGAGCCCCTGCCGCGATCCTTCCCTTGCATAGCCACGCCTTCACCCCCGCATCGGCCTTGATCCCGGATGCCGGCGGCACTCCGAAATTTACGATTCATCACACATGTATGACAAATCCTGGGATCTTGCAATGGCGAGCGGCAAATCCTCATAGCCGCCGGGTCGACTCCCCCCGCACGAATCTTGGGGTCAGGATGAAATCCTGCGGCGGTTCGGCAGCGGCCTCGCGGCTTGAGATTCTTGCCAGCAGACGCTGCGCCGCCAGCTCGCCGAGCTTCTGGGCATCCTGCACCACCATGGTGATGCGCGGCGTGATGACGTTGCTCCAGGGCACGTCGTCGACCATCGCCAGCGAGACGTCCTCAGGGCAGCGGAAACCCATTTCCTGCATCACCTGCAGCGTCGCGAGCCCCATCATGTTGTTGGCGCCGATGATCGCGGTCGGCCGGTCGCGGCAGGTGAGCAGCCGCATTGCCTGCGTATGGCCGCCGGTCCTGGTATAGCCGCCTTCGGTGACCAGTGAAGGCTCGACATCGACGCCGGCGGCCGCCATCGTATCCATGAAGCCCTTCAGGCGCTCGTCGGCGGTGTGCAGGCCGCTCGGGCCGGAGATGAAGGCGATGCGCCGATGGCCGAGCTGCAGCAGGTGCTCGGTCAGGATGGTTGTCGTTAGCGGATTGTCGGAACCGACGAAATCGCGCTCTGCACCGTCCACCTTCTGATCGAACATCACGATCGGCGTTTTGAAGTCGCGCAAGAAGGCTGCGTATTCCTCGCCGTGGCCGTTTGTCGCCAGCGCAATACCGGCGATCTTCTGCGCCTCCATCCGCTCCAACAGCGCCCGTTCGAGGTCGGCGCGGCCGGAGGAGTCGGCGATCAGGACGAAATAGCCGTGGTCGAGCGCCTGATGCTCGATCTCGCGGCGGATATCGCCGAAGAACATGTTGCTGAGATTGGCCGACACGAAACCGATGAGCGAGCTGCGCCCGCGCGCCAGCGTCTGGGCCACCGGATCGATGCGGTAGCCGGTCGATTTGATCGCCTGCTGGATGCGGTCGAGCGTCTCGGCGCCGACCCGTTTCGGGCTGTTGAGAGCGAGCGAGACGGTCGAGATCGAAACCCCCGCCAGGCGCGCGACATCTCGTATGGTCGTCATGTCAATCGAACCGGTTCTAAAGCTTTCTTTTTGTCAGATTTTCATGGTCTGCGCAACTTATCCCGGTCTTTAGGCCAAAATCGATGCCTTTCGGCTGCTTTCGGCAATTTCCGAATTTCGGCTTGACAGGCACGGGATCAAGCAAGATGATCAGCTACCGAACCGGTTCGATATGACGTCGACCCGGAAAACAGGGAGGAGAAACCTGTGACGAGTTCGGAACGCCAGCCGGAAAATCCTGAAGCGTTGGAGGCGGGCAAACACGCCTGGTTCAGCCATGATCGCCTTGGCATGTTCATCCATTGGGGCCTTTATGCTCTGGGGGCGCGGCATGAGTGGTTGAAGAACCGCGAAGAGCTGAACGACGACCATTACCAGCGTTATTTCGAGAATTTCGATCCCGATCTTTACGATCCCAAGGCCTGGGCGCGCCGCGCCCGGCTTGCCGGCATGAAATATGTCGTGGTGACGACCAAGCATCATGAAGGCTTTTGCCTCTGGGACAGCAAGGTCACCGATTACAAGGCTCCGAACACGCCCTGCGGCAAGGATCTGCTGACGCCGCTGGTCGAAGCGTTTCGCGCCGAAGGGCTGAAGATCGGTTTTTATTATTCGCTGCTCGACTGGCACCATCCTGACTTTCCGATCGACGTCCACCATCCCTTGCGCAACCATCCCGATGCCAAGGCGCTTAATTCAGGGCGCAACATCGCCAATTACGCCGCCTATATGCGTGAACAGGTGCGCGAGCTTCTGACCGGTTTCGGTCGCATCGACATCATCTGGTTCGATTTCAGCTATCCCGGCCGCGAATATCGCGGTCTGCCCGGTAAGGGGCGCGCGGACTGGGAGAGCGAGCGGCTGCTGGAGCTGGTGCGTGAGTTGCAGCCCGAAATCATCGTCAACAACCGACTCGACCTGCCGCCGGGCAAGCTGCCAGACATGACGACGCCGGAGCAGTACACGCCGCGCGTGGCGCCTGCCATCGCCAGCCAGGGGGTACTCTGGGAAGCCTGCCACACCTTTAGCGGCTCTTGGGGTTATCACCGCGACGAGGAAAGCTGGAAGAGCCCGGAGCAGATCATTCAGCTGCTGATCGATTCCGTCGCGCTCGGCGGCAACCTCCTCATGAATGTCGGCCCGACCGGCCGCGGCACCTTCGACGCCCGCGCCATCGCCGCGCTCGAGGTTTACCAGAACTGGATGGAGGTCAATGGACGCTCGATCTACGGCGCCGGTCCGTCCGAATTTCCGGTGCCGGCCGGTTGCCGCTACACCCAGCGCGGCAGCCGCCTCTACCTGCACGTCTACAACTGGCCCTACCGCCACATTCATATCGAAGGCCTCGCCGACAGGATCGCCTATGCGCAGTTCCTGCACGATGCCAGCGAAGTGCGTTGGCTCAGCCAGACGAAAGACGTGGATTCCAATATCGGCGTGATGGTGCCGGAGGGCATGATCACGCTCGAACTGCCGGTCCGGCGACCTGACGTTACCGTCCCGGTGATCGAGATCGTCCTCAAGGCGTGAACTCGGTCGCATTCGCGTGTTCATTGCGTCATGGAGGGAGGAGAAACCCATGAAGGTTCTGAAGAAAACGCTTTTGCTTGCCGCAGTCGGCGGCAGCCTCTTTGCCACAACAGCGTCGGCCGAACAGATCAATCTGACTTGGCAGATGTGGACCGGGTCCGAGGCCGATACCAAGGGCTGGCAGCACCTGGCCGACATGGTGACCGCCAAATACCCCGATATCAAAGTGACGCTGACGACGACGGGCTGGGTCGATTACTGGACGCGGCTGCCGGTGCTGGCGGCGTCAGGCCAGCTCGCCGACATCGTTTCCATGCAGTCGCTGCGCATGCCGAATTTCTATTCCTTGCTCGAACCTCTGAACGAACGGATCGAGGCGGACAAATTCGACATCGGCGCCTTTACGCCATCGATCATCGGCGGCATGTCGGTTGATAAGCAGCTTTATGGTCTACCCTATGACGTTGGTCCCTGGGTCGTCTATTATAACCAGGATGCGCTTGAAGCTGCAGGTATCCCGCTGCCGAAGCCGGGCTGGACGCTCGCCGAATTTACCGACGCTGCCAAGAAGCTGACGAAAGACGGCAAGTACGGCTTCGGGATCACTCCGCAGAACTATTCCGTCCTGGCGGCGGCTTGGGGTGATAAATATGTCAACGATGCCGGAGAGCTCGATCTTACCAATCCCAGCGCCATCGCCGCCGCCGACAGGGTGATCGGCTTTCCCGCCAAGGACAAGATCGCGCCGCTGGTGCCGTCGAGCGCCGATGTCGGCACATTTATCCAGGGCCGGTTCAATTCGGGTAACGTCGCCATGTATGTCGATGGACCCTGGTCGATCATCGGCATGAAGGACAAGGCGAAATTCAAGATCGGCCTCACCACCCTGCCGCGCGATGATGCCAAGGAGCTCGCCGCGGTCACGGCCGGTTCCGGCTTCGGCATCGCCACGACGAGCAAGAACAAGGATGCGGCCTGGAAGGCCATCCAGGTGCTGACCAGTCCGGAGGCATTGCAATATCTCGCCGAACAGGGCCGCGCGCTGCCGGCACGAACGGCCTCGCAATCCTCCTGGTACAAGGTGGCGGCCAAGGACATCACCAATGGCGGCGAAGCGCTCGATTATTCTTTGGCGCATTCGGTGCCCTATGTGATCACCAACAATTGGGCGGCGGTGGAAAACCTGTTCAACCAGTATTTCCCGCCAGCCTTCGGCGGCAGCGCCGACGCCAAGCAGACGATGGAGTCGATCCAGAGCCTCGCGCAGCAATAGAGTGCGGCGGCACAAGTTGCCGCGTATGGAGGAAGGCATGTCGGAAAGCGCCGTTGCCGAAATTACCCTGCAGCCCGGTCAGTCACGGCGCTTCCTGAAGCCGGAGACGCAGACGGCCATGCTGTTCCTGCTGCCGAGTTTCCTCGGCTTCATGATCTTCATGGCGCTGCCGATCCTGGCGTCGCTGGCGCTGTCCTTCACCAACTGGCAGCTGCTGAAGGCGCCGTCCTTCGTCGGCTTCCAGAATTATATCAAGCTCTTCACCGTCGATCCCGCTTTCTACACCATCCTCGGCAATACGCTGTTCTTCGCCGTCGAATATCTGGCACTGAACATCATCGTTTCGCTGACGCTCGCTGCTTGGATATCGAGCCTCAAGCACGGCAAGGCGATCTTCCGGGTGATCTTCTTCCTGCCGACCTTCACCCCGACGATCGCAGCCTCCGTGGTTTGGCTGCTGATCTTCACGCCGGACGGCCTCGCCGACAACGTCATCCGCTGGCTCGGCCTCGGCCTGCCGAATTTCCTGCTGAGTTCGAGCTGGGCCATGCAGGCGGTCGTGCTCGTCACGCTCTGGGCCAATGTCGGCTACAACGTCGTGATGTTCAACGCCGCGCTCGACCTAGTGCCGAAGCACTATCTCGAGGCGGCGATGATCGATGGGGCAGGGCCCTGGCGGCGCTTCTGGCGCATCCGCCTGCCGCTCATCTCGCCTACGGTTTTCTTCGCCACCGTCATGACGGCCATCACCTCGCTGCAGGTTTTCGACGAAATCTTCGCCATGACGCGCGGCGGTCCAGGCTCGGCAACGGCCACCCTCGGCTTTGCGATCTACCAGAAGGGCTTCACCAATTTCCAGATGGGTTATGCCTCGGCGCTTGCCTGGGTGATGTTCGTCATGATCATGGGCCTCACCATCCTGCAGTTCCACATGCAGCGCAAATGGGTGCATTATGACGACTGACGCGAGCTCACGGCATCCGTATTCCCCGTCCCGGAACCGGCACCGCATCCTGCGGCGGATCGGCACCTTTATCAGCTATGCGGGCCTTTCGCTGATTGCGGTGCTCTTCCTCTTTCCGTTCTTCTGGATGGTGTCGAATGCGGTGCGCTCCAATAACGAAGTGCTGGCCGTGCCAGTGCGCATCCTGCCGGAGGAATATCAGTGGGGCAATTTCGTCGAGGCGCTGGTTTCGCTGCCCTTCGGCACGTTCCTGATGAATTCCTTCATCGTCGCCTGCGGTGTGACCGCGATCGTACTCGTGGTCTCCTGCCTCTCGGCCTATGCTTTCGCCCGCCTGCGGTTTCCCGGACGGGAAGGGCTGCTGCTCGCCTATCTCAGCGCGCTGATGATTCCGCAGGTGATGCTGGTCATCCCGCTCTTCCTCCTCGTCAGCCAGCTCGGCTGGATCAACACCTATCACGGCATGATTCTGCCGGTCGCCTTCTCGTCCTTCGGCACCTTCCTGCTGCGGCAGTTCATCCTCGGCATTCCCAAGGACCTCGACGAGGCGGCGATGATGGACGGGGCGTCGCGCCTGCGCATCCTGGTCACCGTCATCGTGCCGCTCGCCATGCCGGCGATCGGCCTCTTGTCGCTCTTCACCTTCATCGCCCAGTGGAAGAGTTTCCTCTGGCCGCTGATCGCCACCAGCGGCCTCGACAAAGCCACCCTGCCGCTCGGCCTCACTCTGTTCCAGACGCAGCAGGGCACCTCCTGGAACTACATCATGGCCGGCGCGACAATATCGATGGTGCCGGGCGTTATTCTCGCGATCGTGCTGCAGCGGGTGATTTACAAGGGCATCACCGTCGGCTCCGGCTTCGGCGGGCGCTAATACCTCGAAAACAAAGACGGGGTGCCGTCGCAAGAATGCTTCAATCTAACCAGGAAAGGCTCTAACGCAGCAAAGAGAACGCCGCCGCCTCGAAAGGCGGCGGTCGTCTCAGTGGCTTGCGGCTGTCGGAACGTGCGGCGTGCCCGTGATGCTTTTGCGGACATGGCGAACCGCGGTCCAGACGGCGAAGAGCACGAGCGGGATGGCTCCGAGAACGGCGAGCTTCGTCACATGCGGATCGACACCCAGTGCGGAGATGCTCTCGAGGCATATCTTCGCCAGGCCGACGGTATAATAGGTGATGGCGATGACCGAGAAGCCTTCGACCGCCTGCTGGATATGCACCTGGATGCGCGCCCGCTCTTCCATCGAGGTCAGCAGTGAGGCGTTCTGATCTTCGAGCTGAACCTGCACGGTGGTTCTGAGCAGGTCTCCGGCCAGGCTGACGCGTTCGGCCAGTTCGTCGAGGCGCCGTTCTGCCGCATAGACCGAGCGGACAGCCGGTTGGAAGCGCCGGTCGATGAACGTACCCAGCCTTTGTCTTTGCTCGACCCGCTCTTCACGAAGCTCCGACAGCCTGCTCGCCACGATCTCGGCGTAGGCTTTCGTCGCGCCGAAGCGGTGGCGGGCAAGCGCCGAGAAGTTGAGCACATCGGAGGAGAGCCTGGTCACCTCGGACAGCAGCGCCTTGTCGACTTTGACAGCGCTCTGCATATGGACGATCAGGAGATCGAGGCGCTGGTCGAAGGCGGAAAGCTTCGACACGGTCTCGCGCGCCATCGGCAACGCAAGCAGCGCCATCATCCGATATGTCTCGATTTCCAGGAAACGCCGGACCATGCGGCCGGTGCGATAGGCGTTGAGGTTGCGGTTGAAGAACAGGAACTCGAGGAACCCGCCATCGGTCAGTCGAAAGTTCGAATGCACCTCGGCGTCGCCGCCGCCGACCCGCGAAGCGACATAGTCGAGCTTGGGTTTTTCCAGGATGCGCCCGTCCTTTTCGTCACGCACCAGCACGCGCACGGCGGCGATGATCTTGCCGCCAATCCGGCTGCAGCAGGCTCGAAAGGCTTCCGGCGGGTTGCTGCCGGGTTCGGCCGATGCCGGCACGACGAAAGTGAGGGTGAGGAACTCGGTATGGGCTTCCCATTTCAGCCGGCCGTCGCCGACGCGGCCGATGCCGTGGTTGCCCTCGCCGGTTGTGGTCACATCTTCCAGTCCCGGCAGGGAATCCGGCAGCGAAGGAGGGCCGTTCTCGCCGACGATGGCGATGTGCCAGACATCGGTATCGCCATCGAAATAAAGCGACGGGCGCGCATGGAGCTCGTTGTGAAGTTCCCTTCGCAGCGGATGCTCGGAGCCGAGTGGCATGGAGATGCACCTCAATGGGCTGGACTGCCGCCGGTTTGCCAGCTTCAGTAAGTTGAGCCTGACGCCGGCGCGCCGCGCAGGCCGACACGGCTATAGCCGCTCGCGAAGTCCGTGTCACGACGGCAAAGAACCATCCCTCCTATCCGCGCCGATCTGCCGCGGCGGGTACCTGATCGTCAGAGGGGCAAAAACGATCAGCCACGGCCTGTTGCGAGGCCGTGGCTGATGCAGCGCGCAATCTGTGGGAGACAGGCGCGGCCGGTTACTTGTTAGCGGCGAGCGCCACGTTGACCTTGTCGACGTCCGCGCTTATCGCCTTGAACGTGTCTTCTAGGGAAAGTTCGCCGACGATCAGCTGGCTCATCCGCTGGACGATGAGCTGATAGATGGCGGACGAGCCCTTCAGGCGTTCGAGGTCGCGGGCTGCCTTCGGCGCGCTGTTGCGGGCCGAAAGGAAGACGGCCATGGCGTCCTTGGCATTCTGGCTCTCGAGCTTGTACTGCGGATCCTTGATGTCGGCGCCGGTCAGGATGACGTAGTTTTCGGCGATTTCACGCTGGATCTTTTCCGAACCGAGGAACTCGATGAAAGCGGCGACTGCCTCAGGATGCTTGGTGCGCTTGAAGCCGACGATCGCGGTACCACCAGGCATCGCATAGCAGCCCGCATCGCCGCAGGGCGCGCTGATCGCCGTCCAGTCGAAGGCGTCGCCGATCTTCTTCTGGAACGGATTGACCATCCAGTTGCCGGCGAGATAGGTCACGACGTTGCCGTTGACGAACTCGTCACCCATGTTTTTGTACTGGGTTCCGCCGGCAGCCCCCCACATTTCCTTCGGGAAAGAGCCGTCCTTTGTCCAGTTGTAGAGATCGGTGATGTAGCGCTTGGCGGCATCGTCCGGGAAGGAGAACTTGCCGTCCTTGACGTAGTTCGAGCCGTAGGAGAAGGCAGCGCCGGAGAAGCGGTGGCCCGAGCGGTCCATCGTGAAGGGGATCTGGGCGCCGGTCGCCTTGGCAACACGCGCGGAGGCTTCGACGATCTCCTTCAGCGTGGCGGTCGGCTTCGGAAGCGGTTCTTTCGCCTGTTCGAAGAGCGTCTTGTTGACGAAGGGCAAATTGAAGGTCTGCGAGGCGACATAGCCGTTGATCGAGTTCGGATCGTTGACGCCGGGGAAACGAAGCGTGTTCAGGCTATCGCCGTGCAGCTTGGCGAAACCGTCCGGGTCTTTCATCAGCGGGCGCATGTCGAGGTAATAGGGCGCCAGCTGCCAGTCGGTGATCTTGGCGATGTCGGGACCTTCGCCGATGGCGAGCTGCACCGGCAGCTGCTTGGCGACGGCATCATAACCTGAGGAGACGAAGTTCACCTTGATGTCGGGATGCGCAGTCTCGAATTCCTTGCTCAACGCTTCCATCCGCTCGACGTAAGCCTGGTCGTCGTCGGTGAAGAGAAAGGTGATCGTCTGGGTTTCAGCCATGGCCACGCTGGACCAGGCGAAAGAAACTGTGGCCAGCGCCAGTGCGAAAGCCCCTGAGAGATAGGTTTTCATTTTCATCCTCCCATGAAAACATTTTCATCAATCGCGGCATCAGCCATCGATAAGTGAATTTCATATACTTGACATTCGTGCCGTCAAGCTATTTTCTAAGCGAATAGCGATGTTTTTGAGCAATTTTCAGAAATAACGCGCCAAAATCACCTAATGAAAATATTTTCATAGGATTGCGGAGGAGGCGATCTGTGAAAACGGAAAGTATCAAGCAGCCGGACGACACGGCGCCAGCCTACAGCGTCGCCGAGGGGCAGACGATCACGGCATGGGCCGTCTCCGCCCTCATCGAGCGCTATTTTCCCGGCGAACCGGCCCCGGCCGAAGATGATCGCGTGAACTATCGTTTCATCAACGGTTTCGTCGATGTCGGCGACCTGCCGTGCCGCAAGGCCTTCTGGTCCACCATGGTCGGCCGCGAACTAGCCCCCGACACTTCCTGGCCGACCGAAAGCCTCTATCTTCCCGGCTCGAACCGCCGTGTCGAATTCACCAGCTTCTGGCATGTGCCGACGCATGTCAGCCGATGGCTGAAGGGCACATTCAGGACGGACGCGCCGCGCCGGCTCAATCTCGCGCTCAAGACCTGCGGCGGCGTTCGCATATGGGTCAACGGCCAGGAGGCTGTGCGTTTCGAGCCGTTCAAGCGCAACACTGAGAGCGCAACCGAGATCGCGCTGTCGCTCGACGCCGGCGACAACGAGATTCTCGTCCATACCGAAGATCTCGCCGAACGCGATACGACCTGGTTCTTCGAACTCGAAATGCTGGACAAGGAGCCGCTCTCGGTCCTGCTGCCGGTAGCACTCGATCAGGACGAGGTGCGCGAACTGGAAGCGCTTTCGCGCGGCGTGCGCCCGGCCCGCGACGTCTTCGTGGAGCAGCCGCTGGAGATCATCTTCGACACGGCGCCCGAGCGGGATCTGCCGGTGGAGATCAAGGTCGTCGGCCACGGCCACGAGCGGCCGGTTCTCGCCCATGCGAAACTAACGCTGCGTGCCCATCAGAGCCGTCTGATCGCCGAGGATGTCTGCGGCATTGCCGACGGTTATCATGGCATCCACATGACGATCGGCTCCGGTCCTGGCTCCGTCACCCGCGTCATCGATGCCGCCTTCATGAGCAGCATCTCGCCATTGCCTGAAGAGGCATCGCTTGCCGCCCGCAAGCGCCAGGCGCTGGAATATAGCGCCCGCTTCGGCGCCAACCGCGCCGGGCGGCTGATCGCGATGATGGAAACCGGCCATCTCGACCAGGAAAGCTTCGACCGCATCATCGACGCGACGCTCGCCTCCATCGATGCGCGCGAGGATTGCTCCGATTTCATCATGGTGCCGCTCCTGTGGCTCCTCGGCGCCTATGGCAAACGGATGCCGGAGGCGACGGTCGAACGCATCCGCCATTCCGTCCTTTCCTACCGCTACTGGGTCGACGAGCCGGGCAATGACGCGATGTGGTTCTGGAGCGAGAACCATGTGCTCTGCTTCCATACGAGCCAGCTTTTGGCCGGGCTTCTCTTGCCGGACGCGATCTTTTCGGCCTCGGGCCGCACGGGACGGCAGCAGGCGGAACTCGCCGTCGAGCGGCTCGGGCGCTGGTTCGACAGCGTCGAGGCGCATGGCCTGGCGGAGTGGAATTCGGCCGCCTATTACCCGATCGATTTCATCGGACTCCTGGCGCTGGAGCGCTGGGCGGAGAGCGGGATCGCCGATCGCGCCCGCGGCCAGATCGACCTCATCTTCCGCATGATCGCGCTCCACACGCTAGCAGGCGTTCCCGCCGGCTCCCAGGGGCGCGCTTACGACAAGGAGCTGCGCGCCGGTCCGCTGACCGAGCTTGCACCCTTCGCCCAGGTCGCCTTCGGCACCGGCTGGCTGAACAACGGCGTTGCGGCGCTGACGATGTTCTGCGCCGGCGATTATGAGCCGCCGGCCGATCTCGTTGAGCTGGCTTCGCTGTCGCGGGGAAGGAGCGTCGAGGCGCGTTACAGCCAGGGGCTGGAGAGCGGAAAGCTCGTGCTTTTCAAGAACGAGGCCGCGCAGCTTTCGACGGTCGTCGATCACAAGACCGGCCGGAAAGGGCACCAGCAGCATGTTCTGGATATCCGGCTGACCGGCCATCCGATGGCGAGGCTGTGGGTCAACCATCCCGGCGAAGACGATCCGTGGGGCAATCAAAGACCGTCCTACTGGGCCGGAAACGGCATCCTGCCGCGCGTCGCCCAGCATCGCGATGTCGCCCTGCTGATCGAGGACACTGGGGACGCACGGCACGCTTGGACGCATGCCTATATCGGCCGCGACGGCCTCGACGATCTGATCGTCGAAGACAAGTGGCTGATTGCCCAGTCGGGCCGGGGATTTGCCGCCCTCTGGGCATCGAACGGCCTGGAGCTCGTCACCGACGGTCCGACGGCCGGCCGCGAGGCGCGCTCCTACGGACCTCTTTGCGGCTGGGCGGCCATCGCAGCCTGCGGCAATGGCGATGACTTCAAGGCCTTCCTCGAGCGCCTGTCCCAGACGGCGGTTTCCTTCGATCCCGCACTTCGGCGTCTTTCCCTGACGCCCCCGGGCGGTCCGGCGCTCTCCCTCTCTTATGCCGACGGTCTTTCCATCGCCGGCAAGCCACGGCCGTTCACGCATGATCAGCCGCACCCGATCCTCACCCACGACAGCGCGACCTCCGGCGCCGCTGCTGACGGGCCGTTTTACTCCTGAGAATATAGGATTTCAGCATGAACACAGCATCTGTCGACAACGCCGCTCTCCTGACGACGATCGATCGCGTGGCGACGGCTTTCAGCCGGCTCAGGGGCATCAAGGAAGGCCTCGTGACCGACAATGCCGCCTCGGGAATCCAGTTCGACGAATGGGACTGGGAAGTCGGCGTCGGCCTTTACGGCTTCCTGCGCCGTGCGATCTCCGCCAACGACCAGAAGGCGCTGCAGGAGCTCGTCGTCTGGTACAGCGCCCAGATCGACCGCGGCCTGCCGCCGCGCCAGATCAACAGCACGGCGCCGATGCTGCCGCTTGCGATCCTCGTCGAGCATGTCGACCGCCCGGATTTCCGCGCCCTCGTCGAGGACTGGGCCGAGTGGCTCGTCAAGGAGCTGCCGAAGACCGAAGAGGGCGGCTTCCAGCACGTCGTCAAGGAACGCCTCAACGACGGCGAATTGTGGGACGACACGCTGTTCATGGCCTGCCTGTTCCTGGCGCGCGCCGGCGTGCTCTGCAAGCGCAACGACTGGATCGACGAGGCCGTTTATCAGTTCGTCATCCACACCCGCTATCTCTCCGATCCGGTGAGCGGGCTCTGGTATCACGGCTGGACCTTCAACGGCCGGCACAATTTCGCCAATGCTTTCTGGGCGCGCGGCAATGCCTGGATCACCGTCGCCATTCCCGAACTCTTCGATCTCGTGCCGACGCTCGGCGAGAAGGACCGGCGGTTCCTGTCGAACGTCCTCGTCGGCCAGGTGCGTTCCCTGAAAGCATATCAGCGGCCCGACGGCATGTTCACGACGCTGCTCGACGATCCCTCTTCGCCGCTGGAAACCTCGGCCACGGCGGGCATTGCCTACGGCATCTTGCGCGCTATCGATGCCGGTATTCTCGGCGAGAGCGACAAGGTCCATGCGGAGCGCGCGCTGAAGGCCGTGCTCGCCCAGATCGACGAGGAGGGCGTCGTCCACGGCGTTTCGGACGGCACGCCGATGGGCCATGACCTCGACTTCTATCGGCGCATTCCGAACCTGCCGACCCCTTATGGCCAGGCGCTGACCATGCTGCTGCTGACCGAAGTCCTTATCGAGAGCGGCCGACGCCAATGAGTGCCACCTCCCGCGTCGCGATCGAGGCATTCGACGGCGATAATACCGATCGCCTGCAGGCGGCAATCAACACTCTTTCAGCCTCCGGCGGCGGACGCCTGAAGCTCCTGGCGGGCATCCACCTCTGCCGGGGGCTCCAGCTCCGTTCGGGCGTCGATCTGCATCTTGGAGCCGGCGCCGTCCTGCGTCCCGTCCCCGACTATGCGGCCTACACGCATACCACGGTTTCGGTGATCGCCGAAAAATCCGATCGCGGCATGATCGTCGCCAAGGGCGCACGACGGATCAGGCTGACCGGGGAAGGGCGCATCGAGGCCGGCTGCGAGAGCTTCATCATCGGAGATGACGAGAGCGTCGGCACCTTCATCCCCGCCGAATTCCGTCCGCGCGTCGTCGTCTTCGAAGACTGCGACGAGGTCGAGATCAGTTCCATCACCATCAGCCGCTCGCCGATGTGGACGCTGCACTTCGTCGGCTGCACCGATCTTTCGGTCCGCAACGTCACGATCGAAAACGATCGCCGTCTTCCCAATACCGATGGCATCGTGCTCGACGCCTGCCGCGGCGCCGTCATCGAGGATTGCAGCATATCGACGGCCGACGACGGCATCTGCCTGAAGACCAGCATCGGGCCTGACGGTGTGGCCATCGGACGATGCGAGAACATTGTCGTGCGCCGCTGCGCTGTTCAGAGCCTCAGCTGCGCGCTGAAGATCGGCACGGAAACGCATGGCGATGTCAGCAACGTCGTGTTCGAGGACTGCAGCGTTTCGTCTTCCAACAGGGCGCTCGGCATCTTCTCCCGCGACGGCGGCCGGATATCGAATGTGAGGTTTTCGCGTATCGCGGTAGAGTGCCTGGAAACACCGGATGGTTTCTGGGGTTCGGGCGAGGCGCTGACCGTCAACATCGTCGACCGTATCGCCGAACGGCCTGCGGGCGCCGTCGAAAATCTCATTGTCGAGGACGTGACCGGCCGTATGGAGGGAGCGATCACTGTCATCGCGGCCGCGCCGGCGGGCATCCGCAACGTGTCGCTCGCCCGGATCGCCATCGATCAGCAGCTCGGGCCGCTCGGCACCGGGCGGACCTACGACCTGCGTCCGACCAATGCCGATCTCGCGCCGAAGGCCGATGGCGGCGGACGCGCCAATGCCTGGACCCGCGGCGAGGACGGCCGGGTGATCGGCCTGCAGGACTATCCCGGCGGAATGCCAGCCGCCTATGTGGCCGGCGTCACCGGGATATTGATGAACGAGGTGCGGATCAATAGGCCGGCACCGTTGCCGCAAGGCTGGAACGAAAACGACGTCGTCATGGAAACGGCGTCACCCGATGGGAGTGGGGCATGGCAGAACTGAAACTTTCCACCGTCAACAAGTCGTATGGCTCCGTCAAAGTGCTGCATGACGTCGAACTCGATATCAAGGACGGCGAGTTCGTCGTCTTCGTCGGCCCGTCGGGATGCGGCAAGTCAACCCTGCTGCGCGTCATCGCCGGCCTTGAAGAGGTGACGTCGGGCGGAATCGCCATCGGCGGCCGCGACGTCAGCGCCCTTTCGCCGGCCGAGCGCAAGATCGCCATGGTCTTCCAGTCCTACGCGCTCTACCCGCATATGAGCGTCCGCAAGAACCTCGCTTTCGGCCTTGAGAACCTGAAGTTCAAGCGCGCCGAAATCGAGGCGCGGATCGCCGAAGCCGCCAGGATGCTGGCGATCGAACCCTATCTCGACCGACGGCCGAAGCAGCTTTCCGGTGGCCAGCGCCAGCGCGTGGCGATCGGCCGGGCGATCGTGCGCGAACCGGACATTTTCCTGTTCGATGAGCCGCTTTCCAACCTCGACGCGGCGCTGCGCGTCCAGACCCGGGCAGAGATCACCAAGCTCCACCGCGAGATCAAGACGACGATGATCTATGTCACCCACGACCAGGTCGAGGCGATGACCATGGCCGACAAGATCGTCGTGCTGCGCGCCGGACGGGTCGAGCAGGTCGGCGCACCGCTCGAACTCTTCGACCACCCGCGCAATCTCTTCGTCGCCGGTTTCCTTGGCTCGCCGCGCATGAACATCATCAAGGGCAAGGTCGCCGCCATCGGCGACAGCGGCGTCGTCATCGATGTCGTCAGCGGCGGCCGGATTGTCAGTGATGTCGACCCCAACGGCATTGCCGTCGGGCAGGATGTGCTTGCCGGCATGAGGCCCGCGCATTTCTCCCGTTCCAGCGAAAGCGGCCTGCCGTTCATCGTCCAGTATCACGAGGGCCTCGGCACCGAGACCTATGTCTACGGCAATCTTGCCGGGCAGGAGGAACAGATCATCATCCATGAAGCCGGCCATTTCGCACCTGTTCAGGGCGACCGGATCATGATCGATGCCGATCCGGCCCGCGTTCATCTGTTCGATCCCGAAAGCGGCCTGGCTTTTGCCCGCCGTTCGGGGCAGGGGAGGCGCTGACCATGGCTGCTGCTGCATTGCTCTCCCAGGCGGGCGACACGGCGATGAAGGTGGTCGAGGCGCCGATGAATGCGTTCGAGCGCCTCTTCGGCCGCAAGCGCATGCCCTGGCTGTTTCTGGCGCCGAACCTCGTTCTCTTCGCCATCTTTACCTTCCTGCCGATCGCCATCGCGGTCGGCTACGCCTTCACCGGGGGCACCAATCTCTTCGTCTCGGAGCGGCCCTACGTCGGCTTCGACAATTTCCGCGCCCTGCTTTCCTGCGGCAATTACCTGCAGCCGGGAACCTGCCAGGAATCGCTGTTCTGGACGGCGGTATGGAACACGCTCTGGTTCGTCGCATTGAACGTTACCGCCACCTTGCTGGTGGCGCTGATCACGGCGCTGATCCTCAACCGGGCGATCTTCGCGCGCGGCTTCTTCCGGGCAATGTTCTTCTACCCCGTCCTGCTGTCGCCCGTCGTCATCGGCCTGATCTGGAAATGGTTCCTCGATCGCAACGGACTGCTGAACGCCTTCTTCCAGATGATTGGCGTGCCCCCTGAAATTTTCCTGCTCGATGTCGGCTGGTCGCGCTTCTTCGTCGTTGTGGTCTCGGTCTGGTTCCACATGGGTTTCTACACCCTGATCCTGCTTGCAGGCCTCCAGGCGATCCCGAAGGAACTCTACGAGGCAGCCTCCATCGACGCCGCTTCGCCGCGCCGCACGCTCTTCAGGATCACGCTGCCGCTGCTTGCGCCGAACCTGCTCGTCGTATTCATTCTTCTGATGATCAAGTCCGTGCAAATCTTTGACGAGGCGTGGGTTCTGACGAATGGCGGCGGCCCCGGCACGGCCAACAGCTTCATCGTCCAATATATCTACCAGATGGCCTTCAGCAGCGATCTTCGCCTTTTCGGCCTTGCCTCGGCCGCCTCGGTTCTCATGGGGCTGGTGCTTCTGGTTCTCACCCTCATACAGCTGCGCCTCGGCAAGCGAATGGAGTCCTGAGATGAACAGATCTTTGAATCCGATCAGCTTCATGACGCGCACGCGCCGGGCCGGACGCATCGACATAACAGATATCCTGTCGTGGGTCTGGCTGATCGGCGGCACGCTCGCCGTGCTCGTTCCCGTCCTCTGGGCCGGCCTCTCCTCGCTGAAGCCGGCGGCCGAAATCACCCGCTTTCCGCCGACGCTGCTGCCGCGCGCCGCCGTGGAGCACGCCGTGCCCGGCTTCGACAAGCCGCTCAGCCTATGGCAAGTCACAATCGATGGCCAACAGCGTGAGATGGCGATGGTCCGGCGCATCGGCCTCAAGGCCCAGATGGTCGATCCGGCAAATCCAGGACAGCCTGTCAGCGTCGACGTGAAGGGGATCACGCCGGTGCAGCACATGACGGTTGCCACCGAAAACTATACCGATCCTCTGACGCGCTTCAACTTCCTGACCTTCCTCAAGAATTCGGTGTTCGTCACCGTCGTTGCGACGCTGCTGACGCTGATCGTCAATGCCATGGCCGCCTTTGCCCTGTCGAAATACAAATTTCGCGGCGACACGACCGTTTTCGTCATCATCATCTCGACGCTGATGATCCCGCTCGCGGTCGTCATGGTGCCTGCCTATCTCGTTATCGTCGGGGTGGGGCTTGCCGACAATCTCTGGGGCGTCATCCTGCCGACCATCGCTTCGCCGACCGCCGTCTTCCTGCTGCGGCAATATATGCTGACCATTCCCGACGAGCTGATAGAGGCGGCGCGCGTCGATGCGGCGAGCGAATTCTGCATCTTCTGGCGCATCATCCTGCCGCTGACAGCGCCGGCGCTTGCGGTGCTCGCGATCTTCTCCGTGCTCTGGCGCTGGAACGACTTCCTCTGGCCGCTGATCGTCCTCAACAGCCGCGAGAATTTCACCCTGCAGGTTGGCCTCAACGCCTTCCAGGGCGAGTTTTCGGTACAGTGGCACTATATCCTGGCGATGACCTTCCTCAGCCTGCTGCCAGTCACCGTCGTGTTCCTGTTCCTGCAGAAATACATCACGACGGGCATTGCCGGAACGGGGATGAAGTAGGCGAAGCTGGCGCACGAGCGTTGCAGCTGCAACGCTTGCCGGCGAGGCAGATCGCCTTCAGGCCGAATTCGACATCGGCACCATTGCGCGGGTAGAGCTGTGGCCTCCCGCTTTCGACAGGAGCGGTTCAGGCTCGATCGCCTGAGCCGCTTCAATGTTGTGTGAGGCAATGCCCGCAACCGGCACCCTGCTGCGGGCGAAATATCACAAAACGGTTTCGAAGAGCGGGATCAAGGCCGCACCGATCGCGCCGGGGGCATCGATGATCTGCGCCACGGCAAGCCGCGGAACGTCGCGCAGTGCGCCGTGCCGAGGCAGATTATTGAATTCGGTCCGTTCGATCAGCATTCTTGCAAGTGAATGCGGAAGCTCGCCGCCCAGCACGATCAAAGCCGGGTCGAAGATCGCGCAGATCGCATTGATGGCCCGATTGTGGGCCGGCGTGACACGGTCGATCCACTCCTCGACGCCGTCCCAATCCACCAGATGTTCGTTCTTCAGGTCCTTCAGGGTCAGACCCAGGCGCCCCTTGGTGCGAAGATGTTCGAGCAGTTGGTTGAGTGCGGGTCGATCGTCGTAATCCTGACGTCCGAAGAGAACGGAGAATTCCCCTGCGTTCCCGAAGCTGCCGCGAAATGGCATGCCCCCGCAAACCAAGCCGCCGCCATAGCCATGAAGGTGGGCGATATAGGCGAAATCGGCGACATCGCGGCCGACGCCGAAGATTGCTTCTGCCAAGGCAGCGGTCCTGGCGACATTGTCAGCCCAAACCGGCAGACAAAGGCGCTCTCCAAGCACGGGCGCCAGATCGATCAGCGACCAATGGGCGAGTGGCAGCGGACAGTTGAATGCCGTCTCCAGCATGCGGTGGCCGGCGACCGCCAGGCCGACGCCGAGAACATCCCGCCGCCCGGCGCCGCGACGGGCAAGAATGTCTTCGACCGCCGCTTCGATTCGCTCCATCTCCAGGGGTAGCGACGACCCGGTCTGCGGGATTTCCATATTCTCCAACGGCTCGCCGAAACCCATGAGGCAAAGGCCGATGGAGCCGACGTTGACGGAGATGCCGAGCGTCAGACACCAGTCCTTTCGGAGCGTCAGCTCCGGACTCGGCGGTCCCGCCCGCCGGTTCTCCGATTGGGAAAAGACGAGCATTCCCCGCTCGTGAAGGCGTCCAACGATCCTGTGCAGCGATTGCTGGGTCAGATCGAGCGGCTCAGTCAGGTCGGAGCGCTCAATGCCGGGTGACTTCCAGATCAACCGCAAGACATCCCGTTCATTGCGAGAAGCTACTCGCGACGGTTGTGTGTCTTGCAGGAAATGTGGGGCGACATGGTCCAGAGGAACGTACTTCATTTTCCGATCATTTTGATTTACACTGTGAGTGTGAAGCAGGTGAAGGGGACGCTTTGCTTCTGCGGGCAGGAGGTCATCAGTGGTTTCGCCGGTCCTGCCTACCTCATCGAGATTGGTCATACCAGTCGAGATGAGGTGTCATGTGGCAAGGAAAAAGAATCGAGTTGCATGAGATCATTGAGACCTGAAAATACGGCCCGCGCTCCTGAGCATGAGGGTTACGGTTTTGTGCCGACGCATGAAGGCGCGAACTTCGAATCGATGGTTCAGGCCTTTTCGGCAGGCTATGGGGTTTTCGGTGGACAGCCGCTGAGTAACGACCGGAGTTTTGCCTGGGCGGCGGATTTGAGACGGACTGAGGCATTCACGATGTTTCATTCCGTATATCAGAGTTCCTGGACAATCCGAACGCTCGACGAAAGCCCGCAACATCTTGCGTTCTACATGCCGTATACAGGTTCCTTTCGCTTGTCGGTTGGCAAGAGAACCGTCGAAAGCGGGGCCGGCCACCTTCTCATGGCCAACAACCATGAGGCCGGTGATCGCGTGATCCAGGGTGGCCCGCATCGCTCGGATGTCCTCTTCCTGGACTGGAAGGTCGTAAAGCGAGCGCTCTCTTCGCTGGTGGAGACGCCGCTCTCCGAGTCGCTCGACCTCGAGCCCGTCCTGGTTCTCTCGACCCAGCCCGGGCAGCTCATCGGCAATCTGGCCCGGACGGTTGTGCAGGGCATGCGCGACGGCGGTCCGTTGCTGTCTTCACCCCTTGCCGCAGCGGCGATGAGCGAGACCCTCGCTCACCTGGTGATCCGATTTGGCCGACACCGCCTTTCCGATCATCTGGAAAAAAAGAAAGTGTCGCTGATTGCACCTTGGCATGTCCGACGGGCGATCGACTACATGCATGCCAACATCGCGGAACCTCTTACCATGACGATGGTTGCCGATGATGTCGGTGTTTCCCTGCGCGCGCTGCAGACGGGCTTCAAAGCTTTTCGGGGAACCTCGCCGGCCGGCTACCTTCGCACGATCCGGCTGCAGGCAGCCCGCGAGCAGTTGCGGGATCCGACGAACCAGCAATCCGTCCGGGAAATCTGCGCGATATGGGGCTTTGCCCATGCGGGCAGGTTCTCCATTGTCTACCGCAGCACTTTTGGTGAGAGCCCGCGGGATACCCGGCTACGCGCGGAGCGCTTGCGCTGAACTGGAGCTTTGGGATTTAGATATCTCGACCCTTCCGGGGCTTATAGCGCGTCGCGTCAAATATGATTCCTGCGGCGCATAGCCCTTTGTTTTTATGCATGTCGTTACCCCGGAACCGCTGCACACTTCCGGGCGACATGCATTTAGCGCGGCGGTGCGACGCTGCCGCGCAGGACGAGATGGCATCCGAGCTCCAGGCGATGGGCCGGCCGTTGGGGGTCATTGGCGATTAGCCTCTGTTCGATAAGCGCGAGCGCTGCGGCACCGAGCTTGTCGGTGGGCACGCGGACCGTCGAAAGCGGCGGGCGGCTGAATTCGCCGGGAACGATGTCGTCGAAGCCGAGGACCGAGATCGCCTCGGGCACGCGTATGTCGCGATCAGCCAGTGCCTTCAGGCAGCCGAGCGCCAGGTTGTCGGCGGCGCAGAAGACAGCGGTGGCGCCTTTCATCGTTCGATCGCGATCGAGCAGCGCGTTGATGGCAGCTTCGCCGTGCCGGGGCTCATATCCCTCGGCCTCGACGAGCATCTCCTCGGGCACCGGAAGCTGAGCGGCGAGATAGGCATCGGAGAAGCCGTCGTAGCGGCGCTGGATGGTCGTGCGCCCCTTCCAGGTCAGGTGCAGGATGCGGCGATGTCCGAGCGCCAGCAGGTGCTCGATGCCGAGCCGGGCACCGAAGCGGTTTTCGGGTGTCACAGTATCGACCAGCATGGTCGGGTCCTCGCCGTTGACGATGACGACGGGCATATCGGCCGAAGCGAGACTGCGGATGAGTTCCGGCTGATCGTCGTTCAGGACCACGATGCCGTCGGCATGTTCCGACAGCGCGATCTGCCGAACCTCAGCGCCGTCGATGCGCCGGCCAGTGCTGACGAAAGGCACGATTCGGATGCCGCGGCGCTCGCACTCCTTTCTAAGGCCGTTGAGGATTGTCCAGCTCACCAGGTTGAGGTCGCTCTCCGGAGCGGCGTCGCCCGGAATGGCGAGAAGCAACACGCGCAAGGCGGCAATCGTCGCCTTCCTTCTCCGGCGGTCGAGGTAACCCAGACGTTTGGCCGAATCCAGAACCCTTTCGCGCACTTCGATCGTCAGCGGCGCGGTTCCGTTCAGGGCGTGCGAGGCCGTGCTCAGCGATACATCAGCGTCGCGCGCGACATCCTTGAGATTGACTTTGCGTTCCACTTTATTCCGTCACGAGTTCAGGTGGCGCCTTTGAAGGCACGAGCTAACTCGATGTTTTCACATAAATACTTCAGAAAAGCTACGTGCCTCGCATCCTATTTTACCACTTTCGGCGAAAACCGGCTGCAGCGCTGCGGCAAACGAACGATGAATGCGGGCGCCAGGAGCCATCGCCGATCAGTGAGGCTTGGCAAGCAGACCGTTGAACAGCAGGTCGAAATAGGCCCGCAGGAAGGCCTCCTTGTTGGGAGTGGGCACGCGGCGGTCGTCGAATATCAGCCGCAGGACCGTCGTGGTCAGGATGGGCGCGACGACGATGTCGGAGAATTCCACCGGAATTGGGCGAAACTCGCCCGACGCCACGCCCTCCAGGATCAGCGCGTCGATCTTGGCGATGATCGGCGCAATGAACTGATCGTGGTGGCGATCGATCAGGTCGGGGAAACGCTGCCCCTCCGAGATGACCAGCCGCGTCAACTCACGCGTCGCGCGGTCCTCGGGAATTTGTTCGTAGAAGAGGCCGAGAATCGAAATCAGCCTGTCGGTAGCGCTGCCGCTGAGCCGATCGGCGATCGCGAGCAGTTCCTGAAACGGCACGGAGAAGTGGTTGATCATGGCTTCGAAGAGCTTTTCCTTCGTCTCGAAGTAAACATAGACCGTGCCCTTGGTGACGCCGACCCTGTCGGCGATGTCTTCCACGCGCGTGCCGGCAAAACCGCTTCTGACGAATTCCTCGAAGGCCGCATCCAGAATCTGGACGGGCCGCAGGGCCTTTTGTTCCGCCCGCGTGAGCTTCTTCTGAGTTGCCATTTCCTGCCTCCCCCTTGTTGCGTGCGCCCTCTTCCCCGCGGCGCAAAGTTTCATTGACTAATGCGTCAGTCAATTATATAGAAGCTGCCGTTGAGAGCAAGAGGTCAACTATGAGAACCATTCTGATCGCCACAGCGATCGTATGCGCCATCGGTCTCGGATCATGCAGCGATGAGAGCGGACCGACCGAGCCGACCCCGCGGCAGGTCGGTGTCGTCGTCGCCAAGGCTGAGCCGCTGGTTCAGGGCGGTGCGATCACGGGAGAGGTGCGGGCGCGTGTCCAGACCGATCTGTCCTTCCGCGTCAGCGGCAAGATCATCGAACGGCTGGTCGAGGTCGGACAGTCCGTGAAAGCGGGGCAACTTCTCGCGCGTATCGATCCGCAAGAGCAGAAGGCCGACCTGGATGTAGCCGCGGCCAATCTTCAGTCGGCCGAGGCGCAGCAGACCCAGGCGCAGCTTGCATTCGACCGCCAGCAGAGCCTGTTTCGAACGCAGGTGACGACCCGTGCGGCGCTCGACCAGGCACAAGAGGCGCTTCTGACGGCGCAGGCATCGACGAAATCGGCGCAGGCGCTCTTCGAAACCGCCCAGGACAGCCTGTCCTACACCGAGCTGAAAGCCGACGCCGACGGGGTAATCACCGCCCGCAATGCCGAGGTCGGGCAGGTGGCGCAGGCCGCCCAGGTCATCTTCACGCTTGCCCATGATGGCGACCGCGATGCCGTCTTCGAGGTGGTGGAAAGCGCCTTCCTGCGTCCGATCGACGGCGACGGCACGGTAACTCTGTTGTCGGATCCGACACAGAAGATCACGGCGAAAGTGCGTGAGATTTCGCCGACGATCGATTCCTCCACCGGCACCATCAAAGTCAAGGTGGCGATAACGAGCGATGCTCCCATTCCGCTGGGCGCTCCCGTCGTCGGCCGGTTCAACTATCTCTCGCAGGACGTCATCCAGCTGCCCTGGTCGGCAATGACCTCGAAGGACCGCAAGCCGGCCGTCTGGATCGTTGATCCGGCATCCTCCGCCGTTTCGGCCAGGACGGTCGACGTCGCCGGCTACGAGACCGGCAGCTTCGTCGTGAAGTCGGGCGTGTCGGCAGGAGAGGTCGTGGTGACCGACGGCACCAAGTTCCTCAGGCCCGGTGAGATCGTGTCTTACGTCAAGGAAGCTTCCAAGTGAGTATTCGTCTAAAGATAGTCGCACTTATGCTGGGCACGGCCCTGGTCTCCTCCTGCGCGCCGAAGGCAGAAGAGAAGACGGACACGCCTCGTCCGGTGCTGTCGACGACAGTCAGGCAGACGCCCGCCACGAGCCTCAGCCTGACGGGAACGATCGAACCGACGATCGAGACCGAACTCGGCTTCCGGATTCTCGGGCGAATGATTGCCCGCAATGTCAATGTCGGCGATGTCGTCAAGAAGGGTGACGTCGTGGCCGCCATCGATCCGGTGGCGCTGGAGCTTGCCGTGCGCAACGCCCAGTCCGATGTGGAAAACAGCGATGCCCAGCTTAGAAACGCGGTGACCACGGAGCAGCGCCAGCGAGCGCTGGTGGAATCGCGCTCGGGCACGGCAGCCTCGCTCGAAGAGGCCGAGCAGGCGAGGCGGACGGCCGCGGCCGCCGTCGCCAAGGCACAGGCCAATCTCGACAAGGCCAAGGAGCAGCTGGGCTATGCGCAGCTTCGGGCGGAATTCGATGGGGTTGTGACGGCGACGTCGGCCGAGGTCGGGCAGGTCGTGTCGGCCGGCCACACGGTCGTGACCATTGCCCGGCCGGACAAACGCGACGCCGTCGTCGA
The DNA here is from genome assembly GCF_019793465.1 of Rhizobium croatiense. Lineage (GTDB taxonomy): Bacteria > Pseudomonadota > Alphaproteobacteria > Rhizobiales > Rhizobiaceae > Rhizobium > Rhizobium croatiense. The sequence continues at coordinate 105,141 of NZ_JAILYJ010000001.1, read as the reverse complement.
CGTGCCGCAGGCAGCCGCTCAGAAACTGAAGATCGGCGCGCCCTTCGAAGTGACGCTGCAACTCGATCCGACAATCCGCACCTCGGGGGTCGTGCGTGAGATCGCGCCGGAAGCGGAGACCGCCACCCGCACCAGCAGAACCAAAATCGCGCTCGCCGATCCGCCTGAAGCGTTCCGGCTCGGCTCGGTTATCACTGCGGCTGCAACCATCGCCGCGGAGCCGGAGATCGTGCTGCCTTCCTCGGCCATCCTTGCCGGCAGCGACGGCCGGAGCGTCTGGATCGTCGACGTGCCCGGCAAGAAGGTGTCGCTGCGCCGCGTGAAGATCGCGGGCGACGTCGTCGACGGTGGCACTGTCCGTGTCACCGAAGGGCTCGCACCCGGAGAACGGGTGGTCGTGGCCGGCGTGCATAAACTTGAAGATGGCCAGGCCATCAGGATCGACCAGGAGATCAGCCAGTGAAGTCCTTCAATCTTTCAGACTGGGCGCTCGAACACCGTTCGCTCGTCTGGTACTTCATGATCGTCTTCATTCTCGCAGGCGCCTTCTCCTACCTGAACCTCGGCCGTGAAGAAGATCCGAATTTCACGATCAAGACGATGGTGATCACGGCCCAGTGGCCCGGTGCCTCCGCCGAAGAAGTGACGCGGCAGGTGACCGACAGGATCGAGAAGAAGCTGCAGGAACTGGAATCGCTCGACTATACCAAGAGCGAGACCGTTGCCGGCCAGACGACCGTCTTCGTCGAGCTTCTGCCGACGACCAAGGCGAGGGATGTCGCGCCGACATGGCTGCGCATCCGCAACATGATCGCCGACATCAAGGGCGATTTTCCGAGCGGGGTCGTCGGTCCCTTCTTCAATGACCGCTTCGGCGACGTGTTCGGAAACATCTATGCCTTCACGAGCGACGGGTTGACGCAGCGCCAGCTTCGCGATCTTGTCGAAAATGCCCGCTCCGAGGTTTTGAAGGTGCCCGATGTCGGCAAGGTCGACGTGATCGGCGCGCAGGACGAGGCGATTTATCTGGAATTCTCCACCCGCCAGATCGCAGCGCTTGGCATCGACCAGCAGTCGGTCATCCAGACCCTGCAGGCCCAGAATGCCGTGACGCAGTCCGGCTTCGTCGATGCCGGTCCGGAGCGGATCGCCTTGCGGGTGAGCGGACAGTTCACATCCGAGGAGAGCCTGCGGTCGATCAACCTGCGTATCAATGACCGCTTCTTCCCGCTGACCGACGTCGCCACGATCAGGCGCGGCTACGTCGATCCGCCGTCGGCGCTGTTCCGCTTCAACGGCGAGCCGGCGATCGGGCTTGCCATCGGCATGAAGCAGGGCGCCAATCTTCTGGAATTCGGCGAGGGGCTCGACGCGCAGATGAAACGCGTCGTTGCCGATCTTCCGATCGGCGTCGATGTCCACCGCGTATCCGACCAGCCGCATGTCGTCGACGAAGCCGTTTCGGGCTTCACCCGCGCGCTCTTCGAAGCGATCGTCATCGTTCTCGTCATCAGCTTCATCAGCCTCGGCCTGCGCGCCGGCATGGTGGTGGCGATCTCCATACCCCTCGTGCTCGCCATCACCTTCGTGGTGATGGAATATTCCGGCATCTCGCTGCAGCGCATCTCGCTCGGCGCATTGATCATTGCGCTCGGCCTGCTCGTCGACGACGCCATGATCGCCGTCGAGATGATGGTGGCGCGCCTGGAGGCGGGCGACGATCTCAGGAAAGCGGCGACCCACGTCTATACATCGACGGCTTTTCCGATGTTGACCGGAACGCTCGTCACCGTCGCGGGCTTCATCCCTGTCGGTCTCAACAACAGCGCCGCCGGCGAATTCACCTTCACACTGTTCGTGGTGATCGCAGTTTCGCTGGTCGTTTCCTGGATCGTGGCGGTGCTGTTCACGCCGCTCCTCGGCGTCACCATCCTGCCGAAGACGATGAAGTCGCATCACGAGAAGAAGGGACGCTTCGCCGCCACCTTCTCCTGGCTGCTGAAGCTCGCCATGCGCTGGCGCTGGATCACCATCGTGCTGACGGTCGGCGTCTTCGCCCTTTCGGTCGGGGGCATGGGCCTGGTGCAGCAGCAGTTCTTCCCGAATTCGGACAGAACCGAGCTCGTCATCGACTGGAATCTGCCGCACAACAGCTCGATTGCCGAGACCAACAGGCAGATGGCCAAGTTCGAGAAGGATATGCTGGCCGGCAACAAGGACATCGATCACTGGACGACCTATGTCGGCCAGGGCGCGCCGCGCTTCATTCTGTCCTTCGACGTGCAGACGCCGGACGTGTCGTTCGGGCAGACGGTGATTGTCACCAAGGGGCTTGAGGTGCGCGATAAGGTGCGGGCCGATCTGCAGGCCTATCTGACAAAGACGTTCCCCGGCACCGACGCCTTCGTCAAGCTTCTCGACATCGGTCCGCCCGTGGGCAAGCCGGTCCAGTACCGCATCAGCGGCCCTGACATTCAGAAGGTGCGCGACATCTCCCAGCAGTTTGCCGGCGTGGTCGGTTCGCATCCGCTGCTGTCGAATATGGTTCTGGACTGGAACGAGCCCTCTCGCGTGGTGAAGGTCGATGTCCTGCAGGACAAGGCGCGCCAGCTCGGCGTCTCCTCCGAGGACATCGCAACCGCTCTCAACGGCATCGTCGAAGGCTCGACGGCAACGCAGATCCGTGACGACATCTACCTGGTCAACGTGGTCGGGCGGGCCAGGGCATCCGAGCGCGATTCCATCCAGACGTTGCAGAACCTGCAGCTCTCCACCTCCAACGGCAAGGTCGTGCCTCTGTCGGCGGTGGCGAACTTCCGCTACGAGCTCGAGCAGCCGACGATCTGGCGTCGCGACCGGCAACCCACCATCACCCTCAAGGCAGCCGTCATCGGCTCGACGCAGCCGGCCACGATCGTCGATCAGCTGAAGCCGAAGGTCGAAGAGTTCCAGAAGAACCTTCCTGTCGGATACAAGGTGGAAGTCGGCGGCGCGGTCGAATCCAGCGCCGAAGCCCAGGGGCCGATCGCGGCCGTGGCGCCGCTGATGCTGTTTACGATGGCGACGATCCTGATGATCCAGCTGCAGAGCTTCAGCCGCCTCTTCCTGGTCTTCGCGGTGGCGCCGACGGCGCTGATCGGCGTGGTCGCGGCGCTGCTGCTGAGCAATGCCCCCATGGGCTTCGTCGCGATCCTCGGCATTTTGGCGCTGATCGGCATCCTGATCCGCAACTCGGTCATCCTGGTGGTGCAGATCGAACATCTGCGCGCCGAAGGTGTCGCGGCGTGGCAGGCGGTCATCGAGGCGACGGAACACCGGATGCGACCGATCATGCTGACGGCAGCGGCCGCAACCCTCGCGCTGATCCCGATCTCGCGCGAGATCTTCTGGGGCCCGATGGCCTACGCCATGATGGGCGGCATCGTCATCGGAACCGCACTGACCCTGCTATTTCTGCCGGCGCTTTACGTCGCCTGGTTCAGAATCCCGAGGGACGAGGGGGTTCGGGCCGACGCCGCGGCGGAAGCATGAAGACGGGCTTTGACGGCTATCAAATGCAGCCGCCATGTCGGCGGCTGCATAGCTCGGCTTCCAGGGGAACGAATCGATGAGGGAACGGTACTCTCAAAGGCTGCCAAACGCCGGCTCGGCCGTTATCGTAGCGATCGGCCTGGCGGTGCTTGCAGGCTGCGCCACGAGACCATCGCCTGAAGTCTTGAAGCCCGTTCATCTCAGTGAGCCTGTTCATTCTGAAACGGTTCCGGATCGGGTGAACGTCCTGGCCGCGACCAACAGAGCGCCCGATAGCGCAAGGGGCGGGTTTGGCGGCACATGGGCAGCGAACCTCACATACGAGCAATTCACGTTTTCCGTTCCACCCGGCAGGAAGGACACGGCGATCGTCTACCCGACGGTGAAGCCGGACCCGGAACGGCAATTTGCCGTCGTCGAGCGCAAGCCGTTGCCGAAGGACGCCTTCGTGAAGCAGGCGCTGGGATCCGTGCAACCTGACGGCACCATCGGCATCTTCGTGCACGGCTATAACTACAGTTACCAGGAGGCGCTTTATCGCACCGCCCAGATCGCCGCGGACGCCAAGATACCGGGCGCCCCGATCCTGTTTTCCTGGCCTTCGGCCGCATCGGTCGCGGGATATGTCGCCGACCGTGACGCCGCGCTTTCCTCGCGCAGCGAACTCGACTCTCTCGTCACGTCGCTTTCGGCCTCGGGCAAGGTGAAGCGCATCATTCTGTTCGGACACAGCATGGGTGGATTCCTGGTGATGGAAACGGTACGGCAGCTCAAGCTGCAGCACCGCGACGAGGTCGTCGGAAAGTTGGCAGTGGTGCTCGCCGCCCCCGATATCGACGTCGACGTGTTCCGCTCCCAGCTGACGGATATCGGCCAGATGCCGATCCCGATCTCCCTCCTGGTTTCGAAGGATGATCGGGCGCTCGTGGCATCGAGCTTCATCGCGGGAGAGCGCCCGCGCGTCGGGCGTCTCGATATCAATGATCCCGTCATCGAGGAGGCTGCCATGAAGGAAAGGCTTCGGGTTATCGACATCACGTCGATCGAAGCATCCGACGGGCTGGGGCACGATCGCTATGCATCGCTTGCCAAGTTCGGCGCCCAGCTCGCCTCCTTCGAGAGCGGCCGGCGCACGAGCGCCGGCGACGTCGGCGCCTTCGTCTTCGATGCCGCCGGCGCGGCGGTCGCAAGTCCGTTTCGACTGGCCGGACGGGTCGCCGCCGCTCGATAGGCGGCGGCTAAAGCTTTCCGCGGCGCTGCCCGGAGGCATCTGTACAGTGCGGCCATCAGCATTGTGTACAATGTGACTATTAAATTGTCAGATGCCTAAATGAGGCGCAGACTTCCTCCCGTGGTCGAGTCGCCACAGGGGATATGGGAGGGCATTCATGAGCATTCGAGATCCGTCTCCCTCGTTGTATAACGAGGACCTTGCACCCGCCGCGGAGCGTAAATGGGGTGCGTTCAGCATCTTCAACGTCTGGACGTCCGATGTCCACAGCCTGTGGGGCTATTATCTGGCGGCGAGCCTGTTCCTGCTGTGCGGCAGCTTCGTCAATTTCGTCATCGCCATCGGCATCGGCTCCCTGGTGATCTTCTTTCTGATGAGCCTGGTCGGCAATGCCGGCGTGCGCACCGGCGTGCCCTTTCCGGTTCTGGCGCGGGCCTCCTTCGGTACCTTCGGTGCCAATGTCCCGGCACTGGTCCGGGCGGTGGTCGCCTGCTTCTGGTACGGCGCGCAGACCGCCGCCGCATCCGGCGCCATCGTCGCCCTCTTGATCAGGAACGAGAGCCTGCTCGCCTTCCATCAGAACAGCCACATGCTCGGCCACTCGACCCTCGAACTGATCTGCTACGTCATCGTCTGGGCGCTGCAGCTGCTGATCATTCAGCGGGGGATGGAGACGGTTCGCAAGTTCCAGGATTGGGCCGGCCCCGCCGTCTGGATCATGATGCTGATCCTGGCCGTCTATCTGGTCGTCAAGTCGGGCACCTTCTCGTTCGGTTCGGAAATCCCGCGCGATGTGCTGATCGAAAAGACCAAAGATGCCGGCGTGCCGGGCGAGCCCGGCTCGTTTGCGGCGCTTGCCGCGGTGGCCGCCACCTGGATCACCTATTTCGCAGCGCTCTACCTGAACTTCTGCGATTTCTCGCGTTATGCGACGAGCGAAAAGGCGCTCAGGAAAGGCAATCTCTGGGGGCTGCCGATCAATCTCCTGGCCTTCTGCCTTGTTGCGGGTGTCACGACCACGGCGGCCTTCACCGTCTATGGCGAGGTGCTGCTGCATCCGGAAATGATATCGGCGAAATTTGATAGCTGGTTCCTCGCGCTGCTTGCCGCGCTGACATTTGCAGTCGCCACGCTCGGCATCAACGTCGTGGCGAACTTCGTGTCGCCGGCATTCGATTTCGCCAATGTCTTCCCGCGTCAGATCAACTTCAAACGCGGGGGATACATTGCCGCGCTGATCGCGCTCGTGCTTTATCCGTTTGCACCCTGGGAGACGGGTGCGGCGCATTTCGTCAATTTCATCGGATCGACGATGGGGCCGATTTTCGGCATCATGATGGTAGACTACTACCTCATCCGAAAGAGCCAACTGAACGTCGAAGCGCTCTACCACGAGAATGGCGAGTTCCGGTTCCAGAATGGATGGCACGGCAACGCCTTCATCGCATTTGCGGTGGGCGCACTGTTTTCCTCGATCCTGCCGACCTTCACCTCGATCCTGCCGGACTGGTGGGGCACCTATGGCTGGTTCTTCGGCGTCGCCATTGGCGGAGCGATTTATTTCGTGCTGAGAATGGGCGCGCGGCGCAAGCCGGCCTTCGCGTCATGATGAAATGAAGGCGTCCGGTCCTGGCCGGGCGCCTTCATATTATGTTTGCGTGAGCGGCCGTCAGGGTAGGGATCCGTCATTCGCCCCTGTTCAGCGGCTTGCCGCCACCGCATGGATGGCCGCGCGGGTTGTCGGCTGCGCCATCGTCCTCGCCGTCGAGCGAAGAGCTGCCGACTGGCCGTGGGCCGCATCGTCGAGCCTGAACTGGGCGATCAGTTCGCGAAGCTTCTGGGCTTCCTGCGCGAGCGAGTCGGATGCCGCCGTCGACTGTTCCACCATCGCTGCGTTCTGTTGTGTGGTCTGGTCCATCTGATTGACCGCGACGTTCACTTCGCTCAACCCGATCGACTGCTCTTTCGCAGACGTGGCGATCGAATCCATATGGTGATTGATCTGGGTGATGAAACCGCCGATGGTCTTCAAGGCCTGGCCGGTATCGCGCACCAGCTTGACGCCGCTTTCCACCTCCTTCGAGGAGTTCTGGATCAGGCCCTTGATTTCCTTGGCAGCGCTCGCGGAGCGCTGTGCGAGTTCGCGCACTTCCTGGGCAACGACGGCAAAACCCTTGCCGGCCTCACCGGCTCTCGCCGCCTCGACGCCGGCATTCAGGGCCAGAAGGTTGGTCTGGAATGCGATTTCGTCGATGACGCTGATAATGTTGGAAATCTGCTGCGACGAGGTCTCGATGCGTTCCATCGCTTCCTCTGCATGGGAGACGACTTCTGCGGAGATCCCGGCGCTGCGATTTGCCTCGGTGGCGACCGTGCGTGTCTCCTCGGTCCGCTTGCTGGAGTTCGACACATTGGCGGTGATCTGTTCCAGGGCGGCGGCGGTCTCCTCGAGCGAGGCGGCCTGCTGCTCCGTGCGCTTGGAAAGATCGCTGGCGCCGGAAGAAATTTCCCGCGTGCCTTCGTCGATCGTGCCGATGCTTTCGGAAATTGCTCTCAGCGTCGCGCCGAGCTGCGTTACCGACTGGTTGAAGTCGTGGCGCAGCGCCTCGAAATCGGGAGCGAAGGTCTCGTTGAGCTGGAAGGCGAGGTCGCCCGCGGCGAGCCGCTTCAAACCGGCTGCAAGACCCGAGGTGGCAATGCGCAGCCGCTCCGAAGCGTCTTCTTCCGCCTGCTTTTGGGCGGCAACACGCTCGGCCTCCGCCTTGTTGCGGTTTTCTTCGGCTTCCAGCGCCAGCCGCTTGTTCGTGATCGCCGCTTGGCGAAAGATCTCTACTGCCGCAGCCATCGAGCCGACCTCATCGGCGCGGTCGGCAAAGGGGATTTCCGAGCCGGTGTCCCCCTCGGCCAGGCGCCGCATCGAGACGGTGATGCCGGTGATCGGGTTGGCGATGCTCTTCAGCACGAAGGCGACGGCGCCGAGAACGAGCAATCCCGCAAATCCGATCGCGGCAAGAAGGTAGAATTCTATCGAGGCGAAGGTTTCCTTGCTGAGTTCGGCAGCCTTGTTGCTGCCGCTGACATCCAGTTCGACGAGGCTCGCCGTCGCTTCCTTCAGCGTGTCCGAGTAGGAGCGCATCCCCGCGCCCAGGTATTGCCCGGCTTCCTCGGTCTTGTTGGCGCGCGAAAGGGCGAGCAATTGCGAGGTGCTGGCGATGTAGCCCTCAACGCTCTCCTTGATCGTCTTGATCAGCTCGCGCTCGTGGTCGGACGAAGCAAGCGGAAGGTAGGCGTCCACCGATCTGCGAATGGCATTCTCGGCGACGGCAATGGACTCTTCGCGCGTCTTTTTCTCCGCCTCGGTCTGCGCGATGACGTGATCGCGGTAGGCGAGGCGCAAATTCGTCATGTCGAGATTGATCGCCTGCGAAGCCTGCACGCTCGGCAGCCAGTGGGTCGCGATTTCCTCGGTGGAACCGTTGGTATTTCGAAGACCATCGACGGCGAGATAAGCGACAAGACCGAAAAGGAGGGCGATGCCGCTGAAGATCAACAGCAAACTCGATTTTATGTTTGGACGACGCATTCAAGTCCCCATCGAACGGTCCCGGCGTCATACCGGCTTGACGTGATCCCTTTGTAACGAAAAAAATTTAACGATGTGTTCCGGGATGTAACAGGGCCGTTTACCAGTTTTCCGGAAACTCGCCGCCCCTTGCGTGTTCATGATCCCGCTCAGACAGGAAAATGCCTATCGATAGACGCCAGGGATGACAGGAGCCAATAATGATGAAGCGCATATTTTCAGTCTTTCTTGCATTGATCCTTCCGGTACAGGCGGCCGTTTCTCAAACCCCGGACGAGACGCAGGCCCGCAAAGCCCGGTCTATCGCCCAGCTTCAGTCGGAGGGCGTGCCGACGATCGATCATCTGCCGACGATCGAGGCGGAGAGCGACAGCAGCCGCCGTGATAACAAAGCTGTCGTTGAGCGTGGTATCGCGCTTGCTATCGTTGCCGTGAAAGGCGAGACCGGCGATCACGCGATGGGCGAGACCCTCATTCGGCAGTTCGATGCGGCAAGTTTCTTGACCCCCAAGGAACGGGCGCTCATGGACGATCCCGATCCATCGGAGCAGGATCGGGTGAACTTCACCTGGCGCTACGAAGGCGTGCATGTCATGTTGTGGGCGCTCGGAATAACACCTGAGCTCGAACGTCCGGACCACATTTGCGATGTTCCGTTCATCGCGAACACGCTCCGTGAACTGGGAACAGACGGGCTGCTGCGCCGCGCCAAGCTGCGCCCGCAGAAAGACCTGCTTGACGCCGCCGACCTGATCTACCGCTACGACTGGGCTGTCGTGAACGCGCGGCTGAAGGGCGAGGAGCCGCCGGCGGGGTTGAACAAGGGCGTCGTTTACGAACGCCACTACGCCCTCAATTGGCTGATCGGCTACATGGGCCAGGACTGGGACGATATTTCCACCGATACTTGATGCCGTCCTGCGCCGAATGAGCTTCCAAGGCGGATGCATATTGGGTGAAATAGCATTATGATCGCCACCACGCGGATCGGCGAGGAGGCCGGCCACGGCGAGGCCATGTCTGGAAATGGAGGACGGCACAATTTGGAACGGTTGAAGGATCCGGACAGTGTTTCCCCGCAGGCCGGCAGCGGCTCTGCATCGCCGCGGCAAGAGCGGCGGGGCGTGGTGGCTGCCGCCGTATACCAGCAGGGGCAGCGCATTCGCGACATCAGGATAGGGGAAGCCGGCGAATGGCGCAGCCGCGAGAATGCCATCGTCTGGATCGGCCTGCATGAGCCGGATGAAGTGCTGCTGCACCAGGTGCAAGCCGAGTTCAATCTCCATCCGCTGGCGATCGAGGATGCGGCGCAGCCCCATCAGCGCCCGAAGCTGGAGATTTACGGGGATGCGATGTTCATCGTCGCCCGCACCGCCCATATGAAGGATGGCGAGATCATCTTCGGCGAAACGCATCTGTTCGTCGGTCGGGGCTATGTCGTCTCCGTTCGCCATGGAGAGTCCTCTTCCTACCTGGCGGTCAGGCAGCGATGCGAGGCGACGCCTACCGCGCTTGCCCATGGCGAGAACTACATCCTTTATTCCATCCTCGATTTCATCGTCGACAACTACATGCCCGTCATCGAGGTCGTGCAGGAGGAGGTCGAGAAGCTCGAGGATCTGGTGCTGCGCGAACAGTTGGCAAAATCCGACATCGAACGGCTTTACCTTTTGCGGCGCAAGCTCTTGCGGCTGCGCAACGCCGTGGTGCCGCTGGTGGATGTCTGCCGGCGATACGAGCACATCGACCTCCCCGGCATGGATCCGACGCTGCAGTCGCTGTTTCGCGATGTGACCGATCATGTGCGCCGGGTGCAGGAAGATATCGACGCGCTGCGCGAGGTGCTGGCCTTCGCCTTCGAGGCGAGCGTGATGATCGGCCAGACGGAGCAGACTGCGATTGCCCGCAAACTCGCCGCCTGGGCGGCGATCCTCGCCGTCCCCACGGCGATCGCCGGCATTTACGGGATGAATTTCGACGATATGCCGGAACTGAAGTTCCAATACGGCTATTTCGTCGTGCTTGGCGTCATCGGTGTCCTTTGCCTCAGCCTGTTCACCTTCTTCCGGCGGAGGAAGTGGCTTTAGTTAAAACAGCGCTTTCCAGAGCCGATCCCGGTGCATGCCGACATAGCCGATGTCGTTCAGATAGAGGCGTGCGTCTCCCGCCGAGACATCCTCGGCAAAGGTCGCGTCTCCGGCTGCGGCACTTGCCAGCATGAAGTCGACGAGGGCTTGAAGCCGCCTGCAGATCATTTCCGGAAGCCGGCACCGTTCTTCGACCGTCGCTCCATAGGCGGTGCAGAAGATTTCCGCCCGCCGCAGCTGCTCGTCGAGATCAAATACGACAGCCCGATTGGCAGGATCGGAGAGGGGCGCCCAGCGATAGACCGCATAGGCTAGATCCCACAGGCGTGGCGCGGGATGAGCGGTGTCGAAGTCGATGATCCCGACAGCCTCGTGATCTACGGTGGCGACGTTATAGGGCGCAAAGTCTGCATGGCAGACGATCTCCCGCGGCTCCTGCGGCGGCAGCATCCATGCCTTGATCTCACCATCCGATTCCAGAAAACCTTCGGAGGCCGAATGAAACTCGCGCAGAAGCCTCGCTGCCGATATCAGCATGCGCTCCGATCCGACAAAGGGATCGCTGAGGTCTTCGCAGACGCGCCCGGCGACGTAGCTGACGACTTCCTCGCCTTCGGCTGATATCGCGATGGGCTCCGGCGCTGCCCGGAAGCCTCTATTCCTGAGATGGCGCAAAAACCGATGCACCGTCGGCGTCCAGGCGCCTGATGGTCTGATCACGCTATTGCCGTCGCGCCAGATCTGCCCGGTCCGCCCGCCCTCCAACAATTTCACGTCCTGGCCTCCCTGTGTGACAGTTATGCGGATTTCAGCTTTTCAATGTGAGCCTGAACCGTGGCGCCGAGATTTGTCTCATGGCAGTTCCGGTAGAACGCCAAAGTATCTGAAGGCATGTCGTCCGGAATGGCAACGAAGTCTTCCAGCCTGAACCCGCTCGCGCTGCTGAGTTGAGCGTCCGCGAGCCGGCTCTCGCTCAAACTGCCGACACGATCGGCCAGGGTCTCGAAATAGGCGAGGTTCTCATCGGCCGTCGAAGGAGAGAACGTCCTGCCGTGCGCAGGGATGACCAGCCTCGCATCAAGGTCGCGGATACGCTCAAGCGAGGAGCGGATCAGGCGAAGATCATCTGCACTTCTGCTCCAGACCTCGGGAATGGGATATTCCACCGCATCGACGGCGAGGCAGATGCGCAGTTCGGGAATCCAGACGGCGAGATGGTCGGGCGTGTGCCCCGGCGTGTGAATGAGTTCGAGCGTCAGATCGCCGCCGTTCAAAACCATCGAGCCGGAGAAAGTGATGTCGGGGCCGATGATATCCACATCGCGAAACCGCGATTCCTCGCCGGCCTTGTCCGTCAGGACCTGCTGTGTCGCGGGATCGCGTAGGCGGTCGAGGGCTGCGGCATGCGCAATAATCGGAGCACGCCCTGCAATGGCGGCATTTCCCCAGAAATGATCCCAATCCATATGCGAATTGACGACGATCAGCGGACGGGCCTCGGCTTTTTCCTCCAGCAGATCCAAGGCAGTTCTGCAGAGTTCGGGCGTGCCGAGCGTATCGATCAGCACGTTGAACCTCTCGGTCCTGACAAACACGGCATCCACTTCGTCTCCCGCCCTGACGATCACGATCCGCTCGTCGAGTTCGGGATAGGAGCAAAATTCTATCGATGGGTTCACGTCCGGTGGCCTTTGTATAATCGCGAGAATTTCATCAATATCTCAAATGTTAGCCTGCTTCCTCTACGCACGGGCAGGTTTCCGCACCACCGGTACATGCACATCCCACCGCCTCATCACGCCGTTCGGCACGGCGGCTGAGCATATGACCGTCACACTGGCTTTCGAGCGGCCGAGGCTTTTCGGCGTCCATTGAGCCAGAAGCGGCACCGCGCAACGCGGAACCAGCACCTTCGCATTGGGTTCCAGCACGTCCCACTGCTCGCGCCCTTTGGCGTTCTCCTGCGTGATGAAGCGCCTTGCCTCCTCGCGGATTTCGAATAGGCCGTGCTTGGCTTGCGTCGAGCGATCGGTGTCGATGCTCCAGGAGGCGAGGCATGTTACGCAAGCAGACAGGGCGACAGTGAAGAGTATGGATCGAAGCATTGCTGCGCTCTCAACCGCTCGCTAATTTCTGAATTCGGAAACAGATCAGGGAATCTTTTAGCGCATGGCGGCAATATCTCTACCGGCAAATCGTGAGGCCCTTTTTCTCTCCTTGTACGAAACCGATCTGCCCGATGGCGTCATATTCCGTCTCGCCGCGCGGGCGCGACCCGCCATTCTCCCGACTACGGCCGAGAGCGAAGAGGATGAAATTCCACTGGGCGCATCCAAAGATCGGCAGGCGGAAGATATCACCGCGCGCCGGTTCGACAGGGCGCGCGTGACCTACCAATGTGATTGAGCGGAGCTGGCATCCGATGCCGGCAGCGACGCCCCTACAGCCGTGAATTGACGTGTTGAGTGGAACAACCTCCGCCAAAGGAAGTTTGCCTGAAAAGCAAACGCGAGGCGGCGGCCGATGTTATTCTCTGTGAAGCAGGGTGCACTCAGCACCCCACCCCGGATTTATTATGTCAATCCGCTGCTCCTCCAAGGGGCCGATGCATGGCGCGAGGTTTTCGACCATGCGGCGGATATCGGTTTCGACCATGTGCTCACGGCGCCCCTTTTTAGCAGGGGCGGGGAATGCAGCGTCTTTTCCTCTCAAGACTTTGATCGTCTCGATCCTGAACTGCAGCTCGAAAGCGCGGTTGCGGATGGAGTGTCGCGGCTGGCGGAGGTCGCCGGCAGGAGCGGCGTCGGCTTGATGATGGACCTGATGCTCGATGGGAAAGCGCGGGACCCACAAGCGAGCTATCACCCCGTCGACCCCCGGCGCTCGCCGTTCGACCCGCCGGAGCCGATGACCACGGTGGGGGCGGAGCAGCAGTCGCAGCTGCTGGTGGAATGGACCGAGCGGCTGCAGCGTCTGTCCGACGCCGGCCTCTCAGGGTATAGGGTGCTCGGGATCGATCGGGCGGCACCGGCCTTTTTCAAATCGCTGATTGCGGGCGTGCGAGAGAAGGCCGAGGTGCAATTCTTCGCCTGGACGCCCGGCACCGATTTTGCGGTGAGAGGCGCCATCGCCGATGCGGGTTTCGCGGGATGTTTTTCATCGATGGCCTGGTGGGATCTCGACGAGAGATGGTTCGTCGAGGAGCATCGTATCCAGGAGCCGCTCGGATGGCAGATCGCCTTTCCCGAGCCGCCTTTCGCCAAGCGTATCGCGCATGGAACCGAGAGCCGCGAAATCCTCGAGCGGCGCGCCATCAGAGCGCTGCGGCTTGCCGCTTCGCTCGGCGGCGGCCTCATGGTTCCCATGGGTTTCGAATATGGTGCGGCGACGCCGCTTGATCCGACGCATGGCGATGGCTCTGGCTTGCGCAAGCTGCGTCATGATCTCGCCTTCGACATCTCATCCGAGATCCGTCTTGCCAACAGCGAGATCGGCAAGGCCGGCAAGACGCGGGCTCCGTCGCTTCGCCTGATCCGCAATGCCAGCGGGCCGGTTTCGGTGCTTGTCCAATCCGAGGCGCAGGATCTTCGCAGCGCGTCCGATGTGCGCTTCATCCTGCTCAACCGGGACCTCAGGCGAAGCGCGCCTGCGCCGGTGACGGCGCTTCGCGAGGCCGCCTCCGGTTTTCTACCCGTCGCCGCCGATGGCGCGGCCCTGCGTCTGCGGGCAGGCGAGACCCGGGTGATTGAAGGCAAGGCGCCGGAGCCGATCACATCCAGGCCCGCCCTCGAGGTCGAGCAGGCGACGGCGTCGGCGCGGCTTGCCATCGAAAACATCGTGCCGCGGGTTGATGACGGGCGCTTTCCTGTCAAACGCGTGGTCGGCGAGACCGTCACCGTCGAGGCGGATATATTCGCCGATGGTCACGACCCGCTCGCAGCCGTCCTGCTCTGGCGGCCGCATGACGCCATGGCGGAGTGGAACGAGACGCCGATGCAACTGGTCGAGAACGACCGCTGGCGGGCCGAATTCCTGCTGGAGCGCATGGGGCGTTACGAATTCGCCGTCGAGGCGTGGAAGAACCCGTTCGCGATCTTCCGTTACGAGCTGACCAAGAAGAACGATGCGAGACTGGACCTGAAGCTGGAGCTCCAGGAGGGATTGAACCTCGTTCGCGCCGCGAAGGCGCAAGCGCCGGCAGCGCTCGGCGCCGGCTTGCAGGCTCTGATCGACAGTCTCGAAAAGGCTTCCGATCCCGAGCGCACGGCGATCCTGCTCGATCCCGAGACATCCGAGCTGATGAACAAGGCTGACAAGCGGCCATTCCGGCTTCGCTCGACGGCAAGCGCCGTCGATGCGGAACGCAAGGAGGCGGCCTTCGCGAGCTGGTACCAGATCTTCCCGCGTTCGCAGAGCGGCGATCCGAACCGGCACGGCACCTTCGACGACGTTATTCCGAGGCTGGCCGATATTCGCGGCATGGGCTTCGACGTGCTCTACTTCCCGCCCATTCACCCGATCGGCTCGACCAACCGCAAGGGGCGCAACAACAGCCTGAAGGCCGCACCCGGCGATCCCGGCAGCCCCTATGCCATCGGCTCGGAAGATGGCGGGCACGACGCTATCCATCCCGAGCTCGGCGATTTCGAGGATTTCGGCCGGCTGGTCGAGGAGGCGGGCCGGCATGGGCTGGAGATTGCACTGGACCTCGCCATCCAGGCCTCGCCGGATCATCCCTGGCTGACGGAGCATCCCGGCTGGTTCGACTGGCGCCCCGACGGCACGATCAAATATGCCGAGAACCCGCCGAAGAAATACGAAGATATCGTCAATGTCGATTTCTACACGAAGGACGCCTTGCCTTCCCTATGGGTGGAGCTGAGGGATATCGTCCAGCTCTGGGTCGACCAGGGCGTCAAGCTGTTTCGCGTCGACAATCCGCACACCAAGCCCTTTCCGTTCTGGGAATGGCTGATCGGCGATATCAGGGCGCGCCATCCCGATGTCGTCTTCCTGTCGGAAGCCTTCACCAAACCGAAGGTGATGTACCGGCTGGCGAAGATCGGCTTCTCCCAGTCCTACACCTACTTCACCTGGCGCAACGCCAAATGGGAGCTCGAGCAATATATGCGCGAGCTGACCGAGACGGCGCCGAAGGAATTCTTCCGCCCGCACTTCTTCGTCAACACCCATGACATCAACCCGGATTTTCTGCAGAACGCGCCGCGCCCGGCCTTCCTGATCCGTGCCGCACTCGCCGCCACCCTGTCGGGATTGTGGGGTGTCTATAACGGTTTCGAACTGTGCGAGGGGCGCCCCGACGCCAAGCGCAAGGAATATGCCGACAGCGAGAAATACGAAATCCGAGCCTGGGACTACGACCGGCCGGGCAACATCATTGCCGAAATCAGGATGCTCAACCGCATCCGGAACGAAAACATCGCGCTGCATTCGCACCTCGGGCTGACGCTGCTCCCTGCCTGGAATGACAACATCCTGTTCTTCGAGAAGGCGAGCCGTGCGCGCGACAATGTTTTGCTGATCGCGATCAACCTCGATCCCCATAATTTCCAGCAGAGCGACGTCGAGCTGCCGCTCTGGAAGTGGTCGCTCGGGGACGGCGGCGCGCTCGACGCCGAGGATCTGGTTGGTGGGCATCGTTTCAGGTGGAACGGCAAACGGCAGACTATCAGTCTCAATCCTCAGATTCTGCCCTTTGCGATCTGGCGCGTTCGCGCAGCGGAGGCATGAATGGACACGATGAATACCGGTAACACCGAGCCGCTGCTCTGGTACAAGGATGCGATCATCTACCAGCTGCACATCAAGTCGTTCTACGACGCCAATGGCGATGGCGTCGGCGATTTTGCCGGTCTGCACGCCAAGCTCGACCATATCGCGGCGCTCGGCGTCAATGCCATCTGGCTCCTGCCTTTCTTTCCCTCGCCGCGCCGCGACGACGGCTATGACATCGCCGACTACGGCAATGTCAGCTCCGACTATGGGACGCTGGAGGATTTCAGGGCCTTCGTCGACGCCGCCCACCAGCGCAATATCCGCGTCATCATCGAACTCGTCATCAACCACACCTCCGACCAGCATCCCTGGTTCCAGCGCGCGCGCCAGGCGCCGGCGGGTTCACCCGAGCGCGATTTCTATGTCTGGTCGGATAGCGATCAGAAATTCCCGGAAACGCGCATCATCTTCCTCGACACGGAAAAATCCAACTGGACATGGGATGCGGTGGCCGGCGCCTATTACTGGCACCGCTTCTATTCCCACCAGCCGGACCTCAACTTCGACAGCCCGCTTGTCATGGAGGAACTGCTGAAGGTAATGCGCTTCTGGCTGGAGACCGGCATCGACGGTTTTCGTCTTGACGCGATCCCCTATCTCGTCGAGCGCGAGGCGACGATCAACGAAAACCTGCCGGAAACCCATGGGATCCTCAAGCGCATCCGCGCCGCCCTCGATGCCACTCATCCCGGCGTGATGCTGCTGGCCGAAGCCAACCAGTGGCCGGAGGATACGCGCGAGTATTTCGGCGACGGCGATGAATGCCACATGGCCTTCCACTTCCCGCTGATGCCGCGCATGTACATGGCGATCGCCAAGGAGGATCGGTTCCCGATCACCGATATTCTGCGCCAGACGCCGGAGATTCCGGAGAATTGCCAGTGGGCGATCTTCCTGCGCAATCACGACGAGCTGACGCTCGAAATGGTGACCGATGCCGAGCGCGACTATCTCTGGGAGACCTATGCCTCCGACAAGCGTGCCCGCATCAATCTCGGTATCCGACGGCGCCTGGCGCCGCTGATGGAGCGCGACCGCCGCCGCATCGAGCTGATGAACGCGCTTCTTCTCTCGATGCCGGGAACGCCCGTCATCTATTACGGCGACGAGATCGGCATGGGCGACAATATCTATCTCGGCGACCGGGACGGAGTGCGGACGCCGATGCAATGGTCGCCGGACCGCAATGGCGGTTTTTCCCGGACGGACCCGGCGCGCCTCGTGCTGCCGCTGATCGCCGATCCGCTCTATGGCTTCGAGGCCGTCAACGTCGAGGCGCAGAGCACCGACGCGCATTCGCTGCTCAACTGGACGCGCAAGATGCTGGCACTGCGCGGCCGCCATCCGGCCTTCGGGCGCGGCTCGCTGCGCTTCCTTTCGCCGGAGAACCGCAAGATCCTCGCCTATCTCAGGGAATATCAAGGCGAGACGCTGATGTGCGTCGCAAACCTCTCGCGGCTGCCGCAGGCGGTCGAGCTCGACCTGTCGAGCTTTGAAGGCCGCGTGCCGATCGAACTGACCGGCATGTCGCCATTTCCGCCGATCGGCCAATTGACCTATCTCCTGACGCTGCCGCCCTATGGCTTCTTCTGGTTCCAGCTGGAGGCCGATGCCGATCCGCCGGCCTGGCGCACGGCGCCACCCGAACAGCTTCCCGATTTCGTGACGATGGTCATTCGCCGCGGGTTGCTCGACCTCGTCGACGAGCCCGGGCATGCGCGCGTCCTCAGCAATGAAATCCTGCCCGCCTATCTCTCCAGGCGGCGCTGGTTCGGGGCGAAGGACCAGCCGCTGCAGGCGGCGAGGCTGATCTCGGCGACGCCGATCCCCTTTGCCGACGGCGTCGTGCTCGGCGAGCTGGAAGTCGTGCTGCCGAACCACAGCGAATCCTATCAGCTGCCGCTGACGGTCGCCTGGGATGATGCACAGCCGTCGGCGCTGACCCAGCAGCTGGCGCTTGCGCGCGTGCGCCAGGGCAGGCGCGTCGGCTTCCTGACGGATGGATTTGCCGTCGAGCCGATGGCGCGCGGCATCCTGCGCGGGCTTGCCGACCGTTCGCGCACCACCGGGCGCACCGGCACGCTGGAATTTTTCGGCACGGAACGGCTCGACCGCCTCGCCATAACCGACGATCTGCCGGTCCATTGGCTCTCGGCCGAACAATCGAACAGCTCGCTGATCGTCGGCGACGTCGCGATGATCAAGCTGATCAGACACATCTTTCCCGGCATCCATCCGGAAGTCGAGATGACCCGCTTTCTCACCCGTGCCGGCTACGACCACACGGCGCCGCTGCTCGGCGAGGTCGCGCATACCGATTCCGGTGGGCGCCGCTCGACGTTGATCATCGTCCAGGGCGCGATCCGCAACCAGGGCGACGCCTGGAATTGGATGCTGAACAATCTTCGCCGTGCCGCCGACGAGCTTGTACTGAACGACCCGGCCGTCCAGCCGGGCGACGACGTCTTCCGTCCGCTGATCAGCTTCGTCGCGATGGTCGGCCTGAGACTGGGCGAGTTGCATGTCGTGCTTGCCGGAGAAAATGCGGATGAGGCCTTCAGCCCGGTCGTCGCCGGCGATAGTGAAGTCGAGGCGATCAAAAAGGCAGTTGCCGGCGAGGTCTCCTATGCGCTGTCGAAGCTCTCCGAACGCGCGGTGGGAGCGGATCCGGCGATCGACCTGCTCGCGGCCCCGCTTCTCGAGCGCCGCTCCGAATTGGTCGAGCTCGCCGCGACGCTGGCGGAGAACGCCCGCCACGCGCTGATGACGCGCACCCATGGCGACTTCCATCTCGGCCAGATCCTGGTCAGCGAGGGCGATGCTGTCATCATCGACTTCGAGGGCGAGCCGGCGAAAAATCTGGCCGAGCGCCGCGCCAAGACGGTTCCCTTGCGCGACGTCGCCGGCCTTCTCAGGTCGCTGAGCTATCTCGTCGCCACCGCCCAACTCGATAATGACGCTGTCACCGAACATGAAAATGAGGTCCGCCGCGACGCCATCGCCCGTTTCGGACGCAACGCCGAGGCGGCCTTTATCGATGCCTATTGGCAGGCGGTGTCGGCGTCGAAGGCGCTCGCCATGCCGCCCGATCAACGACGGAGGCTTCTTGATGCTTTTCTTCTCGAAAAGGCCGCCTACGAGATCGCCTATGAGGCCCGCAACAGGCCGAAGTGGCTGCCGATCCCGCTCGCCGGCCTTACCGAAATCGCATCGCGCTTAGCGGGGGTCAATGCATGAATATCGAACGTTCGGAACTTCTCGCAGGCATCGGACACGATGCGCTCTGGGCCTTGATCGAGGGGCGCCATGGCGATCCATTCTCGATCCTCGGACCGCACGAGAGTGGCGGGATGACCATCGTGCGCGTCTATCTGCCAGGCGCCGAAGCGATCGATCTCATCGAGGCGGCGAGCGGCAGGGTGGTAACGCCTTTCAGCATCGCTCACCCCTCCGGCCTGTTCGCAGCGACGACGGGTTCGAGAATGGGATACCGGTTGCGGATCCAATGGCCGGATGGGGAGCAGGTCACGGAGGACCCCTACAGCTTCGGTCTTCTACTCGGGGAACTCGACCTTCACCTGATATCCGAGGGGACCCATTACAGCCTGAGCCGGACGCTCGGCGCCGTGGCGATGTCGATTGACGATATACCGGGCGTTCGTTTCGCCGTCTGGGCGCCGAATGCGCGGCGTGTCTCGGTCGTCGGCGACTTCAACGCTTGGGACGGACGCCGCAATCCGATGCGGTTGAGGCAATCGGCGGGCGTATGGGAGCTGTTCGTCCCACGTCTCGCCCCCGGTGAAAGATACAAGTTCGAGATCATCGACGCGCAGGGAACCTGCCTGCCGCAAAAGGCCGATCCCGTCGCGCGGGCAAGCGAGGCGGCCCCGTCCACCGCCTCCATCATTGCATCGTCGACGCCGTTTCGATGGACCGATGACGGTTGGATGAAAAGCCGCGACCGGCAGGCGAGACTCGAAGACGCGATCTCCGTATACGAGGTGCATGCCGGCTCCTGGCTTCGCGACCGGCAGAACGGCAACAGCTATCTCGATTGGGCCGAGCTCAGCCAGCGGCTTGTTCCCTATGTCCGCGACATGGGATTTACCCATATCGAATTGCTGCCGATCATGGAGCATCCCTTCGGCGGCTCATGGGGATACCAGCCGCTCGGGCTGTTTGCCCCGACCGGCCGATACGGAACGCCGGAAGATTTCGCCTATTTCGTCGACCGATGTCATGGCGCCGGTATCGGTGTCATCCTCGATTGGGTGCCGGCTCACTTTCCCACCGACGTCTGGGGCCTTGCCCGCTTCGACGGCAGCGCGCTCTACGAGCACGAGGACCCGCGCGAAGGTTTTCATCGCGACTGGAATACGATGATCTACAATCTCGGCCGCAACGAGGTGAAAGGCTTCCTAATCGCCAGCGCGCTCGAATGGCTCGAGCGCTACCATGTCGACGGGTTGCGCGTCGACGCCGTCGCCTCGATGCTCTATCGCGACTATAGCCGCAACGAGGGCGAATGGATCCCCAACCGGTATGGCGGTCGTGAAAACCTGGAGGCGGTGGAGTTCTTCAAGCACCTGAACAGCATCGTTCACGAACGTTGCCCGCACGCCATGACCATCGCCGAGGAATCGACGGCTTGGCCAGGTGTGACCAAACCGCCGGAAGAGGGCGGGTTGGGCTTCGATATCAAATGGAACATGGGCTGGATGCACGACAGCCTGAGTTATATCGAGAAGGATCCCGTCTACCGGAGCTATCACCACGGCACGATGACCTTCGGCATGATCTATGCCTATTCCGAGCGCTTCATGCTACCGATTTCCCATGACGAGGTGGTCTACGGGAAGGGCTCGCTGCTGACGAAGATGCCGGGCGACGACTGGCAGAAATTCGCCAATCTGCGCAGTTATCTCGCCTTCATGTGGGGCCATCCCGGCAAGAAACTGTTGTTCATGGGAAGTGAAGTCGCCCAGCCGGGCGAATGGAACCACGACGCTTCGGTCAGCTGGGATGTGCTGGACCGGCCGGCCCATGTCGGCATCCAGCGCCTGGTGAAGGATCTGAACGCGTTTTACCGCGACAAGCCGGCATTGCAGCACGGCGATTTTCATCCCGAGGGCTTCGAATGGGCGGCTGCCGATGACGCTGTCAATTCCGTTCTCGGCATGCTCCGTTATGGCAAGGACCGCTCTTCAGCGGTCCTTGTCCTATCGAATTTCACGCCGGTGCCGCGTTACGGCTACAGGATCGGTGTGCCTGACGATGGCGTGTGGATCGAGCGGATTACGACGGATGCGCAGGAATATGGCGGCTCCGGCCTCGTCAACGGCGCGCTGTCGAGTGAATCCGTGCCGGCCCACGGCAGGCCGTTCTCCTTGTCGCTGACGCTGCCGCCGCTGGCGACGGTTTTTCTTGAGGGGCCGTCGCCGTGACAGGGATTTATTCGGCGTGCGGCGCCGGATGAATGAAAGGCCAGGGGCTCGCCTCGGATCCTTTTTCGATCGGAACCTCGATGAGAACAGGTTGGTCGAGAGAAAGGGCTTCCTCGATCCTGTTTTTCAATTCTCCGGGCCTCGTTACCTTGAATGACCGGATGCCGAAGCTTTCGCCGAGGGCGACAAAATCAGGATTGGTGAGGTCCGAACCAAGATAGCGGCCTTCGTACGCTTGCTTCTGGTCGCGCAGGACATTGCCATAGGCCGAATTGTTGAAGACGACGGCGACGACGGCGATCTTGTGCTGGACGGCGGTGGCAAGCTCCTGAACGCCGAACATGAAACCGCCATCGCCGGAAACCGAAACCACGGCTTTATCGGGATTGGCGACCTTCACGCCCAGGGCCGTGTTGAAGCCAAAACCCAGATTATCCTGATAACCGCATGTCACGTACTGACGTGGGCCGTAGACCGGGAAGGCAAAGCGGGCGGTAAAGCCCATCTGGCTGACCTCCTCGACGAAGAAGCCGTCTCTTGGAAGAGCCTCGCGAATGGCATCGAGATAGGCAAGCTGCGGCTGCACGCCTGAGAAACGGGATCTGGCCTGGTTGTTGAGTTCGGCGAACTCGCTGGTGCGATCCTCGCGGCGGGGACCTGCCAGCGCATTGATCAGCGCCTGCGTTCCGGGCGCGGCATCGGCGACGATGCCGACATCGGGCTTGAGACGAACCATTTCGGTCGGATCGATATCGATGCGGATGATCTTGAGACCCTTGGGAAGCCACTTCCATCGCATGAACTGCAATTCGAGCCGGCTGCCGATCCCGATCAGAACGTCGACCTTCTTCCAATATTCGTAGGCGGCGGCGAAATTCAGATAGTTCGGGTGGTCGTCGGCGACGATGCCCTTGCCGGAGCGATGCGAGGTGACGGGCGACTGCAGCAGTTCCGCAAGAGCGGCGATCTCGGCCCCGGCATCTGCCGCACCGCCGCCGACCATGATCATCGGATTCCTGGCGCCTGATAGCAGTGCCGCTGCGGCAGCGACCCGATCGGGGTTGACGGCCGGATGAGGCGCGCTCGCGCCCATGGGAAGATCGACTTCGGGGCCGGATTGGCCAAACACGTCCCATGGCGCTTCGATCGCGCCCGGGCCCCGGCGGCCGGAAAGCATCTTGCCGACGACCTCGGCCATCACAGAGCCGGTCTCGGACTGGTGATTGATACGCTCCGCCGTCTTGGTAATTCCGCGCATCGTCGCGAGTTGGTCGGGCAGTTCGTGCAACTGTCCTCTGCCTTGGCCGATCAGGTGGGACATGATGTTGCCGGTGATGCAGAGCACCGGGGCGTTGGCGCCGTAAGCGGTGCAGAGGGCGGCGCCGGAATTGAGAAGGCCGGGGCCGGGGACAACGGTATAGGCGCCGATCCGGCCGGTGGATTTGGCATAGCCGTAGGCCATGTATCCGGCGCCCTGTTCGTGCCTTGTGTGAATGAACCGAATCTTGTCACGGGCGCCGTAGAGGGCATCGTTGAAATCATACATGTGGGCGCCCGGGATGCCGAACACCGTGTCGATCCCATGGGCGACGAGCGAACGGGCGATCGCCTGGCCGGTGGTTTCTTTCCCGCTCATTTCAGGCAGCCTTCGGCGCGAAGTGCAGTGACGATGGCGCCGGCATCGGTTGGCTGCATGCCCGCAAGGTTCATACGGCCGGAATCGGCCATGTAGACGCCGTGTCTGGCACGGAGGGCAGCGGCCGTTTCCCTGGACATGGAAAGATTGGAGAACAGGCCGCGCTGCCGGCTGATGAAGGCAAGATCGGGAGCGGCGGCGGCAAGTGCGGCGCGGTTGCCGTTGACGCGTTCGCACATCTCGTCGAGCTCGGCACGCCACATCGCCGACATCTCGGGACTTTCGAGAATGGTCCTGACGACGGCGGCCCCATGATCGGGCGGCATCGACCAGTTCACGCGGGCAAGTGCGGCCATGTTGCTCTCGGCTTTGCCGATGTCATCGTTGTTGCGGGTCATGACATAGAGCGCGCCGACACGCTCGCGGTAGAGGCCGAAATTCTTGTCGCAGGAATAGGCGATCAGCGCCTCGTCGACCGCGTCGAGGATCATGCGAGTCGGTGCGGCGTCCTGTTCTAGACCGTCGCCAAGCCCCTGATAAGCAAGATCGATGAACGGCACCAGCCTGCGCGCAACCAGAAGCTCGGTAATCTGTCGCCACTGCTCGATGGTGAAATCGATCCCGGTCGGATTGTGGCAGCACCCGTGAAGGAGGACGACATCGCCTTCCGCAGCGGAAGACAGGGCGTCGACGACGCTGTCGAATTTGACTTGCTGTAGCGTCAGGTCGACGAAGGCATAGTCCGTTACGGCCAAACGCGCCGAACTGAAGATCGGCGCATGATTTGGCCAGCTCGGCGTCCCGAGTAGAACCTTTGCCGATGGATTTGCCGTCTGGATGAGCTCGGCGCCGAGACGCAGCGCGCCGCTACCGCCCGGCGTCTGAATGCCGACGAGGCAGCGGTCGACTTTCGGCGATTTTCCGAAAACAATCGGCTTCAGCAGCTGCACGAATTGCAGATCGCCTTCCGGGCCGAGATATTTCTTGCTGTCCTGGGTTTCGAGAAGGAACTGCTCCGCCGCCTTCACGGCGCGCATCACCGGCGTACGCCCCATGGCGTCGCGATAGACGCCGACGCCGAGGTCGATCTTTCCGGTGCGATCGTCGGCCTGAAAGGCCTTGATGAGTGCAAGCAGGCTGTCGGCTGGCCGGTTATTCAATTGGTCAAACACAAGTTCACCTCGTTTCCGTAACTCCGGGTCGGAGATTAACTGAACTTCTCCGGCGAATTTCTGCGATTATCTTCCCATTTCAGCGCGTCCATGCAGACAATCGGCGCTTTTCCGCTACAATGCGCAGAAATTCACCTCATTTCGGATCTGTGGCCGTGCTTGACCAGTTCGATATCAAATTGCTTGCCGCCCTCCAGCAAGACAGCGAAGTGACGCAGAGCGAGCTGTCTCTGAAGGTCAATCTTTCCGCCACTCAATGTGCACGCCGTTTGGAAAGGCTGCGCAACGAGCAGTACATTCAGAGTGTCGTGGCCATCCTCAATCCTGCAAAGCTGGGCTTCAGCGTTGTCGCTCATACGCTTGTCAGCCTCAGAGCCCATACGGAGGGGGGAAACGAGCGGCTCCATCGCTTCATCGAAACCGCACCGGAAATCCTGGAATGCTATTCGCAGACGGGCGACGCCGATTTTCTGATGAAGGTCATGACGCGCGACCTCGACCATCTCAGCCAGTTTCTCGAAAGAATGATCCGGGTCACCGACAATCTGGCCTCGGTCAAGTCGAGCATCGTCCTGAAAACGATCAAGAAGACCACCGCTTTGCCGTTGCAGATCGTGACGTGAGGGCGGCGTCAGCCGCTCTCATCTGAGATAGTGGATGTGCGGACGTGAATGATGAGGCGAGGCTTCGATGCGGGCCTCGACGGAAAAGACCTCGCGCAGGAGCTTTTCGCTCAGCACATCCTCAGGCGCGCCGAAGGCGACGATCCTGCCCTGCTGCATGATGATCAGCTCATCGCAGAACATGGCGGCATGGTTGAGATCGTGCAGGGCGACGATGCTGGTGATCGGCAGGCCGCAGACGAGCCGCATCAGGCCGATCTGGTGCTGGATATCGAGATGGTTTGTCGGTTCGTCGAGGATCAGCTCCTGCGGCGACTGGGCGAGCGCCCTGGCAATATGGGTGCGCTGCTTTTCGCCGCCAGACAGGCTCTGCCAGCGGTCGTCGCGTTTCTCCGCCATGCCGGCGCGGGCGAGTGCCGCTTCGACCGCCTCTTCGTCGGACCTGGTCCAGCCGGAAAACATGGAGCGGTGCGGGAAGCGGCCAAGCTTGACGACATCGACGACCTTCAGATTGGCATTGGTCGTGGCATGCTGCTCGACGAAGGCGATGCGCCGGGCGATCGAGCGGCGGCTGATCTTGCCGATATCTTTGCGGTCGAGCGTGACACGGCCGGAATGCGGCCGCTTCAGGCCGGCGAGAAGCCGCAGCAGCGAGGTCTTGCCGGAGCCGTTCGGCCCGAGCAGGCCGAGCATCCGGCCGGGCTGAGCCTCCATGGAAACGCCGTCCAGGATGGTCTTTCTGCCAATTTTCCAGGTGAGGTTGTCGGCCTTGATGCTCATGACGCGCGCTGAAACCGGTAGAGGATGATCGAGAAGAAGGGAACACCGACCAAGGCGGTGACGACGCCGATCGGCAAGATCTGGCCGGGAATGAGGGCGCGGGCGGCGATATCGGCGAACACCATGAAGATCGCCCCTGCAATGGCGCAGGCCGGCAGCAGGCGGATATGAAGCGGCCCGACGATGAAGCGGGCGACATGCGGCACGACAAGCCCGACGAAGCCGATCGAGCCGACCATGCTGACGATCGTCGCCGTCATCATTGCGGTCAGCGCGAAGAGAGCCATTCGCGCGCGACCGACATTGACGCCGAGCGAGGAGGCCGCCTCGTCGCCGAAAGCGAAGGCGTCGAGCACGCGGGCGTAGAGCAGACAGGCGACGAGACCGATGCCGACGACGATCGAGACCAGCGCGAATTCCGGCCAGCGCACGCCCCCGAAACTGCCGAGCAGCCAGAACATGACGTCGCGGGCCTGCTGCGCATTGGCCGAAGTGGTGACGATGTAGGAGGTCGATGCGTTGAAGAGTTGCGATGCGGCGACACCGGCAAGGATGGTGCGGTCCGCGCCGCCGCGTGTGCCGTTCGAAAGCAGCGCCACGAAGAAGAAGGCTGCAAAGGCGCCGGCAAAGGCGCCGGCCGATAGCGACACCGCGCCGGCACCGAGCCCCAGGATGACGATCGCGACGGCGCCGGTGGAGGCTCCGGCGGAGATGCCGAGCACGTAGGGTTCGGCAAGCGGGTTGCGCAGCAGCGACTGCATGATGGCGCCCGACAGCGCCAGCCCGGCGCCGCAGAAGGCGGCCACGAGCGCCCGGCTCAGGCGATAGTCCCAGATGACAGTCTCGTGAATGCGATTGAGCTCGACCGCGGTCCAGCCGAGCCGGTTGGTGACGGCGGAGAATGTGGTCGCAAGCGGAATCGGCAGATCGCCGATTCCGACGCTGACGCCGATGGCGACAGCGATGAGGCAAAGGGAAGCCAGAAGCAGTGCGGTGACCGCTCCCAGCTGCCGGAAGAGACGTCCCGCCTCGGTCACTTCAGCAGACCGAGGGCCTTCAGCTGCTCGGCCACCTGTTCGGCGCCGTAGATCGTGCGGATGGTCGGGTTCATCGCCTGGCCGTCCATGACGACCAGCGCCTTGTTCTTGACCGCAGGGGTCTGGCTGACGGCCGGATCGGTGTTCAGGAACTTGATCTTGGCCTCGGGCTTGTCGAGTTCCCAGCGGTTGCGGTCGAGGCTGGCGACGACGATGACATCGGGATTGGAGGCGATGATGCCTTCCCAGCCGATGGTCGGCCATTCCGCATCCGCAGTGATTGCATTGCGTCCACCGAGCAGGTCGGCGATGAAGCCGGAGGCGCCGTTCTTGCCGCCGACATAGGCATCGGCCGACGGGCTGGGGCTGGAGAACCAGAAGACGTAGGACAGTTTCTGGCTGTCCTTGGCAACGCTTCCGCGCAGCTTGGCTTCACGGGCCTTGAAATCGGCGATCAGCGCCTGGCCGCGATCGGCGACGTCGAAGATCTGCGAGAGCTCGTCGATCTCCTTGTAGAGAAGATCCATGTTCCAGAGCTCGGCGCGGCTGCCGTACTGGTCCTTGACATCCTTGGTGCTGAGGCAGGTGCTGGGCGAGAGATAGGTGGCAACGCCGACCTTGTCGAAATCCTCGCGCTTGGCGACCTTGCTGCTTGGTCCGACCAGGCTCGGCAGCGCCGCCGCGACGAAATCGGGATTTTCGGCAAGCATCGATTCAAAGGTCGGCATCTCGACGGTCAGGAGCTTGACCTTGGCATTGGCTTCGGCGAGCTGCGGCAGCACCTTGCTCGGCCAGAAGGCAGTGCCGACCATTTTGTCCTGAAGGCCGAGCAGCAGCAGGATTTCCGCGCTGTTCTGGCCAAGGCCGATCGCCCGCTCGGGTGCCTTCTTGAACGTCACCTCTGCGCCGCAGTTTTCCAGCGTCAGCGGATAGGTGGTCGAACCCGCCAGAGACGGCGTTGCCGCAAGGCCGATCAGGGCGGAGAGGCCGCAGGCGGCCAGGAGCGATTTGAGGTTGGTCACGAAGAAATCCCCGGTGCGTGAGTATATGCGGCCGGGGTATAGCCACAGGAGCAGCCGGAAAACAAGACCGATTAAATCAACTTATCGCAAAAATCGACAGCACCGGACATGCGGCGGGCGCAGGCTCCGTTCCGGAGGCAGGCGGTCGTTCATCCTCAGCTTGCCTCTTGGGTTTCGATCCGTGCGGCCTTGCGCGTGGCATGGAGGAAGGCTCCAATAAAGGCGATCGCGAACAGAAGTACGATGGTCGGGGCCGGCGCGCTGTCGATAAAGAAGGAGAGATAGACGCCTGCAAAAGCCGTGATCACCGCGATTGCGACCGAAAAAGCGAGCATCGTACTGAAGCGGCGCGTCAGCAGATAGGCGATGGAGCCTGGTGCAATCAGCAGCGAGATGGCGAGAATGATGCCGACCGACCGAAGCGCTGCCACGATCGTCAATGAAATCAGGCAGAGCAGGCCGTAGTGAAGCAGGTTCACCCTCAGCCCGACCGCTCTCGCCTGCGCCGGGTCGAACGCGTGCAGCAGCAGGTCACGCCACTTGATGGCGACGATGGTGGCCGTCAGTAGCGCAACGGCTCCCGTTTCCACGATGTCGGGAAAGCCGATGCCGAGCATGTCGCCGAAGAGGATGTGATCGAGATGCACCTCGGACTGGATCTTCACATAAAGAACCAGGCCGAACCCGAACATGCCCGAAAATACGATGCCCATCACCGTGTCCTGCTTGATGCGGCTGTTATCCTTGAGGAAACCGGTGGCAAGCGCGCAGACCATTCCGGCCGCAAAGGCGCCGATTGCGAAAGGAAAGCCGGCGATATAGGCAATCACTACGCCCGGGAATACGGCATGGCTCATGGCGTCGCCCATCAATGCCCAGCCCTTGAGCACGAGAAAGCAGGAGAGCAGCGCAGTCGGGATGGCGATCAGCACCGAGATGATCAGGGCGTTGATCATAAAATCGAACTGGAACGGCACCAGCAAGGCGGCGAGACCGTTCATGGAGATGTCTCCAGCGCTTGAGCAGCCCTGCGCCGGCTCGCCAGCATTCCGTGCTTGGGCGCCAGGAAGAAGGCGGCAAGGAAGATCAACGTCTGGAAAACGACGATGATGCCACCGGTCGCGCCGTCGAGGAAATAGCTCACATAGGCGCCGACGAAGCTGGTCGCCGCCCCGATCGCTACGGCGATGACGAGCAGTCGCGGGAAACGATCCGTCAGCAGGTAAGCCGTCGCGCCCGGCGTCACCACCATACAGATGACGAGAAAGGCGCCGACGGTCTGGAGGGCCGCCACCGTCGAGGCCGACAGCAGCGTGAAAAACATGATCTTGAGCCGCGTTGGATTGAGCCCGATTGAACGGGCGTGGGTCTCGTCGAAGAAGACGACCATCAGGTCCTTCCATTTCACCAGCAGGATGGCGAGCGAAACGAAGCCGATGATGGCAAGCTGGAGCGTGTCCTCGGGCGTGATTGCGAGGATGTTGCCGAGCACGATCGTCTGGATGTTCACTGCAGTCGGTCTCAGCGATACCATGAACAGGCCAAGCCCGAAGAAGGAGGAGAAGATCAGGCCGATGATGGCGTCTTCCTTCAGTTTGGTGCGCTGGTTGAGGAAGAGCATCGCCGCGGCGGCAAGGCCGCCGGAGAAGAATGCGCCGATCGAGAAGGGAAGTCCGAGCATGTAGGCGCCGGCGACACCCGGCACGATGGCATGCGAGAGTGCGTCGCCGATCAGCGACCAGCCCTTGAGCATCAGATAACAGGAAAGGAAGGCGCAGACACCGCCGACAAGAGCCGAGACCCACATGGCGTTCAGCATGTAGTCATAGGTGAAAGGTTCGAGAATGGCGGCCATCAGCCTTGCTCTCCGCTTCCGTCCGCCGGGGCAGGCGCGAGCAGTTTGCCCTCCCGCAGGACCAGCGGCCGCTCGTCGTCAGTGAGGATGCCGACGGGATATGGCTTGCCCCCGGAGCCATTCAACACGAGATGGCGAAGCACGCCGCCGAAGGTTTTCTCGAGGTTTTCTTGCGTAAAGGTCTCGTCTGTCGGTCCGTGGGCCAATACCGTACCTTTGATCAGCACCGTGCGGTCG
The DNA here is from genome assembly GCF_019793465.1 of Rhizobium croatiense. Classification (GTDB taxonomy): domain Bacteria; phylum Pseudomonadota; class Alphaproteobacteria; order Rhizobiales; family Rhizobiaceae; genus Rhizobium; species Rhizobium croatiense. The sequence continues at coordinate 75,107 of NZ_JAILYJ010000001.1, read as the reverse complement.
CAGAATTCCGGCACGCTGCCGAGATTGTGCGTCGAGACCAGCATCACCCGGCCTTCGTCGCGTAGCGAGTGGAGCAATTTGACGATGGCCTCTTCGGTCTTGACATCGACACCGGTGAAGGGTTCGTCGAGCAGGATGACGCGACCGTCCTGCGCCAGCGCGCGAGCGAGGAAAACGCGTTTCTTCTGACCGCCGGAAAGCTCGCCGATCTGGCGCTTGCGGAATTCGCTCATGTTGACGCGGGCGAGCGCCTTGGACACAGCGTCGTGGTCGACCGCTTTCGGTATGCGCATCATCCCCATGTGGCCGTAGCGCCCCATCATGACGACGTCCTCGACCAGCACCGGAAAATTCCAGTCGACCTCTTCCGATTGCGGCACATAGGCGACGAGATTTTTCCGCAGCGCTTGTTCGACCGGCATGCCGAGCACCGAAATCTCGCCCCTGGCGAGGCGCACGAAACCCATGATCGCCTTGAACAGGGTCGACTTGCCGGAACCGTTGACGCCGACAAGCGCGGTGATGGTGCCGGTGGGGGTCTGGAAGCTGGCGTCGCGCAGCGCCGTGTGGCCGTTGCGATAGGTGACCGTGGCGTCCGTCACGGCGATGCCGGCACCCGCATCCGAAGATGCGGGGAAAACAGGGGAAGCGATCGCGTTCATTGCGACAGGCCTTCGGCAAGGCCCTTGACGACGGTGTCGGAGGTGACGCGCAGCAGGTCGATATAGGTCGGCGTGGGGCCGTCGGCTTCGCTTAAGGAGTCGACATAGAGAACGCCGCCATAATGGGCGCCGGTTTCACGGGCGACCTGCCGGGCCGGCTTGTCCGATACCGTGCTCTCGCTGAACACGGCAGGGATCTTGTTGGCCCTGACGGCATCGACGACTTTGCGGACCTGTTGCGGCGTGCCCTGCTGATCGGCATTGATCGGCCATAGATAGAGTTCCTTCAAGCCGAAGTCGCGAGCGAGATAAGAGAAGGCCGCTTCGCTCGATACAAGCCAGCGCTTATCCTCGGGGATGGTACCCAGCTTCTGGCGGATCGGCGCAACGGTCGCCTCGATCTCCTTCTTGTAGGCCTCCGCATTGGCCTTGTAGACCTCGGCATTCTCAGGATCGTATTTGACGAAGGCATCGCGGATGTTGTCGACATAAATGATCGCGTTCTTCGGCGACATCCAGGCATGCGGATTCGGTTTGCCGCTATAGGGGCCTTCGCTGATGCCCATTGGCTCGACGCCTGTGGAGACCACGACGTCGGGAACATCTTTCAGGTTCCGGAAAAATTTCTGAAACCACAGCTCGAGATTGAGGCCGTTCGACAAGAGGATCTGGGCGCCCTGCGCCCGCTGGATATCACCCGGCGTCGGCTGATAGCCGTGGATCTCGGCTCCGGGCTTGGTGATCGATTCCACGATCGCGGCATCGCCGGCAACGTTCTTTGCCATGTCGGCAATGACGGTGAAGGTGGTCACCGCTTTGAATTTCTCCTGCGCGGCGGCACCGCCGGCCACCAGGCCGAGTGCGGCAACGGCCACCATCCCGGTTATGACTCTGCGTCTTAGGCAACTAAGCATGAATATTCCCTTCTCTTGCCTCATCAACCGTTCGGCACGCACAGCGACGGCCGATAACAAGTTCACCGATGTAAATGCGACGCATTTGCAATTATTGCTGATGAGCCTCGTATCTATCTATTCTGCAATTGCGACTGAATTGCAACAAGGATTTTCGAAGAGGTCGCTGATCGCAGACGAAATCAACCCGCATGCGGCGCTGGACATATCAACAGGTTTCAAGAAACGCCTGGATCGCGTGGGAAAGTGCTGAGGGTTTTCCTCGGAACGCCGTCAGGCTGCCACGGTCAAGCCCGGCCCCGTGGTGGATCCGCAGCCGGCCCGGGCTCGACATCGACAGGCTCAAGGGTAAATCCCTCGAACACGCTCAGCTCAGCTTTCCTACGAGCTTGGCATAGTCCGAAAAAGTCCGCTGCTCGCCTTTTCCGGCGGCCTGCTCCGCAAGCTGCAAGACACGGATAGGAAACAGGATCGCAGCGCGGTTGGCGTCCGACAGCTCATGATCGTCGTCTTCCTCGATAGCCCTCATGGCTTTCGACAGCGCGGCATTGAGTTCCTGGCGGGTGAGCAGTTCTTTCTCGACGATTGCGTCGCATATGGACGCCATCGCCATGATCAGGCCCTTGAGCTGCAGATTGGCGGTATTCATGAGAACTCCAATGAAAGAGGCGGGCTCTAATCCGGTTCAACCGACCGGATCGTGTCGACCGAGACCGTACCCTCGACAATGCCGCGTTTGATATCGCGCCTGTTCCGGTCGATCTCGATGACAGTATAGAGCTTGTCATCGCGGAAGGCACTTGCATTGGCCGTCGTCACATCCTCGGCGGGCGCCGCATCCACTTCCATGAAATCGAGTTCGCGCGCCGCGGCGACGATCCTGGCATCACCAGGCGTTCTGGCGGCGACGACAACGATGCCATGGCCGGGGGCATTGTCCCATCTCGGATCGTCGGGGGCGGCGATCGGTTCCAGCCGGTAGATGTTGAGCATTTCATCGCCGGCATCGGGCGAGGCTTCCGCCGCCGCATCCTGGATCTGCGCCTGGCTTTCGACCGATTTTCCAAAGGTGGTCGGGCTGGTCGCGTTGTTGATCTCTTCCTTGCCGGTCTTCGAGACGTTCGACATGTCGCTCTCCATTGTCAGGACGGAAACGACGGCCGGCGGAGAACGGTTCCAGCCTGCGCGAAAAACGGCAAAGCCGGCTTCGTATAGGGCTTTGGGTTTATGCAGCTCTTAAGTTCATTTTGAATAATAAATCATGATAGGCTCTACCGGGGATGGCCCATACCATTTTCCAAATTGAGCACTAAATTACCGGTCGTCGAAGAGGGGGATTTTCGTGAGCAACCAAACCGGCGAATTCGCGCGTGACAACGCTGCGGTAGAGAGCCTCAATGGGCAAAACCACACAACCATGGCGTTCGATGAGGCCAGCGCGCTTCTCGAGGTTCTGGTCGCGGTCAGGCGCGGTGATTTCTCCGTGCGAATGCGCTCTGATCTCACCGGCGTCACCGGCAAGATCGCCGACGCCCTCAACGACATTATTGCCGCCAACCAGCGCATGGCCCAGCAGCTCGAACATGTCGGCCAGGTCGTCGGCCGCGACGGGCGAACGAGCACGCGGGTGCGCTTCGGCCTTTCCGATGGGTCCTGGTCCGAGATGGAAGGATCGATCAACGGCCTGATCGACGATCTCTTGTGGCCGACGACGGCGGTGACGCGCACGATCACCGCGGTCGCCAAGGGTGACCTGCTGCAGACCGTGCCCCTCGACGTCGACGGCCGGCCGCTCAAGGGCGAATTCCTGCGCTCGGCCGATATCGTCAACACGATGATCAAGCAGCTGAGCGTTTTCACCTCGGAGGTGACGCGTGTCGCCCGCGAGGTCGGCACCGACGGAAAACTCGGCGGCCAGGCGCAGGTGCCCGAGGTGACCGGCGTCTGGAAGGACTTGACCGAAAGCGTGAACTCGATGGCGTCGAACCTGACGGCACAGGTGCGCAACATCGCCGAGGTGACGATCGCCGTTGCCAACGGCGACCTTTCCAAGAAGATCACCGTCGACGTGCGCGGCGAAATCCTGCAGCTGAAGGAAGCGATCAACACCATGGTCGACCAGCTGCGCTCCTTCGCTTCGGAAGTGACGCGTGTGGCCCGCGAGGTCGGCACCGAAGGCAAGCTCGGCGGCCAGGCGCTGGTGCCGGGCGTCGCCGGAACCTGGAAGGATCTGACCGATAGCGTCAATGCCATGTGCGGCAATCTGACGGCCCAGGTGCGCAACATCGCCCAGGTGACGACGGCCGTGGCGCGCGGCGACCTGTCGCGCAAGATCACCGTCGACGTCTCGGGCGAAATCCTGGAACTCAAGGAAACCATCAACACGATGGTCGATCAGCTGAACGGCTTCGCCGGTGAGGTGACGCGCGTCGCCCGCGAGGTCGGTACCGAGGGGCGGCTCGGCGGTCAGGCGCAGGTGCCGGGCGTCGCCGGCACCTGGAAGGACCTGACCGACAACGTCAATTCGATGGCCTCGAACCTGACGGCACAGGTGCGCAACATCGCGGAAGTCTCGACCGCCATCGCCAATGGCGACCTGTCGAAGAAGATCACCGTTTCGGTCTCGGGCGAAATCCTCGAGCTGAAGGAAACCATCAATACGATGGTCGACCAGCTGAACGCCTTTGCCTCGGAAGTGACGCGCGTCGCCCGCGAAGTCGGCACCGAAGGCCGGCTCGGTGGCCAGGCCAATGTGCGCGGCGTCGCCGGTACCTGGAAGGACCTGACCGAAAACGTCAACTCGATGGCCGGCAACCTGACGGCGCAGGTGCGCAACATCGCCGAGGTTTCGACCGCCATCGCCAATGGCGACCTGTCGAAGAAGATTACCGTGCCGGTTTCGGGCGAAATCCTGGAACTGAAGGAAACCATCAACACGATGGTCGACCAGTTGAACGGTTTTGCCGGCGAGGTGACGCGCGTCGCCCGCGAAGTCGGCACCGAAGGCCGGCTCGGCGGCCAGGCCAATGTGCGCGGCGTCGCCGGCACCTGGAAGGACCTCACCGACAGCGTCAATTCCATGGCCTCCAACCTCACCGGCCAGGTGCGCAACATCGCCGAAGTCGCGACCGCGGTCGCCCAGGGCGACCTGTCGAAGAAGATCACCGTCCCGGTTTCGGGCGAAATCCTGGAGCTGAAGGAGACCATCAACACGATGGTCGACCAGCTGAACGGCTTTGCCGGCGAGGTGACGCGCGTGGCGCGTGAGGTCGGCACGGAAGGCCGGCTCGGCGGCCAGGCGAATGTGCTCGGCGTCGCCGGCACCTGGAAGGACCTGACCGACAGCGTCAACTCGATGGCCGGCAATTTGACGGCGCAGGTGCGCAACATCGCCGAAGTCTCGACCGCCATCGCCAACGGCGACCTGTCGAAGAAGATCACGGTGTCGGTCTCAGGCGAAATCCTCGAGCTCAAGGAAACGCTGAACACCATGGTGGATCAGCTGAACCGCTTCGCCTCGGAAGTGACGCGCGTCGCTCGCGAAGTCGGCACCGAAGGCAAGCTCGGCGGCCAGGCGCAGGTGCCGGGTGTCGCCGGCACCTGGAAGGATCTGACCGAAAACGTCAATTCCATGGCTTCCAACCTGACCGGCCAGGTTCGCAACATTGCCGAAGTGACGACCGCCGTGGCGCGCGGCGACCTGTCGCGCAAGATTACCGTCGACGTGAAGGGGGAAATCCTCGAGCTGAAAAACACCATCAACACTATGGTGGATCAGCTCAACGCCTTCGCCGGTGAAGTCACCCGTGTGGCCCGCGAAGTCGGCACCGAAGGCAAGCTCGGCGGTCAGGCGCAGGTCTCCGGTGTGGCCGGCACCTGGAAGGATCTGACCGACAGCGTCAACTCGATGGCCGGCAACCTGACGGCGCAGGTGCGCAACATCGCCGAGGTGGCGACCGCGATCGCCAATGGCGACCTGTCGCGCAAGATCACCGTCGACGTGCGCGGCGAAATCCTGCTGCTGAAGGACACGCTGAATACCATGGTCGACCAGCTTCGTTCCTTCGCCGGCGAAGTGACGCGTGTGGCCCGTGAAGTCGGCACCGATGGCCGCCTTGGCGGTCAGGCCGTTGTTCCCGGCGTCGCCGGCACCTGGAAGGACCTGACCGACAACGTCAACCTGCTCGCCGCCAATCTGACGACCCAGGTTCGCAACATCGCCGAGGTCACGACGGCCGTGGCGCGCGGCGATCTGTCGCGCAAGATCACCGTCGATGTGAAGGGCGAGATCCTCGAACTGAAGAACACCATCAACACCATGGTCGACCAGCTCAACGCCTTTGCCGGCGAAGTGACGCGCGTCGCCCGCGAGGTCGGCACCGAGGGCAAGCTCGGCGGCCAGGCGCAGGTGCCAGGCGTCGCCGGAACCTGGAAGGACCTGACGGATACCGTCAACGTCATGGCCGCCAACCTCACCGAGCAGGTGCGCGGCATCGTCAAGGTGGTGACGGCGGTCGCGAACGGCGACTTGAAGCAGAACCTCACCGTCGCCTCCAAAGGCGAAGTCGCCGCCCTTGCCGAAACCATCAACAACATGACCAACACGCTTGCCACCTTCGCCGACCAGGTGACCACGGTGGCGCGCGAGGTGGGCGTCGAGGGCCGCCTCGGCGGCCAGGCGAACGTGCCGGGCACGGCCGGCACCTGGAAGGATCTGACGGGCAACGTCAACTTGCTCGCCGCCAACCTGACGACGCAGGTGCGCGCCATCGCCGAAGTGGCGACCGCCGTCACCAAGGGCGACCTGACACGCTCGATCAAGGTCGATGCGCGCGGCGAAGTGGCCGAGCTCAAGGACAACATCAACACGATGATCGACAATTTGCGGCTCACCACCGAGCGCAACACCGAGCAGGACTGGCTGAAGACCAACCTGGCGCGCTTCACCAACATGCTGCAGGGGCAGCGCGACCTGACGCTGGTCGGCAAGATGCTGCTGTCGGAGCTGGCGCCGCTGGTCGGCGCCCATCAGGGCGTCATCTACCAGGTGGATGCCGACGAGAGCCAGCCGTTCCTGTCGCTGCTCTCGGTCTATGCACAAGGGGGCGAGGCGGCGCATCCGCCGCGGCTCGACTTCGGCCAGGGCCTCGTCGGCCAGTGCGCGAGCGATGCCCGCCGCATCCTGGTCACCGATCTGCCCGACAATGTCGTACCGATCAGCTCCGGCGTGTTCACCACTCTGCCGAGAAGCGCGATCGTGCTGCCGGTGCATTTCGAGGGCCAGGTGAAGGCGGTTATCGAACTCGCCTCCGCAGGCGAATTCACCGAGCTGCAGCTTTCCTTCCTCGACCAGCTGACGACCTCGATCGGCATCGTTCTCAACTCGATCGAAGCGACAATGCAGACCGAAGGCCTACTGAAGCAATCCCAGCAGCTCGCCGCCGAACTGCAAACGCAGCAGCGCGAACTGCAGCAGACCAACGAACAGCTCGGGCAGAAGGCGCAGCAGCTCGAGGAACGCAACGTCGAAGTCGAGGCCAAGAACCAGGAGATCGAGCAGGCGCGGCGCGCGCTGGAAGAAAAGGCGACCGAACTGGCGCTGACCTCGAAATACAAATCCGAATTCCTCGCCAACATGTCGCATGAGCTGCGCACGCCGCTGAACTCCATCCTCATCCTCGGCCAGCAGCTCGGGGAAAACCCCGACGGCAACCTGTCGGGCAAGCAGGTCGAGTTCGCCAAGACGATCCACGGCGCCGGCACCGATCTGCTCAACCTCATCAGCGATATTCTCGATCTCTCCAAGATCGAGTCCGGAACGGTCTCGGTCGATGCCGAGGAGATCTTCGTCAACAATCTGCTCGAAGTGATGGCGCGACCGTTCCGGCACGAAGCGGAAACGCGGAACCTGTCCTTCGCGGTCGAGGTCGGCGCCGACGTCACAAAGAGCATTATCACCGACTCGAAGCGGCTCCAGCAGATCCTCAAGAACCTGCTGTCGAACGCCTTCAAGTTTACCGCGCAGGGCGGCGTGACGCTTCGCGTCGCATCGGCGACGAGCGGCTGGTCGTCGGATCACCCCTCGCTCCGGCACGCGCCGTCGGTGATCGCCTTTGAAGTCGTCGATACCGGCATCGGTATCCCGCCGGAGAAACAGCGTATCATCTTCGAGGCATTCCAGCAGGCGGACGCCTCGACGAGCCGCAAATATGGCGGCACCGGCCTCGGGCTGGCGATCAGCCGCGAACTGGCAAACCTGCTCGGCGGCGAGATCCAGCTGCGCAGCACGCCTGGCGTCGGCAGCACCTTCGTCCTCTACCTGCCGCTCACCTATGTCGGCGCCGGTGCGGTTGCACCCAGGCCGGTTTCGCCGCCGGCGAATGTCGTGGAATTCGCCGAGGCAGCGGCAAGCCGCCGCGCCGAGAAGCCTACCGAACATGTCGCAGACGATCGCCACCGGATCGTGACGGGTGACTCGGTGCTGCTGGTCGTCGAGGACGACGCGCATTACGCCCGCGTCCTGGTCGATCTCGCCCGCGACAATGGCTTCAAGGTGCTGGTGGCGATGCGCGGCAGCGACGCCCTGACGCTCGCGCAGGATTACAAGCCATCGGCGATCTCGCTCGATATCTTCCTGCCCGATATGCTCGGCTGGACAGTGCTGAGCCAGCTCAAGCAGAACCCGCAGACGCGGCATATTCCGGTGCAGATCATCAGTCTGGACGAGGATCGGCAGCATGGGCTGACGCGCGGGGCTTTCGCCTTCATGAGCAAGCCGACGACGCCGGAAGGTCTCGGCAAGGCGCTGTCGCGCCTGAAGGCCTATGCCGAGCCGCGCCGCAAGCAGCTGCTGCTCGTAGAAGACGACGAGGCGGAGCGCTTGAGCGTCACTGCGCTTCTCGGACATGACGACATCGACATCACCAGCGTCGGCTCGGGATCCGAGGCGCTTGCCGCTTTGCGGCGCAATTCCGCCGACTGCGTGGTGCTCGACCTTTCTCTTCCTGATATGTCGGGCTTCGACGTGCTGGAGCAGATACGCGACGATGCCGAGATCGGCGAGGTGCCGGTGGTCGTCTTCACCGGCAGGGAGCTCTCTGCGGAGGAGGACGCGACGCTCCACAGCATGGCCCGCAGCGTCGTGGTCAAGGGTGTCGAGTCCCCCGAGCGGCTTCTCGACGAGACGGCGTTGTTCCTGCATCGGGTCGTTGCCGATCTGCCGGCGGCAAAGCAGGCGACGTTGCGGGAACTGCATAGTTCGGACGAGGATCTCGTCGGCGAGACCGTGCTGCTCGTCGACGACGACGCCCGCAATATCTTCGCACTCAGCAGCGTGCTGGAGCGCCGCGGCATGAGGGTCCTGACCGCGACGACCGGCAGCGAAGCCATTGACGTCATCAACAACGAACCCTCCGTTGCGATCGTGCTGATGGACATCATGATGCCCGGGATGGACGGTTACGAGACGATGCAGGTCATCCGCTCGGAGCCCCGCTTCCGGCGGTTGCCGATCCTGGCGCTGACGGCCAAGGCAATGAAGGGTGACAGGGAGAAATGCCTGGAGGCGGGCGCGTCGGATTACTTGGCGAAGCCCGTCAATACCGAGCAGCTCCTGTCGGCTCTGCGCATGTGGCTGCACCGCTGAGGATCCGGCCATGAACCCCGTCAACATCCTCCTCGTCGACGACCAGCCCGCGAAGCTCCTGAGCTATGAGGTCATTCTCGAAGAGCTCGAGGAAAATCTCATCAAGGCGCAATCGGCCCGCGAAGCCTTCGAGCACCTGCTGCGCACCGAAATCGCCGTCATCCTCGTGGACGTCTGCATGCCTGAACAGGACGGATTCGAGCTCGTCAGCATGATCCGGCAGCATCCGCGCTATCAGAATACGCCGATCATCTTCGTCTCCGCCGTCATGCTGGCCGAACCGGACCGGCTGCGCGGCTATGCGGTCGGCGCCGTCGACTACGTCTCCGTCCCGATCGTGCCCGAAGTGCTGAGGGCCAAGGTCAGGGTGTTTGCCGATCTCTACAGGAAGACGCGGGAACTCGAGCGCCTGAATGCCGAGCTGGAGGCGAGGGTACACCAGCGCACCGCCGAGCTCGAAACATCGGCGGCGCAGTTGCGCCAGCTGAATGAAGAACTCGAGCACCGGATCGATCAACGGACGCGCGAGCGCGAGGAGGCGCTGGCGCAGCTCTTCGAAGCGCAGAAGCTCGACACGATCGGTCATCTCACAGGCGGCGTTGCGCACGACTTCAACAATCTTCTCATGGCGGTGCTCGGCAGTCTCAGCCTGCTGAAGAAGCGCCTGCCGGCGGATGAGCGCAGCGAACGCCTGGTGACCAACGCCATCCAGGCGGCCGAGCGCGGCACGGCGCTCACTCAGCGCCTGCTCGCCTTCGCCCGCCGACAGGAGCTGAAGCCGCAGGCGGTCGACTTCCTCAGGCTGTTCGAAAACGTCGAGGATCTGCTCGCTAAGGCTGTGGGGCCGCGCGTCGAGATCCGAAAGTGCATCCCGGCGGATCTGGCGCCGCTGCTGGTGGACAGCAACCAGCTGGAGCTGGCGCTGCTCAACCTCTTCGTCAATGCACGGGATGCGCTCGAAAGCGGCGGCGCGGTGACAGTCGCCGCGGCGGCGGAAGAGGCACGGCCGACCGGCCTTGCGGGCGGGAATTACATCAAAATATCGGTCTCGGACGATGGCGAGGGGATGGACGAGGCGACGGTCCTGCGTGCCGCCGAGCCATTTTTCACCACCAAGGGGATCGGCAAGGGCACCGGTCTCGGCCTGTCGATGGTGCACGGCCTGGCAGCGCAATCGGGCGGCTCGATCCAGATTTCGAGCACGAGAGGGAAGGGCACCACCGTCTCCCTCTGGCTGCCCGTCGCCGAGAGCTTCACCAAGGCGCAGCCGGCGGTCGTGCCGGCGGCCGAAGAACCCGTGAAGCCGGTGTCGCGATCGCTTTCCATTCTTGTCGTCGACGACGATGCGCTCGTCAGGACCGGAACCGTGGCGATGTTGGAGGACCTTGGACACCTGCCGTGGGAAGCGGCTTCCGCTTCCCAGGCTCTGGAGTTCTTCGCCGGCGGACAGGAGTGCGATCTTGTTATCACCGATCACGCCATGCCGGGCATGACCGGCGCCGAGCTCGCGCGCCACCTTCGTGCAGCTTTCCCCAACCTGCCCGTGATCCTCGCGTCCGGCTATGTCGAGCTTACCGAGGACCAGGGGCTCGGCCGGATGCTCAGGATGACGAAGCCGTTCACCCAAGAGCAGCTTCAGGCGGCCATGGACGAAGCGCTCCGGGACAAAGTCGCGGCGGCGTGATGGACGAAGCGAGTGGCAGGCGCGGATCATATTTGATAGGCGGGCAGCGTGCGATTCTGATTAGTCCAAAGCTGCTAGCTTTCCTCGCTTTCAAACCGCTGGCCGGCGTAGAGGATACGGATGATAACGACCTCGGTAGGCTCGACAACGAACGCTACGCTTACCCGGCGCTCAAAGCCGACTATACGCAGGCCTGGGCGAACATGATCACGGAGGCTGCCGCGTTCTGGATACATCTCGAACCCACCCACGAAGGTCCTGATGCGGGCCACGTAATCGCGGGCGACAGCGGCAGACGCGGATTTTGTACGAACGAAACCATAGATACGCGCCAAATCCAGCTCCGCCTCATCGGTCAGGCGGATTTGATAGTGCTTCATCAATCCTCTTCCCGATCGATCTCGTCCATGCGCGCTTCAAGGCGCCTCCAGACCTCATCGAGGGGTTTAGCTTTAGTGGGATCGGCCTTATACGCGTCATAGGTGGCCGCAACTTCCGTTCGAAGCCAATGCTCGACAGCGTTTTCGCGTTCTTGCAAAGCTCTCAGACCTTCGCGAATGACTTCGCTCTCTGAGGCGTAATCGCCGTTGGACACTCGCTGCTTAACCAGCTTCGCCATTTCCACGGGCAGCGTGATGCTCATTTGCTGCGTCGAACGCATCGATTGCACTCCTATTGATCTGCATCTTAATAGCACATGATGGGATGGAATCCTACTCTTCCTCAGCCGAAACACCGCTGACAGCCGCAGCTTTCCACATCCGGCTTGCAGACGAAACTTTTTGCTCCCGCGACAGTTACCCAGATCCCGTCCATTCATCAAAGGCTCTCCCTTGACCAAAATGACGTTCGGCCCCGCATTCAGCCAAGACGGCATTCTGTTCCGCCTCTGGGCTCCTCTGCACGAAAGCGTATCGTTGAGGATCGAAGGCGCGGATCCCCGTCCGATGGAGGCGGACGACGATGGCTGGCATCGCTGCATGGTCGCGGATGCCGGAACCGGCACGCGCTACCGTTTCGTGCTGCCCGATGGTCTCGAAGTTCCCGATCCGGCCTCACGCTTCCAGCCTCAGGATGTGCATGGTCCGAGCGAAGTGGTCGACCTTTCTTCCTATCGCTGGAACACCAGCGAATGGACCGGCCGGCCTTGGGAAGAAATGGTCATCTACGAACTGCATATCGGCTGCTTCACAGCGGAGGGAACTTTCAGGGCTGCGATCGAGCGTCTCGACCATCTGCGGGAGCTGGGCGTGACGGCGCTGCAGATCATGCCGGTCGCTGAATTCCCGGGCCGCTATAGCTGGGGCTACGACGGCGTGCTTCCCTATGCGCCCGACAGCAGCTACGGCCGGCCCGAAGATTTGATGGAGCTGGTGGATGCGGCGCATGAGCGCGGCATCTCGGTCTTCCTCGATGCGGTCTACAATCACTTCGGGCCGGACGGGAACTATATCCCGTCCTACGCGCCCCTCTTTACCGATCATCACAAGACGCCCTGGGGCAACGGCGTCAATTATGACGGCGACGGCTCCGAGATGATCCGCGAATTCATCATCGAGAACGCCCTCTATTGGATCACCGAGTTCCGGCTCGATGGTTTTCGCTTCGATGCTGTCCATGCCATCAAGGACGACAGCAGGGAACATCTTCTTCATGCGCTGGCCCGTCGTGTCAGGGCAGCGGCCGGCGACCGGCAGGTTCATCTGATCGTCGAGAACGAGGAGAACGACAGCGACCTGCTGCAGCGCGATGAGAACGGCGCGGCGCGGCTGTTCACGGCCCAGTGGAACGACGACCTGCACCATGTGCTGCATATCGCTGCGACCGGCGAGATCTTCGGCTATTATGCCGACTACGCCGGCGATGCCGATAAGCTCGGCCGCGCGCTGGCGGAAGGTTTCGTGTTCCAGGGTGAGCATATGCGTTATCGCGGCGCGAGCCGGGGCAAGCCGAGCGGCCACCTGCCGCCGACCGCCTTCGTGTCCTTCATCCAGAACCATGACCAGATCGGCAACCGGGCGCTCGGCGACCGCATCATGGCCGCGAGCCCGGCCGATGCCATCAAGGCCGTCACATCAATCTACCTGCTGGCGCCCGAGATCCCGATGCTGTTCATGGGCGAGGAATGGGACGCCAAAGAGCCTTTTCCGTTTTTCTGCGATTTCGACGAGGATCTGAACGACAAAGTCCGCAAAGGCCGGCGCGAGGAACTGTCGCGCCTGCCGGGCTTCGATGCCGACGAGCTTCTCGACCCGACGGCGCCGTCGACCTTTGCTGCCGCCAAGCTCGATTGGTCGAAACGCGCCTCCTCGGAGACCCTCGATTTCTACAGGACGCTTCTCGATCTGCGACATCAAAGAATCATTCCCTTGCTGAAAGGCGGCGCCGGACAAGCGGCTTACCGGTCGGCCGGCACTGCAGTGGCGGTGGATTGGACGTTTGCCGGCGACCGGCGCCTTCACCTCAGCGCCAATATCAGTGACGAGGCCGCGACGCTCGGCCCTCAGCATGAGGACGGCGAGACGATCTTCCGTCTCGGCCGCAATGACGATGGCGATCTTGCACCTTGGACGGTGCTCTGGAGCATCAGCAAAGCGTAAGGGGCTGAGATGAAGGCGATCGAACCATGAGGCCCGCGGAGATCGAAAGGCTCGCCCGTCGGCACGGCATCAGCCCGACAAGGCCCAGTCCCGACAATCGGGAAGTGGCGATCTCCAGCGCGACCAAGCGCAAGCTGCTTTCGGCACTGAAGGTCGACTTGTCGGCAGCGGCTGAGCGCGAGACGGCCGGGACGCGGCAGGAGCCGAAGCCGACGCTCAAGGAGATCCCAAGATCATACCTCCCGGATTTTCTGTCCGGCACGCGCGTCTGGGGCATCAGCCTACAGCTTTACGAGCTTCGCTCGGCGCGCAACTGGGGCATCGGGGACTTCGAGGATCTGTCCACTATGACAGATCTGGCGGGATCACTTGGCGCCGATTTCATCGGTCTCAACCCGCTTCACGCGCCCTTTCTCGCCGATCCCGATCGCTGCAGCCCCTATGAGCCCTCGAGCCGCCAGCATCTCAACCCGCTCCATATCGCCGTCGACCGGTTGCCGGGCTTTGCCGGCAATGCCGACCTCGAGCGGCAATTGCAACGCCTTCGCCGAACCGAGCTCGTGGATTACGCCGGCGTCGCACGAACCAAGCTTGAAGCGCTGCGGGATCTCTGGCCGGAGTGGCGGGCGCGAGCCGCGACCGACAAGGCCTATGATCCCCGGGATTTCGACGCCTTCGTCGAGCAAGGCGGCGACAGCCTGCGGCGGCACGCTCTTTTCGAATGCCTGTCGCTTTCCATGGCGGCTCGTGGCGCAGGCGCCGGCTGGCAGCAATGGCCGTCCGATTTCCAGCGCCGCGACAGCGCTGCCGTCGCCGAATTCGAACATGAACATGAAGACGATGTGTGCTTCCATATGTGGCTGCAATGGCTCGCCCACCGGCAGCTGATGCAGGCGGCCGAGCGGGCGCGGAAGGCCGGCATGCGGATCGGGCTCTATCTCGATCTTGCCGTCGGCGAAGCAGTTGACGGCTCAGCGACATGGAGCGAGCCGGATGTCTATATTTCTGAGGCCACCGTCGGCAGTCCTCCCGATCCCTTCGCCATCGACGGGCAGGACTGGCATCTTGCTGGCTATCTGCCTTCCACGATCGCATCGGGGAAAACGTCTCCCTTCCGTCGTATGGTGAGCGCCGCCATGCGCTATGCGGGCGCGATCCGCATCGACCATGTCCCGGCGCTTCGCCGCCTCTTTCTGGTGCCGCTCGGCGCCAGCCCGGAGGGCGGCGGCTATGTCCGCTATCCGCAGGATCGGCTCCTGCGGATCCTTGCCGAGACGTCGGCCGAGCATCGATGCCTCGTCATTGGCGAAGCCTTGGGGATGATCCCCGAAGACCTGCCAGATGATTTGGCGGCGGCCCGAATTCTCTCTTATCGGATCCTTTCCTATGAACAGGACGACGACGGCTTCAAGCCGGCGGCTGCCTATCCCATTCTTGCCTTGGCGTGCATTTCGACGCACGATCATCAGACCCTGGCCGGCTGGTGGCGCGGCGCCGACATTCAGGACCGGCGCGAGCACGGCATCGTGCCGCCGGATCTCACTGAAAAGCATCTCGAGCACCGCAAGCACGAGCGGCGACGCCTGAAGGCGGCGCTTAGGGCCGCCGGTTTCGGCTTGCCGCAGCGTCTTGACGCAAGGGCAAGTCGGGAGGCGTTGAGGCAGCTGACTGTCAACGCCTATCGCTTCATCGCCAGAACCCCATCCCTTCTCGTTGCGGTTCGCCTTGCCGATCTCACGGATGAGAAAACCCCGACCAATATTCCCGGCACTAGCGACAGCTATCCGAATTGGAAGCCGAAGCTGTCGGTTTCGCTCGAGGACATGATGTCGTGCCCGCTCGTCCAGCGCGTAACGGAGGCGATGCGCGCGGAAAGGCCGCAAAATCAAGTGGCAAGGGAACGAATAGGACGCCGGCGGATTCTGAATAGATAGGAAAGGATCGCCGAGATGATTTCCAAGAAACAGCTGGTCGAAGTCGCGGTGGATACCGAAGAAGGGCGTGTCCCTCTCGGCATCATGAACGCCAGGCAGGCGCTCGCGCTTCCCGATGATCTCGATGTCGAAATATCGCATCCCGATCACGAGCCGGGCAATACCGACCGCTTCATCCAGAAGGACGAGTTGCGGCGGCATCTCGACGAGCGGTAGGGTCGTCCTGGCGGTCCACCCGGCTGACTTGCCTTCGATCCCGGAACCTCGGTGGAACTGGATTGTTTGATACGACCAAGGAGAAAACCATGGCACATGCCGACCGGAAACATATCGGCGCTGGCGCGAAGGGAAAAGGTGACGGCAGCGGCGCCATGACCGATCTCAAAGAAGAGCAGCTTCCTGGAAATATGGTCCTGTCGAACCGCGACAAGACACAACATTCCAAGGAGCGCGGCCTGGACGGCAAGACGGTTCAGACCGAGCAATATTCGGATCACAGCTCCAACCGAGACCCCGACTGAGGAGAGGCGTGATGAGCAGCAGGCTACCTCCGATTCCAGCCGGCAACGTCAGCAGCAAGGGCGCAGGCAAGCCGACGAAGACCAAGGCAGAAGACGCCGCAATCGCAAGCGGTGGCGAAGACCCGGATAAGAAGGGTCAGCAAGGCAACAGTAAGATCAATACCAGCCATCAGGGCCATCAGCAGGACCGCTAGGAGGCATCGATGTCTACGTCCAAGAAGAGCGCCGCGACCATCCGCCAGGGCGGTCCGGGCGCTTCGCATGAAAATGCCAAGGCGCCGCTCGACATTCAGAAGCCGGCAGCAGAGCCGGACAAACGCACGCAAAGCAAGGTCTCCGGCGGTGGCGGCGAGCATGATCGCCACCATGGCCACGACCCGCGGCGGAAGTGAGGGGCAGACTGGCGGCGGACTAACCAGCCGAAGGGATGAGGTCCGTCGCTTCATAGGATCAACATGATGGAAGACAGACCATGACGACCGCATTCATCCTTGTTGCATTGGCTCTCATCGTCATCTACGCCGGCCCGACACTGCTGTTTATCTGCGTCGGTTATGCCGACTACATGCTGGAGCGGCGCAGACACTTGTTGGCTTTGAAGCACGCGGTAAGGCGTCGCAGCGACGAGCTTTAGGCGTCCGACAATATCATTGAGGCGCGAGCGCGAGGCAGCTTGTGCGTGGTCGCGACATGCGCTGTCAATCGATCATCAAAGCAGTTCCATGGAGGGACCGCGAGGTCGGAAATGTTGATTTTGGGAGATGTGAAAATGCCGCGGCGCAAGAACAGTGAGACGACTACCCTCGACACCAGCCGAGCCAAGCTCGGCGAACCGGTGCCGAAAGCCATTATCGATACCAACACCGCATCCGTCGGCATCCCCCGGCAGCCCGAAGAGGACCTGCGCGTGGAATTGAGCACATTGCGGAAACAGATCGACATGCTCCAGCAGCAGGTGCTGGAGGCCGGGCGATCGGCGAAGGACAGTGCTGGAAAAGCGATCCATCAGACCGAGGCCGTGGTCAAACATTATCCGCTTGCAACGGTTATGCTCGTGGCTGCTGTCGCGGGTGTGTTCGCCTTTGCCTCACATCTCTCCTCGCCGCGTCGCGAGCCATCCGCCTTGCGAGACGTCAGGGACTTCTACGACAGGATGCGCCAGCGGATCTGACAAGATTTCAGGATTGTCAGCACCCCGATTTTGCCCGAGGCTCTGTCACGCGCCAAGGGAAAACCGGATGCTCGACATCATTATACGCAGCGCTCTTACTATCGTCGGGCGGACGGAACGCTTGATCGAAGCGGCGAGGCGGCTGCTTGACGGGGATGACCTCGACGAGGCGGAGGTGTATGAACTGGATCGTGAGATCGAACGGTTGAGCGACGTGATTTTTGGCGTGGACGAGGCGGTCCGGTCGCTCGCACTCACATCGAATGCTGGCCGCAGGCCGCTCACGGCCACGCGTTAGAGAAAACGTTGCACTGATCGCGTGACTTTAGCAGCGCATCGCGATTTCCTAAGTTGATGTTATAAAACAGTTTTTCCAACACGGATCGGATGTCACGCCGATGTCACGCGACCGTGGAGGCAATATGTGCTTGATTGGGGCGTTCGGCGCTTCCGATTTCCAGGCCGGATGCGCTTTGGAACGCGGAAAATGAGGGGCAGGGGCGCTATTATCGTTGGGGCATGGGCGATGACTTTGGAGACCTCCGGGCAGATATCCGAGCCCGACGAATTTATATTTCCGGTTCACACCCGGACGATCGCGCAGATACGCTATGATATTCGTGGCCAGGTCATGACGGTCGTCTATCATGATGGCCGCTCGCGCACCACGACCGGCATACAGGGCTCGGCGATGCTCAGAATCCTCGCCCAGCGTCCGCTGGAGCGTTCCCCGTTTCTGTTGCGAACGGTCATCTGAGAGAGAAAATCGGCGCATCCGCAGCTAAATCGTCCTCATCGTGCATCCATTTCCCGGGAACTGCGTTCATCCTCGATAGCCAGTCTATGGAGGGAAGACGATGACCTTTCCACGGCCGAAAGCCGAAGCTCCCGCTCAGCGCTTCCAAGAAGCGAGCGCTGCTGCACGCGACGCTTTGGAAAAGCTGATTGCTGCCGCCAATGAAGCCGGATGGGGGACCGAGGAAATATCGGTCGCATTCCTCGAGGCCGCGCGATTTTTGAACGAGGCCAACAGAAAAGATCCCGATCCTGCCGACGATCCGATCATCAGCGAGGTGCCGGGCAAGCGGGAGCAGATTGGACACGGCGAGCTTTTTGATTAAGGCATGTCGCGCAAAAAGTGTGCAGCGGTTTGCGGCAGCGACATGCGTGAGCCCGCAGGGCCAGGTCGGCGAGTGGGATCAATTTGAGCCCATCGGGCGTTCTGCGGTGAGGAAACACGGGAGACGCATCATGTTCAAGAACGAATCCGGCACTGGCGCCGACAATAGGCTCGACGACGCCGGCATCCCGCTCGCAAATAAAGAAGAGGCAGACATCAATCCTGACCTCATCAGGCGCGAGGGTTTCGCGAGCGAGGCCGAATACCGCGCCTATCTCGCGACGCTTGGCGGGGAGATTCCGTTCGACGCCTATGTGGCGGAAACCGTCGAGACCGCCGAAGGACATGCTCTGGAAGGCCATCTCAGGGAGTTGCGGGAAGAGCTCGAAAACCTCCAGGCTCGTCTGCAGGTGATCCGGCGGCAGGCCGCAACCGTCTTGACCGAAAATGCTCGCTGGGCCGATGCCAGCGCCCATGCCCAACTCGGTGACCGGCCATGGCTCAAGCTGGCGGGCGCGATGGCAGCGGCCTTCGTCGTCACCAGGGGGATTCGGCGTTTGCCTCTCGGGGCTGTGGCGACCGCGGCGCTGCCCCTGGCCGCCGCTGCGATCAACCGGAAGCTTGCCAGAGATTGATGTCCGACCGGATGGGCTGAAACGAGCGCCATCTTCTCGCCGAAGTGTTCGCGCCATCTTACGGTCTGGAAGGGAGATGAATATGGCTGGACATGACGACCGCTATATCGAGATTACGACGCGTCTTCGCTCGATGCGGTCGTTCTGCGACTTCCTCTCGCAGGGCGGTACCGTCCGCGTCGCCTTGTCGGACGGCGAGCCCTTTAAGGACGTCACCGCCGTTCTGCTGGAACGGAATCGCCGGGAGGCAGAAGCGCTCGCCCGCACCCGCAGGCAGCTTTATCCCGACCTCGCAGACGAAGATGTGACGCCGCCGCTCTACAGCCGTCACTGACTCACCCTCCGGCAGCGGCCACGCCACGCCTGTCCGTTTCTTCCAGCTGGAACTGGTCGATCAGCTGCAGAAACGTCCTCAGGCGAAACCGATTTCCGCAAACAGAGGCAGATGGTCCGAGGCGATCCGCGTCAGCCGATTTTGCAGGACAGTGGCCTTTTTGACGACGAGATCGTCGGTGACGAAGATGTGGTCGAGACGCATCAGCGGGTAGAGGGAGGGAAAGGTCGCTTTCGCCGCGGCCTTGCCTGCGAGCTGGGCATCCTTCAACGACCGCGCGGCAAGTCGATACGTCGCCGATGATGGAATGGCATTGAAATCGCCGCAGAGAATGCAGGGAAGAGGTTCGTTCGCCGCGCCGCGCAGCCAGCCCGCGTGGAGCAGCGTCGTCATCTGCCGGATGCGCTCGCGCCCGCGAAGGCCTAGATGGGTGTTGATCACCAGGAGCTTCCTGTCGCCGACCAGGATTTCGACGGAAAGCGCGCCGCGCTGTTCGCCGATGGAGGGCAGAGGGCCTGTCTTGACCGCGCCTGTCGGCAGCGCGGTGATGATCGCATCGCCATACTGCTCCTCGGCAACCGACAGCGCCGGATGGAAATGCGCCTGCATCTTCAGCAGCGAGGCGATCGCATGGGCCTGATCGACGCCGCCGGTCCGACGTCTCAAGACATCGACTTCTTGCAGGGCGACGATATCGGCTCCAGCCTCGGCAATGACCGACGCGATGCGGCCGGGGTCGAGCTTCCGGTCGTTGCCGATGCAGCTGTGCACGTTATAGGTCAGGAGCTTGATCGATCTATCCGGCATAGGCCCGCTAAAGCTGGTCTCCCCTCGAGAGACAGGGTTCGTTCTCCCCGAGGGGAACACAAAACTCTTTTGATCGTTCCAGATGATCGAGCCATGGCGCTCGCACCTCGAAACGGACAATCGATGAGTCTGAAAAACGCAATCTGGAATGGACTGCTCGTTGCCGCCCTTTGTATCGCGGGCTTTCTTCTCTATCGGATCTTCCGCCAGTACAGCCTGGAGCAGATCGTTCAATCGGTCCGCAGCATACCTTTTCCGAGCTTCTGCACAGCACTCCTGTTTGCGGCGGCATCCTATTTATGCCTGAGCTGTTTCGACTTGCTGGCGATCCGCTCGCTCGGCAAATCCCTGCCTTACCGGAAGATCGTGCTCGCCTCCTTCATCAGCCTTTCGCTCGGCCACAATATCGGATTTGCGGGACTGAGCAGCGGCGCCTTCCGCTATCGCTACTATTCCCGCTGGGGCCTGACGGCCGTGGACGTGGCGAAGATCATCCTGTTCTGCGGCGTCACCGTCGGCCTCGGGTTGATCACGCTCGGCGGCCTTGCCCTGATCGTCAATCCCGGCGATGCCGCGCGTCTGCTGCGCATCGACCCGGCGAGCACCCGCCTTTTCGGTCTGCTGGCGCTCGTCGTGCCGGTCGTCTATGCGGGGCTGGCGTTTTTCATCCGCGGTAGGCTGCGGCTCTGGCACTGGTCGTTTCAACTGCCGCGATTTTCGATCGCGCTTGCCCAGATCGGGGTCGGGACGATCAATTTCATGCTGGTGTCCGCCTGCCTGCACCAGATGCTCTCGGTCTTCGGCGACGTTGCCTTCTTCAAATCGGTGACGGCTTACGTGCTCGCCAATTCCGCAATCCTCGCGACGCATGTCCCCGGCGGTCTCGGCGTACTCGAGGCGACGGTCTCCTATGTCGTGCCGCAGGAGGCCTCGATCGGCGCGCTGATTGCATTCCGCTGCAGCTATTTTTTCATTCCGCTGGCGCTCGGCATCACGCTTCTTGTCGTCAGCGAACTGATCTTCCGGCGTCGATCACGCGGGGCGGACGAGGAGACGGAAGAGCGCGCCGAGGCCCAGTCGGTTTAGGAGCCCGAAGGGCCGGGCCGGGTCGAAGAACGCGGTGCCTCTTATCGGCGAAATACTGCCCGACAGATCGACAGCAAATTCCCGCAAGCCCCGAGGCCCATCGTTGAGCTTATCGATTGCTCGGATGATCGAGCCGCTCCGTGCAAAGGCCGCGGCAAAGGTCTCCGTGGTCGTTCCGAGATATTCGGCCAGCAGGCGATCGCGCAAGTCCGCGATTCGGCGGCGATGTTCGTCATTGCCGGCCTCGAGCAGCATGTCGCATTCCGAATCCAATCCCTCCGAGCGGTTGTTGAGATTGGAGGAGCCGATCCGGATCAGTTCGTCGTCGGCAATGATCAGCTTGGAATGGATGAGCACGTCCACCTCGTCGTCCTTTGGCGACCCGGACATTGACGGCCCGGGCACTGGCGGCCCGGGCACGACGGGATAATAGACCCTGAACCGATTGGCGCGATCGGCGCGCTTGATGCGACGGATGACGCGGTCGCGATTGCCGCCCATGAAGAGTTTTTCGATCAGGCCATGCGAACGGCGCGTGCAGATGACCACTATCTCGGGGCCATCTTCCTCCTGCAGCCGCGCGGCGAGGGCGTCGGCGATGCGGAAGGAGGCGAGATATTGCGCTTCGATGTAAAGCTGCCGCCGCGCCCGAGCGATGACATCGAGTGTCGAGGCGATGCCGTCGCTGATCCCGGTGCGGAAAATCGTCGCCGGCTCCGTCAACACGAGGCTGACGGGGATCTGCTTCAGCGAAACGGCAAGATCGTCCGGCCATGTGAAAGGGTAGCTCTCGGCAAGCGATCCGTGGCTTTCGCCGGTGGCGTTTTCCCAGCGCCGCCGCGCGATATCGCCGATCAGCCTGGCGGCGTCGCCGGTGACCATCGCCTGAACGTCATGCAGCGGATCGTAGGACACGCCTTCGGGATCACGTCGCAGCGCCTCCTTGGCGCGATGGCTTCTCGTATCCCATCGCCGCGACGTCAGGTCCATGCCGCCGATGAAGGCGACGGCATCGTCGATACAGACGAGTTTCTCATGATGGCAGCCGCGCACGGTGTTTTGAAGATCGAAGCGCAGATCGATCCTGGCATTCCTCGGGAAGTTTTTCTTCCGAAGCACCTGCAGGGATTTTCCCGAATAGATCGGTCCGAGCGTCCAGATGAGGATGCGTATCTCGATCGCCGGATTTGCCTCTGCCAGGGCATGCAGCAGCTCGGCCAAGGTTTCGCCGGATTTTTCCGGCTCCATCGGAATATCAGGATTGAAGTCCCATCCGACGATCCAGACCCTGCGCCGCGCCTGCCGCAGCGCGCGCGCCAGTTCGGCGAAATACCGGTTGCCATTGATCAGGAAGGCGGCTTTTTCGGCGTAGCCTTCCAGTTCCTGTTTTTCACCGCCGCCTGGCTGTTGCGCTTTTGTTCTAAGCAGGTAGGGTTGATTGAGCATGGTTTCTAACGCGGTCATGGTTGCCTCGGCCTTTCGACTGAAAGCAAACGCCCGGGAGTTTCCCGAGTTCCCGATCGCAGCCGGCGAGGGAAAATGTAAGGAAAAGAAATGTCACAGCGAGCAGGCAGCGCCGATCTTCCCCTTCATGGGGGACGCGTGCCGCATTGGCTCGGCGACCGGATGACGCGGCTCGGCGCGCTGATCACCGAGGCGATCGTTCATCATTACGGTCGCGATGAGTTTCTGCGCCGGCTCGCTCACCCTTTCTGGTTCCAGTCCTTCGGTGCCGTCATGGGCATGGACTGGCATTCCTCCGGCATCACCACAAGCGTTCTCGGCGCCTTGAAGCGCGGGCTGAAACCGCGCGCCGGCGAACTCGGACTGCATGTCTGCGGCGGACGCGGCCAGCACTCGCGCAAGACACCGCAGGAGCTCGTCTCGATCGGCGAGCGCGTCGGCCTTGACGGGGAGGGGCTGGCGACGACCAGCCGTCTGATCGCCAAGGTCGACAGTGCCGCCCTTCAGGATGGGTTCGACCTTTATCTTCACGGTTTCATTGTCGCCGATGACGGTCATTGGGTGGTCGTGCAGCAGGGCATGAACGGCGACCGGCGGCAGGCCCGCCGCTACCACTGGCTGTCGGAAGGGCTCGAAAGTTTCGTCGACTCGCCGCATGCGGCAATCGAAGGACGCAGCCAGGGCGAGATCGTCAATCTCGCCGACAAGCGCGCCGAGCGCTCGCGGCGCGGGCAGCTCGATCTGCTGGCCACCCTCGGTCCCGACAGGATCGTCCGCGAGGCGGCCGCGCTGCAACGCGCCGAGCAACCGGAGCCCGAGCCGGCCGAACAGCCGATGCTGCCGCACCTGATCATGCCCGCCCATCACGATGTCCGCGAGAGCGATGTCAATATGCGCCGCCTGCATGGAAATCTCGCCGCGGCGGCCGATCGCGGACCGACGGATTTTCAGGAACTGCTGCTCGTTCCCGGTGTCGGCGCTCGCACGGTGAAGGCGCTGGCGATGGTGGCGGAGGTCGTCCACGGTGCGCCCTGCCGTTTCTCCGACCCGGCGCGCTTCTCGATCGCCCATGGCGGCAAGGACCGTCACCCGTTCCCTGTCCCGCTCAAGGTCTATGACGAGACGATCGGCGTGATGAAATCGGCGGTGCTGAAGGGCAAGCTTGGACGGGAGGAGGAGTTGCAGGCGCTGAAGCGCCTCGACGAACAGGCCCGGCAGATGGAACGCTACGTGACCGGCCCAGACCTCAAGGAGATCATCGCCGGCGAGTTCCGTCAATCCGCCGATTTCGGCGGCCGCAGCGTCTTCGGCTGGGAAGCGCCACCGGCCCCGGACGATTGATTTCAGTGCCCGTCGGGCGGGACGGCTTCGGCCGGCACCGTCTCCTTCAGGTTCTTCCGATGGAAGATGAAGAGCCCGGCAAAGACGATGATGGCGGCGCCGATGACGATCTGCGTGTCGGGAATATCGTTGAAGAAAATGTAGCCGAGCACGATCGCCCAGAGCAGCAGTGTGTATTGCAGGGGCGCCAGCAGCGATGCCGGTGCGAGCTTCAGCGAGCGGGTGATGAGCAGATGCGCGCAGGTGGCGACGATCCCAAGCAGCAGCATG
This sequence comes from Rhizobium croatiense, assembly GCF_019793465.1. Classification (GTDB taxonomy): domain Bacteria; phylum Pseudomonadota; class Alphaproteobacteria; order Rhizobiales; family Rhizobiaceae; genus Rhizobium; species Rhizobium croatiense. The sequence continues at coordinate 50,919 of NZ_JAILYJ010000001.1, read as the reverse complement.
CCCGACCAATCGACCGGTGTTGCCGGCTGCCAGTGGCCGATGCTCAAGGCGATGCCGGTGACAAGGGCGGCGACGGTCTGCCATGTCACCAGCGTCGTGTCGCTGGTGGAGCGCAGATAGCGGCTCATGACCAGCGAGAGCGCGAAGGAAAAGCTGCCCGCAAGGCCGAAGAGGGAGGGAAGCGACAGCATCGCCGTCGAGGGGCGCAGCGCAATGACGACGCCTGCGAAGCCGACCAGAACGGCGAGCCACCGCCGCCAGCCGATCTTTTCCCCGAGAAAGAAATGCGAGAGTGCCGCTATGTAGATCGGCCCGGCCATATAGAAGGTCATGACGTCTGCGAGCGGCAGATAGGCGACGGCGGCATAGAACAGGGCGACATCGCCGGTCGCCATGGCCACCCGCATGAACTGGAGGCCTTTCTGCTCGACGCGGAACAAGGCCATCGGCCCTTGCCGTGCGATCATCGGTCCGAGCACGATGAAAGCGCCGAGCGAGCGGATCACCAGCACCTGGCCGACGGCGAAGCTCGTCATCAGCCACTTGCCCATCGCATCGTTCAGCGCAAACAGCAGATCGCCGAGCAGCATCAGCACGACGCCCGTCATGATCAGGTTTCCTGTATTGGCGACGGCCGCTTTGGTCTTCATTCCCGGAATCCTCGCACAAACGGCCGCGCATGCGCGGCCGAATGCGGCTTCGACCTTAACAGGGCCGATGTCAAGTGTTCACTGGTGTACAGATGGTGGGCGGCCGGCATCGTCGAGCGAAACGGTCGCAATTGGGACTGCAAGCCGTCTTTTGGCTAGAGGGGGAGCTAACCCCTGCCATACATCCTGCTCGCCCGCAGCAGGCGTTGCGAATAGGGATGTTCGACCGCGCCCCTTCGCAAGGCCTCGATATCGACCTGTTCGACGATCTCGCCGGCTTCCATGATCGCGACACGGCTGCACATGTGGGAGACGACGGCGAGATCGTGGCTGACGAGGAGATAGGTGAGGCCGCGCTCCTTGCGCAGGTCCTGCAGCAGATTGAGGATTTCGGCCTGGACGGAGACGTCGAGTGCGGAGGTCGGCTCGTCGAGGAGCAGGACGTCGGGGTTCAGCATCAGGGCGCGGGCGATGGCCACGCGCTGCCGCTGCCCGCCGGAGAGCTGATGCGGAAAGCGGTAGCTGAGCGCCGGGTCGAGGCCGACCGAACGAAGCACGACGTTCACATCGACGGAATTTCGGTCCAAGCCCTGGTTGCGCAGCGGCTCTTGCAGCTGCGAGCGGATGGTCTTGCGCGGATGGAGCGATCCATAAGGGTCCTGGAACACCATCTGCACCCGCCGATAGAACGGCCGGCTGCGCTGGCGCTCCAGCGGCTCGCCATTGAGGGCGATCCGGCCGTCATAGTTGGCGTTGAGGCCGGAAAGTGCCCGAAGAACCGTGGACTTGCCGCAGCCGGATTCGCCGACCAAGCCGAACGCCGTGCCGCTCTCGATGGCAAGGTTTACGTCTTTGACGACAGGCCGCTGGCCGTGCCCGAAGCGGATGGTGAGATTGTCGATCCGGATCATCGCTGCGTCTCCGCGAGGTCATTCAGCCAGGCGGGATCGCGCTTCAGGATCGGCAGCCGGGCGGGCGGATTCTCGATCGTCGGCAGCGATGCCAGCAGTCCCTGCGTATAGGGGTGTCTGGCCTTGTCGAGATCGCGTGCCTCCAGCACTTCCACGACGCGGCCGGCATACATGATGAGGACGCGATCGCAGAAATTGCGGATGAGGTTGAGGTCGTGGCTGATGAAGATCAGGCCGAGATTGCGGCGTGAAACGAGTTCGTCGAGCAGCGCCAGGATCTCCAGCCTTACCGTGACGTCAAGCGCCGAGGTCGGCTCATCGGCGATCAGCACCTCCGGTTCGGCGATCAGCATCATGGCAATCATCACGCGCTGGCCCATCCCGCCGGATATTTCGTGCGGATAGAGGCGGGCGACGCGCTCGGGATCGCGGATCTGGACAGCTTCGAGCATGTCGAGCGCCTGGGCGTAGGTCTTTTTCGCGCTCACCTTGGGATGATGGAAGCGGTAGGTCTCGGCAATCTGTTCGCCGATCCGCATGACAGGATTGAGCGAATATTTCGGGTCCTGCAGGATGAGGCCGATCCGCCGTCCGCGGATCGTCATCATCGTCCGCTCGTTCGCCTTGAGGAGATCCAGGTCGTGAAAGCGCATCCGCTCGGCGCTGATCATGGCGGTCGGCGGCAGCAGTTTCATGATTGCCCGGCCGACGGTGGATTTGCCCGATCCGGATTCGCCGACGATGCCGAGCTTTTCCTGACCGAGCGTAAAGCTCACGCCGCGCACTGCGCGCATGTGGCCGCCGCCATAGGCGATTTCGAGGTTGCGGATATCGATCAGGGGCTGCGTCATTCCGAACCTCTCGGGTCGAGCACGTCGCGCAGCGCATCGCCGACGAGGTTGAAGGCGAGGCTGACGAGCGCGATGGCGATGCCGGGCGCGGCGATCACCCAGGGGCTGTCGAGCATGAATTCGCGGCCGCTGGCGGCCATCGAACCCCATTCCGGCCATGGCGGCTGTGCGCCGAGGCCAAGGAAGCCGAGACCCGCGGCCGTGATGATGATGCCGGCCATATTGAGCGTGACGCGCACGATCACCGAGGGAATGCACATGGGCAGGATGTGGCGGGTGATGATCGCGATCGAGGTCGCGCCCTGCAGGCGCACGGCGGCGATATAATCCGCCTTGCGCAGGCTGAGCGTTTCGGCCCGCGCCAGCCGCGCGATCGGTGGCCAGGCCGTCAGCGAAATGGCGATGATCGCATTGGTGATGCCGGGGCCGAGAGCGGCGGCAAAGCCGAGCGCCAGCACCAGCCCGGGGAAGGAGAGGAAGATATCGGTGATGCGCATCAGGATCTCGTCGATGATGCCGCCGAAATAGCCGGAGAAGGTGCCGATCAGCAGGCCGAGCGGCGCGACGATGATCGTGACCAGCATGATGATGTAGAGCGTCGTGCGGGCGCCGTAGATCACGCGCGCAAAGACGTCACGGCCGAAATTGTCCGTGCCGAGCCAATGTTCCGCGGAAGGCGGCGCAAGCCGCCCCGCCATGTCCTGAACGATCGGATCGTAGCTCGTGAGCAGGGGAGCCGCCGTCGCCACGACGATCAGCAGCACGATGATGACGAGGCCGGCAAGGCCGAGCGGGTGAAGGCTGAATTTCTGCCAGCCCTGATGGATCTGCTGCGCCGACGACTGGAACCAGCCCTGAGGCTCGGACGCGTGCAGCCAGTTGCGAAAGCCGCCGGCATGGGTGGTGTCTGCGTCTTCGGTGGAGATCGTCATGGCGTCACCGTGTTCTCGGATCAAGGATGCGATAGAGGACGTCGGACAGGATGTTGATCGTCAGGAAGACGGCGCCGGTCGTCAGCACCGAGCCCATCACGACGTTCATGTCGTTCATCTGCAGCCCGCGGGTGAGGTATTGGCCAAGCCCCGGCCAGCCGAAAACCGTCTCGATCAGCACCGCGCCTTCAAGCAGGCCGCCGAAGGTCAGCGCCAGGATCGTCAGGAGCTGCACGCGGATATTGCGGAAGGCATGGCGCCAGACGACCTTGCGGGTGCCGAGCCCCTTTGCCCGGGCGGTGATGATATATTCCTGGCTGAGCTGCTCCAGCATGAAGCTTCGCGACATGCGGCTGATATAGGCGACGGAGTAATAGCCGAGGATTGCCGCCGGCAGGATGATATGGCCGAGCGCATTGTGAAACACGTCCCATTGGCCCTCGATCGCCGCATCGATCAAGAGAAAACCGGTCATGGGGGTGACGAGGCCATCGTAGAAGACGTCGACCCGGCCCGACGCTCCGACGAGCTTCAGCTTGGCGTAAAAGATAAAGAGCGCCATCAGGCCGGTCCAAAAGATCGGGATGGAATGACCGGCAAGGGCGACGATCCGGGCGATGTGGTCGATGATCGTCCCGCGCCGGACCGCAGCGGTGATGCCCAAGGGAATGCCGACGATCGCTCCGATGATCATGGCGATGATGGCAAGCTCGATGGTGGCAGGAAAGATCGTCATCAGATCGGTCAGGATCGGCTGGCCTGTCGTCGCCGACATGCCGAGATCGCCGGTGGCGATCTTGCCGACATAGGAGAGGAACTGCATCCAGATCGGCTGCCCGAGGCCGAGCTCGTTATAGACGCGGTCGTAAACCTCCTTGCTGACTTCCGCCCCGGTGATAGCAAGCACCGGGTCGGCCGGCAGCAGGCGGCCCATCGAAAAGGTCAGGAAGAGCAGGCCGAGCAGCGTCGTCACGACGGCCACCACGCGTCCCGCCAGCCGCCGCAGCAGGCTCAGCAGAGGGTGCGGGGCCGCCTCGGCGAACCCGCTCCCTCCCGGCCGGCGGCCTTCCCGCTTCGATGTCAGATCGGCGCTCGCCACGCGCTCTACTCCTTGGTCACATCGTGCCAGCGCGTCGACCATGTCGTGTGCCCGTGATAATTCTTCACATTGGCGCGCATGACATAGGGGTCGGTTCGCTGGAAGAAGATGACGAGCGGCGAAGCCATGCCGGCATAGATGCCGTCCATCTTCTTGAAGATGTCGGTGCGCTTTTCCGTGTCGCGTTCCCGCATGGATTGGTCAATGAGCGTGTTGAGCTCGTCCACCTTCATGCCGGTGCGCCAGAGATAATAGCTGCCGAGGCGCGCCTCGTCGCTATTGTCGGGGTTGAAGGCATATTGCGTGGCGACAGCGAAGGGATCGGGCAGGCGGGCGCCGGAATTGCCGAGCAGCACCTCGAATTTGCGCTCGCGGAAGGCCGGCGTGAACTCGCCGGGCACGAGATCGAGATCGAAACCGGCGGCGCGCGCACTCGCCTGCAGCGATTCGGCGAAGGGCAGGGTTGGGGCTCCCGAGGGATTGAGCACTTTCTTCAGGCCGTTGGGATATCCGGCCTCCGCCAGCAGCTGCTTGGCCTTGGCGGGGTCGTAATCATAGCGCACGGCAGCCTCCTCCGGCGCGCCGATCATCCCGCGCGGGATCATCGACTGCCAGGGAAAGCCGGTATAACGCATGATGTTGCCGGAGATCGCCTTCCAGTCGAAGGCATGCTGGAAGGCCTCGCGAACCTGCGGCTTCTGCAGATCGGGGTCCTTCTGGTTGAGGGCGATATAGTAAAAACCAAGGCCGGGGACGTTCTCGATCACCACGTCCTTATTGGTGGCGAGCGCATCGAGATCGCCGCTTGCCACATACTGGCCGACATCGACGTCGCCGGCTTCGAGCTGGAGCCGGAGGTTGCCGGACTCCGGGATGTGGCGGGCGACGACGCGCGCCATGGCCGGCTTGCCGCCCCAGTATTTCGGCTGCGCATTGAAGATCGCCACATCGTTCGGACGCCACTGCGCCAGGCTGAACGGACCGCTGCCGGCGGAATTGGCCGAAAGCCAGGCGCCGCCGAAATCGCCGTTTGCCTCATGCGACAACACCGTCTTCTTGTCGACGATGCCGATCGAAGAGCCGGCCAGCGAATAGAGAACGAGATCCGTATTCGCCGCCTGCGGCAACTCGATCTCCAGCGTATGCTCGTCCTTGGCGCGAACGAGCTTTTCGACGTTATCGCCCGTGAAGCCCCAGAGTGCGACGTCGGTGGAGCCGACCTGGCCCATCTTGATGACGCGCTGGATCGACCAGGCCGCATCCTCGGCGGTGACCTTGTTGCCGCTCTGGAAGACCGCGTCGTCGCGCAAGGTCAGCGTGATGAGCTTACCGTCGGCCGAGACCTCCCATTTCGTCGCAAGCATCGGCTTTAGCGTCTTGAGGTCGTCGGGCGAGAGTTGCACGAGATTGTCGTAAAGATTCGAGATCAGCTCGGACACCGTGCGGGCGTTGTTCTGAGCCGGATCGAGTGTTCGGATGCCGGTGAGATTGGTGCCGATGACCAGCATGTTGGGCGGCGATGCCGCCGAAGCGGGTTGCGCTGCCATCAGGGCACCGGTGATTGCGATCGTCGTCAGTACTTGTCTCAGCATTTCAAGACCTCCCAATCCTGTCGCTTGTCAAAATCGTGTCGAACTCAAAGCATGGTGCCGAAAAGCGGGAGCGCGTGGTCCGGCGCCATGCCTAACTCTTAATCGGAAGCGAAATTAGACCGACCGGCCTAAATCGCCCTGTTCTAGCCGGCCGCCTTTGCGTCCTGCCGGCCCGGGTCGGATCGAATGTCGCCATCGGCCTCCCAGCCTTCCAGCAATCGATGAAGCTCCTCGCGGTCATGTTGGTCGAGCCGCGGCAGCCCTGGCACGCGCACCGGCCCGACGTCGAGGCCGGCATAGGTGACGGCCTCCTTCACAACGGTGACATTCGCGCCGTTGCGGAATTTGGTCCGCATCCGCTCGAAGGGTTCGAGCTTGTTGACGATCGCCCTCGCGCGCCCGAAATCGCCTTTTTCGAGCGCATCGTGGACCGCAAGCGAGAGCTTCGGCGCGACATTGACGAGGCCGGAAGTGAAGCCCCGCGCGCCGGCAGCGGTGAAGGTCGGCGCCCAGCTCTCCGCCAGCCCGCAGACGAAGAGCGCACCGTTCGGATCGGCCGCCGGGATCGCGCGCGACAGCAGCATCAGGTCGGTTGTGGCAAATTTGATACCGGCAATGTTGCCGTGGTTTGCGAGGCGGACGATATCGGCGACCGCAAAGCCTTCGGCCCTGACATAGGCGATGAGCGGCAGGACGCAGGCATCGGCGAGATTGCAGAAATAATCGATCTGAGCCGAAGGTGCGGCGAAGGGATCGACGGGCTGGTGCGACATGACGGCGGAAGCCGCGATCGCCGCCGCATCCCTCGCCATGCCGATCGCCTCGCGCAGCGACCGGCCGATCGCCGCCGTCACCGGCGCCCTGCCGTCGACGCCCGATACCGCCGCCTCGTGGACGATCCGGATTTCCTGCGGCGTCAGCGCATAGAATTCCCCGGTATTGCCGGCGGCGACGATGTTGTGAATGCCGGCTGCCGCCACCCGCCCATAGACCTGCGCGGTGATACGCGGTTCGACGTCGCCTTTTCCGTCATAGGCTGTGACGGGAACGCCCGACACGCCTGTCAGCGCCTTGCGCATGATTGCGATGCTCATTCTTCTCCCCGTTCGCTTTCCATCAAAATGAGTGATTGCCGAAGCGGAACGGCGCCAAGCCCTCCGCATCCACGTCGAAGGCGATGACCGTGCCGGCCTCGAAACGTCCGGTACGGTCCGTCGACAGGCTGGTGACGAAGAGCGTCCTGAAATCGGGCCCTCCGAAACATGGCATGGTCGGCGCCGCCACCGGCAGATGATAGATTTCGACGATCTCGCCTTCGCTCGATATCCGATTGAGACGGCCGGCAGAGACGCCGGCGCTCCAGTAAAACCCGTCGCGATCGGTGGCCGCGCCGTCCGGCCGCCCCTCTTCCTCGGTGAAGCTGCGAAGCCGGCGTGCTTCGCCGAGCTCGCCCGTCGCCGGATCGAAGTCGAAGGACTGCAGGAAACATTGCCGGCTGTCGGAGTGGTACATCCGCCGGCCGCCCGGCGACCAGGCGAGGCCGTTGGAACTCGTTAGGCCAGTCGCGACGGCGCGCGCGCTGCCATCGGCTCCGACGCGAAAAAGTGCGGCGTCATTCATCTGCGGCTTGGCTTCGCTGATCGAGCCGACCCAGAAGTGTCCGTCCGGACCGACCTTGCCGTCGTTGAGGCGGCCGTTGACGTGGCGCCCGGTCGGATCGCAAAGAAACTCGATGTCGCCCGAGACTGGATCGAAGAGATGGACGCCCGTCTGAAGACCGACAACAAGCCTGTTGTCACGGCAAAGCCCGAGGCAGCCGACCGCAGCCGGCATTGCGAAGCGGTCGACCGTGCCTTCCGGGGAAAGCCGCAGCACTGCCGGCGCCAGGATGTCGACAAGCCAGAGAGCACCGGTCTCTTCGTCCCACACGGGCGATTCACCGACCGTCAGCGGCTGCTGCAGCACCGAACGGATCTTCGGCTCAATGATGCGCGGCGCCGTCACGAGACCGTCTCCGGGTTTTTGGCGAGACCCTCGCCATCGCGCATGCGAATGGTGCCGTCGTGATTGAATTCGCAGAAACCGCCGCCCTGGAATGCGCGGGCGACGGCTCCCTCCGCGCCATCCTCGATATGGGCGTGATCGCGCGGCCGGTCCTGCGGCTGGTAGCCGAGTCTCGCCGCCAGACCGTTGTCCCACCATTTCTCGTCCGTATCGGAAACCCCGTAGACGACCGTTGCGGCGATCGAAGGATGGCTGAACCCGATCCGCACGAGTTGCGCCAGATCCCGCGCGCTGATCCAGATCGCGATCGATCGCTCGCTGTTCGGATAGGTGCCGGCATTGCCGATGCGGATGGAAAGAGAACGGATGCCCGAAGTGTCGTAATAGAGCCCCGCCACCAGCTCGCCCCAGCATTTGGAAAGCCCGTAGGGGCTGTCCGGTCGCATGGGATCGAGTGGCGAAATGATCTGGCCGCGCGGATAAAAACCGGTCGCATGGTTGCTGGAGGCGTAGACCACCCGCTCGACCTTGTTGATCCGGGCAGCCTCGTAAACATTGTAGGTGCCGAGGACATTCGCCTGCAAGATCGCGTTCATGTCGACGCCGCCTGCAAGACCGGCGAGATGAACGACGCCCTCGACGCCAGCCAGAGCCGCCGTCGCCTCATCGAGCTTTGACAGATCGGCGCCAACAAAGCTTTCGTTCTCGGCCAAATCCGCAGGTTCATGAATGTCGATCAAGCGAAGATGTTCGACATGCTGCCGAAGAAACGGGCGCAGCAGCGTCCCGACGCGTCCGGCAGCACCCGTCATGGCGATCCGTCTCATCGTCTTCCTCCCATTGTCGCTCAAACCCCCTGAAACATGCGGGCGCGCGCATTCAGTATGTGTTTCTTCATCGCGTCATGCGCTTCGGCCTCCCGCCGCGCGAAGATCGCCTCCACGATCACCGCATGCTCGTCCTGGACGCTGCGGATCTGCTCCGGCGTCCGTTTCAGGCTCAGGCTTCGCGTCACGGAATGGCCTATGGCGAAATGCGGCTTGAACCATTCGCGAACGTTGATGTGAAACTGGTTGCCTGTCGCCGCCGCAATTGCGTCGTGGAGGGCCTGGTCCTCCTCGGCGCCGAGCTCGCCGTTGCGCAGACATTGTTCGAGCGAGAGAAGTGCAGCCGTTATCCGCTCCTTGTCGGCCGGCTGCCAGTTGCGTGCCGCTAGCTCGGCCGCCTCGGCTTCGAGGCCGGCGCGGAATTCGAAGAACCGCTGGACGTCTGCCAGCGAGCCGACCGGAACCATTGTCAGCATCGATGAATCCGGCCGCTGCCGAACGTAAGAGCCCGAACCCTTGCGCGAGACGACGAGGCCGTCGGTTCTGAGCCGCTCCAGCGCTTCGCGCACGACGGGTCTCGACGCGCCGAAATCGCCGGCGAGCTTCGTCTCCGAAGGCAGCCGCTCGTTTATGGGAAAGGTGCCGTCCGCGATCATCCCTACGATCTTCTCGTAGATGATGTCGCTGAAGCGCGTTGCGCCTCTGTTGGAAACGGCATCGACAGTCATTATCGTCCTTTTCTCCCCCGCTGCGCGGCATTTCAGTCGTTGCTCTTTCGAGCCGGCAGGCTGGCTCCGAATATGTCTCTCGCCCATGCGCCGAAATGGCGCCACGCTGTTCCCGCCGCAAAGTGGCAGGCTACAGCATATGACAGATCGGCGGCCTTTTCACTCATAATCCGCCTCGGAACGGACCGGAGCGGGGCGTTTTGATGCTGCATCGCTATCGAATCTGTAATTATCTGTCAACTCTTGTAATCATCTGGGAACGTGGCTATGGTTTCCTCCGTAGCGCCGAGGAGGGCGTGAAACGGCAGGTTGGGAGACCGCCGCACCAGCCGGTACAAGAGCTGCGCCGGTCTAAAACAGGGAGGAACTCGATGCCCAATGAAATTCTGTCGCGCGGTGTCACCCGCCGCGCCGTGCTTGGCGGTATGGCCGGCGTCGCAGCGCTGTCTGTCACCGGTCGCGCTTTCGCTGCCCCGGGAGGTGAAGCGCCGGCATTGGCGCAGCTCGTCAAGGACGGAAAACTGCCGCCGCTTGCCGAACGCTTGCCGAAAAAGCCGATGGTGGTGACGCCGTTCGAAAATGTCGGCACCTATGGCGGTTCGCTGCGGCGCGGCCTGCGCGGTTCATCGGACCATAACGGCATTCTGCGCATGGTCGGCAACCAGAGCCTCGTGCGCTGGAACCTGGAATTCACCGCCGTCCAGCCGAACCTCGCCGAACGCTGGGAGGTCAGCGACGACGCGACGCAATTCACCTTCCATCTGATCGAAGGCGTGCGCTGGTCCGACGGTCATCCCTTCACCGCCGACGACATCGTTTTCGCGATCGAAGACTGCGTCAAGAATACCGAGCTTTACAGCGCCACGCCGGCGCAGCTTGCCGTCGCCGGCAAGCCGGTCACCGTCGAGAAGATCGACGATTACACGGTGAAGTTCACCTTTGCGGCGGCCAACGCGCTTTATCTGGAAAATCTTGCCACGCCGCTCGGCCAGCACCCGACGCTCTTTCCGAAGCATTACTGCAGCCAGTTCCTGCCGAAATATAATCCCAACATCGAGGCCGATGTGAAGAAGGCGGGTGTCACCAGCTGGACGGAGCTGTTCCGCAGCCGCTGCGGCGACATCGAGATCCCGTCGCGGTGGGGCAATGTCGACAAGCCGACACTCGATCCATGGGTTGTCAAGGAGCCCTATGCCGGCGGCGCGACCCGCGTCGTCATGACCCGCAATCCGTATTTCTGGCAGGTCGATACCGCGGGCAATCAGCTTCCCTATATCGACGAAATCAACTTCGGCATCTCGCAGGACGTCGAATCGCTGATGCTGAACGTCATCTCTGGAAAGATCGACATCCAGGAACGTCATATCAGCGTTCTCGCCAACAAGCCGACGCTGTCCAAGAACATGGAAAAGGGCGATTATCGGCTGCTGACGCTCGTGCCTTCGGCCTCGCAACAGTGCCAGATCTACTTCAATATCACACACAAAGATCCTGCCATGCGCAAGATGTTTGCGGACAAGTCGTTCCGGCAAGCGCTGTCGATCGGCATCAATCGCCAGGAGCTTATCGACATCGTCTATTTCGGACAAAGCGAGCCCTACCAGGCCGGGCCGCGTCCGACCCATCCGTGGTATAACGAGAAATACGCGCGCCAATTCACCGAATTTGACGCCGACAAAGCCGGCGCGATGCTCGATGAGGCCGGCTATAAGAAGGGCGGCGACGGTTTCCGCCTCCGGCACGACGGCCAGAAGGTCTTCTTCTCGATCGACGTCATTCCGACCCTCTATCCCGACCTCGTCGATGCCCTGGAACTGGTCAAGGCGCATTGGGCTCAGATCGGTATCGACATGAAGGTCAACACGATCGAGCGGGCGCTCTATTACACCCGCGGCGACGACAACGCCCATGATGCGGCGGTGTGGCCGGGTCCTGGCGGTCTCGATCCGATGCTCGATCCGCGCGATTTCTTCGCCTTCCATCCGCAGGGTTCGCGTTACGCCATTCCGTGGACGCTTTGGTACACCTCCAATGGTGCACGCGGCGAAGAACCGCCGGAAAGCCAGAAGAAGCGCATGAAGCTTTTCGACGAAGCGCGTTCGACGGCCGATCTCGACAAGCGCGGCGCGATCATGAAGCAGATCTTCGACATCGCGGCAGAGGAATTCGAGACCGTTGGCCTTTGCCTGGCCGTCGGCGGCTTCGGCATCATCCGCAACAATCTGCGCAATGTTCCGGAGAAGGAACCCGACAGCTGGTCCTGGCCCAATCCGGGACCTGCGATGCCGCAGCAATTCACCTTCACGAGCTGATTTTGATTGAGCGCCGTACCGACGGCACGGCGCTTTCCTCGGTCGCCTTCCCCCTTGCCGGCCCTGCTGGCCGGCAAGGCCCGGCAGGCAGCGTTCAATGCAAGAGGCGCCTTCATGCTGGTCTTTATCGCCAAACGCTTCCTATGGATGATTCCATCCCTGTTTGCCGTCAGCTTCCTGGCTTTCGTGCTGATCCAGCTGCCACCGGGCGATTATGTCACGACCTATATTGCGACGCTGGCAGCCTCCAACGAGATCGTCGATCAGAACACCGCGGCACAATTGCGCGAACGCTTCGGCCTCGGCGATCCGATGCTCATCCAATATTTCAAATGGATGTGGGGCATTCTCTCGCGCGGCGATTTCGGCATTTCCTTCGAATGGCAGCAGCCCGTTTCGGATCTGATCTGGGAGCGTATGGCGCTGACGCTCGTTCTAGCTTTGTCGACCCTGATCGCCACCTGGGCAATCGCGCTGCCGATCGGCGTCTATTCCGCCGTGCGCAAATATTCGATCGGCGACTATTTCTTCACCGCCTTCACCTTCTTCGGCCTGGCCGTTCCGTCCTTCCTGCTGGCGCTGGTGCTGATGTATGTCGCGGCTGTCGAATTCGGCCAGGATGTCGGCGGGCTGTTTTCGCCGGAATACGAGAATGCGCCCTGGAGCTTCGCCAAGATGGTCGATCTCTTCTCGCATCTCTGGCTTCCCGTCATCATCCTTGCCGTCTCGTCGACGGCGAGCCTCATCCGCGTCATGCGCGCCAACATGCTCGATGAACTGCCGAAGCCTTACGTGACGACGGCACGGGCAAAGGGTCTGTCCGAGTTCCGGCTGCTGATGAAATATCCTTTGATGATCGCGCTCAATCCGTTCATCTCGACGATCGCCTGGCTGCTGCCCAACCTCATTTCCGGCTCGGTCGTCGTCGCCATCGTTCTCAACCTGCCGACGGCAGCACCCTTGTTGCTGCAGGCGCTGATGGCCCAGGACATGTATCTCGCAGGCGCCTTCGTTTTGCTGATCTGCGCGCTGACGCTGATCGGCTCTTTGATCAGCGATATCCTGCTTGCGCTGGTCGATCCCCGCATCCGGTTGGAATAGGAGCCTGATATGGCCGACATCACCGTTACAAATATTCCGCCGGATCGCGCCGCCGTCGCATCGCAGTGGCAGCTCATATGGTGGGCTTTCCGCCGGCATCGGCTGGCCATGGTGGCGCTCGTCGTCACCGTGATGATGTACATTGTTGCGCTTGTTCCCGGTTTCTTCGCCATCAACGACCCGAACCTGCAAAATGCCCGGGCGACCTTTCATCCGCCGCAGAAATTGCATCTGATCGACACCGAGAACGGGTTCTCCTTCGGCCCGCATTATTATCCGATGAAGCTGACCCGCGATCCGGAAACGCTGGCGGCCATCTTCAAGGAGGACACGACAAAACGTGTCGACGTCCAGTTCTTCGGGCGCGGCTACGAATATTCGGTGTTCGGCCTGTTCAAGACCAACATCCATCTGATCGCCTCGCCCGACAAGACGACGCCGCTGCTTCTGTTCGGCGCCGACAGGCTGGGGCGCGATGTCTTCAGCCGAACGGTGCAGGGCTCGCAGATCTCCCTGTCGATCGGCCTCGTCGGCGTCTTCTTCTCGTTGATGCTCGGTATCGTGCTCGGCGGCATCTCGGGATACTACGGCGGCCGCATCGATTTCTTCCTGCAGCGGGTGATCGATTTCGTGCTGTCGCTGCCGACGATCCCGATCTGGTTGGCGATGGCCGCGGCGCTGCCGCAGGACTGGCCTGCGACGCTGCAATACATGATGATCACGATCATCCTGTCGCTGACCGGCTGGGCGCAGCTCGCCCGCGTCGTTCGCGGCCGTTTCCTGTCCTTGCGCACCGAGGAATTCGTCGCCGCCGCGAGGCTCGACGGCGTTCGCGAAAGGCGCATCATCTTTCGCCACATGCTGCCGAGTTTCGCCAGCCATATCATCGCGTCGATCACGCTGGCGGTGCCGGCAATGATCCTTGCCGAAACCTCTCTCTCCTTCCTGGGGCTCGGTCTGCAGCCGCCGACCATCTCCTGGGGCGTGCTTCTGCGCGAGGCCCAGAACATTCGCTCGATCGCCACCGCACCATGGCTCTTCATGCCGGGCTGCGCCGTCGTGGTCGCCGTGATGGCGCTCAACCTTCTCGGCGACGGCCTGCGCGATGCGGCCGATCCCTACAACAAATGAGGCCGGCATGACCGATATCGTATCCCTTGCCGGCAAGCCGCTGCTCCAGGTGAAAAATCTGACGGTCGAGTTCCCGCTGCGCACCGGCGTCTTTTGCGCCGTCAACGATCTGTCCTTCTCGATCGAACCGGGCAAGACGCTCTGTGTCGTCGGCGAAAGCGGATCCGGCAAGTCCGTGACGGCCCGTTCGATCCTGCAGATCGTCGATGTGCCCGGTCGTATTGCTGCCGGATCGATCGTTCTGAACGATCGGCACGGCGGCTCGACCGATCTGACCAGTCTCAATCCGCGCGGACGCCAGATCCGGGCGATCCGCGGCCGCGACATCGCAATGATCTTCCAGGAGCCGATGTCGTCATTGTCGCCGATCCACACGGTCGGCAACCAGATCGTCGAGGCGCTTCGTCTGCACACCAGGATGAGCAAGGCGGAGGCGCGGGCGGAGGCCATATCGCTGCTGAAGCAGGTCGAGATTCCCTTCCCGGAAAAAGCGCTGGATCGCTATGCGTTCCAATATTCCGGCGGCATGCGCCAGCGCGCGATGATTGCCATGGCGCTTGCTTGCAAACCGCAGCTGCTGATCGCCGACGAACCGACCACGGCCCTCGACGTGACGACGCAGGCCGAAATTCTTGACCTGATCGCCCGGCTGCAGAAGGCCAACGGCATGGCCGTTCTCTTCATCACGCATGACATGGGCGTCGTGGCGCAGATCGCCGACGACGTGCTCGTGATGCACAACGGCGTGGCGAAGGAATATGGGCCGGTCGAGCAGATCTTTCATGCGCCGAAAGACGACTATACCCGCATGCTGATCGGTTCGGTGCTGAAGCTGGAGCAGAAGGCCGAAATCCGGCTGGCCCGCGCACCGCTCGACAGGACGGCGGCGCCGATCCTCGAACTGCGCAATCTGTCGATGAATTTCGGCGAATTGAAAGCGCTGGACGATGTTTCCATTTCGCTGCTGCCAGGCGAGACGCTCGGCATTGTCGGCGAAAGCGGATCCGGCAAGACGACGATGGGCCGTTCGATCATGCGGCTGCTCGATCCGACTGCCGGCGAGATCCTCTACCGCCGCGCCGGCGGCGAGGTCATCGATCTGGCAACGGCAAAGGGCCAGACGCTTGCCGCCGCACGGCGCGAATTGCGCATGGTGTTTCAGGATCCGTTCGGTTCCCTCAACCCGCGCATGACCGTTTCCCAGATCATCGGCGAGCCGTTGCTGGTCAACGGCGTTGCAAAGGGGCGGGCGCTGGACGAGCGCGTCTGCCATCTCATGGAGCAAGTCGGCCTCGATCCGAGGGCGCGCGAACGCTATCCGCATGCATTCTCCGGCGGCCAGCGCCAGCGCATCGGCATTGCCCGCGCCATCACGCTCAATCCGCGTGTCATCGTTGCCGATGAGGCGACCTCGGCGCTCGACGTCTCCGTGCGCTCGCAGGTTCTCGATCTCCTGATGCGCCTGCAGGACGAACTCGGCCTCGCTTATATCTTCATCAGCCATGACATCGGCGTCATCCGCTACATGTGCGACCGTGTCGGCGTCATGTACAAAGGCCAGCTCGTCGAAATCGGCGATGCGGAGAAGGTCTGCCGCACACCCGAGCACGCCTACACCCAGGCGCTCATCTCGGCGATCCCGCGCCCCGATCCGCGCGACCGCGATCATTCCGGGCGTTTCCGCTACGTCGCGCCGGATAGTCTGAAGAATGGAAGTTCTCAGAGATGAAAATCACCGGAATCCGCACGTTTCTCATGCATGTCGGCCAGCCCGATCCCCCGAACTGGGCTTCCGACCAACGGCTGGGCTGCGATATCGACGAGGAATTCGTCGCCCGCTTCCGAGCGGCGGCAATGTCTCGGTGCCGCAAGCCGCCGGCGCCTACAATCCCGGAACCGACAACGAACATGTCTACGTGCAGACGCGCGTGGCGCGCCGCAGCTATTTCAATCGCTAGAAGGACAGAATGATGAAGATCGACCGCATGCGGGTGTTCATGACCCGCGACAAGGACCGTCCGCGCGTGATCGTCGCGCTCGATACCGATGACGGGCTGACAGGCTGGGGCGAATGCTACAATCATGGCCCCGACAAGGCGCTGCCGCCGCTGCTCGATTATCTCTACGGCTTTCTCTCCGGCCAGGACCCGACGCGCGTCGAATATCTGGTCAATCTGCTGATCCAGCAAAGCCGCTTCCCGCCGGGCGCGCTCGGCCTTGCCGCGATCTCCGCGCTCGATCACTGCCTGTGGGATCTGGCGGCCAAGGCCGCGAACGTGCCGGTCTATAAGCTGCTCGGCGGCGAGGTGCGTGATCGGATCAAGGTCTATGCCGGAGTCTACACCGCGCCCGATGCGCCGGCCGCCCGTGAGGAATTTGACCGCCTGAAGGAGGGCTGGGGTTTCACCGCCTTCAAGCTCAGCCCCTGGCGGATCGACATGCACTCCAATCGCTGGGGCAATGTCGTGAAGGCCTCGGCGGATTATTTCCGCTCGTTGCGTGAAACGGTCAACGACGAATACGAGATCGCCTTCGATGCTCACGCGAAGATTTTCGAGCCGATCGCGGCGCGCCAGCTCGGCAATGCGCTGGCGCCTTACGATCCGCTGTTTTTCGAGGAGCCGCTGCGTCCCGAGAATATCGAGGCCTGGGGCGATCTGAAACAGGGCCTCAACTGCACGCTTGCGACCGGCGAGTCGCTCTACAACAGGAACGAATTCCTGCGTCTGCTGCAGGTCAAGGGCGCCGATCTCATCCAGCCGGATATCTGCGTCGTCGGCGGCATCAGCGAGATGCGCCGCATCGCCACGCTCGCCGAAGCCTATTTCGTCGGTGTCGCTCCACATAACCCGATGGGGCCGCTGGCGACGGCGGTCAACGTGCATTTTTCGGCCGCGGCGCAGAATTTCCGCATCCTCGAATACCGGCTGCCGAAGGGCCAGGCCTATGTCTATGGCGGCCTCGATGTCGAGAAGCGCCAGGGAGAGACCCGCTACGTCGTCGATCCCTATCTGCCGAAGGACGGCTATCTCGAACTGCGTCCCGACCGGTCCGGCTGGGGCGTCGAAATGGACGAGAAGGCAATGGAGGAGGAAGGCTATATCCACTGGCAGCGGCGTGTGCCGAAGCGGCCGGACGGTTCTTACGCCTTCGCTTAGAGACGCCGCTCCAAAAACCGGGACTGGCTGCTGCCGCATAGCAGCAGCCATTTCCCTGGTTGCTAGGCGACACCGACGTTATACGTGGTCATGGCTTTCTCCAACGTCTCGCATGCCAGAGGACCTATCATACGCAAGCGTTATCGAAGGGCCTACCTCTGAGCGCAGGCGACTAATCGCCGGCGAAAGTGCATGTTGGCGGCCCCGACCCCTTCCCTGGCACTGCAAATCCGCCCGAATTATCTTTCGACCGTCGGCGAGCGGATGGTCGCGGTGAAATCGGTCAGGCATGCTCGCCGGCTGATAGAGGCCGCCGCCATTCGCAATACCGGCCGCAGGAGATGCTGCCGGGCACGGACTGCCAGAGTGACCAGTTGATCCGCCGTGTCGGCGACATCGCCACGACGATCTTCCAGCCGGTCGGTACTTGCAAGATGGGCAGCGACACGATGGCGGTTGTCGATCCGCAATTGCGGGTTCACGGGTGGCGAACCTGCGGGTGGTCGATGCCTCCATCATGCCGACCATCGTGTCGGGCAATACCAACTCGCCCGTAATCATGATTGCCGATGGCTGCGGAGGCATTCTATCCGGGGCGTAAAGCGGTTTTCCCTGGCAAAGCGCGAAGCGATTTTGCGGAGAATTACCCACAAAATAAAGGGATGGAGCGGTTCTGCGCTTCCGTTGAAAACTGAACTGCTCTCGATCTAAAGCGCCCAGTCATCCCGATTTTGGACTTCGGCAGCTTTGTCCTCGCGGCAAATCGTTTCCAGCGCCAACGAGGCGCGACTGGAGTGCCTTTGTTTGTGCCGCAGGATTGCAAATTGGCGGGAGGGCAGGGGAAAGCGCACTTTTACCAGCAGCCCTTGCATCAATAGTGGCGCGGCCACGGCGCCGGAAACGACCGTTGCGCAGAGGCCTTCTCTTGCTGCCGATATGACGGCCTCGTTCGACGGCAGCTCGAGCGCGACTGCCAGATCTGCGGGGCCAATGCCGAGATTGGAAATCGCCGCCTCGAACGCCGACCGGGTTCCGGACCCTTTTTCCCGCATGACCCATTTCGTGCCTGAAACCAGCTCCGCCGGTGCGATCGGTTTGCTACGCGCCCAGGGATGGCGCGGACCGACGACGATAAGGAGTTCGTCCTCGGCAAGGGGCTGAACATGCAGGGCCGGCTCGTCAACGCTGCCTTCGACGAAACCGACTTCGGCCGATCCATCGAGAACCGCTTTGGCCGCCGTGGCCGTGTTGCCGATCATTAGCTTGAGGTCGATGCCCGGATAGCGGATCTTGAAACGCATAAGCATCGCCGGCAGCCAATAGCTTGCAATCGTCTGGCTGGCAAAAACCACCAGCTCACCCTTCTGCAGACCGCCGAGATCGGACAAGACGAGTGCTGCGGCTTTTGCGCGTGCGAGCGTGGCTCTCGCCTCGCCCAGAAACACCCGTCCTTCGTATGTCAGCTCTATGCGGCGTCCGACACGATGGAAAAGCTCGACGCCGTAGGAGGCTTCGAGATTGCGGATGGCCGAACTGACGGCCGACGGCGTCAGCCCGATTGCGGAGGCGGCGTTAGTCAGGTGTTCGCGTTCCGCAACCGCGACAAATATGGTGAGTTGTTCAAACGTCATGATTCAATCGTTCGATTTTGCAGAATAAACCATGCTAAACTATTCAATAGAATTCGACAATTGCGTGTGGGACAGTGCAGTTCTTCCGCAAGGTCTTGCCGATGTTGGTCTCCGCCTCCCGTTCTCTGTCGTTTCCCACCTTTCTGCGGGGACTCGTTCTTTGTGCCGCGGTCACGCTGGCTGCGCATCTGGTTGAGCAGTTACAGCTGATGATTTTCGGCGCGCACTGGGTCGAGAGCCTCGTGCTTGCCATTCTGATCGGCATTGCCGTGCGCTCTTCGGTCTGCCTTTCACAGACGTTCATTCCCGGCATTCACTTCTGCGCCAAGACGCTTCTCGAAATCGCCGTCGTGTTGCTCGGCGCCTCGCTCAGCACGGCTGCCGTCAGGCAGGCCGGGCTGCCGCTTGTCGGCGGAATTGCTGTTCTGGTCGCTCTGTCTTTAGCCGGCAGCTTTCTGATCGGGCGGCTCTTCGGGCTGTCGGCCAGCCTGGCGACCTTGGTTGCTTGCGGCAACTCGATCTGCGGCAATTCTGCAATTGCCGCCGCAGCGCCCGTGATCGGCGCCAAACCGAACGATATCGCCGCTTCGATAGCCTTTACCGCGTTGCTTGGCATCGGGGCAGTGCTGACGCTACCGCTCCTCCATCTGTTCCTGGGCTTGAGCGCCGTACAATATGGCGTTTTCGCAGGGCTGACAGCCTATGCGCTCCCGCAAGTATTGGCGGCTACGGCCTCTGCCGGAGCCGTCAGCACCCAGGTGGGCACACTGGTCAAGCTGATCCGCGTGATGATGCTCGGACCCGTCATCCTTCTGCTTGCCGCAGGTCATGGTCGCCGTCCCGGCGGCTCGGCAGTCAATCTCCGCCATGTTCTACCCTGGTTCATTCTTGGTTTTGCAGCCATGGTGACGCTTCGCTCCTTTGACGCGATCCCGGCGGCGCTGCTGCCGGGTATGTCGGCGGTCTCTTCCGCCTTCACCGTCACAGCCATGGCCGCTTTGGGCCTCTCCGTCGATGTCAGATCCGTCGGCCATACCGGCGGTCGTGTCCTCGCCGCAGCGGCGCTGTCGCTATTGGCGCTGGGGGCTCTCGGGCTTTGCCTGATCGGCCTGCTTGACATCCGCTGATCGAGGCGATTTGCCCAAAATACCGGCAAAGATTCCGGTTGCCTTCCAAACGATCGGCGGCTAGCCTGTATATACAGGACGGAGAAGCAAAGATCGTCATGCGGATCATCTCTTCACAACAGGCTGCGGATCTTCTCGAAGACGGGATGACTGTCGCTGCTTCTGGTTTTGGAGGGTGCTGCCATCCCGAGGCCATTACGGCCGCGGTCGAGGAACGTTTCCTCGCCTCCGGAAAACCCCGTAAGCTGAGACTTCTGTTTGCTGCCAGCACGGGCGATCGTCAGACGCGCGGCATGGGGCATTTCGGCTATGACGGCCTCGTCGCCTGCGTGATTGCCGGGGGATGGCGCGGAACGCCGCGCCTCGGCAGGATGGCGATCGAGGAAAAAATCGAGGCGCATTGCTGGCCGCAAGGCGTCATCGCGCAGCTCTATCGTGCAATTGCCGCCGGTCAGCCTGGGGTGATCACCCATATCGGGCTCGGCTCTTTCATGGACCCGCTGCATGGCGGCGGTCGCATGAATGCGACGACGCCGCGCGCGCTTGTCGAGCGCGTGTCGCTGCGCGGCAAAGAATGGCTGCTTTATCCTTCGATGCCGCTCGACTGCGTGCTTTTGCGCGGAACGACGGCCGACGAAGACGGCAACATCACCCTCGAGGACGAAGCCTTTCCGCTCGACGTGCTCGCCATGGCCCAAGCAGGCCGAAACTCCGGCGGTATCGTCATCGTGCAGGTCAAGCGGATTGCCGAACGCGGCTCGC
Organism: Rhizobium croatiense; assembly: GCF_019793465.1. GTDB lineage: Bacteria > Pseudomonadota > Alphaproteobacteria > Rhizobiales > Rhizobiaceae > Rhizobium > Rhizobium croatiense. The sequence continues at coordinate 30,103 of NZ_JAILYJ010000001.1, read as the reverse complement.
TGCAGCCGAACGATGTTCGCATCCCGGCGGCGCTGGTCGATTATGTCGTCGTCTGCGAAAATCCGGCCCAGCACGGCGTCAGCTTCGCCGAAACGGACAATATCGCCTATACCGGGCGCGTCCGGATGGCGGTGAGCCGTCTGCAGCCGGCGCCGCTGTCGGCCGATAAGATTATTCAGCGCCGTGCTTTCCTGGAACTGGCGACCCTCCATCGCCCGACGATCAACCTCGGCATCGGCATTGCGGCCGGGATCGGCCGCATTGCCAGCGAAGAGGGATTCGACGATTATACGGTGACGATCGAATCCGGCGTCATCGGCGGCGTACCGGCCGAGGAGCTGTCCTTCGGCGCCGCCGTCAATCCGACCGCTATCATCCCACAGGCATCGCAGTTCGATTTTTACGACGGCGGCGGCCTCGATATCGCCTTTCTCGGCATGGCCGAGGTGGATCGGCACGGGGCGGTCAATGTCAGCCGCTTCAACAACTCCATCGTCGGGGTCGGCGGCTTCACCAATATCTCGCAGACGGTCAAGCATGTTGTCTATCTCGGCGCATTTTCGGCTGGCGGCGCTGAGATTGCGGTTGCCGACGGCAGGCTCGACATCATCCAGGACGGCCGCCTTTGCAAGATCGTCGAGGCTGTCGACCAGGTCAGTTCGAGCCCGGCCTTTGCACCGGAGGGACAGTCACAGCTCGTCGTCACTGAGCGGGCCGTTTTTCGGGTGATCGACGGATGCTTGACGCTGACGGAGTTTGCCCCCGGCATCGATCTTGCCGCTCATGTTCTCGACCGCCTGCCGCAGGGCGTCGCAGTGTCGGATCAGTTGAAGCAGATGGATGCGCGCCTGTTTTCGACCCATGCGATGAAGGACTTTGCCAAATGAAAATCGATGGAGCCGCCATCATCGTCACGGGCTCGGCAACGGGTGTGGGCGCTGCATGCGTAAAACAATTCGCCGAGGGCGGTTCCAGGGTGGTCGTCAATTACAGCCGCAGCAAGAAAGAGGCCGATGAGACCGGCGATATCTGCCGCAGCCTGGGCGCGGAGGTGGAGGTCGTCCAGGCCGATGTTGCCGATGACGCGGCTTGCCGCCGAATGGTCGCGGTTGCCGTCAATCGGTGGGGGCGTCTCGACGCTTTGGTGAACAATGCCGCAATGACGGTCATATCCGATCCTTTCGATCTGGAGACGCTGTCGGCCGAAGATTTCCAGAACGTTTTCGGTGTCAACGTCATCGGCGCCTATCAGATGTGCCGGGCGGCAGTGCCTGCAATGCGGGGCAGCGGCGGCGGTGCGATCGTCAATGTCTCATCCAACGTTGCCTTTACGGGCGGCGGCAGCTCGCTTGCCTATACGGCCTCCAAGGGCGCGTTGAATGCGCTGACCTTGGCTTTGGCGCGCACCTGCGGTCCCGACATTCGTGTCAACGCCGTTTGTCCCGGCATCATCGATACGCGCTGGATGCGCGACACGCTCGGGCCGGACGCCTATGGAGCCATTGCCAAGCGATTTTCGGAAACCGCGCCGCTCGGCCGGGTCGCGACGCCGGAAGACGTTGCCGGCGCTATTGTCTGGCTTGTTCAGGGTGCAGACTTCGTTACCGGCGAATTGCTGTCCGTTGACGGCGGCATCCGCCTGTCCGGTGGCGTTCGCAAATCCGCGACATCCGGGGGCGCCGCATCGTGACGCTGTCGGCCCAATCCATCCTCGATTACCCGGTGCCGCAAGCAACACATGTGGTCACCGCAAGAGATGCCATCCTGTACGCGCTCTCGGTTGGCTACGGCTCCAACGCGCTCGACGAAAAGGCGCTGAGCTATGTCTATGAACGCGATCTCGTGACCGCGCCGACCCTTGCCAATATCGTAGCGCATCCAGGACCTTGGATGCAGCAGACGGGCGTCGACTGGGCGCGTCTCGTGCACTCCGAACATCGCCTGACGATCCACCGCCCGGTCCCACTCGATGTGCGACTGATCTCTCGCTCACGCGTCCTCTCGGTAGTCGATCGCGGCGTTGAAAAGGGAATGTTCGTCAGCTTCGAGCGCCTGATCACAACCGCGGACGGGGATGAGCCGATCGCGACGATCGTCCAGACGAATGCTTGCCGCGGCGACGGTGGATGCGGTTCGGCGGGATCTGCGCCTGAACCTTTGCCCAAAGTCCCGGACGGAGAGCCGGACTTCGAATTCAATGTCGACATACCGGCAAACGCCGCTCTCATCTATCGCCTGAACGGTGATCTCAATCCGCTGCATGTCGACCCGCAGGCAGCGAGCAGAAGCGGCTTTGACCGGCCGATCCTGCATGGGCTGTGCAGCTTCGGCCATGCGGGCTACGCCATTGTCGCTGCCATCGATCCAGGCATGGCTACTGGCTTGAGCGCGATCGCGGCGCGTTTCAGCGCGCCGACCTTTCCCGGGGAAACGATCACCCTGCAGATATGGCGCAACGGTGCCGAGATTCGCTTCAGGGGGCTCGTTGCTTCGCGGGGCGCTATCATCCTCGACAATGGCGTGGCGAGGTTGTCATGACGAAAGCGCTCAAACCCGCCGCCGGCGAGGCACGCCATTATATCAGGATCAAGGAGCAGATCCTGGCCGACATCGCCGAGGGCAAGCTGCAGCCGGGAGACCGGGTATCCTCCGAAAGCGAACTGGTGGCGGCATTCGGCGTCAGCCGCATGACGGCGAACCGGGCGCTGCGGGAGTTGATGTTCGAGGGCGTTCTCAAACGATCCGCCGGGATCGGAACATTCGTGTCGCCAAAGCACCTCGATGTCGATCTGCTTCAAATTCGCAACATAGCCGACGAAATATTGGAGCGGGGGCACACGCACAAGGCGGTGGTGGTCAAGGCCGGCTTGATGAAGGCGGATGCCAATGTCGCCGACGCGCTCGAACTCACCCTCGGCGCGGAAGTGATGCATTCGCTGATCGTCCACGTGGAAAACGGCCAGCCCATTCAGGTCGAGGAGCGCTACGTCAATCCGCTGGTCGCGCCGGACTATCTGTCGGCCGACTTCGGCAGCATGACACCGCACGAATATCTGACGAAGGTCGCACCGATAACGGCGTTCGAACATATCGTCCAGGCCGTCAAACCGGATAGGGCCATCCGCAAATTTCTCGGCCTGAAGAATGATCACCCTTGCCTGCGCGTCTTTCGAAGAACCTGGTCAGGCGAGGCCGTCGTTACCTGCGCGCTGTTATACTATCCCGGCGCGCAATATCGGCTGGAAGCACGGTCCACCAAGGGGCCCTCCAGGCCCGTCGCCATTCTCGGAGAGAAACAGTGAGCGCCACCAATTCTCCATCGATCATCTTCAGCGCGGCGCCGCCGACGATCGAGGACATCGCAGCAATTGCCCGTCGTCACGCAAGGATCGAGGTCTCCGCCGAGGTCGAGGCCCGGATTGTCGCCGCGCGCGCCGTCGTCGACCGCTATACGGAAAGCGATCTGCCGGTCTATGGGCTGACCACGGGACTTGGAGCAGGGGTCGACACCCGACTTGCAACGGAAGATCTGGTGGCGTTCCAGATGCGTGTGCCGCAAGCCCGCGCGGTCGGCGTCGGAGAACCGCTTGCCCAGGAACCCGTGCGGGCGATGATGGCCGTCAGGGCCGCCGGCATGGCGGCGGGCGGCTCCGGCGTTTCGCTGAAAGTCCTCCAGGGTCTGATTGCCGCCATCAATGCAGGTGTGCATCCTGTCGTCCCGTCACTGGGCTCGATCGGCGCGGCGGATTTGGCTCCGCTTGCCCATATGAGCCGGGGGCTTCTGGGTTTCGGCGAGATCGAGCTTGGCGGCGAAGTGCTGCCGGCCGCCATCGCCCTTGAAAGGGCAGGCCTGAAGCCCCTCGAATTGGCGCCGAAGGACGGGCATGCGCTTGTTGTGGCCAACAGTCTCTCCATCGGCCTCGCCTGTCTGGCGCTTGAGGATATCGAGCAGCTCTTCGACTGGTCTCTGAAGGCGATTGCCGTGAATTTCGAAGCGTTCCGGGCCAATGTCAGCGTCTTCGACGACCGCGCTCTAGCCGCGAGACCGGCCTTTGGACAGCGCCGTGTCGCCGCTCAATTGATGGATTTGCTTTCGGGAAGCTCCTTGCTCGCCGCCGATGCAGCAAGACGTCTCCAGGATCCTTTGAGCTATCGCTGCACACCGCAGGTCTGGGGTGCGTTGAGGCATGCGATCGACGAGGCAAGGCAGGCGACCGAGATTGAGCTCGTCAGTTCCAGCGACAATCCTGTCGTGATCGCATCCGAGGGCGTCATTCTTTCACACGGCAATTTTGACATGACCGCCTTTGTGCTCGCCTGGGAAAGGCTGGGGCAGGCGATGGCGCATTGCGCGGCAGGCACCGCCTATCGGATCATGAAAATCATGTCGCCCGGCATGTCCGACCTCCCACGCTTCCTGACCCCGATGGGCCAGAGCCGTACCGGTTTTGCGACCGTGCAAAAGACCGTCTCGGCCATGGAAGCCGAAATCCGTCATCTGGCCATGCCCGTTTCGCTTTCGCCCCTTCCCGTCGCCGATGGCATCGAAGACCAGGCGTCGATGGCCCCGAGCGTTTTGGCAAAGACGCAGGCGATCATCGAGCGCCTGCGCTATCTGATCGCTATCGAACTGATCGCCTCGGTACAGGCCGTCGAGCTCAGAGGCGTCTCAGGCGAATTGGGCAAGGGATCGGCGCAAGCCTATGCTTTCGTACGCAACCACGTCCCGCCGCTTGAAGAGGATCGCGCGCAAGGGCCGGATTTTGCGACAATTGCCGCATTGATCGGGCCTGGCCCGCAATAAGCCGGTTCGCCACTGCCCCGGCAAGAAGGGCAGGGCGCCGACCGGTCATGCTGACGGTTATTCTGGGGAATGCTGTCGGTTCGTTCATTGAAAAGTCAACAAGAGGGAATGACTATGAAAAATTGGACAAAATGCATCCTTGCAGCCGGCATCATGGCAGCCGCCATGTTCCAGCCTGCAGCCGCAGAGACCATCAAGGTCGGCAGCAAGAATTTCACCGAGCAGTTTATCCTTGCCGAAATGTACGCCGCCGTTTTGGAAAATGCCGGCGTCACTGTTGAGCGCAAGATCAATCTCGGCGGCACGCTGATTGCTCACCAGGCATTGGTGGCCGGCGAGATCGATCTCTATCCGGAATATACCGGCACGGCGCTCGCTTCCGTCGTCAAGGGTGAGATGTCGACCGATGCCGACAAGGTCTACACGCAGGTCAAGGATTTCTACGCCAAGCAGTTCAACCTCACCTGGCTGAAGCCGAGCGGCATCAACAATGGCTATGTCATCGTGGTCCGGCAGGAAACGGCGCAGGCCAACAACTTGAAGAGCCTGTCGGATCTCGCCAAGGTTTCCAAGACCCTGGTCTTCGGTGGCGGCGCTGAATTTCCGGACCGCGCCGACGGGCTGCCCGGCCTGAAGCGTGTTTACGACGCCGAGTTCAAGGAGTTCAAGCAGTTTGCCAAGCTTGGTCTTCGTTATGATGCGCTGGAACAAAAGGAAATTGACGTCGCCAATGGTGCGGCGACCGACTGGCAGATCGGCTCGAAGAACCTCGTGCCGCTGGCAGACGACAAGGGTCTGTTTCCGCCCTACTACGTGGCCCCCGTCGTCCGCCAGGACGTGCTGAAGGCCAATCCGAAAGTTGCCGAACTGCTGGAAGCGGTCGGCACCCATCTCGATAATGAGAAAATGCGGGTCCTCAATGCCAAGGTCGAGACCGATCACGAGGAAGCCAAGGACGTGGCGGTCGATTTCCTCAAGGAAAACGGCCTGCTGCCGAAGTGATTGTCATGCCCCGCGGCCGGATATCAATCCGGCCGCGACCTGGCGCGGTCATCCTTCATAGGGTTTTGTTCGAAATCCGTCCGTTCAGCAGCCGGGCAGGAATGTGGAGAAGCAGGAAATGCAGGAAATCTGGATCGATTACCTCAACGCCCTCGATGCCAAGGCACTGGCGCTGACGAATGACGAGATTCTCGATGCTGTGGCGAAGGCGCTGGATGCGCAGGGCAGGGGCGAAACCGTCATCGAGCCGCGCGTCCATCTTGTGCCGGAGAGCTCCGACAAAGGCCATTTCAACGTGCTTCGCGGCTATGTCAAAGCGCTGAACTATGCCGGCGTCAAAGTGGTCGGTGACTTCGTCGACAATTACAAAGTCGACCTGCCTTCGGAGCTTGCGGTCCTCAACCTGTTCGACCCGAACACGGGCGTGCCGAAGGCCATCATCGACGCAACTGATATCACCGACATGCGCACGGGCGCCGTGACCGCCCTCGGCGCAAAATATCTCGCCCGCAAGGACAGCAAGATTCTCGGCCATATCGGTGCCCGCGGAACCTCTTACTGGAATGTCCGCCTTCTCGATCATCTTTTCGACTTCGATGAAATCCGCGTGCATTCGCGCCGTCCGGAAAGTCGCGATGCCTTCGCAAAGCGTCTTGAGAAGGATCTCGGCAAGAGGATCATCGTCACCGACAATTGGCAGGATTGCCTCAAGGGCGCCGATATCATGGTCGAGGCCAGCCGCCTGCCGGAACCGGCGCCGCTGTTCAAGACCGAATGGGTGAAGAAGGGAGCCTTCGTCGTGCCCTATGGCACGATGAGCGCGCTTGAATTCGATCTCACCGATATCATCGACAAGGTCGTCGTCGATGACTGGGGACAATGCGGCCCCGGCAAGCCGTTCGGAGCGCTTCGTCGTCACGTCGATGAGGGCAAGGTGACGGCCGAGAACTTGCATGCCGAAATCGGCCAGATCGTCTGCGGCATGAAACCCGGCCGCGAGAGCGACGAGGAGACGATCCTGTTCTGGCACCGCGGCCTCAGCACGACCGACGTGGCGCTCGGTGCTGCCATGGTGGAGAAGGCCAGAGAGATGAATATCGGCCAGCGCCTGCGGTTCGCATAATTGCCATGGTGATGTCCAAGCCGATCGCCTGTTCGAGAATGTATAATCTCAGTCCGCGCATTCGCGGCCTGTGGGACACGCTGCTTGCGCTGGTCAGCGAGCGTTCCGGCATCGAGCTCGAGATCATCGCTCATGCAGCGCCAGCCCCCCTGTCGGAATTGTGGGCGAGGCCGGACATGGGCGCGGTCTTCATGTGCGGCTATCCGTTTTCACGCATGCCTGAAGGAGCAAGGCCGACTGTGCTTGCCGCACCCGTCTCGAGCGAGGCATGGTCTTTGGATCAGCCGCTCTATGCCAGCCACATCCTCGTCGCCTCCACCGGCCCGGTGAACGCGGTGGCGGATCTTGCTGCGGCACGCTGGGGCTGGACCGTGCGTGATTCCCAATCGGGTTACCACGCGGTGCGCTCCTACCTCGCCGGCCAGTTTCCCGGCAAGATGAAGCAGAGCACAACGGTTGGACCGCTGCTCAATCCTTCAGGCATCGTCGCAGCCCTCAAGGATGGCAGGATCGATGCGGGCGCGATCGACGCTTATGCCTTTCAATTGTTGTCGATGCACGAACACGACGCGATCGATGGTCTGCATGTTCTTGCGACGACCGATCCGCTTCCCGCTCCGCTATTGGTTGCTGCACAAACATTACCCGCGGATCTCGCCACAGCGTTACAGCGGAGCCTGGTGACGTTGCATAAAACACCCGAGGGAACGGCGGTTTTGGAACGACTCGGCCTCAGACGATTTTCGGCGGTCGCTCCGTCCGCCTACGATGTCCTGCCGCAGAGAGCCGGCGACGCCGATCGCAGATTGGGGATCGCATGGTAGACAGGCGAACGAGCGCTCGGACGCGAAGGTCTCGACAATGAAATGGGTCCCTAAACATCTCGACCGGCTACTCGAAGCGCTGTTGGAGCATCTCTATCTCGTTTTTTCCTCGGTCGGCATTGCCCTGGTGATCTCGCTGATCGTCGGGATATGGGCGGCAAGGCGGCCGCGGAGTTTTGCGGCCATTGTCATCGTCACCGGTATCCTGTTTGCGGTGCCTAGTCTGGCGCTGTTTGCGCTCCTCATTCCCATCATGGGTATCGGGGCGGCGCCCGCTATTACCGGTCTTGCCGCCTACTCGCTGATGATCCTGATCCGCAATATCGGCATGGGCTTCCAGGCAATTCCGCGTGACATACTCGAAGCTGCCAATGGCATGGGCTACGGCACGGCACGGCGGATCTGGGAAGTCGAGCTGCCGCTGGCGATGCCTTATATCGTCGGCGGTATCCGCATCGCCATGGTGACGGTCATCGGCATCGCGACCGTTGCCGCCTATATCAATGCCGGCGGGCTCGGCGTCATCATTTTCGAAGGTATCGACCAGCGGTTTCCTGAAAAGATCATAGCAGGCGGGCTGCTGACGTCATTTCTGGCGCTCTTTGCCGACTACTGTTTTGCATCGTTCGAAAAGCTGCTGCGTCGGCGCAGTGGAGGTAAAGCGGCATGATCGTGATCGATGCATTCAGCTGGATCTTCAACAACTCCGGCACTTTCTTCAACGCTATCAATCGCCATCTGCTGATGTGCGTCCTATCGCTCGGCATCGCCTTCGTCATTGCCGTGCCACTTGGATTTGTCGTCGCACGGGCACCTCGCGCTGCCTTTGCCGTGGTCAATATCGCCGGCGCCCTGCGCTCCATACCGAGCCTTGCGATCCTGTCGGCGACGATGCCCTTTCTCGGCATCGGATTGTTGCCGTCGGTGATCGCCCTGATCGTCCTTGCCGTGCCGCCATTGTTGTTGAACACGATCATCGGCATCCGGGAGATCGACGCCTCGGTGATCGATGCGGCCGACGGAATGGGCATGAGCGCCAGGCAGATGCTGTGGGAGATCGAACTTCCTCTGGCCGTTCCCGCGATCCTGTCAGGCGTCAGGACGAGTGCCATCCAGGTCATCGGCGGGGCGGCGCTGGCCTCCTTCATCGGCGGCGGCGGGCTTGGCGATTTCATCAATGCCGGCATTGCCATCATGAACATGCCGCGCCTTCTCGTCGGAGCGGTCCCGATAGCCCTGCTGGCGATCTTTGCGGAATTGGCGTTCGGCGCCCTGGAGCGCGTCTTCACTCAACGGCGCTAAGCGGCCGAAAGCGGATATCAGGATGATTCATCTCGACCATGTTACGAAGAATTACGACGGAAGCGGCCAGCATGCGGTCGACAATCTCGATCTCCTGATCGAAACCGGCACGACGGTTGCCCTGATCGGTCCTTCGGGCTGCGGCAAGACCACGACCATGCGCATGATCAATCAATTGGAGACACCCACGGCGGGACGGGTGCTGGTCGATGGCAGAGATATCGCCCGGGTCGATCAGAGAGAGCTGCGCCGCAGCATCGGTTATGTCATCCAGCAGGTCGGTCTGTTTCCGCATATGTCGATCGCACGCAATGTCGCGACCGTGCCGCGGCTTCTCGGCTGGGAAAAGGCGCGCAGCGATCGCCGGGTCGATGAGCTCCTGGATCTGGTGGGACTTGATCCGGCCATCATGCGGCAGCGCCTGCCACACGAATTGTCGGGTGGGCAACGTCAGCGCGTCGGTTTCGCGCGCGCGCTCGCCGCCGACCCTGCAATCATGCTAATGGACGAACCGTTCGGCGCGATCGATCCGATCACCCGCGTTCGGCTTCAGGACGAATTCCGCGATATTCTCAGGAAGGTGAAGAAGACCGTCGTCATCGTCACGCACGACCTCGACGAGGCCATCAAGATGGGCGATCGCATCGCGATCATGCGGGATGGCCGCCTTCTTCAATATGATAGCCCGCAGGAAATTCTTGCGCGTCCCGTCAACGAATTCGTCGAGAACTTCCTCGGCCCCGACCGAGCCATAAAGAGGCTGAGTTTGATTGCTGTATCGACGATCATGACCGGGCCGGAACCGTCCAACGGCGATGCCGAGATCGCCGCTGGCGCCACGGTCCACGACGCCTTGGCGCTCATCCTCTCCGGCGAGATGCCGGGCCTCCATGTCAGGTCAGCCGATGGGACGCTTGCGGGATATCTGTCTCGTGACACTTTGTTGCGCGCCAATCGGCTATAGAAAATTCCGGCAAAAACCGCAGCGGTTGTGTTCGACGCCAATACGCCAATGCTGCCCACGCGTGCTGAAATGGATTGCCGATCGCCTGTCTGAGGCCGTAGATGGGTTTCACACAATGGGATCGTGTAGTGTCGGCCGGATTGACGTCAACTCCGCTCGTTCATTCTTGGCCGTTGTCCCACTGGCAGCGGCGCGTGCCGAAGCGGCCGGCCGGCTCCTACGCCTTCGCTTAAAGACGTCATTTGAAAACCGAAAACTGGCTGCTGCCGCATGAGCGGCCAGCTTCTTTTATGCTCTAAGCATCTTTCGGCAGCACTGAGCGAACCCTTGCAATGAAGACATGGAAGTCCTGCATGAACTTGCGAAGGAAGTCGGCGGTGGCCTCGTTCGTGACTTCGCCGTCATCGGTGATCAGCCCGGGTGTGAACTGGATGTAGGCTTCCGGGGCATTCATCTGGGGAGAATTGCAGAAACTGAGCACGCTGCGCAAATTCTGCTGGGCGACTGCGGTGCCGATCGCGCCCGGCGAGGTGCCGATGACCGCTGACGGCTTGCGCGTGAACGAGTTGGTGCCGTAGGGGCGGCTTGCCCAGTCGATGGCGTTTTTCAGCCCGCCGGGTATGGATCGGTTGTATTCGGGCGTGACGAACAACACGGCGTCGACGGCCGCGATTGCCGCCTTGAATGCTTTGCCGGCCGGAGGGTAGTCGGCGTCATAGTCGTAGCTATAGAGCGGCAGATCCTTGAAGGATATCTCTGACATTTCAAGTTCCGGCGGGGCGAGCCGCACCAGCGCCTTGGCAAGCTTGCGATTGATCGAGCCCTTGGCGAGGCTGCCGATGAGATAACCGACTTTATGCGTGGTCATGGCGTTCTCCAATATTGCGGATGATAAAGGACATCATACGCAGGAAGCATGGAAGGGGTCTCTTGTTCCTTGAGCGCAGGTATTACTCATCGACGAAAGTGACCGTCTCGGCGAGAGGCGCGCGGCCCGTCCGGGCAAAACTGACTGCGGGGTCCTCGTACCCGATCGACATGCCGCAGAAGAGGATGAGCCCGTCCGGCGGTGACAGGGCTTCCGCAACCGTCTCGCGAACCTGTGACCATGCCATTTGCGGGCAACTGTGCAGTCCTTCGGCGCGCAGCAGCAGCATGACGGTCTGCAGATACATGCCGACATCGGCCCATTGGGGCGGGCCCAGGTCACGGTCGATGTAGCAGAACAGGGCGGCGGGCGCGCCGAAGCAGTTCCAGTTGGCGATTGCCGCCCGCTGGCGCGCCTCCCAGTCCTCGCGGGTAATGCCGAGCGCGCTGTAGCGCTCCCTGCCGAAGGCGGATCGGCGCTCTCCGTAAGGGGACTTGAGCGCGGCGGGGTACATCTCGTACTGCCGCTTGTCCCAGGGGTCGCCGTGGGCCACGCGCTCGATGGCGGATGTCTTGAGCTCGGCCAGCGACGCGCCGGTCATCACGTAAGTGTTCCACGGCTGGATGTTCGATCCTGACGGCGACCAAGCCGCGGCGGACAGCACGCGCTCGAGTGTCTCCCGTGCCACGGGCTTGTCTTTGAACCCGCGCACCGACCGTCGGCTTGTGACTGCCTCATAGACGTCCATGATCGCCTTCTCCTGACCCTTCCGTTGCTGATGTGGTTCATTATCTCCATTCGCAATGGAGGCGTAACCACACCCTGGTCTAGGAGGCGTACATCAAACGTTCATCAGGGATTGAGCGGCAAGAGCAACATGGTCATTTCGTCAGCTGCCCGGCTCGGACGCGGTCTCCCGCGGAGTGACGGCGCGATCCGAAGATATCGGCGAGCGTATCGAGCATCGTCCTCGCGGTGTCGGATTGAAGGGAATAATAGATCGTCTGGGCAGCCCTTCGCGTCTGCACGAGTCCGTGTTCTCGAAGAATTGCCAGATGCTGGGAAGTCGAAGATTGGCTCAATCCCACTTCATCGGCCAGATCTGTCACCGACACCTCTCCCTCGGTCAACAGATGCAGAATGTGCAGTCGTTTGGCGTTCCCCATGGCCGACAAGAAGGTTGCTTCGATGTCGAAAGCGTTGGTTTCTGGGGAAGGCGTGGCTGACGATCGATTGTTCAGGCGCGATCTCCTTATGGAATCAAGCCGGACATGAGGTCATATCCTTGAGCTTTAATTTAGAGATAACGCATGGGTGCGAAGCCGAAACCCATTGCCGGCGCCGCGTCGTCTTTTTCAACGCGAATCGGATACGACGCGCATAAAATGGACAGGAAGCTCGCGTGCGTGGCCGGTATTCTTCGTTATTGGAAAGCGTCAGGCAAAAAGAGCGAATGCATGTCGCCCGGAAATGTGCAGCGGTTCCGGGACAACGACATGCATCAAAACAAAGGGCTCAAGCGCGCAGCATGAATCAATTTTGATGCGACGCGCTTTAACGCGAGCCGGCTTGCCGCATTTGCGCCGGCAGCGTTTCCCAGGCCCGGATCAGTTCACCGATCGAGGCGGCCTCCATCTTGTGCATGACATTGCTGCGATGCAGCTTGACCGTTACCTCGCTGATGCCGAGATCGAAGGCGATCTGCTTGTTGAGGCGTCCGCGCGCCACTTCGTGCAGAACTTCGCGCTCGCGCTGTGTCAGCGTCTCCAGGCGTTTGACATTGCGCTTGGCGATTGCGGCTTCGGCCCGTCGTTCGGCATCCATCGCAATGGCCGCAGTGACGGCGTCGAGCAGCGTTTGATCCCGCACCGGTTTGGTGAGAAAATCCACAGCACCCGCCTTCATTGCCTGGACGGTCATCGGAATGTCGCCGTGGCCGGTCAGAAAAATGATCGGCTTGGAAATGCCGTTTTCGGCCAGCTGGCTCTGCAGGTGAAGGCCGCTTGCCCCCGGCATGCGCACATCGAGGATCAGGCAGCCGGGGTTTTCCAATATGTCGGCGTCAAGCAATTCTCGAGTCGAGGCAAAACTGACCGGCTGAAAACCCGCCGACAAGATCAGCTCGGACAGGGCCTCACGTACCGATGCGTCGTCATCGACGATAATGACGAGCGGCTGGTCCTCTTGATATCTGCATTGCAATGATAACGGCGCCGATCTCCGCAGCAACGGCTGGTCAACTCTCATGTCACCCTCCATCTCTCGATTCACGTAAAGCATTGGCGATAGCCGTCAGCAGGGCCTGCGCATCGAAGGGCTTGCGGAAGAATCCACCGCCTCCCTGAGCGCGGCCTTGATCGGCGATCTCGTGGCGGCCCGTGATCAGGAACACCGGCAACTCGGGACGCGATTTTCTCACCAGGTCACGGAGCTCGAAGCCGTCGATGCCAGGCATTCCAATATCGGTGATGAGCAGGTCGAGGTCCGACAGCCCGCTGACGAGCAGCGAGCCCGCCGACGGGAAACCGCGGGCCACGTAACCGGCCGATTCCAGAAGGTCGCCCATCGATTCCAGCAGTCTTGGATCGTCATCGACAATTGCGACCACATGTCTTGTCTCGTTCATGTTCAATTCCCCCCCACCCGGCGCGAGTGGGTAATCGGTATTTCCAGTTTCTCCGCGATCCGCACGAGATCGGCGAGCGAGGCCGCCGCCATCTTCTGCATCACATTTCTCCGATGGATCTGCAGGGTGACTTCGCTGATCCCGAGTTCGGCTGCCGCCTGCTTGTTGAGAAGACCGCTGACCACGAGCGGCAGCACCTCCCGCTCGCGCGGCGTCAGGTCGAGATAGTGTCGTTTCAGCATGTCGAGCTCGGCGCGTCCCGATCGCTTTTCCCGATCCTCGGCGAGTGCCGCATGGGTTGCCTTTAAGAGGTCCGCGTCACTGAACGGTTTGGTCAGAAAATCCACTGCACCATGCTTGATCGCGCGCACGGAGGAGGGAATGTCGCCATGCCCGGTAATGAAGACGATCGGCGGATGGTCCCTGTCGGCGATCTGCCTCTGCAGATCGAGGCCGTTAATGTCGGGCAGCTCGATATCGAGGATGAGGCAGGCGGGCATATCGGGCTTGTCTGCTCTCACATAGTCGCCGGCCGATTCAAAGGCAACGGCGCGCATGCCGTGCGAATCCAGCAGCTCGCCGAGCGCTTCACGGATGCGTTCATCGTCATCGACGATGAAGACGATATGGTCATCGGCCGTCATGATGCCGCCTTCGTTTCTATCGGCAAGGTGAAGATCAACGTTGCTCCGTGCGGATTGTTCTTCTCTGCCCACAATCGTCCGCCATGCAGCTCGACGATTGAGCGGCAGATCGCCAGACCCATGCCCATGCCGTGTTCCTTGGTCGTGAAGAACGGCTCGAACATCTTCTCGGGAAACTCGATCCCCCGGCCGCGATCGCTGATTTCGGTCTGGATGGCATTGCCCACATGGTGCACGCGCATCTCGATCACCTTGTCGCCGGCAATGGCGTCCATCGCCTCGATGCCGTTGCGGATGAGATTGATCAGAACCTGCTGGATCTGGATGCGATCGACGGCGATGAGTGGAAGGTTGCCATCGACCGCGACCTCGATCCGGGCGCGCCGGCGCACCGCTTCGTCCGCCATCAGGTTGTGCGCCTCGCTGATGACTCCCGAAAGCGCCGTATGGACCCTCCTGTCTGCGGATTGCTTGAACAGGGCGCGGATACGGCTGACGACATCCGCCGCCGAGTTGGCATCGCGGATGATGCGCTCGACCGTCCTCTGCGCTCGCTCCATATTCGGAGGGTCGGCCATCAGCCAGCGCTGGCAGGCATGCGAGTTTGCGACGACGGCGGCGAGCGGCTGGTTCACCTCGTGGGCGATCGAGGCCGAAAGCTCGGCAAGGCTCGCCACCTGGCTCGCCCGCGCAAGGCCCTCTCGCGCCTGACGCAGATCTTCCTCCGCCCGAACTTCGCCGTCGATATCGAGGCAGATGACATTCCACTGGACGATGACGCCCTCGGCATTGCGCATCGGCGCAGCGCGTGTCTCGACCCAGCGATATTCGCCATCGAACCGCCGCAGACGATGCCGGCGCGCATAGGGCTCGCCGGTGCGCAATGAATGGGCATAATCCAATTTGACGCTCGCCACGTCGTCGGGATGAACGCCGGCGTCGAGCGTGCCGTCCAGCCGGGTCTTTCCCTTGCCGTCCAGTTCTTCCAGCTTATAACCGAGGAAGTCGCGCAGCTGGGGGTTGCGGTATACCGGTTCTCCGTCGGGAGCCGCGCAATCGATCATTGCCGGCAGGGTTTCGACGATCCGCCAGAGCGAGCGCTCTCTCTCGCGCAGCTCCTCCTCGATGCGCAATTGATCGTCGATGTCATGCGTCAGGCCGTACCATTGAATGATCCGCCCGTTCTCGTCCCTGAGCGGCTCGGCGCTGCCTCTGACCCAGCGATAGACACCATCGGCGCGCCGCAGGCGATATTGCTTGGAGAAGCGTTCGCCGGTGGCGAGGGAATGGTGGAGTGCTTCGGTAAGGCCGGCGGCATCGTCAGGATGGACGGCGGCCTCGATCAGGGCCGCAAGCCGACTCACACCGGGCGTTTCCATATCGATGATATCGAGACCGAGAAAATCGATCAGGCGCTGGTTGAAGAAGGTCGGTGTGCCGTCCGGATCAAGCCGCCAGAGCAGGCTCGGAACCATGTCCACCAGTTGCGAGAGCTCGCGTTCCCGCTCGCGCAACGCCTCCTGCGCGCGCATCTCATCGTCGATATCGACAGAGATGACGTACCATTGCGTGATCGTGCCGTTCTGGTCCCGCAGCGGCTCGGCGCGACCGTCGACCCAGCGATAGGCTCCGTCGAAGCGGCGCATGCGGTATTTGATCGAGAAGGGATCGCCGCTGACGAGGGAACGATGAACCGTCTGAAGCAGCCTCGGTGCATCATCGGGATGAACCAGGGTATGAATGACGGCCGAGAGACGGCTCACGCCCGGCTGATCCATGTCGCCGACGTCGAGGCCGAAGAAGTCGATCAGGCGCTTGTTGAAGAAGACAGGCTCGCCTGTCGGTGTCAGCCGTCTGATCTGGGCCGGGACCATGTCGACGAGTTGTGAGAGCTCACGTTCCCGTTCGCGCAACGCTTCCACGCTTTGGCGCAGCGAAAGCGCTGCCAGCTGATGTTGACGGGAAATGGCGGCGACAATGAGCGCCGAAAGCGCCGAGATGGCCAGAAAGAGCTGCAGCATGATCTGCTTGTGTTTCTGGGCCTCCGGATCGCCGGCGAATTGGCTGGCGCCCGTTATCGTGAAGATTGCCGTTATCAGCGCCAGCAGCACGAGTGACACCGCCGCGCCCTTGAACTCGAAGCGGACCGCGGCCCACAGAAGCGGCGGCATGATGATATAGGCGAAAGGCAGGTAGCCGCTCAGCGAAAGAGCGGCAATGGCTAGAAATATCAGGCCGAGAACGCAGGCTTCCATCCACTGTGTGGTCGAAAGCTGCGGTCTGCCCCGCCAGTTGTGGAGCACGACCAGCGCCAGCGGCGCCACGATGAGGACGCCGGTAGCATCGCCGATCCACCACAGAGGCCATGCCGTCACGAAGGATTGTGACAGGATGCTGAACCAGGCAAGCGTCGCACTTCCCAGAGTCGCGCTGACGATCGGGGCAACCCCGGCGCCCAGCGCGACGAAAGCAAGGACTTCCTGCAGGCTTTCCAGCCGCACCGGCCGTGTCAGGGCGCGGTTGACGAGCCAGGCTCCCACCAGCGCTTCCAGGGCGTTGCCGACATAAATCAGGAAGGCGGCGATGGGTGGGCTGTGAAACCAAAGGACATTGCTGAACATCTCTGCCAGGCAGCCACCCAGTACCCACCACGGCCAGCTGTAGCCGGAGCTGAGAATAAGCGTCGCGATGAAAAGTCCGCTCGCCGGCCAGATGGAAATGCCGGTTCCAGGCACGATCGCAAGAGACTGAGCAAAGCCGCAGGCAAGCACATAAGCCGCAACAAAGAAGCCCAGATGCAAAAGCTTCGGACGGTGCGACCAGACGCTCATCATCAACTGCTCCTGCCGGACGGAAATAACCGGGGGGTCGTCAGCATTTTCTGCGATGGTTTTTGATTTTGGGGCCGGCGAGCTCATGTTACGAACCGTAATCCTGCCTCACCACAACCGCAACTCATGGAAACCCATGCATTGCGCGGGGATGTAGCCGGATATTGGAGCGAAGAGGGATGCGGGGGACCGCTTTATCCGATGGCGCACCCTATACCGGAGGCTGGCTCCACTATGCTCAAGGGGTAGGACGCCGGACCTCAGGCACGATGGAAGGTCTCCAACTTTACGGTCATTGTCGGCCCAACCGCGGGCATTGGGCAGAGATGGAGAGGGTGCCGATATGAAGATCATGGTAGCGGGAGCAAGCGGCGTTGCCGGAACGCAACTCACGGCGAAGTTGCGCCGGGCGGGCCACGATGTCACCGCCGCATCCTTATCGCTTGGCGTCGATACGGTGACGGGCAGGGGCCTCGAAGCGGCGATAGCGGGAAACGAAATCGTCATCGATGTCACCAATGCCGCATCATTCGGCGACAGTTCGGCGTGATTTTTTCAGGACATCGACGAAGAACCTGCTCGCCGTTGCGGCCGGTGCCAACGTCAGGCATTATCTCGCGCTCTCCGTCGTCGGCACGCCTTACCTCGTCGAAAGCGATTATTTCCGCGCCAAAATGGTGCAGGAAAATCTCATCCGTGCGTCCGGCCGACCCTATACGATCCTCCGCTCGACGCAATTTTACGAACTCATCAGCGGATTGATCGACATCGGTGCCGATGGCGACGTCCTTCGGTTGCCACCGGCGGCGATGAGGCCGGTCGCGGCCGGTGACGTCGCCGCGTTTCTGATGGAGCTGGCAGCGGGAGCTCCCGTCGGCGATATTGTCGAGATCGGCGGCCCGGAACAGTTCGGCATCGACGAAATCGCGCGAATATATCTCGCCGCAAACGAAGACCAACGGCCGGTGACGACCGATCCAGCTGTTTCCTATTTCGACGTCGAATTGACCGGCGATGTACTGCTTCCCGGTGCTGGCGCACGCACGGCGAGCCAGACCTTCTCCGACTGGCTCTTCCAATCGATGGCCGCCTAACGGCCGGCTTGAAATTTGCAGCGCGAGGTAATACCCTTCGAAAGGAGAGTATTACAAAGGTGCCAGAATGGCCACGACCGTTACTGCGAAGGGGCAGGTAACCATTCCGAAGCCGGTCCGAGACATGCTCGGCATCGTTCCCGGTAGCAAGGTCGATTTTCATCGCGCTGCCGATGGCAGCGTGGTTCTCGTGCGCGCCGACAAGAAACGCCCGGCCAGCCGCTTCGAGAGGCTGCGCGGCCATGCCGGACAAGGCCTCGATACAGATGCCATCATGGCTTTGACGCGCGGCGAACCGTGACGCTTATAGATACCAATGTTCTTCTGGATCTCGTGACGGACGACCCGGAATGGGCAGACTGGTCGATTGCCCAGCTCGAGACGGCGAGCATAGAAGGCCCCTTGCTGGTCAACGACGTCATCTACGCCGAACTTGCGGTGCGATACGACAGGATCGAAGCTTTGGAAGCTTTTATCGAGGAAGCCGGCCTCGATATGGCGCCGATGCCGAAGGCCGCCCTGTTCCTTGCCGGTAAAGTCTTCACGCAATATCGCCAGGCAGGTGGATCACGCACCGGTGTGCTGCCCGATTTCTTCATCGGCGCTCATGCAGCCGTGCAGCAACTGCCGCTCTTGACGCGGGATGTCGGGCGCTACCGCACTTATTTCCCCTCGCTGATATTGATATCGCCCGATTTTTAAGCCGGCGCTTTGCGGCGTGCGGCACATTCAATAAATCTTCATGAAGCCCAGGGTTGAAAAGCTCCGGTCCAGCTCCAAATCCCGCCGGCGGTCGCCGAAACGGCAGGGGAGGGGCGCATGGGCAATAGGGACATCGAGCGGACCCGTGGGATCAGATCGGTCTTGGAACTCGTTGTTGTCCTCTTCTGCCTTTTATCCTGCCCGCAGGCGTTTGCCGCGCCCGCCGATATTGGCGGGCTGACGGTGACGCTGCCCGATGCCGCTTCCGGCTGGAGGAAGGCCGGCAAAGGCGATCTTTTCATGCTGCAGAAGGATTTTCCCGAAACCGGGGATGACAAGCGCGGCAGCGCTCTGATCCAGATAACCAAGCCGCTTGCGAGAGGGCGCAATTCCCTTTCGGCCGGAGTGAAGACCTTTGTCGCAACGCTGCCCGACATGGCCAAGGAAGATATCCTGATTAAATATTATGGCGTCACGATAAACGGCCACGATATCCGAGTGGAGGAACGCTGCTGCGTCCACCAGAAGAATGTCAGCATCAGCCAGATCGTCGTCGGCATCGCCAGTGGCGAGCGGCAGGCCTATCTGCAGCTCGTGCTCTTGAACCTTAAAGGCGACAGAAGCCAAAGCGCCAAGGCCGAGTTCGAGGCTCTCGTGCGTTCGGTGAAGCTTGACCCTTCGGACACGGATTTCGATCTCGCTCCCGCGAGCGACGACGGCGGGCTCGATGGCGTTTTCACTCATCTCGATACCGGTGTCCGCCCGAATCTCTTCGGCGGCGTGGATTTCTATTCCGATAGCGAGATCACCATGTTCGATCCGAAGGGCCTGTTCAGCACGGAGCTGCCGAAGGGCGGCCGCAGCATGACCGAGCACTGCACGGAAAACCCCTCCGACTGCGGCCTTTATAAACTCATCGGCGGTGGTTTCTTCTCCTCCGGCGGATCGATCGAAACGCGCAGCGTCACCTCTGCCTACGGCACGATCGAGATCGAGACGAAGCCGTTTTCCAAAAAAGGCGACGACCTGGTGATCGACGAAGAAGAGTATCGTGCGGTGCCGCCGTTCGAGGATGGCGCCAAGCTCGACGGCGAATGGGTCTACAACTTCGCTTCGAGCGGCATGACTGCGACCTCGTCGGGATCGGTTGCCTCCAGCAATACGCTGACGCTGCATAAAAACGGCACCTTCGAACGCAGCCGCTGGTCCGGCGTCTCAATGACGAACGAAATCGGCGAGTCGCGGACGGGTGTGACCGCGTCAGGCGATCGGCCCGGCTCCAGCGGACGCTATAGGCTTTCCGGCTATCGCCTCGATCTGACTGACGCGAGCGGTAAGACGGAGAGCCTGAGCATTTTCGGGCCGGACAAGGGTTCGGATGGGCTTCTGGTGATCAACGGCAACAACTATCTGAAGGATGACGGGCAATAGTCGGCTCGGGCCTTTCCATTCCGCCCGCGGCCTCGCAAAAATTTCATGAATTTCATGTGCATAACCGATGGCCTAGGCCTTGCTCTTCAGCCCCCGCGCGGATGCGAATCACCCGCCGATCCGTTCGCGAATTTGCCAGATTCCGGAACCTGTTTGGTGTGCGTCGCGGCGTGGTTTGGTTAAGCATTTGTAATTCGGTCACGAATCGCGGCATATAGTAACTGCGCAACTGAAGCGCTTTCGTTCAAAATTGCGCAGTTACCTGGGAAAACGATCATGCAGCCGAGTCTTGCTCTTCAAGACGATCAAGAGCATCTCCCGTCGCTTCTGGCAACAGATGCGAAGGAGTTGTCCTATCAACTTCAGCAGCATCAGGCGAAAATCTTTCCGCCGCTTTCCCAGAAGACGATCAGGACCTTCTCGCCTGCGGAAGCCGCAGCCTTCATCGGCATCGGTGAAGGTTATCTCAGGCAGGTCGCTGCGGATGGCCACGGGCCCGATCCGCTTGCAAACGGACGTCGGCTTTACAGCGCAATCGACATGGACCGGATCCGCCGAGTTCTCGACGAGCGAAACGGAACGCCGAAATATGTGCCGGTCCGCAGGCCCGGAGAAAAGCTCCAGATCGTCTCCGTCATGAATTTCAAGGGCGGCTCGGGCAAGACCACCACGGCGGCACATCTGGCGCAGTTCATGGCTCTCCGCGGCTATCGCGTGCTTGCCGTCGATCTCGATCCGCAGGCGTCCTTATCTGCCCTTTTCGGTCATCAGCCGGAGTTCGACGTCGGCGAAGGCGAGACGATTTACGGGGCGATCCGATACGAGGCACCACGCCCGATCGCGGATATCGTGCGCGCCACATACACGCCCAATCTGCATCTCATTCCGGGAAATCTCGAATTGATGGAATTCGAGCACGAGACGCCGAAGGCGATGGCGTCGGGGACGGCGGAGACGATGTTCTTTGCCCGTATCGGCGAGGTGTTGACGGAGATAGAAAGCCTTTATGATGTCGTCGTCATCGACTGCCCGCCGCAGCTGGGATTCCTGACGATGTCGGCGCTCTGCGCCGCAACTTCCGTTTTGATCACGGTCCACCCGCAGATGCTCGACGTCATGTCGATGTCGCAGTTCCTGACGATGACGAGCGAGCTGATGTCGGTCGTCGAGAAGGCCGGCGGGCGCACCAGCTACGACTGGATGCGCTATCTCGTGACGCGGTTCGAGCCGAATGACGGACCGCAGAGCCAGATGACCGGCTTCATGCGGGCGATCTTCGGCAATCGCATGCTCCATAACGCCATGGTGAAATCGACGGCCGTCGCCGATGCCGGCGTCACCAAGCAGACCCTCTATGAGGTCGAGCGGTCGCAATTCACGCGCGGAACCTATGACCGGGCGCTGGAGTCGCTGAATCTCGTGAATGGTGAGATCGAAGCGCATATTCGCTCCACCTGGGGAAGGAGATAGAAATGGCGCGCAAGAATCTCATCGAAATCTCCGCTCCGAGCCCGGCAAGGGTGGAATCGATCGCGCCGCGCGACAAAC
Source organism: Rhizobium croatiense (assembly GCF_019793465.1). Taxonomy (GTDB): domain Bacteria; phylum Pseudomonadota; class Alphaproteobacteria; order Rhizobiales; family Rhizobiaceae; genus Rhizobium; species Rhizobium croatiense. Next base: position 8,340 of record NZ_JAILYJ010000001.1, on the reverse strand, counting down.
GTCCGATCGCCGGCTTCGTGCCGCAGGAGCGTGTCGGGGGGCCGGTCGGCGGCATTACCAAGACGCTCGGCAACATCACCGAGAAAATGGAACGGGCGAGCGAGCTGGAACGGCAGCTTGCGGCGGGCCAGATGATCGTCGAGCTTGATCCCGGCCTGATCGACGCCTCCTTCGTCAGCGACCGCCTGGCGATCGACGCAGCTGAACTGGCCGAGCTTGTCGAGCAGATCCGCGAACATGGGCAACAGGTTCCGATCCTGGTGCGTCCGCATCCCGAGACAAAGGGGCGCTATCAGGTTGCCTACGGCCATCGCCGTCTGGCAGCCACCCGAGAGATCGGCATCCGCGTGCGCGCTGTCGTTCGCGATCTCACCGACGGCCAGCTGGTTGTAAGCCAGGGACAGGAAAACAGCGCCCGGACCAACCTTTCCTATATCGAGCGCGCGCTCTTCGCGTGGCGGCTCGAGGAACGCGGCTTCGGGCGCGACACCATCATGGCCGCTCTCAGCGTGGATAAGGCGGCGCTGTCGAGAATGCTGATTGTCTTGCGGCAGGTGCCCTTGGAGCTGATCAACGCCATTGGCGCTGCACCCGATATCGGTCGCCGGCGGTGGCGGGAGTTCGGAGAGCGGCTCGAGGGCGCCGATATCAGCGGGATCATCGCTGAGTTGTCCGCGGACGACGCGCGCAAGATTTCAAGCGACGAGCGGTTTCACCAGGCATTCGCTTTGGCGACGAAGAAGACGCCGGCGCCAAAGCCGGCGTCGGTCAAATCCGAAGTCAGCGGCGTGCCTGTGATGATCAAGAAGACAGCATCCGGCGCTACTTTCGTCTTCGACGGCAAGACGGCGCCCGGTTTCGATCAATTCGTCCAGGAAAGGCTGCAAGGCCTGTTCCAGGAGTTCAAAAAGCACAGAGGAGCGTAGCGCGCAAAAGAAAAAGGCCCCCAACGACGCCGTCGTGGAAGCCCTTCTCAGATCTTAAGCACATCGAGAATCGCATTTCCACGAATCACAGTCAAGCGTCTTAGGCACCAAATTGGTGGATGGTTTTCTTTTGCCTGAACGAAGGTGAAGGCAAATGGAGAGTGGATATGTGACGACGCCCTTTGGGCGGCGGCCGATGTCGCTTGGCATGCTGGCAAGCCAGCAGCTGGCCGAGACCATCGAGCCGGGGATGAAGCGCAGCAAGTGGAAGCTGTTCCGGGCGATCTGCGAGGCGCGCCCGGCGCTCGGCGTAACCGATCGGGCGCTGACGGTGCTCGATGCGCTGCTGACCTTCTATCCCGACGATGAAATCTCCGAGGAGAAAGGTCTGATCGTCTTTCCCTCGAATGCACAGCTTTCGCTGCGCGCCCGCGGCATGACGCCGGCGACGCTGCGACGTCACCTTGCCGTCCTGGTCGAGGCCGGCCTGATCCTGCGCAAGGACAGCCCGAATGGAAAGCGCTACGCCCGCCGCGACAGGGCAGGGGCGATCGGCGAGGCCTTCGGTTTCAGCGTTGCGCCGCTTCTGGCCCGCGCAGTCGAAATTGAAAACCTCGCGGCGCAGGCGATCGCCGAGCGGGAGCTGCTCCGGGCGACAAAAGAACGCCTGACGGTCTGCCGGCGCGATATCTCCAAGCTGGTGTCGGCGGCTATCGACGAAGCGGTTCCCGGCGACTGGGAGCAGATGACGATGATGTTTCGCGATCTTGTCGCCAGGATTCCGCGGGTAGGAGGCGTCGAAGAACTGGCTACGTTGCTCGACGAGATGGAGCTGCTGCGCGACGAAGCCGTCAACCTGCTGGAAAGGCACATTAAAAGAGAAAAAATAGACGCCAATGAGTCTCAAATTGAGCGTCACAAACAGAATTCAAACCCCGACTCCACTTATGAACTTGAACCAAGCTTCGACACGAAGCAGGGCGAAAAGGCAGGGACAACCAATGACGGGATGGCCGAGCCGTCAGATGAGCAAAGGCTGAAACCGCCGAGGCCTTACGCCCGACCGGGTGGCAAAATGCCTAGTGCGGCCAATCCTATCGCCGGCCACAGCCTGAAATCCTTCCCGCTCGGCCTTGTCCTGCAGGCCTGCCCCGCCATTCTGGACTACGGTCCCGGCGGAACGATCGGCAATTGGCGCGACCTGATGTCGGCCGCCGTCGTCGTGCGCTCGATGCTCGGCGTCAGCCCCTCGGCTTATGAGGATGCCTGCGCCGGCATGGGGCCGGAAAACGCCGCCACCGTGATCGCCTGCATCCTGGAACGAGGAGGCCATATCAACTCGCCCGGCGGTTATCTCCGCGATCTCACCCGCAGGACCGAGAGAGGCGAATTTGCGATCGGTCCGATGCTGATGGCGCTCGTCAGGGCCAATGGTGGAACGAAACGCCATGCCGGTTAGTGGACTTCGGCCGCAACGCAGTTGGGTGTTGCGATCGGGAAATCCTACTCCGATCGCCAGCTGGTTCGCAGATCTGGTGCGAGAGGTGCCGCGGGCGTTGCCATCTCCCGCTGAAGCAGAGTTCTGCACCTGTCAGCGCGGGGCCGCAGTGCTTTCTCGCAGGATCAGCTCGACCGGCCATAATTCGTGGATCTCCTCGGCAGCGCGCCCCGCAATAAGCTGCAGCGTCAGCTCGGCGCAACGTGTGCCCGCAGCACGCATGGAAGATCGTGTTGTCGAGAGTGACGGCACCATATTTTCGGCCGTCAGATAAGGGAAGACGTCGTCATGGGCGATCACGGAGACGTCCCGCCCGACCGTCATTCCAAGCGAGCGGACGGCGCGGTAAACGCCAAGCGCCGTCATCGTAGAGCCGGCAACGATGGCGGTCGGCGCATTGGCGCTCTCCAGGAAAGAGCGGGCATGACGAAAACCGCTCTCGTCGGAGAATTTATCGCAGACCATCATGTTGGGATCGGCGATGAGCCCGCGCTCTTGATGGGCGGTCCGAAAACCCTGTTCGCGATGGATCGAATAGGTTTTGCCCCTGAGGCCATTGATCATGGCGATGCGGCGGTGCCCGAGGTCGAACAGGTGATCGGTGGACCTCCGCACCGCGCTTTCATTATCGATATCGAGCCAGGCGTGAACCTGTTCCGTCTCGGAGCGGCCGTGAACCAGGAAAGGCAGGCCTAGACTGTTCAGTAGCTCGATCCGCGGGTCTTTCGGACGAGGCGAATGAATGATGATCGCGTCCACGCGGCGGCTTTCGACCAGACGTCGGTAGGCCTGCATCTCGTCGTCGTCGTTATGCGCGGTAATAGGCGTGATCAGAATATCCGTATCGGCGGTTTCCAGGCGCTGCGCCATGCCCGACATGAATTCAGCGAAATGGATTTCTCCCGAGCGCGCCATCATGACGCCGATCGCTCCGGCTCTCCCGGTCTTTAGCCGCACGGCATTGATATCGGGGCGATAGCCAAGCCGCATTGCTTCGCTCGCAACCCGGGCACGCGTGGCTTCGCTCACCTCCGGGTAGCCGCTGAGCGCACGGCTGACCGTCGTCGGAGAAAGTCCAAGCTGCTTTGCAAATTCACGAAGTTTCATCGGTGTCTTCTTTGTCCCGGCAATCAATGGACGATGCGCTGGCGATACGCAACGGGCAAGCGCCTAATTCGGCGGCAATTGAAATCGATTTCAATACTGATGTCTCAACATGTCGCCCGTAGACGTCAGAACTTGCCTTTTAAGCTGTATATAGCGCCAGAATTGCCATTTGTAACAACTGAAAAGTGCTCTATTTGCGGCTTGACGCCGTGGTGGCCTTCTGCAATGTTCTGTTGGCCAAATCGATTTCAATTTCTGGGAGGAGATTATGAAAAAGTTTGCATTAGGCTTGTCGGCGCTCGGCGTCGCTATCGCGGCCGCCGGCCCGATCCGGGCCGCCGAAATTTCAGTTGCCGCTAACACCACGGGAAAAAGCATAGAATTCCTGAATAAGCAGCTCGCAATTTTCGAGAAGGAGACCGGCAATCAGGTGAAGATCGTCACCATGCCGTCATCGAGCAGCGAGCAGTTCTCCCAATATCGCTTGTGGCTTGCCGCTGGAAACAAGGACATCGATGTCTATCAGACCGACGTCATCTGGGCGCCGCAGCTTGCCGATCAATTCATCGATCTCAAGGATGCCACCAAGGACGTGGTCGACCAGTTTTTCCCGTCGATCGTCGCCTCGCAGACAGTCAACGACCGGCTTGTGGCGCTGCCGTTGTTTACCGATGCTCCGGCGCTGTTTTACCGAAAGGACCTGCTCGAGAAATACGGCAAGCAGCCGCCGAAGACCTGGGACGAGATGGCCGCAACCGCCAAAGAGGTTCAGGACAAGGAACGCCAGGCCGGACAGAAGGATCTCTGGGGCTACGTCTTCCAGGGCAATTCCTATGAAGGGCTGACCTGCAACGCGCTGGAATGGGTAAAGTCGTCGGGTGGCGGCCAGATCGTCGAGCCGGACGGGACGATCTCGATCAACAACGACAAGGCGGCAGCAGCGCTTGACCGCGCCAAGAGCTGGATCGGCACGATCTCGCCGCCCGGCGTGCTCGCCTATCAGGAAGAAGAATCGCGCGGCGTCTGGCAGACCGGCAACGCCGTCTTCATGCGCAACTGGCCCTATGCCTATTCCCTCGGCAATGGTGCCGACAGCGCCGTGAAGGGCAAATTCGACGTGATGACGCTGCCGGTAGCGACCGCCGGCGACAAGCCGTCCTCGACGCTCGGCGGCTGGAACCTGGCGGTTTCGAAATATTCCGAAAAGCAGGAAGCGGCCATCGCGCTCGTAAAATTCCTGGCATCGAAAGAGGTTCAGAAGGCGCGTGCCGTCGAGCTGTCCAATCTGCCGACATTGACCGACCTTTATGACGACAAGGATGTTGCCGTCGCGCAGCCCTTCATGCCGAACTGGAAGCCGATATTCCAGAACGCTGTGCCGCGTCCTTCGGCGACGGCCAAGGTGAAGTACAACGAGGTGTCTTCGAAGTTCTGGACGGCGGTGCACAACACGCTGTCCGGCAGCGGCTCGGCTGCCGAGAACCTCGAACTTCTCGAAGCCGACCTGACGACCCTCAAGGGCGACGCCTGGTGAGGTTTCCGACCGGCGGCCTCAGGCCGCCGGTCCAGACTTCGGACGAGCGAACGGGGATAGGCGTTTCATGACCGAAATCGTAGTTCCGCAAGCAGTTGAACCGAGGGTTTCCATTCTGAGAGCCTCTACGGAGCTGCGATCCGAGCGCATTCGATCGGCCTGGGTGTTTCTGGCGCCGACGCTGCTGATCCTGGCAATCGTCGCCGGATGGCCGCTGTTCAGAACGATCTATTTCAGCTTTACGAATGCGTCGCTCAACGATCTTGGTAACGCGCGGTTCGTCGGCTTTGACAATTATCTGTCGTGGGTGACGCTGAAGAGCGGAAGGACCGTCTTTCGCGGGCTGCTTGCCGATCCGGTCTGGTGGAAGGCGGTCTGGAACACCGCCAAGTTCACCTTACTTTCGGTGGTGCTCGAGACCGTGCTCGGGCTGATCGTCGCGCTGGTGTTGAACGCACGGTTCGTCGGGCGCGGCATTGTAAGAGCCGCAATCCTCATTCCCTGGGCGATCCCAACGATCGTCTCGGCCAAGATGTGGGCCTGGATGCTCAACGACCAGTTCGGTATCCTGAACGAGATCCTGCTCGGCTTCGGCCTTATCACTGAGAAGATTGCCTGGACCGCCAATCCTGAGACAGCGATGGTCGCGGTGCTGATCGTCGACGTCTGGAAGACGACGCCCTTCATGGCGCTGCTGATCCTTGCCGGACTGCAGATGGTTCCCGGCGACATCTATGAAGCTGCCAAGATCGATGGCGTCAATCCGGTCAAGGTGTTCTGGCGTCTGACGCTGCCGCTGATCCGGCCGGCCATCATGGTTGCCGTGATCTTCCGGATGCTGGATGCGATGCGCATCTTCGATTTGATCTATGTCCTGACGCCGAACAATGCACAGACGAAGACCATGTCGGTGATGGCACGCGAGAACCTGTTCGACTTCGACAAGTTCGCCTATGGCGCCACTGCGTCAACGGTGCTCTTCCTGATCATTGCCTCCGTTACCGTCTTCTATATCTGGCTCGGCCGCGTCAGGCTCGGCGGGGAGGAACGCTGATGCTGCTGTCGATCGCCAGAAATACACTCTTCTACCTGCTCGTCACGCTCATCGTCATCATCGCGGTCTTTCCGTTCTACTATGCCATCCTCACGAGCCTGAAGACCGGCACGGCCCTCTTCAAAGTCGATTATTGGCCGACCTCGATCTCGTTCGGCAACTATACGTCCGTGATGGGCCAGGGCGGGTTCGTCCGCAGTCTTGCAAATTCCGCGATGATCGCCTGCGTTGTGGTTTCAGCGTCGCTCCTGCTTTCGATCACCGCTTCCTTCGCCTTGGCACGGGTGCATTTCCGCGGACGGGCGCTGTTGATGCTGACGATCCTTTCGGTGTCGATGTTTCCGCAGATTGCCGTCCTTGCGGGCCTCTTCGAACTCATTCGCTGGATCGGCATCTTCAACACGCCCTTCGCGCTGATCTTTTCCTACATGATCTTTACGCTGCCCTTCACCGTCTGGGTGCTGACGACCTTCATGCGCGAATTGCCGATCGAGATCGAGGAGGCGGCGATCGTCGATGGCGCTTCGCCATGGGTCATTGTTACCCAGGTGTTCATGCCCTTGATGTGGCCGGCGCTGGTGACAACAGGGCTGCTCGCCTTCATCACCGCGTGGAACGAGTTCCTTTTTGCGCTGACCTTCACGTCGTCGGATACACAGCGTACCGTTCCGGTCGCCATCGCCCTGCTTTCGGGCAACAGCGAATTCGAAATCCCCTGGGGCAACATCATGGCGGCCTCGGTGATCGTCACCGTGCCGGTCGTGGTGCTCGTTTTGATATTCCAGCGCCGGATCATTTCGGGGCTGACCGCCGGCGGCGTCAAGGGTTGAGGGAGTAGGACATGGCAGAGATACGACTGGAGAACATCCGCAAGAGCTTCGGCGCTTTCGAGGTGATCAAGGGCGTGACGATGGACATCCGCCGTGGCGAGTTCATGGTCTTCGTGGGGCCGTCGGGATGTGGCAAATCCACGCTGCTCAGGCTTATCTCCGGCCTTGAGGACATTACGTCGGGGACCCTCTCCTTCGACAGCAAGATGGTGAACCAGCACGCGCCCTCGAAGAGAGGGATCGCCATGGTGTTCCAGTCCTACGCGCTCTATCCGCATATGACGGTTTTCGACAATATGGCTTTCGGCATGAAACTGTCAGGACGTACCAAGGACGAGTGCCGCCAGCGCGTCGAACAGGCGGCCGGCATGCTGCAGCTCTCATCGTACCTCGAGCGCTTGCCGCGGCAGCTTTCCGGCGGACAGCGTCAGCGCGTTGCAATCGGCCGGGCGATCGTCCGCGATCCCAAGGTCTTTCTCTTCGATGAGCCGCTGTCCAATCTCGATGCGGCGCTTCGCGTCGCGACGAGGCTCGAAATCGCGAAGCTTCATCGCAGCATGCACAACACGACGATGATCTATGTGACGCATGATCAGGTCGAGGCCATGACGCTCGCCGATCGGATCTGCGTGTTGCGGGACGGCGTCGTAGAGCAGATCGGCACGCCGCTGGAGCTTTATGAAAGCCCCAATTCGCTCTTCGTGGCCGGCTTCATCGGCTCGCCGAAAATGAATTTCCTGTCGGGTGAACTGGCAGAGCCCTATGGCAGCCATACGATCGGCGTGCGCGCGGAGCATGTTCGCATCGCGCCCGAGTCGCCGGTTTGGAGCGGCACGGTCATCCATTCGGAAATCCTCGGCTCCGATAGCTTCGTCTATGTGGATATCGGGGCAGACGAGCCGCTCATAGTGCGCGAGGCCGGTGTCTCCCGTCACGAGCCGGGCCAGGTGCTTGGCCTTGCCCCGCTTGCCGGCCACATCCACCGTTTCGATCGTTCGGGCCGGGCGCTCGAGCGTCAATCCATGCAGGCTGCCTGAGCTTCCCAGGATCGATGTTCCTCCCAAGACTCGATCCGTTTTAACGACAAGGAGAAAACGACGTGACCATACGCACCGTTGTGTGGGGTGAAAACATCCACGAGAATACCAATGAGATCGTCCGCGGCATCTATCCCGAGGGCATGCATACGACGATCGCGAATGCGCTGAATGCCGATCCCGCCATCTCGGCGACGACTGCGACGCTGCAGGAGCCGGAACATGGCCTCAGCGAAGCCCGGCTTGCCGAAACCGATGTGCTGACCTGGTGGGGCCACAAGGATCATGGGGCGGTCTCCGACGTCGTCGTCGAGCGTGTCGCCAGGCGCGTCTGGGAGGGCATGGGCCTGCTGG